>DHAE01000030.1:0-119222 GCA_002397315.1 Comamonadaceae bacterium UBA4962
CAACGTTCATAACACGCTCTAGGAAGGAGAATCCACCTAATTTGGTGCAGGAGATATTTTCGCGACTTAATCAAGGTGCGGTTCGACTTTCAGACCAAGAGATTCGTCACGCGATCTATCCCGGCGCTCTAAATGACCTATTGATCGAATTAGCAAATAAGCCGGCAGTCTCAATGTTTGGCAATACGCAGAAGGATTCAAGAGAGGGCGAAGAACTCGTTCTTCGATTCTTTGCCTTGCAAGACGATCTGGAAAGTTACGAGGGAAGACTTTCAAAGTTCCTGGATGCCTACATGCGGGAAAATGCAAATATTTCTCAGACAAAAATAAGGAGACTCCGCAGTCTTTTTAATAACACACTTGCAGTTTGCGAGCAAATTTTTAGAGAGAACGTATTCGCAGATACAACCAAAAATCTGCCGAGGCAGAGCATTGTCCATTACGACTTACTAATGAATAGCATGGCGTCTGTTAAAAAGTCACACGTCGCGGGGAAAGAAGAAAAGATTAGAAAAGCTTTTGAGAAGCTCTGCAAGAACGCTGAGTTTCAAAGAACTTTGTCGGGCGGCATTCAGAACAAATCATCTATCTTAAAGCGCCGTGAGTTGTGGGCGAAGCTCACCACCCCGATCTTGGCGTCATGAGTGCGCGGGTCAGGTCTGCTGCGCAGACATATAAGACCGGTTTGACGGAACTTGAGACGATGGTGCGCGCCGCTGAACAGGAAGTCGTCGGGGGCAGTGGCGGTTCTCCGATTCTCACTGACAACATAAACTTTTTTACCAAGTCATTCTTGATTTCCCTGTGCGCCCACCTTGAGATGTGCATTAAGGAGATAGTCTTCGCTATCGCAGAAGACATCGATGAAAGAGCTCGGACCGCTGCCATTCCTACAGCGCTCATTGAGTGGAGGTACAACACAAAGAAGAAGGGCGACGGAGCAGCGCAGGGCGGACGGCTCGCGATTGGCATGACGCGAAAGGAAGTTGACGATCTCGTTTCTGGAAACGTCTATCGTACGAAGGAGGCCCTAGCCTACGTAGGTGTTGACTTGGCGACCGATAAAGTCAACTGGGAGATGTGGAAGGATCTTATTCAAACCGTCGTCACCAGAAGAAATAATATAGTTCATCATAATGACGATGCCTCCGATCTGTCTCTGGGAGATATACGCAGCTACATCGCATCCGCTAGGGGCTACATAGATTTCGTTGTCCATGCTTGCACGGGAATTGCATGACACGCGCACAACGGATGGCAAGTCGCCAAATTAAATTTGGCAGCCGGTGCAGCGCCATGCACAGCCTGGCGTTCCAGCTGACTGCCTTCGGCGGCCGCTTAATTTAACCTCAGCCTTCACAATCATGCTCTGTCGCCTCATTTCCAACGCTGCGCTTTTTTCATTCAGCACTCTACACGGTGCGTCTTTTGCATAGGAGCTCCTGAGCATAGACCCCAAGTAAGTTCGGCAGATTTCCGATCCAGGACAATTCAGTTTAAGGAAAAAGTCGTTTGGCCTAGATCAAAAAAGGTACAGAACTGGGCGTGCTAACTGGAGTGTATGCGGCGGAATCGGAAACCGATGCTGGCCGGTTCTGCGTTGACAAGATCCAAATCTTTTTATAAAACCAGTGCGGGGACAGTACCAGCATGCGTTTGGCGGTGTGTGATTTCCTGCCTTAAAAAGAAGAGAAGGCTCGATTTTTTATTAGTCAAGATGACACGGTACGACGGGCGCAACTTTGAGGAAGCAGCTTTGTCGAGAGCAGATGCTTTCTACTCCGGGCCCGGCTGGCTGGTCGACATACTTTTTTCTTTCCGCGACAAAGGGAAGTTTGCTCCTGCTCGCCGAGATCGACGATCAGTCCGTTGCCAGTCGACTCCGAGTCGAGTTCGGTTTACAAGATTGGTTGTTGACACATCGCTCGGCACGCAAATACACCTGCAGGGTGCGGCTTTGGTGCCAGCAGCCGGGTTTAGTCTGAATGCGCTGCCTGGTCCATCAGGGTCAGGTAGGGCGCAGCAAAGCTCTATTCCAAAAAACCTCTTCCATGCGCTTCGAAGGCACCATCCACTCCTGGAACGACGACCGCGGCTTCGGCTTCATCCAGCCCACGCAAGGCGGGCAGGAGGTCTTCGTGCACATCAAGGCGTTCCGCGGCCTGCTCCAGGAGCGCCCGCAGGTGCACCAGCGCGTCAGCTTCGCGGTCGAGATGGGCCCGCAGGGCAAGAAGCGCGCAGTCCAGGTGGAGCTGGTGCGCGCCACGAGCCGGCCACCGGCTGGCCGGGCCGCCCGTCCGCGTTCCGATACCCCGCGCGGCGCATCCTGGAACGCCGCCAGCGTATGGGCGCTCGTGCTGGGTGCCGCGGTGCTGCTGGCCGGCTACGGGCTGGGCCGTCCACCGCGCTGGACGCTCGGGCTGTACCTCGGGGCCAGCGTGGTCACGTTCCTGGCCTATGCCATCGACAAGTCCGCAGCACGGCGCGGCGCCTGGCGCATTGCGGAGCGGAAGCTCCACTGGCTGGCGTTGGTGGGCGGCTGGCCCGGGGCGCTGGTCGCGCAGCAGGTGCTTCGGCACAAATCGACGAAGGCGGAATTCCGCACGGTGTTCTGGGCGACGGTGGTGCTGAATCTGGCGGGCTTCTGCTTCCTGGCGAGCCCGTATGCCCGGGTGCTCGGCCACCTTTCCTGAACGTTTTCTCGTCCTCTCCTGCTTCTGTTTTCCCACCCGCGCTGGCCGTTCTCACGACACCAACGTGAGCATTGCCGCTGGTTATGCCTGGCAGAAAGGCTCGCCACTGTCCGCTGCGTGCACGGCGGTACAGAATGGCTGGGCACTAAAAAAGACAGACAGGGAGGGAACCCATGCATCTTCACGCACCGCAGGCGATATTCCTCGTCGGCCTGCTGGCCTACCAGGGCATCCGCACCATTTACCAGCGCCGTGCCCGCGCCGCGGGGCCATCGCGGGCCAACCATTCAACGGCCCTGGACAAGTCGCTGATCGGGCTCGTGGCGATCGGGCAGATGGTGCTGCCGCTCATCTACATCTTCACGCCCTGGCTCGATGGCGCTTCCTATGCCGATCCTCCGGACGCATGGCCGGCGGCAGGGGCGCTGGTCTGGGCCGCGGGTCTGTGGCTGTTCTGGCGAGCGCATGCGGAGCTGGGCACGTGGTGGTCGATCACGCTGGAGATCCGCCCGAACCACCAGATCGTGCAGCGGGGCGTGTACCGGTTCATGCGGCACCCGATGTATGCCGCGTTCCTGCTGTTCGCGCTGGCGCAGGCCTTGCTGCTGCCGAATGCCGTCGCGGGGATGGGCGCGCTCGTCGCCGTGGGCATCCTCTGCATCGTGCGCATTCCGCGCGAAGAGGCGATGATGTGCGAGGTGTTCGGGCAGGCGTACCGCGACTACATGCAGGCCACGGGCGGGGTGGTTCCGCGGCTCTCCGCGCGCCGCAGCCGCACCGCGTGATGCCGAAGGGCTGTGGGGGCGGGTCGCATGCCCATGGCGGTCTCCGCCTTCCTTCGTCCATCCTCCTGCCCTCTCCATGCCGCGCTCCCCCGACGGCACGCACCGTGCAGACCTGCTCCTCGCAGGCGAGATCCGCTTCGGCCCGGCGTTCTTCCGGCTGTCGATCGGCGGGCGCGCGGTACCGCACCGGATCTTCGGCGCGCCGCTGTGCTGGTCGGCCGATGCGCGATTTCTTGCCGCGCAGGAATGGCTCACCACCGACTACGGCACGGGGCCCGTCACCTGCGCCGTGCTGATCGACGTGGCTTCCTGGACGATCGCGCGGCAGGAGGTGGTGGTGAAGGGCTTCGCGGAGGACTTTCGCTTCGGCGAGGACGGCGTGCTGCATTACGCCCAGGTGTTTCCCGCCCGCGGCGAGCGCGTGCAGGCCCGGGCCGCGCCGGATGCGTTGCAGCGGTGGGTGGGCATCGACATCGATGCCGCGCCGCCGGGCGCCACGGACGGGTTCTAAGACCTGTCTAAGCCTGCGCTCCTACGATGAAACCGTCGTTGAAAGCCCCGCCGATTTTCCCCACGAAACCGCGGTGCTGACGACACTGAACCGGCCAGGCCGCCGCGCTGTGCTGCGCGGCGCCTCCCCGGGAGACCCATCATCATCGTTCGATCGAGGAGTGCCATCATGAGAGTTCTTGCCCGCCTGTCCGCCCTGACCCTGTCCACCCTGGTCGCCGCCACCGCGATGGCGCAGACGCCGAGCCCCGCCAAGGCGCCCACCGCAACGGCCGCCGTGGCCGCCGCGCCGGCCGCGAAGGCCCGCAAGCCGATCGTGAAGACCACCTGCTCCGATTACGTGGGCATGGACGAAACCATCAAGCCCAAGTTCATCTACTACGCCGTGGGCCACACGCAGGGCGGCAAGAAGGAAGCGGTGTTCGAAGAGGACGCCGTCGAGAAGATCAAGCCCGAACTCGATCAGTACTGCTCGGTGCACCTGGACAAGTCCGCGTATGCGAAGGTGCTGGCCAGCAGCATGGCGTCCGAGGGGAATGCGGCGCACGGGCATTCGAAGACCAAGTGATGGCGTTTTAATGGCGGGGTCGCCTGCCCCGCCGCTGCAGCCAATGGCATCGCTGCGCTATCGTTCGCCTAGCGCAGCGCTCACGGCATTTCGATATCCGTGTTGATCCCATACCTATGCTTATAGAAAGCATAAAACAATCAACAGCAAAATCCAGCGATTTACCAATATATTTCCGCATTTACATAATGGCGGGAATTCATGAGCTTATTTCGCAAATTATGGGAGAACCACCCGACAGGAGATTTCCCCTGCTCCACCAACGGGAAGAAAAATTTCGATAACCAATGCGCCATTCGCATGGGCTCGTGCTTCGAAAGATCCGGAATCCCTACACGTAGATGGCCAGTGCGCCGTTGCTGGCAACACAAAGGCGAGGATGGTCACATACTCGCAGCGGAAGAACTCGCCAATGCTTTGACGAAAATTACGATTCCAGGCATCACGATCGTGGAGAAGTACTCTGGCGCCGAGGGCATGAAGCGAATCGACAATCGCAAAGGCATCGTCTTTTTCAAGGATTTCTACGGTCCAGGCATGCAAGGAGATCACATTGATCTCTGGAATGGTTGGCGTCTTTCCTCCTTTTCATCTGTTCTGAGTATCTATACTCCATTCGGTAGTCATTACGAAAAGGGCGCCGTATGGTTCTGGGAAACGGTGTGACGAAGGCATCGAGTGCAGTTGCATGTTTGCTGGGCATCGCCGCTGGCCTCTACGGTGCATGGTGCGCTTCATGGCTCGTCCACATGCTCTATCTCGGCAAAGCGGAGAGCTTTGACAGGCTGACCGATGCCATGCTGGCTGGATTCCTGGTCGCAGCTTTGGTGCTTTGTCCTCTGTTCTCCTGGCTGGCGCTCAAGGGCCTGAAAGCGTGGAGAGCAAGGAAAGATGCACGTAGAGAAAGCTGATGGCAGCCCTTTGCCTTGGCTCCCATCAAGCCAGCCAGCTCCTTCGCCCCAGCGCCATCCTCGCCCCCACCCAGGCCACCAGCGCACACAGCGCCGCGAGCACCGCCGTCAGCACGAGCTGGAAGACGAACGCCCCGGGCGCGACGGCCCAGAGATAGTGCCGCACCCCGCCCGCCCGGGGATGGACGGCGAGGTGGCCTGTCTGCACCGCGCCCAGCACCTGCAGCCCCAGCCAGGCCGCGATCAGGGCGGCCAGCGCCGCGCCGGCCGCGGCCATGCATCGGCCGGGAGCGCGCAGCCGGAACGCGTCCACCGGCGGCTCCGCCACCTTGGGCAGGCTGCGGGCCTGCCGCCGGCGGGCGGCCGATCGCGCAGGCAGCGGTTCTCCGTTCAACGCCACGGGCACGTTCAGGAAATCGCCCACCGCTCGGGCGGCGTCCGCGAGGCGGGGCGGTGCGGCGGCCCCGGGCAGCACCGCGACCCAGGCCAGCACGCGGGGGCCGCCGTGCATGCAGCGCAGCACCAGTTCCTCGCGCCGCAGCCCACCGCGGCCATGCGGTACACGGCGCAGCCACACCGCGTCGACGTGGTGCAGCACGACGCCCATGTCGCGCAGGCTCGGCGCAGCGTGGTAGTGGCGCAGGGCCTCGCCCGTGCCGTGCTGGCCCGACAGAACGGCTTCGCGGCTGCGCGGCGCGAAGCGCACCAGGGCGATGCCCGCGCCGCACACCAGCACGGCCCAGAGGCACAGCATCGCGATCGCCCAGAAGCTCTCCGCAGCCAGGCGCGCGCGGGCCTGCGGATCGCCGATCAGGTGGACTGCCGCGATCCACGGCAGCACGGCGAGGCAAGTGCCGATCAGCAGCATGACCGCTGCCCGCAGGCGCGGCCGCACGACGATGCGCAGGTGTTCGCGGCCCTGCCGCTCGACCGTCACCACGCGCGGTGGCTTCCGCCTCGCGCGTCTCTCATGCCGCCGCAGCCATGCGCTGTGCCCGCGCCCTGGCCGCGACGCCGATGCCGACCACGCCGGCGGATGCCACGCCCAGCACCAGCGCGGCGGCCGAGCCGTAGAAGATGCCGGAGGTCATGCCCGCGTCCAGCATGGCGCCGAACACGGGGGCGGCGACGCAGAAGCCGAGGTCCAGCCCCGAGTACACGGTGCCGTAGACGCGGCCGGTGGCGCCGGGCGGTGCCGCGCGCTTGATGAGCATGTCGCGCGAGGGGCCGGCCAGGCCGGTGCCGACGCCCGCCAACGCGACGAAGACCATGGCGGCCATGCCGGGCAGCAGGCCGCTGCCGGCGACCACCAGCAGCACGGCCGTGGCCAGTAGGCAGACGGTGATGGTGCGCTCCAGCCGCGCCACGCGGCCGGCCAGGAAGCCGCCCACCACCATGCCGGCGGCGCCGCACAGCATGTAGCCGGTGACGACCATCGCCGTGAGGGACAGCGGCAGGCCGTACATCTTCTGCAGCGTGGGGCTGGCGAAGCTCTGGATGACGCTCAGCGAGCAGGTGGTCCAGAAGAAGAACGAGAAGCACAGCCACACGGAGGGCAGCCGCAGGAAGGCCATGGGGTGCTCGGCGATCGCGCCCACGCCCACGCCCGCCGACGTCGCGGCGGCGGCACCCGGTTTGCCGGCGGCCGGCGAGGCGGCCGCGGCACCCTGGCGGTCGTCGAGCGCATCGCGGTTCAGCACCATGATGGTGAGGATGATCAGCGCGAGCACGCCGCCGCACAGGCAGGCCGCGCGCCAGGAGCCGGTGGCCACCGTGATGCCGCCCATGAACACCGGCGCGGTGGCCCAGCCGAGGTTGCCCGAGATGCCGTGCACCGAGAAGCCGTGGCCCAGGCGCTGCGGCGAGACGCGCTTGTTGAGGATGGTGAAGTCCACCGGATGGAAGGGCGCGTTGCCCAGGCCCGCGAGCGCCGCCGCCGCCATCAGACCGGCATAGCCGGTGGCGGTGCTCGCCACGAGGCCGGACAGCACGAAGCTCGACAGCGCGAAGAACAGCACGGGGCGCGCGCCGACGCGGTCCACGATGAAGCCCGACAGCGCCTGCCCCACGCCGGAGATGACGAAGAACACCGACACCAGCAGCCCCAGCTCGGAGTAGCTGTAGCCGAACTCGGCGATGAGGAACGGGAACAGCGGCGGCAGCAGCATGTGGAAGAAATGCGAGGAGCCGTGCGCCAGGCCGATGAGGCCGATGGTGCGGGCGTCCTGCCGCAACGTGGCTGTGGGTGCGTTGATCGGGGTCATGCGTCGATCTTAAGAAGCCTGCCCGCGTCCGCATTACGATAGCCGGCCAAAGACTATCGCAAACATGCCAAGCACCGCACTTTCCGCTCATGCGGCCGGAACACGGCCTGACCGCCCCCCGCGCGCACCGCGCACGCAGCGCGCGCTGTCGTACGTGGATTCGCTCACGCCGCACCTGTTCGTGCCGGGCCCGGCGCGGCCGGTGCGCGCGAAGATGCGGCATCTCTCGGCCGATACGCAGGTGCTGCCGCACAGCCATCCGTGGGCGCAGGTGGCGGTGTCCACCACGGGCGCGATCCGGCTCACCGTGGCGCAGGGCACGTACATCGTGCCGCCCTCGCGGGCGCTCTGGATTCCTCCGGGCGTGGAGCACACGGTGACCATGGTGGAGAGCGCCGACCTGCGCACGCTCTACCTGCACCAGCCGCGCGGGCGCTGCGGCCCGGGCGTGCCGCGCGCCGAAGAAGCCCCGTGGCGGCAGTGCCGCGTGCTGGAGGTGTCGGACCTGCTGCGCGCGCTGGTGCGCGAGATGCCGTGCGAGCCCGACGATGCGCCCCCGCCCTCCGAAGCGGCGCTGCGGCGGGAGCGCCTGCTGAGCGCGCTGGTGCTCGACGAGCTGCGCCGCGCGCCGGTGGTGCGCCTGGGCGTGGACCTGCCGCGCGACAAGCGGCTGCGCCACCTGTGCGAGGCGGTGCTGGCCGACCCCACCCGCCACGCGACGCTGGCCGACTGGGCGCGCGACACTGGGGCCAGCCCGCGCACGGTGGCGCGGCTCTTCCGCACCGAACTGCGCACCACCTTCACGCAGTGGCGCCAGCAGGTGGTGCTGGCGAAGGCGGTGGCGCTGGCGGCCTCGCGCCAGCCGATGGGGCAGATCGCGGCCGAACTGGGCTACGGCCCGAGCGCCTTCAGCGCGATGGTGCGGCGCACGGTGGGCATGGCGCCGGGGCGCTTCCTGGGCACGCAGGCCGGGCCGCGCGGCGGCTGACGGGGGTTTTGTGTATCGTGGCGGCCATGACGACCACCGCCCGCACCCTCCACAGCTACGAGCCGCGCAGCGGCCACCGCCTGCCGCACGACCCCTTCAACGCCATCGTGGGGCCGCGTCCGATCGGCTGGATCAGCACGCGCAGCGCCGAGGGCACGCTGAACCTCGCGCCCTACAGCTTCTTCAACGCCTTCAACTACGTGCCGCCCATCGTGGGCTTCGCCAGCATCGGCGCGAAGGACACGCTGGCCAACGTGCAGGCCACCGGCGAATTCGTCTGGAACCTCGCCACGCGCGATCTGGCGGAGGCGATGAACCAGAGCTGCGCGGCCGTGCCGCCCGAGGTGGACGAGTTCGCGCTGGCCGGCCTCACGCCCCTGCCCTCGGAGCGCGTCGCCCCGCCGCGCGTGGCCGAAAGCCCCGTCACCTTCGAATGCCGCTGCACGCAGATCCTGCAGCTGCAGGGCGCGGACGGCGTGCAGGTGCCGACCTGGCTGGTGCTCGGCGAAGTGGTGATGATCCACATCGACACGGCCCTGCTGAAGGACGGCGTGTACGACACCGCGACCGCCGGGCACATCCTGCGCGCGGGCGGGCCGGCGGACTATTTCTCGGTGGGGCCGGAGCAGAAGTTCAAGATGTACCGGCCGCGGTGAGCCACGGCGGTGCGGCAGCGCTTATGCTCATGCATGGCAGCGTTTCCCCATCCGCATTCCCCTGCCGGGCAGCCGCCCCGCTGCCCCCATGGCGCCCGCGCAGGACTTTCCTGAGAGAACCCAGACCATGAACGCCACCCGACTCGTCGCCCTGGCCCTCATCGTGGCCGGCGCCTACGGCGGCTTCAGCTACACGAAGGACACCACCGTGGTGAAGCTCGGTCCGCTGGAGATTTCCGCCAAGGAAAAGGAACGCGTCAACGTTCCGCTGTGGCTCGGCATCGGAGCCATTGCCGTGGGCGGGTTGCTGCTGGCGGTGGGCGGCCGGAAATAGCGCGGTCCGCCATCTGATGGCCCCCTTCGCCCGGCGCTTTCCCTTCCTCGCCCGCCACGGGTTCGGGCTGCTGTGCACGCTCCTGGGCCTGGCGCCGCTGTTGCTGCTGCTGGTCTGGTGGCCGCTGGCCGCGCTGCTGGAGTGCACCGGCAACGAAGGATCGGGCATGCACTGCGCCGCCGCGCCGGGGCTGTCCGACGTGGCCTATGCGGTGTTCCTGACGGGCGCATGGGGGTCGATGTTCACGCTGCCGGCGGCGCTGACGCTGTACCTGATCGGCGCGGGCCTGCGCTGGCTGCTGCGCAAGCCCGCGGCGCGGCGGTGAAGCGCATCCGCCTTCCCCCCATCGCGCTATGCGGCCGTCGATGGCGCCTCGTCCTTGTCGGCCTGACCGCCAGCGCTCAGCGGCAGCGCAATGCCCGATGCGGCGAACACCTCGCGCACCACGCCCAGCGCATTGAGCGCGGCCGGAAAGCCGGCGTAGACCGCCATCTGCATCACCACCTCGACGATCTCTTCCGGGCTGCAGCCCACGTGCAGCGCCGCATGCACGTGGACGCGCAGTTGCGGTAGCGCATGGCCCATGGCGCACAGGGCCGCCACGGTGGCCAGCTCGCGTTCGCGCAGGCCCAGCGCAGGGCGCGAATAGATGTCGCCGAACGGGAATTCCAGCAGCAGGCGGGCGAAGTCGGGGAAGGACTGTGCCAGTTGCTCGACCACGGCGAGGCCCGCGGGGCCGTCCACCTGGGCCAGCATGCGGGCGCCGCGCTCGTGGCGCGCGTTGTCGATGTACGGGGCCGTCGTCGGGCTACCGTGTGATGCGGAGGTCAGCGGGTGGGTTGCGTGGGGCATGCCAGGTCCTTTCAGGTGTCTTGGCTGCCAATGTAGGAGGCCTGGAGCGCTCCAGGAATGACCGTTTTGGTGATACCTTTTTGGTATGTCCCAAAAACTCGATTCCCGTTCGCTGGCCCTCTTCCTGGCGGTGGCCGATGCGTTGAGCTTTCGGCAGGCGGCGGAAGCGCTGCATCTTTCGCAGCCGCCCCTGAGCCGCGCGATCCGCGAGCTGGAGGCACGGCTGGGCATGCCGCTTTTCGATCGCCACGCCCGTGGCGTGCATCTCACGCAAGCGGGGCATCGGCTGCTGCCCTATGCGCGCGGCGTGGCCGATCTGCTGCGGCAGGCCAAGGCCGCCTTCCAGGTCGCCGCCGTGCCGGCCACGCTGCGGCTGGGGCTGACCAGCGCGGCCGAGCCGGCCTGGTTCCGGGGGCTGGCCGATCGCGTGCAGGCGCTGCAGCCCGGGGTGCGGGTGGAGGTGGCGTCGGACACCTCGCCGCGGCTGGTACGGCAGTTGCGCGCGGGCCGGCTCGATGCCGCCATCGTCGCGATGCCGACGGACGTGCGCGGGCTGGAGGTGCAGGAACTGGACCGGTTGCCCATGGTGGTGGCGATACCCTCCACGCACCCGCTGGCGCGGCGCCGGCTGCTGCGGCTGGCCGATCTGGCGGATGGGCCCGTCTTCTGGTTCGAGCGGGCCCGGCAACCGGCGTTCTACGACCACTGCGAGCAGGTGTTCGCGCGGCACCGCTTCGCGCCGCACCGGCTGCGCGAGCCGGCGGACCACCACGTCCTGCTGGCCGAGGTCGCGGCCGGGCGGGGGGTGGCGCTGCTGGCCGGTTCGTTCGCCGGGCTGAGGCGCACGGGCGTGGCCTATCGCCGGCTGGCCGAGGGGGACGCGCTGGCCCTGGGGCTGGGACTGGCCGTGCTGCCGGGGCCCGGCTGCTCTGCCCTGCAAGGGCTGCTGATACAGGCCCGAGATACGGCGGCGCAACGCTGAATTTCCATCCGGTCTGTCGCGTCGCCACTCATGGTTGTACGATACAACCAAACAGGAGCTATTGCGCCATGGACCCATCGGCAGATTTCATCGAGGACGTCCGTTCAGCCTCCCGCGCCATGGTGCGGGCCCTGGGCTTCATGGGAGGCGACTTCGCCGGCACCGATCTTTCGCCTTCGGCCGTGCATGCGCTGATCGAGATCGAGCAGGGCGAGGGCCGGCTCTCCGCGCGGGAATTGGGCGAGCGGCTGCGGCTGGAGAAGTCCAGCGTGAGCCGCATGCTGCGCAAGCTGATCGATACGGGCCTGGTGCGGGAGTGCGCCGCGGCGGACGATGCGCGCGTGAAGTGGCTGGCGCCGACCGCGCAGGGCCGGAGCCGGGTGGCATCCATCCATGCGTTCGCCCGGGCACAGGTGACGGGCGCGATGGCGCAGATGCCGCCGCAGCAATACCGCATGGTGCTGGAGGGCATGCGCCTCTATGCCGATGCGCTGGAGCGCTCCTGCGATGCGGGTACCGGGTCTGCGGTATCGCCGCCTGCTGCGCCGATCACGCTGCATTCCGGCTACCGCACCGGGCTGATCGCCCGCATCACCGAGATGCACGCGCTCTACTATGCGCGCCAGGTGGATTTCGGCCCGCGGTTTGAGGCCGTGGTGGCGAAGGGTCTGGCGAACTTCTGCGCCCGCCCCGGCCTGCACGAAGCGGCCGGGCCGGGCCGGCTCTGGTGGGCCGAATCGCGGGGGCGCATCGTGGGCTCGGTGGCCATCGACGGCGAAGACTTGGGACCAGGCATCGCCCACCTGCGCTGGTTCATCGTGGACGACGGGGTGCGCGGTGCCGGCGTGGGCCGCCGGCTGCTGGAGGCAGCGCTGGCTTTCGTGGACGAGCGGCCCGCGTTCCGGGAGACGCAGCTATGGACCTTCAGCGGCCTGCATGCGGCGCGCAGCCTCTACGAAGCCCATGGTTTCACTTGCGTGGAAGAGCGCCCAGGCGACCAGTGGGGCCAGCGGGTGCTGGAGCAGCGATTCATGAGGCCCCGGCCTTGAGACCCCGTCAACACGTTCTGAAGGCGCGCGGCCCCCTTCAGTTCCCCGTCGGTCCCTGGTGGAACACCAGCTCCTCCACCGGCTGTCCGCCCACCAGATGCTGTTCGATGATGCGGTCCATGTTCTCGGGCGTGACGTCGTAGTACCAGGTGCCGTCGGGCTGCACGCACATCACCGGGCCGCCCTTGCAGGCGGCGAAGCAGCTCACGCGGCTGCGCTTGACGCGCAGGTCGCCGTCGTTCAGGCCCGCGGCCTTGAACTTCTCGCCCAGGCTGTCGAACAGGGCCTGGGCCTGGCCCTCCTGCGCGCAGCGCGGGCCGGTGCAGATGAGGATGTGGCGGCGGTAGCTGCCGATCTTGGGCTTGACGACGACGCGCACGCCTTCGGCGGGCGCAGCGGCTGCGGTGGTGGTGGTGGTGGTGTCGGACGTATCGGTGCTCATGCTTCTTCCTCGGTCGTGGTGGCCTCGGCGATGGCGAGCGGCTGGGCCAGGGTGTCGCGGATGTAGTCGGCCGGCAGGCGGTGCCGCAGGGCCAGCGCTTCGATGCTTTCGCCGGCGGCGTGGTCGAGCTGCAGGTTCTCCAGCCAGCCGTTCAGGCCCGTGGAGAGCGAGCGGCCGGGCCGTTCGCCTTCGCGCGTGGCGCCGCCGTCTTCCACGTCGTATTTGTTGGCGTAGCCGCGCGGCGTGACCATGAGCCCGTGCTGCACGATGGTGTTGCTGTTGCCGATGAGCACGGTGCTCAGCATGCCGATGTCGGCATCGCACATGGTGGCCAGGGTGGCGAACTCGATGCGTTCGCGGCGGCGGTACGCGCTCTTGACGATCGCCACGGGCGTATCGGGGCTGCGGTGGCGCAGGAAGAGCCGCTGGGCTTCCTCGATCTGGCGCGTGCGGCGGCCGCTCTTGGGGTTGTAGAGCGCGACCACGAAGTCGGCCATGGCGGCGGCGTCGAGCCGGCGCGCGATGGTGGGCCAGGGCGTGAGCAGGTCCGAGAGGGATATGGCGCAGAAGTCGTGCGTGAGCGGCGCGCCCACGCGGGCCGCGCAGCTGTTGAGGGCCGAGGCGCCGGGCACGATCTCGACCTCGATGCCGCCGGGCTCGACCACGCCGTTCTCGTCGAAGGCAGGGGGCGTCCAGCCGGCCTGGAACAGCACCTCGAAGGTGGGGCCGGCCATGCCGTACACGCCCGCATCGCCCGAGGAGATGAGCGCGACCTTCTTGCCCTCACGGGCGCGGGCCAGCGACTCGATGGCGCGGTCGAGCTCCTCGGTCATCGACTTGCGGATGATCTCCTTGCCCTCGATGAGATCGGCCACGAGCTTGATGTAGGTGACGTAGCCGATGATGGTGTCGGCCTCGGCGATGGCAGCGCGCGCGCGCGCGGTCATGTGGTCGGTGCTGCCGGGGCCGATGCCCACGAGCATGATCTTTCCTGCGGACATGTGCGTGTCGTTTCCTGTCGTGTGGAGGTCAGGCGGCCGGCAATGCGGGCGCGGCGATGCGCTGCAGCGTGCGCTCGTCGATGCAGGCGGCGAGCCAGCGGCGGCCGCGCAGGCGGGCGGCGGCGACGGTGATGCCGATGGTGAGCAGCGGCTCCACGGCCACGAGGCTCAGGTACGACGCGGCGAAGAGCGCCCAGTCGGCCACCGGGGCCGCGTCGCTGCTGATGGAGAGCCAGAAGCCCACCATGAGCGTCACGCCCGCGTAGTACACGGCATCGAGCTTGAGCACGTTGGCGACGCTGATGCGCTGCATGCGTTTGCCCAGGCCGTGGTGCACCGCGAAGAGCGGCACGGCCAGGCTCAGGAAGTTGATGGCGAGGTGCGCCAGATCCTGCGGCTCGAAGACCAGGGCCTGCGCGAGCAGCCCCAGCCCGAAGCCGAACAGCGTGGGGATGAAGCCGAACAGCAGGTAGATCGGCATGGCGCCCACGAAGTGCAGCTCCGACGGGCCCACGGGCATGTGCCAGACCTGCATCAGCACGCTGAAGAAGAACGCGGCGAGCAGCGTGCGCAGCCAGGCCGTGGGGCTCTTGAGCAGGGGCAGCGCGTGCGCGCCCAAAAGCGCCGTGGCGGCGACGGAGGCATAGGCGATCTTGTCCTGCGAGAGGATGCCGATTTCGATATGCATGGTGGACCTTTCAGTGAGTTGCGGGAGGAATCCGGTTCGAGGCGCTTGCGCGGTGCCTCAGCCGGCGTGATCGGACATGCCCTGCGGGGCCTGCGCCATGCGCGCGATGGAGACCGTGGCGTTGCGCCCGTCCGGGCCGCGCAGGCGGTGCTTTTCGACGAGCAGCGCCGAGGCGTCGGCAGCGCCCGCGGCCAGCAGCGCGGCGGCTTCGCTGACCGAGGGCGTGCCCATGTAGCGCAGCACGGTTTCCGACGGGTTGGGAACGGGCACCGCGGCGAGCTGCGCGGCGGCGTACCAGCGCAGCGGCCAGCCGTGGCGGGCGGCCAGCGAGAGGAAGGCGGCTTCGTCCCGCTTGGCCTCGATGCTGGCGGCCACGGCCACCTGGGCGATCCGGGCGCCCACCTGGGCGAGCGCTTCGCGCAGGCAGGCCTCGACCGTGGCCTCGGGCGTGCCGCGGTCGCAGCCCAGGCCGATCGCCAGGCGGACGCCGGAGCCGGTGGCCGCGTCCGGGAACGCAGCGGCGGCGATGGCGGCAGCGGAGATCACGCGGCGGCCTTGTCCGCGTCCTGCGGAGGGCGGTACACCACCAGGCGCTCGTGCCACGCGGCCCAGCGCTCGGGCGCGACCTCGTCGTGCGTGACCCACAGCACGGCCTTGAAGCGTTCGGGATCCACGCCGCTCCAGCCGTCCAGGCAGGTGATGTTGGCGGGCAGCGGCGTGGGCCGGTTCCACCACTGGCGGCTGCCGGCTTCCTGCACCACGGCGATGGGCTCGCCGTTGACCACGTGGGCCGAGACGCGCGTGATGTTGATCTTGGGCGCTTCCACGCGCCAGCCCAGGTGGCGGCCGAGGATGTCGACGGGAATGGTCTTGCCCACATCGGACGCGGTGGTGAGCACGGGCGTGGCGCCGATCAGCGCGGCGATGCGTTCGCTCCATTCGTTGGCGCCGCCCACGTGGCCCGAGAGCACGGGGATGACGAACTGGCCGGCATCGTCCACCACCGTGACGCCCGGGTCCTCGTCCTTGGACTTGAGCACCGGCGCGATCAGGCGCACCACGGCGCCCAGCGAGACGAAGAAGACCAGCTGGTCGTACTGCGCGAAGAGCGGCGCGATCTCGTCGCGCAGCGCGCCTTCGTAGGCCCGCACGGTGTTGGGCAGGCCCTCGAAGGCGGCGGCGAATTTGGCGGCGGTGCAGACGTGCGCCTGCGGCACGTCGCGCGCCAGCTGCGCGGCCTGGGCGGCGCCGTGGCGGGTGATGGCGACGAGGCACACGCGCACCTCGCTGGCGGGCTGCGCGGGGGCGGAGAGGACCACGTCAGGGGTGGCAGGGGTGTTCATTCGGCAAGCTCCGGTTCGTCGGAAAGGGGATGGTCCGCAGCGGGGGCCGCAGGCGAGGATTTCTTCAGGCAGCCCTTGATGCGCTCGCCGCGGATGCGGTGCGGGTTCTTCACCACCATGAGCGAGAGGTAGCTGACCTTGGTGCCGCGCAGTGCGGGCAGATCGGGGCCTTCCACGCAGCGCTCGTCGGGTGCGCCCACGCGCTCGATGAACTGGGTGTGCGGCAGCAGGCCGCGCTGCTCCAGCCAGTCGATCAGGTCGTCCATGAGCGGCTTGACCTTCATGAGCACCAGGGTGTCGAAGTCGGGCAGCAGGCGGTCCACCGCGCCCACGCCGTAGGCGGCGGGCACGATGGCGATGGTGTCGTCCTGCTCGGCCAGCGGCATGCCGCGCGTGGCGCAGGCGGCCGTGAAGGCGTTCACGCCCGCGATCACCGGTACCTCGATGCGCGCATCCAGCGCCCGCACGGTGCGCGCGAGGTGGCCGAAGGTGGCGTAGGTGCTGGCGTCGCCCTCCACGAGGAAGAGCACGTCCTGCCCGGCCTGCAGCCAGGGCAGCACGGTATCTGCCGCGCGCATCCAGGCACGGGCGAGCTTCTCGCCGTCGTGCGTCATCGGGAACAGCAGCGTCTGGTGCACGGCGGGCGGCGTCAATCCTGCGCGCTGCACGATGCCGAAAGCGTAGCTGGGCGTCTTGGTGCTGCGCGCGGGGTAGGTCCAGACGGCGTCGGTGCGCTGCAGCTGCGCCCAGGCGGCGCGGGTGATGAGGCCGGGGTCGCCCGGGCCGAGCGAGACGCCGATCAGGCGGCCCAGGGGGCCTAGTGGCGCCGGCGCATGCGTGTCCTGCGGCTGCGGCGCGATCGTGATGGTGGTGTGTTCGGCGGTCATGCCCCCTCCTCCACGGCCGGCACCGCAATTCCTGCACCGCCCGCCTGCGCGCAGACGATCCACACCGGGTTCTCGGCCGCCATGCGGTGCATGTGCAGGATGGGCTTGCTGCGCGCGGCCTGCAGTTGCAGCACGTCCCACGCGGCGCCGGCGGCCTGCAGGGCCTGGGTGGCGGCGGCGAGGTTCTCCAGCGTGACGAAGTTCATCACCAGCCAGCCGCCGGGGCGCAGGCGCGCGAGGCACAGCGCGATCAGCTCGGCCAGCTCGCCGCCCGAGCCGCCGATGAAGACGGCGTCCGGATCGGGCCAGTCCTGAAGCCCCTCGGGCGCCTTGCCGTGCACCAGCGTGTGGTTGGAGACGCCGAAATCGCGCACGTTGCGGCGCGCGATCTCCACGTCGCCCTCGTTCTTCTCCATGGCCCAGACATGGCCCTGCGGGCACAGGCGCGCGGCCTCCAGCCCCACGGAGCCGCTGCCGGCGCCGATGTCCCACACGCGGCTGGTGGCGCGCAACTGCATGCGGGCCAGCGAGACGGCGCGCACTTCCTGCTTGGTGATCAGGCCCTTGTCGGGCTGGCGCTGGTGGTAGGCCGCATCGGGCAGGCCGAAGCGCACCGCGTCGGGCCGCTGGCGCGTGCGCACCAGCAGCACGACGTTGGGGTCGGCGAAATCCTGCGCTGCGGCATGGGCGGGCGCCATGTCGGCCCACACGCGCTCGTCGGGCGTGCACAGGCGCTCGGCCACGCTGATCTGGAAATCGTCGCCCAGTCCTTCGGCCACCAGCAGGCGCGCGATGCGCGCGGGCGTGTTGTCGGGGCTGGTGAGCACGGCCAGGCGGTCGTGCTGGCGCACGGCCTGGGCCAGCGCGTAGAGGCCGTGCGCGGGCGCGGCGCCCACGGCCCATTCGCCGGCATCCTTCGCATGCACGGAGACGATGCGCGCGTCCTGCCAGGCCAGGCCCAGGCGGGCGCAGGCCAGTTGCAGGGTGGAGACGTTGGGCATCACCTCCAGCGCCTGGATGCACAGGCGCGAGGCCAGGTAGCTCGCGATGCCGTGGCAGAGCGGGTCGCCCGTGGCCAGCACCACGCAGGCCTGGTGGGCCGCGCGGGCCTCGGCGATCCAGCCGGGCACGGACGAGAGGCAGCCGGTCAGGTCGCGCCGCACGGCGTGGGGTGCGATGTCGTCTTCCAGCAGCGCCAGCGTGCGCGTGCCGCCGATCACCAGGTCGGCGCGGCGCAGCAGCGCGAGCGCGGTGGCGCCGAGGCTGGCGGCGCCGTCGTCCAGCACGCCGATCACGCGGCAGGGCTGGGGGTCTTTTTCGAGCAGGTTCGTGATGGTCATCGTCGTGGGGTCAGGCGGTGGCGGCCGGCCCGGAGGCGGCCTCGGTGATCTTGCTGCCGTCGAAATCGCAGACCAGCACGGTGAGGTGGAAGCGGTCGCCGTAGCGGTCGGGCGCCGTGAGCGTCTGCACCACGGCCTGCGCCAACGCGTGGTGGAAGGGCTCGCCCAGGCCCAGGGCCTGCATGCGTTCGGCGCCGAAGCGCGCGGTCTCGGCGGCGGCGATCTCGGCGCAGACCTCGGGCGGCGCGCCCACGCGGGCGGCCAACCCGGCCAGCAGTTGCGTATCGACCTCGGCGCGGTTGGCGTGGGTGATGGTCTCGCCCTGGGCGATCTTCGTGAGCTTGCCGACCATGCCGCCGATGACCACTTCGCGCAGGCCCTGCGCCACGGCCTCGTCGAGCGCATAGCGCAAGAAGTCGCCCATCTGCACGAAGCAGGCGGCCGGCAGATCGGGCCGCTCCTTCATCGCGAACTGCTCGGTGCGCCCACCCGTGGTCAGCACCACCACGCCATGGCCCAGCGTGGCGGCCACCTGCACGCCCTGCACCACGCTGGCGCGGTAGGCCGACGTGGAATACGGCTTGACGATGCCGGTGGTGCCCAGGATGGAGATGCCGCCCAGGATGCCGAGGCGCGCGTTCAGCGTCTTCTTGGCCATCTCCACGCCCTGGGGCACGGAGATGGTCACTTCCAGCCCGGCGCGCTCCAGCAGCGGGCCGCCCACGGCGCGCACGTTGTCTTCGATGTTGCGGCGGGGCACGGGGTTGATGGCCGGGCCGCCCACTTCCAGGCCCAGGCCGGCCATCGTGACGGTGCCCACGCCGAAGCCGCCGCAGAGCACGACCTCGCCCGCGCGGCCGGGCAGCACGCGCACGTCGGCGGTGAGGTGGGCCTTGTCGGTGCAGTCGGGGTCGTCGCCCGCGTCCTTGATGACCATGGCGTGCGCGCTCTGCCCCCCCTCGCAGCGCCCGTCGTTCACCGCGAAGCGCACCACGTCGCCGTTGGGCAGCAGGCAGTCCACCGCCTCGGGCACGGCACCACCCACCAGGCCCAGCACGGCGGCGCGCGCGGCGGCGGCGGAGCAGGCGCCGGTGGTGAAGCCGGTGCGCGTGCCGCGGCGGACGGTTTTCTCCATCATGGCGGGGTCAGCCTCCGGCGGCGCCTTGCGATGGTTGCGCTGCTTGCTTCTGCCGCGCCTCGGCCAGCGCCAGCAGCGCGTGCAGCGCGGCCACCACCAGGGTGGAGCCGCCCTTGCGGCCACGGATCACGATCCAGGGCACCTCGGCCACTTCGGCCATCAGGTCCTTGGATTCGGCGGCGGAGACGAAGCCCACCGGCATGCCCACCACGAGGGCCGGGCGCACGCCCTCTTCGCGGATCAGGCGCACGAGTTCGATGAGCGCGGTGGGCGCGTTGCCGATGCCGACGACGGCGCCCTGCAGCAGCCCCTGCCGGTGCGCCTTGCGCATGGCCTGCACGGCGCGCGTGGTGTCCTCGGCCTGGGCCCGGGCGATCACGTCGGCGTCGCTGATGAACTGGTGGGTGCGCATGCCGAAGTGCGCCAGGCGCGGCTGCGAGAGGCCCGAGCAGATCATCTCCACGTCGGCCACCACGGGCGCGCCACCGCGCAGCATGGCCGCGATGCCGGCCTCCACCGCATCGGGGTGGAAGTCGGTCAGGCCGTTGAATTCGAAGTCGGCGTTGGCGTGGATCATGCGGCGCACGACCGGCCACTGCTGCGCCGTGTAGGCGTGCGGGCCGGCCTCGGTGTCGATGATGGCGAAGCTGTCGTGCTCGATGGCCTGGCCGGCGCGCGTGAGCTGCTCGGTGACGGTGTTGACCGTGCTCATGCGGCGGCTCCGGCCGGCTGGGGCACCGCGTGGCCGTGGTGGTGGCCGTGATCGTGGCCGTGCGAGTGCCCATGGGCATGGCCGTGGTCGCCATGCGCGTGGTCGTGGCCATGGCTGTGCCCATGGTCGTGGCCCGGCTCGGCGCCTGCTGCGGCTGCGGCGGGCACATGGGCATGTGTGTGCTCGTGGCTGTGGCCGTGACCCAGGTCGTGCGCGATCTCGCGGTACTTGCAGCCGTCGCAGGGCAGGCGGCTGTCGGGCAGGCCGGCCTGCAGATCGGCCACGCGCTGCTCCAGCAATTCGAAGATTTCGCGCTCCATGCCGAAGTGGCCCGACTGCGCGAAGCGCACCTGCGGGTACTGCACGCGCAGGTGCTCCACCTGCCGGCCGATGCGCTGCATCAGCGTGCCGGTGTAGAGGTAGTACGGCAGTACCACGATCTGCTTCATGCCCAGCAGCACCTGGCGCTGCACCACCCGCTCCAGGCGCGGCCAGGTGATGCCGGTGAAGGCGATCTCCACCAGCTCGTGGTGGCTGTCTTCCTGCAGCCAGCGCGCCATCTTGGCGACGTCGCCGTTGGCCTGCCGGTCGGACGAGCCCCGGCCCAGCAGCACCACGCCGGTGGTGGTGGGATCGGGCACGTCCAGCGCCTGCATGCAGCGGCGCAGCTGGCGCTGCAGGATCGCGAGGATGGGCTCGCAGGCCGTGAGGTGCGGGCCGTAGAGGAATTCGACGCCCGGGCAGTGTTCGCGAGCATGCTCGATGGCTTCGGGGATCTCCATCTTCACGTGGCCCGCCGCATTCAGGATGAGCGGCAGCACCAGCACGCGGCGGCTCCCTTTCGCTGCCATCAGCAGGCCGTCGTGCAGGCCGGGCGGTGCGAATTCGATGAAGCAGACCTCGATGCGCCAGCCGGGCTGGCGTTCGCGCCATTGGCGCACGAAGGCGTGGATTTCGTCGTTGCCCTCGGGCTCGCGGGAGCCGTGGCCGACCAGCAGCACCGTGGTGCCGGCCTGCGCGAGCGCGGGCACGGCGCCGGCAGCGGCGTGGGCGGCAGGGCCGTGGTGCGGATCGCCGCCGTGTTCATGGCCATGGCCATGTTCGTGGGAATGCCCGTGGGCATGCGGAGCGTGCGGGTGCGTCATCGTGGAATATCCGTGGGGGTGTCCGCCAGGGGACTGGAGGCTTCCGCGCCCTGCGGCGCATCGCTCGCGCGGCGGAAGCGGTGGGTGAAGCCCGGGTCGTAGAGCTTGGATTTGGCGAGTTCGGGCCAGTGGCGGGCACCCAGCGTGGGGCTGGCGATGATCATGGCCTGGCTCACCACCTGGGCCTCGCGGCAGCGCTCGCGCACGTCGGCCACGGTGCAGCGCACGATGCGCTCCTCGCCGGGCCAGGAGGCCTTGTGCACCACCAGCAGCGGCGCGTCGTCGGGCCAGCCCGCTTCGCGCAGGCCGGCCTGCACCTTGTGCAGCAGCGTGATCGACAGGAAGATGCAGAGCGTGCAGCGGTGGCGCGCGAGTTCGGCGAGCGATTCGCCGGGCGGCATCGGCGTGCGGCCCTCCACGCGCGTGAACACCACGGTCTGCGTGACCTCGGGCAGCGTGAAGCTCTCCACCGCCGCGGCGGCCGAGGCCATGGCCGACGAAACGCCGGGCACCACGCGCACGGGCACGCCCGCGGCATCGAGCGGCTGCACGAGCTCGACCAGCGCGCCGTAGAGGGCCGGATCGCCCGTCTGCAGGCGCACCACGGTGCGGTGCTTCTGGGCCTGCAGCACCAGCCACGCGGCCATCTGGCCGAGCGTCATGGACTTGCTGTCGGCGATGGAGCAGCCGGGCGGCGCCCAGCGCGTGGCGGCCTCGTCGACGAGCGAGCCCGCGAACAGGATGGCACCCGCGCGCTCGATGAGGGAACGGCCCTTGACGGTGATGAGTTCCGGGTCGCCGGGACCGGCTCCGACGAACCACACGGTGCCGGGGCCCGTGGCGGCGATCTCGCAGGCCCCGGAGGACTGCGGCGAAGAATCTGGCATGGGAAGCGACGAACGAAATTGCGCCCGCCCGACGGCGAACGCGCCCGCACCCTGCCTCCCCGCAGGGTCCGTGAAATGGAGCGCGCATGCCGCGGCGCAGCGCGCGCACTCCCCTGTCGGCCGGTATCCGGGCTGGCGTTGCGGCAGGTGTGCCGGGCTCCCTGGGCCCTTCCCGGAGGCCGCGAGGGCACTTCCAGTGGGCATCGTTCCAGGGGCCGAAGGCGCGCGGCTTTTGCACGTGCGCCTTCCATCGCTGACCGTTGCGGGGGCAGCCCAGGCCGGGGCGGATGTCCGTGGCGGACTGGCCCTTCCTGGTTCCCGTTTAACTGCGCGGCCGGAAGCGGCCGCGCGAGCACCAACGGGCGGAAGTATAGGGGCCCGGGCGGCCGCAGGCACGGCGCCGGGAGGATTCAGGCCTCCGCGGCACCAGCCCATGCAGCGGGTTCATGACACCGCGGCATCCGGGTGCCAGGCGGGCAGGCTGCCCACCCGGTAGATCCAGACCGGGTGGCCGCCCTCCGGCCGCAGCACGGCTTCGGGGGCGGCCCCGGGCACCTCGAAGGCCAGGCTGGCCAGCCAGGCGTCCGCCGCCATCTCGGCGCGGGCCTTGGCCGCCGCGCGCGCCATGCTTTCGGGACGCTGGAACACGTAGACCATCCGGTAGCCGCCCCAGGGCGCGCGCCAGATGTCGCCGCGGCGCACCCGCGCCCAGGGGCAGCGCAGCGCGCACACGCAGCGCAGCGGCCAGCTCCACTCGAGCCCCTCCAGGCGCGCGGCGGGATAGGCGCGGCGCAGCGCGCGCAGACCGTGGCCCAGGCCGCAGCCCGCATCGAGCACGGCAGCGCCGGGTTCGAGGGGCGCGGCATCCGGCAGGCCGTCGAGCGCGCCGTGCGGGGTGGGGAACAGCGGCGCGTCGCGCCAGGCATTGAGCGGATAGACCAGCAGCAGCACGCCCAGCGGCGCCAGCCAGGCCCAGGCGGGCACCTGCGCGGCGCCGGCCGCCAGGAAGGACAGCGGGAAACCGGCCGCGATGAAGCCCTGCCGCCAACGCGTGGCCCCCCAGAGACTGGCAAGTACGCCGACCGCGCAGCCCGCGAGCCAGGCGCCCCACCACGGCATGCCGGCCCCGCTGCGCAGCAGCGCGAAGGCGAGCCAGGCAGCGGCCCAGGCCAGCAGGGCGGGAAGGGGCCAGGGCAGCGGTATCGGCATGGAACGCATCTCGTCGTGGAACGCAAAAGGAAGGGCGGACGGCCCGCCTGCCCGCGCAGTGTAGAGAGCCGTGCAGGCCGTACACATCCCGCCGCCGGCCCCTCCTACAATCTCCTGTTCCATTTTTTACATTCGCCAGCAGTCCAGGGCCTCCACCCCGGATTTTTTCCGGGCTTTCCGTACCGTCCAGGGGTTCTTTGTGCGTTCGTCCTCCCATCCACCGCCCTCCGCCGACGCACTGCCCCTGGTGGTGGACCTCGACGGCACGCTGCTGCTCTCCGACATGCTGCACGAGAGCACCCTGCAGCTGGTGCACGACGCGCCCTGGAAGGCGCTCGCGCTGCCCGTGTGGCTGGCGGGCGGCAAGGCCGCGCTCAAGCGGAGCATCGCGCAGCAGGTGGAGGTTCCGGTCGCCCACCTGCCCTACAACCCGCCGCTCGTCGCCTGGCTGCGCGAGCAGCGCGCCACGGGGCGTCGGATCGTGCTGTGCACGGCGTCCGACCAGGCCCTGGCCGATGCGATCGCCGCGCACCTGGGCTGCTTCGATGCGGTGATGGCAAGCGACGGCGCCACCAACCTCGCCGGCCCCGCCAAGGCCGAGGCGCTGGTGCGGGCCTTCGGCGAGCGCGGCTTCGATTACGCGGGCAATTCGCGCGCCGACCTGCCCGTGTGGCGCGCCGCGCGCGCTGCCATCGTGGTCAACGCCCCCGCCTCCGTGGCGCGCCGGGCCGAGATGCAGGGCAACGTGCAGCGCAGCTTTCCCCCGGCTGCGGCCGGTTTCTCGGTGTGGCGCAAGGCGCTGCGCCTGCACCAGTGGATGAAGAACCTGCTGCTGTTCGTGCCCCTCATGGCGGCGCACCGCCTGGGCGACGGCGCGGCCTGGACGCAGCTCCTCATGGCCTTCCTGGCCTTCGGTCTGTGCGCCTCTTCCGTCTACCTCGCCAACGACCTGCTGGACCTGGAGAGCGACCGCCAACACCCGCGCAAGCGGCTGCGGCCGTTCGCCGCCGGCACGCTGCCGGCGTGGCAGGGGGTGGCCCTCGTGCCGGTGCTGGCGGGCGCCAGCCTCGCGCTGGCCTGGGCCACCGCGCCGGCTTTCCTCGCCTGGCTGCTGGTGTATTTCGCGACCACCTGGGCCTATTCACTGGCGCTCAAACGCTGGGTGCTGGTGGACTGCGTGGCGCTCGCCGTGCTCTACACGCTGCGCCTCGTGGCGGGCGCTGCCGCCATCGCGCAGCCGCTGTCGTTCTGGTTGATCGCCTGCTCGGGCTTCCTGTTCCTGTCGCTGGCCTTCGTGAAGCGCTATGCGGAACTGCTGGTGCAGCAGGCCGCCGGCAAGACGCAGGCCCACGGCCGCGGCTACCTCACCTCGGATGCGCCCATGGTGCAGAGCCTCGGGGTGGCGGCGGGCTACACGGCCGTGGTGGTGCTCGCGCTCTACCTCAACAGCGATACCGTGATGACCATGTACCGCGCGCCGGGCCTGGTCTGGGCCACCGTGCCGGTGCTGGCCTTCTGGGTGAGCTGGATGTGGCTGCGCGCGGCGCGCGGCGAGATGCACGACGATCCGCTCGTCTTCGCGTTCAAGGACCGCGCCAGCATCGTGGCGGGCGCGGTGTTCGTGCTGGCCCTGGCCGCTGCGGCCCTGGGGTGGCCATGGTAGCGGTGCACTCCTGGGGGCGTTTGCAGGCGGCGGAACACGCGCTGCATGCGCTCGCGGACCACCCGCCCGCCCGCCTGCCGCTGGCGCAGGGAGAGCACGGCCTCGCCTACGGCATGGGCCGCAGCTACGGGGACGTGTGCCTGAACCCCGGCGGCGCGCTCTGGGCCACGCGCGGGCTCGACCGCTTCATCGCCTGGGACGAATCCACGGGCGAGCTCACCTGCGAGGCCGGCGTGCTGCTGCGCGACATCCAGCGCACCTTCGTGCCGCGCGGCTGGATGCTGCCCGTGACGCCCGGAACGCAGTTCGCCACCGTGGGCGGCGCGATCGCCAACGACGTGCACGGCAAGAACCACCACGTGCATGGCAGCTTCGGCGACCACGTGCTCGCGCTGCAATTGCTGCGCACCGACGGCCAGCGCCTGCACTGCGGGCCCGGCCTGCAACCCGGCTGGTTCGCCGCCACCGTCGGCGGGCTGGGCCTGACGGGTGTCGTCACGCAGGCCACGCTGCGGCTGCGGCGCGTGGCCGGCCCGTGGCTCGACACCGAGACCCTGCCCTACGCGAGCCTGCGGGAATTCTTCGCGCTCTCGGACGCCTCCGAAGCCGATTGGGAATACACCGTCTCGTGGATCGACTGCCTCTCGGGCGCCGATGCCCGCGGCATCTTCATGCGCGGCAACCATGTGTCCGGCCCGGTGGCGTCGCCGCCGCGCGTGCCGGGCGGCGGCAAGCGCACCGTGCCGTTCGCACCGCCGTTCTCGCTGGTCAACCGCCTCAGCCTGCGGCCGTTCAACACGGCCTACTACCACCTGCACGCGCGGCGCGCGGGCCGGCGCCTGCAGCATTACGAGCCGTTCTTCTATCCGCTGGACAACCTGCTGGAGTGGAACCGCATCTACGGCCGCCGCGGCTTCTACCAGTACCAGTGCGCCGTGCCCCGCGAAGGCGGCGAGGGCGCGGTGGCCGCGCTGCTCGGCGAGATCTCCGCGTCGGGCCAGGGCTCGTTCCTCGGGGTGCTCAAGACCTTCGGGCAGCGCACGCCGCCGGGTCTGTTGAGTTTCCCGATGCCCGGCGTGACGCTGGCGCTGGACTTCCCCAACCTGGGCGAGGCCACGCTGCGCCTCTTCGAGCGGCTCGACACCGTGGTGGCCGCGGCCGGCGGCCGGCTGTATGCCGCCAAGGATGCCCGCATGCCGCGCACGCTGTTCGAATCCGGCTACCCGCGCCTGCCCGAATTCCTCCCCTACCGCGATCCCGGCATCCGCTCCGCGATGTCGCTGCGGCTGTTCGGCGACTGACGCGTCCGGCCCGCCAGTGCGCCCCGTTGTCTTTTCCCATTCCTTCACCGTTCGCGCCGCTTCCGCTGCCCGCCACCTCCGTCCGCCATGTCCGATACCTCCTCCTTCCGCACCATCGCCATCGTGGGCGCCACCTCGGCCATCGCGCACCACTGCGCCCGCCTCTGGCTCGCCGCCGGCACGGTGGACCGGCTGGTGCTCATCGGCCGCGATGCCGCACGGCTGCCATCGGTCGCGGCGGACCTGCAGGTCCGCCAGCCCGGCACCCGCATCGAATCCATCGCGGGCGACATGCTGCGGCCCGATGCCATCACCGACACGGTGCGCAGCGTGTGCGCTGAAGGCGTGCCCGATCTCGTGCTCATCGCGCACGGCAACCTGCCCGACCAGCCGGCCTGCGAATCCGATCTCGCGGCGGCGCAGCAGGCGCTGGAAGTGAACGGCGTCTCCCCCGCACTCTGGGCCGAGGCCTTCGCGGGCGCGCAGCAGGCGCAGGGGCGCGGACGCATCGGCATCATCGGATCGGTGGCGGGCGACCGCGGACGCCAGTCCAACTATGTGTACGGCGCCGCCAAGGGCCTCGTGGAGCGCTACGCCCAGGGCCTGCAGCACCGCCTGGCCGGCACCGGCGTGCGCGTGACCCTCGTCAAGCCCGGCCCCACGGACACGCCGATGACCGCGCACCTGAAAGCGCAGGGCGCGCGGCTCGCGACGCCCGAGGACGTGGCCGGCGCCATCGTGCGCGGCATGGCGCGCGGCGCCCCCGTGGTCTACGCCCCGGCGAAATGGGCGCTCATCATGCTGGTGATCCGCCACCTGCCGCGCGCCGTGTTCCACCGCATGAAGATCTGAGGCGCGGACATGGATCGACGCGCTGCCTCCGCACCGCAAGCCGCTCCCGCCTGGCGGCGGCATCTGCCGTTCGCGCTGCTGCTGGCCTTCGCGGCCGTCTATGCCGTGGCCACGGCAGTGTCCGCCTGGCGCAGCTACACGGCCGTGCCCATCTGGGACATGTGGGGCGCGCTGGAGTTCTACGCCGACGTGCGCGGCGGGGCGGGCTGGCCGGCCTGGTGGCGGCTCTTCAACGAGCACCGGCTGGTGCTCGCCAAGGCCCTGTTCTGGATGGAGTACACCTGGTTCGGCGGCCAGCAGGTGTTCCTGATCGTGGTCAATTACCTGCTCGCGGGGTGCAGCGCCGTGGTGCTGTCCGCGTTCCTGCGCGCGCGGCTGGCGGACCGGCCGCGCCGGACGTGGATCGCCGGCACGGTGCTGCTCGCGCTGTGGCTGTTCTCCTGGGTGCAGCGGGAGAACCTGACCTGGGCGTTCCAGAGCCAGTTCTTCCTCGCCCAGTTGCTGCCGCTCGCGGGGTTCTACTGTCTCTACCGCGCGACGCGCCCGCCCGCTCCGCAAAGCTGGTTCGTCGCTGCCTGCGCCCTCGGCGTGCTCAGCATCGGCACGATGGTCAACGGCGTCATGGCGCTGCCCATGATGGTGCTCTACGCGCTCCTCGCCCGGCTGGGGTGGAAGCGCACGGCCGTGCTGGCGCTGCTGGCCACCGCCTGCATTGCGGCCTACACGACCGGCTATGTCTCGCCGGGGGGGCACGGGGGCGGCGTGCTGGCGACGCTGCGCGAACATCCGGGGGGCATGGTGGCCTACACCCTGCTCTACCTCGGCTCGCCCTTCCAGCACCTCACGCGGCATCTGGGCCCTTCATGGATGATCGTCGGCCAGGTGTTCGGGGCCCTGTTCGTGCTGCTGGCGCTGGCAGCGCTGCCCCGCGCCCTGCGCGCGCCGCGGGAGCACCGGCTGGAGCTCGCACTGCTGGCCTTCGTGGCCTACGTCGGCGGCATCGCGTTCGCGACCAGCGGCGGGCGCCTGCAGTTCGGCTTCGAGAGCGCGCTGTCGAGCCGCTACACGACCCCCACGCTGATGGCCTGGGCCGCGCTCGCCGTGCTGTACGCGCCACGCCTGGCCGCCTTGCGCGGCGGGGCACGCGCCGTGGCCATGGGCCTGCTGGTGCTGGTGCTGGCCCTCATGCTCGTCGTGCAGACGCGCGATGCGAAGCGCAACGACCATGCCCACATGCAACTGACCGGCGCGCTGGCGCTGCAGATGGGCGTGCACGACACACGCCGCATCGGCATGCTGATCTGGAGCGAGGAACTGGGGGCGAAGCTGGCCCGCATGTCCACCGCCATCGGCGCAGGCGTGTTCGGCCGGCCGGCCCTGGCCGCGGCCCCGCAGGCGCTGGGCACGCGCGCCGAGGCCCTGCCCGCGCGCTGCCACGCCTTCGTGGACCAGGTGGAGGCCCTGCCCGGCGAGCCGCGCTTCGTGCGCGTGCAGGGCGGGCTGCTGCCCGAGCCGGAACGCACCCCTTTCGACGCGGTACGCCTCGTCGGCGCCGACGGTACGGTGGTCGGCTACGGCCTGCCCGACCGCTGGCGCAAGCGCACCCCGCCCTACCATGCGCCGGGCCCGTCCGGGCGCTACCTCATGTTCACGGCCTACCTGCAGGTGCCGGCGTCGGGGCCACTGCCCGCCGCGGTCACGCTGCAGGCGAACGGCACGCCCTGCGCGGCCGCCCTGGTGCTGACGCCCCCCGTGCCCGCCCACTGACGCGGCGCCGTCCTTCCACGCTTTTCCGATCCCGATGCATTCCCCCTCTTCCATGCAGCAGCAAAACACCAAGATCGTCCTGCCCGGTGGCGCCGGCCTGGTAGGCCAGAACCTCGTCGCGCACCTCAAGCTCCATGGCTATGCGAACCTCGTCGTGCTCGACAAGCATGCCGCCAACCTGGAGATCCTGCGCCGCATGCACCCGGACATCGTCGCCGAGCTGGCCGATCTCGCCGAACCCGGCGACTGGGAGCGGCACTTCGAGGGCGCCGACGCGGTGGTGATGCTCCAGGCACAGATCGGCGCGCCGCAGGCCGAGCCGTTCGTGCGCAACAACCTCACCTCGACCGAACGCATCCTGGCGCTCATCCAGCAGCACCGCATTCCCCACACCGTCCACATCAGTTCCTCGGTGGTGGAGTCGGTGGCCAAGGACCACTACACCGACACCAAGCGCGCGCAGGAAGAGATGGTGCTGGCCAGCGGCATTCCCTGCGTGGTGCTGCGGCCGACGCTGATGTTCGGCTGGTTCGACCGCAAGCACCTGGGCTGGCTCTCGCGCTTCATGCGCAAGGTGCCGGTCTTCCCGATCCCGGGCAGCGGCCGCTACATGCGCCAGCCGCTCTACGCGGCCGATTTCTGCCGCATCATCGTGCGCTGCATCGAGGAGCGCCGCGTGGGCGGCGTGTTCAACATCACGGGGCTGGAGAAGGTCGACTACATCGACATCATCCGCACCATCAAATCCGCCACCGGCGCGAAGGCGGCCATCGTGAAGATCCCCTACGGGCTCTTCTACCTGCTCCTGAAGATCTGGGCGCTCTTCGACCGCGACCCGCCCTTCACCGCCGACCAGCTCAAGGCCCTCGTGGCGCACGACGAGTTCGAGGTGATCGACTGGCCCGGCATCTTCGGCGTGCGCGCCACGCCCTTCGCCGAGGCCATCCACGAAACCTTCCACCACCCGGAGTACAGCCGCGTGGTGCTGGAGTTCTGATGAACGCCACCGCTTCCCCTTCCGCCGCGCCTGCGGCCGGCTCCGCCACGGCGCGCGGCCAGCGCATCGCCGTGCTCGGCGCCGGCCCCATGGGCCTGGCCGTGGCCTACCAGCTCGCGCGCGACGGCCACCGGCCCGTGGTGTTCGAGGCCGACGACCGCGTGGGCGGCATGACCGCGATGTTCGACTTCGACGGCCTGCCGATCGAGCGCTACTACCACTTCCACTGCACCTCGGACCACGACTTCCTGCAGGTGCTGGACGAGCTGGGCCTGGCCGACAAAATGCGCTGGCGCGCCACGCGCATGGGCTACTGGTTCCAGAAGCGCCTGCAGGCCTGGGGCAATCCGGTGGCACTGCTGCGCTTCCAGGGCCTGGGGCTGGTGGCGAAGTTCCGCTACGGCCTGCACGCATTCCTCTCCACCAAGCGCGACGACTGGAAGCCGCTCGACGGCGTCGAGGCCACCGGCTGGATCCGCCGCTGGGTGGGCGCGGAGGCCTACGAGGTGCTGTGGCGGCGCCTCTTCGAGTACAAGTTCTACGAGCACACGGGCAACCTCTCGGCCGCCTGGATCTGGAGCCGCATCCGCCGCATCGGCCGCTCGCGCTACAGCCTCATGCAGGAAAAGCTCGGCCACCTGGAGGGCGGCTCCGCCACGCTGCTGGACGGCATGGCCGCGGACATCCGCGCGCACGGCGGCGAGATCCGCCTGTCGACCCCCGTGACGCGGGTGCGCATGGAGGCGGGCCGCGTGCAGGGCGTGGAGACGGCGCAGGGCTTCGAGGCGTTCGACAAGGTGATCAGCACCGTGCCCCTGCCCTTCGTGCCGCGCCTGATGCCGGATCTCCCGCAGGACGTGCTCTCGCGCTTCGCGGCACTGAAGAACATCGCCGTGGTCTGCGTGATCGCCAAGCTGCGCCGCCCCCTCACCGAGAACTTCTGGCTCAACGTGAACGATCCGGACATGGACATTCCGGGCCTGGTGGAATACAGCAACCTGCGCCCGCTGCCCGAATCCATCGTCTACGTGCCGTTCTACATGCCCGGCGAGCACCCGAAGTACGCCGAGCCCGACCAGGCCTTCCTCGACAAGGTGCGCCGCTATCTGCGCACGATCAACCCCGCGCTGCAGGACGACGATTTCCTCGCGATGCGCGCGAGCCGCTACCGCTACGCGCAGCCGATCTGCCCGCCCAACTACCTGGACAGCCTGCCGCCCGTGCAGTTGCCGGTGCAAGGCCTGTGGGTGGCCGATACGTCCTACTACTACCCCGAGGACCGCGGCATTTCCGAGAGCATCGGCTTCGGCCGGCGCATGGCGCGTGACGCGGCTTCTGCTGCCACCGCCGCAGGTCCCCGCCCGTGATCGCCGCCTTCCGCTCCCGGCAGTTCCTGGCCTTCCTGGTGACGGGCGGGGTGGCGGCGCTCGCCAACTTCGGCTCGCGCATCGCGTTCAGCCACTGGATGCCGTTCTCCGCCGCGGTGATCGCGGCCTACTGCGTGGGCATGTGCACGGCCTTCGTGCTGGCGCGCGCCTTCGTCTTCAAGGCGAGCACGCAGTCCACGCACAAGTCGGCGATGTTCTTCGTGCTGGTGAACCTGCTGGCCGTGGCGCAGACCTGGGCCGTGAGCATGGCGCTGCTGCGATGGGTGCTGCCCGCGCTCGGCGTCACGGATTTCGCGCCGGAGATCGCGCATGCCGTGGGCGTGGTGGTGCCGGTGTTCACGAGCTACCTGGGCCACAAGCGCTGGTCGTTCGCCGAGAAGCCCGCGCAGCCCGGCGCCACGCGTTGAAACCCGCACCATGAACCCGCGTACCGCCGTCGTCGCCGCCCTCGCCTGCACGGCCGTCTACGTGGCGGCCCTGGTGTGGGCCGACACGCGCAACCAGATCTTCGCGCAGCTACCGAGCGTGGCCGTCTGGTTGCCCGGCATGGCAATGGTGTCCCTCGCCACCTACGTGCTGCGCTATGCGCGCTGGTACGGGCTGCTGCGCCGCGCGGGGCACCGCGTGCCGGTGCTGGCGGGGTTCGCGGGGTACCTCGCGGGCTTCGCCTTCACGGCCACGCCGGGCAAGGTGGGCGAGCTGGTGCGCGCGCGCTACTACGCGCGCTGGGGCGTGCCGGCCGCGCGCACGCTCTCGGCCTTCGTCTACGAACGCGCCTTCGATCTGCTCGCGGTGGCGCTGCTCGCGGCACTGGCCATTCCTTCGGGCCGGCTGTTCGGCATCGTGCTCGCTTTCGTGGCGGGGCTGATCGGCGCCGTCGCCGCCGTGGCCGCGCGGCCCCGGTGGCTGCAGCGCCCCGCCGCCCGCCTGCGCGCCGCCGGCTGGCGGCGCATCGGACGCGCGGGCCGCACGCTGGCGCGGGGCCTGTCGGGCTGCCGGCTCTGGCTCACGCCGCGCGACATGGCCTTCTCATTCGCGCTGGGCCTGGCCGCCTGGGGCGGCGTGGCGGCCTCGTTCGCGTGGCTGCTGCAGGGCCTGGACGTCGCACTGCCGCTGCGCGCGGCGCTCGCCACCTACCCCACCGCCATGCTGGCCGGCGCGGCCTCCATGCTGCCCGCGGGCATCGGCACGACCGAAGCCACCATCGTCGCGCTGCTGGCGCTGCATGCCGTGCCGCTGGGCACCGCGGCCCTGGCCGCCGTGGGGATCCGCTTCGCCACGATGTGGCTGGCCGTGGCCTGCGGTTTCGCCGCCATGGGCTGGCTGGAGCGCCGGGGAGCCACACAGGCTGACGACGGCACCGGCCGGAAGACGGCGCCAGAAAGCCTCAGAAGCTCTTGATGCCCCGTGGGGCACCCCAGGGATCAACCTTCGCCGCGCAGGCGCTCTATGAGGCCGTTGAGGGCCTCCAGCGAGCCGAACTGGATCGCCAGCTCGCCCACTTCCTCGGTGCGGCCGCCGCGCTTCACGCGCTTCTTCACCCGCACCTCCACCTCGGCCATCAGCAGGTCGGAGAGCTCTTCCTCCACCCGCTTGAGGTCGCGCGACTTGGTGTCCTTGCGCGCCTTCTGCGGCGCGAGGCTGAATTCCGCACCGATCTTCTTCACCAGCCCCTCGGCTTCGCGCACCGACAGCTTGCGCGCCGCGATCTGGTTGCCGGCCGTGATCTGCGCGGCGCGGTCCAGCGACAGCAGCGCGCGCGCATGGCCCATGTCGATGTCGCCGGCCATCAGCATGGTCTGCACGGGCTCGGCGAGGTTCAACAGGCGCAGCAGGTTGCTGGCGGCGCTGCGCGAGCGGCCCACGGCCTGTGCGGCCTGCTCGTGCGTCAGGCCGAATTCCTTCACGAGGCGTGCCAGGCCCTGCGCCTCTTCGAGCGGGTTCAGGTCTTCGCGCTGGATGTTCTCGATCAGCGCCATCGCCGCGGCGGATTCGTCCGGCACCTCGCGCACCAGCACCGGCACCTCGGCCAGCCCCGCGATGCGCGCCGCCCGGAAGCGCCGCTCGCCCGCGATGATCTCGTAGCGGCCCGCGTTCTCGCCCTGCGCCAGCCGGCGCACGAGGATGGGCTGCATGATGCCCTGCGCCTTGATGCTCTCGGCCAGCTCGTAGAGCGCGCCCTCGTCCATGCGCGTGCGCGGCTGGTAGATGCCGGGCACCATGTCGTCGAGCGGCAGCGCGGACGGTGCCGCCGGGGCGGCGGATGCACCGCCCTCCGCGCCGGGAGCCGCCTCCGCGACCTTGGGGCCGAGCAGCGCTTCGAGGCCGCGCCCGAGGCCCTTGGGTTTCTTGGTTGCCATGCGATGTGATCCGAATGAAAGGTAAAAGTCAGCGGGGTGCGTCCGCCGCGGGGCGCCATGCCTGCCACAGCTTTCGCAAGAGTGCGCGCTGTCCCCAGAACAGCACGGCCAGCGTGCCCAGCACCCACACCCAGTTCGACGGGGCGAAACCGGGCTGCAACTGGCGCACCGGCAGGCCTGTGGCTTCAACCAGCACGGCGGTCTCCACAGCGGCCAACAGCGCGGCGAGACCGGACAGCACCATGCCCGGTCCCAACGGTATGGCGGGCCCCGCCGTGCGCGCGGCACGGCGGCGGCGCGCCAGGCGTATCCAGATGCCCAGACCGATGAGCGCGAGCACCACGGCCAGGGCGACCTTGCCCACCGTCAGGGCGATGGGCACGGAAAAGAGCGCGCCGCCTGCGGCCAAAGCCTGCAGCCCTTCCGACAGGACAGTGGCCGCACTCCCGCGTTGGCCGCCGGGCTGGGGCGGCTGCAGCGTGGCAGGCGCACTGGCGCGGCGCCACGCCATCAGCGCCCCGCCACCCAGGGCGCGATCAGCGCATGCCCGGCGTCCCAGTCGCCCAGGCCGGATGCGGCATTCAGGTGCCCGCAGGCGCCGGCATCCACGAAACGCGCCTGCCAGTCCGCGGCCATCGCCCGGGCGCGCTCCAGGGCGCAGTACGGGTCGTCCTGGCTGCCCACCAGCACCGCGGGGAACGGCAGCGCGGTGCGCACGATCGGCGTCCAGCCGGGCAGCAGCGCGGCGATGTCGGGGCGCGCCACGTCGCCGGGGCCCACCAGCAGCGCGCCGCGCACCTTGCCGGCATGCCGCGTGTGCGCGGCCCACCAGGCGGTAAGGATGCAGCCCAGGCTGTGGGCCACGAGCACCACGGGCCCCGGCGCGTCGCCTACCACGTCTTCCAGCCGGGCCGACCAGTCGCCGCGCAGGGGATGCATCCAGTCGTGCTGCTCCACGCGCCGGTAGCCGTAGCGGGCCTCCCAGCGGCTTTGCCAGTGGTCGGGGCTGGAGTTCTGCCAGCCCGGCAGGATGAGAACGTCCTCGGGGTTCATGCTACGCTTTCGATAGCAAAATCACATGCGCTTGACGCGCTTGACCATCTCGCGCGCGAAGTCGATGAATGCCTGGCTGCCCTTGGCACCCGGGTCGAACACCACGCCCGGCAGGCCGTAGCTCGGCGCTTCGGCCAGCCGCACGTTGCGCGGGATCACGGTGTTGAACACCTTGTCGCCGAAATGGTCCTTGAGCTGTTCGCTGACCTGGCTCTGCAGCGTGATGCGCGGGTCGAACATCACGCGCAGCAGGCCGATGATCTGCAGATCCTTGTTGAGGTTGGCATGCACCTGCTTGATCGTGTTGACGAGGTCGGTGAGGCCTTCCAGCGCGAAGTACTCGCACTGCATCGGCACGATCACGCCGTTGGCGCAGCACAGCCCGTTGAGCGTCAGCATCGAGAGGCTCGGCGGGCAGTCGATGAGGATGAAGTCGAAATCCTTGTCCACCGCGGCCAGTGCGCTCTTCAGGCGCCGCTCGCGCTGCTCCAGGGCCACCAGTTCCACTTCGGCACCCGCGAGTTCGCGGTTGGCGCCCAGCACGCGGTAGCCGCACTGCTCCGACAGCACCGCCGCTTCCTGCACCGAGGCGGATTCGAGCAGCACGTCGTACACGGTGAGTTCGAGCGCGCGCTTGTCCACGCCCGAGCCCATGGTGGCGTTGCCCTGGGGATCGAGGTCCACCAGCAACACGCGCTGGCCCACCTTGGCGAGGCCGGCGGCGAGGTTGACGGAGGTGGTCGTCTTGCCGACGCCGCCTTTCTGGTTGGCAATGCAGAAAATCTTGGCCATGGAGGATGCGGAAAGAACGCCGGGACGACGGGTAAGTGGAAGCGGGCGGAAGGAAGAGCGCGGACAGCGGAAGCAGGTCGGTCAGTGCGAGGCCACCGGTCGGTCAGCTGGAGACCGCCAGCTTGATGCCGAAGCCCAGCAGGAAGGTTCCGGCGACCTTCTCCAGCACCCGGCCCACCACCGGCCGCGCGCGCATGCCCTCGGCCATGCGGTGCGTGAGCAGCACCACGGCAAGACCGTAGAGGAACGTGAGGCCGGCGATCGTGGCGGCCATCACGCCGAAGGTCAGCATGCCGCGGTGGTGCGCCGGATCGACGAAGAGCGGGAAGAACGCCATGTAGAAAACGATCGCCTTGGGATTGAGCAGCGTGATGAGCGCGGCCTGCCGGAAGTAATGCCGCGGCTGGATGGCGATCACCGGAGCCGAGCCCGGGCGGGCCAGCAGCATGCGGATTCCCATCCAGGCCAGGTAGGCGGCGCCCAGCCACTGCACGGCGTGGAAGACCGCGGGCATGGCCGCCAGCAGCGCGGCCACACCGGCTACGGCCATCCACAGCAGCACCTGGTCACCCGCGATCACGCCGAGCGTGGCCGCGAGACCGGCGCGCACGCCGCCCTTGCCGGTGGAGGTGACGAGCGCCAGATTGCCCGGGCCCGGGATGGCCAGGAACAACAGGATGGCGGCGACGAATGCGCCGTAGTCCGCAATGCCAAACATCAGCACCCCCCGAAAATTGGAAGCGGGAGTTTAAGCCAGGGCCTCGCCACCGGGTGCGGATGTGCCGTCCGTTACGTCTTGGCGGGGGCGCATCCAGACGATGCAGCGTTCGGCCTCCAGGCCCGGCACGGCCAGTTGTTCCACGTGGAACACTTCGGCCCGTGCGGGCAGCGCGGCGATTTCGTCGGCCGGATGCTTGCCCTTCATGGCCAGCCAGATGCCATCTCCCGCCACCGCCGCCTGCGACCAGGAAACGAAATCCGGCAACGATGCGAAGGCCCGGCAGCTCACCACGTCGAATGGACCTTCGAGATTCTCCACGCGCGCGTGGATGCCCTTCAGATTGCGCAATTGCAGCGAGACAGCCACCTGCTGCACGAAGGCCGCCTTCTTGGCCACCGTATCCACACAACTCACCTGCAGCTCCGGGCAGCAGATGGCGAACACCACGCCCGGCAGGCCACCACCGGATCCCACGTCCAGCAGCCGGGCACTTTGCCCACGTTCGCCCAGGCCCGACAGATGCCGCTGCAAGGGCGGCACCGCGGCCAGGCTGTCGAGCAGATGGTGAGTGAGCATTTCCTGCGGATCGCGCACGGCCGTCAGGTTGTAGACCTTGTTCCACTTCTGCAGCAGTGCCAGGAATTCCAGTAACTGCGCATGCTGCGATTCGGTCAGGGACAAACCCAGCTTTTGCAGACCTACGCCCAGCGGCCCGGCGAGCGCCGATGCGGCCACCGCGGCCGTCATGCCGCGGCCTCCACGGCAGGCTGGGCCGCGAACCCGCGGAAACCGCCCTTCTTCAAATGCACCAGCAGCAGCGACACGGCAGCCGGCGTCACGCCGGAAATCCGCGAGGCCTGGCCCAGCGTCTCCGGGCGATGCTTCTGCAGTTTCTGGCGCACCTCGATGGAAAGGGCAGCCACCTGCATGTAATCCAACTCCTGCGGCAACTGCAGGCTCTCGTAGTGGGAGGCGCGCTGCACCTCGTCCTTCTGCCGGTCGATGTAGCCCGCGTACTTGGCGGCGATCTCCACCTGCTCCAGAACCGCTCCGCTCAGCTCACCCAGTGTTTCACGTGAAACATCCGCACTGGCGTATTTGCCGGCATTCATGCCCATGAGCGTCTCGTACGACACGTCCGGGCGGCGCAGGAGATCGAACAGGTTGTATTCGTGTTCGATGGCCTTGCCGAGTACGCGTGCGGATTCCTCGGCCGGCAGGTTGCGCGGATTCACCCAGGTGGACTTCAGGCGCTCGGTCTCGCGTGCCACGGCATCGCGCTTGCGGCTGAAGGCGTCCCAGCGCGCATCCTGAACCAGGCCCATGCGCCGCCCCGCTTCCGTCAGGCGCATGTCGGCATTGTCTTCCCGCAGTTGCAGCCGGAACTCGGCGCGGCTGGTGAACATGCGGTAGGGCTCGGTCACGCCCTTGGTGATCAGGTCGTCCACCAGCACGCCCAGGTAGGCTTCGTCGCGGCGCGGCACCCACGCAGCCTCGCCCCGGCACCGCAGCGCGGCATTGATGCCAGCGAACAGCCCCTGGGCAGCAGCCTCCTCATAGCCGGTGGTGCCGTTGATCTGGCCGGCGAAGAACAGGCCGTGGATCTGCCGCGTTTCGAAGCTGCTCTTGAGCGAACGCGGGTCGAAGTAGTCGTATTCGATGGCGTATCCGGGCCGCAGGATGTGGGCGTTCTCCAGCCCGCGCATGCTGCGCACCAGGTCGTACTGCACGTCGAACGGCAGGCTGGTGCTGATGCCGTTGGGGTAGAACTCGTGCGTGGTCAGCCCTTCCGGCTCCAGGAAGATCTGGTGGCTGTCCTTGTCCGCGAAGCGGTTGATCTTGTCTTCCACGCTCGGGCAGTAGCGCGGGCCCACGCCCTCGATCTTGCCGGTGAACATGGGGCTGCGGTCGAAGCCGGAGCGGATGATCTCGTGCGTGCGCTCGTTGGTGTGCGTGATCCAGCACGGCACCTGGCGCGGGTGCATCGCCGTGCTGCCCATGAAGCTGAACACCGGCACCGCGCCTTCGTTCACGCCGCCGGGCATGCCGTCACCGGGCTGCTCTTCGCACTGGCTGAAGTCGATGCTGCGGCCGTCGATGCGCGGCGGCGTGCCGGTCTTGAGGCGGCCCTGCGGCAGCTGCAGTTCCTTGAGGCGCGCCGACAGGCTCACCGCAGGCGGATCGCCCGCGCGGCCCGCGGAATAGTTGTTCAGCCCGACGTGGATCTTGCCGTCGAGGAAGGTACCGGCCGTGAGCACCACCGTGCGCGAGCGGAAGGCGATGCCCACCTGCGTGACGGCGCCCACCACGCGGTCGCCCTCCACCATCAGGTCGTCCACGGCCTGCTGGAACAGCCACAGGTTCGGCTGGTTCTCCAGCATGCGGCGGATCGCGGCCTTGTAGAGGATGCGGTCGGCCTGCGCGCGCGTGGCACGCACGGCCGGGCCCTTGGAGCTGTTCAGGATGCGGAACTGGATGCCACCCTCGTCCGTGGCCAAGGCCATGGCGCCGCCGAGCGCGTCCACCTCCTTCACGAGGTGACCCTTGCCGATGCCGCCGATGCTGGGGTTGCAGCTCATCTGGCCCAGCGTCTCGATGTTGTGGGTCAGCAGCAGCGTTTTGCTGCCCATGCGGGCAGCGGCGAGCGCGGCCTCAGTGCCGGCATGGCCTCCGCCGACGACGATCACATCAAATTCCTGGGGGTACAACATGCAACTGCTCCGAAACCTCGCACACGAGGAGCGGCCCGATACCGAAAGAGCGCACGCCGGGCCGCCAGCGGGCGCCTTTGCCCGCCGGGCCGGCGGCATGCCGGGCTGAGGTCGGGGCAATGGGATCCAAAAAGGGAAGGCGGGGATTTTCCCATGCCCGTCCTTGGCGCGCCACCTGCCTGCGCCATCCCCTGCCCGGCGGAAGGGGCTGACCATGTCGTGCGAGCACGCATGCAGGCCAGGCCGTGCTTCCGGCAGACCGTTGGGAGCCGATGAAAGGCCCCACAGTACCAGCCCCTACGTCGTCACCCGCGTGGTTGTTTCACGTGGAACATCGGCTTGCAGGATTCCTGCCGCGCGGCTGTGGTCGAATCACGCCATGCCCCACATCCTCGTCTTCGCCGGCAGCATGCGCCAGCAGTCCCTCAACCGCCGGCTGGCCCGCGCCGCCGCCGACATCGCCCGCAGCGCGGGTGCCGACACCACGCTGCTGGAACTGTCGGATTTCGACATCCCGCTCTACAACGCCGACCTCGAATCCCAAGGCACGCCCGCCGACGTGGTGCGCCTGAAGGAGATCCTTCACGCCCACGCCGGCTGGATCGTCTGCTCGCCGGAATACAACGGCAGCTACACCGCGCTGCTGAAGAACACTATCGATTGGGCATCGAGCCCCGTCGCGGGCCATCCGGTCTGGAACGACGGCACCCTGCCCTTCCGTGGCAAGGTGGTGGGCATGCTGAGCGCCTCGCCCGGCAGTCTGGGCGGGTTGCGCTCCCAGAGCCATCTGGGCCCCCTGCTGCTGAACCTGGAATGCTGGCTCGCGCCGCAGGCGTTCGCGCTGGGCCATGCCGGCAGCGCGTTCGACGATGCCGGCGCGCTGGTGGATGCCGCGCACCAGGGCCGCGTGCGCAGTGTCGTGGAACAGGTGCTCTGGGCCAGCCAGCGGCTGGGGCGCTGAACAGGTGAATTCTTTCCCCGATACCGTGGACTGCAGGCCCGGATGCGGCGCATGCTGCACAGCGCCGTCCATCTCCAGCCCGATCCCTGGCATGCCCCAGGGCAAACCTGCGGGCGTGGCCTGCGTGCAGCTCGACGAGGCCCTGCGCTGCAGGATCTTCGGCCGGCCCGGGCGGCCCGCCGTGTGCGGATCGCTGCGGCCTTCGGCGGACATGTGCGGGCCCCATAAAACCCATGCCATCGCCTGGCTGGGGCGGCTGGAAGCCGCGACGGCACCGGCCCGAACCTGACGGCACCCGTCGCCGGTACCGCGTCGGACACGGCTGTGGCGGGGCGTTTTCAGCGGCATGGTGGCCGACAGCACGAATCGGCGCCCGCTAGTAGCATGGCAGGCTTGTTCCACTGCCTTCAGAACCTGACCATGAAGCTCTACTACAGTCCTGGTGCCTGCTCGCTGTCCCCCCACATCGCCCTGCACGAAGCCGGCCTGGCGTTCACTCCCGTGCTCGCGAGCACCAAGAGCCACAAGCTGCAGGACGGCACGGACTTCTACGAGATCAACCCGCTGGGCTATGTGCCCGTGCTGGAACTCGACGACGGCACGCGCCTGCGCGAAGGCCCGGCCATCGTGCAGTACATCGCCGACCAGGCGCCCCACAAGAACCTGGCCCCGGCCAACGGCACGCTGGCGCGCTACCGCCTGCAGGAGTGGCTGAACTTCATCGGCACCGAGCTGCACAAGGGCCACACGCCCCTGTTCCTGCCCAACACGCCCGACGCGTACAAGCCCATCGTGCGCGAAAAGCTGATGTCGCGCTTCCAGTGGCTGGACGGGCAGCTCGAGGGCAAGGACTACCTGCTGGGCGAGCACTACTCGGTGGCGGACGGCTATCTGTTCACCGTGTGCAGCTGGGGCAAGCACGTGGGCGTGGACACCTCCGGCCTGGCGAACCTGCAGGCCTATGTGGCCCGCGTGGGCGCGCGCCCTGCCGTGCAGGCAGCGCTCAAGGCCGAGGGCCTGTCGAAGTAATCACGCCCTGGGCCTCAAAGAAAAGACGGCGCGGTCCTCAGGAGGTATGAATGGATCCGGCGTGTCCGATGGGCGGGCCTGTCGGATCCGCTCGACGCGGGCGCCGCGCACCTCGGCACGCGGCGCCCGCGTGAGCGACGCGAAACACGCGAGGTGGATCGGCAGGATCTACGCCGTCTCACCATGCCGAACCAGACCACGATGGGCGGCAAAACAGGCCATCGGCGGCAGCGGCCGATAGAACCCGAGGGCGGAGCGGTCGAGCAAGGGAGCGACACGCCGTTGAACACCGGCGGATCGCAGGCCGATGCACGGGCAAACCCGCGCGTCGCTGCATCCGCCCGGGAGTTGCCAGACAGGGCGCCTGGACATGGCCTCCATCCCCCCTCTGCCTCAGCCACTCAACCACCCGCCGGGCGTGTTTCACGTGAAACACGGACCAGCCGCAGGCCCAGCGCCACGTTGTCGGTCAGGCTCCGAACCCGACCATGGCATATCCCGCCATCGCAGGGGCGCCCTTGCGGCGGCGGAGCGCCGTTTGCGCGGATGCTCCTGCAGCATGCGCGCCATCAGGTGCTGCGATTTCGCTAGCACGACTTGCATATCCTGTCGCGGCGCGGTCCCACTGCAGAGAATCCGCAAACGCGGTAACGTCGCTTCCTGCCGTGTAGGGCCCCACCCGGGTCCCTGCCCCACACCCCCTTTTTTCGAAAGAGGTATTCCCTTGTCCCATACGCTTTTCGATCCCGTCCAGGCCGGCGACCTGCAGCTCGCCAACCGCATCGCCATGGCGCCGCTCACGCGCAACCGCTCGCCGAACGCGGTGCCGAAGGACATCACCGCCACCTACTACGCCCAGCGCGCCACCGCCGGCCTGCTGATCACCGAAGCCACGGCCATCAGCCACCAGGGGCAGGGCTACGCGGACGTGCCGGGCCTGTACGGCACCGACCAGCTCGACGGCTGGAAGAAGGTGACCGCGGCGGTGCACGAGCGCGGCGGCAGGATCGTCACCCAGCTCTGGCACGTGGGCCGCATCTCGCACAACGACCTGCAGCCCGACGGCGGCGCGCCCGTGGCGCCCTCGGCCATCGCCGCCAAGTCCAAGACCTACCTGATCGACAAGGCCACGGGCCAGGGCCACTTCGCGGCCACGTCGGAGCCCCGCGCGCTGGATGCCGAAGAGCTGCCCGGCATCGTGCACGACTACGCCGCCGCCGCGCGCAATGCGGTGGAGACGGCCGGCTTCGACGGCGTTGAGATCCACGGCGCCAACGGCTACCTGCTGGACCAGTTCCTCAAGACCGGCGCCAACCAGCGCACCGACGACTACGGCGGCAGCATCGAGAACCGCGCCCGCCTGCTGCTCGAAGCCACGCGCGCCGTGGTGGACGCGATCGGCGGCGGCAAGGTGGGCATCCGCCTCTCGCCCGTCACGCCGGCCAACGACATCGTGGATGCCGATCCGCAGCCGCTGTTCGACTACGTGATCCGCCAGCTCGCGCCGCTGGGCCTGGCCTACGTGCACGTGATCGAAGGCTCCACGGGCGGCCCGCGCGAACTGGAAGACCGTCCGTTCGACTACGCGGCGCTGAAGACCGCCTACCGCGAAGCCGGCGGCAAGGGCGCCTGGATGGTCAACAACGCCTACGACCGCGCGCTGGCGATGGAAGCCGTGGCCAGCGGCCGGGCCGACATCGTCGCCTTCGGCAAGGCCTTCATCTCCAATCCCGATCTGGTCGAACGGCTGCGCCAGGATGCGCCGCTCAACCCGTGGGACTCCAAGACCTTCTACGGCGGTGGCGAGAAGGGCTACATCGACTACCCGACGCTCGGCGAATCGGCGAAGGGCTGACAGCGGGCCCCGCAGCGCCCGCGCCCGCGCGTGGCGGCTGCAGGGCCGCAGCGGGTGCCGCGCGGCGGCGAAGTCGTGTGTCAAGGCCCGGGCCCTGGGGAAGGGGCTTGTAGAGAGCCCTGGAAGGCCTCTGGAGGCCCGGACGCCGCGCCCCAAGGGGCTGCCCACCCCGATGCCGCACAAGGCCCCGAAATGCGGTGAAATCGGGCCATGATCACCTGCACCCTGCGCTACGTCATCGATCCCTACAAGCTGGCCGAGTTCGAGCACTACGGCCGGCTCTGGATTCCCCTGGTGGAGAAGTTCGGCGGGCGCCACCACGGCTACTTCCTGCCGTCGGAAGGCGCCAACAACATCGCGCTGTCGATGTTCACCTTCCCCTCGCTCTCCGCCTACGAAACCTACCGCCAGCAGTCGATGCAGGACGCCGAATGCATCGCGGCCTTCCGCTATGCGGAGGAGACCCGCTGCATCCTGAGCTACGAGCGCAGCTTCTTCCGGCCGGTGTTCGGCGCGCAGCCGGACTGACGCCGCCCATCCCATGCGCGGCGGGCCGGCCCGGTCGGTCGCGTCAGGCCGGCGCTGCCGTGGCCGCGGGCGGCGCGAACACCAGCCCCACGCGCAGTCCCTGCCCGTCCGGCCCCGTGCCCAGCACCAGCCGGGCGCCCAGCAGTTCGGCGTAGCGCGCCACGATGGCCAGGCCCAGGCCGGCGCCCTGCCCCAGCCGCTCGCCCTCGCGGCCCTGCGCCCAGCGCTGCAGCAGGTCGGTGCGCTGCGCCTCGGGGATGCCGGGGCCGTTGTCCACCACCGACAGCACCACGGAGCCCTCGTCGCCCGGCCCGCCGGACGCGATCTCCACCGTGATGCGCGGGGCCGGTCCGCCTTCCGCGGGGCGGCCGTAGCGCAGCGCGTTGTCGATGAGGTTGCCGAGCACGCCTTCGATCAGCACCGCCTGCCCCTGCACCACCACGGGCCGGTCCAGCCCGCGCGCGCCCAGGTCCACGCCGGCCGCATCGGCGCGCGGCAGCACGCGCAGCACGGCGTCGCGCGCCAGTTCGTCGAGCGCCACCGGCTCGCGTGGCATGGCGCCGCGCACCTCGTCGGCCAACGCCAGCGCGAGGAGCTGGTCCACCAGATGGCTGGCGCGGGCCTCGCTGTCGGCCACGCCGGCGAGCTGTTCGCGCCACACCGCGGGATCCCGGTGGGCGAGGCCGTAGGCGGCCAGGGCGCGGATGCCGGCCAGCGGCGTGCGCAGCTCGTGCGCCACGTTGCCGGCGAATTCGCGCTGCGCGCGCACGCCCTGGGCCACGCGCGCCAGCAGATCGTTCACGGCCGTGCCCAGATGCTGCAGATCGCGCGTGGAGGCCTCCACGGCCACCGGATCGAGCCCGCGCGCATCGCGGGCCGACAGCTCGGCCTGGAACGCCGCCAGCGGCTGCAGGTCGGCCTGGATGGCGCGCCGCAGCCAGAAGGCCAGCGCGCCCAGCAGCAGCAGTTGCGACACCACCGAATACAGCAGCACGCTGCGCAGCATGGCGCTGCGCGCATGCACCGTCTGCGCGGTGATCACCTCGAAAGCCTGCGGTTCGCTCACCCGCACGCGCACCGCCCGCAGCGCGCGGCCGCGGTAGTTGATGTCGGAGAAGCGGTAGGAGTCATCGCGCGGCGGCGGCGCGGGCAGGCTGGCATTGCCCGAGAGCATCGATCCGTCCGGCAGCAGCACCGCGAAATACACCGTCTCCACCTGGTCGAACAGCACCGATTTCAGCTCGCGCGAAGTCAGCGCCAGATCGAGCGCGCCGCCCTTGATGCGCACGTTGGCCGCGATGGCGTAGGCATCGTCCAGCAGCGCGCGGTCGAAGGCGCGCTGCGAGAAGCCGTTGGCCACGAGCACCGAGATCGCCGTACCCGCGAACCAGGTGAGGGCCAGCGGCACCAGCACGTGGCGCAGCAGGCGGGCGCGCAGCGATGGCGGGGGCGGCGGGGCCGACTGCCGCGGCTCGGCGCGGGCCTGCGGGGGCACGCGGCCGCCGTTCATGCGGACTCCGGCCGCGCATCGCCGCAAGCCGGGTCGGCCTCCGCCTCCAGCATGTAGCCCAGGCCGCGCAGCGTGCGGATGCCGGCGCCGCTGCCCTGCAGCTTCTTGCGCAGGCGCGAGATGAAGGCTTCCAGCGCGTTGTCGCCCAGCGTGTCGTCGAAGCCCGAGAGCTTGTCCGAGAGCGTCCGCTTGCTCACCACGCGGCCCGGCGGGGTCATCAGCTCCCACAGCACCTCGAACTCGCGCGCGGGCAGCTCGAACGGCACGTCCTGGATCGTGAAGCGGCGCGCGCGCCGGTCCAGCACCAGGGTGCCGGCACGGGTGCGGTCGTCCGTGCCCTGCGTGCGGCGCACCAGGGCCCGCAGCCGGGCCTCGACCTCGGCCAGATCGAACGGCTTGCCCAGGTAGTCGTCCGCGCCCGCATCCAGGCCGGCGATGCGCTCCTCGGTGCGGTCGCGGGCGGTGAGCACCAGCACCGGCGTGCGGTCGCCCCGCGCCCGGGCCGCGCGCAGCACCGTGAGGCCGCTGCCCAGCGGGCTCGCCGCACCCGCGTCCTGGGGCAGGTTCAGGTCCAGCAGCACGGCATCGAACGGCTGCACGCTCCAGAAGTGGTCGGCCTCGGCCAGCGTGGCGGCCGCATCCACGCGGTGGCCGGCATCGGCCAGGCTGCGCTGCATGACGCCGCGCAGCACGGCATCGTCTTCGACTACGAGGATGCGCATGGGCAGAAAGCGAAAAACGGTGAAGGGATGAAGACGAGGGAAGCGCCGGAAGGGAGCGGCCGGCGGCATCCGCCGCACCGTGGCGCGGACACCGCATTGTGTCCCGGCCGGGGCGCCTGCGGGCGCGTCGGTCAGGCCGTGGTCAGGCTGGGCGTCGGATAAACATGCCATGCGCTCCCATTCCCTCTTCTCTCCCCGCTCCCCCCGCCGTGCCGGTGCGGTGCAGGTACCGGCCGCCTCCCGGATCGCCGCGGCCCTGCTGGCCTGCGGCGGCGCCTTCGCGGCCTGGCCGCCCGCCCATGCCCAGCCGGCACCGTCCGCCGCCGTGCCCTCCGCAGGCCCCGTGTCGCCCACGCAGCGCGGCGCCGCCTGGACGCTCGCGCAGGCCCTGGCCGCCGCGCGCGACAACAGCGAGGTGAACCAGGCCCGCCAGGAACTGGCCGGTGCGCGCGCCGACGTGCTGAGCGCCGACCATGCGCCCCTGCCCTCGCTGACCACCAAGGCCAGCTCCATCGATCTGCAGCACGGCCCCGGGCCGGGCAACGTGTTCACGCGCAAGCGCATCGACAAGTCCGTCGGCATCGACTGGACCTGGGAGCGCGGCGACAAGCGCGCGCTGCGCAGGAAGGCGGCGGAGGGCGCGGCCAACGCCGCCGAGGCCGACGTGGAAGACACCCAGGTCCAGCAGCTGCAGGCCGCCCTCTCCGCCTACTACGACCTGCTGGCCGCGCAGGACCGCCTCGCCGAAGTGGCCGCCATCGAGCGCAGCCTGGGCGACGTGGCCGGCATGGCCGACCGGCGCGTGAAGGCGGGCGATCTGTCGGCGCAGGATGCCGCGCGCACCCGCATCGAGGCCGAGCGCGCCCGTGCCGACACGCGCGCGGCCGAACAGGCGCGCGACGACGCCGCGCTGGCCCTGGCGCAGGTGACGGGCAGCACCGGCAGCCGACTGGAGGCCGTGGACACGCCCTGGCCCGCACTGACCGGTGACCGGCCCGCCACCGATGCGGACCTGGCCGCCTGGGCCGAGACGCGCGCCGACGTGCGCGCCGCCCTCTCCCGCGCCCAGGCCGCCCAGGCCGCGCTGGACGGCGCCAACGCGCTGCGCCGATCCGACTGGACGGTGGGCGCCTCCGTCGACCACTACCCCGGCACCTCCACCCGGCAGGTCGAACTGCGCGTGCAGATCCCGCTGCAGTGGGGCTACCAGTACCAGGGCGAGATCGGCCGTGCCCAGGCCGACTACGCCAAGGCCCAGGACGCGCTGGACAACACCCGCCGCCTCGCCCTGCTGGACCTGCAGCGCCTGCGCCAGACGATGGACAACGCCGCGCGCCGCGCCACCGACTACGACCAGGGCGTGCTGCCCCGCGCGCGCCAGGTGGCGGGCAACGCCGAGCTGGCCTACCGCAAGGGCGCCATCGCCCTCACCGACCTGCTGGATGCGCAGCGCACCCTGCGCGCCACCGTGCTCGACGCCCTGGCCGCCCGCGCCGACTACGCCAAGGCGCGCGGCGCCTGGCTGCTGCGCACGCAGCCGCAGGTGCTCACCGGCATGCCGTGAGCGCGCGCCGCGCCGCAGTCCCCTCCGCACTCGCCTTCTTCCGATCCCGTATGCCTTCCCGGACCTTCCCGACCATGATGGTGCAACACCCCTCCCTTTCCGCACGGCGCCGTGCCGTGCGCGGCCTGGTGGCCGCCGCTGCCCTGGGCGCCGCCTGCGCCCTGCTGCCCGGCTGCGGCAAATCCGCCGCCGATGCGGCCGCCGCCCCGCCCGAACCCGCGCCGCCCGCGGTGCAGTCGGGCCAGCTGCGCTTCCCCTCCGGCCATCCGCAGCTCGCCCTGCTGGGCACGGTGGAGGCGCGCGCCGCCAAGGACGTGGCGGTGGACCTGCCCGCCCGGCTGGTCTGGAACGAAGAGCGCACCCAGCGCATCTACCCGGCCTTCGCCGGCCGCGTGACCGCCATCCAGGCCGATCTGGGCCAGCCGGTGAAGGCCGGCGCGCCCCTGGCCCTGCTGGCCTCGCCGGATTTCGGCCAGGCCCAGGCCGACACCGCCAAGGCGCAGGCCGGCCAGGCGCTCGCGCAGCAATCGCTCAAGCGCCAGCGTGAATTGTTCGAGGCCGGCATCATCGCCCGCAAGGATCTGGAGCAGGCCCAGGCCGACGCCGCGGGCGCGCAGGCCGAAGTGGCCCGCGCCGCGGCCCGCACGCGCCTCTACGGCAGCGCCAGCGGCGTGAACCAGCAACTCGCCCTCTCCAGCGGCATCGGCGGCGTGGTGGTGGAGCGCAACCTCAACCCCGGCCAGGAAGTGCGCCCGGACCAGTCCGGCCCCGCGCTCTTCGTGGTGACCGACCCGACCTCGCTCTGGGTGCAGATCGACGCGCGCGAGAGCGATCTCTCCTCGCTGCGCCCCGGCGATCCGATCACGCTGCAGGTGCCGGCCTATCCCGGCGCCACGTTCACCGGCAAGGTCACGGCCACGGCCGATGCGATCGACCCCGGCACGCGCACGATCAAAGTGCGCGGGGTGGTGCCCAACCCCGACCGCCGCCTGAAGGCCGAGATGCTGGCCACCGCGCGCGTGCAGGAAAGCCGCGCGGGCGGCGTGGTGGTGCCCGCCAGCGCCATCGTGCTCGACGGCACCCAGCACGTGGTCTACGTGCGCCGCGAGGCCGGCGTGTTCGAGCCGCGCAAGGTCGAACTGGCCCAGGAAGGCCCGGCCGAAGTCATCGTGGCGAGCGGCCTGCAGCCCGGTGACGCCGTGGTGAACCAGAACGCGCTGCTGCTGTCGCGCCAGTTCCAGTCCATGACCGAAGACGCCGCCGCCGCGAAGAAAGCGACCCCATGAAGCGCCTGATCCACTACGCGCTGCACCAGCCGCTCTTCATCGTGCTCGGCACGCTGCTGTTCGCGCTGGCCGGCGTCATCGCCTTCAAGAACCTGTCGGTGGAGGCCTTCCCGGACGTGACCGACACCCAGGTCACCGTGATCGCGCTCTTTCCCGGCCGCGCGCCGGAAGAGGTCGAAAAGCAGGTCACGCTGCCGATCGAAACCGCGCTCGCCGGCCTGCCCAACTCCATCCGCGTGTTCTCGCACACGCAGTTCGGGCTCTCCTTCACCGTGGTCACCTACGACGACTCGGCCAACGTGAACATCGTGCGCCAGCAGGTGGCCGAGCGGCTCTCCACCATCGATCTGCCCCAGGGCGTGCAGGCCGAGATCGCGCCCAACGCCACGCCGGTGGGCGAGATCATGCGCTACCGCCTCAAGGGCGACGGCCTCACCACCACCGACATCCGGACCATCGAGGACTGGACGGTGGAGCGCGCGCTGCGGCAGGTGCCCGGCGTGGCCGACGTGGTCGCCATGGGCGGCGCGATCAAGCAGTACGAAGTGCAGCCCGACATGGACAAGCTGCGCGCGTACAAGGTGAGCTTCCAGAACCTGCTGGACGTGCTGGGCCGCGGCAACGCCAACGCGGGCGGCAGCTACGTGGCGCAGGGCGCGCAGCAGTACACCATCCGCGGCCTGGGCCTGCTGCGCTCGGCCGAGGACATCGGCCGCATCGTCGTCGCATCCCGCGGCGGCACGCCGGTGCTGATCCGCGACATCGCCCAGGTGCGCATCGGCGCCGTGCCGCAGCTCGGCGTGGTCGGCCAGGACCAGGACGACGACATCGTCACCGGCATCGTGGTGATGCGCAAAGGCGAGAACCCGAGCGTGGTGCTCAAGGGCGTGAAGGACAAGATCGCGCAGCTGAACGAACGCGGCCTGCCGCCGGGCGTGCAGATCGTGCCCTTCTACGACCGCACCTGGCTGATGGACAAGACCCTCACCACCGTGTTCCACAACCTGGTGGAAGGCGCGCTGCTGGTGTCGCTGGTGCTCTACATCTTCCTGTCGAACCTGCGCGCCAGCCTGGCCGTGGTGGTCATCATCCCGCTCGCCCTGCTCTCCACCTTCATGGGCCTGAAGATCATGGGCGTGCCGGCCAACCTGCTGAGCCTGGGCGCGATGGACTTCGGCATCATCGTGGACGGCGCGGTGATCGTGATCGAGAACATCATGCACCGCCTGGCCGAACGCGGCGAGGACATGGACGACCGCGACCGGCGCGACACCATCATCGAGGCCGCGGGCGAAGTCGGCCGCCCCACGCTGTTCTCGATGCTCATCATCATCGCGGCGCATATCCCGATCTTCGCGCTGCAGCGCCACGAAGGCCGCATCTTCCAGCCCATGGCGCTGTCGGTCACCACCGCCCTCATCGGCTCGCTGATCTTCTCGCTCACGCTGGTGCCGCTCCTGGCCTACTGGCTGCTGCGCCGCAAGCTGCCGCACGGCGACAACCGCGTGGTGACGCACGCCAAGCGCCTCTACGCGCCGGTGCTCGACTGGGCGCTGGAGCGCCGCCGCACGGTGGTCATCATCGCGCTGGCCGTGTTCGGCGTGGCCATGGTGGCCGCCTCGCGCCTGGGCTCGGAATTCCTGCCCGAACTGGACGAAGGCACGACCTGGGTGAACTTCAGCCTCTCGCCCAACGTCTCCACCGCCGAGGCCTCGCGCATCCTGCGCATGGCACGCAAGGCGCTGCTGTCGGTGCCCGAGGTGCGCACCACCGTCTCCAAGGCCGGCCAGCCGGAAGACGGCACCGACCCGAAAACCATCTCCATGGCCGAAATCTTCGTGGACCTGAAGCCCGAGGACCAGTGGCGCGCCGGCATGACGCGCGCCAAGATCACCGAGGAAATGGGCCGAGCGCTCTCCGCCATCCCCGGCATCGACCCGGCGTTCTCGCAGCCGATCCGCGACAACGTGCTCGAATCGATCTCGCAGATCAAGGGCCAGATCGTGATCAAGCTGGCGGGCGACGACCTGGTCGAGATGAAGCGCATCACGGAAGAGATCGCCCGCGAGGTCAAGCAGGTGCAGGGCGTGGCCCGCGCCGAGATCGACCGCGAAGGCCAGGTGCCGCAGCTGCTGATCGACATCGACCGCGACCGCGCCGCGCGCTACGGCCTGAACGTGAGCGACATCCAGGACGTGATCGAGGCGGCGCTCGCCGGCAAGGCCGCCACCAACCTGTGGGAAGGCGAGCGCAAGTTCGCCGTGGCCGTGCGCCTGCCCTCCGACGAGCGCACCATCGCCAACCTGCCGCGCACGCCGATCGCCACGCCGGACGGCGGCTACGTGCAGCTGGGCGACGTCGCGAAGATCCGCGAAAGCGCGGGCGCCATGAACATCGCCCGCGAGGCCGGCCGCCGCACCACGGCCATCGGCATCTTCATCGCCGGGCGCGACATGGGCTCCGTCGTGGCCGACATGAAGTCGCGCGTCGAGAAGAACGTGAAGATCCCGGACAACTACCAGGTCAACTGGTCCGGCGAGTTCGAGAACCAGGAACGCGCCATGAAGCGCCTCTCGGTGGTCGTGCCGATCTCGCTGCTGCTGATCTTCGTGCTGCTGTTCGACGCCTTCAAGTCGGTGAAGATGGCTTCGCTCATCCTGCTGAACGTGCCCCTGGCGCTCATCGGCGGCTTCGTGGCGCTCTGGGCCTTCGGCATCCCGCTGTCGGTGTCCGCCGCCATCGGCTTCATCGCGCTCTCGGGGCAGGCGGTGCTCAACGGCGTGGTGATGCTCTCGGTGTTCCAGCAGCTGCAGGCCGGCGGCGCCAGCGTGGTCGAGGCCGTGCGCCAGGGCTCCATGCAGCGCCTGCGCACCGTGCTGATGACGGCGATGCTCGCCATGCTGGGCCTCTTGCCCATGGCCCTCTCGCACGAGATCGGCTCCGAGACGCAGCGGCCTCTCGCCATCGTGGTGATCGGCGGCCTGGTGACGGCCACGATGCTCACGCTGGTGGTGCTGCCGGCGCTGTACGTGGCGTGGTTCGGGCCGAAGAAGGGGCAGGAGGAGCCTGGCGTGCTCGCGTGATACCGGTCAGTGGTCGGTAGGCAAGGCCTGTTCGCGCGGAGGCGGCTCCGCGGGACAGGCCTTTTTTCTTGTCCCTGGAAGTGGACCGTCCGGCAGGTCATCCACATCCAACTGCGAAAACCCAGGCAGAGGCTTGTGACATTTGAGATGGCCACGGCGGCACCCGGAGAATCCAGGCACGAGGGACATCTGGCAGTCCTGCAAATGCCTCCGAGAAAGGAGGACATGAAAAAGGGGGCCTAGGCCCCCCGATTCCATCAAGCCGAAAGCAACGCCGTCCGCCCCCCGGCCGGCAGCGCCGCCGAATCACCATAGCCAGCAGCAGACGCGGAACCGGACGCACCCATCCCGTACCCCGCCGCCGTGGCCGCATCGTCCAGATGGAACTGCTGCACCACCTGCGACAGCCGCGCGGCCTGCTCGCGCAGGGACTGGGCTGCGGCGGCGGATTCCTCCACCAGCGCGGCGTTCTGCTGGGTCATGCGGTCGATCTCGCCCACCGAGCCGTTGACCTGCCCGATGCCCGAGGACTGCTCGGCGGAGGCGGAATTGATCTCGCCGATGATGTCCGAGACGCGCTGCACGCTCTCCACGATCTCCTTCATGGCGGTGCCGGCGTCCTCCACGTGGCGCACGCCGCCGTTCACGGCCGTCACGCTGGAACTGATGAGGCCCTTGATCTCGCTGGCGGCCTGGGCGCTGCGCTGCGCGAGGCTGCGCACCTCGCCCGCCACCACCGCGAAGCCGCGGCCCTGTTCGCCGGCACGGGCCGCTTCCACGGCGGCGTTCAGCGCCAGGATGTTGGTCTGGAAGGCGATGGAGTCGATCAGGCCGATGATGTCGCCGATCTTGCGGCTGGAGGCCGAGATCTCGTGCATGCTGGCCACGGCCTGCTGCACCACGCTGCCGCCGCGCGTCGCGATGCCCGAGGCGGAAGCGACGAGCTGGTTGGCCACCTGCGAGGACGATGCCGTCTGCTGCACCGTGGCCGTGAGTTCCGACAGCGAGGCCACGGCCTCCTGCGCGTTGCTGGCCGTCTGCTCGGTGCGGGACGACAGGTCCTGGTTGCCCGAGGCGATTTCCTGGCTCGCCGTGGCGATGCTGCCGCTCGCATCGCGCACCTGCGACACGAGGGCGCTCAGCCCCTGCTGCATGCCCTGCAGCGAGCGCTGCAGGTCGGCCACTTCGTCGCGGCCCTCGACGTGCATGCGCTGCGACAGGTCGCCACCGGCGATCGCCTGCGCCATGCGGCGCGCCTCCACCAGCGGACGGCAGATGGAAATCATGTTCAGCAGCGTGAGCGGCACCACCACGACCACGGTGATCAGCACCGCCAGCGCGAACAGCCACTTGGTCTGCTCGGACACGGTCTGCTGGCGCTCGGTCACGGCCGCCACTTCCTTGCGCAGTTCCTCGTTGAGCTGGACGAGCAGCTTGTCGGCCTCGGCGAACTCCGCGATGGCTTTCGTGCTCATGCGGTTGGCGATCGTCGCGCTGTCGTAGCCGCCGGCCTCGAGCTGCCGCGCGATGCTCGCGAACTGCGTGCTGTAGGCATCCAGGCGCTTCACGATGTCGCTGGCGAGCCGGTTGTCGGTGTCCTTGCCGCCCTGCTGGAAGGTGGCGGCCACCTTCTTCGCACGGTCCAGGCTGGCCAGCCAGGCGGCATGCGCCTTCTGCACGCCCTCGGGCTTCTCGTACTGGATGATCATGTCCTTCTCGTACTGGCGGATGGCACCCATCTCGCCGCGCAGCTCGGCCATGGCGCTCACTTCCGCGAACGAGTGGCCGATGAAGTCCTCGCTCATCGCGTGGATGCGGAACATGCCCAGCATGCCCGCCCCGCCCAGCAGGCCCAGCAGACCCAGTACGACACCGATAGCCCCCAGCATGCGGACACGGATGGTTAACCCGCGCATGAGCGAATCTAACTTCATGATTGCCTTCCTCTAATCCCCCCAGCCCGGCGATGCGGTCTGGCTATGAATGAAACAAAACGTAGCTGACTGAGGGGCAAGCGTAACCGAATGCGGAGTGATTCTCAAAGACGCCAGCGCTTCAACAGCAGCGCATTGGCCATCACGCTCACGGAACTGAGCGCCATCGCGGCACCGGCCACCACGGGGCTCAGGTAGCCCAGCGCGGCGAGCGGGATGCCGGCCACGTTGTACGCGAAGGCCCAGAACAGGTTCTGCCGGATCTTCGCCACCGTGCGGCGCGATACGTCCAGGGCCGCAGCCACCAGCGCGGGATCGCCACGCATGAGCGTAATGCCCGCCGCATGCATCGCCACGTCGGTGCCGTTGCCCATGGCGACACCCACGTCGGCCGCCGCCAGCGCGGGCGCATCGTTCACCCCGTCGCCCACCATGGCGACCGTGCGGGCCCCCGATGCACCGGCACTCTGCGCACCGTCGCGTTGGAGCCGCGCCACGTGAGAAGCCTTGTCGGCGGGCAGCACCTCGGCGATCACCTCGCCCGCCTCGGGGCGCAGGCCCAGCCGCCGCGCCATCGCCTCGGCCGCGCCGCGGTTGTCGCCCGACAGCATCACCACCCGCAGCCCGCGCGCCCGCAGCGCCTCGATCGCCGCGGCGGCACCCGGCTTGGGCTCGTCGCCGAAGGCCAGCAGCGCACGCACCGCATCGCCGCCGCCCGGCAGCCGCTCGGAAAGGGCCGACACCGTCGCGCCGCCGTCCTGCAGCGCCTGGGCGCGTGCCGCCAATGCGGTAGGGACCTCGGCCCCGAGCGACTCCATCCAGCGCAGGCTGCCGAGGCGCCAGGCCGCGCCCCCCGCCTGCCCTTCCGTGCCGCGGCCCGGCACCGCCTGCACCGCTTCGGCCGCAGCGGGCACGGTCATGCCCCGTTCGCGCACGGCCTGCAGCGTGGCGTGCGCGAGCGGATGTTCGCTGCCCGCCTGCAGCGCGGCCGCCGCAGCCAGCAGCGCCTGCGCATCGTCTCCGGGCACTACCTCGAACGCCTGCAGGCGCGGCCTGCCCAGCGTGAGCGTGCCGGTCTTGTCGAACGCCACGGTATCGACCCGGTGGGCCGTCTCCAGCGCCTCCGCGTCCTTGATGAGAATGCCGTGCCGCGCGGCCACGCCCGTGCCCGCCATGATCGCGGCCGGCGTCGCCAGGCCCAGCGCGCAGGGGCAGGCGATCACCAGCACCGCCACCGCGTGGATGAGCGCGGCCTCGATGCCGGCGCCCGCCATGAGCCAGCCCAGCAGCGTGCACAGCGCCAGCGCCAGCACCACCGGCACGAACACGGCCGACACCCGGTCCACCAGCCGCTGGATCGGTGCCTTGGCGGCCTGTGCGTCCTCGACGAGCCGGATGATGCGCGCCAGCACCGTCTCGGCGCCCACGGCCGTCACCCGCACCACCACGCGGCCGTCGCCGTTCACCGAGCCGCCCGTCACCGCGTCGCCCGCGTTCCGCGCCACCGGCAACGGCTCGCCGGTGAGCATGGATTCGTCCACCTGCGTGTGCCCTTCGAGCACCGTGCCGTCCACCGGCAGGCGCTCGCCGGGGCGCACGGCGATGCGGTCGCCGGCCATCAGTTCGGCCACGGGCATGTCCACCTCGCCGTCCGGACCGATCCAGTGCGCGGCCTCGGGCCGCAGCGCATGCAGCGCGCGGATGGCTTCCGTGGTCTGCCGCTTGGCGCGCGCCTCCAGCCACTTGCCCAGCAGTACCAGCGTGATCACCACGGACGAGGCCTCGAAGTACAGATGCGGCGCATGGCCCCCGCCGCCATGCGTGGCCGTCGACCAGAGCCACAGCGACAGGCCGTAGGCCGCGCTCGTGCCGATCGCCACCAGCAGGTCCATGTTGCCGGCGCGTGCCCGCAGCGCATGCCAGCCCGCGCGGTAGAAGCGCGCGCCCAGCACGAACTGCACGGGCGTGGCCAGCAGCCACTGCAGCCAGGCCGGCGGCATCCAGTCCCGCCCCGCCAGGCCGCCGAGCATGGGCAGCACCAGCGGCAGCGACAGCGCGATGCCCGCCGCCACCGGCCCGAAGCCGGCCCAGGGCGAGGAAGCCTCCTGCGGCTCCGGCGCATCCGCCGCACGCGGCTCGTAGCCCGCATGGCGCACGGCGCGGCGCAGCAGGCCGTCCATGGCATCGGGCTCCGTGCCGGCCGGCGCACCGTAGACCACGTGCGCGCGCTCGGTCGCGAGGTTGACCTCGGCACTGCGCACGCCGGGCACCTTGCGCAGCGCGCGCTCCACGCGGCCCGAACAGCTCGCGCAGGTCATGCCGCCGATGCCCAGGTCCAGCGACCGCTCCGCCAGCGCGGCAGCCGCGCCGCCGGAAGACAGAGAAGGGGAAGAGGAGGAAGAGGATGGATCAGCCATGCCGGCACGTTAACCCCTGACATCATGGCAAGGTCAAGGCCCTGGCATCGCACGGCCGGCGCTTGACTCTGCCACCATGTCAGGGTTCATGATCCCGACATCCCTTCACCGGCATTTGTTTGAAAAGGAGCCCGCCATGCAACACAGCTTCCAAGTCCAGGGCATGACCTGCGGCCACTGCGAGCGCGCCGTCGTGCACGCCGTCCGCCAGGTCGACACCGACGCCACCGTGCAGGTCGACCTGCCCACCGGCCGCGTCGTGGTGGAGAGCGACCACCCCCGCGAGGCGCTGGCCGCCGCCATTACCGAAGAGGGCTACACGGTCGCGGCATGAGCGCGCAGGCCCCGCAGCGCCGGCCCCGGGCTGCCGGCCCACGGCCCGCACCCGCCCGGGCGAAGGCCCCGGCAACGGCAGCAACGGCAACGGCAACGGCCCATGCCGCCGCGGCCAGCCCCGTGCCCATCGGCACCGCCGCCGCGCGGGCGGGCGTCTCGCAGCGCATGGTCCGCCACTACGAGGCCCTCGGACTGCTGCGCGGCGTGGCCCGCACGGACGGCGGCTACCGCCAGTACAACAGCAGAGATATCCACACCCTGCGCTTCATCCGCCGCGCGCGCGACCTCGGCTTCTCGATGGAGGAGATCGCCGCCCTGCTCGGCCTCTGGCAGGACCAGCGCCGCGCCAGCCGCGAGGTCAAGCGCATCGCCCAGGCCCACATCGACGACCTGGGCCGCCGCATCGAATCCATGCAGGCCATGCAGCGCTCGCTGCAGCAACTGGTGGGCTGCTGCCAGGGGGACGGGCGGCCGGATTGCCCGATCCTGGATGACCTGGCGGGGACGGTTGGGACTGATCCGGAGAGCAGAGCAGGGAAGCTTTGATCCGAAGAGATATAGAACATCTATACCTCCAAGATTTATCCTTTCAGGTCAACGACTTATAAAACCCGTAAGGTTTAAAAATTTCGCTCGTCCCAAGGTTCTTACGTCCTGTGCGATGACGCCTTGGCGCCAGTGCGTACGAGATCGCAGACCTACGATGGCGGCCTGGATCGCTACCTAGGCGCTGACAGGCAACACGCCTATGGGAAATTGATCTCCCCCTTTTCTCCTTCGAAGGACCTGAAGCCATGACCCAACGCGACATCCTCATCGCCTCCATCGCCCGCACCCCCATCGGCACCTTCGGCGGCTCGCTCAAGGACATCCCCAACACCCAGCTCGCCACCACCGCCGTGCGCGCGGCCATCGAGCGCAGCGGGATCGCGGCCGATGCGGTGGGCCACGTGGTGATGGGCAACGTGATTCCCACCGACACGAAGGACGCCTACCTCTCGCGCGTGGCGGCCATCGACGCGGGCTGTCCGGTGGAGACGCCGGCCTTCAACGTGAACCGCCTCTGCGGTTCGGGCCTGCAGGCCATCGTGTCGGCAGCGCAGGCGATCGCGCTGGGCGACTGCGACGTGGCGATCGGCGGCGGCAGCGAATCGATGAGCCGGGGGCCGTATTTCGACACCGCCGCCCGCTGGGGGGCGCGCATGGGCGATGCGAAGAGCATCGACTACATGCTGGGCATCCTGCACGACCCGTGGCAGAAGATGCACATGGGCATCACCGCCGAGAACGTGGCCGAGCGCTACCGCATCGGCCGCGAGGCGCAGGACCGGCTGGCGGCCGAAAGCCAGCGCCGCGCGGCGGCCGCCATCGGGGCGGGCTATTTCAAGGAGCAGATCGTCCCGGTGGAAATCCCGGGCCGCAAGGGCACGACCACGCTGTTCGACACCGACGAGCACGTGCGCGCCGCCACCACGGTGGAGGTGCTGGCCGGCATGAAACCCGCGTTCAAGAAGGATGGCGGCACGGTCACGGCTGGCAATGCCTCGGGCATCAACGACGGCGCCGCCGCCGTGGTGCTGGTGGCGGGCGACCGCGCGGCCGCACTGGGCGCGAAGCCGCTCGCGCGCCTGGTCGGCTATGCGCATGCCGGCGTGGACCCGGCCTACATGGGCATCGGCCCGGTGCCCGCCACGCGCGCGGTGCTGCAGCGCACGGGCCTGTCGGTGCAGGACATGGACGTGATCGAGGCCAACGAAGCCTTCGCCGCCCAGGCGTGCGCGGTGATCCAGGAGCTGGGCCTGGATCCGGCGAAGGTGAACCCGAACGGTTCGGGCATTTCACTGGGCCACCCGGTGGGCGCCACGGGCGCGATCATCACCACCAAGGCCATTGCCGAGCTGCACCGCACGGGCGGACGCTATGCGCTGGTCACGATGTGCATCGGCGGGGGCCAGGGCATCGCGGCCATCTTCGAGCGCGTGTGATTGCAACCGTTGGAAACAGCCGCGGCAAATGCTCAGCGGGCGCATAGGATCGCCCTTTTTCGTTCCAACGACAAAGATGCCTTACATCTACCAGAACGCCGAAGCACTCGAGGGAACCGACAAGGTCGGAAGCAAGCATTGCGTGGCGCTGCTGCAGCGCTATGCACAACTGCCGCACACCAGCATGTGGAAAGAAGGCGAGGCCGTGTTCGGCAACGCCAACATCAAGAAGGGCACGGCCATCGCCACGTTCAACAGCGCCGGCAAGTACGGCAGCCTGCCCACCGGCAACCACGCTGCGTTCTTCATCTCGCAGGACGCGGGCGGCATCTGGATCATGGACCAGTGGCTGAGCGACACGCAAAAGCCCAAGGTGTCGATGCGCTACGTGCGCCCCAAGCCGCAGCGCAAGAACGGCGATTTCACCGACCCGAGCAACAACGCCGCCGCGTATTCGGTGATCGAATGATGCGGGCACGCCAGAAGAACGACACCGGGATCTCCATGACGCATCCAGCTTCCGACTCTGCCTCCGCTCCTGCCTTCCACCTCCGGGCCGGGCGGTCGGCGGTCCTGGCCCTTTTCCTCGTCGCGGGCACGGGCCTGGCCGGCGCTGCCACGGCAACGGCAACGGCGACAACGCCCACCGGCACCGCGGCCGCGCCGGCCGCCACGCTCGAGTGCCCCGCCACGGTCCGGCTCGATGCCCCGAAGGCCAGCGCCTCGGGCCTGCCGGCAGGCACCGAGATCGTGCTGGCCGCAAGCCCGCTGCGCCTGACCGGCTACAACTTTTTCGACGGCCCGCCCGCCCAGGGTGCCGCGCTGGTGCCCACGTCGGACAAGCCCGCCAAGGGCGGCAAGGGCGGCAAGGGCGATGCCACCGCCACGTGGGTGTTCGACGGCGACTACCCGCAAGGGAAGTTCGCCTCCTGCGACTACGCAGGCGGCACGGTGCGCGTGGTGCAGCGCATGGACGACGCGGCGAAGCGCTGCACGGCCACGTCGCGCACCGCCGGAGATCCGCCGGCGCTGCAGGTGCGGTTCCGGTGCGAATGACGCCGCCACGCGCCGCTGGGCTGCCAGCCCAGGACATCCGCCTTCCCGGCGGATTTATTTTTTATTTGTAGAACGCTTCCACCGTTCCCTTGAGCGTGATCATCAGCGGCCGGCCCTTGCGGTCCACCGTCTTGCCGGCCGGCACCTTGATCCAGCCTTCGCTCACGCAATACTCCTCCACGTCGAAGCGCTCCTTGCCGTTGAAGCGGATGCCGATGTCGTGCTCGAACACCGCGGGCACATGGAACTTGCTGCGCGGATCGATGGAGAGGTGGTCGGGGAGTTCGGGGCGTTGCACTGCGTCGGTCACGGGATAAAGCTCTCTGGGTGAAGCGAAAAGGAAAGAAGCCCGGATTCTCCTGCAATTGGCTGGCCCCTCCACCGGGCTTTCCCACCGCCTGCCGGCGTCCGTCAGCGCAGCATCGCGTACCCCACCGCGATCGCGGCGGCCAGCCCGACGGCGTCGGCGAACAGCGCGCAGGCCAGGGCATGGCGCGTGTGCTTCACGCCCACGCTGCCGAAGTACACCGCCAGCACGTAGAAGGTGGTCTCGGCGGAGCCCTGCATCACCGCGGAGAGCCGCCCGGCGAACGAGTCCACGCCGTGCGCCTGCATCACGTCGACCATGAGCCCGCGCGCGCCCGCGCCCGAGAGCACCCGCATCAGCCCCACCGGCAGGGCGGGCAGGAAATCCGTGTTCCAGCCCAGCGCCGCCACGCCCGCGCCGACGGCCGCGAGCAGCGCATCCATGCAGCCGGCCGCGCGGAACACGCCGATGGCCACCAGGATCGCCACCAGGTAGGGCACGATCTGCACGGCCACGCCGAAGCCTTCCTTGGCACCGTCGATGAAGGCGTCGTACACGTTGATGCGGCGCACCGCCCCGGCCAGGATGAAGAGCATCACGATGCCGAGGATCACCGCCGCGCCCAGGGTGCCCGCGATGCGGGAGGCCTGCTCGGCGGGCAGCCGTCCCAGCGCCCATACGGCCACGCCCAGCAGGCCGGACACGGCCGCGAGCGGCAGCAGCAGCCGGGGGCGCCAGAGCGGCAGCCGCTGGCAGATGCCCACGGCCAGCACGCCCGCGATCAGCGCGATGAAGGTGACCAGCAGCGTGGGCAGGAAGATGTCCGCCGCGTTGAAGCCTGCGCCCAGCCCCTGCTGCACGGCGACGCTCTGGCGGATCGCGATCACCGAGGTGGGGATCAGCGTGAGCCCGGCCGTGTTCATGACCACGAACATGATCTGCGCGTCGCTGGCCGTATCGCGCGGGCCCGTGTGCAGCGACTGCAGCTCGCGCATGGCGGTGAGCCCGAGCGGCGTGGCCGCGTTGTCCAGTCCCAGCAGGTTCGCCGAGAAATTCATGGTCATCGCGCCCTGCGCCGGATGGCCCTGCGGCACGCCGGGAAAGAGGCGCCGCAGCAGCGGGCCGGCCGCGCGCGCGAGCAGTTCCACCATGCCGGCGCGCTCGCCCACCCGCATCAGGCCCAGCCAAAGCGCCATCGCGCCGGCCAGGCCCAGCGAGATCTCGAAGCCCGAGCGCGCGGCCGTGAACATCGCGGTCAGCAGCGCCGGGAAGATATCCCCATCCCCCAGGGCCCAGCGCACGGCAGCGGTCACGAACGCGATGGTGAAAAAGCCGATCCAGACCCAATTGAGCGCCATGGGGGGCGATGGTAGCCGCACCGGTCCGCGCCAGGACCGGAGAGCGGCCAGGCCCCGAGCGGTGCGGCGATGCGCGGAACCGGACCCCGGACCGCGTGCGGCCCGGTCAGAACGGCGCGTCGTCGTCCGCGTCCGCCGTGGCGGCGGCGGTGCCGGAAGCGGCGGCCGGAGCGGCAGCGGCGCCACCCGCTTCGGTCTGGCGCTCGCCCGGTGCCGGCGCCGGGCCGTCCAGGCCCGTGCGGCCCTCGCCGCCCAGCGCCTCGATCAGGTCGGGGATCAGCTTGGAGAGTTCGCCCGTGGCGATCGCCACGTCGGTGTCGAAACCCGAATCGTCCTGGCCCCGGCCCTCGAACACCGTGTCGAGGAACGACACCTTCTTGATCTGCAGGCCTTCGGTCAGCACGAAGGCGACGCGGTCGTCCCAGCTCATCGCGAGCTTGGTGGGCAGCTTGCCGGCGGCGATGTGCTCGCGGATCTCGTCGATGTCCAGCGGATGGCGCGCATAGCGCACCACGGCCTTGGATTCGTCGGCGCTCTTGAGCTCGCATTCGCGGTCCACGCTGAAAGCCACCGGCGGTTCCTGCTCCTTGAGCCAGTGGGCCATGGCCGCCTGCGGCGAGGTCTGCGTATCGAGCAGCGAGACCGACAGGCCCGGCAGCGCCTCCACCAGCAGCGAGACGACCTCGTCGGCCCGGCCCTGGCTGCCGGTGTCGAGCACCAGCAGGCGCGCCTCGGTGTCGATCCAGATCCACATCGAGCCCTGCTTGGTGAACGCCATCGGCAGCAGGTCGAGCTTCGCCTCTTCCTTGAGTTCGCGGGTTTCCTTCTTGCCGGGCTTGCGGCCGGTTTCGCGCTCGATGCGCGCGGCCTTGTCCTTCACCTTGCGCGCGAGCACCGAGCCCGGGAGCATCTTCGATTCGGTCATGAAGCGCAGGATCCACTGGCCGCCCACGGATTCGGCCAGCGGGCCGTGGGCCTCGCCGCGCGGCGGCACCCATCCGACCGATTTCTCCTGGGTGGCGCCGCACTCCACGAACGGGGTGCGGGCCAGGGCTTCTTCGAGCTGGGGCAGTTCCGCATGCCACTCGGCGATGCGGTAGATGATCATGTTCTTGAACACGGAATTCCTTGTGTGCGGTATCGCCCTGGGGCGGGCGCGCCGGCCGCGGTGCCGGCGAAAGGGCGCCATTGTCGTTGCTGCGCGCCGGTGGGCCTACAGAACCTTGGCACAACTTTACACAGCCACACGTCCCCCTCATGGCGGGGATACACGGGCGGCAGACACTGGCTTCCAACCACCGCGCCGTACCGGCCGCGGCGGCAACGCCCCCCGGGGCACGAAAGGACTTCCGCCATGACCGCACCCCTCCTGCAACGACGCTTCGCCACCGCCGCCGCGGCCGCCGCACTGGCAGCCGTGCTGGCCACCCCCGCCTTCGCCCAGACCGCCGCACCGGCCCAGCCCGGCGCCCCGGCAGCCACCGCGGGGGCCGAACGCCCGCACCGCATGCCCAGCCCCGAGCAGCGCGAAGCCCGCCGCGCCCAGCGCACGGAAGCGCTGCGGCAGAAGCTGCAGCTCACGCCGGCCCAGCAACCCGCCTGGGACGCCTTCACCGCCGCCATGCGCCCGCAGGGACCGCGCCCCGACATGGCCGGCATGGCGCAGCTCACCACGCCGGAACGCATCGACCGCATGAAGGCGCTGCGCGCCCAGCACAATGCCGAGGCGGACCGGCGCGACGAGGCCGTGAAGACCTTCTATGCCGCGCTCACCCCGGCGCAGCAGAAGGTGTTCGACCAGGAAAGCCGGCACATGCACGGCAAGGGCGGCATGCGCGGCAAGGACGGCAAGCCGGGCGGCCCCGGCGGCCGGCACGGCCATGGCCCCGCGGCGCCGTCGGCCGCCCCCGTCGCACCGCCCCCGGCACCGCAGTGATGGGACAAGGCCGCGGCAGCCGTCGCTGACGCGGTCGCCGCCTACAGTGGATGGACCGCTCCGGTCCTACAGTGTGCCGCCGAGTGTGTAACCTCACAGTCGCGATATAACTGGAAATTCACTCATGAATCATTCATTCACGAAGCGCCTCGGCGCCACTCTGGTGGCCCGGGGCGCTTTTTTCGTTCTGGCGGCCGTCACGGCGATGGGCGTCCAGGCGCAGACGGCGGGCACCGCCGATACCCCTTCGGTCTACGTGCAGGGCGGCTGGGCCGAACACAGCACCGATGCGGCGACGCTGGGCGTCACCCTGCCCTGGGGCTCCTGGCGCAGCGAACTGCTGGGCCATGAAGTGCGCGGCTACTGGGACATCTACGCCAGCCGCTGGTCGTACGACGGTGTCGCGGGCGGATCCAGCCACGCCGCGCTCGTGGGCGTGACGCCCACCTTCCGCCTGCGCCCCGACAACGGCCGCTCGGCCTTCTTCTGGGAAGGCGGCATCGGCGTCACCTACATGGACAAGCGCTACCACACGATCCACAAGGAGTTCGGCACCCGCTACAACTTCGCATCGCACCTGGGGCTGGGCTACAGCCTGGGCGCACAGCGCCAGCACGAGGTGATGGTGCGCGTGCAGCACCTCTCCAACGGCGGCTTCAAGAAGCCGAACCCCGGCGAGAACTTCGTGCAGCTGCGCTACGCATACCACTTCTGAACGAAAGCGGCGGCCCGGCAGCGCTGCTGGCACCCGCTTTACAGAGAGCCCCGCCCTGCGGGGCTTTTTTTTGCGCCGGCTTTTCCACGCCCTGTGGACAAGCCTGGGGGTATTTTCGGAGCAACTGCGGCCTTATCCACAGGCGCGGCCGATCGGCCGAAGTTGTTATCGATCGGCGCGCGGGTTCACCCGGGTTCGCGCCACAGGGTTCGCCCGCAGCCAAGTCCGCGCTGCCATTGGACAAAAGCCGCTTGTCCACAGAAGGGGCCGGTCCTTACTACTATTCCTATGAATTTATAAAAGCTTTCAAGGAATAACAAGGAACATCCGTCCGGGGCACCGAAATCGGTCCGCGGGCAGGTTTTTGCGCCGATCCGTCCGGCGGACGGGCGGCGGGTCCACGGTCCTGCGGACGGCACCGTGCCGCCGGCATGGCTGGACACGGCATACGGCCGCTCGTCCGCCGCCTGTGCATGGCGAGGGAGCCTTGGCAGGCGATTCCGGGCGGCCGGCGGCCCTTCCTGGGTGCCATGCAGCGATCGGCTGCGGCCACGGTACGTAGGCGGCCATGCGCGGCGTGCCGGCCCATGGCAGCCCGATCGATATCCGTCAGCCCGCGCGGCGGAAATTTCGGATGGACTCATCCGTTCCGCGCACCGGCCACGCCGCAGCGGCGGATCGCGCGGCGACAGACCGCCAAAAGGGCCGTGCGGCGGAACAACCCTGGGGACATCTTTCGCACAAGCACCGGGTTGTCCACACGAAAAGGCGATGGCGCCTATTTGTCCCCGCCGCGCGGACAGCGGCAGCCCGGTGCCACCCACAGGGTTGGCCCGCGGCCAAGTGCCTTGTCAGGCAACGGAAATCCGCAGTTGTCCACAGGCCGGGGCGGTGCTTACTACTACGACTATGTTTTTATAAAAACTACAAAGAAGAAGACAGGACAACAGGGATGCGGACCTCCGGGCCGAGCAGAGCCCGCATGCAGGCGCAGGGAGGCAGATCAGGGACGGCGCAGGTGGGGCGCCACGGCGGATGCCCGGACCGGGCAACTGCGAGGGGCAGGAAGGCGCCTTTCAGGGGCTCGTGTAGGGGGTGGGCGCCACCGTGCGGAAAAGCGGCTGGCGGGCCTCTGGTGCGTTCTGGCAGGCCGGTATGCCGGTTGCCGGCAGCCGAGAGGTCGGCGGCGCCGTGCTTTCAGCCGCCGGGCGCGTGCGGCGCCGAATTCAGCGCGCGGGAATGCGGGCGCGCAGAAAGTCTTCCAGCGCCGCTTCGGGCAGCGGACGGCTGAAGAAATAGCCCTGGTAGGCCAGACAGCCGGCATGCTCGAGCCGTCCGCGCTGTTCGGAGGTCTCGACGCCTTCGGCGATCACGTCCAGGCCCAGGCTGCGCGAGAGCGCGATGATGGTGTCCACGATGGCCGCGTCGTTCGGATCGGCCAGCAGATCGCGCACGAAGCTCTGGTCGATCTTGAGCTGGTCCAGCGGCATGCGCTTGAGGTAGCTCAGCGACGAATAGCCGGTGCCGAAGTCGTCCAGCGAGAAGCCCACGCCGTGGGCCCGCAGGGCCGACATGGTGGCGATCGTGGTTTCCATGTCCTCGACGAAGAGGCTTTCCGTCAGTTCCAGTTTCAGCCGGCCGGCCGGCGCGCCGGTGGACGTGATGGCGCGGACCACGTCTTCCACGAAGGCCTCGTGGTGGAACTGGCGCGAACTCACGTTCACCGCCATGCCGAGGTGCGCCCGGCTGGGAACGTCCTTCCAGCGCGCGAGCTGCGTGCAGGCGGTGTGCAGCACCCAGCGGCCCAGCGGCAGGATCAGGCCGGTCTCCTCGGCCAGCGGAATGAATTCGCCGGGCGAGACCATGCCGCGGTGCGGATGCGGCCAGCGCACGAGCGCCTCCACGCCGGTCACGCAGCCGCGGTGGTCGACCTGCGGCTGGTAGTGCAGCATGAACTGGTCGCGCGCCAGCGCGGCGCGCAGGTCGTTCTCGAGCTCCGCCCGGGCCGTGACCACCGCCTGCATGCCCGGGTCGAAGAAGCGCAGCGTGTTGCGGCCGGCGGTCTTGGCCTGGTACATCGCGAGGTCCGCCTGCTTGAGCAGCTCGCCCACGGTGGAGGTGCGCCCGTCGCCGAACGGCGCCACGCCGATGCTGGGCGTGCTCCGGTAGTGGTAGCCCTGCAGCACGTAGGGCGTGGCCAGCACTGACAGGATCTTCTCGCCCACGGTGCGCGCGCTCATGGCGAGTTCGTCGGCGCGGGCGCTCAGGCCCTCGACCATCACCACGAACTCGTCGCCGCCCAGGCGGGCCACGGTGTCCACCGAGCGCACGCAGGTGTTCAGGCGCGCCGCCACCTGCTGCAGCAGCACGTCGCCCTGGTCGTGCCCCAGGGTGTCGTTGAGGGTCTTGAAGTTGTCCAGGTCGATGAACAGCAGCGCCCCGCCCTGGCGGCGCCGGTGCGCCGTGGCCAGCGCCTGGCGCATGCGGTCCATCAGCAGCATCCGGTTGGGCAGGCCGGTGAGGGAATCGTAGAACGCGAGGCGCTGGATCTCGCGCTCGGTCGCCTTGCGCTGGCCGATGTCGGTGTTGATCGCCAGGATCGCGTCGGGCTGGCTCTGCTCGCCCGGGATCAGCGTCCAGCGGCCCTCCACGTCCAGCCGCCGGCCGTCGCGGTGGAACTGCACGATCTCGCCGGACCATTCGCCGTGCTCGCGCGTGGTGTGCGTGGCGCGCAGGAATTCCTGCGTGTCCTGGTAGAGCAGCGCGGCGATGGACTGGCCGACCGCCTCGTCGCGCGTCCATCCGTAGAGGCGCTCGGCGCCCTCGTTCCAGAAGGTGATGCGGTGGTCCAGGTCGCGCACGATGATCGCGTCGCGCGCCTTGTCGAGCAGCGACGCCTGCCGGCGGATGTGCGCGTCCGATGCCTGGCGCGCCATTTCGGCGGCGGCCCGGGCCGCGAAGATGCGCAGCGTGGAAATCACCATGCCCGGCTGCTGCAGCGGTTCGCGGAATATCACGAACACGACGCCGATGGGGTGTCCCTCGGCATCGCGCAGCTGCAGGCCGACATAGGCCTGCGCGCCCATGCGCGCCACGGGCGAATCGGGGTAGAGCTCCGAGATGCCGTGCGGTATCACGCATTCGGCCTCGTTCACGAGGCGCAGGCTCGGCGTGCCCTCGAGCGGATACTCGGCATTCGGCTTCGCCACGCCCTCTTCCACGCGCGAGAGCGTCACGGCGCGCGGCATCTGGCCGGCCGTCTGCGGCAGCAGGCGCGTCACGCACCCCGCCTGCGCGCCCAGCGCGTCGCACATGTGGCTGGCCAGCTGCTTGAAGAACTGCGTGCCGGTGCTGGCCGACACGGCGGCGGCCGCCTTGAGCACCACGGCCTGCAGGCGCTGCTGGTCCTGGCGCGTGCGCAGGCTGCCCAGCCCGAAGGCGATGTCGTTGGCGAGCTGCTGCAGCAGTTCGGTTTCCTCGGCACCGGTCTCCAGCACGTCCTCGGGGTAGAGCGTGAGCAGCCCGAACACCTGCTCCGCATCGCGCAGCGGCAGGCTGATGACGGCCGGCAGTCCCTGCTCCCGGAGCGGCTGCGCCCAGAGGTCGGCATCCCGCGCCTTGCCCAGGTCGTGCACGATCACCGGGCGGCCGCTGCGCAGCGCCTCGCCCGAGGGGCCGGGGCTGTGCGGCGTCCAGGGGGCGTCCGGCCGGCCGGCCGGGCGCAGCGCTTCGACGCCCACGGTGGTCAATCCGGCCCAGGCCACGGGCTCGATGCTGGAGCGCTCGGTGCCGCCGAGCGTCCAGCGGCGCAGCATGCCCACCCAGGCGCTGCGGTAGCCGCCCACCTCGCGCGCGATGCGGCAGACCTCCGAGAGCAGCGCCGCCTCGCCGGTGGCGCGCACCAGCGCCTCGTTGCAGGCGCTGAGCAGCCGCTGCACCGTGCCGACGCGCGCCAGCTCGCGCTCCACGCGCATGCGCTGGGTCACGTCGGTGGCGAGCACCTGCCGCGCAGGCCGGCCGTCGAAGGTGGTGTCGCCCGCGAACACCTCCATGTCGATCAGCGTGCCGTCCTTGCGGCAATGGCGCCGGTGCATGCCGTCACGCCGCGTGCCGGGCGGCAGCGAGCGCGCCTCGATTTCCCGCTGCGTGCGCTCGTGCGCGGGCCAGAGCTGCGCCGTGGTCATGCCCAGCAGCTCGGCCTCGGTGTAACCGTAATGGCGCACCATGGCGCGGTTCACCGCGAGGATGCGCAGGCTGCCGCGCTCGTACACCCACATCGGCTGCGGATGGGCGTCGAAGAGCGATCGGTACTGCTGCTCCGAGGCGCTCAGCTGCGCGGCATAGCTGCGCAACTGCAGCACGGCGCCCAGCGATTCGGCCAGGATCTGCACGTAGGCCACGTGGCGCTGCGTGAAGGTGAACAGCGGATCGGCGTTCACCTTGAGCATGCCCAGCATGTTCTCGCCGGCGCGCAGCGGCGCGGCGATGAACGACAGCGCGCCGTGCCGCCCTTCGTCGGTGGCCAGCATCGCCTGCGGCTGCGCGCCGTCGCTGTGCAGCACGGTGTGCCCTGAGCCCAGCTGCTCCCAGAGCGGGTAGCCGAGCACGGGGCGCGATTCGTCCAGCGGCTCGGAGCGGCGGCCGGTGCTGGCGCGCACGCGCAGGCGGTCGCCCTCGCGCAGCACCACCATGGCGCCGTGCCCGTCCGCCAGGTCCATGGCCGTGCGCGCCGCCAGCTGCAGCACTTCGTCCAGGGGCAGCTCGGGCGCGCTCATGCGCTGCTGCACGCGCACCAGTTCGGCATGGGCGCTGGCGTCCCGCTGGGCCTGCAGCGCGCCCTGCTTCTGGGCGCTGATGTCGGTCATGCCGCCCACCATGCGCAGGGCGGCGCCCTCGTCGTCGCGGATCACGAAGCCGCGGTCGCGCACCCAGGCATAGGTGCCGTCCTGGCGGCGGAAGCGGTATTCGTCGGTCCAGTGCCGGGACGTGCCCTCGATGGCGGCGTGGATGCCTTCGAGCACGTGGTCGCTGTCGTCCGGATGCAGGCGCTGCGTCCAGGAGGTGCTGTCGTGCGGCAGCGTGTGCAGCGGCACGCCGAAGAGGGTCTCCATGCCCTCGTTCCACCACATCGAATCGTCGGTGAGATTCCAGTCCCAGATCGCGTCGGCCGTGGCGCGCGCCACGAGGTGGAAGCGTTCCTCCGACAGCGCGCGCTCCTGCGCGCGCCGCGCCCAGCCGCGCCGCTGCCGACGCAGCTCCAGCAGCGCCATCGTCTGCTCGGCGATCGCCTCCAGCGCCTCCTGGCGCGTGGGATCGAGCGTGCGCGCGGCCGTATCCAGCACCGCCACGGCGCCCAGCACCAGCCCGTCGGCATTGCGGATCGGCATGCAGGCGCACATGCGGACGCGCGGCGGCCCGAGCACCAGCGGATGGCCGCGCAGCACGGGATGGGCGCGGGCATCTTCCACCTGCACCAGCTCTCCGCCCTGCGCGAGCGCACACAGCGTGTGCGGCCCGGCCGCCTTCTGCAGCACGTCGACGGCCATGCCGGCGCTCGCCTTGAACCATTCGCGGTCCGCATCCACGAAACCGATGACGGCCAGCGGTGCGTCGCACAGGTGCGCGGCGAGACGGGCGAGCTGGTCGAAGGTGTCCTCGGCCGGGGTGTCGAGGATGGCGCAGGCGTGCAGCGCGTCCAGGCGCCGACCGGGAGCGTCCGTGCGTACGCCCATGGTCAGCGCCCCGGGCGGCAATGCGGTGCCCTGCGCTCAGGAACGTGCGACGTCGGAGGCGGGGGCGGATGCACCTGCATGGCGTGGGCGTGGTGGTTGGTGGACGGCGAAGGAACGCGCGGCGGGACACCCCCATCGTCGTAGACGGGCGGTCCCGGCGTGCATGTTTCCGAATGTACACCCTGGCCACCGTGCCCGGGCGCCGCCGCGGGGTGGAATCCGTGCAGAAAACAACAGCGGCGGTGCGGCAGGACGGCTCAACAGCGGCTGCGGCGCGCCCGGACGGCGGCCGCGAGCCCCTCCAGCACCGGCACCGTCTGGGCCAGGCTGATGCAGGCGTCCGTCACCGACACCCCGGGCTGCAGCGGCTGGCCGGCGACGATGTCCTGCCGGCCTTCCTGGAGATGGCTCTCGATCATGAGGCCGGTGATCCGCGCGTCGCCGCCCGCGATCTGCGCGGCCACGTCGGAGGCCACGTCGATCTGCCGGCGGTGCTGCTTGCTGCTGTTGGCGTGCGAGACGTCGATCATCACCTGCTCGCGCAGGCCGGCGCCGCGCAGGAGCGCGCAGGCGGCGTCCACGTCGGCCGCGGCGTAGTTGGGCTGCCGGCCGCCGCGCAGGATCACGTGGCAGTCGCGGTTGCCGCGCGTCTCGAAGATCGCCGCCTGCCCCATCTTGGTCATGCCCATGAAGGCATGGGGCGCCTGGGCCGCGAGGATCGCGTCCGAGGCCACCTTCACGCCGCCGTCGGTGCCGTTCTTGAAACCCACGGGGCACGAGAGGCCGCTGGCCAGTTGGCGGTGGCTCTGGCTCTCGGTGGTGCGCGCGCCGATCGCGCCCCAACTGACCAGGTCGCTGATGAACTGCGGCGAGAGCAGATCGAGGAATTCCGTGCCCACGGGCAGGCCGAGCGCGAGCACGTCCAGCAGCAGCGCCCGCGCCATCTCCAGCCCTTCGTTGATGGCGAAGCTGCCGTCCAGGTGCGGGTCGTTGATGTAGCCCTTCCAGCCCACGGTGGTGCGGGGCTTCTCGAAATACACCCGCATCACCACGAGCAGGTCGGCCGACAGCCGGTCGGCATGTTCCTTGAGTGCCCTCGCGTATTCCATCGCCTGGCCATGGTCGTGAATGGAGCACGGCCCCACCACCACCACGAGCCGGTCGTCCTCGCCATGCAGCACGCGCGAAATCGCGGCGCGGCTCGATTCCACCAGCGCCTGCGCGCTGTCGGGGGCGGGCAGCCACTCCTGCAGCAGCGCGGGCGTGATCAGCGGACGCACGGCCCTGATGCGCGTGTCGTCGATGCGCGTGGTGTCGTGGGTGCCGGGCTGCGGCGCGGCGCGGTGGACGTGCGAAGCGGAAGCGACGCCGGCGGCGTCCTGGGAAATGGTGGAGTTCATGGACGGCGATTGTCGCGCTCCCGCGGGAATGCGCCTTGCGCCAGATCGCACCGATCCGCCGGTGCCGGCCGGCGGAGGCTCGCTCACGGCCTGCGGAACGCGATCGGCTGGCGCGACCAGTAGCCCGAACTGAAGCGGTCCAGCTTCACCGTGCCGCCCGTGGAGGGGGCGTGGACGAAGCGGCCGCCTTCCACCACGATGCCCGCATGCGTCGGCCGGCCGGAGCCGAAGATCACCAGGTCGCCGGTGCGCTCGCCGCCCGCCTCCACCGGGGCGCCGAAATCGCTGAGCTGCGCCACGGTGCGCGGCGGCGGAATTCCCGCGAGGCTGCGGTAGACGTAGCCGATCAGGCCGCTGCAGTCGAAACCGCCCTCGGGCGTGTTGCCGCCGTAGCGGTAGGGCGTGCCGACCAGGCCCATCGCGTGGATCGCGATGTCGCTCGATTGCTCGGGCGTGAGGCGCGAATACGCATGACCGGGCGCCGCGCCGCGCCGGCCGCGGGAGGGCGACGTGCCGCAGGCCGCCAGCAGCACGGCCGCCATCGATGCCGCGGCGAGCATGGCCCGGCGGGAGGAAGTTCCCGCGGCGGCGCCGTCACCACGGGCGCTGCGGGCAAGGGGGGACCTGGTCTCCATGGCACGGCAGATTACCGCAGGTGCGGAAACCGGCGGCATTTTCCGGATTTTTGCGGGGCTCGCGCATGCCACGCGCCCCGCGTGGCATCGGCATGGCGCAGGGCTTTTCCGGACCCGCGGCCGCCCTCGCCCCGTTCCCATACCCGGTTCGGCTCTCAGACCGTGACCGGAGCCGCCTGCGGCGCGTCGGCCTTCGCGCCGCGCCGTGCGATCAGCCGGTTGGCCACCGCCACCACCGCCTGCACCGACGCGCTCACGATGCTGTGGTCCAGACCCACCCCGAAGGTGGCACCCGGCACGCCCTCGAGCGCGGCCTCCACGATCGCGAGCGCCTGGGCGCCGGCCCCTGCGCCGGTGGCGCGTTCTTCATAGTGGTCCACGCGCAGCGGCAGGCCGATCGCATCCACCGTGGCATCGATCGGGCCGTTGCCCCGGCCCTGCAGCGTCTGGCGCACGCCGTCGATCGTCACGTCGAGCGCGATGCCCTGCCCGTCTTCCTCGAGCCGCTGGCCGTGCAGCGTGAGCGTGCCGGGGGCCGCGCCGCCCGGGGCCCGGCCGTGCGCCGGTCCGATGTAGTGCTGCTCGAAGAGGTTCCAGAGCGCGCCGCCGTCCATCTCGCCCTCGCTCGAGTCGGTCGCGCGCTGCACCACGGCGCTGAACTCCACCTGCAGCCGGCGCGGCATCACCACGCCGCGCTCGCGCTCCAGCAGGAAGGCGATGCCCCCCTTGCCGGACTGGCTGTTCACGCGGATCACGCTGTCGTAGGTGCGGCCGAGGTCCGCCGGGTCGATCGGCAGGTAGGGCACTTCCCAGAGGCCCGCCGGATCCTGCGCGGCGAAGCCCTTCTTGATCGCATCCTGGTGCGAGCCCGAGAACGCGGTGAAGACGAGGTCGCCCGCATACGGATGGCGCGGATGCACCGGCAGCGACGTGCATTCCTCGGCCACGCGCGCCACGTGCGTGATGTCGGAGAAGTCGAGGTTCGGGTGCACGCCCTGCGTGTACATGTTGAGCGCGAGCGTCACGATATCCACGTTGCCGCAGCGCTCGCCGTTGCCGAAGAGGCACCCTTCCACGCGGTCGGCGCCGGCCATCATCGCCAGCTCGGCCGCGGCCACGCCGGTGCCGCGGTCGTTGTGCGGATGCACGGAGAGCACGATGTGCTCGCGCGGCGCGAGCCGGCGGTGCATCCACTCGATCTGGTCGGCGAACACGTTCGGCGTGGCGTTCTCCACCGTCGTCGGCAGGTTGATGATGATCGGCCGGCCCGGGCCGGCGCCCCATGCGGCGATCGCCGTCTGGCAGGCGCGCAGCGACACCTCGGGCTCGGTGGCGCTGAACGTCTCGGGCGAATACTGCAGCGTCCAGGCCGTGGCGGGCTGCGCGTCGGTGAGCCGCTTGAGCAGCGACACGTGGTGTCCGATGAATTCCATCACCTGCGACACGTTCATGCCGAACACGATGCGCCGCCAGGCCGGCGCCGTGGCGTTGTAGAGGTGCACGATGGCGCGCGGCGCGCCCTGCACGGCCTGGACCGTGCGCTCGATCAGATCCTCGCGCGACTGGGTCATGACCATGATGGTCACGTCGTCGGGAATGCGGTCTGCCTCGATGAGGCGGCGCACGAAATCGAAATCCGTCTGCGACGCGGCGGGAAAGCCCACCTCGATCTCCTTGAAGCCGATGCGCACGAGTTCCTCGAAGAGGCGCATCTTGCGCTCGCCGTTCATCGGCTCGAAGAGCGCCTGGTTGCCGTCGCGCAGGTCGGTGGAAAGCCAGATCGGCGCCTGCGTGATGCTGCGCGTGGGCCACGTGCGGTCGTGCAGGGACACGGTGGCGGTGGGTTGGTACTTGGTGGCGGGCTTGGAAATCATCATGACGGGTTCCACGAACGAAAGAGAAGAGAAGGGAAGAAAACCGGTGCGACATTCCCTGCAGCCCTCCACATGCGTGGAGGCTGGTTCGTGGGCCGGGGTCAGGGGAAGGTCGGTGTTGCGCAGGCTGGTGGCACGGGGGCCGGATCAGCGGGCAACGGGGATGGCGAACGCAGGCAGACCCCGGCCAGGCACTAGGCCTAGAGCTAGGGTGGATAGGATGCGGCTGCGTTGCATGGTGTGCGGGATCGAGCATTCATGCTAGCACAGGGCGCGCGCGGCGGTAAAGCCCGCATCGGGCAGGCGGATGTCGAAGAATCCGCACCAGAGAAAGGATAAGAAGGCGCGCGTCTGCGGGCCGTGCATCCGCCGCCTGCCACTGCACGACCCGTGCGGAACGCATGCGCCGACACGGTTCCTATAGTCGAGCCGGCCGGCATCGCTCGCCGCCGTCACTTTCTCCACCCACGCACAAAGGGCCCTCGCATGACACAGCGCCAACTCGCCACCGTGAAAACCTACCTCGACCGGCTGCAGGCCGGCGACACCGCAGGCCTGATCGCGTGCTTCGAAAGCGAAGGCCAGGTGCATTCGCCGTTCCTCGGAACCATGCGCGCCCGCGAGTTCTTCCAGAAGCTCGCCGCCGCCTCTGCCGCCAGCGTGATCACGCCCATCGACCTGCTGGTGTCCGCCGAGCCCGCGGCGGATGCGGTGCGCGTGGCCGCTTATTTCCGGTACGACTGGACGCTCTCCGACGGGCGGATCGTGCATTTCACGTGCGTGGACGTTTTCCGCTTCGCCGCGGGCAGCGCGGACATCCGGGACATGCACATCGTCTACGACACGCACCCCCTGCGCGAGCAGGTGGGCGACAAATACGCACCCGACGCTCCGTGAGCGCTGGCGGCCCCGGCCGCCGGCTTCTCCTCCGCCCATGCCCCCGCCCTGATTTTTCAGGGCTTTTTTTGGACCCTTTTCATCCATTTTTGCCGCGAAATCGCGTTTTTTCCTTCGTCTCCCCCGCACTGCCGAAGTCCCGTGGACGGATCCTGAATCCACCAGTTCGCAACGTTTCCAAACAAATGAACTTTGTACTAATACATTAAAATGAATGTATGAAAACATTGCATTTCGATGGTTCGTCCGCGGCGGAGATTGCGGACAGCATCGAATCCCACCTGCGTTCCGGCGCGCTGTCGTGCGGCGATGCACTGCCGGCCGTGCGTGCGCTGGCGTCGGAGTTGAACGTCAACCCGAACACCGTGGCCGCCGCCTACGCACGCCTGCGCGACGCCGGCCGGCTGGTGACCGACGGCCGCCGCGGCACCCGCGTGGCACCGGCGCGGCCGCCCGTGGCCGACGCGATGGCGGTGGCCCTGCCCCACGGCCTGCGGGATCTCGCGGGCGGCGACGGGGACCGCGCCCTGCTGCCGCGGCCCACGTCCATCGACTGGAAGGGCCTGCAGGCCGACGCAGGCTACGGCGGGCCCGCCGAAGCACCGCTCTGGCATGCAACGGCACGCGAATGGCTGCAGAGCCAGGGCCTGCCCGCCGAGGCCACGGGCGTGTTCTCGGGCACGCTGGACGCGGTGGAACGCGCGCTGCGCCACCACGCGCGCCCGGGCGACCGCGTCGCGGTCGAAGATCCGTGCTGGCCCCCGATGGCCGCGCTGCTGCATGCGCTGCGGCTCAAGCCCGTGCCGATGCCGGTGGATGCGCAGGGGGTGCAGATACCGTCCGCCGAATGCCTGGACGGTTGTGCCGCGCTGGTGCTCACGCCGCGTGCGCACCATCCCACCGGCTGCGCCCTGTCGGAGGCGCGGTGGAAGGCGCTGCGCCGCCTGCTGCACAACCGCCCGCACCTGCTGTGCATCCTCGACGACCACTGGGGCCCGCTCAGCCAGGAGGCTTTGGCCCCGGCCGGTGCGCTGCCGCCGCTCTGGCTCTACGTGCTGTCGGTGGGCAAGTTCCTCGGGCCGGACCTGCGCGTGGCGCTCGCCGCCGGCACGCCCGCGCTCATCGAGGCCATGCGCGCCCAGCAGGCCGTCGGTGCGCGCTGGGTCAGCCGGCTGCTGCAGATGCTGGCGGCCCGGCTCTGGCAGGACGCCCGGCGTTCGGGCCAGCTCGCACATGCGGCGCAGGCCTATGCGCGCCGGCGCCAGGCGCTGGAGTTCGCGCTCCGCTCACGGCCGGATGCCCAGGTGCCCACGGGCGGCGAAGGCCTGCACCTGTGGATACCCGTGCATGACGAGAATGCCGTGCTGTCCGCGCTCGCGGCCCGCGGCTGGGCGGCCCAGGCCGGTGCACCGTTCCGCATCGCCAGCGGCCCTGCCGTGCGCATCAACCTCGGGGATCTGGCGGGCGCGGAAGTCGGCCCGCTGGCGCGTGACCTGGCAGACGCCCTGTCGCCGGTACCGTCGCGGCCGGTGTTCTGAAGCCGAGGGATTGAGCCAGCGACGAGGACCTTGCAGGCGGCGCAAGAACCGCAGCAACGGACTGCACGGGCTACACGGGCAGTCGGACGGGTGGCGGGGAAAGCAGATCGTTTCCCGCCGCATACCGCGCCAGCATCTTGTCCAGCCCCTTGCGCGCGCAGCGCTGCAGCGCGCTGAGCACGGCGTGGCCGGGATCCGGAATGCCATGGCGGGTGCGCAGGTCGTGCTGCATGCGGCCGAGCAGTGCGGCGGCCATTTCCGCGTCGGCGAGCGCCCGGTGGGCGCGTTCGGCGCGCGGCAGCCCCAGGTGGGTGACGATGCGCCCGAGCTGGTGGCTCGTCGCCTCCGGATACAGGCGCCGCGACAGCAGCACGGTGCAGGCGAAGGCGTGCGGCGCGGGCAGATCGGCGAGCGCGAGTTCCGCCGCCCAGAAGCGGCTGTCGAACGACGCGTTGTGCGCCACCATGGGCGCGTCGCCCACGAAGCGGGCTGCGTCGCGCATCACCCCCTCGGCCGGCGGTGCCGTTGCCAGCATGGCAGGCGTGATGCCCGTGAGCTGGACGATGAACGGCGGAAGCCAGGCCCCCGTCTTCATGAGGCTCTGAAACCGGTCCACGGGACGGCCCTCTTCCATCAGCACGATCGCGATCTCGGTGGCCCGCGCGCCCTGGGCGGGCGTCATGCCGGTGGTTTCGAAATCGATGACGGCGATGCGGGAAGGGTGCATGGGGGCGATTGTCGCCCCTTCCCTCAGAGCGGCTCGCACGACCCTTCTGGCGTCGTTGCCGCATCTTGTCGTACTGCGCGTACTGCCTGCGATGCGACGCCTAGCCAGAACCGCTTCGCTGGGCCGTGTGAGCCGCTCTTGCCGGTCGACGTGCCTGTCAGCCCGCGCCGCGGCCACCGCCGCCGGTGGACGGGCCGCCGCCACCCTGGCGCGACTGCACCTGGTTGCTGCTGCCCACGTGCGCATCGCGGTCGTGGCGGCTTTGCGGCGTGCGCTGGCCTTCGTTGCGCTGCGTGGGTTCCTGGTGGCCTTGCTGGTTGTGGTCGTTCTCGACCTTGCCCGTGCCGGGCTGCTGCTTGTCGGACATGGCGTCGTCTCCTTCCAGAAGTTGCAGAAAGTGCGGCGGCAGTGCGCAGTGCGCCGCCGTTGCGGTCAGACCGGGTGGGGCGTCAGGACAGCGAGAGTTCCTTGTGCTCGCCCATGTCCGGCGGGTTGCCGGTGACGGCCGCCTTGGCCATCTTGAAGAGCTGGGTCATCTTGCTTTCCTTCACGTCCCAGTACTCGGCGTGCTGGATGCGGATCACGAGCAGCGCCAGGTTCGGGTCGTCGATGCCCTTGGGGAACCAGGCCTTGGCCGCGGGCGACCACAGGGCCTCCTTGCGGGCCTTGTCCTCGATGAAGCCGGCCGTGCCGGAGAGCGACACGTAGCTGTCCTTCTCGGGATTGGCGTAGGTGACATTCGTCTGCGCGTCGGCCTTCAGGCGCTGGGCGAGTTCGCCGTCGTGGGGAATGAAGAAGTACAGCTCCGACTGCTCGTCGATGTCCTTGTTCTGCGTCGTCAGCGGGTGCGCATGCAGCTGGCCGGTGGCCGAGCGGTGCGTGAGCATGCCGAAACGGATGTCCTTGATCAGCTTCCAGAGCGTGGTCTGGGGGGAATCCTGGGTCATGGGAAGAGCCTCCGGTGGGTGCGTTGCCGGGTGCATCGCCCCGGTGCGAAAGCCCACTGTAGGCCGCGCGCGGTCGGGCACGGGTCGGCCCTGCCCGCGCCTGTCTGTCGGGTCCGTCCGACAGCGCTAGCCCGCGGCGCGCCGCTCCAGCGTGAACGGCGGCAGGCCCTTGAGCAGCCGCTGCCCGTAGGCCGTGCGCACCAGGCGCTTGTCGTAGCAGTAGACGTGGGCGCGGTCCTCCTCGGTGCGGATCGCGCGGCCCACCCACTGCGCGAGCCGGATGGCCGTGGCCGGCACCACGAGTTCGCTGAACGGATCGCGCCCCGCGCCGCGCAGCCACTCGGCGCGCGCCTCGCCCACCGGGTCGTCGGGCGGCGCGAACGGCAGCTTGGTGATGAAGAGCGATTCGCAGAGCGCGCCCGGCAGGTCCAGGCCCTCGCCGAACGACTGCATGCCGAAGATGATCGACGGCTCGCCCGCCGCCACGCGCTCGCGGTGCCGCGCGAGCAGTTGGGCGCGCGGCATCTGGGTCTGTACCAGCACGGTGCCGCGCATCGCGGTGGGCAATGCATCCACCGCCTGCCGCATCTGGTCGCGCGAGGTGAACAGCACCAGCGCCCCGGCCTCGACCATCGCCAGATCGCTCAAGAGCGCATCCACCATCTCGGCCGTGTAGTCGGCGGCCTGGCGCGGATCGGCCTGGGTTTCCGAGGCGATCAGCGTGCCCTGCAGTGCATAGTCGAACGGGCTGGGCACTTCCAGCGCGGTCACCGCCTCGTCGCCGTGGAGGCCGGCCTCGCGCAGGAAGAAATCGAACTGGCCGCAGCTCGTGAGCGTGGCCGAGGTGAGCACCGCGCCGCGCACGGCCGACCAGAGGTGATTGCGCAGCGTATTGCCCGGCAGCACCGGGCTCGCATGCGCCTTCACGACGATGAAATCGCCGTCCACCGCCAGCGTGAACCATTTGGCCGCCGGCACCGCGCCCTCGGGCGCATCCTGCAGCAGCAGCTGGGCGGTGTCGTGCACGCCCTCCAGCCGCGGCGCGAGCGCGCCGATCTGCGCATACAGCGTGGAGAGGCGCCGCGCCTCGTCGGGCTTGTCGCGCATCTCGGTGCGCAGGGCCTTGGCGATGGCGCGCAGCGCGTCCAGGAAGCCGGCCGCATGGTGCGCCACCTGGCCGAACGGTTCCACCAGCGCCTCGGGCAGCGCGCCGCCGGCCACGCGGGCCCGCGTGGGCAAGGTGTTGGCCGTGGCCTGCGTGCGGGCCGCGGAGCCCGCCGTGGCCGAACGCGCACCGCCCCAGGCGGGCCGGGGCGAACGCAGTTCGTTGCCGTACACGTCCATCACGATGCGCGCGGCATCCTGCAGCGCCGTGCGCAGGCGGGCGGAATGGTTGGGGATGTCCGCCACCTCCTCCACCTCCATCAACGTGCCGATGCGCAACGCGCGGCTCGCGAGCTTGTCGATCCAGGTCAGCCGGCTCAGGTCGGCCTCGCACGCGAACTGGTCGAGCGCGGTGGAAGGCAGGTGGTGCGCCTCGTCGATCACCAGCAGGCAGTTGTCCAGCTCGGGCAGCAGCCGCGCGCCCAGCGAGGACAGCAGCAGGTCGTGGTTCGCCACGATCACCTGCGCGGCCACCAGCGCCTTGCGGCGGTCGTAATACGTGCACTGGCTGAAGGCGGGGCAGTGCTTGCCGGTGCAGGAACTGGCCTCGGCCGCCACGGGGCTCCACACCTCGGGCTCGGGCGGCGATTCGAGCGTGTCGCGGTCGCCGTCCCAGGCGCCGCGCGCGAGCACGTCGGCCATGGTGGCGTAGAACTTCATGCGCGCCTCGGTTTCGTGGCGCGGTCGGGCCGCGCGCGCGGCGGCCTCTTCCTCGGCGAAGAGATCGTCCTCCGGCGCATCGTCACCCGCCTCGCCGGTGCCCGCCAGGCGTTCGAGCTTGAGCTTGCACACGTAGCGCCCGCGCCCCTTGGCGAGCGCGAACTGGAACGGCTGCGGCATGCGGGCGGCGAGCGCGGGCAGGTCCTTTTGCACCAGTTGCTCCTGCAGCGCCACCGTGGCCGTGGAGATCAGCACGCGCGTGCCACGCGCGAGCGCCATGGCGATCGCCGGCACGCTGTACGCGAGCGACTTGCCCACGCCCGTGCCGGCCTGCACCACCGCGATGGAGCGCGCGGGCGGGGGCGGTGCGCTGTCGCCATCTTCGGCCTCCACCTTGCCGAGCTGCGCCCGCGCGAACGTGTGCGCCACCTGCTCGGCCATGCGCCGCTGCCCGCCGCGGCTGCGGAAGCCTTCAGTGGCCTGCACCACCGCATCGAAAGACTGCAGGGCCTGCGCGGCCCACTCCTGTTGAGACATACAGTGGTAGTGTGACATGGATGGATGGCACGGTGCCAGTGCGGGGGCGTGGCCGGCCTGCCTCGCTCCTGAATCCATAGCTGAAAAGACAGCAGCAGTGCAGCCACAGGCATGGAGCTCGGCAGGAATGCAGCCGTCCCCTCCAGAGCGCGGCCACCTACAGACGACCGCGGGGGGGCTGCCTAGCATGGGACACATGCCATCGTCCGCTTCGCGGCGATGCACCACCAGCACACAGAGACAGGAGTGCCCCATGGCCCAGCAAGATCCCCGCCCCAATGACCGCCCGCCCACCGACCCCACGGCATCGGCGCCCATCCCCGAGCGCGTCGAGCGCCGCGTGGACACGACGCAGGACCATCCCGCGCCCGACGCGGAACAGAACGACCTCAACAGCCCCGAAGGACGCCTGCCCCACGAGCGCGATCAGGCCGTGGCCATGACCGACGGCAAGCCCAACGCCGAGATGAAGCAGGCGCACGACGACCTGGAGCGTGGCTTGAAGGACACCGACCGCGGTGGTCCGGCGCACGAGGCGTACCAGAAGCAGAAGCGCTGATCAGTCCAACAATTCCACGCGCAGGTGCGACGCAGCCGCAGCGCACCCCGCAAGGCCGGCTGCGGCCGCCGCCACCGCACGCGCGGTGCCATCCCGCGCGGGCCGCGTGAGCGCCAGCAATTGCGGCGCGGCCGCTTCGCCGGCCACACAGGGCGGCTGCCACACCTCCAACCGTTCCAGGCCGACTCCGGCCCGCGCCAGCGCATCGGCCACTGCCGCCAGCGCCGCGCCCGCCCCGCCTTCTGCTGCTGCCGAACCCGCAGTCGAGTGCAAAGGCACGCGCAAAAAGTGCCGCGTCACCACGTCGTCCATGGCCACCACGGGCCGCTCCACCAGCGTATCCACGGGCCGGCCCAGCGGCAGCACCGCGCAGCGCGCCGGCCCACCCGCCTGCGCCACCGTCTGGCGCGCCACGTCGACCAGGTCCGCCACCACGGCCGAGGCCGTCGGCCCCGCGCCCGCTCCCGCGCCGCAGTGCAGCAGGGTGCCCTGCGCGTCGCCGTGTACCAGCACCGCGTTCATCGCACCCTCCACCTGGGCGATCAACTGCGTCGATGGCACCATGGCCGGGTGCACACGCAGCTCCACCGCATTGCCCTGCCGCCGCGCGATGCCCAGCAGCTTCACTGCATAGCCCCAGCGCGCCGCCGCCGCCACGTCCAGCGCGTCCAGCCCGCGAATGCCTTCCACGTGTGCGCGCTCGAAACCGACGGGCGTGCCGAAGGCGTTCGCCGCGAGCAGCGCCGTCTTGTGCGCGGCATCGATGCCATCCACGTCGAACGTGGGATCGGCCTCCGCATAGCCCAGCGCCTGCGCCTCGGCCAGCGCATCGCCGAAGGCCAACCCGGCGGCACGCATGCGGCTGAGGATGTAGTTGCTGGTGCCGTTCACGATGCCCGCCAGCCAGTCCACCCGGTTCGCCGCCGCGCCCTCGCGCAGTGCCTTCACGATGGGGATGCCGCCAGCCACCGCCGCCTCGTAGGCCAGCGGCACGCCGCGCGCCTCGGCCTGGGCGAAGAGCGCATTGCCGTGCACCGCCAGCAGCGCCTTGTTGGCCGTCACCACCGGCTTGCCATGGGCGATGGCGGCGGCCACCCAGCCGCGCGCCGCGTCGGTGCCGCCGGCCACTTCCACCAGCACGTCCACGTCGGGGTGCGTGGCCACGCGCATCGGGTCGTCGGTCAGATCCACCGAGCCAGCGCCATCGCCCAGCACGCGCGCGGCACGCTCCAGGTCCCGCGCCGCCACGGCCACGATGGCGATGCCCCGCCCGGCACGCGCGGCGATGTCTGCCTGGTTGCGCGCCAGCAGCTCCCAGGTGCCCCGGCCCACCGTGCCGATGCCGATCATGCCCACGCGCAGGGGACGGAGGGCGCCGCGGCCGGAAGGCGCGGTGGTGCCGGCGGTGGCGGGAGCGGGCCGCCATTGGGGGTCGTTGAACATCGCGTCACTCTCTTTCTTGCTGCCGAACGGAGGGCCCGCAGGCCCGGAAAACAAAAAACCCGGCGGTCGGGCCGGGTTCGTTCGGTAAGAAGGAATGACACCAGGCGACCGTCGGGACGGCCACCCAGCACGCAGGCTAGGCAGCCGCGGTGGTAATGGTGATCACCGTCATTCGCGCGCAGGCGGCCACGTGCCGCGCCGGGAGGGCGCAGGGCAGAAGGCCGGAGGTGCGTGCGAACGACATGGCGGCCAGTGTACCGGAACGCGGCGGTGGCCGGGCCCAATGCTTTCTCCTGTGGCGCTCAGCCCACGAGCTGCGCGTCGAGCGTGATCTCGGGCACGGACGCGAGCGCCTTCGACAGCGGGCAGTTCGCCTTGGCATCGGCCGCGATCTGCTGGAACTTCGCGTCGTCGATGCCCGGCACTTTCGCCTTCAGCGTGAGCGCGATGCGGTCGATCTTGAAGCCCTCGCCTTCCTTGGCCAGGCGCACCTTGGCGGTCGTATCGAGCGTCTCGGTGGCAATGCCGGCCTTCTCGCAGGCGAACGCGAACGCCATCGTGAAGCAGGCCGCATGTGCGGCGCCCACGATCTCTTCGGGATTGGTGCCCGTGCGGTCGTCGCCGAAGCGGCTGCCGAAGCCGTAGGGGTAGCTCTTGAGCGCGCCGGTTTCGGTGCTGATCTGGCCCTGGCCGGACTTGCCGGCGCCTTGCCAGTGGACGGATGCGGTTTTCTCGGACATGCGGACTCCTTTGAAGTGGGTGGTGGACAAACGAGCCACCATCACATCACGGACGAGCTGGCGTGCGCGTGGGCGCAGGCCGCACACCGTGCCCGGTACCTTCCTACACCACCGCACCCGATTCAATTCAATCCATCTGCTCTGCAATCAGCGTCGCACCGGCTCCGCTTTCGAGCGTGACGACGCCGATCATTCCGTAGAGCTGTAATTGGAGCACGCTGCCCGCCGCCAGCGTGACGATGGTCTCGCCGTTGTAGCGGTTGGTGGACGTGCTGGGCGTTTCCATGAGCGCCGGGAAGGCCGCTCCGTTGATCAGCACCCGCGCACCCGCCAGCGTGGAAGCCGTAGTGCGGATCTGATACTTCACGCGATAGCGGCCCGTCGTGGGCACGACGAAAACGTCGTTCGAGCCGTTCGCGGTGAAACCGCCACCCAGGTTCTGCGCCTGTCCCAGAGAAATGTTCGTGCCACCGAGCAGCACGGCAATGCTGGAACCCGAGGTGTTGTGCGCTGCCATCGACGCCATGCTGCCGCCGGCCGGGCCGGTGGCACCTGTCTCGCCCGCCGGGCCCGTGGCACCCGTGGCGCCGGTCGGGCCCGTGGCCCCGGCAAGCCCTTGGATGCCTTGGGGACCGGCCGGGCCGATGGCTCCTGCTGCGCCCGTCGTTCCTGCAGGGCCCATCGGCCCCGTAGCCCCGGTCGCACCCGCCAGGCCCGACGTGGCCGCGGGCGAACAGCCGCCCAGCCGTCCGGAGGCGCTGTCGAAGCAGGTCAGCTGGCCCTGCTGCGGCGCGGCCGGCAGCGCAGGCAGCAGCACCGCGCCATCGGTCTGCACGCGCAGGCGCTCTTCCGCCGTGCTGCTGCGCACGCTGAAACCGCCGCCCTGCGGCAGCGTGATGCTGACGTCCGCCGCCCGCACGGAAGGCGCGCTGGAGAGAGCGGCCAGCACGACCGCGGACGCGGCCAGGGTGGACAGCCGGGAATGCTGTGGCCCGAAGGAAAAGAAAGTGGGGTACATGGAGCAGGCCTTGTCGTCGTTTTTGGAATGTGCGGAATTTCTTCTCGCCCTGCCGGCCACGGAGCCCCCGATATGCACGGAAAACCCTCGCGGCAGAGCACAGAGGGCCGCTGTCGCCCGGGAAAAGGCCTGCGCTGGCGTGCTCAACGGGCGCCGTGCATGCTCTTTCCGCTCGTTCTCCCTCTGTCGTTCCAATTTAAAGGACACCGCTTCCATCGGCAACAGGGGCGGTCCCGGCCATGCCTGGCGGGAAACGCACGGATGAGGACCGCAACTCTTCCGTGCACAGCGGATACGGGGGCGCAATCCGCCCTGCTCTGTGATGAACGTTTTGCTCAGCGCTGCCGCGCACCGCCGGGCTGCCCCTGGATGGCCGAGCCGTAGGCACACCAGCCGGGGCGCGGGCTCTTCTTCTGCGGATGCAGCCGGCAGGTCTCCGGCCGCACGTCGTACACCGTGCAGCGCCGCGTGGCCGCGTCCAGAAAATGGCAATCCCCGCTCGCCCGCCGCGCCATCGTGAACACCACGTTCTTGTGGTTGAAATGGTCGATCAGGCGCGCCTTCTGCAGGCGCTTCGCGATGTGCCGCGGCTCCTCGTGCTCCGCCTCGAACGCATCCACCAGCCCGAGCCGCACCAGATCGGACAACTGCACCTCGAGCGGCATCGTGCAGCAGTTGGCCGCGCAGGTGGTGCACAGGCCCGCGCGGTAGCGGGTCCAGGTGGCGGGGTTGTCGACATCGACGATGGCAATGGGGGAGCGCATGGGTGGGCGATTGTGCCCGTCGCCGTGCGGGTGCGGCTGGTCGGCGATTTCCGGGCGTATTGGGGCATATTGCCAGCCAGCCAGACCGCTTGCCTCGACCGGCTCCCCCAAGCGCGCTTGACCTACGCCGCACCCGGCCACGCCTGTGCACCATGAAGTGTCAGTGAATGCACCCCTGCATGTCACTTCACTTCCCACCTATTCGAGGAGCACAGCATGACCCACCCGATCCAAGGCCACAGCACCACCGAATCCGTGGCCGACGCGGCCAAGGCACATCCCATCGGTACCGGCGTCGGTGCCGCCGGGGGTGCCGTGACCGGCGCAGCCGCAGGCTCCATCGGCGGGCCGGTCGGCACGGCCGTGGGCGCGGTGGTCGGCGCCGTCGTCGGCGGCCTGGCCGGCAACGGTGCGGCCGAGGCCGTCAACCCCGCCACCGAAGACGCCTACTGGCGCGACGCCCACGCCCGCGAGCCCTACTACACGGACGCGTACAACTATGACGACTATGCGCCGGCCTACCGCTCCGGCTACCAGAACGTCATCGACGGCGGCCGCGACTGGAACCAAGCCCGCACCGACCTGGAGCGCCGCTGGGACACCGACCACCGCGCATCGAGCCGCCTGAACTGGAAGGACGCCGAACCCGCCGCCAAGGCCGCGTGGGAGCGTGCCGACCGGATCTGGAAGCAGACGAAGCAGGAATGATCTTGGGCGCTCGCGGGGCCGTTGCGAGAGTCATCGGCCACGCGCGAACGTTCTTCGGGAAAGTGACTGCCCAGCTGCGCTTGCAGTGGGCGTCATGCATAAAAGGATAAGAACCTTGGGATTACACAAAGGTTGGTGCGGCAAACTGAATTCGCAAGCGTCCCGCCGGCAGACTTTCTTTGGACGAGCGCCGGTTTCAGGCGGGCCGTCACAGATGCGGTAGCAGGTTCCTCTCGGATAATGATCCTTCATGCCCTGGATAGGTGAGGCCAGGGTTGGAGGAACGGGCGAGGAGCCATGGACAAGAAAAACTGGAGCGAAACCGACGTTTGCGAGAAGCGCATCAGTCCGGCCATTGCCAACGCGGGCTGGGATCTGATCGCTCAGGTGCTGCGCGAGTACACGTTGCGCGCCGGACGGGTGATGGTGCGCGGAAATACAGCGTTTCGCGACAAGAACAGCATCCTGCGTGCGGACTATGTTCTGTTCCACAAGCCCAATGTCCCGCTGGCAGTAGTCGAAGCCAAGGATTCCCGTCACGCGGTGGGGGCTGGCATGCCACAGGCCATCCAGTATGCAGAATTGCTTGGGGTTCCTTTCAGCTTTGCGAGCAATGGCGAGGGCTTCGTCTTCCGCGATGCCACGCTCTCGGATGGCGTGCTGGAGCGAAACCTCACGCTCACCGAGTTTCCTTCCCCCAGCGAACTATGGGCCAAGTATTGCGCCTGGAAGGGCTGGCCGCCGGAGGTGCAACAGATCGCCAGCACCGACTACGCGCCCAGCAAGACACCGCGCTACTACCAGCTTCTGGCCATCAATCGCACGGTAGAGGCCATCGCGGAGGGGCGAAAAAGGGTGTTGCTTGTCATGGCCACCGGGACGGGCAAGACCTACACCGCCTTTCAGATCATTCACCGGCTGTGGAAGTCTCCGTGGCTGGCTGGTAAAGCGGCAGGGCAGAAGCGCATCCTGTTTCTGGCAGACCGGAACATCCTCATCGACCAGACCATGGTCAATGACTTCCGGCCGTTCAAGGGAGCCATGGCCAAACTCAGCCCGCATGCCAAAGGCGTGGAACGCGTCGATGCTGCGGGCCAACCAGTGGTGGACGGCATCGTCACTGCGGTGAGCAAAAGCACCAAGCAGGTAGACAAAAGCTACGAAATCTATCTCTCGCTCTACCAGGCCGTGACCGGTTCGGACGAAGAGCGCAACATCTACAAGCAGTTCAGCCCGGACTTCTTCGATCTCATCGTCGTGGACGAGTGCCACCGCGGCAGTGCTGCGGAGGACTCGGCCTGGCGCGACATCCTTACCTACTTTTCCAGCGCCGCGCAGATTGGCCTGACGGCCACTCCGAAAGAAACGGAAGATGTCTCCAATATCGATTATTTTGGCGAGCCGCTCTATACCTACAGCCTTCGCCAGGGGATCGAGGACGGCTACCTCGCTCCATACAAAGTCGTTCGCGTGGATCTTGATCGGGACACCTTCGGCTGGCGGCCCACGGAGGGTATGCGCGACAAGTTCGGCCACCTGATCGAAGACCGCATCTACACCGGTGCGGACATGAACCGAAAGCTCGTGCTGGAGCAGCGCGATGCAGTCGTGGCCCGAAAGATCACGGAGTACCTGAAAGCCACGGACCGTTACGCGAAGACCATCGTGTTCTGCGAAGACATCGAACACGCGGCCCGCATGCGGCAGGCATTGAGCAACGTCAATGCCGACATTTGCTCTTCCCAGCCGAAATACGTGGTGCAGATCACGGGTGACAATGCCGAGGGCAAACGCGAGCTGGACAACTTCATCGATCCGGAAAAAACCTTTCCCGTGATTGCCACCACGTCCAGGCTCATGAGCACGGGTGTGGACGCGCAGACATGCAAGGTGATCGTGCTCGATCAGACCATCCGGTCCATGACGCTCTTCAAGCAGATCATTGGCCGAGGAACGCGTTTGCGGGAAGACCTGGACAAGAGCTGGTTCACCATTCTCGACTTCAAGCGAGCCACGGAACTGTTCGCGGACGAGCAATTCGATGGTGACCCAGTGCAGGTGTACGAACCGGGGCCTGATGAGCCATTGGCACCTCCGTTTGCAGACCCCCCAGCTCCGCCTGATGCAACCACTCCCGGCTGGCCGTCGCCTGGTTCCGACCCTGACCAGGGAGGTACGGGCACATCGGACGAACCCCGGAAGTACACGGTGGGCCACGCTGTGACCGTGGTGGTGGCCCGAGAGCGTGTGCAATACCTCAACGCCCAGGGCAAACTGGTGACGGAGAGCTTGCGCGACTACACGCGCATCAACCTGCGCAAACAGTATGAATCGCTGGACCAGTTCCTGCAGACATGGCACCAGGCCGACCGCAAAGCTGCACTGCTGTCCGAGCTGGAGGCACAAGGCGTGCTGATAGATGCGCTGGCCGCCGAGGTGGGTAAGGAACTCGATCCTTTCGACCTGCTGCTGCATGTGGCCTACGATCAGCCTCCGCTGACCCGCCGCGAGCGCGCGCAGCGCGTGAAGAAGCGCAACGTTTTCACGCAGTACGGTCCCACGGCCCGCAAGGTTCTGGACGCGCTGCTCGACAAATATGCCGACGAAGGTGTCTCCACCATCGAAAGCAATGAGGTGTTCAAGCTTCAGCCGTTTGCCGGCCTGGGCAGCCCAGTGGAACTGGTGCGAAGCTTCGGCGGCCGCCCACAGTACCTTCATGCGCTCGCCGCGCTGGAGCGTGAGCTGTATTTCCCCACCACGTCAACCGGCAGCACTGCTGGAGAAGGCGCACCATCATGAAAGACCTGCTGAACAAAGCCAAGACCAAGGCGGTCCAGGTAGCCCAAGACCTTCGACCCGAGCCTGCCGACGTCAAACGCACCACGGACGCGGCTGTGGACACCGCCACCAAAGTGGTGACAGAAATAGCCCGGTTGGGCAAAGATGCCCTGAAAACCGACATGGCCCGCGATGCGGCAGCAGGCGCTGCCGTGGGGGCCGTGGTGGCCATACCGGTGCCGTTGATCGGGCCGGTGGCGGGTGCCGTCATCGGGGCGGGGTTGGGTGTCTACAAGAACATCACACGCGGCAGCAGCAAGAGCCCGGACCCGGTCATCTTGCCCATGCCCCACGAATTCCCCGATGCGGTCAGCATCCCCAAGCTTGAAAAGCTGGACGTGGACAGGTACGAAGAGCTGAACAAACTGCACGACCTCAAGACCAAAGGCGTGCTGACCGACGAAGAGTTTGCTGTAGAGAAAAAGAAGATCCTGGATCGATAACCGCGCATGTCCAACCTGTCCCCTGTCATCAAATCCATCCAAGACATCATGCGCCAGGACTCTGGCGTTGACGGCGATGCACAGCGCATCAGCCAGCTGACCTGGCTGCTGTTCCTCAAAGTTTTCGACGCGCTCGAAGAAGAGCTTGAAACCACCCGCGATCATTACCAGAGCCCCATCCCCGAGCACCTTCGTTGGCGCGCCTGGGCTGCGAATCCGGAAGGCATGACCGGCGAGGCCCTGCTGGATTTTGTCGACAAGCAACTCTTCCCGGCCCTCAAGGGCCTGAATGCCGATCCCGTGCGCAACCCGCGCGGCTACGTGGTGCGCGGCGTGTTCGAAGACGCCTACAACTACATGAAGAGCGGCCACCTTCTGCGCCAGGTGGTCAACAAGCTGAACGCCATCGACTTCAACCGGCAGGCCGAACGCCACCAGTTCAACGACCTGTACGAAAAGATCCTGCGCGACCTGCAGAGCGCCGGCAACGCGGGCGAGTTCTACACGCCCCGCGCCGTCACCCAGTTCATGGTGGACATGACCAACCCCCAACTGGGCGAAAGCGTCATGGACCCGGCCACCGGTACCGGCGGCTTCCTGGTCTGCGCCATCGAGCACCTGCGCAAACAGGTGCGCAATGCCGACCAAGAAGCGGTGCTGCAAAACAGCATTCGTGGCGTAGAGAAAAAGCAGCTGCCGCACATGCTGTGCGTCACCAACCTGCTGCTGCACGGCATCGAAGTACCCAGCCAGATCGTGCACGACAACACCCTGGCCCGCCCGCTGCGCGACTACACGGCGGCAGACCGCGTCAACGTCATCCTTACCAACCCGCCCTTCGGCGGCATCGAAGAGCCCGGCATCGAGGCCGGCTTCCCCGCCGACGTGCGCACCAAGGAGACGGCCGATCTTTTCCTCGTGCTCATCCAGCACCTGCTCAAGCCCCATGGCCGCGCCGCCGTGGTGCTGCCCGACGGCTTCCTGTTCGGTGAAGGCGTGAAGGCCCGCATCAAGGAACAACTGCTGCAGCAATGCAACCTGCACACCATCGTGCGCCTGCCCAATGGCGTGTTCGCTCCCTATACCGGCATCAAGACCAACCTGCTGTTCTTCACCAAGGGCCAGCCGACGCAGCACATCTGGTACTACGAGCACCCCTACCCGCCGGGCGCGAAGAACTACAACAAGACCAAGCCCATCCGCATCGACGAGTTCGACGCCGAGAAAGCCTGGTGGGGCACCGAAGCCGATGGCTTTGCCGCCCGCGTGGAAAACGAACGGGCTTGGAAGGTCAGCATCGACCAGATCAAGGCCGCAGGCTACAACCTGGACCAGAAAAACCCCCACGTTGGCGAGCAGCAAAGCCACGACCCCGACGTACTGCTGGCCGACTATGCCCGTCTGCAGGCCGAGGCCCAGGCCCTGCGCGATGAGTTGAAGGGCATCCTGGCGCAGTCCCTGTCCGCCAAAGCTGCCAGCGTCTGATGATCAGAAACGCGTTCTGCAAGGACTTCGCCGGCAGCGCCAAGGTGTAGGGTTTTAGTCGCTGGAGGGCATAATGTGTTTTCTTATAGAAAACAATCGTTTCTCATTTGAAAACACAACTTGCGCTTGCTGATCTGCTGTTCCCCAACCAGTACCGGCGCAAAGTGCTGGCGCTGCTGCTGATGCAGCCCGATCAGAAAATGCACCTGCGCGAACTGGCCCGCCAGACGCAAGCCGCCCCCGGCACCCTGAAAAAAGAACTGGACGCGCTGTGCCATGTCGGCCTGCTCACCAGTGAGCGCGTGGGCAACCAAGTGCAGTTTCAGGCCAACACGGGCCACCCTGTCTTTGCCGAACTGCAGGCCCTCATCCGCAAGACGACCGGCCTGGCCGACGTGCTGCGCCGGGCCCTGGAGCCGCTGGGCGATCAGGTGACGCTGGCCTTTGTCTTCGGCTCCATGGCCAGCGGCAGCGCCCACGCTGGCAGCGATGTGGATTTGCTGGTGGTGGGCAGCGCCAGCTTCGCCCAGGTGGTGGAAGCCACCTATGCCGCCCAGGCCCAGCTGGGCCGCGAGATCAACCCCAAGGTCATGACCCCCGCCGAGTGGGCACGCCAGCGCGCCGAAGGGCACCCCTTCGTGCACGAACTGCTGGCCAAGCCCCGCATCGTGCTGACAGGAAACCTCGATGCCTGAAGACGAACTGAACAACATGGCCCGCATCGGCATGCTCGACAAAGTGCCGTTCTCTGCCGCACTGTTGCAAAAAATGCTGGCCACCGCCCAGACCCGCCTGCAAGACGCACAGCGCACCGACAACAGTGCCGAGACCCGCTTCGACTGCGCCTACACAGCCATCCGCGCCGTGGCCGACGCCGCCCTGCACGCCCAAGGCTGGCGCACCTCCACCAGCAAGCCCGGCCACCACCAAACCACCATCGGCTGTCTGGTGCATACCCTGGGCGTCAACCCCGCCACCGTCCGCGTGCTGGACGCCTTGCGCAAACAGCGCAATCTGAGCGACTACGACGGCGAGCTGGTCACCGAGCAAGCCCTGCACGAATGCCTGCAACAAGCCCAGGCCCTCAGCCAGCTCGCGCAGCAGAAGCTGGCTCCTTTGGTGAACAAGAAAGCCTCTGGCAAGTGAGTGATCAGTCGATGCTGCTGTCCCATTTAGACCTATTGGCCACCGCCCCCGGTGGCGTCGCCAAGTTGCGCGAACTCATCCTCACCCTGGCCGTGCAAGGCAAGCTGGTGCCGCAAGACCCAGCCGATGAACCGGCAAGTGTGCTGCTGCAGAAGATTCGGGCGGAGAAGGATCGGTTGATCGCCGAAGGCAAGATCAAGCGGGACAAGCCGTTGGCGGAGATTGGGGAAGAGGAAAAGCCGTTCGAGTTGCCACAGGGGTGGGAATGGGTAAGGTTTGGAGGGGTGGTCAACGCCAGTGAGGCGGGTTGGAGTCCTACCTGTATTGGGTCTCCCCGTCGCCCCGGCCATTGGGGTGTTTTGAAGGTCAGCGCAGTCTCTTGGGGGAGATTTGACCCGACAGCCAACAAGGAACTTCCCTCGGAGCTGGCACCCAAGCCTGAATACGAGGTCAAGGATGGCGACTTCCTTTTGTCTCGGGCGAACACTGCTGAACTTGTTGCACGCTCGGTGGTGGTCGGCATAGCGGAACCTCAGCTCATGCTGAGCGACAAGATCATTCGGTTGGCGGTTTCCAGTCAGGTGAATCGTGCCTTTTTCAATATGGTTAACAACGCAAGCTACTCGCGTGAGCACTACGCGGCGAATGCGTCTGGCACCAGCAGTTCAATGAAAAACGTATCGCGTGAGGTGGTGCTGGCTTTGCCGGTCCCGTTCCCACCGCTCGCCGAACAATCCCGCATCGTCACCCGCGTCGAAGCCCTCATGCGTCTGTGCGATGCGCTGGAGGCCAAGGGCCAGTTGGAGGCCGCGCAACACGCCCAACTGGTCAGCACCCTGCTGGGCACGCTCACCGCCAGCACCACGCCCGAAGAGCTGGCCGCTAATTGGCAGCGTGTGGCCCAGCACTTCGACCTGCTGCTGGATCGCCCCGAAGCCATCGACGTCCTGGAGCAAACCTTGCTGCAACTGGCCGTACGCGGACTGCTCGTGCCGCAAGACCCCACTGATGAACCCGCCAGCGCCCTGCTGCAAAAAATCCGCGCCGAAAAAGATCGCCTCATCGCCACCGGCCAGATCAAACGCGACAAGCCCATGCCGCCCATCACCGAAGAGGAAAAGCCGTTCGAGTTGCCGGCGGGATGGGAGTGGGTGAGGTTTGATGAGTTGATTCACCCCCAGAAGCCACTTGCCTACGGTGTGCTCGTTCCTGGCCCAGACGTATCGACGGGGGTGCCATTTGTCCGTATTGCTGACCTTTCAACCGTTAATCCGCCCGAAAGACCGGCAAAAACGATAACCTTAGAGGTTGATGCACAGTTTTCAAGGACGCGGCTTGAGGGTGGAGAGATATTGATGGGGGTGGTCGGTAGCATCGGGAAGCTGGGTGTCGCACCCAAGACGTGGGCAGGTGCAAACATTGCGCGTGCTATTTGCCGAATTGTTCCAGCTGACGCGGGGCTTCATGAGTTTGTGCTCTTTCTGCTGGAGACCAAGTTCATGCAAGAGAGCTTTGCTGGTGACACGCGAACGTTGGCACAACCGACGTTGAACATTGGTCTGATACGCGCTGCTTTGACGCCAATGCCGCCCGCAGCAGAACAATCCCGCATCGTCACTCTCGTCACTGCCCTGCGCCGCCTGTGCGCCGACCTGCGCCAGCGCCTGGCCGAACGCCAGTCCGTGCAGGCCCGTCTGGCCGAGGCGCTGGTGGAGACCGCCTGCTTTTCTTCGGAGCCTTTCTGATGAGTCCCATCGCCCTGCGAGCCATGTTGGAGTCCTTGCGGAGCCTGCCGCGCGAGCAGGCGGTGGTGGAGTTCAAGTCGAATTTGGTCGATCCCGAGAAGATCGGGGCCTACATTTCAGGGCTGGCCAACACGGCTGCCTTGCAAGGCCGCGACCGTGCCTGGCTGGTGTGGGGCGTGGAAGATGAAAGCCATCGGGTGCTGGGTACGGTGTTCGATCCGTTCGGGCAGAAGATTGGCAATCAGTCTTTACAGATGTGGCTGCAGGTGATGACGCAGCCCCGTGCCGACTTTGCCTTCCACGAGCTGGACTGTGACGGTCTGCGGGTGGTGATGCTGGAAATTCACCCCACACGCGCTGCGCCCATGGCCTTTCAACACACACGCTACATCCGCGTGGATACCCACTTGGTGAAACTGGCGGACTATCCCAGCCATGAAGCGCGCTTGTGGAATGCTCTGGGCACATCAGAAGACTGGACGGGCGTAGTAGTGCCTGAGGCAACGCTGGATGATCTAGACCCCAAGGCCGTTGTTGCCGCACGGGTGCGCTACGCCGAGTACTTGGTGCGTGGTGAGCCTGACGCTTCGAAGCACGAGGCGATCCGTACCGAAGTGGCAACATTGACGGTGCCAACGCTGCTGAACAAGGCCCGTGTGACCAAGCAGGGACGGGTGACCAGGGCAGCCCTGCTGCTGTTGGGCAAGGATGAGTCATCGCACTTCCTCGCTCCTGCGGACGCGAAGATGACCTGGGTGCTGCGCGATGCCGGCAACGATACGGTCACGTCACAGCCGTTTGGCGTCCCCTTCCTCCTGGCCACGGAGCAGTTGTGCGCCCGCATTCGCAACGTGACGCTGGACCACATGCCCGATGGTTCGCTGTTCCCTACGCCTGTGCCGCAGTACGACAACTGGGTGCTGCGCGAGGCGCTGCATAACTGCGTGGCGCACCAGGACTATGTGCTGGGCGGCAAGATCAATGTGGTGGAACACCCGGATCGGCTGGTGTTCAGCAATCTGGGGCAGTTCATACCGGAGAGCGTGGCGTGGATGCTGGAGCACCAGTCGCCGCCAGAGCACTATCGCAACCAGTGGCTTGCCGGCGCGATGATTCGGCTGAGAATGATCGAGCAGGCGGGCAGCGGAATACGGCGGATGTTCACGACCCAGCGCCAGCGGCAGTTTCCGTTGCCCGACTACGAGTTTGGTCGGACCCCGCAGGGGTTTCCGCGCGTGGAATTGACCTTGCAGGGGCGGATGCTGGATTCCAAGTTCGCGCGGGTGTTGATGGCGCGCCCGGATTTGAGCTTGGGCCAGGTTCTGCTGCTGGACAGGGTGCAGAAAGGCCTGACTCTCTCACCTTCAGAGGCCCGGAGTTTGCGCGATCTTGGGCTCATTGAAGGACGTGCGCCCGGCTATTTCATCTCGGCCAAGATGGCGGATGCGTTGGGGCAGAAGGCGAAGTACATCCACCAGCGGGGTCTGGATGACCGTTACTACCAAAAATTGGTGCTGGACTACCTGCAGCAGTATGGTCAGGCCACTAGAACGGATCTGGACGCCTTGTTGCTGCGGAAGCTGCCAGATGTTCTGACTGACATGCAGAAGGCCAACAAGGTCAAGAACTTGATGCAAAGCATGAAACGGGCTGGGCTGATACAGCCTCATGGAGCCCGCTCCGCTGCGGTTTGGCGGTTGTGTTGACCGGAACTAGATAGACAACAACCACGGTTGTTTAACCATGGATGTTGTCCTAAGTTGTTGATTTGTATATTGTCTAGCGCGTTTTGAGGCGCTATTTAGACAAGAAAGGTCGATGTCGTTAGACATCAATATTCCCCGCCCGGAGCGCATTCGTCTCAATAAAGTCCCTGCGCGGCTCCACCTCATCCCCCATCAGCATCGTGAACACCCGGTCCGCCTCGATCGCGTCTTCGATCTGCACGCGCAGCAGGCGGCGCACTTCGGGGTCCATCGTCGTTTCCCAGAGCTGTTCGGGGTTCATCTCGCCCAGGCCCTTGTAGCGCTGGCGGCTGGTGGTGCGTTCGGCTTCCTTGATGAGCCAGGCCATGGCCTGGCGGAAGTCGCCGACTTTCTCTTCGCGCTGGCGTTCGCCTTCGCCGCGCAGCACCCTGGCGCCTTCGCCGAGCAGGCCGCGGAAGGTGTGGGCGGCTTCGGCCAGGGCGGCGTAGTCGGCGCCGTGCACGAAGTCCTGCGTGATGATGCTGCTCTTGATGTTGCCGTGGTGGCGGCGGCTGATGCGCAGCACGGGCTTGTCGGTGCGGGCGTCGAATTCGCCGGCCACTTCGGCGGGCACGCCGGTGGTGGTCAGCTCGCGCAGCTTGGCCTGCAGGGCGACGGCGCTGGCTTCGGCGTCTTCCACGGTGTCGAGGTTGAGTGCCACGCCGTCGGCGATCGCGCGCAGGGCCTCGCGGTCCATGAAGGCGGAGAGGCGTTCGATGACGGCTTCGGCCACCTGGTGCTTCTGCGCCAGGGTGCCGAGGGTCTCGCCCTCAAGCGTGCGGGCCTGTTCGCCGCCGGTGGTCACGCTGGCGTCGCGCAGGGCCACGCGCAGCAGGAAGGTGTCGAGCGCGGGGCCGTCCTTCAGGTACAGCTCTTCCTTGCCGTTCTTCACCTTGTAGAGCGGCGGCTGGGCGATGTAGATGTGGCCGCGCTCGACCAGTTCGGGCATCTGGCGGTAGAAGAAGGTGAGCAGCAGGGTGCGGATGTGCGCGCCGTCCACGTCGGCATCGGTCATGATGATGATGCGGTGGTAGCGCAGCTTGTCGACGTTGAAATCGTCCGCGCCGCTCTTGCCGGTGCCGTCGGCACTCGCCTTGCCGATGCCGGTGCCCAGGGCGGTGATGAGCGTCAGGATTTCGTTGGAGGTGAGCAGCTTCTCGTAGCGCGCCTTCTCCACGTTCAGGATCTTGCCGCGCAGCGGCAGGATGGCCTGGAACTTCCGGTCGCGGCCCTGCTTGGCGGAGCCGCCGGCGGAGTCGCCCTCGACGATGTAGATCTCGCTCATCGCCGGGTCTTTCTCCTGGCAGTCGGCGAGCTTGCCGGGCAGGCCCATGCCGTCGAGCACGCCCTTGCGGCGCGTCATCTCGCGGGCCTTGCGCGCGGCCTCGCGGGCACGCGCGGCTTCCACGATCTTGCCGCAGAGGATCTTGGCGTCGTTGGGGCGCTCTTCCAGGTAGTCGGTCAGGGCCTTGGCGACGATGTCTTCCACGGGCGCGCGCACTTCGCTGGAGACGAGCTTGTCCTTGGTCTGGCTGCTGAACTTCGGCTCGGGCACCTTGACCGACAGCACGCAGCACAGGCCTTCGCGCATGTCGTCGCCGGCCACCTCGACCTTGGCCTTCTTGGCCATCTCGTTCTGCTCGATGTACTTGCCGATGACGCGCGTCATGGCGGCGCGCAGGCCGGTCAGGTGGGTGCCGCCGTCGCGCTGCGGGATGTTGTTGGTGAAGCAGAGCACCTGCTCGCTGTAGCCGTCGTTCCACTGCATGGCCACTTCGACGCCGATCTCGGTGCCGGGAATGCCGCCGTAGGTCTCGGCGGGGCGGCTGCCCGTGGCGTGGAAGGCGGTGGGGTGCAGCACCTTCTTGCTGGCGTTGATGAAGTCGACGAAGCCCTTGACGCCGCCGGCGCCGGAGAAGTCGTCTTCCTTGCCGGTGCGCTCGTCCTTCAGGCGGATGCGCACGCCGTTGTTCAGGAACGAGAGTTCGCGCAGGCGCTTGGCGAGGATCTCGTAGTGGAAGTCGTTGTTCTCCTTGAAGATCTCGGTGTCGGGCAGGAAGTGCACTTCCGTGCCGCGCTTGTCGGTCTCGCCGGTCACGCGCATGGGCGAGACCTCGACGCCGTTCACCGTCTCCAGGATGCGGTTCTGCACGAAGCCCTGGCTGAATTCCAGCACGTGCACCTTGCCGTCGCGGCGCACGGTGAGGCGCAGCATCTTGCTGAGCGCGTTCACGCAGGAGACGCCCACGCCGTGCAGGCCGCCCGAGACCTTGTAGCTGTTCTGGTTGAACTTGCCGCCCGCATGCAGTTCGGTGAGCGCGATCTCGGCGGCCGAGCGCTTGGGCTCGTGCTTGTCGTCCATCTTCACGCCGGTGGGAATGCCGCGGCCGTTGTCGGTGACGCTGATGGAGTTGTCGGAGTGGATGGTGACGACGATGTCGTCGCAGTGGCCCGCCAGCGCCTCGTCGATGGAGTTGTCCACCACTTCGAACACGAGGTGGTGCAGGCCCGTGCCGTCCGACGTGTCGCCGATGTACATGCCGGGGCGCTTGCGCACGGCCTCCAGGCCTTCCAGGATCTGGATCGCGCCTTCGCCGTACCCCTCGCTGGCGCCGGCCTGCCGGGTATCGATCTTGTGCGTGGGCTGCGCGTCGCCCGCGACGTTCTCGGAGGGCTCGGGCAGTTGGTTCTCAGCGGTCATGGATGGGTAGCCTCGGGTCCGGGGACGCCGCGGTGCGGCGTCCGATGGGGTCAAAAGAAGTCGGGGGCCGGCGCACGTCAGATGCGCATCGGCATCACGACGTACTTGAAGCTCTCGTTGTCGGGGATGGTCATCAGCGCGGAGCTGTTGCCGTCGGAGAGGTCCACGCGCACCATGTCCTGGCCCATGTTCGCGAGCGCGTCGATGAGGTAGGTGACGTTGAAGCCGATCTCGATGGTGTCGCCGCCGTAGTCGATGTCGAGCTCGTCCACGGCCTCTTCCTGCTCGGCGTTGTTGGACGCCACGCGCAGGGTGCCGGGTTCGATGTTCAGGCGCACGCCCTTGAACTTGTCGCTGGTCATGATGGCGGTGCGCTGCAGGCTGGCCAGCAGCGGCGCGCGGCCCAGGGTGACGCTGTTCTTGTGGCCCTTGGGGATCACGCGGTTGTAGTCGGGGAACTTGCCCTCGACCAGCTTCGTGACGAACTCCATGCCGCCGAAGGTGAACTTCGCCTGGTTGTTGGCGAACTGCATCTCGATGTGGGGCTGGTTCTCGCCGCCGGCATCCGACAGCAGGCGCTGCAGCTCCAGCACGGTCTTGCGCGGCAGGATGACTTCCTGCTTGGGCACTTCCACGTCGAGCGTGGCGCTCGCGAAGGCCAGGCGGTGGCCATCGGTGGCGACCAGGCTCAGCGTGTTGCCCTCGGCCACGAACAGGATGCCGTTCAGGTAGTAGCGGATGTCCTGCACCGCCATGGCGAACGAGACCTGGCCGAGCAGGTCCTTGAGCACCTTCTGCGGCACGCTGAACGCGGGGCCGAAAGCGGCGGATTCCTGCACCAGGGGGAAGTCTTCGGCGGGCAGCGACTGCAGCGTGAAGCGGCTCTTGCCGCCCTTGAGCACCAGCTTGGACTGCTGCGACTCCAGGCTCACCGTCTGGTCGGCGGGCATGGTCTTGAGGATGTCGATCAGCTTGCGCGCGCCCACCGTGGTGGTGAAGTCGCCCGTGTCGCCGCCGAGTTCGGCGGTGGTGCGGATCTGGATCTCCAGGTCGCTCGTGGTGAGCTGCAGGGCGTTGCCCGTCTTGCGGATCAGCACGTTGGCCAGGATGGGCAGCGTGTGACGGCGCTCGACGATGCCGGCGACCGATTGCAGTACCGCGAGAACCTTGTCTTGTGTTGCCTTCAGGACGATCATGTCTTCAACCCCTAGTGATTTGTGCGACGGTGCCGGGCCGCCCGGCGGCCGCGGGGAAACGGCCTGCGCGGGCCTCCCCCGGCCAACCCGGCATTTTGCCCGGGAACCGGGTCGTTTCCTGGGCGCGGGCGGGTGTCACCGTGGTCTTGTGGTGGCGGGCCGCGTCAGCCCTTGAGCGTCTGTTCCAGCACGTGCAGCTGCTGGTTCAGTTCCGTGAGCTGCTGGCGCTCGCCCGCGATCTTGCGCACCGCGTGCAGCACCGTCGTGTGGTCGCGCCCGCCGAACAGCTCGCCGATCTCGGGCAGGCTCTTCTGCGTGAGTTCCTTGGCGAGGTACATGGCGATCTGGCGCGGCCGGGCGATCGAGGCCGGGCGCTTCTTGCTGTACATGTCCGCCACCTTGATCTTGTAGTAGTCGGCGACGGTCTTCTGGATGTTCTCCACGCTGATCTGCCGGTTCTGGATCGACAGCAGATCGCGCAGCGCCTCGCGGGCGAGCTGGATGGAGACTTCCTTCTGGTTGAAGCGCGAATAGGCCAGGATCTTGCGCAATGCGCCTTCGAGTTCGCGCACGTTGGAGCGCACGTTCTTGGCCACGAAGAAGGCGACTTCCTCGGGCATCTCGGCGCTCTCGGCGCGGGCCTTGTTGATCAGGATCGCCACGCGCATTTCAAGCTCGGGCGGCTCGATCGTGACGGTGAGGCCGGAGTCGAAGCGCGAGACGAGCCGCTCGTGGATGTTCGCGAGGCCCTTCGGGTACGTGTCCGAGGTCATCACGATGTGGCTCTTCTTGGCCAGCAGCGCCTCGAAGGCGTTGAAGAACTCCTCCTGCGTGCGGTCCTTGTTCGCGAAGAACTGCACATCGTCGATCAGCAGCAGGTCGAGCGAGTGGTAGTGCGCCTTGAATTCGTCGAAGGTGCGGCGTTGGTAGGCCTTAACCACATCCGAGACGAACTGCTCGGCATGGATGTAGAGAACTTTCGCGTCGGGCTTGTCCTGCAGCAGGCGGTTGCCCACCGCGTGCACCAGGTGGGTCTTGCCCAGGCCCACGCCGCCGTAGATGAAGAGCGGGTTGTAGAGGTGCCCGGGCGAGCCCGCGACGTGCATCGCGGCGGACCGCGCCATGCGGTTGGCCGTGCCCTCCACGAGGGTCTCGAACGTGAGCGCCGGGTTGAGGCGCGAGCGGAACGGCACGGCCGTGGGCTCGTCCGACGGGGTGGCGCCGATGGGGGTTTCGGACGGGGCGGCTGGCTGGGGCGCGGCGGGGCGAACCACCGTACGGGCCACGGTTTCACGCTGAGCGAGCGCTAACTCCAGCGTGACCGGCTGGCCATAGAGGCCCTCCAGCAGGGCGGTGATGCGGCCCGCGTACTGGGCGCGGATCCAGTCGAGCTTGAAGCGGTTGGCCACCAGCAGGGTGACCTTGGAGAAATCGGGGGCGACCTGGGCGACGAGCGGCTTGATCCAGGTGTTGAACTGCTGTTCGGGCAGGTCTTGTGCGAGCTGTTCTGCGCAGGCCTGCCAGAGCCCCTGGCCGGGATCGGCGCCAGCGTCGAGGTCGGGGCTGCGGGAGGGTTCCTCGGTCATGAAGGCGGTTTTGTTGTTGTGGATAGGAGGAACGGATCAGGGCCTGGGATTGTAGCTTTTCAAGGGGTTATCCACAAGCTGGGCAGGGCCCGCCGGGGTCTGCTATAACCCCGCCGCGGCGCCCGAGCATTGCCACCTGGCATGAAGCCTGTGATAATCGCCGGTTTCCCTGAATGCGTTCAGGGCGATGAAGCCCGGGCGGCTTCCTGGCCATGCTGGCATGGGCAGGCGGCGCGTGCGGCTCGCGCGGTCCTTCGGTGGTCCGCGCAACGGGCGCGGCCGATCGCAGCCGCGCCTGCAAACCCCAAGAACCTTCGAGGATCGATCATGAAACGTACCTATCAGCCTTCCAAGACGCGCCGCGCGCGCACCCACGGTTTCCTCGTGCGCATGAAGACGCGCGGCGGCCGTGCCGTCATCAACGCACGCCGCGCCAAGGGCCGCAAGCGCCTGGCCGTCTGATACGGCTCCCCGACCGGAGGGCGCGCTGCATTGCGACGCCCTGCCATCCGTCCGCGCCACGGCACCGCCGGTGGACCGCGGCCGGCTGGTCCTCGCTTGCCGGTCGCGGTTCCGTATGAGGCCGCCGCGGTGTCCGGCCCGGTCCTCCGGGAGTGGTGGTTCCATGCATCGGCTCAAGACCCGCCCGCAGTTCCAGGCCGCCATGGCCGGGGGAACCGTTTCCCGGACGGCGCACTTCGCGCTGCACCGCCTGCGCCTCGGCGCGGGTGCGTCCACCAGCCCCGCTGCCACCGCCACGCCCGACACCCGATCTCCGGGGCCCGGTGCCCCGCCTCCACCGCAGGGCCCGCAGGCCCTTTTCGCCGTTCCCGGCTCCGGCGACGCTGCTGGCGAACCCTGGCTGGGCGCGATGGTGCCCAAGCGCTGGGCGCGCCGCGCGGTGACGCGCAACACCATCAAGCGGCAGATCTACGCGGTGGCCCCCGGCTTCGCCGAGGAGCTCGGCACGGCCGCCCACGTGGTGCGCCTGCGTGCCGGGTTCGACCGCAAGCAGTTCCCGAGCGCCACGTCCGACGCACTGCGGCAGGCGGTGCGCACCGAGCTGCTGCAGCTCTTCGCGCAGGCCGTGCGCCGGCCCGGAGGCCACAAGCCCCCGGCACCGGCTCCAGCGGCGAAGGCCCCCGTGCCCGCTGCCGACACCTCTCTCACAGAAGCGGCCCGGCCGTGATGCGCGCGCTGCTCATGGCGCTGGTGCGCGGCTACCGTTTCTTCCTGAGCCCCTGGCTCGGGGCGTCCTGCCGTTTCGAGCCCACCTGCTCCGCCTATGCGCTGCAGGCGCTGGAGCGGCACGGTGCCGCGGCCGGCAGCTACCTCACCGTGCGGCGGATCGCCCGCTGCCATCCCTGGTGCGACGGCGGCCACGATCCGGTGCCCGACGAGGCGCCGCGCGCGATGCGGATGTTTTCGCGGCTGACATCCCGGCCCCCGGAGGTCTCCTCCGTGGCCGGGACCCCCACCCCTTCCTCTCCAAAGAAGTCTTCATGAACGACATTCGCCGTACCATCCTGTGGGTGATATTTGGCTTTTCCATGGTTCTGCTGTGGGACAAGTGGCAAGTGCACAACGGCCACAAGGCCACGTTCTTCCCGTCGCCCGAGCCGGTGGCCACGGCGCCGGCCGCCACCGGCGGCGCGAGCGCCCCGGGCAGCGTGCCCGCACCCAGCGCCGCGCCCGCGGCCGGTGCGCAGCAGGTGCCGGGCGGCGCAGTGCCCGCACCCGTGGCCGCCACCAACGCGCCGCGCGAGCGCGTCACCGTCACGACCGACGTGCTGCGCGTCACCTTCGACAGCGAAGGCGGCACGGTCACGCACGGCGATCTGCTGGGCTACCCCGACATGGCGGACAAGTCCCGCCCGTTCACGCTGCTGGACGACAGCACGCAGCGCGTCTACGTGGCGCAGACGGGCCTGATCGGCGGCGCGAATTACCCCACGCACAAGACGCCGATGACCGTGGTGCCGGGCAACCGCACGCTGCAGGACGGCCAGAACGACATCAGCATCCGCTTCGAGTCGCCCGACCTCGGCGGCGTGAAGCTGGTCAAGACCTGGACGCTCAAGCGCGGCGCCTACGACATCGCCGTGAAGCACGAGGTGGTGAACACCGGCACCGCCCCGGTGTCGCCCCAGCTCTACATGCAGCTCGTGCGCGACGGCAACAAGCCGCCCGGAGAGTCGTCGTTCTATTCGACCTTCACCGGCCCGGCCATCTACACCGAGGCCAAGAAGTACCACAAGGTCGACTTCAAGGACATCGAGAGCGGCAAGGCCGAGATCGACAAGTCTTCGCCCAACGGCTACGTGGCCATGGTGCAGCACTATTTCGCCACGGCCTGGCTGCTGGCCGACGGCATCCAGCGCGAGATGTTCGTGCGCAAGGTGGACACCAACCTCTACGCGGTGGGCATGATCACCTCGCTGGGCGAGATCGCCCCCGGCCAGACGAAGGCGCTGGATTCGCGCCTGTTCGCGGGCCCGCAGATCGAGACCATGATGGAGAAGCTGACGCCCGGCCTGGAGCTGGTGAAGGACTACGGCTGGCTCACAATCCTGTCCAAGCCGCTCTACTGGCTGCTCGACCAGCTGCACAAGATCCTGAACAACTGGGGCTGGTCGATCGTGGCGCTGGTGCTGCTGCTCAAGATCGCGTTCTACTGGCTCAACGCCAAGGCGTACGCCTCGATGGCCAAGATGAAGGCCATCAACCCCAAGATCATGGAGATGCGCGAGCGCCTGAAGGACAAGCCGCAGCAGATGCAGCAGGAGATGATGCGCATCTACCGCGAGGAGAAGGTCAACCCGATGGGCGGCTGCTTCCCCATCATGATCCAGATCCCCGTGTTCATCGCGCTCTACTGGGTGCTGCTGTCGAGCGTGGAGATGCGCAACGCGCCCTGGATCGGCTGGATCCGGGATCTGTCCTCGCCCGATCCGTTCTTCATCCTGCCCCTGCTGATGACGGCCAGCTCGCTGCTGCAGACCGCGCTCAACCCCGCGCCGCCGGACCCGATGCAGGCCAAGATGATGTGGTTCATGCCGCTGATCTTCAGCGTGATGTTCTTCTTCTTCCCGGCCGGCCTGGTGCTGTACTGGCTGACGAACAACATCCTGTCGATCGCTCAGCAGTGGATCATCAACAAGCGGATGGGCGTTCCGCCCCAATTCAACCTGCCGAAGTTCCGCTGACCCACCTGCTCCAGGATGGTGCGCCGCCCGCGCGGCACGCCATCCGGGCAATCCCCAACGGCCGCCTTCGGGCGGCCGCTGTTTTTTCGGTACGTTCATTGCTAGGCTCTCCGGTTCCTGACTGAACCCTTTTTTCCTGGAGGCTTGGCCGATGAAGCAGCGTTTGAAATTCTCCCTGGGCGTGGTGGCTGTCGCCGCGTTCATGGCCGCCGGTTCCGCCAGCGCGGCCACCCTGCGCTGGGCCGGCGCGAACGACATCCTGACGGTGGACCCGCACGCGCAGAACCACCAGACCACGCACGCTTTCCTGCAGCAGGTGTACGAGAGCCTGGTGCGCTACGACAAGACCTACCAGATCGAACCGGCGCTGGCCACCAAGTGGACGCAGGTCTCGCCCACGCAGGTGCGCTTCGAACTGCGCAAGGGGGTCAAGTTCCACGACGGCGCCCCGTTCACGGCGGACGACGTGGTGTTCTCGCTCACGCGGGCGATGACGCCGCCCTCGAACATGCAGTCGTCGGTGCAGAGCGTGAAGGAAGTGAAGAAGGTGGACGACTTCACCGTGGACCTGATCCTCAAGGGACCGAGCCCGGTGCTGCTGCGCGAGCTGACCGAGGCGCGCATCATGAACAAGGCCTGGGCCGAGAAGAACAACTCGACCAAGGCGCAGGACTATGCGGGCAAGGAAGAGAACTTCGCCTCGCGCAACGCCAACGGCACCGGTCCCTTCATCCTGGTGGGCTGGCAGCCCGACGTGAAGGTCACGATGAAGAAGAACCCGGCCTGGTGGGACAAGCCCACGGGCAACATCGACGAGGTGGTGTTCACGCCGATCAAGTCGGCGGCCACGCGCTCGGCCGCGCTCATCTCCGGCCAGGTGGACTTCGTGCCCGATCCGCCGCCGCAGGATCTGGCGCGCATGAAGGCAAGCCCCGACATCAAGCTGATCGAGGGCGCCGAGAACCGCACCATCTACCTGGGCCTGGACCAGTTCCGCGATGAGCTGCCCGGCGCCGGCACGCCGGGCAAGAACCCGCTCAAGGACAAGCGCGTGCGGCAGGCGCTCTACCAGGCGATCGACTCCGCCACCATCCACAGCCGCACCATGCGCAACCTGTCGGTGCCGACCGGCACCATGGTGGCGCCGATGGTGCACGGCTGGAGCAAGAGCCTGGAAGAGCGGGCCTCCAAGTACGACGTCGAGGCCGCGAAGAAGCTGCTGGCCGATGCGGGCTACCCCAACGGTTTCTCGATCAAGCTCGACTGCCCGAACGACCGCTACGTGAACGACGAGGCGATCTGCCAGGCCGTGACGGCCATGTGGACGCGCATCGGCGTGAAGACCACGCTGCAGACGGCGCCGATGTCGCAGTTCGTCACCCGCGTGATGAACAGCGACGTGAACGCCTACCTGTTCGGCTGGGGCGTGGCCACGTTCGACGCGCTCTATTCGCTCGATTCGCTGATGTCCACCAAGGACGGCAAAACGTCCGCGGGCGTCTACAACGGCGGCCGCTTCAGCGACGCCAAGCTCGACGGCATGATCGGCCAGATCAAGGTGGAAATGGACCCGGCCAAGCGCGACGCGCTGATCGCCGATGCCCTGAAGCTGGTCAAGGACGAGTACTACTACCTGCCCATGCACCACCAGATCCGCCCCTGGGCGATGCGCAAGGGCGTGGAGACGCAGCACCGTGCGGACGACCGCCCGATGCCGACCTGGACCACCATCAAGTAAGCCGGCCCGGCGGGGCGGGGGAGGCGCGCTTATCATGCGCGCCTCCCCCCTCATCCCATGCCGCCGCCCGCGGCCGTCCCGCCCATGCTGCCCCGCCACACCGATCCGATCGCCGCCATCGCCACCGCACCGGGGCGGGGCGCCGTGGGCATCGTGCGCGTGTCGGGCCGGGGCGTGGGGCCGCTGGTGGAGGCGCTGTGCGGGCGCGCGCTGCGCCCGCGCGAGGCCACCTACCTGCCGTTCCGCGATGCCGCAGGGCAGTCCATCGACCAGGGGCTGGCGCTGTACTTTCCCGCACCGCACAGCTACACGGGCGAGGACGTGCTGGAGCTGCAGGCGCACGGCGGCCCCGTGGTGCTGCAACTGCTGCTGGCCCGCTGCCTGCAGGCCGCCGCCGAGGCGGATGCGGCCACGGGCCGGCCGCGCCTGCCCGGCCTGCGGCTGGCGCGGCCCGGCGAGTTCACCGAGCGCGCCTTCCTGAACGACAAGATCGACCTCGCGCAGGCCGAGGCGATCGCCGACCTGATCGACGCCAGCACCGAGGCCGCCGCGCGCAGCGCCAGCCGGTCATTGGCGGGCGCGTTCTCCGACGAGATCCACCGCCTGCGCGACGCGCTGGTGCACCTGCGCATGCTGGTGGAGGCCACGCTCGACTTTCCGGAAGAAGAGATCGACTTTTTGCGCAAGGCCGATGCCCATGGGCAACTGGCGGCGTTGCAGCGCACGCTGGCGGAGGTGATGGGTCGCACGCGCCAGGGCGCGCTGCTGCGCGAGGGCATCAAGGTGGTGATCGCGGGCCAGCCCAACGCGGGCAAGAGCTCGCTGCTGAACGCCCTGGCGGGTGCGGAACTGGCCATCGTCACGCCGATCGCCGGCACCACGCGCGACAAGGTGCAGCAGACCATCCAGATCGAGGGCGTGCCGCTGCACGTGATCGACACGGCGGGCCTGCGCGAGAGCGACGACGAGGTCGAGCGCATCGGCATCGAGCGCGCCTGGCAGGAGATCGCGGCCGCCGATGCGGTGCTGTTCCTGCACGACCTCACGCGCGCGGGCGAGCCCGGCTACGACGCGGCCGACGCGGCGATCGCCGACCGGCTCGCGCACAAGGTGCCGGAAGCGGTGCCCGTGATCGACGTGTGGAACAAGAGCGACCGGGCCGTGGCCGTGGACACCGAAAGTGGCGGGAACGGCGGTGCTGCAGCGGAGTCCGGGGTACGGCCCGCCGCGCATGCCGCCACCACCGTGCGCCTGTCCGCGCGCACCGGCGACGGGCTGGACGTTCTGCGCCGCGTGCTGCTGGAGATCGCCGGCTGGCAGTCCGCCGCGGAAGGCATCTACACCGCGCGCGCGCGCCACGTCGAGGCGCTGCAGGCGGTGGACGCGCACCTCATGGAAGCAGCCGCGCAGCTCGCGAGCGAGGGGCCGGCGCTGGACCTGCTGGCCGAGGAACTGCGCCTCGCCCAGCAGGCCCTGAATGCCATCACGGGCGAGTTCACCTCCGACGATCTGCTGGGGGTGATCTTCTCGAGCTTCTGCATCGGGAAATAGCGGGTACGGCAAGCGGTTGGTGCACCGTATTCCGGCAGGCGGACCGAGGATGTAAAAAACGTAAGGCTGCCTTGTGCGCCGGGGCCCGCGCGGCTACCGTGCCGCCACCATGAACGCCGTGCTGCCCGCCATCCCCACGTCATCCTCCGCCGCCAAGGCGGACCTCGGCGGCCTCGTGCAGGCCGTGTCCCAATCCGTGGCTGAGGACGGCCTGCTCAACCCGTTCACGCCCGAGCAGTGGGAGCTGCTGGCGGGCTACCTGCTGCCCATGCAGGTGGATGCGGGCCACACGCTGTTCACCCAGGGTGTGCAGGACCGCACGCTCTACTTCATCGAGAGCGGTAGCTGCAGCGTGCACTACGAGGACGAGAAGGGCCGGCTGCGGCTCGCCATCGTCGGCGCGGGGTCGGTGGTGGGCGAGGGTGCGTTCTTCTCGCACCGGCCGCGCAGCGCCACGGTGCAGGCCGGCGCGCCTTCCAGGCTCTGGACGCTGACGGCACTGCGGTTCTCGGAGCTGTCGAACCGCCAGCCGGCCGTGGCGCTGGCGCTGGCGATGGCGGCGGGCTCGGTGCTGGCGCGGCGCCTGGGCAACCGCCGCCGGCGTGTGGCGGCGACCTGACACCGCCCACGCGGCAGCGGGGAGCGCGCCCGCGTTCCAGCGCATGAGGCGGGCGGCGCGGGGTGCCACGGCTACACTGGTCGGCATCCGCCCGTCCCGTCGCAAGAAGGCCCACGCATGTCGCTGTTCAGCTGGTTCTCCCGCAAGAAGCCCGAGGCTCGCCCGCGCCCCGCGGCGGAGCCGACGGGCCTGCTGGATCCGGACGCCACGGTCCCGCTGATGCCCGGCCGCAGCGGCCGTCCCGCCGCTCCGCACCCGCCGGCCGAGCATGCGGCGAACCGCAGGAACGAGCGCATGGAGCGGCGCGAACTGCTCTACACCGTGGTGCGCGATGCGATGGTGCGCGCGAGCGTGCTGTCGGCCGGCTACAAGTTCAAGGTGCTGTCGCTGGACCAGCGCGGCCGGCAGTTCCTCGTGATGATCGACCTCACGCGCGAATACGGCGGCGAAACCGCGCGCCTGAGCGAGATCGAGGCGCTGATCGCGCAGACCGCCAAGATGCGGTTCGACATCCTGGTCACGTCGGTGTACTGGCGCATCAACGACCACGTGGCCGTCGGGCTGCCGGGGCGCGCCGTGCCGCACGCCGGTGCGGCGCACTGGCCTGCGCATTCGCAGCCGCCGGCGGCTGCCCCGGTGCGTCCGCCTTCCCATGGCGCCGTCCCGGCCCCGGCCCCGCTGGTGCCCCCGCGCCAGGGGGCAGGTGCTGCGCCGCCGTCGACGCCGGAGCCGGTGTCGCTGCTGTCGCCGCGCAATGCGCCGGCTCCGCTGGCGCCGGCGGCATCCACCGCCAGGCCGGCCACGGGCAAGGGCTACGAGCCCATCGGGGCCGAAGAGGTCGCCGCGTTCCAGCGGGCGCTCGGCGGCGCGGCGGCCGCCACCCGCGCGCCGGCCGCCGCGGGCAGGCCGGGCACCACGGTGCGCTCCGGCCCGCTCCTGCCGTCCCATGCCGAAGGTTTCGAGGACGCGGACCTGACCGGGCACGACCGGCCGTCCGCGCCGGACCTGAGCGCCACGCAGTACGGCGAACTGCGCTAGCAGGGCGTGGTCGGCGCGGCGGCCCGCCCGGCGTTCTCAGTAGACGTCGCGGCGGTAGCGCCCGTCGGCGATGAGGGCCTCCAGGCCATCGTCGCCCAGCAGGTCCACCAGCACCCGGTCCACGCCAGCCGCCATGCCTTCGGCGCTGCCGCAGACGAACACGACGGCGCCGTCGTCCAGCCAGGCACGCAGTTCCATCGCGCGCTCCCGCAGGGCCTCCTGCACGTAGCGGTGCGGGGCATCCGGATCGCGCGAGAACACCCGGTCGAGCCGCGGCAGGAAGCCCTGCGCCTGCCAGGCACCGATTTCCGCGGCGCAGAGGCTGTCGGCTGCCCGCTGGCGCTCGCCGAACAGCAGCCAGTTGTTGCGCTGGCCGGCCCGGACGCGGGCGCGCAGGTGCGCGCGCAGGCCTGCGAGGCCCGAGCCGTTGCCGATGAAGAGGCAGGGGCGTCCGTCCGTGTCTTGCGGGCCGAAGCGCGGGTTCTCCACGAAGCGCAGCCACTGCACGCTGCCCTGCGGCGCATGGGCCGTGAGCCAGCCGGAGGCGATGCCCAGGCCTTGGGCATGGCGCTCCTGGCGCACCAGCAGCTGCAGCGCGCCGTCTTCGGGCAGCGAGGCGACGGAATAGGTGCGCGGCGCCAGCGGCGTGAGCGCGTCCGCACAGGCCTGCGGATGGCGGCTGCCCGGCGGCAGCGGCAGGGGCGGCAGCACACTGCGGGCCAGCACGTCCGCCAGCGGGGCCTGGCCGGCCGGGTGCTGCACCAGGGCCAGGCCGTCGAGCCCGGAGGCCCGCAGCCATGCCGCCACCGCGTCGGCCGGCGGGCGGGGCGCGACGTCGACCAGGGCGCCGGGCTGCCAGTGGGCCGTCGTGGGGACCTCCGGCCCGGCGGGGCGCAGCGTGATTTCCACCAGGGGAGCGCCCAGGCTGCCGGGGTTCAGCAACTCCCGGCTTTCGAGCCGCCAGGGTTCATGGCAGGCGGGCGCGGCGGGGGCCTCCGTGGCCGGTGGTGCGGCCACGGGCCATGCCTGCACGCCGTCCAGCGCGGCCAGGGCCTCGTGCCAGCGTGCCAGGGCGGCCGGATCGCCGTCGTCCACCTCGATCAGCGGAAACAGCGGCTCGGCACCCCAGCGGCGCAGCTCCGCATCCAGCGCATGGCCGAAGCCGCAGAAATGCGCGTAGTGCCGGTCGCCCAGCGCCAGCAGCCCATGGCGCACCGCCGCCAGCGGGGCCGTGCCGGCCGCCGGGCCCTGCTGCAGGGCGCGCAGGAAGCGGCGCGCGGCATCGGGCGCCTCGCCCTCGCCGAAGCTGCTGGCCACCAGCAGCACGCGGGCATGGCCTGCCAGATCGTGCGGCGCCAGATCCTGCAGCGAGCGCGCCTGGGCGGGCAGGCCCGCCCGCTGCAGCGTGGCAGCCGTCTGCAGGGCGATGCGCTCGGCCGTTCCGGCCTGGCTCGCATAGGCCACGAGCAGCGTGCGTTCCGCGGCGGATGCTCCCGCCGAGCCTGCCGGAGGCGGTGCGATGGCGTCTGCCGCATGCCGTGCCGCATCGGCCGCGCGGCGCTGGCGGCGCCGGCCCAGGTACAGCATCCAGCCCGTGACCGCGAAGAGCGGCAGCGCCAGACTCGCCCCGGTGACCGCGATGCGGCCGGGCAGACCGAAATACGTGCCCATGTGCAGCGGGTAGATGGTGGTGAGGGCGCGCGCGCCGGCACTGCGCCGGCCGTAGCGGTCGTCCGTGGTGACCGTGCCGGTGGCCAGGTCCAGCAGCATGCGGTGGCGGGCGCGGACGTGCGGCGCGTCGTGGTCCAGCCAGAGGATCTGCAGGGGCTGGTCCGCGCGCTGCGGCAGGCGCAGCACGGCCGTTGTCCAGTCCGGCGCGCGCGCGGCGAAGGCCTGCCAAGCGGGGGCGAGGTCCGGGGCGGTGCCCGGCGCGCCCGCCTTGGCGGTACCAGAAGGCGTACCCGTGCCGCGGGCGCCGGGCGCCATCGCCGTGCGCGCCGGCCGCGCTTGCCCGGCCCAGCCGTCCACCGTATCGCGGACGGCATCGAAGGACCAGTACAGCCCGGTGGCGGTGAGCACCACGTACACCACCAGGGCCCAGGTGCCGGCCACGGCATGCAGGCTCCAGAGGAAGGGCCGGCCCCTGAGCCGCGTGTCGAACGCCAGCCAGGTGCGCCAGCGCAGCGGGTTCCGGGGCCAGCGCAGGTACAGCCCCGACAGCGACAGGCCCAGCAGGCACAGGGCGAGCGTGCCGGCGGCGATGCGGCCCGGCTCGCGCGGCAGCAGCAGCCAGCGGTGCAGCGATTCGACCCACTCGAAGGCGTCGTCGCCGCGCAGCGCCGGCTGCACCGCGCCGGTGTAGGGGTTCAGGTACACGGTTTCGCCGCGGCGCTCGCCAGCCCGGGGCGCGAAGCCGACCCTTGCCGCCACGCCCGGTGCGGACTGCACGGTGATCGTATTGACGCGGCGGCCCGCCTCGTCCGTGCGCGCGAGCGCCTCCACGAGCTGGGGCGGCGTCAGCGCCGGGCCGGCCTGCGGCGCGACCTGCCGCACACCGGGGTTGATCAGGTCCAGGATTTCTTCACGGAATGCCAGCACCGCGCCCGACAGGCCGATGGCGACGAGCACCGTTCCCGCCGTGATGCCGATGAACCAGTGGAGCTGGAAGAGGATGGTGCGCAGGCCGGGCCAGACGAACGCGCGGCGTGGGAGGCCCGGGGCCGCCGCGCTGGTGGAGCCAGGGGTGCGGGCGGGCGCTGGTTGCGGATGCGCGGGATCGATGGCCATGGAGCAGGGGTCGGAAAACGCGGCCAGGCCGGTAGATCGTGCCACCGGCCCTGTTTTTTTGAGAATGATTGTCATTCTATCGCCGAGCCCCCGCAGGCCCTGCGGTGCCGGGCCGCTCTCAGTGCCCCGCGAAATCCACCAGCGTGAACAGCGGCAGCCCCGACGCCCGCAGCCGCGCAGAGCCGCCCAGCTCGGGCAGATCGACGATGGCGGCACCCTCGGTCACCGTGGCACCCAGGCGCTCCAGCAGTTTGCGGCCGGCCATCATGGTGCCGCCCGTGGCGATCAGGTCGTCGATCAGCAGCACGCGGTCGCCGGGCTTCACGGCATCGGCATGCAGCTCGACCGTGGCGCTGCCGTACTCCAGTTCGTAGGTTTCCTCGACCGTCGTGAAGGGCAGCTTGCCCTTCTTGCGGATCGGCACGAACCCGACGTTGAGTTCGTAGGCCACGACGGCGCCCAGGATGAAACCGCGCGCATCCAGGCCGGCCACCACGTCGGGGCGCAGCGCCCGGTCCATGTAGCGGTGCACGAAGGCATCGATGAGCACGCGGAACACCTTCGGGTCCTGCAGCAGCGGGGTGATGTCGCGGAACTGCACGCCCGCCGCGGGCCAGTCGGGCACGGTGCGGATGTACTGGCGGAGGTAGTCGTTGACGCTGAGGTCTTGCATGGCGGGCGGGAGGAAGAGGATGGACCGCGGCCAGCGCGGCGCGGGGAAAAGGGCGGCAGTGTAGTGCGCCCGCATTTCGTAGAGCGGCCTGGGCGTGGCGCGTTCCCGTGCGGCTGCGTGCCTGCGCGGCCGTGGCTCAGCCGCGCAGCAGGGCGTCTTCCGCCAGCGCCAGCGCGGTCGGGTGGCCGGAGATCACCAGCGTGTCGCCCTCGGCCAGCACGCTGTCGTCGGTGGGGGTGGAACTGCGCCCGTCCTTGTGGCGCAGGTTCACCGCGCGCACGCCCATGGCGTGCAGCGGCAGCTCCGACAGCGGACGGCCGATGGTGCCGGCGCCGGGCGGCAGGGTGACGGTGGCGAGGCGCTCCTGGTCGCGCTCGGAGGCGGTGTCGTCGTCGGCGCCGTGGAAGTAGCCGCGCAGCAGGTTGTAGCGGGCTTCGCGCTGGTCCTGCACCAGCCGCAGCACGCGCCGCATGGGCACGCCCACCAGCGCCAGCGCGTGGCCCGCGAGCATGAGCGAGCCCTCGATGGCTTCGGGCACCACCTCGGTGGCGCCGGCCGCCTGCAGTTTGTCGAGATAGAGGTCGTCCTGCGTGCGGACCACGACGGGCACCTGCGGCGCGTGCGAGCGGGTGTTGGCCAGCACCTTGAAGGTGGCCGGAATGTCCAGATAGGTGACGGCCACGGCGCTCGCGCGCACCAGGCCCGCGGCCATCAGCGCCTGCAGCCGCGTGGCGTCGCCGTACACCACGGCATCGCCCGCGGCGGCGGCCTGCCGCACGCGGTCGGGGTCCAGGTCCAGCGCCATGTAGGGGATGTGCTCGCGCTCCAGCATGCGCGCCAGGTTCTGTCCGCAGCGGCCGTAGCCGCAGATCAGCACGTGGCCGCTGGTGTTGATGGCCTTGCGCGCGATGGTGGTCATCTGCAGCGATTGCTGCAGCCAGTCGCTCGCCACCAGCTTCATCACGATCGGGTTGCTGTACTGGATCAGGAACGGCGTGGCCAGCATGGACAGCACCATCGCGGCGAGCACCGGGTTCATGAGCGCGGGCTCGACCAGGCCGTGCTCCTGCGTGAGCGACAGCAGCACGAAGCCGAATTCGCCGGCCTGCGCGAGGTAGAGCCCGGTGCGCAGCGAGACGCCCGTCGTCGCGCCCATGCCGCGCGCCAGCAGCAGGATGACGCCGGCCTTGAGCAGCAGCGGCACGGTCAGCAGCAGCAGCACCAGGGCCCAGCGCTCCAGCAGGATGTGCCAGTCGAGCATCATGCCCACGGTGATGAAGAAAAGGCCCAGCAGCACGTCGTGGAAGGGGCGGATGTCGGTGCCCACCTGGTGCCGGTATTCCGTCTCGGACACCAGCACGCCCGCGATGAAGGCCCCCAGCGCCAGCGACAGCCCGGCCAGCTCGGTCAGCCAGGCGAGGCCCAGCGTGATGAGCAGCAGGTTCAGCATGAAGAGTTCGTCGCTCTTGCGCCGCGCCACCAGGGTGAGCCACCAGCGCATCACGCGCTGCCCGCCCACCAGCAGCACGCCGACCAGCACGGTGGCCTTGAGCAGCGCGAGCCCCAGCGCCACCAGCAGCCGCTCGGGCGAGGAGCCCAGCGCGGGAATCAGCACCAGCAGCGGCACCACCGCCAGGTCCTGGAACAGCAGCACGCCCAGCACGCGGCGGCCGTGCTCGCTCTCCAGCTCGGCGCGTTCGCTCATCAGCTTGACGACGATGGCGGTGCTGCTCATGACCAGGGTGCCGCCCAGCGCCAGCGCGGTCTGCCAGCCCATGCGCCACAGCCCGCCCACGAAATGCGAGAGCAGCAGCATGCCGACCATGCCGGCGGTGAGAGTGAGCGTGACCTGCAGCAGGCCCAGCCCGAACACGAACCGCCGCATGGCGCGCAGCTTCGACAGGCTGAACTCCAGGCCGATGGCGAACATCAGGAACACCACCCCGAATTCGCCCAGGTGGCGCACGCCTTCGGAGTTCTGGGTGAGCGCGAGCGCGTGGGGGCCGATCAGGATGCCCGCGGCCAGGTAGCCGAGCATCGGCGGCAGCTTGAGGCTGCGGCAGGCCACCACGCCCAGCACGGCGGCCAGCAGGTAGAGCAGCGTCAGGGCGAGGGAAGACATGCCCGATGCTAGCCGAGCGCGGCCCGCCCGCAGTGGCCCGCCGTCATGCATTCCGGGGCGCCGCGGCGGCGCCCGAGCGTTCCCAGGGGTTTCGATTGCGCGGGCCGGCGGCCCGGGGCCCGCCGCATAGAATCCGCGGATGCTTTCCGCCTCTCCCGCGGCGGGGCCGGCCCCGGTGCCGCCCGCGCTGTTTTCCGCCGAGCGGGCCCTGCGCCTGGCCCGTGACACCTTCGAGACCGAAGCCGCCGCGCTGACGGGGCTCGCCGCGCGCGTGGGCGATGCCTTCGCGCAGACCGTGCAGCGCGTGCTGGGCACCACCGGGCGCGTGGTGGTGATGGGCATGGGCAAGAGCGGCCACGTGGGCCGCAAGATCGCCGCCACCCTGGCCTCCACCGGCACGCCGGCCTTCTTCGTGCACCCCGCCGAGGCCAGCCACGGCGACCTGGGCATGGTGACGGCGGGCGATCTGGTGCTGGCGATCTCCAACAGCGGCGAGAGCGGCGAACTCACCGTGCTGCTGCCGGTGCTGCGGCGCCTGGGCGTGCCGCTGGTGGCCATGACGGGCGGGCTGCAGTCCACCCTGGCCCGCCATGCCGACCTGGTGCTCGACTGCAGCGTGGAGCGCGAGGCCTGCCCGCTCAACCTGGCGCCCACGGCGAGCACCACGGCCCAGTTGGCCATGGGCGACGCGCTGGCGGTGGCGCTGCTGGATGCACGCGGCTTCCGCTCCGAGGATTTCGCGCGATCGCACCCCGGCGGCGCATTGGGCCGCAAGCTGCTGACCCACGTGAGCGACGTGATGCGCTCCGGCGCCGAGGTGCCGCGCGTGCTGCCCGACGCCTCTTTCAGCGACCTGATGCGCGAGATGAGCGCCAAGCGTCTCGGGGCCTCGGCCATCGCGGATGCGCAGGGCCGCATCCTGGGCATCTTCACCGACGGCGACCTGCGCCGCCGCATCGAGGCGGGCGACGAGTTGCGCGGCGTCTCGGCCGGCGACGTCATGCATGCCGGCCCGCGCACCATCGCGCCCGACGCGCTCGCGGTCGATGCCGCCGAGATGATGGAGCGCCATGCCATCACCAGCGTGCTCGTCGCGGGGCCGGACGGCGTGCTCGCGGGCGTGGTGCACATCGGCGACCTGATGCGCGCGAAGGTCATCTGATGCCCGGCACGACCCTTTCCTCCCCTCCCGCCGCCCCGCAGGACGCCACTCCGCAGGACGCCGCCGCCCTGCCGCCCCTGCGGCCGTCGCTGCGGTTCGACCCCGCGCTGCTGCTGCGCGCCCAGGACGTGCGCGTCGCCTTCTTCGACGTGGACGGCGTGCTCACCGACGGCGGGCTGTATTTCTCCGAAGCCGGCGAGACGCTCAAGCGCTTCCACACCCTGGACGGGCACGGCATCAAGCTGCTGCAGAAGGCCGGCATCGTGCCCGCGGTGGTCACCGGGCGCGATGCGCCCGCGCTGCGCCTGCGGCTGCAGGCCCTGGGCGTGGTGCACGCGCGCTTCGGCACCGAGGACAAGCGCCCCGCGGCCGAGGCCATCCTGGCGGAACTGGGGCTCGGCTGGCACCAGGCGGCGGCCATGGGCGACGACTGGCCCGACCTGCCGGTGATGCGCCGCTGCGCCCTGGCCTGCGCGCCGTTCCACGCGCACGCGGAAGCCCGGGCCGTGGCCCACCACATCACCACGGCCCCCGGCGGCAACGGTGCCGCGCGCGAGTTCTGCGACCTGCTGCTGGTGGCTTCCGGCCGCTACGCGGCGCTGCTGGAGGCGCACGCCGCATGAGGGGGATGGGACGCGTGCGCCAGGCGTGGGAGCGTGTCTCCCTGTACCTGCCCGTGGTGCTCATGGGCCTGATGGCGCTCGGCACCTGGTGGCTGGTGCGCAACGCGCCCAAGCCGCTGCGCCCGGCGCAGGTGGTGGCGCCCACGCACGAGCCCGACTATTTCATGCGCGGTTTCTCGGTGAAGAGCTTCGACGCCAACGGCCGTCTGCAGAGCGAGATCCGCGGCGACATCGCGCGGCACTATCCGGACACCGACACGCTGGAGATCGACAAGGCCCACATGCGCTCGATGGCGCCGGACGGGCGCATCACGGTGGCCACGGCCAACCGGGCGCTGACCAATTCCGACGCCTCCGAGGTACAGCTCTTCGGCAATGCCGTCGTCACGCGCGAGCCGCTGAAGCGGCCGGGGCGCGAGCCCCTGCCCCGGCTGCAGTTCAAGGGCGAATTCCTGCATGCATGGCTCAACAGCGAGCGCGTGAGTTCCAACCAGCCGGTCACGCTGACGCGCGGCAACGACCAGTTCACCGCGGACCACATGGACTACGACAACCTCGAGCAGATCATGCAGATGCGTGGCCGGGTGCGCGGCTCGCTCATGCCGCCGGCGCGCTGACCGGCGCCCCTCCGTCCGACCCCCTTTTCTTCTCTTCACGCAAAGGCCGCTCGCCATGCCACCACGCCCCCTGGTCTTCATCACCGGCGCGTCCAGCGGCATCGGCCAGGCGCTGGCCCTGCGCTACCACCGTGACGGCTACCGCCTGGCCCTGGTGGCGCGGCGCACGGCGGACATCCAGGCCTGGGCGCAGGCCGGCGGGCTCGGCGATGACGACTACCGCATCTACGGTGCGGACGTCTCCGTGCCGGACGACATCGTCGCGGCGGGCGCGGCCTGCATCGCGGCGCAGGGCGTGCCCGACGTGGTGATCGCCAACGCCGGCATCAGCGTGGGCATGGACACCGCGGAGCGGAGCGACCTCGACGTGATGGCGCAGACCTTCGCCACCAACAACCTCGGCATGGCGGCCACGTTCCATCCGTTCATCGCGGCCATGGTGCAGCGCGGCAGCGGCGCGCTGGTGGGCATCGGCAGCGTGGCCGGCATCCGGGGGCTGCCGGGGCACGGCGCCTACTGCGCGAGCAAGGCGGCGACCATCAGCTACTGCGAGAGCCTGCGGGGCGAGCTGCGCGCCAGCGGCGTGCGCGTGGTGACGATCTGTCCGGGCTACATCGACACGCCGCTGACACGGCAGAACCGCTACGCCATGCCCTTTCTCATGCAGCCCGGCGATTTCGCGGACAAGGCGCATGCGGCCATCGCGGCCGGGGCCAGCTACCGCGTGATCCCCTGGCAGATGGGCGTGGTGGCCAAGCTGCTGCGCGCACTGCCCAACGCCTGGTTCGACCGCCTGCTGGCCGGGCGTCCGCGCAAGCACCGGCGCGGCGCTCCGGATGGCGGGGCCGGGCACGGCAACGCGTCCCGGCGTGGGTGACGTAGAAAAGGAAAAAAGAAAAGGCCCCCGTCGGGAGCCTTTGCTGGGAACCCGGCAGATGTCGCTCTGCCGGTTCCGCGGGGGTCGTGCGGCCGATCAGTAGCCGCCGTTGCCGCCACCACCATTGCCGTAGCCGCCGCGGCCACCGCCGCCGCCATTGCGGGCGCCGGAGCCGTAGGGGCTGCGGAAGCCGCCGTCGCCGCGGCCGCCGTATCCACCGCCGCCGCCGCCTTCGCCGCGGCCACCACCGTAGCCGCCGCCGTCGCCACGGCCACCGCCGTAACCACCACCGCCGCCACCGTAACCACCGCCGCCACTGCGGCCACCACCGCCGTAGCCGCCGCCACCGCCGCCGAAGCCGCCACCGCTGCGGGGCGGGCGTGCTTCCATGGGACGGGCTTCGTTCACGACGATGCTGCGGCCACCCAGGGCCTGGCCGTTCATGCCTTCGATGGCGGCCTGCGCCTCGGCGTCACTGCCCATCTCGACGAAGCCGAAGCCCTTCGAGCGGCCGGTGTCGCGCTCCATCATCACCTTCGCGCTGGTCACGGCCCCGAACTGGGAAAAAGCCTGCTCCAGATCGCTGTCGCGCACGGAGTACGGCAGGTTGCCGACGTACAGTTTGTTGCCCATCACGGGACTCCTCAAAAACACATGGAAAAAGCGATGGAGTCCCGAAAACGCAGCCGGACGGTCGCAAAGAGCCCCTGCGCGCGAAACTGACGGATCCCCGCAATGCAACGCGAAAAAAGATTTTTCGCCGAAGCATTATGGGCCATAAGTGGGGGGGGAGATCAAGCGTTCCCAAGCGTCCGTTTGTAGCTCGCATGAATAAAAAAAGGGTCCCGAGGGACCCTTTTTTGTATCTTTTGGCAACCAAGCGGTTGCCGGCTGATCAGTAGCCGCGGCCGCCGCCGTAGCCGCCGCCATTGCCACCGCCGTAGCCGCCGCCACCGCTGCGGCCACCGCCGTAGCCGCCGCCGCCATTGCCGCCGCCGAAGCCACCGCTGCGGGGGGGACGGGCTTCCATCGGACGGGCTTCGTTCACGACCAGGTCGCGGCCGCCGAAGTTCTGGCCGTGCGCGCCCTGGATGGCGGCTTGCGCCTCGGCATCGCTGCCCATTTCGACGAAGCCGAAGCCCTTCGAGCGGCCGGTGTCACGTTCCATCATGACCTTGGCGCTGGAGACGGAGCCGTACTGGCTGAACGTCTGTTGCAGGTCTTCATCGCGGAAGGAATAGGGCAGGTTGCCCACGTAGAGTTTGTTGCCCATGAAGGACTCCTAAAAAAAACTTGAAAACGCGATGGAGCCCGACGCAACCAGCAAACCTGTGACGATCTCAGAGACGCGAAACCGACAATCACCGCAACTGCATTCCTGCAAGCAGAAAAGCGAGACCATTATCAACCATGTGATCCGGGTCGGCGCAAGGAAATTCGCGTGCCTGCAACGTTCGTTGTGGGTATTTACCCGCACTTTCCAGGGTCCGGGTCCTCTCCCGCGCACTACAATCGCGGCAGTCTCTGGGGAGTAGCCCGCCCGGCGCTGCGCGCGCACGGGGGCATGCGTCAACAAACTTGGGCCTTCGCGGCCCATGGCGCAGGCGGTTCGACCGAACTGGGCGAGACCATTGGCTGTGCACCGATCCATAGGCCGGAGTCGGGGCGCAGTCGATGCTGTCCGCTTTATCCGGCCGGATAAAACCCCCACCCCATGGAAGCCTTCCTCGTATCCACGTCCATCGTCGCGCTCGCGGAGATGGGCGACAAGACCCAGCTCCTCTCCCTCGTCCTCGCGGCCCGCTTCCGCAAGCCCTGGCCGATCGTGCTGGGCATCCTGGTGGCCACCACCGCCAACCATGCGCTGGCCGGCGCCGTCGGTGCCTGGGTCACCACCGTCATCGGGCCGCAGATGCTGCGCTGGATCCTCGGCCTGTCGTTCATCGCCATGGCGGTGTGGATGCTGATCCCCGACAAGCTCGACGACGACGAGAACGGCGGCACCCCGCGCTTCGGCGTGTTCGGCACCACGCTGGTGGCGTTCTTCCTCGCCGAGATGGGCGACAAGACCCAGATCGCCACCGTCATGCTGGCCGCGCAGTACAGCGCCTACCTCTGGGTGGTGGCGGGCACGACGCTCGGCATGATGCTGGCCAACGCGCCCGTCGTCTGGCTGGGCGAGCGCATCACGCGGCGCGTGCCGATCCGTGCGGTGCACGTGGTATCGGCGGTCATCTTCCTGGTGCTGGGGCTCGCCGCGCTGTTCGCACCGGCCGCCGGTCCTTTGGCATAATCGCCGCACACGCGCCGATTTGCCACCGCTTGCGGGCGCTTTATAAATCCAGCTAAAGACCCGACCGTTGGTGCAGTGCGACGACCCGGCCTCGTTTTTAGCGATGCCGGGTTTTTT
>DHAE01000030.1:119292-144452 GCA_002397315.1 Comamonadaceae bacterium UBA4962
TCGCACCACGTGGCGGGCGTCTACGAGGGGCAGGCCCGCAGCGAGGGCTGGTGGGACAACATGATCGGCCCGGGCAAGCCGGTGGACACCGACCGCTTCTTCGTGATCGGCATCAACAACCTGGGCTCGTGCTTCGGCTCCACCGGGCCGATGCACACGCACCCGGACACCGGCGAGGTGTACGGCGCCGACTTCCCCGTGGTGACGGTGGAAGACTGGGTGAACGCCCAGGCGCGGCTGCTGGACCGCCTGGGCGTGCAGCAGCTCGCCGCGGTGCTGGGCGGCAGCCTGGGCGGCATGCAGGCGCTGTCGTGGGCGCTGCAGTACCCCGACCGCATGCGCCACGCGGTGGTGGTGGCGAGCGCGCCCAACCTCACGGCCGAGAACATCGCGTTCAACGAGGTGGCGCGCCGCGCGATCGTCACCGACCCGGACTTCCACGGCGGGCACTTCTACCGCCATGGCACCATTCCGAAGCGCGGCCTGCGCATCGCCCGCATGATCGGCCACATCACGTATTTGTCGGACGACGTGATGAACGAGAAGTTCGGCCGGCAGCTCCGGAGCCGGGTGCTCGATCGCGCGCCGCTGGAGGGCGACGGCGGCGCGCCGGCGGCGGGCGTGGGGTCTTACCTCTACAGCACGCAGGACATCGAATTCCAGATCGAGAGCTACCTGCGCTACCAGGGCGACAAGTTCAGCGATTACTTCGACGCCAACACCTACCTGCTGATCACGCGGGCGCTGGACTACTTCGATCCGGCGCTCGCGTTCGGCGGCAACCTCACGCGGGCACTGGCCCGCGCCCGCGCGAAGTTCCTGCTGGTGAGCTTCACCACCGACTGGCGCTTCTCGCCCGCGCGCAGCCGGGAGATCGTCAAGGCGCTGCTGGAGAACCGGCGCGACGTGAGCTATGCGGAAATCGACGCGCCGCACGGCCACGACGCCTTCCTGCTCGACGATGCGCGCTACATGAACCTGATGCGTTCCTATTTCGACGGCATTGCCGGGGAGTCCGCCGCATGAGCGATCCATCCACCATGCACGCGATCGCGCGGCTCGTGCCCCACGGCGCGCGCGTGCTCGACCTGGGCTGCGGCGACGGCGCGCTGCTCGACATGCTGCAGCGCGAGCGCGGCTGCAGCGGCTACGGCGTGGAGATCGCCGACGACAACGTGCTGGCCTGCGCGCGCCGCGGCGTGAACGTGGTGCAGCTCAACCTCGACGAAGGCCTCGCGATGTTCGGCGACAACTCGTTCGACGTGGTGCTGCAGATCGACACGCTGCAGCACCTGCGCAACGCCGAGGTGATGCTGCGCGAGACGGCGCGCGTCGGGCGCGCGGGCATCGTCGCGTTCCCGAACTTCGCGCACTGGCCGAACCGGCTGTCGGTGCTGCGCGGGCGCATGCCCGTCACGCGCCGCCTGCCCTACCAGTGGTACGACACGCCGAACATCCGCGTCGGCACGTTCAAGGATTTCGAGGTGCTGGCGCACAAGAACCGCCTGCGCGTGCTCGACGCGTTCGGCCTGCAGAACGGGCGCGAGGTGCGCTTCCTGCCCAATGCCCTGGCCGGCACGGCCGTGTTCCATTTCGAACACGACTGACGCGCGCGGCGCACTGCACCCCGGAATCCGCCCCGCGGGCTGCCCGGGGCGGTGGCGCGCGGCGGCGCGTTCGCTTATTCTGCGCCCCCCGCACGACCGTTCTTTTTCCCGTTCCGCGCCATGCCGTCCCAGCCCCTGCTGCACCTGCCGACCCTGCTGGTGATGACCGTCGTGGGGTCGCTGGTGATGGCGGCCGGCCTGCTGCTGGTGGGAGCACGCCGGCGCGGCGAGGGGCTGGGCCTCTGGGCCACGGCCCTGCTGATGCAGTCGCTGGCCTACGTGCTGCTCGCGCTGCGCGGCCGGATTCCCGACGTGCTCTCGATCGTGGTGGCCAACGGCCTGCTGGCCGGCGTGTTCGCGAGCCTGCTCGCGGCCGTCCACCAGTTCCAGCGCCGGCCCCTGCCGTGGCGCCAGATCGTGGCGCCGGTGCTGGTGACGCTCGCCCTGTTCGTGGCGTTCCGGGAAGACTACACGGCGCGGCTGGTGCTGGCCGGGGTGATCTATCCGGTACAGCTCGGCCTGGTGCTGTGGGCGCTCTGGCGGCACCCGTCGGAGGGCCGCGCGGACCGGATGGTGGCGGCGGGCATCTGGCTGCAGTGCGGCATGCTGGTGGTGCGTGCCGGGGCGGCCCTCTCGGGCCACATGCCCACGGCCGGGCTGCTGGAGGAAAGCCTCTGGCAGCACGCGACCTTCCTCACCACGTTCATCACCGTGCAGGCCTCGTCCTTAGGCTTCATCTTCATGGCGCGCGACCGGGCCGATGCCATCAACCAGCGCATGGCCGCGCGCGATCCGCTCACCGATGTGCCCAACCGCCGCGCGACCATCGCGGCGCTCGACCGCGACATGGGCCGCGCCGTGCGCTCGCGCGAGCCGTTCTCGCTCATGATGATCGACATCGACCACTTCAAGCGCGTCAACGACGAGCTGGGGCACCTGGCGGGCGACGAGGTGCTGCGCGGCGTGGTGGACCTGATGGGCACGCGCATCCGCGCGCAGGACCTGATCGGCCGCTACGGGGGCGAGGAGTTCGTGGTGCTGCTGCCCGACACCCCGCTCGAAGGCGCGCAGCGGCTGGCCGGCGAACTGTGCGACGCGGTGGAGAAGACGACCTTCGACACCGCAGCCGGGCCCGTGCGGGTCACCCTGAGCATCGGCGTGTTCGGCGGCCGCCTCGATGCGGAAGACCACTGGGACGCGCTCATCGCCGCGGCCGACCGGGCCATGTACGACGCCAAGCACGGCGGACGCAACCGCGTCGTCGTCGCGGACATGCCCCTGCGCACGGTGGCGCGCGGCGCCGGACCGCGCGACAATCCCCAGTAGCTTTCCCGGCGGCTCCCGCGACCGCCGCACACCGCCCGGCCCGCGGCCCCGCCGCGCCCCGCGCCATCCCGCCAAGGAACAAACCCCATGAACGCCCCCATCGCCCCCCACCTCCTGCAGCCGGCCGAAGCGCTGGACCACGTCAGCCGCCAGTGGGACGGCGACATCCTGCGCCAGCTCACCGACTACATCGCGATCCCCGCCAAGTCGCCCGGCTTCGCGCCCGACTGGGAGCAGCTCGGCCTGCTCGATACCGTGCTGCGCAATGCCGCCACATGGGTGGAGGCCCAGAAAGTGCCGGGCCTGCGCCTGGAAGTGCTGCGCATGCCGGGCCGCACGCCGGTGCTGTTCTTCGAAGTGGAGGCCACGCGGCCGGGCTCGCAGCAGACGGTGCTGATGTACGGCCACCTGGACAAGCAGCCCGAGTTCGACGGCTGGCGCCGCGACCTCGGCCCCTGGACGCCCAAATACGAGGACGGCAAGCTCTACGGCCGCGGCGGCGCGGACGACGGCTACGCGGTGTACGCCAGCATCGCCGCCGTGCAGGAGATCAAGCGCCAGGGCGTGCCGCATCCGCGCATCGTCGGGCTCATCGAGACCTGCGAGGAGAGCGGCTCGCGCGACCTGCTGCCCTACATCGACCTGCTGCGCCCGCGCCTGGGCGACGTCGCGCTCGTGATCTGCCTGGATTCCGGCGCGGGCAACTACGACCAGCTCTGGCTCACCACCAGCCTGCGCGGCATGGTGAGCGGCACGCTCAAGGTGCAGATCCTGACCGAGGGCGTGCATTCGGGCGACGCCTCCGGCCTCGTGCCGTCGTCCTTCCGCATCATGCGGCAGGTGCTCGACCGGCTGGAGGACAGCGCCACGGGCCGCCTGCTGCCCGCGAGCTTCCACTGCGAGGTGCCGCCCGACCGCCTCGCGCAGGCGCGCGCCACGGCCGCGATCCTGGGCGACGAGGTGACGAAGCGCTTCCCCTGGGCGCATTACGACTGCGGCGGCTCCACCAGCTTCGCGCTGCCCACCACCACCGACCCGGTGCAGGCGCTGATCAACCGCACCTGGACGCCCACGCTCAGCGTGACCGGCGCCGAAGGCCTGCCTGCGCTGCAGGATGCCGGCAACGTGCTGCGGCCCTACACCGCCTTCAAGCTGAGCCTGCGCCTGCCGCCCGTGGTGGACGCCGCCGAGAGCGTGCAGACGCTCAAGGCGCTGCTGGAAGACAACGCGCCCTACCAGGCCCGCGTGACCTTCGAGCCCGGCAGCGCCGCCAGCGGCTGGAACGCGCCGGCCATCACGCCCTGGTTCGAGAAGGCGCTCAACGCCGCGAGCCAGGCGCACTTCGGCGCGCCCTGCGGCTACATCGGCCAGGGCGGCACGATTCCGCTCATGAACATGCTGAGCCAGGGCTTTCCCACGGCGCAGATGATGGTCTGCGGCGTGCTGGGTCCCAAGAGCAACGCGCACGGCCCGAACGAGTTCCTGCACGTGCCGTATGCCAAGAAGCTCACGGCCGCCGTGGCGCAGGTGGTGGCGAGCCTGCCGGAGCCGGGCGCGGAGGCCTGAGCGTCAGGACGGGCGCCGGTCCGGCACGATCCATACCGCCACGCCCGCGCGCCGGCACTGCCCGAGGATGCGGTCGGCCCAGGCCCGGGTGACGAGGAAACTGCTGCCGAAGCGCTCGGCGTCGGTGTCCACGACCCCGTCCTTCAGGTCCGCCGACCGGCTCCAGGCCAGCGCCTGCCCCGCGAAGACGGGGTTCCCGTCCCGGTCGTCGGGGCGCGGCGGCCACGGCAGGGTGTAGAGGCGCCCGCCCGTGGTCCACACCATGTGCAGGACCTGCCGCCGCTCCGGCGTGGCCGGGTCGGTCGGCAAGCGCTCGACCACGAAACAGAAGCGCTGCGTGCCCTGGGCCCGGCCCAGGGTGGCGAGGAAGGCCTGCAGCACGCCGACGCCGGGCACGCTCCGCCGGTCGGGAGTGGAGAAGGCCGGGTCCGCGGTGGTGGTGGCCGGCCCCGCGCCCGACGTGCCCGCCGGAGCGGGCAGGGCGCCACCGGCCAGGCAGGCGGCGAGCACCGCCGCGCGCCGGCGGGCGGTCCACGCTCCGGCCGGGCTCATGCTGCGGCCTGCCGGCGGCGCTGCCGCAGCGCCAGCCAGGCCAGCCCCGCGCCGGTGAGCGCGATCGGCACGAGCGAGCCGTAGTTGAGCAGCGTCCAGCCCTGGGTGGTGACCAGCGCGCCGGAGGCGAACGAGGTCAGCGCCATGGTGGCGAACACGCCGAAGTTGATCGCGGCCTGGGCGCGGTCCTTCTCCTCGGGCCGGTAGGCGCGCAGCGCCAGCGCGGTGCTGCCGGTGAAGAGGAAGTTCCAGCCCACGCCCAGCAGGAACAGCGCCGCCGTGAAATGCTGCACGTCCACCCCGCGCAGCGCGACCACCACGCAGCCGGCATTGAGCGCCACGCCGGCACCCATCACGCGCAGCACCCCGAAGCGCCGGATCAGGCTGCCGGTGAAAAAGCCCGGCGCGAACATGCCGATCACGTGCCACTCCAGCACGAAGGCCGCGTCGCCGAAGCCGTGCCCGCAGACCTGCATGGCGAGCGGCGTGGCCGCCATGAGCAGGTTCATCACGCCGTAGCCCAGCGCGGCGGCGAGCATGGCGACGGCGAACGCGGGCTCGCGCAGCAGTTGCGCCACCGAGCGGCCCGCGCTGCCGTCCGCACCGGCCGCGCGCGCCGCCACGGGCGGAAAGCGCAGCGCGGCCATGCAGGCCATGGACACCAGCGCCACGCCGACCAGCGCCAGGTAGGCGCCCGCGAACGGCACGCCGAGCAGGTCGCGGGTGTGGTTCGCGAGGTTCGGGCCGGCCACCGCGCCCAGCAGGCCGCCGGCCATGACGAGCGAGACGGCCGTGTCGCGCTGGGCCGCGGGCACGATCTCCGCGGCGGCGAACCGGTAGAGCTGGCCGTTGGCGCTGTAGTAGCCGGCGATCACCGTGGCCGCGCACAGCAGCCAGAACGCCTGCGCCCACACGGCCAGCGCGCACAGCAGGGCCGAGCCGGCGGCCACGGCCAACCCGATCTGGAACGAGGCCTGCCGCCCCCAGCGCTGCTGCGCCCGCGCCACGAGACCGGTGGACAGCGCGCCGCCCACCACGTAACCCATCACCGGCAGCGTGGCCATCCAGCCGCGCGGCGCGAGCTGCAGTCCCACCAGGCCGTTGATGGCGATGAAGACGACGTTGTTGGTGAGGAACAGGCCCTGGCACAGGGCGAGCAGGCCGAGCGGGCGGCGGTGGGCGGAGAGCGTCATCCCCCGATCTTGCACGCTGCCACGGTGTCAGGGTCCAGCGGTGCGGAACCTTCCACGATGCGGTCCCGTCCACCGGCCTTGGCCGCGTAGAGCGCCCGGTCGGCACGCTCCAGAGTGGCCTCGATATGCTCCCCCGGCCGGTGCAGGGCGAAGCCGATGGAGATGGTGATGCGCAGGGGCTCCTGCGTGGCGCTCCGGTCGGCAGGCAACCTGGGCGGCTCCGCCGGATGCGGGATGCGCAGTTGCGCCACGGCCTGCCGCAGGCGCTCCAGCAGGGCATGCGCCGCGTCGGGCGGCGTGTTGCAGAGCATGATGACGAATTCTTCGCCGCCCCAGCGGGAGACCACGTCGCCGTCGCGCAGGCACGTGCGCACCGCCTGCGCGAACGCCTGCAGGACGTGGTCGCCGGCCGCGTGGCCATGGGTGTCGTTGACGGCCTTGAAATGGTCCATGTCGAGCAGCGCGAGCACGAGCGGCAGGCCCGAGCGCGATGCCCGGCGCTGCTCCAGCCGCATCAGCTCCAGCATGTGGCGGCGGTTGAGCAGCCCCGTGAGTTCGTCGTGCGTGGCCAGCTCGCGGATGTGCTCCAGCGCCCGGGCCAGTTCGTACTTCTGCCGGCGCAATTCCTCGCGCGTGGCCTGCAGGCGGGTGGTGAGGAAGGTGCTGCCCATGAGCACCACGGCGGTCATGATCCCGTAGGCCAGCGAGAGCCCCGTGGAATGCCCCGCGTCGCCCTGCCACTCCGCGGCCACCGCCGCCAGCCCGAACGCGGCCATGGCGTACAGCATCACGCCGAACATCTGGCGCGTGGACAGGCCGAACATGCCGAACATCAGGATCACCGCCAGGATCGGCAGCGCGATGCCGCGCGCCTGCCCGCCGATGGCGTAGGCCGCCGCGTCGCACGCGATCGCATAGACGATCTGCGGCAGCGTGAGCGACGGGTCGGCCCAGCGCTGCGACACGCCGCTGCGGATGAGCGCATACACCACCAGCAGCCCGCCGCCCGACAGGAACGTCCAGATCCGCACCGGGCCCGGCTCGGTCAGCCCCGCGGCCACCGCGATGTGCATCGCCGCCATGCAGCAGGCCATCAGCACCGCGGCGAGGCCGGCCATGGAGAGCCGCTGGCGTTGGCGCGGCTCGGTGGTGAGGAGGACGTCGAGCAGCCGCGACCCCGCGGCGGGACCGCGGGAAGGCAGGGACCTGACTGGCGGCTCTGACACCGTGAATCTCCTTCGGGAACGCGGGACTGCACCGCCGAAGGGTTGTACTCCAGGCCGCCACCCCGGAACAATGGTTGCACCGCAGGTTGCGGGGAAACCCTACAAATCCGCCGCTCCGCCGGCGCGGCGACGGCACGCGCCGGCCACCGTCAGGCCGGCACCGGCTCCAGCCGCGGCACGCCGCGCCGCTTGGCCACGGCGATGGGCGGGGCCCAGCGCGAGCCCTGGGGCTTCTTGCTGGTCACGAGCGTGATCTCCGCCGGCTCGAACACTTCCAGGTTGTGGGTGATGGGCGTGGTCAGCACGTACTGCGCCTGGGTGGAGCGCAGGAAGTGGCCGACCAGCTGGATGTTGCGCACGTCCAGGTGGGCGAAGGGCTCGTCGATGAAGACGAAGCCGCCGGAGCCGCTTTCCTCGTCCTTGAGCAGGCCCACGAGCAGGATGAGCGACTTGATGACCTGCTGGCCGCCCGAGGCCTCGCCGTCGTTCAGGCCGATGCTGCCCTTGCCGTCGAACGCGAAATGCACCTTGAGGCCCGCCTGGGCGAGCACGGTGTCGTCGTTCTCCAGCAGCGGCAGGTCGGCCGCCACCTCCACGCCCGCGAGCGCACCCAACTCCTGGATGTTCTTGCGGTAGCGGCGCACGGTGCTGCGCAGCACTTCGATGTAGCTCTCGCGCGCGTTCATCACGGCAGTGCCGGCCTGCGCGTTCTTCACCTGGTGGTCCGACAGGCTCAGGGCCTGCTCGCGCACGGTGGCCTCCATGCGGCGGAAGCGCTCTTCCACCGTGGCGTCCTGCTCCCAGGTGCCGTGCTCCAGTTCCTGCTCGACGGCGGCCAGGCGCAGTTTCGCCTGGGTGTCGTTCACATAGTCTTTCTCGAGCGCGCGCAGCGTATCGGGCGCCGTCCAGCGGGCCGGGAACTGTCGGCGCTGCACCTGGCTGCGCCGGGCGTGGTCCAGGTGGCCGCGGCGGCGGGCCGTCCATTCCTGCGCGGCGCGGTCGGTGTCGCTGCGCGAGCGGCGCAACTGCTGCTCCAGCCGCTGGTGCTCGTCGGTGAAGGCGCGGTGGCGGTCGTGGGCGCGCGTGGCCTCGGTGTCCAGCCGCTGCCAGCGCTGGGCCGCGGCGATGCGGGCCTGCTTGGCGGCCGGCAGCTCTTCGCGCGCCTGGGCGAATTCGTCGCTGCGGCGCGCGAGTTCTTCCGCGGCGCTGTGGCCTTCGAGAGCGCGCCGGGTGTCGCCGACCTGGCGCTTGAGGGCCATCAGGCGGTCGAGCACGGGCGCGAGCTGCGCGTCGATCTGCGCGAGGTCGCGTTCGGCGGCGGCGCGGCGCGCATGCACGGCGGCGGCGCCGAACTGGTGGTCGCGCGGCTCGACCCACATGGAGCGGGCGCCGCGGCCGTCGTGCATGTAGGCCTGCGGCGTGATCCAGGTGCCGCCCAGGCGCTTGCCCTCGCGCGGGTCGGCCACGCAGCGCAGTTGCTGCAGCTGCTGCACCAGCCAGCGCGGCACGGGCGCGGTGAAGCGCACGTGCGCGAGCAGCGTGCCGGGTTCGCCGCGCAGCGGCTTCTCGCCGGGGCCGACGAGGTAGTGCCGGTAGCGCTCGCGCTCGCCGATGTCGTAGGCCTCGGCCAGGTCGCTTTCCTTGTCGAGCAGCACCACCCAGCGGTGGCCGCGCAGCACGCCTTCGATGGCGGCGCGCCAGGCCTCGTCCGCGACCTCGATCACTTCCGCCACGAACTGGTGGCCGATGCCTTGCGCCGTGAGGCGCTTGCGGAACTGCTGCACTTCGGGCGGCAGCGGAGGCAGGCTCTGGCCTTCGAGGCCCTTGAGCGCTTCCTGCGCGATGCGGCGCCGCTGCTGCAGCGCGGAGCGCTCGTCCTGCGCGGCGGATTCCTGCTCCTGCAACTGCCGCAGGTGGGCCTGCAGCTCGTCGGCGTTGCTGCCCTTGTCCACCAGCGCGAGCAGCTCGGCCTCGCGTTTCGCCAACTGCTCCAGCGGCGCCTCGTGGCGCGTGGCGCCGTCGAGCGCGGAACGCGCCTCGTCGCGCTCGGTGCGCAGGCGCTCGGCATCGGCCTGCGCGCGGGCGCCTTCGTCCAGCAGCGTGAGCAGGCGCTTGTTCTGCGCGGCCTGCTCGGCCAGCGCGGCGCGGTGCTGGGTCTTCTGGCGGCGCAGCTCGCGCGCCTGCTTCGCCAGGCCCTCGCGTTCGCCGTGCCAGCCGAGCACCGGCAGCACTTCGGTCGCCAGGCGCTCGCGTTCGGCGAGCTTGAGCTGCCAGGTCTTGTAGTTGGCCACGCGGTTCTGCAGCTCGGCGAGCTGGGCGCGGCTGTGGTCGAGCTCGCGTTCGGCCTGCACCATCTCGCGCGAGAGCTGCTGCTGGTGCTCGCGTGCCTGGTCGTAGGCGTCGAGCACCTGCTGGTCGCCGAACACGTCGAACACGAGGCGCAGCAGCTCGCGCGGACTGAATTCGCACAGCCGGTCGGTCTGGCCCTGTTCGAGCGACAGCACGCGCGCGATCGCGGGCGACAGGCCGGCCGCCCCGAGCACGCGGCCCCAGGCCTCCACGCCCATGAAGCCGAGGTCCTTCTCGGGCGTGTCGCGCAACTGCTCGATGGAGACGTCGCCGTCGAGCAGGCAGTAGCGGCGCTGCCAGTCGCCGCCGTTCTTGTCGATGCGGCAGGCGAGCGTGACCTGGTCGGCGTACAGCAGCCGGCGCGCGAACGGCCGGCTGGAGGTCTGGCGGCCCTGCGGGCGGTTGTCCACCACCGCGCGCAGCCACGCGGTCTGCGCGCCGGCATGGCGGGCATAGGTGCGGTAGTCGCGCGGGGCCGAGCAGCGCAGGCCCAGCAGCGTGCGCATGGCGTCCAGCAGCGTGGTCTTGCCCGAGCCGTTGGGGCCGGCGATGGTGATGATGGAGGCGTCCAGCGGCAGCGCGACGCGCTGGCAGTAGTCCCAGTGGACGAGTTCGAGGGATTGCAGGTGGAACATGGTCGGGTGGAGAGGCCCGGTCAGGCCGTGGGGGTCTCGGACCCGGAGGAAGAGGGGGACACCGTGGCGGCGGCGTCCGTTGCCGGCGGCGCGGCGGCGCGCTCGCGGGCCAGCACGTCGGCCAGCGCCCCGTCGAGGATGCGCGGCGCGAGCACGTCGTAGTCGAGCAGCACGTCCAGCAGCGGGCCTTCGCCGATCTCGTCCTGGCGGCGCGTGATGAAGCCGTGGCGCTCCAGCAGCTTCAGGTTGGCATCCAGCCGCAGCTTCTTGCCGAGCTGGTTGCCGTAGTCCTCCAGCAGCGTCTTGTACGACAGCATCGGGCTCACGAGCCGTGCGGAGGGCAGGGGCTTGGCGCCGGGGAAGAAGTCGTTCTGGCCGTCGCCTTCCGCCTCGGTGCGGCTGGTCTGGCGCTCGCGCTTGGGCAGCACGATGAGCGCCCAGAGCACCACCAGCAGGGCCTGCGCATCGCGCGGCAGATCGAGGTTGTTGTTGGCGTTGAGCGCGCCTTCGCCCAGCACGGCGTTCTGCGCGGGAGGCAGCAGCGCGAGGCTGACGTGGTCGGCGTAGATGCTGTCCACGAAGCGCAGGCCGGACTGCGCCAGGCGCTGTTCGACCTGGGCGAAGAGTTCGGCATCCACCAGCGCGCGCTTGACCCGCGGGTGGCTGCGCGGCAGCCAGCGGCGCGTGAGGAGTTCTGCGATCAGCAGGGCGGCGTCGTCCATGGGCAGCGGTCCATCCGAAAAGGCAATGCAGGGAATCGAAAACGAAACGAAAAGAAAGAGGCGAGAGGAAGCCGGAGCGCCCAGGGCGTCAGCCGGCGGTCTCCCGGGAGGTGTCCGGTGGCGCATCCGCGGGCACCAGCCGTCCCCGGCTCACCAGCTCCACCTGCGCATGGTCCAGCGGCTGGATGGCGGCTTCCCACTCCACCCGCCAGGGCTGGCGCGCGAGCGCGCCGGTGGCGCCGGGCAGCACGCCCGCCTGCGGGTCGCCGAGCAGCGGCAGCAGCTGGGCCTTGTAGGCCACCTGGGCGTAGCGGGCGGAACCGGGGTCGGCACCCAGCAGCGCCGCGGCCACGTCGCGTGGAGCATCGGCCCCATCGGTGGCCGGCTCCAGCGACCAGGCGGACAGCAGATCGGCGAGGTCGCCCAGCTCGCGCGGCAGGGCCACGGCGGCGAGCGTGCCGGCCGGAGCTTCCTGTGCGCCCGGCAGGTCTTCCGCCGGGCCCTGGGTCGGGCGGTCGCGCTCGAATTCCGCCTCGGTCACGTCCAGCAGCTCGTGCGGGGCGAGCGCGCACAGGCCCACGGGCATGGCCAGCGCGGTGTCGAGCAGCGCCGCGGGCTGGCGCAGCGTCTGCAGCCAGCGCTTCACGTCGGTGCTGGTGATGCCGGTGGTGCCGAGCGTCACGCGCTGGCGGTCCACCTGCTGGAGCGCGCGGTTGAACTGGCTGGCCATGGCCAGCAGGCGGGACTGGGCCTGGCCGAGGGCGCGCGCTGCGCGCTCCATCGCGATGTGTCCGTGGGCATGGCCGATGATGGCCGTGATCGCGTCCGAGGCACGGTCGATGAGCTGGGCCGCGCGGTCGTAGCGCAGGCGCGCCGCGCGCAGCCGGAATTCCGAGCCGCTCGCGATCGCGTCGGCGAATTCGCCGTGCAGCCGCGTGAGCTGCGCCTGCAGCATCTGCAGCTGGCCGGGATCGAGCGCGCCGAGCTGGTTCGCACCCACCACCTGACCGAGCAGGGCGGCCAGCTCGCCGCCTTCGGCATCCTGCGCGGCCGCGTCGCCGCTCGCCAGCGGCGCCAGCAGGCCGGCCACGCGCTGCGCGAGCGGCGGCAGCGCATAGGAGCGCAGGCTGTCGTCCCAGGCCAGCAGCCCGACGTCGCGGAACCGCTTGAGCACCGTGTCCAGCGCCTCCGGGCGCAGCGCATGGAAGAGTTCGTCGATGCGCTCGCGCGGCAGCTGCGCCTCGCCCTGGCGGGCCAACTGCAGGAACACCCAGAGGCGCAGCTGCACCAGCGCCGCAGGGCCGTGGAAGAGGCCGCTCAGCGCCTGCGAGAGTTCCTGCTCGCGCGCGATGCGCCAGAGCAGGGGGTCGTCGGTGGCGGCGTCGGTGTCGCGGAAGAAGTCGAACAGCGCGCCGGCCGATTCGTCCGGGTTGCCCGGCGCGGCCGCGTGGGCGTCCGCCAACTCCGCCCAGGGCATGGGCGTGTCGGCGCCCGAAGGCAGCGGCCCGGCGGCGTCGGTGCGAGCGGCCGTCATGCGCAGGCCAGCAGCGACAGCGCCGCGACGGAGGCCGTCTCGGCCCGCAGCACGCGCGCGCCCAGTCCGGCGGGCAGGAAGCCCTGGGCCAGCGCCAGGTCCTCCTCGTGGGGCGCGAGTCCGCCTTCGGGGCCGTGCAGCACCTGCACCGTGCCGGCGGGGCCGGCGGCCTCGCGCAGCGGGCGGCTGCCTTCGCGCAGCGACAGCACGAGGCGGGTGGCGCCGGGTTCGGCCGGCAGGCGCAGCCAGTCGGCCAGCGCGACGGGGGCGCCCACCTCGGGTACGCGGTTGCGCCCGCACTGCTCGCAGGCCGCCACGGCGATCGCCTGCCAGTGGGCCTGGCGCTTCACGGCCCGCTCGCCCGAGAGCTTCAGCACGCTGCGCGCCGCCGCCACGGGCTGGATGCGGGCCACGCCGAGTTCGGTCGCCTTCTCGACGAGCCAGTCCATGCGCTCGTTGGCCGGCATGCCCACGATGAGGTGCACGGCCCGCGGCGCCTCGCGCTCCACGGGATCGTGCGCGCCCACCTGGACGTCGACGTCCGAGCGGCCCATGCGCGCCACGGTGGCCGCGTATTCACCGCCGCGGTCGTCGAACAGCACGATCGCGTCGCCGGGCTGCAGCCGCAGCACCTGGACGTGGCGTGCCGCCGTGGGCGGCAGGGCCAGCGCGGCACCGCTGGCGAGCGGCTCGGGGCAATGGAAACGGGGGATGTTCACGCTGGAGTCGTCGGGTTGCTCAAAAAAGTGGGCGGCAGGCAGGGGTGGCCTGCCGCAGGGGTACGGGGGGCGGGGGGCTCAGGTTCAGACGCGGCCGAAGGCGTACCCCGTCGCCGCCTCGGTGCCTTCGATCGCGTCGATCAGCCGCAGCAGCGGCACGAGTTCGCGGTAGCGGCCGGCCGTGGCGCGGATGTAGCCGATGAACCGGGGTGCGTCGGCGAGGTAGCGGGGCTTGCCGTCGCGCAGCGTGATGCGCGCGAAGATGCCGGCCACCTTCAGGTGGCGCTGCAGGCCCATCCACTCCACCGCGCGGTAGAACGATCCGAAGTCGTCGCCCCAGCCGGAAGCGCTGCCGGCGCCGAGAATGCCCGCACGGCGGGCCTTCTCCCAGTAACGCACGGTAATGTCGATGACGAAATCCTCATCCCAGCTGATGAACGCGTCGCGCAGCAGGCTCGCGATGTCGTAGGTGACGGGGCCCTGCACCGCGTCCTGGAAGTCGAGCACGCCCAGCGGCGCGCCGGCCTCGCGCGGCACCATCAGATTGCGCATCATGAAGTCGCGGTGCACGTACACGGTGGGCGCCGCGAGGTTGTCCGCCACGATCGCGTCGAAGGCGCGCGACAGCGTGGACTGCTGGGCATCCGTCAGCTGCACGCCGCGGTGGCGCGCCAGATACCAGTCGGGGAACAGCGCCAGTTCGCGGCGCAGCAGTGCGCCGTCGTAGGGCGGCAGCGTGTCCGGCCGCGAGGCCTGCTGCCACTGCAGCAGCACGTCGACCGCCTGCAGGTACCAGGCGTGCGCATCGGCCGGGCGCGCCGGGTCGAGGCGTTCGATGACGGTCTGGCTGCCGAGGTCGGACAGCAGCATGAAGCCGTGCGCTTCGTCCCAGGCGAGGATGCGCGGCACGTTCAGGCCCGCCTCGGCCATCAGCCGCTCGACGTGCACGAAGGGCCGGCAGTCTTCCTTGTCCGGCGGGGCGTCCATGACGATGCGGCTGGTGCCGTCGGCGGCGTCGATGCGCAGGTAGCGGCGGAAGCTCGCGTCGGCGGAGGCGGGGCGCAGGCTGCCGGGCCGCAGGCCGTGCGCCGAGGCCAGGGGGGCGAGCCATGCGTCGAAGGCGGCATGGCGCGCGGCGTCGGGCCAGGCAACGGGCGTAACTCCGGCATCGGCGGCCGGGGAGGTGGGGCGGGGGTGGCTCATGGATAATCCGATTTTACAAACCCGGTCCCTCCGGTCCGGGTGGCCTGCTGCGCCTGCCCCCTTCTTTCCGCTTGGCTGCGCCGCCGACCCGGTTGAATCCATGGACCTTCCTTCCTTGCCCGATCCTCTCCGACCGACGCATTCCCTCCCGCGTGTCCGCCGCAGCCGCCCCGCCGAGCCACCCCGGTTCGAGCGCCGGCTGCTCGCGCGCCTGGCCGCCTGGATGGTGTGCGGACTGCCGCTGGCGGCCTTCGCGCAGGCCGAGTCCGACCCTGCCGCGGCCCCCGGCACTCCCGCATCCGCATCCGCCGCTGCCACCGCCGCCGACGCGGCGCCCGCCCTGCGCGCCAGCCCGCTGCTGCAGGAGCGGATCCCCGAAGAGGTGCGCCCGCAACTGCCGATCTTCGTGCGGGGCGACCGCGTCTCGGGCCAGCCCGACATCAACGCGACCGTCGAAGGCAATGCCGAGCTGCGGCGCGGCGACACCATCATCCACGCCGACCGGCTCGACTACGAGGTGCCCGAAGACCTCGCCAAGGCGCGCGGCAACGTGCGCATCAACCGCGCGGGCAACGTCTACGAGGGATCGCAGCTGGAGCTGCGGGTGGATGCGTTCTCGGGCTTCTTCGACGACGCCAGCTACCGCTTCCTCGCGAACGGCGCCTACGGCGACGCGAGCCGCGTGGATTTCATCGACCGCGACCGCGCCATCGTCCGCGACGCCACCTACACCACGTGCCAGAGGAACGACGAATCCACCTGGCGGCCGGCGTGGATCGTGCGCGCCAAGACGATCCGGCTCGACACCGCCGAAGAGGTGGGCACGGCCGAAGGCGGCGTGCTCGAATTCATGGGCGTGCCCGTGCTGCCGGTGCCCGGCAGCTTCACGTTCCCGCTGTCGGACAAGCGCAAGTCGGGCCTGCTGCCGCCCACCATGGGCATCGACAGCGTGAGCGGCGCCGTCTACTCGCAGCCCTATTACTGGAACATCGCGCCCAACCGCGACGCCACCATCACCCCCACGGTGATGGCCAAGCGCGGCGTGAGCCTGGGCGGCGAGTTCCGCTACCTGGAGCCCACCTACAGCGGCGAGCTGCGCGGCGACTACATGCCGTCCGACCGGCTGCGCGACCGCGACCGCTGGGGCCTGGGCCTCAAGCACCGGGGCACGATCGACACCGGCATCGGCGCCATCGGCCTGAACGTCGACGTGAACCGCGTGAGCGACGACAACTACTGGCGCGACTTCTCCACCCGCACCAACGGCGGCATCAACCAGCTCACGCAGCGCCTGCTGCCGGCGGACGCCTCGCTGACCTGGGGGCGCAACGACATGTCGCTGAGCCTGCGCACCCTGCGCTGGCAGACCCTGCAGGACGTGAACGCGCCCATCGTGCCGCCGTACGACCGCATGCCGCAGATCCACTGGGGCTACACGCCCTCGCAGCTGCCCGGCGGCTTCGACGGCAGCGTGGAAGCGGACTACACCAACTTCCACGCCGACCGCGCGCTGACGGGCCAGCCCAATGCCCGCCGCACCTACGCGATGGCGCAGTTCAGCCGGCCGTTCCTGGCGCCGGCCGGTTTCCTGACGCCGCGCGTGCAGTTCCACGCCACGCAGTACGACTTCGACAGCAGCCTGGTCTCCACCGGCCGCAACACGGCCTCGCGCGTGCTGCCCACCTTCAGCCTGGACAGCGGCGTCGTGTTCGAGCGCGACGCGCGCTACTTCGGCCGCAATTTCGTGCAGACGCTGGAGCCGCGGGCCTTCTACACCTACACGCCCTACCGCGACCAGAGCATGATCCCGGTGTACGACACGGCGGCGAACGACTTCAACTTCGCCACCATCTACACCGAGAACGGCTACAGCGGCAGCGACCGCATCGCCGACAACAACCTGCTCACCCTGGGCGTGACGACGCGTTTCCTCGACGCCGACACCGGCGCCGAGGCGGCACGCTTCGGCATCGCCCAACGCGTGCGGTTCAGCGACCAGAAGGTGGTGATGCCGGGCGAATCGCCGGTGAGCGAGCGCCTCTCCGACGTGCTGCTGGGCGCCGGCATCAACTGGACGCGCCAGTGGGGCTTCGACTCCACCGTGCAGTACAACCCCAAGACGGAACGCTCGATCCGCACCACGATCGGCGCGCGCTACAACCCGAGCGACTACCGCACCGTGAGCGCCGCGTACCGCCTGCAGCGCGGCACCAGCGAGCAGATCGACGTCGGCTGGCAGTGGCCCATCAACGACCTCTGGGGCGACAAGGGCCGCGACCTCGGCCCGGGCCGCGGCCAGGGCGGCGGACGCTGGTACTCGGTGGGCCGCCTCAACTACAGCCTGCAGGACCGCAAGCTCGTGGACACCGTGATCGGCTTCGAATACGACAGCTGCTGCTGGATCGGCCGCGTGGTGCTCGAACGCCTGCAGAGCAGCGTGACCACGGCCACGACGCGGCTGCTGTTCCAGATCGAGTTCGTGGGCTTCTCGCGGCTGTCGCTGGGCTCCGACCCGATCCAGGCCCTCAAGCAGAACATCCCGCGCTACCAGTACCTGCGCGAGCAGGTGACGCCGCCCAGCCGGTTCACGAACTACGACTGACGCAACGCCACGGAACGCGCCGACCGCTCCGCCGCTCCAACCGACCCGATTCCGACGATTTCCCATGAACCATCGAGCATTCCTCCTGGGCCTGGCGGGCATTGCCTCCGCCATCGTTTCCCTCGCGCCGGCCGGCGCCGGCGCGCAGGGGCTGCGCTCGCCGGGCGGCAGCGGGCTGTCGGCCCCGGCCTCCGGGCCCTCGCTGCGCTCCGCGCCGCGGATCACGCTGCCCGACCCGGGCCCGTCGGCGGGCGGTGCGTCCGCCGCGCGGCAGGCCGACTTCATCGTCGCGGTGGTGAACACCGAGCCGATCACCAACAACGAGGTGCAGGGCCGCCTCGCGCGCGTGGAACACCAGCTGGCGACGCAGGGCGGCGAGCGGCCGCCCCGGCAGGTGCTGGCGCGCGAGGTGCTGGAGCGGCTCATCAACGAGAAGATCCAGGTGCAGATGGCGGACGAATACGGCATCAAGGTCGACGACTACGCCGTCTCGCAGGCCGAGCAGTCGGTGGCGCGCCAGAACAACGTGACCATCGAGGAGATGCACCGCCGGCTGGCGGCGGACGGCATCAGCCCCGAGCGCTTCCGCGTCGAGCTGCGCAACCAGTTGCTGATCCAGCGGCTGCGCGAGCGCGACGTCGAATCGCGCGTGCGCGTGAGCGACATCGAGGTCGACCAGTACATGCGCGAGCAGCAGCAGTCCGGCGTCACCGACCCGTCCAAATACGAACTGAACCTCGGCCACATCCTGGTCACCGTGCCGGAGAACGCCACGCCCGAGGTGGTCGAGCAGCGCCGCCAGCGTGCCCAGCAGGCGGCCGACCGCGTGCGTGCCGGCGAGGACTTCGCCAAGGTGGCGCGTGAGCTGTCCGACGCCCCCGAGGCGTCCGCCGGCGGCGAACTGGGTCTGCGCGTGGCCGACCGCTATCCGGACCTCTTCCTGCGCGCCACGCAGCAGTTGCCGGTGGGCGGCATCGCCGGCCCGGTGCGCTCGCCCGCGGGCTTCCACGTGCTGCGGGTGATCGAGCGCTCGCGCGTGGGCATTCCGTCCTCGGCCCTGCAGACCCACGTGCGCCACATCCTGCTGCGCACCGGCCCGCAGCTGACCGAATCCGCCGCCGCCGAACGCCTCGCCGAGTACCGCCGCCGCATCCTGTCGGGCCAGGCCGACTTCGCCACGCTCGCTCGCGAATATTCCCAGGACGGCAGCGCCAAGCAGGGCGGCGACCTGGGCTGGGCGGGCCCCGGCCGCTACGTGCCGGAGTTCGAGCAGGCCGTGGAGGCGCTCAAGCCGGAGGAGATCAGCCAGCCCGTGGTGTCGCGCTTCGGCGTGCACCTGATCCAGCTGCTGGAGCGCCGCGAGGCCAAGCTCACGCAGCGCGAGCAGCGCGACGCGGTGCGCGACACCGTGCGCGAGAAGAAGCTCGAGGAGGCGTTCACCACCTGGGCACAGGAAGCCCGTGCCCGCGCGTACGTGGAATACCGCGACCCGCCCCAATGAAGCACATCCCGCGCAAGCGCTTCGGGCAGCACTTCCTGTCCGACCAGGGCATCATCGACGCCATCGTGCGCGCGATCGCGCCGGCTCCGGGCCAGCCCATGGTGGAGATCGGTCCGGGCCTCGCCGCGCTCACGCAGCCGCTCGTCGAGCGCCTGGGGCACCTCACCGTGGTGGAGCTGGACCGCGACCTCGCGCAGCGGCTGCGCGCGCACGGCCAGCTCGACGTGATCGAATCCGACGTGCTGAAAGTGGACTTCACCGCGGTCGCCGCGCGCCTGGGCGTGGCGAAGGTGCGCGTGGTGGGCAACCTGCCCTACAACATCTCCACGCCCATCCTCTTCCACCTGCTCGAGCACGTGCAGGCCATCGAAGACCAGCACTTCATGCTGCAGAAGGAGGTCATCGACCGCATGGTGGCCGCGCCCGCCACCGCGGCCTACGGGCGTCTTTCGGTGATGCTGCAGTGGCGCTATGCCATGGAGGACGTGCTGTTCGTGCCGCCGGAGAGCTTCGACCCGCCCCCGCGCGTGGACAGCGCCGTGGTGCGCATGGTGCCCCGCGCCGAGCCCGCCGCCGTGCAGCCCGCGCTGCTGGAAGAACTCGTGCAGGTGGCCTTCAGCCAGCGCCGCAAGCTGCTGCGCCACACCCTGGGCCGCTGGCTCGAGGCACGCCAGTTCGCCGGCACCTTCGACACCCAGCGCCGCGCCGAGGAAGTGCCCGTGGCCGACTACGTGGCCCTGGCGCAAGCCTGTTCCTGACAGGAAGGCGCGTCAGCGCCTCAGGGGTAGTGCCGAGTGCTAGGCGGCCGCCAGCCAGTAGCCCGAATTGAACGGGCTGCTCATGCGCAGCGCCAGCGGCGACACGTCCACCAGCTTGTCGGTGGGCATCTTCTCCGAGCCCGGAGCGAGCGTGATGGCGATGGGCTCGGCGGCGGCGACCTTCTTCTTCCTGTCGTTAGCCTCGTTCGCCCGTTCTGCCTGGCTGTGGGATGCAGAACGGGCTACAGAAAAGAATAGAAGCACCGGAACGCGATCTTGCGCTCGGCCCAGTAATCGGCCGCCTCGCGGAAGATGTCCAGCAGCTGCTCGCGCGCTTCCTTGTCGAACTTCACGGTCGTGGGGATCTGCTCGAGCACCACGATGAAGCCGGGCTGCGGGCCCGACTTGTGCAAGGGGTCGGTCATGCAGTCGTACAGCGCATCGAAATTCTTGCCGAAATGCGCCGGGAACATGAACTGGCTGGCGATCAGCTCGAGCACGTCCTGCTTGGTCTGGGCGTGCGCGAGGTTGGCATACAGGAAGTGCTGGCCCAGCGTCTGGGCGGAGGCCTGCAGATCCTGCACGCGGAAGGCGCGAATCGACTGCACGATGTTGGGGCGTACGCCGCGCAGGGAATTGTCCTGGTCGGTACGAAGTGGCGTTTCCATCTCCGCTGCTCTTTCTTTATGTAGTCACCAATGAGGGATATCGTCGCAAACCGCCATGGAGCACGGCTTCTCAGGAGGGAGTCGGCGGGCCCGAGATCGTTCAGTGCGCCGGCTTCCTGCCCGGACGGGCCCGGAGCCCGTCATTCCACGATCTTCCGAAAGCTCGCGTAGTGGTCGCTGGTGTAGTAGCAGGCATCCGGCGTGCGCGGAGGGCCGCCACATACGATCCGCCGTGCACCACGGTTGCGCGCTCCCGGCGTCCTGACGGTGTACTCCCGGTAGTAGCCGCGCTTGTGGGCGGGCAACAGGCGTTCCCGGTTGCCAAAGACGGTGCCGTCCTTGTCGTAGGGAAAAGGGCCGCCTTCACGGATGAGGCCGAAGGTGGCGCGTCCTTGCGGGGGCAGCTCGGCCAGTGCGATGGTGTCGGGTGTGCCCGGGGACGGAACGTTCCGGGCTTCCCCCAGGGCGGGGGCCAGAGCGAACGCGGCGCCCAGAGCGCATGCAATACCTGCCTTGTACGCCCGGACGGCGATGGCCTTGAGCATCAACTACACCTTTCAGAAACTACGGGTTTACCCGAAATTTCGAGCCAATAGTGTGACTTAAAGACCCCCAAAAAGCAAGCGCCTGCCCAATAAACAGGCAGGCGCTGCAAGGTTTCCGAAGAAGCGTAAGTAAGTGCTCGCTAGGCCGGGAGCATTCAGCGCGCCGCGTTGGCGTCCGCCACGGTGAGCGCGGTCATGTTCACGATGCGGCGCACCGTTGCGCTGGCCGTCAGGACGTGCACGGGCTCGGCGGCGCCCAGCAGCACCGGGCCGATCGCGATGCCGCCGCCGGCGGCCGTCTTCAGCAGGTTGTAGGAGATGTTGGCCGCGTCGATGTTCGGCAGCACCAGCAGGTTGGCGCTGCCGGCCAGCGTGCTGTGCGGCATCACCTGGGTGCGCAGGGCGGCGTCCAGGGCCACGTCGCCGTGCATCTCGCCGTCCACCTCCAGCCAGGGGGCCTGCACGCGCAGCAGTTCCAGCGTCTGGCGCATCTTCACGGCGCTGGGCTGGTTGCTGGAGCCGAAGTTGGAGTGCGACAGCAGCGCCGCCTTGGGCTTGATGCCGAAGCGCATCATCTCCTCGGCCGCCATCACGGTGATCTCGGCCAGCTGCTCGGCCGTGGGGTCGTAGTTGACGTGCGTGTCCACCAGGAACACCTGGCGGTCGGGCAGCAGCAGGCCGTTCATGCAGGCGTAGGTGTTCACGCCCGCGCGCTTGCCGATCACCTGGTCGATGTAGTTCAGGTGGTGCGCGGTGTGGCCCCAGGTGCCGCAGATCATGCCGTCCACTTCGCCCTTGTGCAGCAGCATCGAGGCGATCAGGGCCAGGCGGCGGCGCATCTCGATCTTGGCGATGGGCACGGTGATGCCCTTGCGCTCGGTCATGCGGTGGTAGGTCTGCCAGAAGTCGCGGTAGCGGTGGTCGTTCTCGACGTTCACCACGTCGTAGTCCACGCCTTCCTTCAGGCGCAGGCCGAACTTCTCGACGCGCTGGGCGATGATGGCCGGGCGGCCGATCAGGGTCGGGCGCGCGATCTTCTCGTCCACCACGATCTGCGCGGCGCGCAGCACGCGCTCTTCCTCGCCCTCGGCGTAGGCCACGCGCTTCTTCGCGGCCACCTTGGCGGCGTTGACGATCGGCTTCATCATCGTGCCGGAGGCATAGACGAAGGTCTGCAGGTGGTCGCGGTAGGCGTCCATGTCGGCGATCGGGCGCTGGGCCACGCCGCTGTCGGCGGCGGCCTGGGCCACGGCCGGCGCGATCTTGATCATCAGCCGCGGGTCGAACGGCTTCGGGATCAGGTATTCGGGGCCGAAGGCCAGCGGCTCGCCCACGTAGGCGGCGGCCACCACTTCGCTCTGCTCGGCCTGCGCCAGTTCGGCGATCGCATGCACCGCGGCGATCTCCATCTCCAGCGTGATCGTCGTGGCGCCGCAATCGAGCGCGCCGCGGAAGATGTACGGGAAGCACAGGACGTTGTTGACCTGGTTCGGGTAGTCCGTGCGGCCCGTGGCCATCACCACGTCGCCGCGCACGGCATGCGCGTCCTCGGGCGTGATTTCCGGGTTGGGGTTGGCCAGCGCGAAGATGACCGGGCGCGCGGCCATCTTGGCCACCATGGCGGGCTTGAGCACGCCGCCGGCCGACAGGCCCAGGAACACGTCGGCGCCGTCGATCACTTCGGCCAGCGTGCGGGCGTCGGTCTTCTGGGCGAACTGGATCTTGTCCTCGTCCATCAGCTCGGTGCGGCCTTCGTAGACCACGCCGGCCAGGTCGGTGACGAACACGTTCTCGCGCTTCAGGCCCACCTTCAGCAGCAGGTTCAGGCAGGCGAGGGCGGCGGCACCCGCGCCGGAGGCGACCAGGCGCACGGAGCCGATGTCCTTGTTCACCACCTTCAGGGCGTTGAGCATGGCGGCGGCCACCGTGATCGCGGTGCCGTGCTGGTCATCATGGAAGACGGGAATGTTCAGGCGCTTGCGCAGCTCGCGCTCCACGTAGAAGCACTCGGGCGCCTTGATGTCTTCGAGGTTGATCGCGCCGAAGGTGGGCTCCAGGGCCGCGATGACCTCGACGAGCTTGGCCGGGTCCTTCTCGTTGATCTCGATGTCGAACACGTCGACGCCGGCGAACTTCTTGAAGAGGACGCCCTTGCCCTCCATGACGGGCTTGGAGGCCAGCGCGCCGATGTCGCCCAGGCCGAGCACCGCCGTGCCGTTGGAGATCACGCCCACCAGGTTGCCGCGGGCGGTGTAGCGGAACGCGGCGGCGGGGTCCTTGACGATCTCCTCGCAGGGTGCGGCCACGCCGGGCGAATAGGCCAGCGCCAGATCGTGCTGGTTGACCATCTGCTTGGTCGCAGCGATGGCGATCTTCCCCGGCTTCGGAAACTCGTGGTACTCGAGGGCGGCCTGGCGCAGCAGGGCGCGTTTGTCGGGCGTGGCGTTGACCGGGGGCGTATCGGACATCAAGGGGTCTCCAGCTCTGTGAGGGCTGCCGGACCTCGTCCAGGGAGCGGGCGCTCCAGGACGGGACGGCGTTTTAGGGTGTGAGATTGTAGTCAGCCTGCCGTAGAAACCCTGGTACGCAATTGTGCTTAACCAGGGTGAAGCACCAGTGACTTGGAGATGACCTTTGCTGAGTCGGCGTTTTCAGGCCGTATCCAGCGGAAACACCGGCCGCCGCACGTTCCTGAACGGAAACAGCGCGTAGTTGGAACTCGTCACCCCGGTGGGGCTGTCGCACTCCACCAGCGCATGCGAGAGCGGCACGAACACCGGCCGGCAGTACATGCGCGACTTGAGCAGCACGAAGCGGTGGGCCGTCGGGTCCATGCCCACGCAGGAGAACACGCCCAGGTCCCAGGGTTCGTGGGTGCGCTCGGTGACCACGATGCGCGCCGTGTCCGTGTCGAACAGCACGGTGCGGCCCATGGCGCAGCGCTGGCCGGTGTAGATGGGGCCGGTGACGGTGTACTCGCCGTCGCTGATGGCCACCACGGTGCCTTCGACGGCCACCGGCTCCTTGGCCACGCCGAGCTGGGTGAGCGGCACCTTGTTGCCCAGGCGCACGGTGGTGCGGGCGCCCACGCCTGCCGCGATCAGTTCGGCCACCGCTTCGGGGTCGCACAGCGGGCCCACGGCGATGTCCTCCAGGCCTTCGGCCAGCGCGGCCTGCAGCACGTCCATGGAGTCGCAGGTGCCGCCGGACATGCAGTTGTCGCTGTGGTCCAGCAGCAGTACCGGGCGGACCGCGCCCTCGGCCAGGGCCTGGGCGCGCCGCAGGGAGGCTTCCAGCGGTTCGCTGTCGTAGATGAACTCTTCGCGCTCCTCCCAGATCGCGGCGGCGATGCGGTCGGCGGCGGCCTGGGCGGGCGCGGGATCATCGGCATGGGCGGTGACGACCACGCTCATGCAGGGCGCCTCGATGTCGGCGAGCGAGAAGCCCGCGAACACCGTGGCGGCGGGAATGCCCTCGGCCTCGGCCGCGCGCGCCGCGTCCACCGCGCGCAGCATCGCACCCTGCAGCGTGGTGCTGCGCAGCGTGTGGCCCATCATCGGCAACGGACGCCAGCGCACGGTGTAGCGCGCCCGGCCCTGCAGCATGTCCAGCAGCAGGCGGCCGGCGTGTTCGCCGGTTTCGTACATGTCGATGTGCGGATAGGTCTTGAAGCCCACCATCACGTCGGCATGGGCGACCATCTTGGGCGTGATGTTGCCGTGCAGGTCCAGGGCCACGGCCACGGGCACGCCCGGTGCGGCGGCGCGCACGCGCTCCAGCAGGTCGCCTTCGCCGTCGGGGCTGTTCTCGGCCACCATGGCGCCGTGCAGGTCCAGCAGGATGGCGTCGCAGCCGGGCGCGGCTTCCACGATGCGGCGGGTGAGTTCGTCGTAGGCGGCGGCATGCACCGGGCCGCTGGGGTTGGCCATGGCCGACACGGGCGTCACCATCTCGGCATCCAGGCTCCGGGCCAGGTCGATGAACGCCGCCATGGCGGTGCGCATGCCGAGGTTGTCCTGCAGCGCCTCCTGCCCGTAGCGGGGCGAGAAGGCTTCCAGCGGCGTGGGCACCGGCGAGAAGGTGTTGGTCTCGTGGTTGAGCCGCGCGATCAGGAACTTCATCGTCATGCCGCCACCCCCGCGCTGCGCAGCATGGCGTGCAGCAGCACGTTGCAGCCGGCCTCCAGGTGCTCGGGCTCGGCGTCTTCGATCTCGTTGTGGCTGATGCCGTCCGCGCACGGCACGAAGACCATGGCCGTGGGCGCCAGGCGTGCGAGGTAGACGGCGTCGTGTCCGGCACCGCTCACCACGTCCATGGCGCTGTAGCCCAGCGCGGCCGCATCGCTGCGCACGCCTTCCACCAGTTCGGGGGTGAAGGGCTGCGGCGGGAAGTACACCACCTGCTCCACCGCCATCGGCGTGCGGCGGGCAGCCCCGATGCGTTCGCAGGCCGCG
>DHAE01000029.1:0-24648 GCA_002397315.1 Comamonadaceae bacterium UBA4962
GACGCGTAGCGGCTCAGGGGGTCAAATCACCTTCGCTTCGTTTTTCAGCTTGTCGACCAGCGTGGCGACGTCCGGCACCTTCACGCCGGCGCCGCGCTTGGCGGGCTCGGTCACCTTCAGGGTCTTCAGGCGCGGCTTCACGTCCACGCCCAGGTCCTCGGGCTTAACGGTATCGAGCTGCTTCTTCTTGGCCTTCATGATGTTGGGCAGCGTCACGTAGCGCGGCTCGTTGAGGCGCAGGTCGGTCGTGACGATCGCCGGCAGCGTGAGCGCCAGCGTCTCCAGGCCGCCATCGACCTCGCGCGTCACGTTCACCGTGTCGCCGCTCACCTCCACCTTGGAGGCGAAGGTCGCCTGCGGCAGGTCCGCGAGCGCGGCCAGCATCTGGCCGGTCTGGTTCGAATCGTCGTCGATCGCCTGCTTGCCCAGGATCACCAGCTGCGGCTGCTCCTTGTCCACCAGGGCCTTGAGGATCTTGGCCACGGCCAGCGGCTGCAGCTCTTCCGCCGTCTCCACCAGGATCGCGCGGTCCGCGCCGATCGCCATCGCCGTGCGCAGCGTCTCCTGGCACTGCGCCACGCCGCACGAGACCGCGATCACCTCCGTGGCCACGCCCTTTTCCTTCAGCCGCACGGCCTCCTCCACGGCGATCTCGTCGAACGGATTCATGCTCATCTTCACGTTCGCGATGTCCACACCCGTGTGGTCCGACTTCACGCGGACCTTCACGTTGTAGTCCACCACGCGCTTGACGGGGACCAAGACCTTCATTGCTGCGGCTCCTAAACGGGTTGATTGATTGACGTAACGTAAACCGGTCCATTCTATGCGCCAGCCCTGGCCGGAACGGCGGGCAACCGCCGGGACGACGCGCCGGCCCACCGCCCCGCACAAAAAAGAACGATCGTGCTTTTTACGGAGTATAGCCGCGTCCGGTCACGCCGTGGGCGGCGGCGCGGACGCTTGCGCGACATGCACGGCATGCGCGACCTGCAGGGGCCCGGCGGGCGGCGGGGCATCGGCCTGCAGGCGCACCACGCGCTGCGGATAGGGGATGTCGATGCCTTCGGCGCGCAGACCTTCGAGGATGGCGATGTTGATCGCCGAGCGCAGATTGACCGTGCCGGCCGAAGGGTCGCTCACCCAGAAGTTGAGGCTGAACTCCAGCCCGTCGGGCGCGAAGTTCATCAGGTAGGCCACCGGCGCCGGGTCGGCCAGCACGCGCGGCTGGGTTGCCGCGGCAGCGCAGAGAATGGCCTGCACGCGCGACACGTCGCTGTCGTAGCCCACCGTGATGTTGGTGGTGATGTTGAACTTGCGGTCCGCGTCCGAGAGATTCTCCACGCGCTGCGTGATGAGCGTCTCGTTGGGCACGATGGACTCGCGCCCGTTGCCCGCGCGGATCAGGGTGTAGCGGGTCTTGATGTCGGTGATGCGGCCCTCGAAGCCGTCCACGCGCACGTTGTCGCCGATGCGCAGCGAGCGTTCCAGCAGGATCACGAAACCGCTCACGTAGTTGGAGGCGAGCTTCTGCAGGCCGAAGCCCAGCCCCACGCCCACGGCACCGCCCAGCACCGAGAGCGCCGTCAGGTCCACCCCCACGGCCGAGAGCGCGAACAGCAGGCCGACCAGCAGCAGCCCCGCCCGCGTGGCGTTGGCGGCCACCTTGCGCATGGAGAGGTCGACGATCGTGCGGTCCAGCAGGCGCCGCTCCAGCGTGGACGACAGCCACAGCGCCAGCAGCATCACCACGGTGGCCGAGAGCGACCCTTCGATCAGCGTGAGCGCCGTGACCTGCGACTTGCCGAAATGGATGGCGACGCCGGCCAGCTCGGCGCGCACCGCGGGCAGCAGGCCCACGATCCAGAGCACCGCCACGCCCCAGGCCAGCCACGAGACGATGCGCTCCACCAGCCGCATGGCCGCGGATTTCGGGAACGCATTGGCGAGGATGCGCGCGAAGAACCGGATCAGCACCAGCGAGCTGAGCACCGGCACCGCCACGCGCAGCAGGAACACGGGCTGCAGCAGCACCGTCTCCACGCCCACGCGGGCGGCATAGGCCAGCGCCAGCGCCAGCAGCGGGAACATCAGCCCATCGACCGTGCGGCGGCCGAACCACACCGAATCGGGCGGCTGCTGGCGGCCGAGAATGCGGCTCGCAAAGTAGGCGAGCGCCAGGCAGGCGGCCAGCACGGCCGCTTCGATCCAGGCGTGGGATTGGCTGAAATCGCGGATCAGCGCGTGGAGGGCATCCATGGGCGGGAACCTCGGGGCATCGGTGGACGGCAGGGCCGGAGCGCAGCGGTGGCCCCGGCGGGAGAGCTGGCGAGCTTACCCCGGCACAGAGGGCGTGCGTGCGAGCGTGGCCCGCCAGAACAGCAGCGCGGCCAAGCTCACGGCCGCTCCCAGCGCGCACACGCCCTGCCACCCGGCGTGCGCGTACACCAGCGTCGAGCCGATGGCGCCCAGGCCGCTGCCCGCGGCGTAGAACAGCATGTACGCGGCGATCAGCCTGCCGTGCGCCTGCGGGCGGGTGCGCAGGATCAGGCTCTGGTTGGTGACGTGCAGGGCCTGGCCGCCGAGGTCGAGCAGCACGATGCCGACCACCAGCGCGCCGAGCGACCGCTCCATCATCGACAGCGGCCACCATGCGATCAGCAGCGCGGCCAGGGCCGCGGCGCTGGCCCGCTCAGCGTGGCCGCGGTCCGCCCAGCGCCCCGCGCGTGCGGCGGCGAGCGCGCCCAGGGCACCCACCAGCCCGAAGGAGCCGATGGCGGTGTGCGAGAAGCCGAACGGCGGCGCGCTCAGGGGCAGCGCCAGCGCGCTCCAGAAGATGTTGAAGGCCGCGAACATCAGCAGCGCGAGCATGCCGCGCACCTGCAGCACGCGTTCCTCGCGCAGCAATGTCCCCATCGAGCCGATCAGGCGCGGGTAGGACGGTGCACCGGCCGCGGTGGCGACGGCCGGAAGCCGACGCCACATCGGCAGCGCGAGGGCCGCGAGCAGCGCGGCGGCGCCGAGGTATACGCCGCGCCAGCCTGCCAGATCGGACACGCCGCCCGCGAACACCCGGGCCAGCAGCAGCCCGATGAAGATGCCGCCCTGCGCCGCCCCGACCACCCGCCCCCGTTCGTGCGCCGCCGCCGCGCTGGCGGCATAGGCGACCAGCCCCTGCGCCATGGCGGTGCCCAGCAGGCCGACCAGCAGCATGCCCGCGAGCAGCACGGCTGCCGATTGCGCCATGCCCACCAGCGCGAGTGCGCCCGCCAGCGCCACCCACTGGGCCGCCATGAGCCGCCGCCGGTCCACGCGGTCGCCGAGCGGCACGAGCAGCACCAGGGCCAGCGCGCAGCCCGCCTGGGTCGCGGTGACCACCGTGCCGATCGCCGCCGGGCCGATGCCGAAATCCCGCGCCAGCGCATCGAGCAGCGGATGGGCGTAGTACACGCCGGCCACGCTCAGCCCGCCCGCCGCGGCGAAAAGGCGCACCACGCTGGTCGGCATGCCGGCGGAGCGTGAGGAAGCGGTCTCGGCGTGCGTGTGCGGGTCGCTGTCCGTGTCGATCGAGGGCCGGGGCATTTCGGCAGGGGGCATCGCGCTCCATCCAATCTGGTTGCAAAACAAAACCAGATGGATGCTAGGTCAGGTAGTTTTAAAATGCAACCTGATTGGTTTGCCTGTTCTCGACACCACCCTCATCACCGGAAGCCGCCATGCCCTCCAGCGACAACCTGTCCGAAGGCCCCTGCCCCGTGGCGCGCAGCGTCGCGGTGGTGGGCGACCGCTGGTGCCTGCTCATCGTGCGCGACGCGTTCGACGGCATCCGCCGCTTCGGGGATTTCCAGCGCAGCCTCGGGCTGGCCCGCAACATCCTGGCCGACCGGCTGCGCCGGCTGGTGGAGGCCGGCATCCTCGCGCTGCAACCGGCGTCGGACGGCTCGGCCTACCAGGAGTACGTGCTGACGCCGCGCGGCGAGAGCCTGTTTCCGCTCGTGGTGGCCCTGCGGCAGTGGGGAGAGCGGGAGCTGTTCCAGCGCGGGGAGCGCCATTCGGTGCTGGTCGACCGGCGCACCGGCAAGCCCGTGCCGTTCATGGCACCGGCCGCGAAGGACGGCACCGTGCTGGCACCGGACGCCACCGAAGTGCGCAAGATCGGGGAGTGATCCGGGAGGCGGCCCGCCGCGGATGCGGGGCCGAAACGAATCGGCAGGAGGCTCGGCCCGCTGGCGCCGGGTGCGGGCCCGGTCAGCGCGTGGCAGGTGGCGGGATCTCGGCCGCGGCCTTCCAGGCCGGTGCGCGCTTTTCCGCGAACGCACGGGCGCCCTCCTGCGCCGCCTCGTCCATCATGTTCGTTGCCATGGCCTGCCCGGCGAGCTGGTAGGCCGCCTCCACGCCAAGCTCGCGCTGCTGGTAGAAGAGCGCCTTGCCCATCGCCACCGCGGCGCGGGGCTTGCCAAGGATCGAGCGCACGAGCGATTCGACCTCGTCGTCCAGCGCCTCGGCCGGCACGACGCGGTTCACCAGGCCTTCGGCCAGCGCGGTGCGCGCGTCGATGAAGTCGCCGGTGAGCAGCATCTCCATGGCGCGCTTCGCCGGCACGTTGCGCACCAGCGGCACGCTGGGCGTGGCGCAGAACAGTCCGTAGTGGATGCCGCTGGTGGCGAAGCGCGCGCCCTCGGCCGCCACGGCGAGGTCGCACTGCGCCACCAGCTGGCAGCCCGCCGCCGTGGCGATGCCCTGCACGCGCGCGATGACCGGCACGGGCAGGCGCTGGATCGACACCATCATGCGGCTGCACTGCGCGAAGAGGCGCTTGTACCAGGCGGCGTCCGGATGCGCGGCCATGTCCTTCAAGTCATGGCCCGCGCAGAAGGCCTTGCCCTGCGCGGCCAGTACCACCACGCGGGCCTGCGGGTCCTGCGCGACCGCATCGAGCGCCTGCTGCAGCGCGGCGAGCATGCCGTCGCCGAGCGCATTCAGCCGCGCCGGATCGGCCAGCGTGAGGGTCACGACGCCGCGGGCATCGCGCGCGGTGTGGAGCAAGGGGGCGTCGGCGGCGGAAGCGGACATGGCAGGTTCGGTCATGGCGGTTTCAGAGGTCGGCCAGCACGCGCACGTGGGCTTCCACGCTGCGCGCGAGGGCATCCATCACGTAGCCGCCCTCCAGGCAGGAGACGATGCGGCCCTTGGAGTAGCGGCGGGCGATGTCCTTGATGCGTTGCGTGATCCAGGCATAGTCCTGCTCGGTGAGGCCGAGCTGGCCCATGTCGTCGTCCCGGTGGCCGTCGAACCCGGCCGAGACGAAGATCATCTCGGGCTTGAAGGCTTCCAGCCGCGGGATCCAGAGCATCTCGATCAGCTCGCGGATCTCCATGCCGCGCGTGTACGCGGCCACCGGCACGTTGAGCATGTTGGGCGCCGGGTCCTGGTCGCCGCTGAACGGGTAGAACGGGTGCTGGAAGATGCCGACCATCAGCGCGCGCGGATCGTTCGCGAGGATGTCTTCGGTGCCGTTGCCGTGGTGCACGTCGAAATCCACCACCGCCACGCGCTGCAGCTTGTAGCGCTGCAGTGCGTACTTGGCCGCGATCGCGACGTTGTTGAGGAAGCAGAAGCCCATCGCCTTGCTGCGCGTGGCATGATGGCCCGGCGGGCGCACGCAGCAGAAGGCGTTCTCCAGCTCGCCGGCCATGACGGCGTCGGTCGCGGCGAGCGCGGCGCCCGCGGCGCGCAGCGCGGCCGGCCAGGTGTGGGTGTTGATGGAGGTATCCGGATCGACCTGCGCATGGGCGGGGCCGCCGGCCAGCATCTCTTCCGCGAGCCGGTCGGAGAGGCCGCGCAGCGCGGCCACGTGCAGCCGGTCGTGCGCCAGCTCGACATCGGCGAGCGATGCCTCCGGCGCCTCGAAGCGCTCCAGCGCGTCGGCCACGCCCGTGGCCAGCAGCCGGTCTTCGATCGCATCCAGCCGCCCCGGACACTCGGGGTGGCCCGCACCCATCTCGTGCTTCCAGCATTCGCGGTGCGTGAAATAGCCTGTGGAGCCCACCATGAATCCCTTGTCTCTGGTTTTTTTCGGATAACGTCGGGTGCCATGAACACACAGCACAAGATCCGGTCGCTTCTGGATCAGCTTAACACGGTGATCGTCGGCAAAAACGCCCAGGTGCAGGACTGCGTGGCCTGCCTGCTGGCCGGAGGACACCTGCTGATCGAGGACGTTCCGGGCGTGGGCAAGACCACGCTGGCCCATGCGCTCGCACGCACCTTCGGGCTGCACTTCTCGCGCGTGCAGTTCACGGCCGACCTGATGCCCAGCGACCTCACGGGCGTGTCGGTCTACGAGCGCGGCCGCGAGTCGTTCGTGTTCCATCCCGGTCCGGTGTTCGCCCAGGTGCTGCTGGCCGACGAGATCAACCGCGCCAGCCCCAAGACGCAGAGCGCGCTGCTGGAGGCCATGGAAGAAAAGCAGGTCACCGTGGAAGGCGAGACGCGCGCCCTGCCCCACCCCTTCTTCGTGATCGCCACCCAGAACCCGCACGACCAGCTCGGCACCTTCGCGCTGCCCGAGAGCCAGCTCGACCGGTTCCTGATGCGCATCTCGATCGGCTATCCGGACCGTGCCGCCGAGCGGCTGCTGCTGGCTGGCGGCGATCGCCGCGACATGGTGGAAGGCATGCCGGCGCTGCTGTCGCCCGACGAACTCGGTTCCCTGCAGCAGCAGGTGCTGGCGGTGCACACGGCCGAGCCGCTGCTCGACTACGTGCAGGATCTGATCGCCGCGACGCGGTCCGGGCGCTGGTTCCTGCAGGGCCTGTCGCCGCGCGCGGGCATCGCGCTCATCCGCGCGGCCAAGGCGCAGGCGCTGATCGCCGGCCGCGACTACGTGGCACCCGACGACGTGCAGGCCGTGCTGCCGCAGACGATCGCCCACCGGCTCGTGCCCGTGGGCGATGCGGGGCGCGGGGCAGCCGAGCAGGTGGTCGCGATGGCGGAAGCCGTGCCCCTGAAATGAGGGAACACCCCCCTGCTCGGCACCTCGCCGCGCTGCGCGCGCGGCTGCACCGCTGGTGGCAGGCGCGGCTGCCGCGCACGGACACGCTGCTGCTCACGCAGCGCAATGTCTACATCCTGCCCACGGGCGCAGGGTGGATGCTGGCGCTGACGCTGCTGGTGCTGCTGGTGGCGTCGATCAATTTCCAGCTCAACCTGGGCTATTTGCTGACGTTCCTGCTGGCCGGCAGCGCGGTGGCGGGCATGCACGTATGCCATGCGACGCTGCGCGGGCTGACGCTGCACCTGCTGCCACCCGAGCCGCGCTTCCTGGGCCAGAGCGTGGTGTTCGACGTGCAACTGACGAGCGAGCGCGCCGCGCCGCGCCATGGCATCGCGCTGGCGGTGCACGGCGGCGGCCGCGCGACGCACTGGGCGTGGACGGACGTGCCCGCGCAGGGCTCGGCGGCGGTGCAGATCGCCTTCCAGCCCGAGCGTCGCGGGCTGCACGGCGTGCCGCTGCTCACGGCCGAGACGCGTTTCCCGCTGGGCACGTTCCGCGTCTGGACGTTCTGGCGCCCGGCCGCGCAGGTGCTGGTGTACCCCCGTCCCGAGGTGCCTCCGCCACCACTGCCCGCCGGCGAGCCGAGCGCGGGTGGCGCGGGCAGCGCGCCCACGCAAGGCATCGGGGAGTTCGACGGCGTGCGCGCCTACCGCCGGGGCGATCCGCTCAAGCTCGTCGTCTGGAAGAAGGCCGCGCGGTCGCTCGCCACCGGCACCGACGACCTCGTGAGCCGCGACGACACCCAGCAGTCGCGCCGGCAGGAGCTGTGGTTCGACCTCGCCCTCACCAGCCTGCAGGACCCGGAAGCGCGCATCTCGCGCATCACGGCCTGGGTGCTGCAGGCCGAGCGCCTGGGCCTGGACTATGGCCTGCGCCTGCCCTCCGGCGAGGTCGGCCAGGGCAGCGGCCCGGCGCACGAGCGCCGCTGCCTGGAGGCGCTGGCACTGTGCTGAACGACCGCCTCCCGCTCACGGCCGCGTGCGGTCCATCGGCATCGGTGGCGCCCGTGCCCGCGCGGATGCCCGTACCCGGCTCCGGCAGCGCGGGAGCGACGGCATGACCGCGCTGCGCCACACCCTCGCCCACCTGCCGCGCGAGACGCGCGACCTGCTGTTCCTGCTCGCCACCGTCGGCTGGGTGGTGCTGCCGCTGGCGCCCTACCTGCCCTGGTGGACCACGCTGCTGGCCGCCGCCGTGCTGGTGTGGCGCGGCGCGCTGGCACTGCGCGGCCGGCCGCAGCCCGGGCGCTGGGTGCTGGGCACGCTGCTGGCCGCATCGGTCGCGCTTACCGTGGTGACGCACGGCACCATCGTCGGCCGCGACGCAGGCGTCACGCTGATCGTGATGCTGCTCGCGCTCAAGACGATGGAGATGAACGCGCGGCGCGATGCCATGGTGATCTTCTTCCTGAGCTTCTTCACGATGCTCAGCAACTTCTTCTTCTCGCAATCGCTCGCCACGGCAGCGGCCATGCTGATCGCCCTGCTGGGCCTGCTCACGGCACTGGTCAACGCCCACCTGCCGGTCGGGCGTCCGCCGCTCACCGTGGCGCTGCGGCTCGCGTGCCGCATGGCTCTGCTGGGCGCGCCGGTCATGCTCGCGCTGTTCCTGCTGTTCCCGCGCATGGCGCCGCTCTGGGGCATGCCCAGCGAGAACCCCACGGGCCGCAGCGGCCTGTCGGGCCGGATGGAGATCGGCAACGTCGCCTCGCTCGCGCTCGACGACGGCATCGCGCTGCGCGCGCGCTTCGACACGCCGGGCGGCGAGCCGCCGCCGCAGAACGCGCTCTATTTCCGCGGGCCGGTGTTTTCGGTGTTCGACGGGCGCGAGTGGTTCGCTTTCGGGCAGACCGGGGCGCCCGCCGCAGCGTGGCGACCTCCCATCCCTGCATCGCTCGAGGTGGAAGGCGATCCGCTGCGCTACGAGGTCACGCTGGAAGCGCTGCGCGTGCCCTGGCTGCTCACGCTCGATGCCGCGCCCGAGGCGCCTGCCCTGCCGCCGGGCCTGCGCGCCGCGATGTCGCCCGAACTCTCGTGGCTTGCCAACCGCCCGATCAACGAGGTGCTGCGCTACCGTGCCGCCAGCTATCCGCAATTCACCCACGGGCCGACGCAGGACACGCCGCGCCTGCGGCCCTACCGGGAGCTGCCGGACGGCTTCGATCCGCGCACGCGCGCCCTGGCGCGCCAGATGCTCGAAGACCCGGCCATCGCCGCGGGCGGGCCGGCGGCCTTCGTGCAGGCCGCGCTGGAGCGCCTGCGCACGGGAGGCTACAGCTACACGCTCGAGCCGGGCGTGGTGGCCGAGCACACTGCCGATGCGTTCTGGTTCGACCAGAAGGCCGGCTTCTGCGAGCACATCGCCTCCGCCTTCGCGGTGCTGCTGCGCGCGGCCGACATCCCGGTGCGCATCGTCACCGGCTACCAGGGCGGCGAGCTGAACGGCGTGGACGGGTACTGGACGGTGCGGCAGGCCGATGCCCATGCATGGACCGAGGTATGGCTTGCAGGCCGCGGCTGGGTGCGCGTGGACCCGACCGGAGCCGTGTCGCCGGGCCGCATCGGCAACTTCCAGCGCCTGCTGGCACCGCGCAGCGCCTTCGGCACCGCGGTGGACACGGTCATCGGCCGCGGCATCGCCGCCCGCGCGCGCGCCGTGTGGGAGGCCGTGAACAACCGCTGGAACCAGTGGGTGCTCAACTACACGCAGAGCCAGCAGCTCGATCTGCTGAAATCCCTCGGCATCTCCTCGCCCGACGCGCTGGACCTGGCACGGGTACTCGGCGCACTCGCCGCCCTGGCCGCGCTCGGCGGCGCGGGCTGGACCCTGTGGGAACGCCGCCGCCAGGACCCGTGGCTGCGCCTGCTGGACCGCGCGCGCCGCGACATCGCCCGCACCGGCCTGCCGCTGCCCGGGCATCTGCCGCCGCGCGCCCTGGCCCGCGTGCTGCAGGAGCGCTTCGGCGAGGCTGCTTCCGCACCCGCGGCCGGCTGGCTGCTGCGCATGGAGCAGGCGCGCTACGCACCGCATCCCCCCACCGCGCTGGCCGCGCTGCGGCGCGAACTGCGAAGCCTGCGCTGGCCGTCCGAAACCGCTGGCACCCGCCGCTGAGCGCACGCCGCCTTCCAGGTTCTAATCCGGGCCACGCCCCGCTTTTCCTTCGACACCGATTTCCGCATGGCCCTGCTCCGCTCCGCCGCCCTCCTCGTCCTCGCCTGCGCGGCCGCCCTCGCCACGGCGCCGGCCGCCCTGGCCCAGAAGCCCGCGAAAAAGAAGGAGAAGGCGGCCCGGGCCCCCGAGGTGCTCTACGCCAGCCGGCCCGACGCCCTGCGCTTCGCCGACGACCTCGCCGCACGGCGCGGCCTCGACCGCGAATGGGTGCGGCAGGCGATCGGGCAGGCGCGCTTCCTGCCGCAGGTTCCCCGGCTCATGGTGCCGGCACCCAAGGGTACCCCCAAGAACTGGACCGCCTACCGGGCCCGGTTCGTCGAGCCCGTGCGCATCCGCGCGGGCGTTCGCTTCTGGAATGAGCACGCCGCCACGCTGGCGCGCGCCGAGCGCGAATACGGCGTGCCGGCGGAGATCATCATCGGCATCCTCGGTGTCGAGACGCTCTACGGCCAGCACATGGGTGGCTTCCGCGTGATGGATGCGCTCGCCACGCTGGCCTTCGATTTTCCCGCCGCCCACCCGCGCGCGCCGGAACGGCAGGCGTTCTTCCAGGGCGAACTGGAGCAGTTGCTCAGCCTGGCCGACCGCACCGGCACCGACCCCTTCGCGCTGCGCGGCAGCTACGCCGGAGCGATGGGCCTGGGCCAGTTCATGCCGTCGAGCTGGGCGCGCTGGGCCGTCGATTTCGATGGCGACGGCCGCATCGACCTGTTCCAGAGCCCTGCCGACGCCATCGGCTCCGTCGCCAACTATTTCAAGGCCCATGGATGGGTCACCGGGCTGCCCACGCACTATGCGCTGGCGTTCGACGAGGCCCGGCTGCGCCTGCCCGAACTGCTGGCGCCCGACATCCTGCCGACCTTCGATGCCGCCGGCATGGCAGAGCGCGGCGCGCGCCCCCTGCCCGACGAAGGCACCGCCACGGCGCCCGAGGCCGCGGGCGCGCTTGCGCTGATCGAACTGCAGAACGGCGGCGCGCCCACGACCTACGTGGCCGGCACGCGCAATTTCTACGTGGTCACGCGCTACAACTGGTCGAGCTACTACGCGATGGCGGTGATCGACCTCGGACGGGAAGTGGCGGCGGCGCGATAGCACAAGCACGCCCCGGCGTCGCCATCCATAGCCATCGCCATCGCGCAGGCGAATCGGTTATCGCAGGCCGCCAAAAAACGATTGGTCCTGCCGCGGCAACTTCTCTAGCATGGCCTCGCCAACTCGACAGTGGTTCGAGAAGCAAAGGCCCGCCAAGCCACGACCGCCGTCCTTTGGGAATCGGTCGGGCGAGCGGAACTCCAAGGCAGGCTTCACCCGTATCCGGAACGCATCCAGGACCGACGGCCCGCCTTGGTTCGACAACAGACGGAGACAGGAGTTCACTCGTGAAAAAGTACCAAAAGGCCGTTCGGGCGGCTTTCGTGGCTGCCGCATTGGCAGCATCCTTCGGCATCGCGCAGGCCCAATCCGGGGGCTACCTGCTGGTCCACTTCACCGGCGAGTCGGAATCGGGCGAGCAGACCTACATGTCGGTGAGCACCGACGGAATGCACTGGACGGACCTGAACGACAGCCAGCCCGTCCTGCGGTCCACCGTGGGGGAGAAGGGGGTGCGCGATCACTCCATCGTGCGCTCGCCCGACGGCACCAAGTACTGGATCCTCGCCACGGACCTGCGCATCGCCAGCGGCAAAGGCTGGGACACGGCCATGCACCGGGGCAGCACCAACCTCGTCATCTGGGAATCCTCCGACCTGGTGCACTGGTCCGCGCCGCGCCTGGTCGACGTGGCCGGCGCCATTCCGAGCGCAGGCTGCGCCTGGGCACCCGAGGCCATCTGGGATCCGGAATCCAACGCCTACATCGTGTACTGGACCACCATCTCGCCGCTCAACGGCGTGGACAAGCCCCGCATCTACTACGCCAAGACCACCGACTTCGTGACCTTCACGCCGCCCCAGCTGTACATCGATCGTCCGGGCGACCAATCCATCATCGACACGCAGATCATCGCGGTGGAGGGCAGCGTGGGCGGGTACCGGTACGTGCGCGCTTCCGGCGATGGCCAGATCACGCTGGAAGGCAGCCAGTCGGTGCTGGGCTCGTGGACCACCATCGGCGACCTGTCGCAGGTCGGCCTCACCGGCCGGATGGTCGAAGGGCCCATCCTCTTCAAGTTCAACGGCGAGGCCAAGTGGGGCCTGTGGGTCGACCAGTATGCGTCGGGCAAGGGCTACCTGCCGCTGACCTCGATCAACATGGGCAGCGCGGACAACTGGAAGATCGCGTCCGAAGGTTCGTACAACCTGGGCGCGAGCCACAAGCGCCACGGCGGCATCCTGAGCCTGAACGATGCCGAGCTGAGCCGTTTGACGGCGCAGTGGGGCGGCACCGCCCCCATCCGCCGCCTGCAGTCCAGCAACTTCCCCGATCGGTACGTGCGCCACGCCAATTTCACGTCGGTACGCATCGACTCTGACGTATCGCCGCTGGATGATTCGAAATTCCGCGTGGTCAAGGGCCTCGCCGACAACGCGGGCTTCGTTTCCTTCGCTTCGATCAACCAGCCAGGCTACTACCTGCGCCACAAGAACTTCGCGTTCGAACTCGCTCCGTACGACGGATCGCCCCAGTTCGCAGCCGACGCCACCTTCGCGGAGGAGGCTGGATTTGCCGACACGGCGGCCAGTTCGTTCCGGTCCTACAGCCAGCCGAACTACTACATGCGCCACTACGCCTACCAGTTGCGCCTGGACACCATCGACAACGCAACCGCGGGCAGCGACGCGACCTTCCGCATCACCGACTGAGGCCCGGGTTCCTCAGAGCGCGTGGCGCCGGCCGGAAGGGCCCTCGCCCCTTCCGGCCGGCGCACTTCGCGCACCTCCTCGGTGAGCGGGGCAGGTGCCGCGAAACGGTTCCGGCGCGCCCGGATCAGCCCGGGCGCCGCATCTCGCAGCGCGAGGGCATCTCCGCCTGCCCGGCCGCAATGCGCCGCACCACGCGGAACCCGTAGCCTGATCCCTCCACGTCGAACGGCACGCCCGGCGTGCCCGCGCGTTCCATCACGCCGACGGCCAGCGGCTGCTGGAACTGGTGGTCGGCCGCACGCATCGCGCCGCCCTGCCCGGCCAGCTGCACGCGCGAGGTCTCCATCGCACGGGCGACGGCGGTCGTGTCGGTGGTGCCGGCCCGCTCCATCGATTCGGCGAGCGATTCGACCATGAGCTGCATGCGCATGTGCACGTAGTCGTCGGCGGGGCTGGGGAAGCGCTGGCGGAACGAGCGGTAGAAGGCCTCGCTTTCCTTCGTGGGCACGTTGGGCAGCCAGTCGGCCACCGCCACCACCTTGCCCACGCCCGCATCGCCCAGCGCCGCGGGCGCGCCCAGGGCATTGCCGTAGAAGGTGTAGAAGGTACCGGCGTAGCCCACCTCGCGCGCGGCCTTCACCAGCAGCGTGAGGTCGTTGCCCCAGTTGCCGGTGACGACGGCCTGTGCCCCGCTGGCCTGGATCTTCACGGCATAGGGCGCGAAATCCTTCACGCGGCCCACGGGATGCAGTTCCTCGCCGAGGATCCTCACGTCGGGCCGTTGCGCGGCCAACTGGCGACGCGCCTCGCGCAGCACGGCCTGACCGAAGCTGTAGTCCTGCCCGATGAGGTAGACGCCCTGCAGGCCCTTGTCCGCGCGGATGGTTTCCATCAGGGCGGCCATGCGCATGTCGGCGTGCGCATCGAAGCGGAAGTGCCAGAAGCTGCACTTCTCGTTGGTCAGGATGGGATCGACGGCCGAATAGTTGAGGAACAGCACGCGCCGCGCGGGGTCGCGTTCGTTGTGCTTGTTGATCGCCTCGATCAGCACGGCCGCCGTGGCCGACGAATTGCCCTGCAGCACGACGCGCGCGCCGGCATCGATGGCGGCGCGCAGGGCCGACAGCGCCTCCTCGTTCTGGCCCTTGCTGTCGTAGCGCTCCAGCACCAGCGGACGGGCGCCGCCGGCCGCGGCGGGCAGCCGCACCCCGCCCCGGGCGTTCACGCGTTCGGTGGCCCATAGCACATTGCGGTACACCGCCTCCCCCGTGTTGGCGAAGGGGCCGGAGAGGCTTTCGATCAGGGCGACTTTGATGGGCGCAGCGGCCGGCGTGGCAGCCGTGGCAACTGCCGGTGCAGGAGCGCTGGCAACGGCCGGCGGGGCCGTGCCCAGCAGTGCGAGCGCGGAGGCGACGGCGGCCGTGCCGGGGCGCACGGCAGCGGGGAGGAAGGCGAGGAAACGGACAGCGGAAACGTTCATGGGAGCAGAGAAAGAAAGCGCAATGCGGCGCGGCATGCGCGGAAAAGCCGGCCCGCGCGGTACCGGCCGGCCGGCCAGTCAGCGGGGGAACGGACACCCGCGGACCGGGAAGCAACGATGGAAGGCCCGCCCGTCAGGGAACGGCCGAGGGCGCCGATGCGGGAACCGCCGGCATCGACGGCGGGGCCGAAGCGGCGGCAGCCGGCGGCGCCGCGGTGGGGAACACGGGGTACGGAAGCACCTGCGGCAGCGGATCGGCGGCCGGCGCGGCCTGCGGCACCACCGGCGACGTGGTCACGCCTCCTTCGGCCGGATCCTTCACCTCGCCGGATTCGCGGGCCTCGCGCACCATGGCCTCGGTGTCGGGCGTCCTGGGCACCTTCGGAGAAGCCTGGCCGACTTCCGTCGGGGCCTCGCGCGGCGGGATGAAGCGGTCGAAGACCTGGAAGAAGCGGTCGTAGAAGCGCGCATCCGTCACGGTCTCGCTGCCCACCTTCACGAGCGTGTCGTCGCTGGCCGTGACGGGCAACGAGAGCGAGCCCAGGGCCCCCACGCCGAGCGAGGCGGAGTTGTTGATCTTCTTGATGACGTAGCGGTCCTGCAGCGCACTTGCGAAGACGGCGGTGCGCTGCTTGAGCGGCCCTTCGGAGGCGCAGACGACGCGCATCTCCACTTGGTAGTGGATGTCGGTCGAGGGCTGGAAGTACTTGCGGCCGGCCACCACTTCGGCGCTGGCGGTGCCCACCAGGTAGCCCTGGCTCAGCAGCGCACGGCGGGCGCCCTCGCACACGCGGGCGGGCGGCGCGTCGATGTGACGCGTATAGATGCTGGCGTTGGTGTTGAAGTCGTCGGGATCGAAGCGGGCGTTGCGGTCCAGGCCGGGCATGGAATTGGGCACGCCCGCACAGCCGGCGAGCAGGGCGGCGGCGGCCACGGCCGCGGTGGCCGCAGGCCGCGGCAGGCGGGAAGGCGGGCGCGAAGGAGCGGTGAAGCGAAGGGGCATGGGCATGGGCATGGCGGCGGATTCCTGAACCCGCATTGTGCTGGTTGCACTTTGGTGCGCTGGCAAAGGGGTGGTAACCCCTTGCAACCGCCGGGTTTGGATGCCGAGCATACCCGCCGGGCCCCGCAAAAAAATCCTCTTGAAATGCGCCGCGGCATGCGCATCTGCAACCCAAGCGGCGAACCCGGGCGCCGCGCTCCCCCAACTGCCAGGCGCATTGCGCGCCGCTTCGTTATCCAAGGAGTTCCACCATGTTCTTCGCCCCCGTCATCCGCCGCTCCGCCTACGCCGCCCGCCCCGCCGCTCCCGCAGATTTCGCGCTCCAGCGCTTCATGCAGAGCACCATGGCGAACACCGGCACCTCCGTGAGCCAGGACGACAAGACCGTGACCCTGCAGATCGACGTTCCGGGCCTGGCCCGCGAACAGCTCAACGTGACCATCGAGGGCCAGCAGGTGCGCCTCTCCAGCGTCGAAGGCGCCCCCCGCCAGGTGCAGCGCGCCTGGGAACTGGCCGACGAGATCGATGCGTCCGCCAGCAGCGCCAAGCTCGAGAACGGCGTGCTGACGCTGGTGCTCGCCAAGGTGGTGCCCGAAAGCCGCGCCACCCAGCTCACGATCGGCTGATCGACCGATGCATGCGCCGGCCGCGTCGGGGGCATCCCCGCCATGCCGGCAGGCAGGCAGTTATCGCCCTTGCGCCCGTGCCCCTGATGGCCGGGCGCTTTTTTATGCCTGGCCGCAGGCCGGCTGCAGGCGCGTGGGACGGCTCCTAGGCCAGCGCGTCCAGCGGCCAGCGCGGCTTGACGTCGAACGCGTACTCGCGGTTCGGTGCCTCGCGGCCGGCCTGCAGGCGCATCGCCGCGGCCATGGCGATCATGGCGCCGTTGTCGGTGCACAGGTGCAGTTCGGGGTAGTGCACGCGCACGCCCCTGCGGGCGCAGGCGGCGTCGAGCTGCGCCCGCAGCAGCCGGTTGGCACCCACGCCCCCGGCCACCACCACGCGGCGCAGGCCCGCGCCTTCCAGCGCCGCCAGGGTCTTTTTGACGAGCACGTCCACGATGGCCGCCTGGGTGCTCGCGGCCAGATCGGCCTTGCGCGCTTCCAATTGGTCGCCGAGCTTTTTCGCCTGCGTGAGCACGGCGGTCTTGAGGCCCGCGAACGAGAAATCGAGGTTGCCGCTGTTCAGCAGCGGGCGCGGCAGCTTGAAGGCCGCGGCATCGCCCTGCTCCGCCAGCCGTGACAGCGCGGGGCCGCCCGGATACCCCAGGCCCATCAGCTTGGCGGATTTGTCGAAGGCCTCGCCGGCCGCATCGTCGATGGTCTCGCCCAGCAGTTCGTAGCGGCCCACGCCATCCACGCGCATCAGCTGGGTGTGGCCGCCCGAGACCAGCAACGCGACGAACGGGAATTCGGGCGGATCGGCGCTCAAAAACGGCGACAGCAGGTGCCCTTCCAAGTGGTGCACGCCGAGCACCGGCCGGTCGAGCGCCGCCCCCAGCGCGCACGCCACGCCCGCGCCCACGAGCAGCGCGCCGGCCAGGCCCGGGCCGCGCGTGTAGGCCACCACGTCCACGTCGGCCAGGCCGCAACGCGCCTCGGCCAGCACGGCCTCGGTCAGCGGCAGCACGCGCCGGATGTGGTCGCGGCTCGCCAGTTCGGGCACCACGCCGCCGTAGGCCTGGTGCATGTCGATCTGGCTGTGCAGGGCATGCGCGAGCAGCGTGGGCACGCCGCCGCCTTCGGGCGCGCGCACGAGCGCGACGCCGGTTTCGTCGCAGGAGGATTCGATTCCGAGGATGAGCTGACTCTGGGCCATAGGCGCGCAAGTGTAGGCGCCCCGGCGCCTGACAGCCCGGCACACGGTCTTTGCGCGCCCGCGGCACGCCACCTCACCAGCGGTCGGACCGCATGCGCAGCTCCCACTGGCCCGCGCGCATGCCGTACACGCCCACCGCGCCGTAGCGCTGCTCGCCCTTCTCGTCCCACTTCATGGTGCCGGTGACGGGGGCGTAACCGTTGATGCCGTGCAGCACCTTGGCGATCGCCTTCGGATCGGCGGACTTCGCCTGCTGGATCGCGGCCGAGAGCACGTAGGTGGCGTCGTAGCTGTAGTGCCCGCCATAGGCCGGCGCCTTCTTGAAGGCGCGGTCGTAGCGTTCCAGGAACTGCCGGCCGGTGACGAATTCGCGCGCCTCCAGCACCGGCGAGGTGGCGTAGATGCCGGCCACCTTGCGGTCGCCCTTGAGCATGTCGGTGGTCTTGATCGTGTCGCCGCCGAGGATGCTCACGTCCCGGTAGTTCAGCTGCACCAGCGCGTCGATCAGGGACAGCACCTGGAAATCGTTGAGGGTGCTGATGATCACCCCCACGCGCTCCTGCTGCAGGCGGGCGGCCAGGGCCTTGAAATCCGTGGTCTTGTCGTCGAACGACTGGCGCACGGCCACGCGGCGCTTCTCGTGCTCGAGCTGCTGCGCCGCGCCGTCGGCCAGGCCCTTGCCGTAGGGCGTGCCGTCGTCGAGCACGGCATACGCGTTGGCGGAGAGCTGCGTCGCCGCGAACGAGCCCATCGCGCGCGACTGCAGGTTGTCGTTCGCGACCAGACGGAAGGTGCCGGGGAGCCCCAACTCCGTGAACCGCGGGTGCGTGGAAATCGCCAGTTGCGGCACGCCCTGCGCCGCATAGATCGGCGCGGCCTCGATGCTCACGCCGGAATTGAGGTGCCCCACCACCGCCACCACCCCCGCCTCGACGAGCTGCTGCGCCACGGCCTTGCCGGTGGCCGCGTCGGCCCGGTCGTCCTGCGCGACCACTTCCAACGTGACGCGCTTGCCGTCCACCGTGAAGCCCGCCTGGTTGAGTTCGTCCACCGCCATGCGCACGCCGTTCAGCATGTCCTGCCCCAGCGCCGCGAGCGGCCCGGAGAGCGGCTGCGCCACGCCGATCTTCACCGTATCGGGCACGCGGCTGCAGCCCGCGAGGATGGCGGCTACGGCGCAGGCGCCGGCCAGTACCGTCCACCGCCCCAATCCTGCCAGCGTGTCTCGGCGCCCAGCGCCCTTCCCCGGTCTCAGCCGCACTGCCGCTGCCCGCCCCACCATGCCCCGTCGCGCCGTTGTCATGTCGTTGATCTCCGTTGGAATGATCGATGCCGCTTGTAACAAGAGGTATACAAGACTATGCCCGTCCGCGCCAGCGGACAAGCCCTGCCCCCCAAGCAACTTCCACTCCCGCGATCCATCCACGGCCGAGCCTGCAGCCCGCTCCACTCCGGCAAGGCAGGCGTATTTCTTGCTCTAATCCGCACCATGAACGAGTCGATGCGCATCGTGGTGGTGGCCCCCGATCTGGCCCTGGCCGGGGAGGACGACGAGCACGCCCGCGCGCAGGCCGAACGTTCGCGTGCGCTGCACATCGGCCTGCTGGAGAACGGCTACAACCTCGTCGCCACCCTGCCCGCCGACGTGTTCCTCGGCGATCGCATCGCGCAGCTGCAGCCCGACATGGTGATCGTGGACGCCGAGAGCGCCGCCCGCGACGCGCTGGAGCACGTCGTGCTGGCCACGCGTGAAGCGCCCCGCCCGATCGTGCTCTTCACCAACGACGAGGACACCACCCACGTCAAGGACGCGGTGGCCGCGGGCGTCACGGCCTACATCGTCGCCGGCCTCGCCCCCCAGCGCATCCGCCCGATCCTCGACGTGGCGATGGCGCGCTTCCAGCACGAGCAGGCGCTGCGGGCCGAACTGGCCGACGCGCGCGGCGCCCTGCAGGACCGCAAGACCATCGACCGCGCCAAGGGCCTGCTCATGCAGCGCCAGGGCCTGACCGAACAGGCCGCCTACGAGAAACTGCGCAAGGCCGCGATGGACAAGGGCATGAAGCTGGGGGAAGTCGCCCAGCGCATGCTCGATGCGTTCGATCTGCTGGGCTAGGCGCGCGTCCCTCCGCACCGCCGCGTGGCGCCCGCCGCACGAACCGGGTGCGCGGCCGCACCAATCAGGCACCGAGGCAGGCCTTGCGGCGCCTGCTGCCCCAGGCCCACGAGGTATTTCCAGCCACCGCCCCCGGCACGCATCCGCTGGCACAGCCCTTGCATTGACCCCGGCAGCACCCATCGCTGGGTCATCGAGGCACCCGTCCAACGGCGGACGGGCGCCCCGAACCAAAGGACAAAGGCGTCCCCATCCTTCGCGGCCCACCCGCCGCGAAGCGATGCGGACGCCTTTTCGTTTTTTCGCCACCTGCCACCGGGCCCGCGCCCGCAACCGTTCGACAAGGAAGCCCCGATGACCGACCTCTCGAAAACCAGCCTCCACCGCCGCACCGTGCTGCAGGCCGCCGCGGTCGGCGCCGTCGGCGTGAGCCCCGCCCTGCGCGCCCTGGTGCATGCCGCCGGCTCCGACGCGCCCGAGAAGAAGGAAGTGAAGATCGGCTTCATCCCGCTCACCGACTGCGCGAGCGTGGTGATGGCCTCGGTGCTGGGCATCGACCAGAAATACGGCGTGAAGATCATCCCCAACAAGGAAGCCAGCTGGGCGGGCGTGCGCGACAAGCTCGTGAACGGCGAGCTGGATTTCGCCCACGTGCTCTACGGCCTCGTCTACGGCGTGCACCTGGGCGTGGGCGGCCCCAAGAAGGACATGGCCGTGCTCATGACCCTGAACAACAACGGCCAGGCGATCACCCTCTCCAAGAAGCTCGCCGACAAGGGCGCGGTGAACGGCGCCTCGCTCGCCAAGCTCATGGCCACCGAAAAACGCGAATACACCTTCGCGCAGACCTTCCCCACCGGCACGCACGCGATGTGGCTCTACTACTGGCTGGCCGCCAACGGCATCGACCCGATGAAGGGCGCCAAGGTGATCACCGTGCCGCCGCCGCAAATGGTGGCCAACATGCGCGTGGGCAACATGGACGGCTTCTGCGTGGGCGAGCCCTGGAACCACCGCGCCATCATGGACGGCATCGGCATCACCGCCACCACCACCCAGGCGATCTGGAAGGACCATCCCGAGAAGGTGCTCGGCACCACGTCGGAGTTCGTGCAGAAGTACCCCAACACCGCGCGCGCCGTCACGGCCGCCATCCTGGAAGCGAGCCGGTGGATCGACGAGAGCCTCGCCAACAAGAACAAGATGGCCGAGACCATCGCCGGCAAGGCCTACGTGAACACCGGCGTGGACGCGATCAACCAGCGCATCCTGGGCCGCTACCAGGACGGCCTGGGCAAGACCTGGGACGACCCGGACTACATGAAGTTCTACAACGATGGCGCGGTGAACTTCCCCTACCTGTCGGACGGCATGTGGTTCCTCACCCAGCACAAGCGCTGGGGCCTGATCAAGGACCACCCCGACTACCTCGGCGTGGCGAAGTCCATTAACCGCATCGACCTCTACAAGCAGGCCGCCACCGCCGCCAAGGCCCCGCTGCCCAAAAGCGACATGCGCACCAGCAAGCTGGTGGACGGCATCGTCTGGGACGGCAAGGACCCGGCGAAGTACGCGGACGGCTTCAAGATCAAGGCCTGACCGGGCGCGCCGAAAGCCTCCCGCTCCACACGACCCCCACGACGCATCCACGCGAAGGAGTTCTTCATGGTCAGTGCCGTCTTCCATGCCGCCCCGGAGCCCGGCTCCGCCGCTGCCCACCACGCTGCCGCGCCTGCCGGCGCAGCGCCCACCGCCTCCACGACGATGACGACGAACGCATCCACCCCCCAGGCCGCCGCGCCCGCCGCCACCGCCGCACCCCGCGACACCTCGGCCGCGCTGCGCGGCTTCTGGCTCGCGGTGCTGCCGCCCGCCTGCGGCATCGGCCTGCTGCTCGTGGTGTGGGCGATCGTGTCTTCCACCACGGGCGGGAGCATCCCCAACCCGGCCGACACCTGGAAGCAGGCCGTGGAGATTTTCAGCGACCCGTTCTACCGCAACGGCCCCAACGACCAGGGCGTGGGCTGGAACGTGCTGGCCTCGCTCGAACGCGTGGCCGTGGGCTTCGGCCTCGCGGCGGTGGTGGGCATCCCGGCGGGCTTCGTGATCGGGCGCTTCACCTTCCTCTCGCGCATGTTCAACCCGCTCATCAGCCTGCTGCGCCCGGTCTCGCCACTGGCCTGGCTGCCGATCGGCCTGCTGGTCTTCAAGGGCGCGAACCCCGCGGCCATCTGGACCATCTTCATCTGCTCCATCTGGCCGATGATCATCAACACCGCCGTGGGCGTGCAGCGCGTGCCGCAGGACTACATGAACGTGGCCCGCGTGCTCAACCTCTCCGAATGGAAGATCGCCACCACCATCCTCTTCCCCTCGGTGCTGCCCTACATGCTCACCGGCGTGCGCCTGGCCGTGGGCACCGCATGGCTGGTGATCGTCGCCGCCGAGATGCTGACCGGCGGCGTGGGCATCGGCTTCTGGGTGTGGGACGAATGGAACAACCTGAACGTGAAGAACATCCTGATCGCGATCTTCGTGATCGGCATCGTCGGCCTGCTGCTGGAATGGGCCCTGGTGAAGCTCGCCACGGCCTTCTCGTTCGAAGAGGTCAAGGCCTGATCCGGCCCGGCCCCACCTGACCCACCGCACACAGGAGTTCCCCATGCATGCCTCCCTCAATACCAAGTTCATCGAAATCCAGGGCGTGGAGCAGACCTTCAAGACCACCAAAGGCCTGTTCCCCGCGCTGCGCGGCATCGACCTGGCGATCGCCAAGGGCGAGTTCGTCTCGCTGATCGGGCACTCGGGCTGCGGCAAATCCACCCTGCTGAACCTGATCGCGGGATTGACCACGCCCACGGCCGGCGCGCTGATCTGCGCGAACAAGGAAATCAGGGGCCCGGGCCCGGACCGCGCCGTCGTCTTCCAGAACCACTCCCTGCTGCCCTGGCTGACCTGCGAAGGCAACGTCTACCTGGCCGTGGAGCGCGTTTTTGGCGCCACCGAATCCAAGGCGCGCTTGAAAGAGCGCACCGCCGCCGCCCTGGCGCTGGTGGGCCTCGCCCACGCCGCGCACAAGCGCCCCGGCGAAATCTCCGGCGGCATGAAGCAGCGCGTGGGCATCGCCCGGGCGCTGTCGATGGAGCCGCAGGTGCTGCTGATGGACGAACCCTTCGGCGCCCTGGACGCCCTCACCCGCGCCAAGCTGCAGGACGAGCTGCTGGAGATCGTGGCGCGCACGCAGAGCACCGTGGTGATGGTGACCCACGACGTGGACGAAGCCGTGCTGCTCTCCGACAAGATCGTGATGCTGACCAACGGTCCGGCCGCGACGATCGGCGAAGTGCTGGCGGTGGAGATCCCGCGGCCGCGGAGCCGGGTGCGACTGGCGGAGGATGCGGTGTATTTGCAGTGCCGCAAGGCGGTGATCGATTTTCTGTATACGCGGCAGGGGCATGTGGAGAAGGCGGCTTGATGGTCTTGCCTGCCTCAATCGCACTGTCAACGTCGAGAGCACCCGGCCGAACGGAGGCGTCCCCCGGCTGATCCGCCCGGCCCCGGGATTCCCCCGGATTCGCCCAAATATATACATCGTATATATTTAAAGGATGCCAACGATCACCGCTCACGTTTTCATAGCCATCAGCCTGGACGGCTACATCGCCCGGCGCGATGGAGACATCGCCTGGCTCTTGCAGCGCGACGATCCGACGGAGGACCATGGCTACCCGGCGTTCATCGCGGACAAAGGTGCGATCGTGATGGGTCGCGGCAGTTACGAGAAAGCACTGACCTTCGACCGATGGCCTTACGACCTACCTGTGGTGGTACTGTCCAGGCAACTGGTCGATGCCCCCGTTCCCGAAGCGTTGAAGGGCAAGGTCCGGTTTTCCAGTCGCACGCCCAAGGAAGAGATGCAGGCGCTGGCTCTGCAGAACGTACACCGCGTGTATGTCGATGGAGGCCAGGTGGTCCAGTCGTTTCTGCGCGACGGGTTGATTGCCGACATGGTGATCACCACCGTCCCCGTGTTGATCGGCTCGGGCAGGCCACTGTTTGGTGCGCTATCCCGCGACATAGATCTGAAGCTGGTGTCCAGCCGCAGCTTCCCTTCGGGTTTGGTGCAATCCACCTATCGGCTGGCGCCATGACCCGCCCACGTGGGCGCCCGAGGCACGGGAAGGGCATGACGCAGGACGATATTCTCGCCACTGCGCTGACGCTGCTGGATGAGAGTGGAGGGCACGGCTTGACGCTTCGCACCCTGGCCGCACGGCTGGGCGTCACGCCGATGAGCCTTTACCACCACGTTGGCGATCATGCCGGGTTGCTGCGCGCGCTGTCGGACCGAGTGTACGCGGAAGTCATGGAAGCAGTGGGGGAGTCGCCGGACCGTCGGGCAGAAATCCAGGAGCTGCTCTTTCGCTACTACCTTGCCGTAGGCCGCCATGCCCAGCTCACACTGGCGATCTTCACGACACCGGAAGCCTTTGCAGGAGTGACCCGCCAGATCACCGACCGCCTGACAACCTTGCTTGCCGGGATCACGGCCGAGCCCATCCTGTGGCGAGACATTCTGGTTGACCATGCGCATGGCAGCGGCCTGGCCCTTGCCTCGGCCAGACATGGGCAGACCCAGACGCTGCAGGAGCAATATCGACTGGCCCTCGATCGTCTGCTGGATCACCTGGCGGAAAAGGGACGCGTCGGCACATCTGCGCGTGCCGACGTTGCCTAGAGCGTGAATAGAGCTTCCGGGTTTTCAAAACCAACAGGAATACTGGACACCAACAAAATTACTGAGTGGTATAATGGACGTTGTTCTGGTCTGGCGGCCACTCCACCGTACCGCCACCAGAAAGCTCTGCCCGGAGAAACACCACCTCGCAGAGATATGGCGACTTCCGTCGCACGGCGGACCTGCTGAGCTGCAGATTCCCCGACTGTCCAGAAGCTCACGCGGGCCGGTTTCGACCTGCGTCATTGAGTGCTCCAGATCCCAAATACCGCCATTTCCATGGGCAAGTACGTCGTTTCGCCCGCGACACATCCGACCGACTGCGGCCGCTTCCGAGCCTCCTTCGCGCTCCATCGCTCTGCCAGCGGCGGCAGCTACTGCCGCGTGTTCCGCTTCGACAAGACATTCGCCTCGCGCGAAGCCGCCCGGCTCTTCGCCGTCACCCAGGGCTGGCTGCA
>DHAE01000029.1:24836-82855 GCA_002397315.1 Comamonadaceae bacterium UBA4962
CAAAATCTACGTGGGCAACCTGCCCTATTCCGTGACCGACGACAGCCTGCGCAGCAATTTCGCTGAGTTCGGCGGCGTCACTTCGTCCAAGATCATGATGGACCGCGAAACCGGTCGCTCCAAGGGTTTCGGTTTCGTGGAAATGTCCTCCACCGAAGACGCGCAGTCGGCGATCACCGGCCTGAACGGCCTGTCCGTCGACGGACGCTCCATCGTCGTCAACCTGGCCCGCCCGCGCGAAGCGAGCAGCGGCCCGGGTGGCTACAGCCCGGCGGGCTATGCCGTGAACAAGCGCTCCGATGTCGGCTACGGCAATGGCGGCTTCGGCGGTGGCCGGTACTGACCGCGCTGGCCTCTCCGGAAAAAACCGGCTCCACGGAGCCGGTTTTTTTTCGTCCTGACGGCCCGGCCCCTCCTATCAACGCGCGGTCGACGCCCGCCTTCAATGCAAGGACGACTGGCCTGCCGGAATCGCCATGTCCAATAGCGTTTGACAGGAGGTTGGACAGTAACTGCCCAACGACCGCCGCAGATGGAACTGCGGTGCAGTCTGCCTGCGGGGTCGCTTTCCGGCAGGGTGCACTGTCGTGGTCCATTGGCATGGGCCATGCCTATTCCACTGCGGCCCCTCATCTACTCTGCGCACGGTACGGATTCTCAAAAATCCCCTCCACCGGCTTCCCGAACACCACACTGATCCGATACGCCAGATCCAGCGACGGATCGTGCTTCTCCACCTCCAGCGCATTCACCGCCTGTCGCGAGACCCCCAGGCGTTCCGCGAGCTGCGCCTGGGTCCACCCGGCTTCGGCGCGCAGGGCGCGCAACTGGTTCTTCATGGCAATGGTGTTCCTGATGGAAGGCCGGCTCAGCGGCTGGAGCGCACGAAGGGCCACACGATGGCGGAGACGGCCCAGAACAGCGGGAAGACGAGCCAGGCTTTCAGGCCCGGGGCGTTGGCATAGGTTTCACCGAAGCCCCAGAGGGTGCACACGACGAGCACGATGCCGGCGCTCAGCACCACACGCTTGGCCCAGAGGGCGCGCAGGTATTCGTCGCTGTCGGCGATGAGCCGCATCAGGGCCCAGACCTGCCCTGCGATCGGCAGGGCCACGGCGAGTGCCAGCAACCAGCCGGCGGGCGTGCCGATCCATGCGTCGAAGACGCCGAAGATCGCGGCCACATGAATAAGCGCGTAGACGGCCATGAACAGCGCGGTGCGCACGGCGTAACGCCAGTGGGGCGAGCGCGCCTGCGTGGGGGAACGGGGGATGGCGGCAACGGACATTGAGGGCTCCATGTAAGGTTTACATGACTTTATGGATGTCAGGTTTACTTGTCAATGCTTTTGTCCCGCTGGATGCTTAATGGCAGAAATGCGACAAACCTTGGCAGATGCACGCGAATCGGCCACGGGCATACGCCGTACGCTCACCGCTTCGTCCCGCTATCGCCGCCCTGCCCTCTTCGCCCAGGAGGGCAGCGGCTGCCGGCCGCCAGAGCCTTTTCCTGCCCCACGATGACCACCACGACCGCTGACACCGCGCAGCCCGCGCACCTCGCCACGCCTGTCGCTCCTGTCGCTTCTGCAACAGCCACGGCCACCCCGCCGCTGCAGGCCGCCGCACCCCAGGGCTTCCTGCTCCCCATCGTCGGCGGCGCGGCCTTCGCGCACCTGCTCAACGACATGATCCAGGCGATGCTGCCGTCGATCTTCCCGATGCTGAAGGCGAATTTCTCGCTGAGCTTCGGGCAGATCGGAATCATCGCGCTGGTCTACCAGGTGACGGCGTCGCTGCTGCAGCCCTGGATCGGGTTCTACACCGACAAGCACCCCAAGCCGTACCTGCTGCCGGCGGGCATGTGCATGACGCTGCTGGGCATCGCGCTGCTGGCGATGGCGCACAGCTATCCGATGCTGCTGGTCGCGGCGGCGGTAGTGGGCGTGGGGTCGGCCACGTTCCATCCGGAGGCGTCGCGGATCGCGCGGCTGGCGTCGGGCGGGCGGTTCGGCACGGCGCAGTCCACGTTCCAGGTGGGCGGCAACACGGGCACGGCGATCGGGCCGCTGCTGACGGCGGCGATCGTGATTCCGCACGGCCAGCCCGCGGTGGCGTGGTTCATGGTGGCGGCGCTGCTGGCGATCTTCGTGCTGTACCGGCTCACGACGTGGGTGCGGCACCATGGGGCGGCGAAGGCCCGTGGCCTGGCGCGGGGCGGCAGCGAGGGACTGGACCGGGCGGGCGTGGTGCGGGCGGTGGCGGTGATCTGCGTGCTGATGTTCGCGAAGTTCGTCTACATCGCCTCGTTCACCAACTACTTCACGTTCTACCTGATCGAGCGCTTCCACGTCGGCGTGCAGACGAGCCAGATGTTCCTCTTCCTGTTCCTCGCAGCCGTGGCGGCGGGCACGTTCGCGGGCGGGCCGGTGGGCGACCGCATCGGCCGCAAGGCGGTGATCTGGATCTCGTTCCTGGGCGTGGCGCCGTTCGCGCTGGCACTGCCGCACGTCGGCCTGGCATGGACGGGGGTGCTCGCCGTCGTGATCGGGCTGGTGATGTCGTCGGCGTTCGCGGCGCTCGTCGTATATGCGCAGGAGGCCGTGCCAGGCCGCGTGGGGCTGGTGTCCGGCCTGATGTTCGGGCTCATGTTCGGCATCGGCGGAATCGGCGCGGCCGGGCTGGGCGACCTGGCGGACATCCACGGCATCGTGTGGGTGTACGGAGTGACGTCGTTCCTGCCGCTGCTGGGGCTCGCGACGGCGTTCCTGCCCGATACGCGCCGCAGGGCGCGCGGATGAGGCCTCAGCGCTTGCCGCGTTCGGGCCGCAGCACGGCCCAGGTGGGGGCATGGTCGCTCGGCTGCGGCCTGCCGCGCACGTCCTTGTCCACACCGGCGTCCTCCAGTCGCTTCGCTGCGGCCGGGTTGAGCAGCAGGTGGTCGATGCGCAGGCCGGAGTTGCGCTGCCAGCGCTGGCGCAGGTAGTCCCAGAAGGTGTAGATGGTCTCGTCGGGGTGCAGGGTGCGCAGCGCGTCGGTCCAGCCGCTGTCCACCAGGCTACGGAAAGCGTCGCGCACTTCCGGGCGGAACAGGGCGTCATCTACCCAGGCGTCGGGTTTGTAGACGTCGCGTTCGGTGGGGATGATGTTGAAGTCGCCCGCGATCACGACCGGCTCGGGGCGGGTGCGCAGCATCGCCGCCCGTCGGGCGAGGCGCTCCAGCCAGGCGAGCTTGTAGTCGAACTTGGGGCCGGGGGCCGGGTTGCCGTTGGGCAGGTAGAGGCAGGCGACCAGCACGCCGTCCACGGCGGCCTCCAGGTAGCGGCTCTGGGTGTCGGCCTCGTCGCCGGGCAGGCCGCGCTGCACTTCGATCGGATCGGCGCCGCGCGCGAGGATGGCGACGCCGTTCCAGGCCTTCTGGCCGTGCCATATCGCGCCGTAGCCGGCTTGGCGGAGGGCCTCCGCCGGAAAGGCGTCGTCCATGCACTTGAGCTCCTGCAGGCAGGCGACGTCGGGGCGGGATTCCTCCAGCCACTGGAGCAGCGCGGGCAGGCGCGCGCGGACGCTGTTGACGTTGAAGGTGGCGATTTTCATGGCGGGCGGGCTCGTTCTTTTCGAGCCCCCGAGCCTACGCCGTGCCTGCGCGCTGGCGGTAGGTGCACGCCCCGTTTTTTCGCCAGCCTCGCCGCGATACGTTAAGCGGCCAGCTTCTGGAACGACCCCAGCACCGCCGGCCCGTTGAACGGCTTCACGATCCAGCCCTTCACGCCCGCGGCCTTGCCGCGTTCCTTCATGGCCGGGGAGCTTTCGGTGGTGAGCATGACGATGTTCACGCGCTGGTTGCCGAGTTCGCTGCGCACGCGCTCGGCCATGGTGAGGCCGTCCATGTTGGGCATGTTGACGTCGCACACGATGAGTTTGATGCCGCCGTGCTGCTTGAGCTTGGCGAGCCCGTCGCGGCCGTCGACGGCCAGTGCGACCTGGAAGCCGTTGCTGCCCAGGAAGTTGCCCACTTCGCTGCGCACGGTGCTCGAATCGTCGACGACAAGAACGTTGGCCATGGTGAATGCTCCTCGAAAAAACAGGGAAAAGACAAAGAAAAACGCCGGGCCGGGACCAGTGCAGACCGAGAGAGAACCCGTTGACCTGCACGAAGGCGGTGCCGTGGCATGCCCCTGGTCCGGAAACACGTGCTAGAACATTTCCAGCTCGCCGGACTCCACCGCCTCCGGCTCGGGGCCGGCCCAGTGGAAGTCGAGCGACGCATAGGCGCGTGCGCAGAGCGAGGCGTGCACGGACAAATCCGGCCGCACATCCATGCGGAAGTGCTGCACGTGCTCGAAACCGGCGCGCGTGAAGTACGGCGCGCAGCGCGCGTCCAGGATCTGCGGCGTCGAGAGGCCCAGGAAAGCCTGGAAACCGCCCAGGTCGCGGTTGATGGCGCCGCAGCAGAGGTTGCCCATCTCGCAGACGCGGTCGAGAAACGCCTGGTCGCTGAAAGGACCGGCCTCGTGCCCGCTCATCTCGGCGACCCAGCCGCGCCAGGCCGGGCCATGGTCGAAATGCAGCGCGGCGACGACGCGGAACGAGAACGACGCGATGGAGAGCACCGCCATGTGCGTGGCGCCGGTGGCCGGCAGCGCGTCCACGGGCTGCACGGCGACGGCGTCGTCGCGCACCACGCTCTGGCGCAGGGCGGAAACCATCATGCGGTCGAGGCTGCCCTGGGCCCGCGTGCTGATGAAGCCGCGCGGCAGGACGGAGGAGGCGGCCGGTGCCGTCATGCGGGCTCCAGCATGCCGCTGCCCTGCCCGCTCCCGCCGCCACCACCACCACCGAGGGCGGCCTGGATGCGGCGGTTCGCCAGCTCCAGGCCCATCGCGGCGTTGATGACCATCTTGCCGCCGGCCTGCATGTCCTGGAAGGTGGTGGTGGCGATCAGGTCGTTCTCGTAGAGGCTGGTGCGGTAGTCGCGCGCAAGGCGTTCGGCGCTGGCCGAGAGTTCGCGCATTTCCGTGGCGACCACGTCGAAACCGCGCCCCGCGACACCCGCGCGCGCCGCCTCGATCGAGGCGTTGAGCGCCACGATCACCATCTTGCGCACGATCTGCGAGAACGCGTCGTTCTTGTCGTGCAGGTTGCGGTTGTGCGCCACGAGGGTGCTCATGTCCGCGTGCCAGCGCTCGAAGGTCTTGCCGATGCCCTGCAGCTCGCGCAGCGCCTCGGCCTGGGTGCGCGCGTGGTGCAGTGTGTTCTCGCCGAGCTGCAGGGTGCGCTGTTCGGAGACCTGGCCGGTTTCGTCCAGCCGGCGCTGCCATTCGGCCCCGGCGTCATCGAATTGCCGGTGCGCCTGGGCCAGTTCGGCCTCCAGTTGCGCGCAGCGCTCCTGCAGCGCCGCGGCCATGTCGCGCGCCGCGTCCGCGGCCTGCTGCACGGCCAGGGCCTGCGAGCGTGCTCGGCCCTCTGCGGCCCTGCGGCGCGCCGCGCGCCACGCCGCGATCGCCGCGGTCAACCCGCCGCCCAGCAGGCAGCCTGCCGCCAGCCACATCCATTCCTGTGCCATCGCGTACTCCATGCCCCAGGTCATGCCGCCACCACCACCGCCCAGCGGGCCGGCACGCGCAGCACGGTTTCGAAGGGCGTGGCCGACGGCGGGGCGCCATCTGCCAATACCAGGGCGATGCTCCCGCCGAGTGATTCCACGAAGGCCTTCACCGCGTCCATGCCCACGCCGCGGCCGGACACGTCGGTCACCTCGCCGGCCGTGGAGAAGCCCGGCGCGAAGATCAGCTGGGCGGTTTCGGCGGGCGCCATCGGGGCGCCTTCGGTCAGCAAGCCCTGGGCGCACGCTTTGTCGCGGATGCGGTCCAGGTTCAGGCCGCGGCCGTCGTCGGCGAGGCGGATCTCCAGCCCGGATGCGCCGAGCTGGGTGGCGATGCGGATGCGGCCTGCGGGCGCCTTGCCGAGGGCCGTGCGTTCGGCCGCGGGCTCTATGCCATGGTCGAGCGCGTTGCGCAGGAGGTGGACGAAGGCATTGCGCAGGGCTTCGGCGGCTTCGGGCTGCACGGCCACGGGGGTGTCTTCGTGCACCACCACCTCGGGCGCTTCCTTGCCCAGGTCGTGCGCGAGGGCCGGCAGCGAGGCGGCCACACCGCCGATCACGTCGCCCAGCCCCGGGGCGTCGGCGTTCGCGAGTGCCTCGGCGATGCGCGCAAGCGCGGCGCGGTGGTCCGGTGCGCAGCTTTCGTCGCCCGAAAGCGCCGCGATGCGCGAGCGCAGGGCTTCGATGCGGGTGCGCGGGATGCGCACGGTCACGGCGTCGCCGGCCGCGGGGGCCGCGCCGCGGCCCAGCGTGTCGGTGTTCACGCGGACGTACGCGGCCAGCGCGGCGGCCACCGCATCGCGTTCGGACTGCAGGGCCGCATCGTCCCAGGCCGACGGGTCGTCGCGCAGGGTGGCGTAGCGCTGCTCGGCCACGTGGGCGGCGTCGGCGATGCGCAGCAGGCCGTAGGTGCGGGCATTGCCCTTGATGGTGTGCATGTGGCGGAACATCGCCGCGAGGGCGTCGGCGCGCGCATCGGGCTGGGCGGCGTTGGCGTCGAGCAATGCGCGGGTTTCGCGCAGCAGGTGGTCCGCGCTGTCCGCGAACGCCTGGAACTTGTCGGGATCGACGGCCAGCAGCTCGCCGACCATCGCCAGCTCTTCCTTGCGGGCGTGGGCATCGCGGGCCAGCGCCCGCAGCTCGGTCACGTCGCGCAGGCTCAGCAGCAGGCGCTCCACGGTGCCGTCGGCCGCGGTGATGGGCGACCAGCCCAGGTCGATCACCTTCACCCGGCCGCCGCCCGCCCGCACCTGCAGCTCCTGCGGCAGCAGGTGGGCGTTGAAGGAGAAGTTGAGTTCGTCCTCGCCGATGCAGGCGTCGATCGCGGCCAGGGTCTGGGCCCGGGCGTCGGCGCTCAGGTCGGAGCGGTCGAACAGCAGCGCGTCGAGCGTGCGGCCGGCGATGTCGTCCTCTTCGAGGATGCGCGTGAGGTGGTCGGAGTATTCCGGGTGGATGGTGCGGCCGGCCTGCAGGGTCAGGATGCCCTGGGGAATGGTGTGCAGCATGGCCTGGATGTCGGCCGTCTTGCGGCGCACGAGCTCGGAGCTTTCCTCGATCTTTTCCACCATCGCGTTGAACGCGGTGAGCGAGCGGCCGATTTCGTCCATGCGGGCGACGGGCACGCGGTGCGAGAAATCCTGGCTGGTGGCGATCTCGGTCATCTTCAGCTCCATCTCGCGGATGGGGCGCACGATCTGGCGGTACAGCATCGCACCCGCCGCCGCCAGGCCCAGGATGGCGACGGCGGCCACGGCCAGCAGCGTGGTCGTGGTGTGTTCCAGTTGCGCGTTCAGCGAGCCGATGGCCTCGTCCTTGCTGCGGCGCTTCTCGACCTGGATCGCCTCGATCATCTGGCCCTGCTCGCGCAGATATTGGTCGACCGTGGCGGCCATGAAGGCTTCGGCCGCCTCCTGCTGGCCGGCGAGCTTGAAGCGCGCGGTGTCGTCGATGGCCGCGAAGTAGTTCTCGAGGCTCATCGAGGCCTCCTTCACGAGTCCGCGCTGCGCATCGCTGTCGGCCTCCTGCAACTGCTTTTCAAGCGCCTTCTGCAGCACCGCCTTGCGCTCCACCAGTTGCTCGTGCAGCTTCTGGGCGGCGTCCTTGTCGCTGGCGGTCACCATGCCCAGCGCGGCCATCTGCACGTCCTTGAGCTGGCCCATCAGCTCGACGGAATGGATGGCGCTGGGCACGACGCCCTCGGTCACCCGCTTGACCTGGCGGGCGCCTTCGGAGGATTGGTAGAGCGCGAAGCCCCCGACGGAGCAGAGAGCGAAGAAGGCGAGAACGATCAGCAGGGTGATGCGCAAGCGGACTGTCATTGCAGGAGCGGTGCACGCATGTAACAAGATGATTCAAGTATGGAATCACCATGTGGCGGGCAGATGACAAAGCCCGTACGGTGGAACGGCCCCCCGCTCGGGAAGGGGGCCGCCTTCCCGCTCAATGCGGGCTGGCCGTCGGGCGGATGATGATTTCGCTCGTGTCCACGTCGTCGGGCTGGGAGATCGCGAAGCGGATCGCGCGCGCGACGGCATCGGCGCCGATGGCCACGCGGCGGAAGGCCTTCATCTCTTCACGCCCCTGCGCGTCGGAGATGGTTTCCGCCAGTTCCGACTCGGTGACGCCCGGGCTGATGGTGGTGACGCGCAGGTCCGAATGCTCCTGGCGCAGCCCTTCCGAGATCGCCCAGACGGCGTATTTGGTGGCGCAATAGACGGCAGCCGTGGGCGAAACCGCATGCGCACCGATCGATGCCACGTTCACCACGTGGCCCGAGCGCTGGGCCTGCATCGTGGGCAGCACGGCGGCGATGCCGTGCAGCACGCCGCGGATGTTGACGTCGATCATGCGGTCCCATTCGTCCACCCGCAGCGAGGCGATCGGCGACAGCGGCATCACGCCCGCGTTGTTCACGATCACGTCGATGCGGCCGAAACGCGCGACCGCGTGGTCGGCGAAAGCCTCGACGTCGGCGCGGCGGGTGACGTCCAGCGCGCGGGCCTCGGCGATGCCGCCGTGCGCGGTGATGTCGGCCACGATGCGCTCGAGCCGGTCGGTGCGGCGGGCGCCGAGCAGCACCGTCGCGCCGCTGGCGGCGAGCAGCCGCGCCGTGGCTTCGCCGATGCCACTGCTGGCGCCGGTGACGAGGACGACTTTGGAGAGGTGGTGGTCTGGATGGTTGGCTTGCATGGGGATGTCCCTTTTCGTGCAGTGAGAGATGGCGGGCGAAGCCGCTTTCGGGGGCCATGGGCTCCCCGTGGAAGCACCGTTCGCGGCCCTGCAGGGAATCTAGGGACGCAGCCCCGCCACCGGTACTCCCCGATCACTGACCGGGGTGTTTAGAATTTTTTGCCAATGCCCGCCGATCTCAACCTGCTGCGCTTCTTCCTGGCCGTCGCGAAGGAGCAGAACTTCCGTGCGGCCGCCGACCACCTGGGCGTGACGCGCTCGGCCGTGAGCCAGGGCATCCGGCGGCTGGAAGACGGGCTGGGGATCGCGCTGGTGCAGCGCTCGACGCGCCACGTGCGCCTGACGGAAGCCGGCGAACGGCTGCACCGGCAGATCGCCGGCCCGCTCTCGACCGTGGGCGCGGCGCTGGAGGAGGTCTCGGCCGACGGCCCGGCGCGCGGCCTGCTGCGGGTGGCGGCCACGTCGATCGCGGAGCGGTTTCTGTCGGGCCCGCTGATCGCGTCGTTCGCCCGGGCGCACCCGGGCGTGACGCTCGACGTGACCGTCACCGACGAGGAATCGGACATCGTCGCGGCCGGCTTCGATGCCGGCGTGCGGCTGGGCGAGGTCATCGAGCAGGACATGGTGGCGGTGCCGCTCACCGGGCCGCAGCGGCAGATGGTGGTCGCCACGCCGGAGTACCTGGCGGCGCACGGCCGGCCGCAGCATCCGCGCGACCTGCTCGCGCATGCCTGCATCGGCTGGCGCCCCGCTCCCGGGGTGGCGCCCTACCGCTGGGAGTTCCGGGAGGACGGCCGCGACTTCGATCTGGCGGTGGAGCCGCGCCTCACCACCAACGACATGCTGCTGATGATCCGCACCGCGCTTTCGGGCGCCGGCATCACCATCGGCATGGAGGAGACCTTCGCGCCCTACATCGCGCGCGGCGAACTGGTGCCGGTGCTGGAGGAGTTCCTGCCGCGCTTCCCTGGCTTCTTCCTGTACTTTCCGAGCCGCCGGAACCCGCCGCGCAAGCTGCGGGCGCTGGTGGAGCACGTGCGGGCGTGGCACGACCGGACCAACTGACCCGGGCGGCCCCTCACCCCACGGGTATCAGCCCTTCCATACAGGATCGCCCAGCCAGCCGCGCACCACGCCGTTCGTCCAGCCAAAGCCGTCCTGCAGCGGGTATTCGCCGCCGTCGCCGCCGGCGGGCGCCTCGCCGCCTTTTTCAACGAGCGCGTACTTCTCCACGAGCCGGCCCTCTTTGTCGTACACGTGGCGCACCGTGGCGAGCCAGCGCTCGCGGATGTCCTGGGCCAGCTCGCGGCAGGCCTCGTCCTCGTCGCCGTAGCGTGCGAAGCCTTCCGCGCCCATCCATTGCAGGGGCGCCCAGCCGTTGGGCCGGTCCCACTGCTCGCCGCTCGCGATCTCGGTGGTGGCGAGGCCGCCGCCCACCAGCAGGCGCTGCCGCACGGTGGCGGCCAGCGCGCGCGCCTGCGCCAGCGTGGCCGTGCCGGTGAAGAGCGGCGCCACCGTCGCGCCGTTGAGAACGGGCCGGGGCACACCGTTGCCCCAGTCGTAATCCAGGAAAGCGCCGGCCTCGTCGTTCCAGAAGAAGCGCGTGATCGCCTCGGCGCGACGTTCGGCGCGGCGGTCGAATTCCTGGGCGGTGGCGGTATCGCCGGCCTCGCGGCTCAGGCGGGCGATCATGGTTTCGCTCGCATGCAGCAGCGCGTTCAGGTCCACGGGCAGGATGCGCGTGGTGCAGATGCCGGCCAGGCAGGCGGTGCGCGTGGCGGCGGCATCCAGGTCGTCGAGCCAGCGCGAGCTGAAATCCCAGCCCGATTCGGCGGCGGCGCGCAGGTTGCGGAACACTTCGGCCGCCGGGCGGGTGCAGGCGGCGGCGGTCTCCATGTCTTCGCGCCAGGATTCCTCGCGCGGGGTGTCGCGGTCGTCCCAGTAGCGGTTGAGCACGTGACCATCCGGCAATCCCACCACGCGGCGGTGCGCGCTGCCTTCCGCGAGGTCGTCGGCGCCGTCCATCCAGAACGCGTATTCGCGCAGCATCTGCGGCAGGTAGCGGTGCGCGCCCTGGCCGCGGGTGGATTCGCACAGGCCCGCCATCAGCGCGAACACGGGCGGCTGCGAGCGGCTCAGGTAGTAGGTGCGGGTGCCGTTGGGCACGTGTCCGTAGGTGTCGATGAGGTAGGCGAAGTTGTCCGTCATCGCATGCAGCAGCCGCGGGCGGCCGCTCGGCACCAGGCCCAGCATGGTGAAGTACGAATCCCAGTAGTACATCTCGACGAACCGGCCACCGGGCACGACGTAGGCATGCGGCAGCTCCAGCAGCGAGCCGCGGTGGGGGTGGTGCGCGGGATGGCGCGCCAGTTCGTCCCACAGTGCGTCGATGTGCGCGGCCAGAGGCAGGCCCGGTGGCGCGGTGGTGCGTTCGCAGGCGCTGCGCGGCGGCGCGAAATGCCGGTGCACGAAGGCGGCGAGATCGAACCCGGGCTGGCCCTGCTCGGCGCGGTAGGCGGTCAGGATGTCTTCGGGCGGCATGCGCGGCGCGCAGTCCACGAAGGTCTTGGAATCCTCGAAGACGCGCTGGCGCTGCACTTCCACGAACAGCTCCTGGTACCGGTCGGCGGGCGAACGCGTATCTGGCTGGGGCACGCTGCGCGCGGCGGCATCGCGGGCCGAGGGCGTGGCATCGATCGGGCCGGCGCCCTCGATGGGCGGCGGGGTTCCGCCGGGCGTGCCGGCCGTGCGGAGCGCGTGCGGCAGGGAGGTGGGCCCGGATCCGGGAGATGTGTCGGGGGAGGAAGGCTGGGCGGACATGCGTGCGGGTGCGGCGTAAGGGGGCGGCCAGCTACGGCCGAGCATGCCCCATTGGACACCACGGTGCCCGGCCGGACGCGTGGCGAACGCCCCGCTGCCGCGTCGGACACGCCCTACCCGACCGTACCGGCCATGCCCTGCGCTGCGCGCAGGCCGCCGCGCAAGGACCGCTCAGGCAGGCCGCGTGCCGCCGCCGGTGATGTACTGCTCCATCTGCTCGATCAGGAACTGCTGCTCCGAGATCACGTCCTTCACCAGATCGCCGATGGAGATCAGGCCGGCGAGCGTGCCGTCTTCCTCCACCACGGGCAGGTGGCGCAACCGGTTCTCGCTCATGAGGGCCAGGCACTGGCCGCTGGTCTGCGCGGGCCGTACGAAGCGCACCGCGCTGGTCATCACGTCCGCCACGCGCGTCTCGCCCGAGGTACGGCCCAGCAGCGCCACCTTGCGCGCATAGTCGCGTTCGGTGACGATGCCGGCGATGCGGCCCTCTTCCAGCACGAGCAGCGCTCCGATGCCCTTGTCGGCCATCAGGCGCAGGGCGTCGAGCATCGAGTCCGAGGGTGCGACGGAGTAGACCCCCTGGTGGGCCTTGGATTTGAGGATGTCTGCAACTGCGGTCATGAAACCTCCCGGTGCTGAGGGGCGAACGCCCCCGGCGCCAGTGTGCAGCCAACCCAGGCGGACTGCAACGGGGGCCGTGCCGGCCGTGCGCGGCTCCCCAGCACGGGCTGGCGCGAAGCCGCGGCAGCAGGCGAAAGAAGCGGCCGCTGCCGGGCCTCAGCGCGGCGCAGGCAGCGCGGCGGCGACGGGCCTGCCGGCCTTGGCCGCCTTGCGCAGGGCCACCGCGTCGGGCGCCGTGGCGCGGGCGCCCCGCTCCAGCCGGAACACCTGCACCGATTCCGACACGGTCTGCGCCTGGCGCTCCAGCTCGATGGCCAGCGCGGCGCTTTCCTCCACCAACGCGGCGTTCTGCTGGGTGATGGTGTCCAGCTGGGCCACGGCCGCATTCACCTGCGAGATGCCGGAGAGCTGTTCGGTCGACGCGCTGTGGATCTCCCCGATGAACACGCCCACGCGGCGCACGAGTTCGAGCGATTCCTGCATGGTCCGGCGGGCACCGTCGGTGCGTGCATGGCCCTCGCCCACCCTCGCCGCGGACTCCTCGATCAACTGGCGGATCTCCTTGGCGGCGGACTGGGTGCGCTGCGACAGGCTGCGCACCTCGGCCGCCACCACGGCGAAGCCGCGGCCGTGCTCGCCCGCGCGCGCTGCTTCCACGGCCGCGTTCAGCGCGAGGATGTTGGTCTGGAAGGCGATCGAGTCGATCAATCCGGTGATCTCGCCGATGCGGCCGGACGAGGTCTGGATCTCGCGCATGGTCGCGGCCACCTCGTCCACTGCGCCGCTGGTGCGCTCGGCCACGCCCGTGGCCTGCTGGGCGAGTTCGCTGGCCTGGCGTGCGGAGTCGGCCGTCTGCTTCACCGTTCCGGTGATCTCTTCCATCGAGGCGGCCGTCTGCTGCAGGTTGCTCGCCTGGTTCTCGGTGCGGGAAGACAGTTCCTGGTTGCCCTGGGCGATCTCGCGGCTCGACAGGCGCATCTTGTCGCTCTCCTGCCGGGCATCCCGCACGATCGAGAGCAGGTTCACGTTGAGCTGCGCGAGCGCGCGCTGCAGTTCGCCGGTCAGGCCCGAACGCGTCACCGCCACGCTCTGCGTCAGGTCGCCGGCGGCCATGCGGTTGGCCGCGCCCACCATCTGCGCGAGGGGCAGCACCGCGGCGCCGCGCACATACGCGAAACCGCCGATGGCCACGCCGGTGACGGCCAGCCAGGCCAGAGCGGCCACCATGCCCGATGCCGGAACGGCCCAGGCCACGAGCACGGCCGCCAGCCACAGGGCGGCGAACGCCAGGGCCACGCGGCCGGCGAGGCCGATGTCCATCGCCTGGGCGACTCGCCCCGAGAGCGTTCGGCGCACCAGCCGGCCGCGCTGCAGCGCATGCACCGTGCGGCCGGCCTGCTTCTCCGCGCGCATGCGGGCGTAGAGCGCTTCCGCACCCGCGATCTGTTCACGCGAGGCCTCGGTGCGCACCGACATGTAGCCCACCGGCCGCCCATCGTCCATCAGCGGCGTCACGTTGGCCATGACCCAGTAGTACGAGCCGTCCTTGCGGCGGTTCTTCACCGCGGCGGACCACGGCCACCCGGCGGCGATGGTTTCCCACATGTCGCGGAACGCCTCTTCCGGCATGTCCGGGTGGCGGATCATGTTGTGCGGCTGGCCCAGCAGTTCCGCGCGCTCGTAGCCGCTCACCTCCACGAACATCGGATTGCAGTACAGGATGCGTCCCTGCAGGTCGGTGGTGGACACCAGGGTCTCGCCGTGCGGGAAGGGGTACTCCTGGGTGGTGACGGGAAGGTTGATGCGCATGGGGTCTCCTCGCTGCGGGATGTCTTTGTCGGAACGTACGGCCAGCGGCGCCTCCGGCCGGCCGCCTCGAAATATGACCGAAATGCGACAAAATTGATGCAATTGGACGCAACCGGTCCATAGAAGGAATCAGAGAGCAGGGCACAAAGGTTAATTTCCGCCTTGATCTCGCGCTTTTGTCCTACATCGCAAGTCGTTGCCGCACTGCGTATTTCTCGCTGCGGTGCAGCCGGTGTGCCGCTCGGCGGAACGCGCGGTCACGTCACGATGGAATTCGGAATTCAATCACGCCCCCGGCACTGTGGCGCCGCCTCCACTCTGCAAGCCAGGTGCAAGCATTCCGCACTATGCGCGGTAACGCTCCCGACGGCCGACCGGGAGCCGAAATGGAACGTGGCCGCGCCGGGGCCCGTACTTCACAAGCCGTTTTCATTCGGCGGCGAGAATGGCCGGCTCCCCCGCAGCGCCCGCCATGAATTCCACGCCCCACCGCACCGCCCGCCCCGCTTCCTCGTCTGCCGCCTTCGACGTCGTCCATCCGCCCGCACTGCCGCACGCTGCTCCCACCGTGCGAGGGGCGAGCGCCCTGTGGCTCGTGCTGGGGCTGGCCTTGGCCGGCTGCTCCGACAAGGCCCCGCCGCCGGCGCCGCGCGGCCCGGTGGAGGTGGGCGTGGTGACGGTGCAGCCGGAGCGCCAGTCGGTGACCACCGAGCTGCCCGGCCGCACCAGCGCGCACCTCGTGGCCGAAATCCGGCCTCAGGTGGGTGGCATCGTGCAGAAGCGGCTGTTCACCGAAGGGGTGGACGTGAAGGCGGGCCAGGTGCTCTACCAGCTCGACCCGGCGCCGTTCGAGGCGGCGCTCGCCAGCGCGCAGGCATCGCTCGCCCGCGCCCAGGCCACGGCCGGCTCGGCGGAAGCGAACGCGCGGCGCAATGCCGAGCTGGCGAAGATCGAGGCGGTGAGCCGGCAGGTGGCCGACGACAGCCAGGCCGCGGCCCAGCAGGCGCGGTCGGACGTCGCCGTGGCGCGCGCCTCGGTAGAGACCGCCCGCATCAATCTGGGCTATGCCCGCATCCGCGCGCCGATCTCCGGGCGCACGGCGATCTCCACGGTCACGCCCGGCGCGCTGGTCACGGCCAACCAGACCACCGCGCTCACCACCATTTCCCAGCTCGATCCGCTCTACGTGGACGTCACCCAGTCGAGCACGGAGGTGCTGCGCTGGAAGACCGACCTGGCGCAGGGCCGGCTGCAGCGCGCGGGCGAGGGCCAGGCGCGCATGCGGCTCAAGCTGGAGGACGGCAGCACGTACGCCCATCCGGGCCGGCTGCAGTTCAGCGGCGTCACCGTGAACCCGACCACCGGCGCCGTGACGCTGCGCGGGGTGGTCCCCAACCCGGACGGGCTGCTGCTGCCCGGCATGTACGTGCGCGCGGTGCTGGAGACCGGCGTGAACGAGCAGGCCCTGCTCGTGCCCCAGCAAGGCGTGACGCGCGACGCGGCGGGCAACGCCAGCGTGCTCGTCGCCAACGCGCAGGACAAGGTGGAGCGCCGCGGTATCGAGGTGGGCGCGGCAGTGGGCAACCGCTGGGTGGCGATGGCGGGCATGGCCCCGGGCGACCGGGTCATCGTGGACGGCCTGCAGCGCATCCAGCCGGGCGACGCGGTGAAGCCGGTGGAGGTGAAGACCCCGCCGCAGGGCGCCGCGCCCGCGCAGGGCTCTTCGGCTTCGGCTTCGGCTTCGGCTTCGGCTTCGGCTTCGGCATCGGCATCGGCGCCTGCATCGGCGGCCTCGCGCTGAGGACGCCATGGCCCAGTTCTTCATCAACCGGCCCATCTTTGCGTGGGTCATCGCCATCGTCATCATGCTCGCGGGCGCGATGTCGATCCGCAGCCTGCCGCTGGAGCAGTACCCCGACATCGCGCCGCCGCGCGTCTCCATCAGCGCCTCCTACACGGGCGCATCGGCCAAGACGGTGGAGGAATCGGTCACGCAGGTGATCGAGCAGCAGCTCAAAGGCCTGGACAACCTCATCTACATGGGGTCGACCAGCGACGCCTCGGGCAGCTCGCGCACCACCCTCACCTTCAACGCCGGCACCAACATCGACGTGGCGCAGGTGCAGGTGCAGAACAAGCTGCAGCAGGCCATGTCGCGCCTGCCGCCCGCCGTGCAGAGCCGCGGCGTGACGGTCACCAAGGGCGGCAACGACTACCTGATGATCGTCAGTTTCACCTCGCCCGATCCGTCGGTCACGCAGGTGGACATCGGCGACTACATCTCCAGCAACCTGGTGGACGTGATCAGCCGCGTCGACGGCGTGGGCGACGTGGCGACCTTCGGCACGCCCTATGCGATGCGCGTCTGGATGGACCCGGCCAAGCTCGAAAAGTATGCGCTGATGCCTTCCGACGTGGGCAGCGCGATCAATGCGCAGAACGCGCAGGTCTCGGCCGGGCAGCTGGGTGCCCTGCCCGCCGTGGGCGGGCAGCAACTCAACGCCACCATCACCGCGCGCAGCAAGCTGCAGAGCCGGGAAGAGTTCGAGAACATCGTGCTCAAGGTGGCCACCGACGGCTCGGTGGTGCGCCTGAAGGACGTCGCGCGCATCGAGCTCGGCGCGGAGAACCTCACCATCACCTCGCGGCTCAACGGGCGGCCCGGCGCGGGCATGGGCGTGGTGCTGGCCGACGGCGCCAACGCCACCGCGGTCGCCGAGGCGGTGAACGCCAAGATCGCCGAGCTGCAGCCCTTCTTCCCCTACCAGCTCAAACCGTTCACGAGCTACGACACCACGCCGTTCGTCGAGGCCTCGATCGACGAGGTGGTCAAGGCGCTGGCCGAGGCCATGGTGCTGGTGGTGCTGGTGATGTACCTTTTCCTGCAGAACTTCCGCGCCACGCTGATACCGGCCATCGCCGTGCCGGTGGTGCTGCTGGGCACCTTCGCGGTGCTGTCGGTCGCGGGCTATTCGATCAACACGCTCACCATGTTCGGCATGGTGCTGGCGATCGGCCTGCTGGTGGACGATGCGATCGTGGTGGTGGAGAACGTCGAGCGCGTGATGAGCGAAGAAGGGCTGCCGCCGAAGGAAGCCACCCGCAAATCGATGGCGGAGATCACGCCGGCCCTGGTGGGCATCGCGCTCACGCTGTCGGCGGTGTTCATCCCGATGGCGTTCTTCGGCGGCTCCACGGGCGTGATCTACCGGCAGTTCTCGATCACCGTGGTCTCGGCCATGGTGCTGTCGGTGCTGGTCGCGCTCACACTCACGCCGGCGCTCTGCGCCACGCTGCTCAAGCCCATTCCGAAGGGCGCGCACAGCCCGCACGGCGGAGCGCCGCGGCGCGGCCCGCTGGGCTGGTTGGACCGCTTCTTCACGGGCTTCAACCACCGTTTCGACCGCACGGCCGACGGCTACCAGCGCGGCGTGGGCCGCATCGTGCGCCGCGGCGGCCGCATGATGGTGGTCTACCTCCTCATCGTGGGCGGCATGGCGGTGCTGTTCATGCGCCTGCCCACCTCCTTCCTGCCCAACGAGGACCAGGGGGCCGTGCAGGTGCAGATCACGCTGCCCGCGGGCTCGTCCAACACGCGGCTGCAGGCGGTGATGGCCGAGGTGCAGAAATACTTCGCCGAGCAACCCGACGTGGTGAGCTTCAACTCCATCACCGGCGCCAATGGCGACCAGAGCTCCGCGCGCGGCTTCGTGCGCCTGAAGGACTGGAGCGAACGCACGGGCGCCGGACAGAGTGCCGACGCGATCGCGCGCAAGGCCACGCGCGATCTGCGCAAGATCCGCGACGCGCGCATCTTCGTGGTGCTGCCGCCGGCCGTGCGCGGCCTGGGCGCGAACGCGGGTTTCAACTTCCAGCTCAAGGACCTGAACGGGCTGGGCCACGCGGCGCTGGTGGCCGCGCGCGACAAGGTGCTGAAGCTCGCCGCCGCGCGGCCCGAGCTCTCCAACCTGCGCAGCAACAACCCCGACGACACCGCGCAGCTCGGCGTGACCATCGACGATGCCAAGGCCGGCGCGCTGGGCCTGGCCACGGCCGACATCAACAGCACGCTCTCGAGCGCGATCGGCGGCACCTACGTGAACGACTTCCTCAACAAGGGCCGCGTCAAGCGCGTCTACATGCAGGGCGACGCGCCCTACCGCATGCTGCCGCAGGACATCGGGCCCTGGACGGTACGCAACAACCAGGGGCAGATGGTGCCGTTCACCGCGTTCTCGTCCACCAACTGGACGTACGGATCGCCCCAGCTGCAGCGCTACAACGGCAGCCCGAGCTACGAGTTCGTGGGCGACGCGGCCCCGGGCGTGAGTTCGGGCGCGGCCATGGCGGCGGTGGACGAGATCATGAAGGAAATGCCGCCCGGCATCGGCTACGAGTGGACGGGCGCCTCCTACCAGGAGCGGCTCTCGGGCTCGCAGGCGCCGCTGCTCTATGCGATCTCCATCCTGTTCGTGTTCCTGTGCCTGGCCGCGCTGTACGAGAGCTGGTCGGTGCCGTTCTCGGTGATCCTGGTGGTGCCGCTGGGCATCGTGGGTGCGCTGCTGGGCATCGGCATCCGCGGGCTGTCGAACGACGTGTACTTCCAGGTGGGGCTGCTCACCACCGTGGGGCTGGCCTCGAAGAACGCGATCCTGATCGTGGAGTTCGCCACGCAGTTGCAGGCGGCCGGGCGCAGCGTGATCGACGCCACGCTCGAGGCCGTGCGGCTGCGGCTGCGGCCCATCCTGATGACCTCGCTGGCCTTCGGCTTCGGCGTGCTGCCGCTGGCGATCGGCACCGGCGCGGGCGCGGGCGGGCGCCAGGCGATCGGCACCGCGGTGCTGGGCGGCATGGTGTCGGCCACGGTGCTGGGCATCTTCTTCGTGCCGGTGTTCTTCGTGCTGATCCGCGGCTTCTTCGCGGGCCGCGCTTCCCGTACCGCCTCCGGAGCTTCCGCATGATGCGCCGCGCACTTGTTCCGCCGACCCTTGCCGCCACCACGCCCGCACCGTGCGTGCGCCCGGCCGCGACCGCCCTGGCCCTGGCGGCCGCCCTGCTCGCCGCGGGCTGCGCCAACCTCGCACCGCCCTACCAGGCGCCTGCGCTGCCCGTGCCCGCCACGCTGGAGGGTGCGGCGGCGCCGCAGGCAGCAGCGGTACCGCCCGCAGATGCGCAGGCACCCGCCGCCGACATCGGCAACCTGCCCTGGGAATCGTTCATCACCGAACCCCGGCTGCGCGGCGTGATCGCCCAATCCCTTGCGGCCAACCGCGACCTGCGCGTGGCCGCGCTCGCCATCGAGCGGGCCCGGGCCCAGTACGGCGTCAGCCGCGCGGACCTGTTCCCCTCGGTGGCGGCCACCGGGGCGGGCAGCCGCAGCCGCACGGCCGACGACCTCACCGCCGCGGGCCGCGCCAACACGGGCGGCCAGTACAACGCGCAGATCGGCTTCGCGAGCTACGAGATCGACTTCTTCGGCCGCGTGCGCAACCTGAACGACGCCGCGCTGCAGGAGTTCTTGCGCGTGGGCGAGAACGCACGCAGCGTGCGCCTCTCCCTGATCGCCGACGTGGCCGGCGCCTGGCTCACGCTGGATGCCGACGCGCGCCGCCTGCTGCTGGCGCGCGAAACCCTGCGCACGCGGGAGCAGTCGCTGTCGCTCGCCCGGCAGAGCTACGAGCGCGGCGCGACCTCGGGCCTGGCGCTCGCGCAGACGCAGACCACCGTGGACACCGCCCGCGCCGATGCCGCCGCGGCCTCCGCCCAGATCGCGCGGGACCGCAATGCGCTGCAACTGCTCGCGGGCGGCCCGGTGGCCGATGCGCTGCTGCCGCCCAGCGCGGTGGAGGCCTTCGCTCAGCCGCGGCAGGACGGGGCGGCGAACGGCGCTGCCAGCGTGCCCGCCCCGGCCGCCACCGATCCCGCGCGCGCGGGCGCCCAGGCCGGCAGCCCCGATCCCGCGCGCTGGCAGCGCCCCGCGCCCAGCATCGCGCCGCTGCTCGACGTGCCCGCCGCCCTGCCCTCCAGCGCGCTGCTGCGCCGCCCGGACATCCAGGCCGCCGAGCGCTCATTGCAGGGCAGCTACGCCAGCATCGGCGCCGCGCGCGCCGCGTTCTTCCCGTCGATCACGCTCACGACCAGCGTGGGCACGGCCAGCAACCAACTCTCCGGCCTGTTCGGCGCGGGCAACGGCACCTGGAGCTTCGCCCCGCAGATCCGCCTGCCGATCTTCGATGGCGGCCGGAACCGGGCCAATCTGCGCGTGGCCGAGGTGGCGCGCGAGACCGCGGTCGCGCAGTACGACAAGGCCGTGCAGACCGCCTTCCGCGAAGCCGCCGATGCCCTGGCCGACCGCGCCACGCTGCAGGAGCGGCTGCAGGCCCAGACCTCGCTCGTCGCCAACACCCAGCGCGCGCTGGACCTCACGCTGGCACGCTGGCGGCTCGGCGCGGACAGCTACCTCGCGGTGCTGGATGCGCAGCGCTCGCTCTACACCGCGCAACAGGGTTTGATCGGCCTGCAGTTGACGGAGCAGGTGAACCGGGTGACGCTCTACAAGGTGCTCGGAGGGTGGAGCGCGGACCCGGACGGCAGCCGCTGACCTCGCTCTGCCTCGGGGCGGCACTCTCAGGGCGCCATCACGGGGCCGAGACGCGGACCACGCTGACCGACGCCTCGGCGCAATCCACGCGGATCTGCCGGGCGCAGGTGCCGCCCGTGTCCTGCGAATGCACGGCGATGCCCCGGGCCTGCAGCGACTGGAGCGCGGCCTCCACGTTGAGCGCGCCCACCACCGGCGTGCGCTGGCCGGCGGTCCCGCCCTCGCGCATGCTGGCTCCGCCGGCCAGGTGGGCCTCGATGTGCGCATGGTCCGCGGACTCCGCCTGCAGCCGCAGCAGCAGGGATTGCACCGCCTGGTCCACATAGCGCGCACCCGGGGGCATGCCCGGCCAGGGCGCCTGGGGCAGCAGGCAATGGGCCAGTGCGAACAGGTTGCGAGCCCTCCACACGAAGGCGATGCCGACGCACGAGCCCAGGGTGGCCTTCAGCAGATCGGGGGGCGTGCCGAGCGCCAGCTCCCCCATGCGCACGTGTACCGGATCGGGGCGGCCCGTCATGCCGCCGTCCGCTCATAGATCTGCGGTTGCACGAACTGGAACGGCACGTCCATCGACGTGAGCGATTCCGATTCGCCGATGACCAGCGTGCCGCGCGCGCACAGCGACGGCGCCAGGTGGCGGACGACGGTGCGGATGTCCTCGGCGGTGAAGTAGATCAGCACGTTGCGCAGGAACACGATGTCGAAGTGGTCCCGCCACGGGGCGGGGGCCAGCAGGTTGTGCGGCTGGAAGGCCATGCGCTGGCGCACCGGGGCCTCCAGCATGAAGTGGCCGGGCTGGCGGGCGGCATCGTGGCGCTCGAAGAGTTCGGGGTGGCTGGCGCGGAAGCCCGCCACCGAGGTGCCCGCATACCGGCCCGCGCGCGCCTGGTCCAGCACGCCCGTGCTGATGTCGGTACCGAGGATCTCGTAGGCGAATCCGGGATGCCGGCGGCGCGCTTCCTCGCAGCAGATCGCGATCGTGCAGGCCTCCTCGCCGGTTGACGCGGCCGCGGACCACACCCGCAGCGGCCGCCCGGCGCCCTGGCCGATCCAGGCGGGCAGGAAGACGTCGCTGAAGTACTGCCACACCTTGGGCGTGCGGAAGAACGCGGTCTGGTGCGTGGTCACCGCATCGATGAAGTGCGCGCGCTCGCCCGCGTGCCGCTCCAGGTGCTCCACATAGCCCGCATACGAGGGAATGGCCAGGCCGCGCATGCGCGGACGCAGCCGGGCCTGCAGCAGGGTCTTCTTGGCGTCGACCATGTGCACCCCGGTGTGCTCGCGCACCAGGCCCAGCAGGCGCCGCAGCGTCGCCTCGTCCATGCCGCCGAACTCAGGCATCGGCCATGTCCGACTCCAGCTCGCCGATGGTCTCGAAGATGCGGGCGGCGTCCAGCGTCAGCACGTGGGCGGGCTGCTGGCTTTCGTCGGTGGTCTCCAGCACTTCGGCGACGTGGTGGCGGGTGCGGGCGGTGAGCGCGTTGCGCATCAGCGTGGGCACGGGGTACTTGCCGCGCGCATCGATGTGCACGATGCTGCGCACCCGGTCCACCTGCAGCCCCAGCAGGGTGTCGCCCTGCTCCAGCACCACCACCTTCGGCTCCAGCACCTCGTCCGGCGGCGGCTCGCCCATCTGGTAGAAGCGGCGCACGTCCACCACGGTCACCAGCCGGCCGCGCAGGTTGTACATGCCGCGGACGAAGTCCGGCGCCCCGGGCACGGGAATCAGGCCCTGGCCGCAGTCGATGATCTCGCGCACGTCGTGCATCGGCAGGCCGAAGGCCTGCTTCGAGTCGAACCACAGGTAGGTCTGGCGCGCGCCGGCCTGCCGATCGGAGGACCGCGCCTGCCGATCGCGGGAAGCGAACAGGCTGCTGTGCTGTCCGGAGATGCGGGCGATCTCGCCGTGGTCCAGCACGCCCTGGCTGTCGAGCAGGAACACGTGGCCGCGCTCCTCCAGATCGAGGCAGCCCACGAACATGCCGGCGCGGTGGCGCGTGAGCACGGGAACGTGCATCACGTCCTCTTCGGCATAGGTGACGATCGCCTCGACGCTGTCGACCAGCAGGCCGACATGCATCGCGCCGGCCTTCAGCACGACGATGCGCTGTTCATCGGCCTGCCCGCTATCCCCGTCGCCGCCGGCTTCGGAATCGCCCGCATCGGCGGCGGGAATCTGCAGCAGGTCCCTGAAGCGCACCACGGGCACGACGTCGTCGCGGATGTGCATCACGCCCGCGCACAGCTCGTCCTGCACGGGGGAGCGCTCGACGCCGCGCGCCTGCACGATCTCGTGCACCCCGTGGATGCCGAAAGCGAGCAGCAGATTGCCGACGCGGAAGGTGATGCAGCGCTTGCGGGTGCGCTGCGCCCGCGAGGCTTCGGCCCCGCCGGCCGCATGGCCGACGCGCGGCACGTTCTCGATCGCCACCAGCCGGGCCAGGTCCAGCACGCGCACCAGATCGCCGCGGATCTTGAGCACGCCCGCGACCACGTGGTGCACGGAGCTGTCCTGGTAGCTGAACAGCGTGCGCTCGTCGCCGCGCGGGCGCATCACCCGGCGCGTGTCGTCGAACAGCAGCCCCAGCCGGACGCCCTGGTGCTGGACGATCACCACCTTGGGATCCTGCGGCCCGGCATCGCCGTCCAGGCCCATCAGGCGCCGCATGTCGAGCATGGGAACGATGGAGCCGCGCAGGTTGAAGACGCCCCGCACGAAGTCGGGCGCCAGGGGCATCGGCACGACCTTGTCCGGCAGGTTGACGGCCTCCTGGACGTGCCGTACGTCGACGGCGAACTCTTCCTCGCCGAGCGTGAAGGATGCGTAGACGGCCTGCCCGGTGGATGCCGGAGGGGCCGCCGCCGGTGTATGCGGCGTACTGCTCAAAGCTGCTCTCCTCGGGCGGCAGGTCAGCCCTTGGCCTTGAAGTCGGCGAAGGCGGCGTTCAGGCGCTGCGCTCCGCCGTCGAGGTCGCGGCACGCCATGTCGATGCCCTCCGACGCGGAAGCCGCCTTCTCGGTCTCTTCGGCGATGTGCTGGATGGCGTCGCCGATCATCTTGACCGCGCCCAGTTGCTCCTCGGCGGCGCTGGACACCTCGGAGATCGCCTGGCCGGTCTGGCGGATGCTCTTGACGATCTTGGTGAACGCCTCGCCCGCCTGCTTGGAGACGTCGCTGCCCTGCACGATCAGCTTCACGGAGCCGTTGATCAGCTTGGAGATTTCCTTCGTCGCCTGGGACGAACGCTCGGCCAGCTTGCGCACCTCGTCGGCCACCACCGAGAAGCCCAGGCCGTGTTCGCCGGCGCGGGCGGCCTCGATGGCCGCGTTGAAGGCCAGCATGTTGGTCTGGCTCGCGATCTCGCTGATGACCTTGACGATCTCGGACATGTCCTCCGACGAACGGCCGAGCACTTCCATCGACTCGATGGCCTTGTTGATCGCCTGGGCGCCCTGCTCGGCCTCTTCCTGCGTGTGGCGCGCGACGGAATCGGTGCCCTTGGCGTTCTGCGCGATGCTGTGGATCGACGCCGTCAGTTCCTCGATCGAGGCATTCATCTCCTCGGTGGTGGCGCACAGCGCCTGCGCGCCGGTGGACACGGCGCCCGACTTGCCGAGGATGCCGCGCGTCTGTTCCGACAGGCTCTCGACGAGCGAGCCGATGGAGCGGTCCAGGTCTTCGGCCCGGCGCTTCTCGTCGTCGATGTCCTTGAGCGAACCGGCCACGCGCAGCGGGTTGCCCTCGGCATCGCGCAGCGTGGTGCCGCGCGCGCGGAACCAGCGGTACTCGCCCGAGCGCATCTTGCAGCGGTACTCCAGGTCGTAGGGCGTCTTGCCCGTCTTGTCCATCAGATGGGCACCGAAGGCCTCGAACGTCGGGCCGCTGTCCTCGGGGTGCAGCAGCGAACCCCAGCTGTCGAGCACGTTCGGGAAGTCGGTTTCGCTCTGGTAGCCCAGCAGCTTGCGGAACTGGTCGGACCACCAGAACGGCGTCTGCGGACCGATGTTGCCGTCGGCGGGGTATGCCATGTCCCACAGGCCTTCGCTGGCGCTCTGGTTCACGAGGTCGAAACGGATCAGCGCGCCGTCCAGCTCCGCCTTCTGGCGCTTTTCCTCGGTGATGTCTCTCAGCGAACCGGCCACGCGCAGCGGGTTGCCTTCGGCATCACGCAGCGTGGTGCCGCGCGCGCGGAACCAGCGGTACTCGCCCGAGCGCATCTTGCAGCGGTATTCCAAGTCGTAGGGCGTGTTGCCGGTCTTGTCGGTCAGGTGCGCGGCAAAGGCATCGAACGTCGGGCCACTGTCCTCGGGGTGCAGCAGCGAACCCCAGCTGTCGAGCACGTTCGGGAAGTCGGTTTCGTCCTGGTAACCGAGCAGTTTGCGGAACTGATCGGACCACCAGAACGGCGTCTGCGGACCGACGTTGCCATCGGCGGGGTATGTCATGTCCCACAGACCTTCACTGGCGCTCTTGTTCACCAGATCGAAACGGATCAGGGCTTCGGCCAGTTCTTGCTCGACCTTGGAAGGCTGTTGGGAGGAGGTGGCGGCAGTCGCGGGGTGGTCGGACATGGATTTCTGTAGTGTGGTATTGACAAATTCCCACGCACTAAACTGTCATTTCTTCGACATTGGCATGCAGGGCTTTCATCCAACAAAAAGGATGCCACGGAAATGTCTCACAAATTGCTACAACTGATTTAAATATTAGCTATCGTCCTACGTGACGGAAAACCCACTCGGCCGTGAATTTCGGGGTGCCGCGCGATCACGCCTTTCACGGCGCCAATGTGACCTCGATGGCATCGCCCAGCCACGCCATCGGGGGCTCACCGGCCTCATCCGCCACGCCCTGCCCGAAGAATTGCGATGCGCAGAGCACTTCCACATCGACGCCCTCCAGGCTGTGGCGGGCGATCACCACGCCGATGCAGGCAGAACGCGCCCGCTCCACAATGCCCCAGACGATGGCCGTGCCGGCAGCGCACTGCAGGCTGGCGAGCAGTGCCTCGGACCGCGCGCCGTCGGCGGACTTGTCCGCCAGCCAGGGCAACTGCTCCGCCAGGGGCGGATCGCACAGCAGCACCTCCAGCAGCTCCCGCACCTTCTCGGGCCGCAGCGGCACGACGATGAAGCGCTCGGTATCGAAACGCGGGGGGTTGCCGGGCAACATGCCCAACTGCGCGGTGGCGCTCTGCAGGCCCATGGAAAACCTCTCTCCAGGAAATATCGATGGCGTGCAGCATCGCGGGCCTGCGGCCTGCACACGTGCACCGCACCGAACAGGCACGCTGGAGAGCGAAATGCCATGGCACTTCAACCTTCGCCCTGTCTGCACCAATCCGGCACACCGCACCAAAGAGGGTCATGCCGGTACGCCGCGCCGCCAACGGCCGGCGTGGCTTCCATGGCGAAAACCCCGCATGCGCCCCGGCCCGCGCCGCGGACCTGCCAGGGCAGCCCCCTGCGTTGGCCGCAAACCGGATGGCCACCGCAGGCTGGCACGCGCATTGCAATAGCCCCCGCGTGGCCGAGGCTGGCCACGCGGCCCGCCCCCTTGCAATGGCGCAATCGGTGCAGGCCCAGGACGAAGGCGTCCCCACCCGTGCGAGCGGCCCGCTGTTGCGGCGCGCGCAGGGTGCGGACGCCTTTTTTGTTTTCCGAACCGCCCGTGGGGGTCACGATGAAAAAATCCAGACTGGTGATGGTGGGCAACGGCATGGCCGGCGTGCGCACGCTCGAGGAGCTGCTGAAGATCGCGCCCGATCTGTACGAGATCACCGTGTTCGGCGCCGAGCCGCACCCCAACTACAACCGCATCCTGCTCTCGCCGGTGCTCGCGGGCGAACAGACGCTGGAGGAGATCGTCCTCAACGACTGGGCGTGGTACGAAGAGAACGGCATCACCCTGCACGCGGGCTGCACGGTGCGCGAGGTGGACCGCACGCGCCGCATCGTGCGCGGCACGGACGCCGAGGGCCGCACGATCGAGGCGCCCTACGACCGCCTCATCATCGCCACGGGCTCCAATCCCTTCATCCTGCCGATTCCCGGCAAGGATCTGCAGGGCGTGCTCGCCTACCGCGACATCGCCGACACCCAGGCCATGATCGACGCCGCCGCCACCTACCGCGACGCCGTCGTGATCGGCGGCGGCCTGCTCGGGCTGGAAGCCGCCAACGGCCTCATGAAGCGCGGCATGCGCGTCACCGTGGTGCACGCGAGCGAATGGCTCATGGAGCGGCAGCTCGACGACGTGGCGGGCCGCATGCTGCAGAAATCCCTGGTGGAGCGCGGCATGGGCTTTCTCATGAAGGCGCAGACGCAGGAACTCGTGGGCGACGATGCCGGCCGCGTGGCCGCCGTGCGCTTCAAGGACGGCACCGAGGTGCCCGCGCAGCTCGTCGTGATGGCCGTGGGCATCCGCCCCAGCACGCAACTGGCCGAGAGCATGCGCCTGCACGTGAACCGCGGCATCGTCGTGAGCGACACGCTGCAGACCGTGACCGACCCGCGCATCTACGCCGTGGGCGAATGCGCGGCGCACCGCGGCATCGCCTACGGCCTCGTGGCGCCGCTCTTCGAGCAGGGCAAGGTGCTGGCCAACCACCTCGCCGAATACGGCATCGGCCGCTACCAGGGCTCGCTCACCTCCACCAAGCTGAAGGTGACGGGCATCGACCTGTTCTCGGCCGGCAACTTCCAGGGCGGCGAAGGCACGGAAGAGATCGTGATGAGCGATCCGTACGCGGCCGGGGGCGGCGTCTACAAGAAGCTCGTCATCCAGAACGACAGGCTGGTCGGCGCCTGCCTCTACGGCGACACGGTGGACGGCAGCTGGTACTTCAAGCTGCTGCGCGAAGGCCGCGCGATCGGCGACATCCGCGACAAGCTCATGTTCGGCGAATCGAACATCGGCGACGCCGGCCACCAGGGCCAGAACAAGGCCGCGGCCATGCAGGACGCGGACGAAGTCTGCGGCTGCAACGGCGTCACCAAGGGCGCCATCTGCAAGGCCATCAAGGACAAGGGCCTCTTCACGCTGGAGGACGTGCGCAAGCACACCAAGGCCAGCGCGAGCTGCGGCTCGTGCACCGGCCTGGTGGAGCAGATCATCATGTTCACCGCCGGCGGCGACTACTCCGCCACGCCCAAGACGAAAGCCATCTGCGGCTGCACCGACCACGGCCATCAGGCCGTGCGCGACGCGATCCGCACGCACCGGCTGCTCACCATCCAGAGCGTCTTCCGGTTCCTGGAATGGAAGACGCCCAACGGCTGCCCCACCTGCCGGCCGGCCGTGAACTATTACCTGATCAGCACCTGGCCCAAGGAAGCGAAGGACGATCCGCAGAGCCGCGCGATCAACGAGCGCTCGCACGCGAACATCCAGAAGGACGGCACGTACAGCGTGGTGCCGCGCATGTGGGGCGGCGAGACCACGGCCGACGAACTGCGCCGCATCGCCGACGCGGTGGACAAATACAAGATTCCCACCGTGAAGGTCACGGGCGGCCAGCGCATCGACCTGCTCGGCGTGAAGAAGGAAGACCTCGTCGACGTCTGGAAGGACATCGGCATGCCCAGCGGCCATGCCTACGCCAAGGCGCTGCGCACGGTGAAGACCTGCGTGGGCAGCGAATGGTGCCGCATGGGCACGCAGGACAGCACGCAGATGGGCAAGGACCTGGAGCGCGCGATGTGGCGCATGTACGCCCCGCACAAGGTGAAGTTCGCGGTGAGCGGCTGCCCGCGCAACTGCGCGGAATCCGGCATCAAGGACGTGGGCATCATCGGCGTGGACTCCGGCTGGGAGATGTACGTCGCGGGCAACGGCGGCATCAAGACCGAGGTGGCCCACTTCCTCACCAAGCTCAAGACCGCCGAGGAAGTGCTCGAGTACACCGGTGCCTTCTGTGAGCTCTACCGCCAGGAGGGCTGGTACCTGGAGCGCACGGTGCACTACGTGAACCGCGTGGGCCTGGACTACGTGAAGAAGCGCATCCTCGAAGACCACGCCGGCCGCAAGGCGCTCTGGGAGCAGCTGCAGTTCGCGCTCGACGGCGAGCCCGATCCGTGGTTCGAGTTCGACAAGGCAGCGGTGGACACGCGGCAGTTCGTGCCCCTGGCCACCGAGGGCGCGACGCAGCCCTCCGCAGCCTGAGCAGGCACCCACCCGGAGCATCGCCATGACCCCGGAACACCACCCTGCCCGGCCGCACAGGCCCCTCGGCGCGACGCGCCGCCACTGGACGCTGGGCACGCTCGCCCTGCTCGCAGGCGCGCCGCCCACGGCGTTGGCATCCGCATCCACGGTGGATGCACAGGTGGCCCATCTGAGCGATGCCATCAACCAGGCAGGCCGCCAGCGCATGCTCAGCCAGCGCATGGCCAAGGGCTGGCTGGCGATCGCCTGCCGGGTCGAGGCAGGCCCCGCCCGCAGGGCGCTGGACGCGTCCATCGCCCTGTTCGACCGGCAACTCGCTGCCCTCAAAGCCTACGCCTCCCAAGCGGACCTGCGGGACACGTATGCGCAACTGGATGTGGCCTGGAATGCCTACCGCAAGCTGCTCGCCGGCACGCCGGATGCCGCCGGCACGCAGGCCCTGCTGCAGGCCGACGCCCGCGTGCTCGCCCTCGCCCACCGCGGCACGGAGCAGTTCGAGGCGGTATTGGGCAAGCCGGCGGGCCACCTCGTCAACCTCGCGGGGCGCCAGCGCATGCTCAGCCAGCGCATCGCCAAGTTCTGCCTGTCCGCCGCCCTCGGCGTGGATGCTGCCGGCGCCCGCACCGCCATCACGTCTGCCCGCGCGGAATTCCTGCAGGCCACGCAAACCCTGCGCGACGCCCCCGAGGCCACGCAGCGCATCCGCGATGCCTTGCAGGTCGCTGACGGGCAATGGGTGTTCTTCGACGCCACGCTGCAGCGCCTGCTGAGCGGCGACACGGTGCCGGGCCCGGGCTCCCGCCCCCTGGCGGAAATGTTCACCGCCAGTGAAAACCTGCTGGCCATGATGGAACAGGTGACACAGCTCTACGCCGGGGTGAAAGCCTGAGCGCGCGCCTGTCGGCGTGCCTGCCTGCACCCGGCGGCCACCATTCCGCCCCATCGTTTTTCCTCCTCGCTATTCATCTGCCACAGAACCCGAAAGAGGCCCCCCGATGACCCAATGGATCCCGATCTGCCGCGTGGACGACATCCCAGTGCTCGGCGCGCGCCGCGTGGCACGGCCGCACGGACTGGACGTCGCCGTGTTCCGCAACGACGCCGACGAAGTGTTCGCCCTGCTCGACCGCTGCCCCCACAAGGGCGGCCCGCTCTCGCAGGGCATCGTGTATGGGCGCAGCGTGGCCTGCCCGCTGCACAACTGGAGCATCGGGCTGTGCGACGGCCAGGCGGCCGCGCCGGACGAAGGATGCACGCCGCGGTTCGCGGTGAAGGTGGAGGACGGGGAGGTGTTTCTGGATGCGGGGGAATTGGAGGGGCATGCGGTGGGGGAGACGAGGCCGGTGGCGGGGCCGGCGAGGCGGGGGGCGGTGGTGGAGTGAGGCTCCACGCCTCCTTCGTTTGCCGAGCATCCGTGACGTCATGAAGTCTTGCTTTGTCGTTGCTTTTCGGAGCCGGGATGTCGCCCCGGCGGGCGAGTCACTTTCTTTCGCTTCGCCGAAAGAAAGTAACCAAAGAAAGGGCGACCCTGCTGTCTGCGACCCCGTTCGCCCACGGGGCGAACGGGGCAACCTGGGGTGCTCGGGGGCGGGGTGTGCCGTGGAACTCACTGCGCGCTGGCGCGCTCCGTTCAGACAGCCACGGCAGATCAGTTCACGAAGCGGGCGTGTCCTTCGGCACGCCCGCCACCCCGCCCCCTGCGCGCCCCAGGCGCATCCAGAAGGGAGCGACTCGGGCCATCGCTTCGCTCGGCCTCCGGGAAGGCAAGCCTTCGCTTCGCTCGGCCAGAGCCAGCGGCGCACCTCCCCAGCAGTCGGGTGCGCGGTGCGAAGCACTCGCGCACCGAGGGCCGAGCAAAGCAATGGCCCGTCTGCTGCACCCACCCCTTGTGGCTGCGCCGAGGAGCGCAGGGGGCGGTGCGCGCAGGCGTGCCGCAGGACACGCCTGCCTCGTGATCTGACTCGCCGTGGCTGTTTGAACGGAGCGCACGCAGTGCGCGCAGTGAGTTCCACGGCGGCGCTCCGCCCCCGAGCACCGCAAGCTGCCCCCTTCGCCCCACTGGGGCGAAGGGGGACGCAGACACCAGGGTCGCCTTTTCTTTGCCTACTTTCTTTTGGCGAAGCAAAAGAAAGTAGGTGCGCCGCCGGGCGCACATCCCGGCCCCGGAAAACAACAAAGCGACTCCCATAAAAACAAACGCACAGCCCTAAAAAAGCCCCTCAACAAACCCAGCCGCCCCCGCCATGCACACCGAAACCCAATCCACCTGCCCCTACTGCGGCACCGGCTGCGGCGTCATCATCGAATCCACCGCCGGGCAGATCACCGGCGTGCGCGGCGACCCCACCCACCCGGCCAACTTCGGCCGCCTCTGCACCAAGGGCTCCACGCTGCACCTCACCGCCGCGCAGCCCGTCACCCTGCAGACCCGCCTGCTCGCTCCCCTGCACCGCGCCCGACGCGGCCAGGCCCCCGCCGCCATCGGCTGGGATGCCGCGCTGGACATGGCCACCGCGAAGTTCGCCGACATCGTGCAGGCCCACGGCCCCGATGCCATCGGCTTCTACGTCTCGGGCCAGCTGCTCACCGAGGACTACTACGCGTTCAACAAGCTCGCCAAGGGCCTCGTCGGCACCAACAACATCGACACCAACTCCCGCCTGTGCATGAGCAGCGCCGTCGCGGGCTACAAAACCACGCTGGGCGCCGACGCGCCGCCGGCCTGCTACGAAGACCTCGCGCTCGCGCAGTGCCTGTTCATCACGGGCAGCAACACGGCCTGGGCGCACCCCATCCTGTTCCGGCGCATCGAGGACGCGCGCGCCGCCAACCCGCATCTGAAGATCATCGTGGCCGATCCGCGCCGCACCGAGACGGCCGCGATGGCGGACCTGCACCTGCCGATCCTGCCGGGCACCGACGTCATGCTCTGCCACGGCATGCTGCACCTCATGCTCTGGGAAGGCTGGGTGGACGTGGACTACATCGCCGCGCACACGAGCGGCTTCGACGCGCTCAAGGCCCTGGTGCGCGACTGCACGCCCGCGCGCGCGGCGCAGACCTGCGGCATCACCGAGGCGCAGCTCGCCACGGCCGCGCGCTGGTTCGCGCTGGGCGGCGGCGATGCGGCGCCTGCGGGCGGTAGCAGCACGGCCCGCGCGCCCACGCTGAGCCTGTACTGCCAGGGCCTGAACCAGAGCAGCAGCGGCACCGACAAGAACGCGGCGCTCATCAACCTGCACCTCGCCTGCGGTCAGATCGGCCGGCCCGGCGCGGGGCCGTTCTCGCTCACGGGGCAGCCCAACGCGATGGGCGGGCGGGAGGTGGGCGGGCTGGCCAATCTGCTGTCGGCGCACCGCGACCTCGCCAATCCGGCCCACCGAGCGGAAGTGGCTGCGCTCTGGGGCGTGCCCGACGTGCCCGCCACGCCCGGCAAGACCGCGGTGGAGATGTTCCAGGCGGCGGCCGACGGCGAAATCCGCGCGCTCTGGATCGCATGCACCAACCCGGCGCAGAGCCTGCCGGACCAGGCCACCGTGCGCCGCGCCCTGGAGCGCGCCGAGTTCGTCGTGGTGCAGGAAGCCTTCGCCACCACGGCCACCGCGCAGTACGCCGATCTGCTGCTGCCCGCCACCACCTGGGGCGAGAAGACCGGCACCGTGACCAACAGCGAGCGGCGCATCTCGCGCGTGCGCGCGGCCGTGCCGCCCCCCGGCGATGCGCGCCATGATTGGGCGATCGCGACGGAGTTCGCGCGGCGCCTCGAAGCGCGGCTGCGCCCGGGCCGCCCCACGCTGTTCCCCTACGAGACGGCCCGGCCGGAGGCCGGCGCCGAGGCGATCTGGAACGAGCACCGCGAGAGCACGCGCGGGCGCGATCTGGACATCACCGGCCTCTCCTGGGCGCTGCTGGAATCGCGCGGGCCGCAGCACTGGCCGTTTCCCGAAGGCGCCGCCGAAGGGCGTGCGCGCCTGTACGAGGACGGCGTCTTCCCCACGCCCGACGGCCGCGCGCGCTTCGCCGCCGCGCCCTGGCGGCCGGTGGCCGAGCCACGCAGCGCGCGCTATCCGTTCAGCCTGACCACCGGCCGGCTGCGCGACCAGTGGCACGGCATGAGCCGCACGGGCACGATCGGCCGGCTGTTCGGCCACGTGCCCGAACCCTGCGTGCAGATGCATCCGCAGGACATGGAGCGCCGCCGGCTCGCCGAAGGCGACCTCGTCCAACTGACCAGCGAGCGCGGCACGGTCATCGTGCCCGTGCAGGCGAGCGCCGACGTGGGGCTCGCCCAGGCCTTCATCGCGATGCACTGGGGCAGCGAGGTACTGGGCGGCCACAATGGCACCGGCGGCGCCGCTCTGGGCGTGAACGCACTCACCACGCCGGCCTTCTGCCCCACATCCAAACAGCCCGAACTCAAGCACACGCCGGTCAGGATCGAGAAGGCGGACCTGCCCTGGCGCCTGCTCGGCCTCGCGTGGCTGCCCGAGGGCGAGGCGCTGTCGGTGCGCGCACGGATCGCGGAGCTGATGGCCGAGTTTCCTTTCGCCGTCTGCGTGCCGTTCAGCAACAACGCGCCGCTGTCGGAGCCCGGGCGCGAGCGCCACGGCGTGCTGCTGCGCGCGGCGGCGGACGCGCCCGTGCCGGAGGCGACGATGGCGCGCATCGAAGCCTTGCTCGGCCTGGCCGGCCCCGACACGCTGCGCTATGCCGACCGGCAACGCGGACAGCGCCGCGCGCTGCGCCTGGAGCGTGCGGCCGGCCCGGGCGACGCCGATCTGCGTCTGGACGCCCTGCTGCTGGCCGGCGACACCCGCGCCGAATCCTGGCTGCGCACGCTGCTGCAGGAAGAGCAGCCCGCGCAAGCCTATGGGCGCCTGTTGCTCGCCCCGGGCGCGCAGGCGCCGGCGGGTGCGCTCGCGGTGCAGTCCCGCGGCAGGCCGGTGTGCAGCTGCATGAACGTGACCGATGCCGCCATCACCGGCCAGTTGGCGCGCTGCCACGGCAGCGACACGGAGCGGCTGGCCCAGTTGCAGTCCGCGCTGGGCTGCGGCACGCAGTGCGGCTCGTGCGTGCCCGAGCTGCGGCGCATGGTGCAGGCGTGCGCGCCCGCGCCCCTGCCGGCCGAGGCGTCCATATAACCAGAAGTTCTCTGAATTACGGGACAATGCGCGTCCCTGCGGCCCCCGGTCCGCTCCACGATCCTTCTTTCGCTTCCATGGGCAGCATCAGCCATTACCTCAAGGAACTCGGCCGGGGTGCGCGCGGCGCGCGTGCCATCGGCCGCGAACAGGCCACCGATCTTTTCGGACAGGTGCTCGACGGCCAGGTCACCGACTATGAAGTGGGGGCCTTCTGCATCGCCATGCGCATCAAGGGCGAGACGGCCGACGAGATGTGCGGCTTCCTCGACGCCACCCATGCGCGGCTCGCACCGATTCCGGCCGGCGGCGTGCCGACCGTCGTGCTGCCCAGCTACAACGGCGCCCGCAAGCTGCCGGTGCTCACCCCGCTGCTCGCCCTGCTGCTGGCGCGCGAAGGCCTGCCCGTGCTGCTGCACGGCATGCGGACGGAGGCGCGGCGCATCCTGGCGAGCGACGTGCTGCAGGCGCTGGGCATCGCCCCGATGCAGTCCCTCGAGGCGGTGCCTGCCGGCAGCGTCGCCCACATCCACACCGGGCTGCTCTGCCCCGGCCTCGCGCGCCTGCTGGCGGTGCGCGAGGTGGTCGGCCTGCGCAACCCCGGGCACAGCGTGGTGAAGCTCATGAACCCGGTGCGCGGCCCGTCGCTCGTGGTCACGGCCTACACCCATCCGGAATACCAGGAGATGCTGCACGCGACCTTCGCCGCGCTCGGCATGAACGTGCTGCTCTCGCGCGGGCTCGAGGGCGAGGTCGCCGCCGACCCGCGCCGCACGCCCCGTTACGATGCCTTCGTGCAGGGGGCGCACCATGTGTGGGACGAGCAGCAGCCCGGCACCGCGAGCGAGGTGCCCGGTGTGCCCGCCGACATCGACGTGGACACCACCGCGCGCTATACGCAGCAGGTGCTTGCGGGCGAACTGCCGGTGCCGGCCCCGCTCTCCCGCCAGGTGGAACACATCTTGCGTCTGGCCCGTCAGATCCCCACGGAGACCACCCCATGAACCGCCCCGTCATGCCGCCGACCAGCACCCCCGCCACCCGCAGCACCTATCCAGCCCTGCCGCGCGGCAGCTGCACGCTCGTCGGCGCGGGCCCGGGCGACCCCGAACTGCTCACGCTCAAGGCGCTCAAGGCGATCCAGGCCGCCACCGTGCTGCTGGTGGACGACCTGGTGAGCGACGAGATCGTCGCCCTCGCCGCGCCGGGCGCGCGCGTGGTCCACGTGGGCAAGCGCGGCGGCTGCAAGAGCACACCGCAGGCCTTCATCGAAAAGCTCATGGTGATGGCGGTGAACGAGGGCGAGAACGTCGTGCGCCTGAAGGGTGGCGATCCGTTCATCTTCGGGCGCGGCGGCGAAGAGGTGGAACACCTGCGCGCGGCCGGCATCGCGGTCACGGTGGTCAACGGCATCACCGCGGGCCTGGCGGGCATGACCCTGCTGGGCACGCCGCTCACGCACCGCGAGCATGCCCACGGCGTGGTGTTCGTCACCGGCCACGCCAAGCCCGGCGACAGCGGCACCGACTGGCGCCAGCTCGCCGCCACCGCGCGCGCGGCGCGCCTCACCCTGGTGATCTACATGGGGGTGAGCAGCGCGGCGCAAATCCAGCAGGAACTGCTGACCGGCCTGCCCGCCTGCACGCCCGTGGTCGTCATCCAGCACGTGAGCCTGCCCTGCCAGCGCCATGCGCTCACCACGCTGGGCGAACTGCACGCCACCATCGAGCGCGAGCAACTCGGAAGCCCCTCCGTCATCGTGGTGGGCGACGTGGCCGCCGGCGTCGAGGCCGCGGCCGGCACCGGTCTGGGCCAGCCCGTGCAGGCCGCCCCGCCGCCGCTGCGCCACGCCGGCTGAGCGCACGCAGGATGTGCGCGGCAGGCCGCGCTACCGCAGCCCTGCGGGGCCGCGCCACCCGCACACCTGCTCAGAGCACGCCGCCCGGACGCGCCTGCGGCCGGGGGCGAGGGTTTCCATCGCACCACGAAAGGGTTGATATGGCTGCACTCACGGTTCTCGAAACGCAGGCACTGCAGAACGCGGCGGCTCCGGACAGGCCCGCCGGGGCCCGCAGCGCGGAGGAAGACATCTCCCTCGTGAATCTGGCCGCGCGCCAGCGCATGCTGTCGCAGCGCATCGTGCTGCAGACCGTGCTGGCCGTGCAGGGCGTAGCCGCCCAGGCACCGGCGGCACGCCAGACCCTGCAGCTCTTCGAATCCAGCCAGGCGCGCCTCGTGCAGACGCCGCGCCACTTGGACCCGGCCTCCGCCGCCGAGGTGGAAGCGATCTACCACGGGGCCCGCGGCGTGGCCGCCACCATCGACGCCTTCACGCGCCAGGCGCGCGCCGCGCTCGACCTCGCCGACCATGGCAGCCCCCGCGCGCACGACGCCCTGGCCCCGCTGGTGGCGGCCACCGACGGCGTGCTGGCGGCGCTCAATGCGGCCACCACGGTGTTCGACCGGATCCAGCAGCGGCAATCCGACGCGATGATGCGCGAGCTCTCGGGCATCGTCGCCTCCATCCAGACCGTCGCGCGCGAGGCCAAGGTGGTGAGCTTCAATGCCCAGGTGATGGCGGCCCGGGCCGCGGCGCACGGGCGCGAATTCGCGGTGGTGGCGAACGTGCTCTCGGGCATCACGACGGAGATCGATCGGCTGTCGCTGCAGGCCGTCTCGCTCGCGGGGCGCAGGCAGGGGCCGGACGCGGCGGCGCAGGGGCCGGGAACGCGCGCCGCCCGGCCTTCCGGGGCTGGACTCCACCGGCCCTGACCGGTTGGTCCCGGTGCCGGGTCGGCCGGCGACCGCAGCCGGGGTGCGCGGACGCGGCCTTCAGCCGTGCGCTGCGGCCGCTTCGCGCTGGATCTGCGCGAAACGCTCGGCCTGCTCCCTGCGCAGGGTCTTGCGCAGCAGCGCGGCCTCCCAGCGGCGGCGCTCGTCCGCCGTGGAGGGCGCGAGCGGCGGCACCGGCGTGGGCTTGCGGGCCTCGTCCACTGCCACCATCGTGAAGAAGCAGCTGTTGACGTGCCGCACGATCTGCGTGCGGATCTCCTCGGCCACCACCTTCACGCCGATTTCCATCGACGAAGTGCCCGTGTAGTTCACGCTGGCGAGGAAAGTGACCAGTTCGCCCACGTGGATGGGCTGCAGGAACGTGACCTGGTCCACGCTCAGCGTCACCACGTAGCTGCTCGAATACCGCGCCGCGCACGAGTACGCCACCTGGTCCAGCAGCTTGAGGATGGCGCCGCCGTGCACGTTGCCGGAGAAGTTGGCCATGTCGGGCGACATGAGCACCGTCATGCTGAGCTGGTGGGCCGGGCTGTGGGGCATGGTCATGGCCGTGATTCTAGGGGGCGGACGGCCAGCGCGACATTGGAATCGGCATGCCGGGCGATCGCGGTTCCGCCGCGCCCACGGGCGGCGCACCTCCAGGGCACTGCGACGTTAATTGCAACGAAATGTCAACGCGTGCATGCAAAGAAACCGCCATGTAAGCCTTCGAAATTCCGCACAAGGGAATATCCGGATGCCGTTAGCCTTCGATGCTGCATCGCAACATCCACAACGACCTTCCGGAGGATTCATGGACCTGACGACCCGACTGCTGCTTCAGAACCGCGCCTGGGCCGACGAAATGACGTCGCGCGATCCCGACTTCTTCGGGAAGCTGGTGGGCGGTCAGCAGCCGCGGGCCTTCTGGATCGGCTGCGCCGACAGCCGGGTGCCGGCCGAGCGCATCACGAACGCCCTGCCGGGCGAGCTGTTCGTGCACCGCAGCGTGGCCAACCTCATGCGGCCCGACGACACCAACATCATGAGCGCCCTGCAGTACGCCATCGACGTGCTGCGCGTGCCCGCCGTGATCGTCTGCGGGCACGAGGGCTGCGGCGGCGTGCGGGCCGCGCTGCTGCAGTCGCGCGAGCGCGTCGGCGAGCCCGGCGAAGGCGATTACCTGGGCCGCCACATCCGGCCGCTGCGTGCGTTCTACCGGCGCCGCGTGCAGGAGATCGAAGCCGGCGACGGGCGCGACGATACCGAGGAGGGCCTCTGCGAACGGGTGGACCGTTTCGTGGCCCTGAACGTCGCCGAGCAGGTGCATGCCCTGGCCGCCACGGCCCCCGTGCGCCGCGCCTGGGAGCGTGGGCAACCGCTCGCGCTGCTCGGCTGGGTGTATGCACTGCGCGACGGCCGGCTGCGCCAGGTGGTGTCGCAGGACGAAAGCAGCCGCCAATGGGCCGAAGCCGCCTGATGCCGGAGAGCCCAACCATGACACCTCCCGCCGATCTGCACGCGCATCCCGCTTCCGCCACCCCCTCCCACGCCCCTGCCACCGCCGGTGCTTCCACGCGCGGCATCCGCCCGCACGGCGCCCGCGCCGCCGGCCTGTTCGCGCACCTGCGCCAGGATGTGCCGGCCAGCCTCGTCGTCTTCCTCGTCGCATTGCCGCTGTGCCTGGGCATCGCGCTGGCCAGCGGCGTGCCGCTCATGGCCGGCCTGGTGTCGGGCATCGTGGGCGGCCTCGTCGTGGGCGCGCTCTCGGGCTCGCACCTGAGCGTGAGCGGCCCGGCCGCCGGTCTCGTGGTGATCGTGGTGGGCGCCATCGCCAGCCTGGGCAGCTATCCGGCGTTTCTCACCGCCGTGGTGTTGGCGGGGGCGCTGCAATGGGTGCTCGGCAGGCTGCGCGCCGGCAACATCGGCGCGTGCTTTCCCGCGCCGGTCATCCAGGGCATGCTCGCCGCGATCGGCCTGCTGCTGATCATCAAGCAACTGCCCGTGGCGTTCGGGTTCCAGTCCACCGAACACGCGCTGCGCACCGTGCCCTCGGCCGCGGACAGCCTCGATACCGCGCGCCACCTCTTCGGCGCCGCCAGCCTGAGCGCCACCATGACCGCCGTCGGCGCGCTGGCGATCCTGTTCGCCTGGGACACTCCCTTCGCCAGGCGCCTGCCGCTCATCGGGCGGCTGCCGGGGCCGCTGCTCGCCGTGGTCTGGGGCGTGGGCTGCCACGCCGCGGCGCTCGCCACCGTGCCCGCCGCTGCGCTCACCGAGGCGCAGCGCGTGAACCTGCCCGAGGTGCACAGCCTGGCGGGCCTCTGGTCGCAGTTCGCCGCTCCGGACTGGACCGCGCTCGCCGATCCCCGGGTCTATACGGTGGCGATCACGCTGGCCCTGGTCGCCAGCCTGGAGACGCTGCTCAGCCTGGAGGCCACCGACCGGCTCGACCCGCTGAAACGCGTAGCGCCGCCCAACCGGGAACTGCGCGCGCAGGGCATCGGGAACATCGTGGCCGGGCTGCTGGGCGGCCTGCCGATCACCGCCGTCATCGTGCGCAGTTCGGCCAACGTGCAGGCCGGTGCCCGCTCGCGGCTCTCGGCCATCCTGCACGGCCTGCTGCTGCTCGCAAGCCTGCTGTTCCTCGCCGAGTTCCTGGAGTGGATTCCCCTGGCCGCGCTGGCCGCCGTGCTGCTGCACACCGGCTACAAGCTCGCCAAGCCCGCCCTGGTGCGCGCGGCATGGCGCGCGGGCTGGGGCGTGTTCATCCCGTTCGCCGTGACGGTGGGCGCCATCCTCGCGACCGACCTGCTCATGGGCATCCTCATCGGGCTGGCCAGCAGCATGCTGTTCGTCATCGAATCGAATACGCGCGGCGCGCTGTCGATGCTCACCGATGGCCGCGTGCATCTGCTGCGGCTCAACAAGGACGTCTCGTTCTTCAGCCGCGCGACGCTCCGCGGCTATCTCTCGCGGGTGCGGGAAGGCGATGCGCTGGTGATCGACGGCGGCGACTGCCGCTTCCTCGACCGCGACATCCGCGAAACCATCCAGGACTTCCTGGCGCATGCCGAAGAGCGCGGCATCCAGGTGGAGTGCCGATCGCTGCCCGCCCAGGTGCCGGAGGCCGGGCTTTCGGGAGCGGTCGGCATGGCCGGCCTCCTGGCCCTGCTGCGCCCGCGGGTGGCCACGGCCCCGGCAGCCCGCTGACCGGCGGGGTGGCAGCGAGTCCGCCCCGCCGCCCTGACCTGCGCCGTGAAACCGATGGACACGGCGCCGGCCGCGGGGTTCGCTACACTCGCGCCTCGCTCCACAGACCACTGCGGCGGTCCGCGGCGCACGCCCGCGGGGCGGCGCGCCCGCGGGCCGGGCGCGCCGTACCATGCTCGACAAACTCAACGACTTCACGGCCAGCCACGGCCAACTGCGGCCCGGTCGGGGCCACATCTCCGGCGTCATCGCGCTCTCGCTGGGCATTCTCTGCTTCCTCGGGGTGCTGGCCTTTCATTTCCCGCAGTACCTGACCACGCCGCAACTGCGCAAAGCCTACAACGTGGACGTGATCCGCACGCTGATGTTCGCGGCACTGGTGATCGCGGGCGGGCTGTCGCTGGTGAACATCGTCTTCAACCGCTCGCGCTGGCTCTCGTCCGCGGCGTTCCTGCTCGTGACCTCGGCCGCGCTGCTGGGCGGCCACAAGGTGCCCGTGCACGACTTCGCCGACAACACGCCCTACATCGGGCTCGACTGGTTCATCCTCGATCTGCTCGGCAGCGCCCTGATCTTCATCTTCATCGAGAAGCTGTTCGCGCTGCGACGCGACCAGCCGATCTTCCGCGCCGAATGGCAGTGCGACTTCCACCATTTCATCGTGAACCACATGGTGGTGGGCTTCGTGCTGCTGGCCACCAACCTGCTCGTGCACCGGCTGTTCGGCTGGGCGGCCAGCGACGGCATCCGCGGCTGGGTGCAGGGCCTGAACTTCTGGGTGGCGCTCTTCCTCATCATCCTGGTGGCCGACCTGGTGCAGTACTGGACGCACCGCGCCTACCACGAGGTGCCGGTGCTCTGGCGCCTGCATGCCGTGCACCACAGCGTGAAAAGCATGGACTGGATGGCCGGCTCGCGCCAGCACATCCTGGAGCTGCTGATCACGCGCACGCTGGTGCTCGCGCCGATCTACGTGCTGGGTTTCTCGAAGGAAGTGATCGACGCGTACATCGTGATCGTCGGCTTCCAGGCCGTGTTCAACCATGCCAACGTGAGCGTGCGCCTGGGGCCGCTGCGCTACGTGCTGGTGACGCCCAACTTCCACCACTGGCACCACAGCCAGGACCAGGAGGCGCTCGACAAGAACTATGCGGCGCACTTCGCGTTCATCGACTACCTGTTCGGCACGGCCGTGAAGAGCGATCGGCTCTGGCCCGAAAAGTACGGCGTGCTGGGCGACTACGTGCCCAACGGCTTCGTGAAGCAGCTGAAGTTCCCGTTCACCTGGAAGGGCTGATGGACACCGCTGCCCATTGCTACGACGCCGTCGTCGTCGGCGCCGGCGCGGCCGGCCTCTTCTGCGCGGCCCAGGCGGGCCAGCGGGGCCTGCGCGTGCTGCTGATCGACCACGCAGAAAAAGTGGCCGAGAAGATCCGCATCTCCGGCGGCGGCCGCTGCAACTTCACCAACCGCGACCTGGACGCCGCCGCGCCGCACCGGCACTTCGTGGGCCGCAATCCGCAGTTCGCCCGCTCGGCGCTGTCGCGCTACACCCCGGCCGATTTCATCGCGCTGGTGCAGAAGCACGGCATCGCCTTCCACGAGAAGCACAAGGGCCAGCTGTTCGCCGACCGCTCGGCCGAGGACATCATCGCGATGCTGCTCGCCGAGTGCGAGGCCGGCCGGGTGGAACGCTGGCAACCGTGCGAGGTGCGCTCCGTGGCGTGGGCCGACGGCGACGCGGGCGCGTCAGGCACGGGCGGCTACCTGCTGCAGACCGGCCGGGGCGCGGTGCGCAGCCGCAGCCTCGTGATCGCGACGGGCGGGCTGTCGATCCCGAAGATCGGCGCGACCGACCTCGGCTACCGCGTGGCGCAGCAGTTCGGCCTGCCGCTGGTGGAGCGCCGGCCCGGCCTGGTGCCGCTCACCTTCGACGGCGACGGCTGGGCGCCGTACGCCGGCCTCGCGGGCCTCGCCCTGCCGGTGGAGATTTCCACGGGCGTCTCCGACCACCCCCACGCTCCGCCGCTGCGCGGGTCGCTGCCCCCCGAGGGGGCCGTTTCCGCCTCGGGCCGGCCCAGCGGCAGAAAGAAGGCTCGCACGGGCTTCCACGAAGACTTGCTCTTCACCCACCGCGGCCTGTCGGGCCCGGCGGTGCTGCAGATCTCGAGCTACTGGCAGCCCGGCACGCCGATCGCGCTCGACCTCGCGCCCGGCACCGACCTGCCTGCCGCCTTCGCCCAGGCCAAGCTGCGCTCGAAGAAGCGGGTGGCCAACGAACTGGCCGCGCTGGTGCCCACGCGCCTGGCCGATGCCTGGGTGGAGCGGCACCCCGAGCTGCAGCGCCCGATCAACGAGGCGCCCGACAAGGCCCTGGCCAGGCTGGCGGAGCAGCTCGCGCGCTGGGAACTGGTACCCACGGGCACCGAGGGCTACAAGAAGGCCGAGGTCACGCTCGGCGGTGTCGACACGTCCGCGCTGTCGCAGCAGACGATGGAGGCCAAGGCCCGGCCCGGCCTCTACTTCATCGGCGAAGTCGTGGACATCACGGGCTGGCTGGGGGGCTACAACTTCCAGTGGGCCTGGGCGAGCGCCCACGCCTGCGCGCAGGCCCTGCCGGCCGGTTGATCCGCGGTGCCGCGCGCCCGCGCGTGGCACGGAAAGCGGATCAACCCCGCATACCGCTGCCAGCCACCTCGCCCCAGCGCGCCACCCCGAGCCAGTCGCGCAACGCGGCCGCGCCGCGCGGCGTGACGGCGAGCGCCCGCGATCCTGCGGTGCGGGCCAGCCAGCCTTCGGCGAGGCAATGCGCGCAGACGAGCGCGCCGATGCGCCCGGCCACGTGCGGGCGGCGCTCGCTCCAGTCCAGGCAGGGGCGGCAGACGGGCCGGCGGGACGTGGCCGCATCCAGGGCGCCGGCCGCACCCGGCGCGTCCACGCCGAGCCGCGCCAGCACGGCCGCGGCCCGGTCCGTGGCGTGCCCGCCTTCGTCGCTGTCGAACACCACGGCGCCCTCCTCCAGCAGGTGCGCCGCCACGGCCACGCCCAGCCGTCCGGCCAGGTGGTCGTAGCAGGTGCGCGCGCGGCGCAGCGCCTCGTCGCGCGGCCCCGCCGCCACGGGCCGCGCGGGCCTGTCCTGCGGGCGCGCCGCGAATTGCATCAGGCCTTCGAGCAGGCGCGCCACCTCGGGCCCGGCCAGCCGGTGGTAGCGGTGGCGGCCCTGGCTCTGCACCGACAGCAGGCCTGCCTCGGCCAGCAGTGCGAGATGGCGGCTCGCCGTGGCGGGCGAGACGTGCGCGGCCTGCGCGAGTTCGCGGGCGGTGAGCGCGCGGCCGTCCATCAGCGCGAGCAGCATGCCGGTGCGCGCGGGTTCGCCGATGAGCGCGGCCACATGGGCGATCTGGTTGGTTTTCACGCACCGCAGTGTGCCCCACGGGCCGGCCGGCACGCTTCGCTCCGCGGCGAAGCATCTGCCCTGCACTGCGGCATCCAATGGCGGCATGCCATCGCGGGGAGGCCCTTCCCCGTATCCAGGAGCCCACCTTGTCCATCACCTGCTTCATCCGCTACGAGATCGATCCGTTCCAGATCGACGCATTCCGCGACTACGCCCAGCACTGGGGCCGCATCATCCCGCGCTGCGGCGGCCACCTGCTGGGCTACTTCCTGCCGCACGAAGGCAGCAATTACGAGGCCTGGGGCCTGATCGCCTTCGACAGCCTGGCGGCCTACGAGGCCTACCGCGAGCGGCTGCAGGCAGACCCGGAAGGCCGCGCGAATTTCGAGAGGGCGCAGCGGGGGCGCTTCATCCTGCGCGAGGAGCGGCGCTTCGCGCTGGCGGTGCAGGGCACGCTCGGGCTGCCCGCGCAAGTCCACGGCACGGCAGCAGCCGCCTCCACCGCCGAGGGCACCGCACCATGATCGCCGTCCTCTTCGAGGCCCACCCTGCCGCCGACGGCCGCGAGGAATACCTGGCGCGCGCCGCGGCCCTGCATGCCGAGCTGGAGGGCATGGACGGCTTCCTCGGCCTGGAGCGCTTCCAGAGCCTGACTTCGCCGGCCAAGTTGCTGTCGCTGTCGTTCTGGCGCGACGAAGACGCCGTGGCCCGGTGGCGCCGCCATGCCGGCCATCGCGCAGCGCAGGCCGCCGGGCGTGGCGGCGTTTTCACGGACTACCGGCTGCGCGTGGCACGGGTGGTGCGCGACTACGGACCGCACGACCGGCGCGGTGCGCCGGACGATGCGGTTACTGCGCCCCCTCCGGGCCCTGCGGGCGCGGCGGCGACGCCGCCAGTTCCGACAGCCACTGCCGCAGCGCCTGCGGCGGCAGCGCCCGGCTGAAGAAGTAGCCCTGCACCTCGTCGCAGTCCAGCGATTCCAGCATGCGCAGCGTGGCCTCGTCCTCCACGCCCTCGGCCACCACCTGCAGGCCCAGCGTACGGCCCAGCCCGATGATGGCGCGCGTGATCGCCATGTCGGCCGGGCTCGCGAGCATGTCGCGGATGAAGGACCGGTCCACCTTGAGCGTGTCGATCGCGAAGCGCTTGAGGTAGGCGAGGCTGGAATAGCCCGTCCCGAAATCGTCGATGGACAGTTGCACGCCCAGTCGCTTCAGGGCGGCGAGCTGGCCCTGCGCCACGCCGGCGTGGTCCATGAGCTGCGACTCGGTGATCTCCAGCTCCAGGCAGCGCGCCGGCATGCCGTGGCGCGCGAGCAGCGCCGCGATGTCCGGCACCAGTTGCGGGTCGGCCAGCTGCGCCGCCGAGAGGTTGACCGACACCGGCAGCCCCGCGAGCCAACCGCCCGGTTCCGACGCGCGCCAGATCGCCCACTGCGCGCAGGCCTGGTCCAGCACCCAGGCGCCGATCGACCGGATCAGGTTGGCTTCTTCCGCGATGGGAATGAACTCGCCCGGAAGCACTTCGCCGAGCGACGGATGGCGCCAGCGCAGCAGCGCCTCCACGCCCGTCGGCCAGCCGGTGCGGGCGGACATGCGCGGCTGGTAGTGCAGCACGAATTCGTCGCGCTCCAGCGCCCGCCGGAGCGACTGCTCCAGGGCCTGCCGCGCCTGCACGCGCCGGTCGGTCTCCAGCGAATAGAGCCGGGCCATGTCGCGGCCGGCGGTCTTGGCCTCGTACATGGCCGCATCGGCGCGGCGCATCAGCTCGTCCAGGTCCGCACCGTCCTCGGGATAGACGGCGATGCCCACGCTGCACGACACGCTCAGTTCGTGACCTTCCACCGGATGGCTCTGGCGGATCAGCGGGATGAGGCGCTCCTCCACCACGCGCAGCACCTGCCCGGCCCCCTCGACCTCGCGCATCACGACCACGAATTCGTCGCCGCCCAGGCGGCTCACCGTGTCGCCGTCCCGCACCGCCTGCACGAGGCGGCCGGCCACCGAGCGCAGCAGGCCGTCGCCGATGTGGTGGCCCAGGGTGTCGTTGATCGCCTTGAAGCGGTCCAGGTCGATGAACAGCACCGCCAGCTGTTCGCCGCTCTGCGCGGCCTGGTCGAGTCCCCGCTGCAGGCGCTGCACGCACAGCGAGCGGTTGGGCAGTTCGGTGAGCACGTCGTGGTGCGCGAGGAACTGGATGCGCTCCTCGTTGCGCTTGCGGTCCGTGATGTCGATCGCGATGCCGATGTAGTTGGTCACCGCGCCGCCCTTGCCGCCTTCGCGCACCACCGACACCATCAGCCAGGCCGGATAGCTTTCGCCCGAACGCCGCCGGAACCGCACCTCGCCCTGCCAGGACTCCTTCTCGGCCAGCGCGCGGGCGATCACGGCGCCCGGCGCGGGCTCGCCCGGGGCGTCCAGCAGCATGCCCAAGTGCTCGCCGATCACCTCGTAGAAATCGTAGTGCGTGCTGCGGCAGAACGCCTGGTTCACGCTCAGGATGCGCTGCGTCGCGTTCATGATGATGATGCCTTCGGACGAGGCTTCGAACACCTTCGCCCAGAGCTCCAGCCGCTGCTCCATCACCTTGAGCACGTTGATCGGCGCGAACGCCGTGAGCATCGCGTCCCGGCCCTGGAAGCGCAGGCGCCGCGCCGACAGCACCGCCCAGGACGGCTCGGCCCCGCCCTTCCAGCGCACCTCGAATTCGTCCACCACGCCATGATCGGCCAGCCGCTGGAAGAAGCGCGCCCGCACCCCGGGCTCCAGCCCGGTGCGCCACGGATCGTGCGTCACCCCGCCGAGCCACGGGCTGGCGGGCGCATTGGAGTGCAGCACTTCGTGCTCGGGCACCGAGGTCACCACCATCGGGATCGGCAGCGCCTCCACCAGCTCGCGCTGGGCTTCGGCGGCGCGGGCGCTCGCGGCCAGCTCCTGCTGCAGCAGGCGCTCGCGGTCCAACTGGGCCAGCATGTCGTTGAAGGCGGTCACCAGCCGGCCGATCTCGTCGCCGCTGTTCCAGTGCGCGCGCAGCGTGTGGTCGCCGGTGCGCCGCACTTCGTCGGCCACGTGCGCGAGCTGCTGCAGCGGCTTGGCGATCTGCCGCGCCACCAGCGTGACGAGGCTCAGGATGCAGCCCAGCAGCAGAAATGCCGTGCCCAGGTGCAGCCACATGCGGGCGAACAGGTCGTGCACCCGCGTGCGCAGCAGTTCGTCCATGGTGTCGGTGCCCGCGACCCAGGCGCCTCCCAACGCGCCCAGCAGCGCCTGCTGGCGCTCGCGCAGTTCCAGCGCCGCGGCATCGGGGCCCAGATCGCCCTGCGCCACGCGCTGCAGCAGCGCCTGCAGGGCCTGCCCGGAGGTCTGCAACGCATGGCGCGTCGGTCCCAGGCGCTCGCGCAGCGCCGGCTTGCCGGCGATGAAAGCCTGGTCGAAATCCGAGTCGATGCCCACCAGCACGGCATCGAGCCGGCCCACCAGCGTCAGCAGTTCGGCAGCACGGTGGGAACCGCTGGCCGGCTGCTGCCGCGGCGCGGGCCGCGTGGCGAGGAAACCCTGGGTGTCGTGCACCACCTGCAGCAGCTCGGGGTAGCGCAGCATGGTGAGCGACATCACGTAGTAGCTGTCCAGGTCCGGATCCAGGATCAGGTTGGACTGGTTGGCCACCGTGGTCAGCAGTTCCCGCCCCTGCCGCAGCAGCGTACCGCGTTCCTGCTGCGGGCCGGCGCCGGAAGCCCCGCCCGCGACGGCCCCGCCCGTGCCGCCACGGTCCGCCCCGAGCGCCTGGACGAAGCGTTCGGCCATGACCTCCGTGTGCAGCGCGTTATCGTGCGCCTCGCGCTGCTGCCGCATGCGCTCCAGGAGAAGGGCATGCGCCGTCTGGTCTCCGGGAACGAAGGATCCCATCAGCCCGTCGCGCACCACCGCCGCATAGGCGGTGCCCACGATTTCCTTGCGCGCGAAATCGATGGCCAGGAATTTCTCATGGATCAGGATGCCGGAGACGTAGATGACGGCCGTGAGGTCCAGCAGGTAGATGAGCATGAGCTTGCGGCCCACGCTGAGACGGCCCAGCCAGCGCCCGAGGCGGCCCGTGATGCGGTGCATGATCGGCATAAATCCAGAGGGGAAAGCGAGGGCGCGACCGCACCCCGGCTCTCCGAAACACCCGGCGAATCCGGGCTGTTACATTCATTAGCAAATTCCGCACCAAAACGGATTTTTTCCGGCTGCCGGAAGCTTCTGCACGCAGATGCACTGCGGGACACGCGGGCGCCTGGCACACCACCTTGAGACAACGCTATAATCCGAGGCTTTGCTGGCAAATCCCCGTCGGCCAATACTAGTTAGAGACGGGGAAACCCGCTGTGAATGGCTGCAGGGCCCGATCTTCCCCGCAACCCGCTGGCAGCACATACTGGAAACATCACTGAATGACCACCATCCGTGTAAAAGAGAACGAACCCTTCGACGTGGCACTGCGCCGCTTCAAGCGCACCATCGAAAAGCTGGGCCTGCTGACCGACCTGCGCGCCCGTGAGTTCTACGAAAAGCCGACGGCCGAGCGCAAGCGCAAGAAGGCTGCCGCCGTGAAGCGCCACTACAAGCGCGTTCGCAGCATGCAGCTGCCGAAGAAGCTGTACTGATCGGCACATCGGTCGCCGTATCGACGACTCATACGGCCGGCCTCGCCGCCGAGAAACCCGCGCTAGGGACGCCAAGCGCGGGTTTTGTCGTTCTACGGGTCTGCAAAAAGCCTTCCTGGCGTCGTTGCAACGCCTTGCCGTAGCGACACTACTGTCTGCGGCGTTGCGCCTAGCCAGGAAGGCTTTGTGCAAACCCTTCCGCTCTGCCTGATCCATCGAATCAAATACAAGGAAGCCATCATGGGCCTCAAGGAACAGATCACCGAAGACATGAAGACCGCCATGCGCGCCAAGGACTCCGAGCGCCTGGGGACCATCCGCCTGCTGCAGGCCGCGATGAAGCAGAAGGAAGTGGACGAGCGCGTCACGCTGGACGATGCCGCGATCGTCGCGATCGTCGACAAGCTCATCAAGCAGCGCAAGGATTCGATCACGGCCTTCGAGGGCGCGGGCCGGCAGGACCTGGCCGACAAGGAGAAGTCGGAGATGGCCGTGCTGCAGGCCTACCTGCCCGAGCGCATGTCGGCCGACGAGGTGACGGCGGCCGTGCGGGCCATCGTGGCCGAGCTGGGTGCCGCGGGCCCGGGCGACATGGGCAAGGTGATGGGCGTGGTGAAGACGCGCCTGGCCGGCAAGGCCGACATGGGCCAGGTCTCGGCCGCCGTGAAGGCCGCCCTGGCCGGCTGACGGCCCACGTCCCTTACGGGTGCGGCCATGCGCCGCACCCCATTCATCGCTGCCAGCGCTTCCCGCAGGGACGCTGGCAGTTTTTCATGGTGCCGCCGTTGCCGTCGTTTTGGCCGTCGCGGCCGCCGCGGCCGCTGCCGCCGCGGGATGCGGATGGGCGGCCATCAGGGCGTCGTCGCGGGCGGCGGCGCGCAGCGCGGCGGGACGCTGCTGGTGGGGCCGCACGTAGTCCTCGAACGCAGCCCGGCACTCCAGCATCCCGAAGCGCATGTAGAAACCCATCATCGAGGCGAGGTACAGGTCGGCCACGGTGAAGCCGCCGCCCACCAGGTAGGTTTTGCCGGCCACCGCCTGCTCCAGGGTGCGCAGCAGGTCGGCCTCGTTGCCGTAGCCTGCCTCGGCCGTCGGCGCCACCGGGCCGTATTTGCGCGCCGTGAGGAACGACTCCACCGGCCCGGCCGCGAAGAACAGCCAGCGGTAGCACAGGCCGCGCAGCGCCGAACCGGGCTGCGGCAGCAGCGCCTTCTCCGGCACCAGGTCCGCCAGGTGGGTGCAGATGGCGGCGTTCTCCGTGATCGTCACATCGCCGTGGCGCAGCGCGGGAACCTTGCCCATCGGATTGATCGCGAGGTACTCCGGTGACTTCATCGTGCTGCCGTAGTCCAGGAGGACCTCCTCGTACGGCAGGCCGGTTTCCTCCAGCATCCAGCGGCTGACGCGCCCGCGGGACATGGGGTGGGTGTAGAAGGTCAGGGATTCGGTCTGCATCACGGGCTCCAGGGTTGAACGAGCCCGCAGTCTGAGCTCCGCCGCTGTCAGATCCTGTCAGCAGTCAGTTCCCGCACGCCGCTGCCGGTCGGCAGGCGCTCCTCCCGCCACCGCCGCAGCAGGTCGTGCCGCTGGGCCGGGTAGCGCACGCCCGTGTCCTCCAGCGACAGCACCCGGTCGGCCCGGAAATGCCGGAAATCCCGGCGCAGTTCGCACCAGCCCGCCAGCAGGCGCATCCGGTCGAGGAATGCCATGGCGAACGGCCAGACCACCCGCTCGGTCACGGCGCCGTCGGCATCCGCGTAGCGCATGCGCACCGCGTGGCCCGCCCGGATCGCGTTGCGCAGCGTGCCCAGCCAGGGCTCGGGCGGTGGGCCCGACCACTGCGGCGCGAACAGCCCGCTGGTTTCCACCTCGAGGCGCAGCAGCGCCGGCAGGGTGCTGGCGATGCGCTCCATGCCCTGCACCGCGGCCCGCGCCAGCACCGGATCGGCGTGGGCCGCCACCCAGCGCGCGCCCAGCAGCAGCGCCTCCAGCTCCTCGGGCGGAAACATCATCGGCGGCAGCAGGAAGCCGGGGCGCAGCTGGTAGCCGACGCCCGCGTCGCCCGCCACGTCGGCCCCCTGCTCCCGCAGCACGGCGATGTCGCGGTACAGCGTGCGCAGGCTCACCCCCAGGCGCTCGGCCAGCAGCGCGCCGGAGACGGGATGGCGGCAGCGGCGCAGCTCGTCGAGCAACTGCAGCAGCCGGGCGGAGCGCACGGGGCGGCTCATGCGGCCTCCTTTCCCCACGTCTCGCGCGAGAAGTGGGCCTGCAGGAACTCCACGCACACGCGCACCTTGGCCGAGCGCTCCAGCCGTGTGGGGAACACGGCCCAGACGTTGGCCTCCTGCCGCCATTCGGGCAGCACGCGCACCAGCCGGCCCGCCGCCAGCTCGGGCCCGACGTCCCACTCGGACCGCAGCACGATGCCGCGCCCGTCCACCGCCCATTGCACCGCCATCTCGCCGTGGTTGGCCGACAGCGGCCCGCGCACCTTCACCGTGCGGTCCACCGCGCCGCTGCGCAGCCGCCAGACGCCGAACGGATGGTCGCGCTCCTTGATCACCAGGCAGTCGTGGCCGGCCAGGTCGTCCAGCGCACGGGGCATGCCCTTGCGCGCCAGGTAGGCCGGCGCGGCGCACAGCACGCGGCAGTTGCCGGCCAGCCGGCGGGCGATCAGGTGCGGCGCGATCTCGTCGCCCACGCGGATGTCCAGATCGAACCCCTCCCCCGCCACGTCCACCAGCCGGTCGAACACTTCGAGCCGCACCTGCAGGCCCGGATGGCGCTCCACCAGCCGCGACACCGCGGGCGCCACGATGCGCCGGCCGAAGCCGAAACTGCAGCTCACCCGCAGCAGCCCGCGCGGCTCGCGGCGCGTCACGGCCACCTCCTGGAGCAACTGGTCCCAATCGTCCAGAATGCGCTGCGCCCAGTGGAAGACGCGCTCGCCCTCTTCCGTAACCGCCACGCGGCGCGTGGTGCGGTGCAGGAGCTTCACGGCCAGGTCCTCTTCGAGCAGGCGGACGCGTTTGCTGACGTACGCGGGCGATGCGCCCAGTTCGGCAGCGGCCTGGGCGAAGCTGGCCCGGCGGACCACGGCGGCGAAAACGCGCAGGTCGTCGGTGGCGGGCGTTTTATGCACGATGCGTGAACAATGGAACCACGGGTGGCGGATTGTATTGCGCCGCGGTTTGCCGAAGAATCGGCGGCATGCGGACGGACCGGCCCCTTCGGTGCGCGCGCGTTCCATCCATTCTTTCCAAGCCTTTCTGGAGACCTCGCCCATGTCCAACCCGTCCCCCACCTTCCAGATCGCCGTCCTGCCCGGCGACGGCATCGGCAAGGAAGTCATGCCCGAAGGCCTGCGCGCCATCCAGGCGGCCGCCGACCGTTTCGGCATCGCGCTGGAACTGCACACCTTCGAATGGGCGAGCTGCGACTACTACCTCGCCCACGGGAAGATGATGCCCGACGACTGGAAGGCGCAACTGCAGGGCATGGACGCGATCTTCTTCGGCGCCGTCGGCTGGCCGGCCACCGTGCCCGACCACGTCTCGCTCTGGGGCTCGCTGCTCAAGTTCCGCCGCGAGTTCGACCAGTACATCAACCTGCGCCCGGTGCGCCTGTTCGAGGGCGTGCCCTGCCCGCTGGCCGGCCGCAAGCCCGGCGACATCGACTACTACGTGGTGCGCGAAAACACCGAGGGCGAATACACGTCGCTCGGCGGCATCATGTACGAGGGCACCGACCGCGAGATCGTGATCCAGGAATCGGTCTATTCGCGCAAAGGTGCCGAGCGGCTGCTGAAGTTCGCGTTCGATCTCGCCCAGAGCCGCCCGAAGAAGCACGTCACGCTGGCCACCAAGAGCAACGGCATCGCGATCAGCATGCCCTGGTGGGATAAGCGCGCGGACGACGTGGCCCAGGGCTACCCCGGCATCACGCTCGACAAGCAGCACATCGACATCCTGACGGCGCGCTTCGTGCTGCAGCCCGGGCGCTTCGACGTGGTGGCGGCGACGAACCTGTTCGGCGACATCCTCTCGGACCTGGGGCCCGCCACCACCGGCACCATCGGCCTGGCGCCTTCCGCCAACCTGAACCCGGAGCGCACGTTCCCCAGCCTGTTCGAGCCGGTGCACGGTTCGGCGCCGGACATCTACGGCAAGAACATCGCCAACCCGATCGCGATGGTCTGGTCGGGCGCGCTGATGCTGGACTTCCTCACGCAGGGCCAGGGCGCGGGCCGGCAGGCGCACGATGCGATCGTCGCGGCGATCGAAGCGGTGATCAAGAGCGGGCCGAAGACACCGGACCTGGGCGGCACGGCGAGCACGACGCAGGTGGGCGAGGCGATCGCGGCGGCCATCGCGCAGGGCTGACGGCGGCCCGATAAGAGCCGCTAACAGAACCCAGCGAAGCGGTTCTGGCTAGGCGCCGCATCGCAGGCAGTACGAGTAGTACGACAAGATGAGGCAACGACGCCAGAAGGGTTCTGTTGGCGGCTCTAAACTGGCCGCCTCCCCACTGCATTTGCTCTCGGCATGCGATTGAACGCCCTGTTGCGCCCCCTGGGCATCCTGAGTGCCGCGGCCCTGGCCGCCTGCGGCACTGCGCCGCCCGCGGCCCCGGCGGTATCGCCGGCTGCGCCGTCCCAGGCCGCATCCGCCTCCCAGCCGACCCCCATCAAGGTGGGCATCGCCCTGGGCGGCGGCGCGGCCAAGGGCTTCGCGCACATCGGCGTCATCAAGATGCTGGAGGCCAACGGCCTCGCCCCCGCCGTGGTGGCCGGCACCAGCGCGGGCAGCGTGGTGGGTGCGCTGTATGCGAGCGGCATGAACGCGTTCGAGCTGCAGGAAAAGGCCGTAGCGCTCGACGAAGCGAAGATCCGCGACCTGCAGCTGGCGTCCGGCGGGCTGATCCTGGGCCAGAAGCTCGAAGACTATGCGAACGCGCAGGTGCGCAACCAGCCGATCGAACGCCTGGCCAAGCCGTTCGCCGCCGTGGCCACGCGGCTGGAGGACGGCGAGCGCACGGTATTCACGCGCGGCAACACCGGCCAGGCGGTGCGAGCCTCCAGCAGCATACCGGGCGTGTTCCAGCCCGTGGCGATCGGCAAGTACCACTTCGTGGACGGCGGCGTGGTGAGCCCGGTGCCGGTGGACGCGGCACGCCAGCTCGGCGCGGACGTGGTGGTCGCCGTGGACATCTCCAACAAGGCGCGCGGCCAGGCGCCGGCCGGCATGCTCGGCACCCTGGGCCAGTCGATCGCGATCATGGGGCAGAAGCTCGGCCAGGCCGAACTCGCGCGGGCCGACGTCGTCGTGCGCCCGCAGGTGCTGGACATCGGCGCGGCCGATTTCACGCAGCGCGCCAGCGCCCTCCTCGAAGGGGAGAAAGCCGCCCTGGCCGCCATGCCGCAGATCCGCGAGCGCATCGCGCAACTGCAGGCGGCGCGCGCCGAGGCCACCCGGCTCGCGCAGCAGAAGGCCGCCGAGGCGCAGCACCAGGCCTGCTTGGAGCAGCGCTCGCGGCTGCAGAAGCTGGCCGGCATGGCGGGGCTGGACGGCTCCTGCCCGGCGCCCTGAGGCGGTCAGCAGTCAGCGGTCAGCCGGCGTCGCGCATCGCGTCCGCCGCCGCGCCGTGGCCGCGGGCCTGCAGCGCATCGGCCGCGCCCGCACGGTCGCGCGGCGCCTTGTTCTGGCTCAGCTTGGCCTTGCCGACCAGCGAGGTCACGGCGATCTCGATGCCCACGATGTGCTGCAGCAGTTCGTCCACGAAACCCGGCGCGGCATCGCCCATCTTCCAGGGCACGGGCTCGCCGGCCTCGTGCCGCTTCGTGAGGCGCGCGACGATGCGGCGCACGAAGCGCTCGTCGTCGTGCACGGTGAGCGTTCCGTGCGCATGCACCACCTCGTAGTTCCACGTCGGCACCTGCCGATGCGCCTCGTGCTTGCTCGGATACCAACTGGGCGAGATGTATGCCTCCGCTCCACGGAACACCACCATCACCGGCATCCCGCCTGCGCAGCGCCGCCACACCGGGTTGGCACGGGCCACGTGGGCGCGCAGCACACCGTGCGGGCCCTCGCCGGGGTCGAATTCGAACGGGATGTGGTCGGCGTCCAGCCCACCCTCGCCGTGCGTGACGAGCATGCCGAGGGGGTGGCCCTGGACGATGCGCGCGAGGTCTTCGGGGCGGGTCACCGCGAAATGGTCGGGGATGTACATCGGCGAAGAATACCTCCACGCCACGGGGCGGCCGGTCGGGAGGCCCCGGGGTCATGCGGCCCTGTGCGAGCGCATGCGCCCGCCTCCTACGGCCGACGCTGGGCGGGCGGCGTAAGGTGCCGCCATGTCCCTCGGCAGCGATATTCCGGCACGGCTCGATCGCCTTCCCTGGTCGGGCTGGCACTGGCGCGTGGTCATCGCGCTCGGCATCGCCTGGGTGCTGGACGGTCTGGAAGTCACCATCGTCGGCTCGCTGGGCAGCGCGCTGGAGCGCCCCGACACGCTGGGCTTGAGCGCCTCGCAGGTGGGCTGGACGGCATCCCTCTACGTGGCCGGCGCGGTGCTCGGCGCGCTGGTCTTCGGACGCATGGCAGACGCGCTGGGCCGCAAGCGCCTCTTCATGCTGACCTTGATGGTCTACATGGCGGCCACCGTGGCCACGGCCTTCACCAGCAGCTTCGCCGCGTTCGCGTTCTGCCGGTTCCTCACGGGCATCGGCATCGGCGGCGAGTACGCGGCGATCAATTCCGCCATCGACGAACTCATTCCCGCCCGCGTGCGCGGCCGCGTGAACCTGGCGATCAACGGCAGCTTCTGGCTGGGTGCGGCGCTCGGAGCCGCGCTGAGCCTCGTGCTGCTGGACGCCCGCGTGCTGGGCCCGGAGCACGGCTGGCGTGCCGCGTTCCTGATGGGCGCGCTGCTGGGGGTGGCCGTGCTGCTGGTGCGCCGGCACGTTCCAGAGAGCCCGCGCTGGCTGCTGACGCATGGCCGCGCGGAAGAAGCCGAGCGCGTCGTGGCGGCCATCGAGCGCCGCGTGTACGGCACCACTCCCCGACCCGCGCCGGCAGCGTCGGACGGTCTTCCGGTGAAACGCCCTCCCCGCCGGGGATCGCCCGCGGCTGCGGCTGCCGCCGCATCCCGGCCCGCCGGCGGACTGCCCACCGCGCGGCAGGTGGTGCACGTGCTGCTGCGCCGCTACCCGCAGCGCAGCGCCGTGGTGCTGGCCCTGATGGTGTCGCAGGCGTTCTTCTACAACGCGATCTTCTTCACTTATTCACTGGTGCTGACCCGGTTCTACGGCGTGGATGCGAGCCGGGTCGGCCTCTACATCTTTCCGTTCGCCGCCGGCAACGTGCTGGGACCGCTGCTGCTGGGGCCCCTGTTCGACCGCATCGGCCGCCGCGTGATGATCACCGCCACCTATGCGCTGGCCGGCACCGCGCTCGCGGCCACCGGCATCGGCTTCGTGAAAGGATGGCTCGATGCGACCACGCAGACCGTCGCATGGTCGATCGTGTTCTTCCTGGCCTCCGCGGCGGCCAGCTCGGCCTACCTCACGGTGAGCGAGGTCTTCCCGCTGGAGATGCGCGCGCTCGCCATCTCCCTCTTCTACGCCGTGGGTACCGGCGTGGGCGGTTTCGCGGCCCCCGCTTTGTTCGGTGCGCTCATCGACACGGGCAGCCGCGAGAACGTGTTCATGGGCTACCTGCTGGGTGCGGCGCTGGTGCTGCTGGCGGCGGGGGTGACGTGGCGCTGGGCGGTCGATGCGGAGCGGAAATCGCTGGAGGAGATCGCGCCGCCGCTGGGCAGCGACGGGTGAACCGTGGGCCGTGTCCGATGCGGGCGCGCTGGCGCGGCGCCCGGGCCGCCCGTGTTCACTGCCGGCCGCCGCACTCCCGCAGGCACTCCACCAATCCCTCCGTCACCGCCGTCCCCTCCCTCCCCCGCATCCGGATGATCCCCACCGGGGGCAGGTCCACCGGCACCGGCAGCTTCAGCACCGCCACCATGCCCTGCTCGGCGCAATGCCGCGCCACGGCGCGTGCCATGAAGGCCACGGCGCCGCGCTGCTGCACGAAGGTGATCTGCGAGAGGAACGAGGCCGATTCGACGATGTCGCCCGGCGGGTGCAGGCCGTGCGCGAAGAACTGCTGCTCCAGCTTCACGCGCAGCGAGGCCCAGGGCGGCGGCAGCACGCAGGGTTGGGCGGCGATGTCGGACCAGCGGGGCTGCCGCTTGCGGGCCAGGGGATGGCCGGGGCGCACGACGGCGACCATGGGGTCGTCGTAGAGGGCCTCGGTTTCCAGGTCCGGCGACGCATAGCCGGGCTCCAGCCGGCCGACGAACAAGTCCAGCTCGCCCAGGCGCAGTTGGGGCAGCAGCCGCGTCAGGTCGCCCTCCTCGATCAGCACCGTGGCGTGGGGCGAGCGCGCCTTGAACGCTTCCACGGCCTGCGCGAGCAGCACCGGGGTGGCCGCCACCATCGCGCCCACGCTCGTGCGGCCGCGCGCGCCGCTGGCTTCGGCGGCGATCTCGTCGCGCGTGCGCTCGTAGCCCGCGAGCACCGAGCGCGCGAAGCGCACCACGCTCACGCCTGCGGCGGTGGGCTCGGTGCCGCGCGTGGAGCGCTCGAAGAGCGGCAGGCCGAACATGCGTTCGATCTCGGCGAGCGTCTTGGAGACGGCGGGCTGGGTGACGGAGAGGAACTCCGCCGCGCGGCCGACGTGGCGGAATTGGTCGAGCGCCACCAGCATCTGCAGATGCCTCAGCTTGAGGTTGGAGCGCAGCACGCGGTCGATCTGGGCCATGTCCGGTCATTCCCTGGAGGTTATGAAGAGAGTCCATATTTTCATTGGATCGGCATGGGTTGCTTCTGAACAATGGCGGCTGCCCTCATCCACGACAAAAAACAGGAGACAAAACCATGCAGACCCCACGCTGCGGCCGGCGCCAGTTCGTTCTGGGCGCTTTCGGCACCGCCACGCTCGCACTCGCCTCCGCGCCCGCCCGCCTGCTGGCGCAAGGCACCTACCCGGACCGCCCGATCACCTTCATCTGTCCCTGGCCGGCCGGCGGCACCGCCGACCAGTCGATGCGCACGCTGTGCACGGTGGCCGGCCGCGTGCTCGGCCAGCCGATCGCGGTGGAGAACCGCGCGGGCGCCTCCGGCATGATCGGTTCGAAGGCCCTGGCCGGCGCGAAGCCGGACGGCTACACGATCGGGCAGATCCCGATCTCGGTCGCGCGCTTCTCGCAGCTGGGCACCCTGCAGGCCGATCCTCGCAAGGATTTCACGTACATCGCGCGCACCTCGGGACAGACGTTCGGCATCGCGGTGCCGGCCACTTCGCCCTTCAAGACGTTGAAGGAGTTCGTGGATTACGCAAAGGCCCATCCGGGCAAGGTGACGTATGCGCATGCCGGCGTCGGTGGCGCGACGCACGTGGGCATGGAGGAATTCGCCAGCGTGGCCGGCATCCAGTTGAACCACGTGCCCTACAAGGGCGGCGCCGAAGCGCTGCAGGGCGTGCTGGGCGGCCACGTGGACGCGCTGGCGGATTCCAGCTCGTGGGCCCCCCACGTGGAAGCCGGCAAGCTGCGGCTGCTGGCCACCTGGGGCGAGCAGCGCACCGCGCGCTTCAAGGACGTGCCGACGCTGCGCGAACTGGGCTGGGACGTGGTGGTGGACGCCCCCAACGGCATCGGCGCACCGAAGGGGCTGGACCCGGCCGTCGCCGCCAGGCTGCGCGACGCCTTCCGCCAGGCCGTCGCGAGCCCGGAATTCAAGGCCGTGGCCGACAAGCTCGACGCGCCGCTGCTGTACCTGGACGGTCCCGACTACGAGAAGTACGTGAACACGGTCTACGCCAAGGAAACCGTACTGATCGACAAGCTCAAGCTGCGCGAGCTGATGAAGTCCTGATCCCCTGCCCCTGATGAAAGCCCCGCATGCCCCGCCTTGACAGTCCGCTGCTGCACCTGCACCCCCACGACAACGTGTTCGTCGCCAAGACGGCGCTGGCGCTGGG
>DHAE01000029.1:83052-280485 GCA_002397315.1 Comamonadaceae bacterium UBA4962
CTGGAGCCCGGCGAGTACGTGCACAGCCACAACCTGGAACTCGTGGACTATTACCGCGATCCGGCCTTCGGCACGGACGTGCGTCCCGTGGACTACGTACCCGAGAGCGAGCGCGCCACGTTCCAGGGCTTCGTGCGCGCGGACGGCAGCGTGGGCACGCGGAATTTCATCGGCATCCTCTCATCGGTGAATTGCTCCGCCACGGTCATCAAGCAGATCGCCGCGCACTTCACGCCCGAGCGGCTGCGCGATTTTCCCCACGTGGACGGCGTGGTGGCGTTCGCGCAGACCAGCGGTTGCGGCATGTCGTCGCCCAGCGAGCATTTCGACGTGCTGCGCCGCACGATCGCGGGCTATGCGCGGCACCCGAACCTGGCGGGCGTGCTGATCGTGGGCCTGGGCTGCGAGCGCAACCAGGTGGACGGCCTCGTGGAATCCCAGGGACTGGAGCGCGGCCGGCTGCTGCACACGCTGGTGATGCAGGACGTGGGCGGCACGCGCGCCACCATCGCCGCCGGCATCGCGGCCATCGAGGCGATGCTGCCCGCGGCCGATGCGGCGCGCCGCAGCACGGTGCCCGCCAGCCACCTGAAGATCGGGCTCGAATGCGGCGGATCGGACGGCTTCTCGGGCATCACGGCCAACCCGGCTCTGGGCGCGGCCATGGACGTGCTCGTGCGCCACGGCGGCACCGCCATCCTGTCGGAAACGCCGGAGATCCACGGCGTGGAGTTCATGCTCACGCGCCGCGCCGTCACCCCGGCGGTGGGACAGAAGCTGCTCGACCGCCTGGCGTGGTGGGAGCGCTACGCCGCCGGGCAGAACGCGCAGTTCAACGGCGTGGTGGGCCACGGCAACCAGGCCGGTGGCCTCGCGAACATCTTCGAGAAATCGCTCGGCTCGGCCATGAAGGGCGGCACCACGCCGCTGCGCGCCGTGTACGAATACGCCGAGCGCATCGAGGAGAGCGGCTTCGTCTTCATGGATTCGCCGGGCTACGACCCGGTGGCCGCCACGGGCCAGATCGCGAGCGGCGCGCAGCTCATCTGCTTCACCACCGGACGCGGCTCGATGTTCGGCAGCAAGCCGGCACCGACGATCAAGCTCGCCAGCAACACGCCCATGTACCGCCGGCTGGAGGAGGACATGGATATCAACTGCGGCGTGATCCTGGACGGCGAGCTGACGGTGCCCGAGATGGGCGAGCGCATCTTCGCGCAGATCCTGCGGCATGCGAGCGGCGAGGCCACCAAGAGCGAGCTGCTGGGCCTGGGCGACCATGAGTTCGTGCCCTGGCACCTGGGCATCGTGAGCTGAGCACCGGCCCGGGTGCATGCGGGTTGCCGCCGCCACCGCTTCCTTTCGTTTTCCTTGCGCGACATGACCACATCCTCTTCTTCGCCCGCCCCATCTCTTTCCGCCGCCCGGCCGCTGGTGCGCAGCCAGCTCTGCATTGCCGGCCGCTGGCAGGCCGCGGCCAGCGGCGCCACCTTCGCCGTCACCGATCCGGCCACGGGCGAGACGATCGCGCACGTGCCCGACGGCGGCCCCCAGGACGCGCGCGCCGCCACCGATGCCGCCCACGCGGCCTTCGCCACCTGGCGCCACGTGCCGGCCAAGCAGCGCGCGGCCCTGATCAAGCGCTGGAACGATCTCGTCCTGGCCCACCAGGAAGGGCTGGGCGCGCTCATCTCGCTGGAACAGGGCAAGCCGCTCGCCGAGGGCAAGGGCGAGGTGGCCTATGCCGCGAGCTACATCGAGTGGTTCGGCGAAGAGGCCACGCGCATGAACGGCGAGGTGATTCCCGCGCCCGTGCCGGGCCGGCGCATGTTCGCCCTCAAGGAGCCCGTGGGCGTGGTGGCCGCCATCACGCCCTGGAACTTTCCCGCCGCGATGATCGCGCGCAAGATCGCCCCCGCGCTCGCCGCCGGCTGCACGGTGGTCTGCAAGCCGGCGGAAGACACGCCGCTCACCTCGCTCGCACTCGTGGCGCTGGCCGAAGAAGCGGGCATTCCGCCCGGCGTGCTGAACATCGTCACCGCCTCGCGCGAGCACACGCCCGGCGTGGTCGACGCCTGGCTCGACGATTCCCGCGTGCGCAAGATCACCTTCACCGGCTCCACGCCCGTGGGCAAGCATCTGGCGCGCCGCAGCGCCGACACGCTCAAGAAGCTCTCGCTGGAACTCGGCGGCAACGCGCCCTTCATCGTGTTCGAGGATGCCGACGTGGATGCGGCGGTGGACGGCTTCATGGCCGCGAAGTTCAGGAACGGCGGGCAGACCTGCGTGTGCCCGAACCGCGTGTTCGTGCACCGCGCCGTGCACGATGCATTCGCGCAGAAGCTTGCCGCGCGCGTGCAGGCCCTGCACGTGGGCCCGGCGACGGACCCGGCCTCGCAGATCGGCCCGATGATCAACGCGCGCGCCGTCGAGAAGATCGAGCGCCACGTGCAGGATGCCGTGGCGCGCGGCGCAAAGGTGGTCGCCGGCGGCAGGCGCCTGGATGCGCTGGGCGCCCACTACTACGCGCCCACCGTGCTCACGGGCGCGGATGCCAGCATGGCCTGCGCCTGCGAGGAGACCTTCGGCCCGGTGGCGCCGCTCACCGTCTTCGACAGCGAAGAAGACGTGATCGCCGCCGCCAACGACACGCCCTTCGGCCTGGCCGCGTATTTCTACAGCAACGACGTGCGCCGCATCTGGCGCGTGGCCGATGCGCTGGAGAGCGGCATCGTCGGCATCAACGAAGGCGCACTCGCGGCCGAGGCCGCGCCGTTCGGCGGCGTGAAGGAATCCGGCTACGGCCGCGAGGGTTCCACCCACGGGCTGGACGATTACCTGCACACCAAGTACCTTTGCCAGGGCGGGCTCGGCTGATGCCGCCAGGCGGTTTCGCCGCCCGGAAGCCCTCGTCCACCCGCATCCCACCCCGCCCGCCGCACTCGACCGGAAAACCCACCGATGCCCGCACACAACCCCTTCAAAGCGGCCCTCGCCGCCTGCCAGCCGCAGATCGGCCTCTGGCTCTCCATGGCCGATCCCTACCTCGCCGAGGCGGCCGCGACCACCGGATACGACTGGCTGCTGATCGACGGCGAGCATGCGCCCAACGACCTGCGCAGCACCCTCGGCGCGCTGCAGGCCGTGGCGCCCTACCCTTCGCAACCCGTGGTGCGCATCGCCGAAGGCAGCACGGCCCTCATCAAGCAGGTGCTGGACATCGGCGCGCGCACGCTGCTGGCGCCGATGGTGGACACGCCCGAACAGGCCCGTGCGATCGCCGCCGCCACGCAGTACCCGCCGCACGGCATCCGCGGCGTGGGCAGCGCGGTGGGCCGCGTGTCGCAATGGAGCGGCCGGGCGGACTACCTCGCCGTGGCCGACGACGAGGTCTGCCTGCTCGTGCAGGCCGAGACGGTGACCGCACTGCGCAACCTGCCCGCGATCTGCGCGGTGGAGGGCGTGCACGGCGTCTTCATCGGGCCGGCGGATCTGGCGGCCTCCATGGGCCACCGCGGCAACCCCGGCCACCCGGAAGTGCAGGCCGCGATCGAGGACGCCATGCGCACCATCGTCGCGAGCGGCAAGGCCGCCGGCACGCTGACCTCGGACCCGGCCCTGGCGCAGCGCTACCTGGATCTGGGCTGCACTTTTGTGGCGGTGGGTGTGGATGTGCTGATGTTCGTGGGTGCGGCGAGGCGGCTACGGGCGCATTTCGGAGGACCGGTCACGGTTGCGTCGGAGAAATCCAACGCGGCCTATTGATGAAAACTCCAAAGATGGAATCTTGCCTTGCGGAATGACCTACGGTAGCGACACGAACGTACCCAGTCTGCATAAACTCGGAGGTTTAGTAACAGTTTGCTAACAACGTGAGGCAACGATGAGAAAATTCCTATTGGGCCTGGTGGCTCTGGCAGCGGCAGGCACCTCGTTCGGCGCCACCGTGAACATCAACAGCACGGGCAACTACGCCACGCTGGAGAACTACACGAACTGCACGTCCACCCCAACCAGCCTGTGTGCGAACTTCCTGACCACGCAGAACATCTCGGGTTCGTTCAGCACCGCAGCCGCGCTGCCGGCCAATGCGAACAGCTTGGAGATCGGGTCCACAGTCACGGCCTACAGCCTCACCAGCGGTCTGGACACCATCGGGTCCACCGACACCAACTCCCGCCTCAACTCGCTGCGCATCAGCACTGACGCCTCTGGCAATATCACCGCCATCAACACGATGGTCGTGGTGCAGTGGATCACCGGTTCCGCGCCGCACACCAACGCCAACCGCATCAACGCGGTCACCCTCGTCGGTGCAGTCACTGCCAGCACCCACAATTCCGGCTGTACCACGGTCGGTACGGGAGCCAGCGGCGTGACCGATACCTGCCTTGTGGCAGTGGTGACCGACACGTCCCGCAGCACTGCCAGAAACGCGCCTTACAGCGTTTCCATGGCCCAGCAGCCCCAGCCCCCCGTCACCGGCGGCACGGTAGCACCGATCCCCACGGTGTCCGAATGGGGCCTGATCCTGATGGCGTCGCTGCTGGGTCTGTTCGGCATCGCACGCCTGCGCCGCCAGCGCTGATCTGTGCCCGGGCCTCGTGGCCAGACGGTAAAAAACCCGCCGCTGGCGGGTTTTTTCATGATCGACGGTGCACTGTCGTCGCGCATGCAGCATGCAGCATGCCGTGGCCCGGGTCTCAGCTGCCCGCCACCTTCATCCGGTTGACCAGCACCGAGCCGATCGTCTTCGCGCCGTAGTTGTAGGCGTCCGCGCCCACGGCCTCGATGCCCAGGAACATGTCCTTCATGTTGCCCGCGATGGTGATCTCGTGCACGGGGAAGGCGATCTCGCCGTTCTCGACCCAGAAGCCGCTCGCGCCGCGCGAGTAGTCGCCGGTGACATAGTTCACGCCCTGGCCCATGAGTTCGATCACGAACAGGCCCGTGCCGAGCTTCTTCAGCATCGCGTCGAGGTCGTCGCCTTCCTGCGTGAGGCGCGAGGTGAGCGTGAGGTTGTGCGAGCCGCCGGCATTGCCCGTGGTGCGCATGCCGAGCTTGCGGGCCGAGTAGGTGCTGAGGAAGTAGCCCTGCACCTCGCCGGCATCCACCACCTTGCGCGGCGCCACGCGCACGCCCTCTTCGTCGAAGGGCGAGCTGCCCTTGCCGCGCACGATGAACGGGTCTTCGGCGATGTCGATGTGGTCGGGGAAGACGCGGCGGCCGAGCGAATCCAGCAGGAAGCTGCTCTTGCGGTAGAGCGCCCCGCCGCTCACCGCCTGGGTGAAGGCGCCGAGCAGGCCGGAAGCGAGCGTCGATTCGAACAGCACGGGGCATTCGGTGGTGGGAATCTTGCGGCTGCCCAGGCGGCTCAGGGCGCGTTCGGCGGCATAGCGGCCCACCGCCACGGGCGACGCCAGCTCGGCCGCGTCGCGCATGGAGGAATACCACGCGTCGCGCTGCATCTCGGCATTGCGGCCCGGCAGCGAGGCGATGGGCGCCACCGAGAGGCTGTGGCGCGAACTGGCGTAGCCGCCCCGGAAGCCGTGCGTGTGGGCGCTGAAGAAGTGGCTCTGCTGGGCCGAGACACCGGCGCCCTCGCTGTTGGTGATGCGGCGGTGCGTGCGCAGCGCGGCCTCCTCGCATTCGAGCGCGATGCGCGCGGCCTCTTCGCTGGTGATGGTCCAGGGATGGAAGAGGTCCAGCTCGCGGTGCGTGCCGGGGGCGGCCACGTCCGCCACGTCGGGCAGGCCGGCCACCGGGTCTTCGGCGGTGAAGCGCGCGATGTCGTAGGCGGCCTGCACGGTCTGCTCGATGGCGCGCTCGGAGAAGTCCGACGTGCTGGCGTTGCCGCGGCGGTTGCCCACGTAGACGGTGACGCCCAGCGACTTGTCGCGGTTGCGCTCCACCGTCTCCAGCTCGCCCTTGCGCACGCTCACCGAAAGACCGCAGCCTTCGGAGGCTTCGGCGCCCGCGTCGGTGGCCCCCAGGCGCAGCGCGTGGGCCAGGGCCCGGTCGACCAGTTCCTCGAACACGCCGCGGCTGTAGCTGAAGCCGTTGCCGGCATCGCCGCCGACGGGCACGGACGCGGGAGCGGAGGGGCGGGCGGAAGAGGCAGCGGCGCGGGCTGCGGTACGGGGGCGGGTGGTCTTCATATCGCCGGCTATGATACTTGCCGCCTTCCGCCCCCGCCCAGGGCCTCTTTTTGTCCCCTCTTCCATGTCCCGCAAACCCAAAAAAGGCTATTTCGTGAAGGGCCATTTCGTCGCCGAAGGCAGCGAACTGGACCTGCAGCTCAAGGCCGAGCTCAAAGGCACGACCGAAGCCAGCCGCACCGACCTCAAGCGCGAGAGCGATGCGCTGCAGCAGCTCGGCCAGGACCTGCTGACGCTGCGCAGCGATCTGCAGGCGCGCCTGCAACTGCCCGACAAACTGCAGGACGCGCTGGCCGAGGCCCGCCGCATCACCAACTTCGAAGGCAAGCGCCGGCAGATGCAGTACGTGGGCAAGCTGATGCGCCAGCTCGATCCATCGATGGTGGTGGCCGCGCGCGCCGCGCTGGACGAGCAGCACAACGGCTCGGCCACGGAAAAACTTGCGCTGCACGAAGCCGAGCAGTGGCGCGAACGACTGATTGCCGACGACGGCGCCCTGCCCCTCTGGATGGAACGCTTCCCGCGCACCGACACCCAGCAGCTGCGCGCGCTGATCCGCCAGGCCCGCAAGGACGCGCCCGAGGGCAAGGAGGCCAACGTGCAGGTCTCCCAGGGTCTGGCGCCGCGCAAGGGCCGTGCCTACCGCGAACTGTTCCAGCTGGTGCGTGAACAGATGGACGAAGCGGCACTCCACGCCCGCCATGAAGAGGCCGAGCGCGATGCATGAACCCCTTCCCGCGCCCGAGCCGGTGCGCATCGGCATCGTGTCGGTGAGCGACCGCGCGAGCCGCGGCGTGTACGAGGACAAGGGCCTGCCCGCGCTGCGCGAGTGGCTGGAGCGCGCGCTGCACAACCCGGTGCAGTTCGAAGAGCGGCTGATTCCCGACGAGCAGGAGCGCGTCAGCGCCACGCTGATCGACCTGGTGGACGCCGCGGGTTGCCATCTGGTGCTGACCACGGGCGGCACGGGCCCCGCACCGCGCGACGTGACGCCCGAGGCGACGCTGGCCGTCGCGCACCGCGAGATGCCGGGCTTCGGTGAACAGATGCGGCAGATCGGCCTGCGCTTCGTGCCCACGGCCATCCTGTCGCGGCAGGTGGCGGTGATCCGCCACGGCAGCCTGATCGTCAACCTGCCGGGCCAGCCGAAGGCGATCGCGGAGACGCTCGAAGGGCTGAAGGATGCCGACGGCACCGCGATCGTACCCGGCATCTTCGCGGCCGTGCCCTACTGCATCGACCTGATCAAAGGGCCCTATCTGGAAACGCGCGAATCGGTGTGCAAGGCGTTCCGGCCCAAGGACGCGCGGCGGCCGGCACGGCCCGAAGCCCCTACTTCCCCACCAGCGCGTTGAGCTTCTCGGCCTCGAACTGCTCGTTGCGCGCCGCATCGCAGGGCACGCAATCGCGCGCCTGCGGGGCCGCGTGCGAGAGCGTTTCGATCGCGGCCCAGAGCAGCGCGATCTGGCGCTCCTGCGACGACGCGTTGTCGATCAGGCCGCGCATGGCCTGGGAGAGCGGGTCGTCTTCCTGCGTGACGCCATAGGCCGAGAAGGCGCGCGGCGCCGGCCGGGGCGCGCTGGCCTCGGCCACGTCGGCGCTCTGACCGGCCTTGGAGGGCACGATGCGCGCCGGGATGCCCACCGCCGTGGCGCCCGCGGGCACGGGCTTGATGACGACGGCATTGCTGCCGATCTTCGCGCCGTCGCCCACCTCGAAGCCGCCCAGCACCTTCGCGCCCGCGCTCACCACGACGTCGCGGCCCAGCGTGGGATGGCGCTTGGCGCCCTTGTAGAGCGAGGTGCCGCCCAGGGTCACGCCCTGGTAGATGGTGCAGCCGTCGCCGATCTCCGCGGTTTCGCCGACGACGACGCCCATGGCATGGTCGAAGAACACGCGCTCGCCGATCTTCGCGCCCGGATGGATCTCGATGCCCGTGAGCCAGCGCGCGCAGTGCGAGATGAAGCGACCCGGCCACTTCAGGCCGTGCGTCCAGCACCAGTGCGCGGGCCGGTGCAGCCAGATGGCGTGCAGGCCGGGGTAACAGGTGACCACCTCCCAGGTGCTGCGGGCCGCGGGATCGCGGTCGAGGATGCACTGGATGTCGGAGCGCAGGCGGGCAAACATGGGGAATCGGGGCTTTGAATAAGCTCTTCACGAAAAGAGCCGTGCAGTCTATCGCTTCGCCTGCGCCGCTTCCGACATGGCTTTGGCGACACCGCGCAGGATGTGGATTTCCTCGGGGGTGGGTTGCGCGCGGTTGAAAAGCTGGTTGAGCCGCGGCATGAGCTTCTTGGGCGCGGCGGGGTCGAGGAAGCCGATGTCCACCAGCGCCCGCTCCCAGTGCGCGAGCATGCCGGCCACCTGCGCCGCGTCGGCGCGCGACGGCGCGGGCGTGGCATCCCGCACCGGGAAGCCGCCCAGGGCGAGCCGCCATTCGTAGGCGATCACCTGGATGGCCGCGCCCAGGTTGAGCGAACCGAAGCCGGGGTTGGTGGGAATGGAGAGCGCGACGTGGCAGCGGTAGACGTCCTCGTTGGCCATGCCGAAGCGCTCGGAACCGAAAAGAAAGGCGACGCCGGTCTCGCCGCCCCCGGTGGCGGCCGCGTCCCCACGGCCTTGGTCGCCCTCCTCCCTCGCCGCGGGCGGCACCACGGGCTCGGCACCTTCCAGCGCGAGGTCGGCCAGCGGGCTGGGCTCGGCCGGCGCCTCCATCCCGGTCCGGCGCTGCAGCAGCCATTCGAAGTGTTCGCGCGGCGAGCGCGTCGGCGGGCCGAAATCGCGCGGCGTCATCGCCGTGGCGCAGAGGTGGCTGATGCCGTCCAGCGCCTCGTCCAGCGTCTCGACGATGCGGGCGTTCTCCAGCACGTCGAGCGCGCCGCTCGCGCGCTGGATGGTTTCCTCGCGGCGCAGCACGTTGGCCCAGCGCGGGGCGACCAGCACGAGGTCGCCGAAGCCCATGGTCTTCATGGCGCGTGCGGCGGCGCCGACGTTGCCGGCGTGGCTGGTCTGGATGAGGATGAAGCGGGTTTTCATGGCGAAGGGCGGCGGGCTGGCGCGGGAGCGGGCGAACCCGCGATTGTCGCCGCACGCGCCGGCCCTCGGCCCGGCCGCCGTCAGGCCCCGTGGCGCGGCCGCTTGTCCTTCCGCCCGGCGGCGGCGTCTTCGGGCGCGGGTGCGGGGGGCGCCACCGCGCGCAGGGCGGAGAGGTAATCCGAGCGCCACTTGCCCAGGTCTTCGGTCTTGACGTTGTCCAGCAGCCGGGCGTGGCGCTGCCTGCGCTCGTCGGGCCCCATGGACAGGGCCTGCTCGTAGGCCCGGGTGATGGCCTGCCGGTCCGAGGGCGGTATTTGGATCGCGTCCCGGAGCTGGTAGGCGGCACCCGCGCCTTCGGACAGGACCAGCACGCCGGGGTCGTGCGAATCCTGCGTGGCCACGTATTCCTTGGACACGAGGTTCATGCCGTCCGCCACGGAGGTGATCACCCCGACCCGGCTCATGCGGTAGATGTCGGGCAATGCGTTGCGCTTGACCGACTGGTCGATGTACAGGATGGGCTTCCAGGATGCGGTGCCGTACTGACGGTTGATGCCTTCGACCAGCTTGCGGGTGTCGCGGGCCAGGTCCGCATAGGCCTTCACGTTCTGGCGGGAGGGGGCGCCGATCTGCACGAAGGTGACCTTGCCGCGCAGGTCTTCCCGGCCTTCGAGCAGGTCGCCCAGCGCCGAGAGCCGGTCCGGTATGCCCTTGGCGTAATCCAGCCGCTCCACCCCCACCATCAGCATGCGGCCCCGGTCCTTCTCGGCCCGCACCTTGTCCAGGATCCAGTCGGAATCGGCGTCCGGCTTCAGCGCCATGAGATTCTGGAAATCGATGCCGATGGGAAAGTGCTCGAGCTGGATGCGCCGGCCGAAGGCCTGGAGGGCCTTGCCATCCTCGCCCTCCTGCACCCGCTCCGTGCGCACGTAGTCGCGCAAATGGTTCACGTCCCTGGGGATCTGCATGCCCACGAGGTCGTAGCTGAACAGGGACTGCATCAGTTCCCGGTGCTGCGGGATTTTCCTGAAGACCTCCGGCGGGGGAAACGGGCTGTGGTTGAAGAAACCGATGCGCTGCCTGCAGCCCAGTTTGCGGAGCTCCTCGGCCAGCGGAATGAGGTGGCAATCGTGGATCCAGAGCACATCGCTCTCCTTGAGCAGAGGCGCCAGCTGCGAGGCGAATATCTTGTTCACCTGCCGGTAGACGCCATAATGGGCCGGTTTCATGTCGGCCCATTGCGCACTGTTCTGCATTACCGGCCACAGGACGGAATTGTAGAAGCCGGAATAATAGCTATTGAATTGCGTCCGGCTCAGGTCCATGCCCACCAGGGTGGATTTTCCGAACGGCTGGCGTTTGATGTTCGGCGTTCCAGGACGCCCGCCGATGTCCCCGCTCCAGCCCATCCACACCCCCTCGTTGCCATGCATGGTGTCGGCCAGGGCGACGGCCACGCCGCCCGCCGCGGCCTTGGACGGATCGACCATCCGGTTGGACACCACCACCAGCCGGCCGTCGGCCCCCGGGGCCTGCCGGGCGACCGACGACGGGCCCTCGCTGCCCATGTCGTGCCGCTTGCGCCGCGGGAACAGGGCGGATCCGGCCGATGCCTCGCCGTGCGGGGCCTGCGAGGATCTGCGGCCGCCTCCCGCGCTTTCGGAGGCTTCGGCGGATGTCTCCGTACCGGGACGTCGGGAGGATGCGGAAACTGAACGAACCATGGTGCTTTCCTTTTTGACGGTGGTCGGCATGTCGGTGATCGGCGCTCGCGGGCCGCGCGCGCGCAGCCGGGCTGCCGCGGATTATTTCCTTCTATTTTCAGGAAAAAATAATCCCGGAACATGCCAGAACCTGGTGGAAATATTTCCGGGCGCTCCGGAAACCGTGAAACGAAAGTCTATCTTCGGCCGCGGAGGAAATCCTTCTCGAAACCGCAATATTCCTTATGGCTCGCAGAATGGATTCCGAAACACCGCTGTTTCGTTTTTCCGGCACAGGCTTCGTCCGGTCGCATCGGCCTGCCGTGCCGGACGGCGCGGGCGGTTCGTGTAGCATTCGCGCCCTTTCCGCCATGGCCCAGATCGTCGTCCGCCAGCTCCGCAAGTCCTACCGCATCCACGAGCGCGACCCCGGCGTGCTCGGCGCGCTGCGGGCGCTGGCGCGCCCACGCTACCGTACCGTGGAGGCGCTCTCGGGCGTGTCGTTCGAACTCCAGCGCGGCGAGATGCTGGGCTTCATCGGGCCGAACGGCGCGGGCAAGTCGACCACCATCAAGATCCTGGCGGGCATCCTGCGGCCCGACGGCGGCAGCGTTCTCATCGACGGCCGCGATCCGTTCACCGACCGCGAGCGGCACGTGGGCCGCATCGGCGTGGTCTTCGGGCAGCGCACGCAGTTGTGGTGGGACCTGCCGGTGGGCGACGGCTTCGCGCTGCTGCGCGACATCTACCGCGTGGACGCACAGCGCTACGCCCGCACACGCGACGAGCTGGTGGCGCTGCTGAACCTGGAGCGCGTGCTCGACCAACCCGTGCGGCAGCTGTCGCTGGGCCAGCGCATGCGCGCCGAGATCGCCGCCGCGCTGCTGCACCAGCCGGACATCCTGTTCCTCGACGAGCCCACGATCGGGCTGGATGCGCCTTCCAAGCTGGCGGTGCGCGACTTCGTGCGGCGCACCAACCGCGAGCACGGCACCACGGTGCTGCTCACCACGCACGACATGCACGACGTCGAAGCGCTCGCCGGACGGGTGATCGTGATCGGCCATGGCCGCGTGCTGGCCGACGGGCCGGTGGAAGCGCTGCGCGCGCAGGTCGCTGCCGCACGGCGCGCCGAGGGCATGACCGCCGACGCCGGGGCGGACGACGACCTGGCGATCGAGGCCGTGATCGCGCGTTTCTACGCGCTGCACGGCGCGGCCGAGGGCTGACGACATGCCCCTGCCCACGGGGATGCGCCCCTACGCCGCGGCCTTCTCTTCACGCTTCCTGGTGATGCTGCAGTACCGCACGGCCGCGTGGGCCGGCTTCGCCACGCAGTGCTGGTGGGGCGGCATCAAGGCGATGGTGCTGGCGGCGTTCTACGGCGGCGCGGCGGCGGCGCAGGCGCCCTTGTCGCTGGAGCAGGCCATCACCTACGTCTGGCTGGCGCAGGGCCTGTTCGCGCTGCTGCCCTGGAGCAGCGATCCGGAGGTCGCCCAGGCCGTGCGCACGGGCTCGGTGGCCTACGACCGGCTGCGACCCGTCGATGCCTACACGTTCTGGTTCGCCCGCTCGGTCGGCTGGACGGCCGCGCGCGTGTTGCCGCGCATGGCGATGATGGCGGCCTTCACCGGTGTGGCGCTGCCGCTGGCGGGCCTGGGCGCCTGGGGATTGCAGCCGCCGGCCGGAGGCGCCGCCCTGGCGGCGTTCGCCGCTGCGCTGCTGCTGGCCCTGCTGCTTTCCACCGCGCTCGTGATGCTGCTCAACGTGGCCACCGCCGCCGCGCTGAACGAACGCGGCATCAACACGCTGGCCGCGCCGCTGGTGATCGTGCTGTCGGGCAATCTGCTGCCGCTGGCGCTGCTGCCCGACGCCTGGCAAGCGGCATTGCTGCTGCAGCCGCTGGCAGGCGTGGTGGACATTCCGGCCCGGATCTATTTCGGGCGCCTCGCCGGGCTGGACGCCCTGGGGGGCCTCGCGCTGCAGGGCGCGTGGACGCTGCTGCTGGTGGTGCTGGGCCGCGCCTGCATGGCGCGCACGATGCATCGCCTCGAAGTGCAGGGAGGGTGACATGCGCTTGGGATCGATGGCGCTTTTCCTGCGGCTCGCGCGGGCCTCGCTGAGCGGCCAGGCACGCTATCCAGGATCGGCCCTGATGCTCACCGCGGGCCAGTTCCTGGTCACGGGCATCGAGGTGGCGGCGGTCTGGGCATTGTTCCACCGCTTCGGCGACGTGCAGGGCTGGCGCATCGGCGAAGTGGCGGTCTTCTACGGGCTGGTGAACTGCATGTTCGCGATCGCGGACGCGCTGGGCCGCGGCTTCGACGTGCTGGGCACCCAGTTCCTGCGCACCGGCGCCTTCGACCGGCTGCTGCTGCGGCCGCGCCCCGTGTGGGTGCAGCTGATGGGCCACGACGTGCGCGTGAGCCGCCTGGGCCGGCTGCTGCAGGGGCTGGCCGTGCTGGCATGGGGCACCGTGCAGGCGGGCGTCGCGTGGAACGCGCCGACGGTGGCACTGGCGGTGTTCGCGGTGGCGGGCGGCGTGGCGCTCTTCCTGGGCATCCTGGTGCTGCAGGGCGCGCTCTCGTTCTGGACGGTGGAGAGCCTGGAGATCGCCAACGTGCTGACCTATGGCGGGGTCGAGGCGGCGCAGTACCCGCTGGCGCTGTATGCGCGCTGGTTCCGCTGGCTGCTCACCTTCGCGGTGCCGCTCGCCTGCGTGGCCTACTACCCGGTGCTGGCCCTGCTCGGCAGGGCCGACCCGCTCGGCGCCCCGGCGTGGGCGGGATGGGTGTCGCCGCTCGCGGGCTTCGCCTTCCTGGGGGCATCGTCGTTCTTCTGGCGCCTGGGGCTGCGGCGCTACGCCTCCACGGGCAGTTGAGCCAAGGGGCGGCAGCGCCTCGCAGGCGGGCCGCTGAAGAAATTTCGCAGGGGCGTTAAAATGCCGGTCCATCACGCCCGCATCGCCGGGCGATTCCTTTTTCCGCCCCGGCGGCCGCTCCTTCACCACAATTCATGTCGTCCAATCTGCATCCCATGCTCAACGTGGCCATCAAGGCCGCACGCGCCGCCGGCGCCATCATCAACCGCGCGGCGCTCGACGTCGAGGCGGTGCGCGTTTCGCAGAAGCAGATCAACGACTTCGTGACCGAGGTGGACCACGCGAGCGAGCAGGCGATCATCGAGACGCTGCTCACGGCCTACCCGGGCCACGGCATCCTGGCCGAGGAATCGGGCACCCAGCACGGCGCCAAGGATTCGGAATTCATCTGGGTCATCGATCCGCTGGACGGCACCACCAACTTCATCCACGGCTTTCCCGTCTACTGCGTGAGCATCGCGCTGATGGTGCGCGGCAAGGTCGAGCAGGCCGTCATCTACGACCCGACGCGCAACGACCTGTTCACGGCCACCAAGGGCCGGGGCGCGTACCTGAACGAGCGGCGCATCCGCGTCTCCAAGCGCACGCAGCTGAAGGAAAGCCTGCTGTCCACCGGCTTCCCGTTCCGCCCGGGCGACAACTTCAAGACCTACCTGCACATCATGTCCGACGTGATGCAGCGCACGGCCGGCCTGCGCCGCCCCGGCGCCGCCGCGCTGGACCTCGCCTACGTGGCGGCCGGCTTCACCGAAGGCTTCTTCGAGACGGGCCTGTCGATCTGGGACGTGGCCGCCGGCTCGCTGCTGGTGACCGAGGCCGGCGGGCTGGTGGGCAACTTCACGGGCGAGGCCGACTTCTTGGAGCAGCGCGAATGCCTGGCGGCCTCGCCCCGCATCTACGGCCAGCTCGTGCCCATCCTGACCAAGTACAGCAAGTTCGCGAGCGCCGGCGACAAGGCCGCCGTGCGGCAGGCCGTGCAGAGCGACACCCCGGCGGGCGTGCCCGTTGCGGAACCGGAAGCGGCGCAGGTTCCGCAAGCGGACGGCACCGAGGAGGCGCCGCGCGCGCCGTTCTGACACGAAGAAGGCGTGGGCTGCGGCGCCTGCGGGGCACGCCCGCGGCCTGCGCCGCGCGGCGCGGGGTCCGGTGCCTTCCGCACCGAGGAAAAGCGCAAGTGCGGCCTGCCTTACCGAGCCGGAGGTGGGGGATGGGGCACGGCTGAGTTGGCGGTTTCTGGCAGTATCGGGCTTCCACGCTCCCCCATTGGGCTCCGCTACGCCGCGTCCCTCATACGGGCCGCATCGGCAGCGTCGAGCGGACGGTTGCCGGTCCGGTGCCACGCCCCCGCCCGGGCGTGCAGGCAGCCGATGCCCTGTCCCACGATCCATGTCCGCCCCCTCTCCCGCTTCCCCGACAGCCTTCCCGCTTTCCGTTTCCCTGCCCGAGCCGTCCGGAGCCCCGCCCGGTGGCACCGCCTCGGGCGCGGCACCGGATTTCTCCCTCGTCGTCGCCACCGTCGATCCCGACGGCGCACTGCTGCAGGCCCTGCTGGACAGCCTCGCGAGCAGCACCGAGCGCAGCTTCGAGGTCATCGTGGCCGACCAGACGCAGGGTGACCACCTCGCGCGGGTGGTCGACGGCTTCGCCGATCGGCTCTCTGTGCGACACCTGGGCCTGCCCACGCGGGGTGCTTCGGCAGCGCGCAACGCGGGCGCGGCCCTGGCGCGGGGCCGGTGGATCGGCTTTCCCGACGACGATTGCCGTTACCAGCCCGACACGCTCGCCACGGCCCGGCGGGTGCTGTCGATGGACGGGGTGCGCATCGCCAGCGGCCGCACCGTGACCGCCGCGCAGCAGCCCTCGGTACTGCGCTGGCACGCCCGTGCGAGGGACTTCGACCGCTGGAGCATGTTCGCCAGCCTGACCGAAGCCACGCTGTTCGCGGAGCTCTCGCTGTTCGTGGCCGTGGGCGGCTTCGATACCCGCTTCGGACCGGGCGGCCCCTTCCCTGCCGCCGAAGGCGTGGAGCTGGTGGACCGGATGCTGCGCGAGGGCAGCGGCTGGCGTGCCCGCTTCGATCCGGCGATCCAGATGGAGCACCCCGACAAGATCCCGCCCTGGAACCGCTGGGCCGCACAGCGGTTCTACCGCTATGCGCAGGGCGACGGTGCGTTCGTGGTGCGGCGCTTCGGCGGACACACACTGCGGTGGGTGGTGCTCACGCTGGGCTCGGCCGGCCTGCACACGCTGGTGTTCCGCGGCTGGGTCAGCATCGCGCATGCCGCGCGCATCGCCGGCATCTGCGTCGGCGCGTGGCGCTACGCCCGGGCGGCGCGCACAGGGAGCGGCCGCTGATGCGCGGGCTGCGGTACGTATCGCCGGCCGACACGACGGGCTATGCGGTGGCCGCCAAGGCCTACCTGCGCGCGCTGCGGGGGGCGGGCGTGCCACTGCAATGGACACCGCTGCGCTGCCCCGGCGCGCGCTACCAGCCCGTGGCGGCCGACCAGGTGGCGGAGGACGACCTGCGGCCCCTGGCGCACCGGCCGCTCGACTACGACACCGTGCTGCTGCACACGGTGCCCGAGTACTACCCGGAATGGCTCGATACCGAGCGGGCCGCCGGCCTAAGGGTCGTGGGCTACACGGTCTGGGAGCTGGAGCGGCTGCCCGCGCACTGGCCGGCGCTGCTGAACCGGCTCGACGCGGTGATCGTGCCATGCCGATGGAACGTATCCGTCTTCCGCTCCGGCGGGGTCACGGTGCCGATCCACGTGGTGCCGCATCTGTCGCAGTTCGGCGGCGAAGGACACAGTGCCGATGCCGCTGGCCGCGCAGCGCTGATGGCCCGGTTGGGAGGTCCGCAGTCGCTGGACGGCCGTTTCGTGTTCTACGGCATCGGCGTGTGGAGCGAGCGCAAGGGCATGGAGCGCCTGCTGCGCACCTACTTCGACACCTTCACGAGCGCCGATCCCGTGGCGCTGATCCTCAAGACGTCCGCCAACGATCTGACGCGCTGGAGCCGCCGCTGGCGCTCCGGATGGCGGCGGCGGCATCCACGGGCATCATTCAGTGCTGCGGCCCTGGCGGCGGGATATCGAGCGCCTGCGGCCTGGCACGTGATCGACGACGACGACCTGGCCGACGGCGAACTGCGCGCGCTGCACGCGGCGGGCGATGCCTTCGTGTCGCTGACCCGCACGGAAGGCTGGGGCCTGGGCGCGTTCGACGCGGCATGGAGCGGCAACCCGGTGGTCATGACGGGCCATGGCGGCCAGACCGACTTCCTGCCGCCGGAGCTCGCCTGCCTGCTCGGCTACCGCATGGTGCCGGCCCACGAGCCGCTGTGGGCGCGCGGCTACTCGCAGCGCGATGCCTGGGCCGAACCCGACACGGCCCAGGCCGGCCGCTGCATGCGGGCGCTGGCCGGAGACCCGGCCGCCGCACGGGCGCGTGGCGCGCGGCTCGCCAGCCACGTGCGCACGGAATTCGCCCCGGAGCAGGTGCTGGCCGCATTGCGCGCGGCGCTGGAGGTGCCGACGTGATCCCGCGTACCTTCCACTTCGTGTTCGGCCTCAAGCCGCAGGACGAGCCCTTCCACCTGATGTACTACCTCTGCCTGGCCTCGTGCCTGGCGGTGGAACGGCCCGAATCGGTCGTGCTGCATTACGAGCACGAACCGTGGGGGCCGTGGTGGGACCGCATCCGGCCCGCGCTGCAGTTGCGCCGCGCCGAGCGCTGCGAGTTGGTGGAGAACTTCCGGTACCCCGATCCGGAAGTGGCGCGCTACCGCTATGCCCATGCGGCCGACTTCGTGCGGCTGCAGGCGCTGGTCGCCGAGGGCGGCGTCTACGCCGACATCGACACGCTGTTCGTGCGCCCCCTGCCCACAGACCTGTGGCAACGCCGCACCTGCGTGCTCGGCGAGGAACGCTCGCCCGATCCGTCGCAGCCCTCGTACTGCAATGCCTGGATCGGAGCGCCGGCCGGCGACCCGTACTGCCGCGCCTGGCTGTCCGGCATGGCCGAGCGGTTCGACGGCAGCTGGAGCGGGCACTCGACGCTGCTGCCCTACCAACTGGCGCAGCGCATGCCGGGAGCGCTCCACGTCGAACCCGAAACCTCGTTCTATGCGTTCGACTGGCGGCCGGAGCGCATCGACGACCTGTTCCTGCGCGACCGCCCCCTGCCCCCCGGGGCCCGCAGCCTGCACCTCTGGAACCACCTGTGGTGGTCGCCCGGCCGGCGCGATTTCTCGCGCTTCCACGCGGGCCGGCTGACCCCGGAATACGTGGCGTTCGCGCGCACCACCTATGCGCGCCTGGCGCGGCCCTTCCTGCCGCAGGATGTGCAGCCGGACCCGGCCGCATGGCGGCGCCAGCAACTTGCGGCCCTGCGCGAAGAGTGCAGTCACCCGCTGCGCGCCCTGCGCGAGGCATGGGGTCGCGCATGACGGGACGGGCCTGGAGCGCGGTGCGGTCGCTGTTCACCGACGTGTTCGCGCTGCAGCGCGATGTGCGGGACTTTCTCGTGCCCGAGCACCGGCGCAGGCTCCGCCGCATCGCCGCGCTGAGCGCGGTGTTCTCCCTGCTGGAGATGCTGGTGGCGGCCGCGGCGCTGCCCTACATGGACTGTCTGGGCAAGCGCCAATGCGGGGTGGTCGGGCGCGTCGCCGTCCCGGCAGGGGCGGATCCGGTGATGGCGTATTCGCTGCTGCTGCTCGCGCTCATGTCGGTCAAGATGCTGGCCGACGTGGTGCTGCAGTGGCGGGTGGCGGGTTTCCAGCAGGAGGTGCAGCGGCACACCGTGCTGCGCCTGCTGTCGGCCTACCTCGCGCAGGGCTGGGACGGATACCGCCAGCGCAATCCCCGGGACTACTTCCGCCGCTGCGCGACCACGGCCCTGGACGCGGCCTTCGCCTGCACCCAGGCCGCATCCGCCATCGCCTACGGCCTGATCGTGATCGTGCTCACCGTGCTGATGCTGGCCGTGAACCCCCTGGTGTCGCTGGTGCTCGCGTCGGCCTTCGTCGCGCTCAACGGGGCCGTGCACCGCTTCACCGGCCGGCGCCAGAAACGGGCAGCCGAGGAGCGCGAGCAGGCGCTTCGGCGCTGGCACCTGGGCATGGGCGAGGCGCTCGACGCGTTCCAGGAACTGCGGGCCCACGGCACCGAAGGCCACGTGCTGCACGGCATCGACCGGCAGCTGGACTCGCTGGCACGCGCCAACCGCTGGCTGGCCTTCATGCCCGCCCTGCCGCGCGTGGCCCTGGACTACCTGGCCTTCACCCTGGTGCTGGGCTGCGTGCTGGTGTGGTCCTGGAGCGGCCGTCCCCTGGGCGGCCTGCTGCCCTACCTGGTCTTCTACGCCGTGGTGGCGCGCAGCCTGCTGCCGGCGATGATGCAGTTGCTGAGCATCCGCACGTCGCTGCGCGGCGCGGCGATCAACCTGCGGCTGGTGTGCGACGAGCTTGGGCAGGCCTGCGCGCGGCGCCGGGAGGTTGCCGCCATGGCGACGGTGCCGGGCGAGCCGGCGCTGCGCCTGGACCATGTCGAAGTGGTCCATGGCGGCCGTGCGGCGCCCGTGCTGTGCGGCGTCAGCGTGCAGGTGGCGCGGCCGGCCTGGATCGCGCTGGCCGGGCCGTCGGGCGCGGGCAAGAGCACGCTGCTGGACGTCGTGGCCGGTCTGCAGCCCTGCCGCGGCCAGGTCGCCTGGCAAACGCCCACGGGCACCCCGCCACGCATCGCCTACGTGCCCCAGCACGTCGCGATCCTGGACGCGAGCCTGTACGAGAACGTCGTCTTCGGCACGGACGGCGGACGGGACGGCGCCGTACGGGCGGCGCTCGCCGTCGCCCAGCTGGCCGCGCACGACCCGTCGATGGGATCTCTGCAGCTCTCCGGAGGCGAGCGGCAGCGGCTGGCCATCGCCCGCGCGGTGTACCGCCGGCCGGACCTGCTGCTGCTCGACGAGGCCACGGCGGCCATGGACGAGGCCACCGAGGCCGCGCTGTTCGACGCGCTGGGCGCCGCGCTGCCGGAGACCACGGTGCTGTTCATCACCCACCGCGAAAGCTCGCTGCGCTTTGCCCATGCCGTCTGGCGCATGCAGGACGGGCGCGTGGCCGCGAACGCGGGAGCGAACGCATGACGCGGCCGGTGGCCGTCCTGCTCAGCCCGGTGTTCCCGCGGCCGGGCGGCAGCGGCCGGGCGCTGCGCGCCTGGGACTGGATGCAGGAACTGGCCGCCGACCACGAGCTCCACGTCTGGACGCCCGAGCCCGCTGCATCCACCGAGGGATGGCCTTCCGGCGTGCGCTGCTGGTCCGGCGCGGACGATCTGGAGCCGGCCCTGCCGTGGGCACGCCGGCTGGGCTGGCTGGTGCCCGCGCTCGGCACGCTCCAGCCTGCCGTGGTCGCGCACTGGCATCTGCCCCGCGTGCACCCTCCCGCGCTGTCCGAGATGGCGGCGGCGATCGGCGGGCGCCCCGTGGCGCGCCTCGTCGTGTTCCGGCTCTATCTGCACGGGGTCGCGCAGTGGCTGCGTGCCCGGCTGCCGGTGCGGCGCGCCGAACTGGACCTGGACGACCAGGATTCAGCGACGATGCGCAGCACCGCCGGCGCACAGTGGCGCATGGGCCGCCGCCTCGACGCATTGCTGGCGTGGCGCGAATCCCTGCAGTACCGGTCGCTCGAAGGGCGCCTGCCGGCCGGCTACGACGCCCGCTGGCTGGCGGCCGACGAGGACCGCGCCGCCTTCCCCATGTCGGGCCTGCGGCCCAACCGGCTGCCCGCCTCCCTGCCGCTCGGCGCAGGCGCAGGCGCAGGTGCCGGCTCCGCGGCGGCCGGGGGCCTGCACCTGCTGTTCGTCGGGAGCCTGGACTATCCGCCGAACCAGGAGGCAGCGCTGCTGCTGGCCGAACGCATCGCCCCGCTGCTGCGCCGGCAGCTGGCACCCCCCTGGACGCTGACCGTCGCGGGCGCCCGCCCGCCCGGCTGGCTGCGCCGGCGGCTGCAGGCCGCCGGCGGCGTGCAGCTGCTGGCCGACCTGCCGGACCTGGCGCCGGTCTATGCCGCCAGCACGGTGGCGCTGCTGCCCGTTCTGGCCGGCGGAGGCACCAAGCTCAAGACGCTCGAGGCGCTGGCCCGCGGAATGCCGGTCGTCGCGAGTGCCCAGGCGGTGCGCGGCCTGCGATTGGTGCCGGGGCGGCACTATCTGCCGGCCGAAACCCCCGCGCAATTCGCGCAGGCCGTGCTGCGCCTGCAGGCGGATCCGGCGCTGCAGGCAGCCCTGGGAGCCGCGGGACGCGCCTGGCACGACGCTTTCCGGCACGTCGACGGCCGCGGCCTGGGCTGACGCGTGCGCCCCACGCCGCGCCACGCCGCGCCGCACTCGGCGCCTCACTCCGGATCCGGGTACTTCAGCGCGATCTGCCGGAAGTCTTCGGCGAGGTCGACGAAGGCATCGACCATGTCGGGATCGAAATGGCTGCCGCGGCCCTTCACGATCGTGCTGCAGGCCTGCTCGTGCGAGAAGGCCGGCTTGTAGACCCGTTTGCTGATGAGCGCGTCGTACACGTCGGCCACGGCCATGAGCCGGGCCGAGACGGGGATCGCATCGCCCGCGAGTCCCAGCGGGTAACCGGTGCCGTCCCATTTCTCCTGGTGGCTGTGGGCGATCTCCTTGGACACGCTGAGGAACGCCACGCGCATGCCGAGCCGCCGCTCGGCGTTCTCGATCGCGTCGCGCCCGAGCGTGGTGTGGGTCTTCATCACCTCGAACTCTTCCGCGGTGAGCGGGCCCGGCTTCAGCAGGATGCTGTCGGGAATGCCGATCTTGCCGATGTCGTGCAGCGGCGCCGACTTGTAGAGCAGGTCGATCATCCGGTCGGTGAGCACCGCCTCGAAGCGCGGATGGCGCGCGAGGCGCTCGGCCAGGGCCTTCACGTAGAGCTGCGTGCGGCGGATGTGGTTGCCGGTCTCGTTGTCGCGCGTCTCCGCGAGCGAGGTCATCGCCATGATCGTCACGTCCTGGATGGCCTGCACCTCCAGGGTGCGCAGCGCCACCTCGCGCTCCAGGTAGGCGCTCTTGTCGCGCAGGAAATCGGCCGTGGCCTTGAGCGTCAGGTGCGTGTGCACGCGGGCCAGCAGGATGGGGGGGCTGATCGGCTTGGTGATGTAGTCCACCGCGCCCGCCGCCAGGCCCCGGCGCTCGTCCTCCGGCGTGCTGCGCGCGGTGAGGAAGATCACCGGGATGTCGCGCGACGCGGGATGCGCCTTGAGCTGGCGGCAGACCTCGTAGCCGTCGAGGCCCGGCATCATGATGTCCAGCAGGATGAGGTCGGGGGGCGGAACCGACTGCGCGATCCGCAGCGCCTTCTCGCCGTGGTTGGCGACCTTCACGAGGTAATGGTCGCGCAGCAGCGTGGACATGAGCGCGAGGTTGTCGGGCGTGTCGTCCACCACCAGCACCGTGGCGATGGTGCGGTCCTTCAGGATGTGGTCGTCGGAGGACGGTGTGGTGTCCATGGTGCTTCTCCCTGCTTCTGTGTCTATTGTCCGTTGTCTGTCGCCGGGGCCGTCTGCCGTGCACCCGGTCACGGCGCCGCCGCATCCCGGGATACTTCCGCGGATTCGCCGATGCGCGCGAGCGCCTGCTCGAAATCGAAGTCGTGGACATGCGCCTCCACCCGCACGAAGTCCTCGCCCAGCGCAGCGCGCAGCGGCAGGGCCTGCTGCCGCAGGAAATCCAGCGCCGCCGGATCGTCCGCGGCCAGCAGGGCGCGCAGCCGCGCCACCGCGGCCTGTGCGGCAGCCGCCTCGCCCGCGCCCGCGCCTGCCGCAGCATCGGCATCGGGGTGGGAGGGCATGGCCCCGGCCTTCGGTGTCGCCGCCAGCCGCCAGCGCGCAAGGCCCTGCAGCACCGCGTCGAGCCACTCCAGCACGGCCTGGGCATGGTCCGCCACCGCCTCGCCGTCGGGGGGCTGGGCCCGCAAATCCTGCTCCAGCAGGTGCGCGGCATGCGCCAGCGCGGTCGCGCCGATGTTGCCCGCCACCGATTTCAGGGTGTGGGCCAGCCGCTCGGCGGTGGCGTGGTCGCCCTCGCGCAGGGCGGCGGACAGCGCGTCCCGCGTGCCTTGCTGGCCGTCCACGAACCGGCACAGCAGATCGGCATAGAGCGCAGGCCGGCCGAGGGCGCGCTGCAGGCCCACGCCCCCGTCGAAACCCGCGATGCCGTCCGGCAACGGCAGGCCGCCTTCGCCCTCCCCCGTTCGCCCGGGCGCGGCATCCAGTGCGCCGTTGAGACCGATGCCGATGCCCGGCCGCGGCCGCACCCAGCGCGCCAGCGCGCGCCACAGCACGGCCGGCTCGATGGGCTTGGGCACATGGTCGTTCATGCCGGCCTCGAAGCAGCGCTGACGGTCCGACTCCATCGCGTTCGCGGTCATGGCGATGATGGGCAGTTGCGCATGGTGCGGATCCTGGCGCAGCCGGCGCGTCGCGGTCTCGCCGTCCATCACCGGCATCTGCATGTCCATCAAGACCACGTCGTATTCGGTGCGTGCCACGCAGTCGAGCGCCGCCTGCCCGTGTGCCGCGACGTCCACGATGAAACCCGCATCGCGCAGCAGTTCCACCGCCACGAGCTGGTTCAGTTCGTTGTCCTCGACCAGCAGTACCGAAGCCCCGCGCAGCTGCGGCGGCGGCTGGTCGTCGCCCGGCCGCGCAAGGTGGGCGTGGGCGGGCAGCCAGCCGTGGGCCAGCGGCTGCGCGAGCGTGTCGTAGAGCACCGAGGCGCTCACCGGCTTCACGAGCACCGTCTCGATGCCCTGCTCGCGCGCGGCCGGCATGATCTCGTCGCGGCCATAGGCCGTGACCATGAGCATCTGCGGTGCATGGTCGAGCCCGAGTTCGTGGATGCGGCGCGCGAGTTCGATGCCGTCCATGCCCGGCATGCGCCAGTCGATCAGCAGCAGCCCGTAGGGTTCTCCGCCGTCCGCGGCATCGCGCAGCATGTCGAGCGCCTGCGTGCCGTCGTGGGATTCGCTCACTTCGAAGCCCATGGTGCGCAGCATTTCCGCCAGCACGGCGGCGGCGGTGTGGTTGTCGTCCACGATCAGCACGCGGCCGTTGCGCAGCGCGGGCGGCAGCGGCGGGGCCGCCGGCGCGCCCTCGGCGCATTCGAGCGGCAGCACGGCCCAGAAGGTCGAGCCCTCGCCCACCACGCTCTCGGCCCCCACCTCGCCGCCCATCAGTTCGGCCAGGTTCCGGCAGATCGCCAGACCCAGACCGCTTCCGCCGAAGCGCCGCGTGGTGGAGGCATCCGCCTGCTGGAAGCTCTGGAAGAGCCGCCCCATCTGCTCGGGTGCGATGCCGATGCCGGTGTCGCGCACCTCGAAACGCAGCTGCACGCGCCGCCCCTGGCGTTCGAGCAGCCGCACGCGCACGTGGATCTCGCCGCGCTCCGTGAACTTGATCGCGTTGTTGGCGAAGTTGATCAGGATCTGGCCGAGCCGCAGCGCATCGCCCACCAGATGGGGCGGCACGTCGGCGGCCACGTCGAGCACCAGTTCGAGCCCCTTGACTCCCGCCTTGTAGCCTACGACGTCGGCCATGCCTTCGAGCACGCGGTCGAGCATGAAGGGCTGCTGCTCGACGACCAGCTTGCCGGCCTCGATGCGCGAGAAATCCAGGATGTCGTTGATCACGCCGAGCAGGTGCTGCCCGGCCTGCTGGATCTTGGCGACGTAGTCGGCCTGCCGCGGGGTGAGGCCCGACTTCAGCGCGAGGTGCGACATGCCGATGATGGCGTTCATCGGCGTGCGGATCTCATGGCTCATGTTGGCCAGGAAATTCGATTTCAGGGCCGTGGTCTCCTCGGCCAGTTCCTTGGCGCGGCGCAGCTCGCGCTCGGCGCGCTGCCGGTCGGTGATGTCCACCAGCGTGCCGATCGCGCCGCCCGGCGAACCGTCGGGCCGGTGGAAGCCATGCATCCAGAACAGCGTGTGGTGGATCTGCCCGTCGGCGTAGGTCAGATCGACCTCCTTGTGGATCGGCGCGCCGCCGGCGCGGATGGCGCGGGCGTCGGCGTCGAAGCCGGCGCGGTCCTCGTCCGACAGGAACCCGGCCTCCAGCACCGTCTTGCCGACGTAGTCTTCGCGGCGGATGCCGAACGACTCCTCGTAGGCCCGGTTGAAGCCCCGGTAGCGCCCCTGCCCGTCCTTGTGGAAGAGCGGGATCGGGATCGCATCGACGAGCGCCTGCTGGTAGGCGAGCTGGTCGGCCAGGCGCGCCTCCAGTTCCTTCTGCTCGTGCACGTCCACCTGCACGCCGATGAGCCGGCGCGGCGCGCCCCCGGTGTCTCGCTCGATGCGCGCGGCGCACAGCAGCCAGCGCGCGGTGCCGTCGGGCCGCACCACCCGCCACGAATCCTGCAGCCCGGAGGCCGTGCCGGCCAGCGCCGCCTCCAGCCGGGCCTGCACCCGCGCGCGGTCTTCGGGGTGCACCGCGTCCAGCCAGTCGCGCAGCCGCCGGCCCTGGGGCCGGTGTACCAGGCCGTAGAGCGCCTCCAGCTTGTCGCTGAGCACCAGATGGTCGCGCGCGAGGTCGAGATCGAACACCCCCACGCGCCCGGCTTCCTGCGCCAGCACCAGGCGCTCGTTCATCTCGCGCATGGCGGCTTCGGCGCGGCGCGCCTCGGTGACGTCCTCGATCACCCAGATGCAGGCCTCCGCGTACCCTTCGAGCGGCAGCAGCCGGCCCGAGAGCCGCGCCTCGAAGGTCGCGCCGTCCCGCCGGGTGAGCGTGGCGACCTCGCGCACGGCGTCGCCGGCCGCCAGCCGCGCGGCGATGCGGGCGAGGAACTGGCCGTGCGCTTGCGCACCGCCGAAGAGGTCGGCAGCATCCAGATTTTCGAGCTGTGCGGGCTGGCCGCCGATCAATTCGGCGAAGGCCGGGTTGAAGCGCAGGATGCGGCAGTCGGCCACCAGTGCCACGGGCGGCGCGTTGTCGAAGATCGCGGTCTGCTCGGCCAGCGCATCGTTGAGCTGGCGCTCGCGGCGCTGCAATTCCTGGTGCGCGGTGACGCGCTCGGTCACGTTCTCGTGCAGCCCCACGATGGCGATGCGCCGACCCCGGTCGTCGAATACCGGCGACAGCGTCGCCTCGTCGTGGTAGATGGTGCCGTCCTGGCGCTGGTTGATGAACTCGCCGCGCCACGGCAAGCCTGCCATCAGGCGCGACCACATCTGCCGGTAGGTTTCCGGCGGCGTCAGGCCCGAGGCGATGAGCGACGGCTTGCGGCCGCGCACCTCTTCCAGCGAGTAGCCCGTGTTGGCCTCGTACTGCGTGTTCACCCAGTCGATGTGGCCGTCGGCGTCAGTGATCACCACCGCCACGGAACTCGACTGCAGCGCCGCGCCCAGCACGCGGAAGCGCTCCATCGCTAGCGCCATGCGGGCGCGGTGGCGCAGCATGTCCATGAGCATGCCACCGAGCACCATCAACAGCGTGAACACGCCCAGGCCGATCTGCCAGCGCAGCGGCGCGGGCAGCAGCGCGTGCAGGTCGTCGAGCATCACGAGCTGCCAGGCGCCTTCGGGATCGTGCCATTCGAGCGTGCGGCGCTCCAGCGCATAGCGCACGCCGTCCACCAGGGCCTCGCGGGTGTCGGGGCCGAACGGCAGCGCCCGGGCGACGCCGTTGTCGAATTGCGTGCCGAACCGCCGCTGCCGGCGCACCGCGTCGATCCGCTCCTGGGTGAGTGGCGGCGCGAGCGCGAAGCGCCACTCGGGCTTGGTGGACGCGAAGGCCACGCCCTGCGGCGACAGCAGCACCATCGGGTAGCCGGAGCGCTGCATCTGCGTCTCGAACGGCTCGAAGGACATCTTCACCATCACCACGCCCACGATGGCGCTCGCGGGTGTATCGCCCTCGTACAGCGGCGCGGCATAGTAGAGCCCGCGCTCCTGGGAGTTGCTGCCCAGCGCCGGGTACACGTTGACCACACCGCGCATGGCCTGGTGGAAATAGGGCCGGTTGGAGAGATCGAGGCCGACGGCGGCGGTGCCCGGCGTTTCGTGCGCCACGACCCGCCCGTCGGCCGCCAGCACGTAGGCACCGCTCACTAGGAAACGGCCGCGGGCCACGGCCAGGCGGGCCAGCGCCTGCGGCGCGTTCGGCGGCAGCGTGCCGAGCGCGACGTCCTTGAGGGCGGGCTCGCTCAGGCCCAGCAGCGCGACCGCGCCCAGCAGCGGGCTGCCGGCGGTCTGGCCCATCAGAACGTCGGTGATATGGGCCAGCAGGCTTTCGCGCTCAGGTGCGCGCGCGGCTGCGCGCCACTGCGCCACGGCCAGCACCGCGAGCCAGGCGCCCGCCACGGCCAGCACCAGCACCACGGCCCAGCCCCGCAGCCAGCGCCCATCGCGCGTCGCCACCCTGTCGAACAGCGACGCCAGACTGCCCAGCCGGGGGCTCATGCGCATGCGCGCTCCCATGCGGGGCCCGGCAGGCGCAGCCGACACCGCCTGCCCGCGGCACCAGCCCGGCGCTGGCCGGCGCAGCGCGGGCCGGACGGCGCGGCCACGGCAGCCACGGAAACGGAAGAGGCATCGGCAGGCACGGTCGCTTTTGAACCTTCGCAAACTGCAGGAAACACACCGGAGGCAGGGTTGTGCAGGCGCCGGCGGCGCATGCACCCCACAGTATGGCAAAAGGTAACAAAGCATGGATTTTTTTACACATCTCTCTCCCTGGCTCGCCACCGCCGTCGCGGCGCTGGTCGCGGTCACCGCCGCAGCCATCGTGCACCGCATCGCTGCGCTGATCGCCCTGCGGGCCACGCGCGGCCTGCCGGTACTCCACACGGTGGTGCAGGTGTGCGTTCCGGTGGTGCGCGTGCTGCTGCCGCTGGCGGTGCTGCAGGTGGTGTGGGTGGCGGCCCCCAACGACCAGGCCTACATCGGCACGGTGCGCCATGCCGGGGGCCTCGCCCTGATCGCTGCGGTGGCGTGGCTGCTGATCACGGCGATCGGCGGCCTGGCGGACGGCGTGATCGCGCGCTACCCCGCCGACGTGGAGGACAACCTCACCGCCCGCCGCATCGCCACGCAGGCGCGCGTGCTGTCGCGCACGGCCATGACCGGGGTTCTGATGGCGGCCCTGGCGCTGATGCTCATGACCTTCCCCGGAGCGCGGCAGGTGGGCGCCAGCCTGCTGGCCTCCGCGGGCGTGGTCGGCATCGTGGCAGGCCTCGCCGCCCGGCCGGTGTTCAGCAACATGATCGCCGGGCTGCAGATCGCGCTCGCGCAGCCGATCCGCATCGACGACGTGCTCATCGTGGAAGGCGAATGGGGGCGCGTGGAAGAGATCACCGGCACCTACGTGGTGCTGCGCATCTGGGACGAGCGGCGGCTCATCATCCCGCTGCAGTGGTTCATCGAGAACCCGTTCCAGAACTGGACGCGCACCGGCTCGGAGATCCTCGGCACGGTGTTCCTGTACGCCGACTACCGGATGCCGCTGGATCCGCTGCGCCAGGAACTCGACCGCATCCTGGCCACCGCCCCGGAATGGGACCAGCGCGTCAAGGTGCTGCAACTCACCGATGTGTCGGAGCGCACCATCCAGATCCGCGTGCTGGTGTCGGCACGCTCGTCGGGCCTCGCGTTCGACCTGCGCTGCCGCGTGCGCGAGGCGCTGGTGGCCTTCATGCAGCGCGAGTACCCGGATTGCCTGCCGCAGACCCGGGCGCTGCTGGCGGGCGACCAGGAAGCGGCGAAGCCCTCGGCCCCGCCGCACGACATGCCCCCCGCGCAGCGGGTGTGAGGGGCCGCGGCCTCTTGCAGTTCAGGCGCAGCGCGTCAGAACAACCGCGACAGGTCGCCCGCTGCAGCGTCGTCCAGCGTCCACAGGCGGCCCAGCAGCGTCCGTGCGCCGGCATCGCCCAGCACGGGAGATGCCAACTCCAGGAATTTGCCGTCCAGCTCCGCGTCGGACAGCGGCAGTTCCGGATCGCCCTTGCGGTCCGGCTGCAGCCACACGTGGCGCTGGCCCGCGGTGGTCTCGATCTCCACGCGCGCGGACCGGCGGGCGGGGAACGCGGCGTCGAGCTCCGGGTCCACCACCGCCGTGATGCGCCCGATCATCGCGCGCGTCCGGGCATCGGCCAGCCGCTCCGGCGTGTAGGCGTTCAGGCGCACGCTGCCGTGCACCAGCGCCGTGGCCACCACGAAGCGCAGGCTGAAGCGCGCCTCGTTCTCGGTGGCGGGGTTCTGGTGGCAGGCGATGTCCAGGGCGGGGCCGTAGGTGGCCACGTGCACGCTGCGGATGTCGTCCGGGCGCAGTCCGTGGCGGCGCACCAGCTCCAGCGCCGCGTCGATCGCGGCGAAGGTGTGGCCGCAGCCGATGTGGTTCTTGAAGGTGAGGCGCGTGATGTGGAACTCGCGGCCCAGCGTGTCGCCCACCGCGCTCCAGTCCCCGCCCTCGCCCATCGCACGGCCCAGGCCGGCGTCGCCGTCCAGCACGTCGCGCGAACCGGTGACGCCCTCGGCCGCCAGTTGCGCGGCCAGCACGCCCGCCTCGGCCGCGCGGCCCGCGTGCAGCGGTTTGGACATCGAATCCATCCGGAACGCCTGCTGCAGGCCCGCGGCGAAGGTGGCGGCCGTGGCCAGCGCATGGCCGAAGGGCGCGCCGTGCAGCCCGAGCAGCCCGGCGGTGGCCGCCGCCGCCCCGAAGGTGCCGACCGTGCCGGTGTTGTGCCAGTACCGGTAGTGCGCCCGGCCCAGCGCCACGCCGATGCGGGTGGACACCTCGTAGCCCGCCACCACGCCGCGCAGGAAGGCGAGGCCGTCCGCCCCCTGCTGCTGCGCCGTCGCCAGCGCCGCGGCGATGGTCGCCGCGCCGGGGTGGTACATCGCGTCGCGGAAGCTGTCGTCCACCTCGGCCGCATGGGCCGCCGTACCGTTGAGCAGCGCCGCGGCACGCCAGGTGGCGGCGCGGCCGCCGGGCAGCCGGGCAGCGCCGCGGTCGAGGTCGTCGGCCAGCACGCGGCGCAACTGCGGCATCGGGTCCACGTCCAGCCCGGGAAACAGCGCCGCGTGCCAGTCGATCACGGCGCGCTTGGCATGGTGCAGCACCTCGGCGTCCAGCCGGTGGTCGCGGAAATCGGTGGCATGACGCGCGAAAACGTCGATCGGATGCATGGTGCGATGGTCCATGGCTCAGCCCAGCACCAGCACGCCGTCGGCCGCGCACACGCCCTGCCCTTCCGGCAGCACGAAGACCGGGTTGATCTCGGCCTCGGCCACGCGCGCTCCCAGTGCCGCCGCCATCGCGGAGAAGGCGACGATGGCGTCCACCAGCGCGGGCACGTCGGCCCGGGGCCGGCCGCGGAAGCCGTCCAGCAACGGCCAGGTCTTGAGCGACCGGGCCATGTCCAGCGCATCGCCGGGGGCCAGCGGGCACAGGCGCCCGTCCTGTTCGGGCAGCAGCCGCAGGGCCGTGTCCTGGAACAGCTCGGCCGTGACGCCGCCCATGCCCAGCAGCACGGCCGTGCCCAGCGCATCGCGGTGCAGGCCGAGGATCAGTTCGGTGCCGCCCGCCACCATCTGCTGCACCAGGAAGCGCTGCGGGCGCTCGCCGGCGCGGGCCTCGACCTCGTCCGCCATCCGGCCGAGCCGCTCGCCGATCGCTTCCGGCGCGAGTCCCACGGCCACCCCGCCCACGTCGCTCTTGTGCGTGATGTGCGACGACAGGATCTTCAGCACCACGCGCCCGCCGAGTTCACGTGCGGCCGCTTCCGCCTCTGCGGCGGTGCGCACCACGCGCTCGGACGCGCAGGGCACGCCGAAGCGGGAGAACACGGCCTTGGCCTCGGCTTCGTCCAGCGCGCCGGCGGACAGGTGGTCCATGCCGGCCATGCCAGTAGATGCCGGCGCTACCGCCGCCTGGGCGGGTTCCTCGAAGGCGGCGACCTGCAGCATGCCGGCCAGCGCCGCGGTGCAGCTCTCGGCCGCCGCGAAAGCCGGCACGCCGCGGCGCATCAGCAGCGCGCCGATCTCCGGTGCATGCGGGCTCACGTACGCCAGCACGGGCTTGCCGGAATCGGGCAGGCAATCCTGGATGGCGCCGGCCAGCAGCTCGGGCATGGCCAGGCTGGAGGAGCCCACGATGATCACCAGCGCGTCGTAGGTGGGGCTGGCCAGCAGCGCGCGGATCGCGCCGCGCAGCAGGTCCGGTCGCAGCCCGGCCAGCGTCACGTCGATCGGGTTGCGGTCCAGCACCGCCTCGCTGCCGGTCTGCAGGTCGCGCAGCGCCTGCGCGGTGGCGGCATCGGGTGCGGGGGTTTCGAAGCCGGCCACGCCCAGGTCGTCGGACACCAGCGTGCCCGCCCCGCCCGTGGACGTGAGGATCGCCACCCGCCGCCCGTGCAGCCGGCGGCCGGTGGCGAGCGCCGCCGGAATGTCCAGCAGATCGGAGAAACTTTTCGCCCGGATCACGCCCACCTGGCGGAACAGCGCGTCGTACATGCGGTCGGCGCCGGCCATCGCGCCGGTGTGCGAAACGGCCGCCTGCGCGCCGGCTTCGGACCGCCCGATCTTGAACGCGACCACCGGCTTGCCGGCGCGCGCCGCCTTCAGGCACGCCGCACGGAAGCGCGCCGGGTGGCGCACGGTCTCGATGTAGAGCGCGATCACCTGCGTGGCCGGGTCGTCTGCCAGATGGTCGATGAAATCCGCGAGCTCCAGGTCCACCTCGTTGCTGGTGGCGATCAGCTTCGACAGCCCGATGCCCCGTGCCGCGGCGCGCGACAGCAGCGAGCCCAGGATGCCGCCGCTCTGCGACACCACACCGATGCCGCCCACGGGGAACTCGTCCATCTCCAGCGCGCCGGAGGGCGAGAGCACGATGCCGTCCGTGAGGTTGACCAGGCCGATGGTGTTGGGCCCGAGGATGCGCATGGAGCCCGCGGCCTCCACCAGCTGCTGCTGGCGGCGCGCGCCCTCCTCGCCGGTCTCGGTGTAGCCGCTGGCCAGCACGATGGCGGCCGCGCAGCCGCGCCCGGCGAGCTCTTTCACCGCCTGGTGCGCGCGCTCGGCGCCCAGCAGCACCACGGCCACGTCGGGCACCTCGGGCAACGAGGCCACGTCGGGATAGCAGGGCAGATCGCCGATGCGGTCCACCTTGGGATTCACGGGCAGGATGCGGCCCGCATAGCCGTGCTTGCGCAGGTAGGCCACCGGCCGCCCCGAGGTCTTGCCCGGATCGGCCGATGCGCCGATCACGGCCACGCTGCGCGGCGACAGGAGCTTGGCGATCGCTTCGCTCATCGCATCACTCCTTGCCGGCCGTCTTGGCCAGGAACGCTTCCACCGAGGCGCGGTGCTCGCTGCTGGTGTAGCAGATGCCCTGCGCCTGGCTGCCCTGCGCGAACACGTCGTGCGACGAGAGCTCGAAGCTCTGGTTCAGGATCGTCTTGGTGAGCGCCAGCGCCGTGGACGAGGCCGCGGACAGCTCCTGCGCCCAGGCCTGCGCATCGGCGAGCAGCGACTCCGCGGACACCTTGCGGTCCACGATGCCCAGCGCCAGGGCCTCGTCCACCTTCACCTGCCGGCCGGTGAAGATCAGCTCCTTGGCACGCGGCAGGCCCACGCGGCGCGGCAGGAAGTACATGCCGCCGCCGTCCGGGATGATGCCGCGGTGGATGTACGACCAGGTGAAGCTGGCCCACTCGCTGGCGACGATGAAATCGCAGGCCAGCGCCGTGTCCGCGCCCAGGCCCGAGGCCGCGCCGTTGACCGCGGCGATCACCGGCTTGGGCATGGTGTGCAGCAGGGCCTGCACGTGGTGCACCCGCTGCTGCCGGTGCCAGCCGTTGAAACCCACCTCCCCGGCCGGCGCGTTCATGCGCTTCTGCATGCCGCTGATGTCCCCGCCCGCGCAGAAGCCCTTGCCCGCCCCGGTCAGCACCAATGCCTTGATGGCCTTGTCCGCCGCCACGCGTTCCAGCGCATCGCAGAACTCGGTGCGCATGTCGTCGCTCATCGCATTGCGCTTGTCCGGGCGGTTGAGGGTGAGGGTCGCCACCGTGCCGGCGACCTGCAGATCGATCAGTGCGTAATCCATGGTGTTGCCGGGTGAGTCCGGTCGTCGATTGATGGAAGATTCAAGAAAAATGGATGGATGGATGGGTGCGCGCTCAGTCGGGCTTGATGCCGTTCTGCTGGACGATGCGGGCCCAGCGCTGCTCCTCGGCCTGCACGTAGGTATCCAGCTCGGCCGGATCGCCCGCATTGATCACCAGCCCTTCGTGTTCGATCTTGCGCACGAAGTCGGGTGCGCGCGCCGCCTTGCGGGCCGCGGCGTTCAGCCGCTCGATCACCGGGGCCGGCGTGCCCGCGGGCACGTAGAGGCCGTACCAGCTCTCCACCAGGTAGCCGGGCACCGTGGCGGCCACGGTGGGCACGCCCTTGAAGGCGGCCGAGGGCTCGGCGGTGGTGACGCCCAGCGCCCGCAGCTTGCCGCCGTCGATGAACGGCGACACCGCTGCCGCCGTGGCGAACATCATGTCCACCTGGCCGCCCAGCAGGTCGGTCAGCGCCGGGCCGGCACCGCGGTAGGGGATGTGGCTGAGGCGCACCTTGGCCAGGTTGGCGAACATCTCTCCGGCCAGGTGCGCCGACGTGCCCGCGCCCTGGGAGGCGAAGGTCAGCTTGCCCGGCTGCGCGCGCGCCGCGGCCAGCACGTCCGCCACGGTCTTGTAGGGGCTGTCCGGGCGCACCACCAGCACGTTCGGGCCGCGCCCGATCAGGACCACCGGGGCGAACGCCTTGTTGCTGCCGTAGGGCAGCTTCGGCTGCAGCGCCGGGTTGATCGCGTGGGCGAACGACGCGACCACCACCGAATAGCCATCCGGCGCGCTCTTGGCCACGTTGTCCGTGCCGATCATCGTGCCGGCACCCGGCTTGTTCTCCACGATGACGGGCTGGCCCAGGTCCTTGGACATCTCCGCGCCCAGCGTGCGGGCGATCAGGTCCGTGCCGCCGCCGGGAGCGAACGGCACCACGAAGCGCACGGGCTTCTCGGGAAAGGCCGCGAGGGCCGGGCTGGCGGCGGCCGCGAGGACGGCAGCGCACAGCGCGAAGGACAGTGCGCCCCGGCGGGCAGCGAAAAATGCGGGCATGGTTTTGTCTCCTGGTTCTGCGGCGGATGCCCCAGGGGCTCCTGCCGTCCGGGCCGTGGCTCCAATGCCCGGCTCCTGGTCCCGAAGCTTGAGGCCCGCCCCGGGAATTGGGAAGACGCCCATTCCAACCTTTGAAACTGCCGGAGCTGCTCACGCGTGCATCCGATGCGCGGAAATGCCCCACCGGTCCCCGGCGCGAGCGACACTCGCCCCATGGACACCACCCGCTCCGCCATCCTTCCCGACAAACCCGGCCGCTCGCCCGCCAACCGATCGCTGGAGCGCGGCATGGAAGTGCTGCGTGCCTTCCGGCCGGGCTCCGAACTGCTCGGCAACGGCGAACTCGCCGAGCGCACCGGGCTCTCCAGAGCCACGGTGAGCCGCCTGACGCAAACCCTGGTGGGCGCGGGCATGCTGCAACTCGATCTGCAGCAGCGCGCCTACCGGCTCGCGCCCGCCGTGCTCAGCCTGGCCCACGCCATGCGCAGCGGCTCCAGCGTGCTGGCCGCCGCGGCGCCGGCCATGCGCGCCCTGGCGGAAAGCCGGCGCATCAACGTCGGCCTGGCCGCGCCCGACCGCGACGAGATGGTGTACCTGGAATCCATCCGCTACAGCCGCCGGATCGTGCTGCGGCACGTCGTCTCCGGCCAGCGCGTGCCGATGGAGCTGACGTCCCTCGGCCGCGCCTACCTCGCCGTCGCGCCCGAAGCGCGCCGGCGGGCCCTGCTGGGCAGTTTCCGCCAGCGCCGCGGACCGAAGGCCTGGGCCCCCATCGCCCACGCGATCGACGAGGCCCGCGCCTCGGTGCGCGACCACGGCTTCTGCGCCGCCGCCTGGCAGCCCGAGGTGGTCGCCCTCGCCACGCCGCTGGTGCTGGGTCCGGACGCCATCTACGTGCTCAACGTCAGCGTCTCCACCGCGGAGCCGCTGCTGGCGATCGTTGCGGAACTGCATGCGCCGCTGCTCGCGCTGCGGGACGACGTGCTGCGGGCGCTCGCGTGAACGGATGGGCCGCGCAGCCAGGGCCAGGGCCACGGTCGGAGCCCGGGCAGCGCCAATAATCGGCAGTTCCGCCACCTGACGGACACCCTCATGCACACGCTCTGGTTCCTGCTGCTCCTGCCCCTCTTCTGGCTCAACGCCTGCCGGATGCTCGCCGCACGTTCGGGCTGGCGCACACTCGCGGCCCGCTTTCCGCAGCATGCGCCTCCCGGCGGCGAGACCGTCCGCTTCGCCTCGGCCCGGATGGGGCGTGTGCACGGCATGCCGATCCATTTCGCGCACTGCCTGACGGTGGCCGCAGGGCCCGAAGGGCTGTCGCTGTCCGCACCATGGTTCGTGTTCTTCCACCGTCCGCCGATCACCGTGCCGTGGCCGCAGGTGGAGGCGGTGGAGCCCGCGGGAGACTCCGGGAATGTGCGCGTGCGGCTGCGCGCGGACGGGGACGGGGACGGACCGGCGGAATTCTTCCTGATGGGGCGTGCCGGCCAGCTGGCCATGGCCGCGTTCGGCGGGCGCGGGACCTCGGCGCCATAGCCCGGCCCTGCGGCTGGACGAGGGCCGGGCGGCCTAGGCCCGCCACTGCGGCAGAGGCCGCCGCAAAAACTCCGGAATCGCTTCTGCTTCGAGCGGCCGCGACAGGTGGTAGCCCTGCACCGCATCGCACCCGGCCCCCGCCAGCATCGTGAACGCTTCGCGGGTTTCCACGCCTTCGGCCAGGATGCGGTAGCCGAGCGCATGGCCCAGCGCCATGAGCGACTGCACCAGCAGCCATGCGCGGCTGTCGCCGTCGATCGGCTTGATCAGCGACTGGTCCAGCTTCAACAGCTCCACCGGAAGGCTGCGCAGGCAGGCGAGGTTGCAATACCCCATGCCGAAGTCGTCCAACGAAATCTGGGCACCCATGCCCCGGATTTCCTCCAGGGCGGCCTGGGTGCGCACGCTGGTCATCACCGCGTTTTCGGTGCATTCCACGTGCAGGTGGCGCGGATCGACGCCGGCCGCAGCACAGATCGCGCGCACGTCGCGCACGAAGGAAGCTTCCTCCAGGTTCCGGGACGACACGTTGACGGCCATCGTGAGCTCGATGCCCCGCGCGTGCCAGTGGGCGAGTTGTTTCAGCGCGGTACGCAGTACCCAGCGCGTGAATTCGTGGATGAGCGCGCCGCTCTCCACCAGCGGGATGAATTCGCCCGGGGAGACGTCGCCGAGCTCGGGATGGCGCCAGCGCGCCAGCGACTCGACGCCCGTGAACGCGGCCGCGCGCAGGTTGAGCTTGGGCTGGTACACCAGCCGGAACTCGCCGCGCTCCAGGGCAGGCGAGATCTCGCGCATCAGGCGGTAGGCGCGGCGGTGGGACGCGTCCAGCGCGGCGTCGTGCCACGAGAAGCCCGCCCCGCTGCCCAGGCCCGAATGCAGGGCCGCGCTGGCCATTCTCAGCGCATCGCTGGGGCGGGTGGCACCCGCATCGAACTCCACGAGACCGGCCAGCGGCGCCAGTTCGATCGCACGCCCGTCGAAGGCCATGGGGCCGCTCAGAGTGGCCACCACCTCCGCGGCGAATGCCTCGCGCTGTGCTGCGGTGCTGCCGGGGGGCTCCACGCAGAAGCGCATCTCGCCCACGTGGTAGACGGCGACGCCCTGCCCTGCGAGCCGACGCAGCCTGCCTGCGAAGGCGATGGTGAGCGACTCCAGCGGTTCGGACCCCACCGCGCGCGATTCGGCGAGCATGCGCTCGTGCCCCATGATCTCGACCATCATCAGCGCCGACGGCGTACCGGCGGGGCGGCCGCGCAGGTCTTCGAACAGCTGCGTGCGGTTGGGCAGCCGCGTCACGGCATTGACCCGGCCCGCGCGCTGGTGCAGTTCGATGTGCGCCACGGTCATTCTGGCGAGCGTGGCCAGCTGGTCGCACTGCCGCGGGCTGAAAGTGCGGGGGCGGTGGTCCAGCACGCACAGGGCACCCAGCACGTGGCCCGAATCCAGCAGCAGGGGCGCGCCGGCATAGAACCGGATGTAAGGTTTCCCAGTCACCAGCGCATTCCGCTCGAAACGCGGATCGAGCGCCGTGTCCTCCACCACCATGAGGTCGGCCGTTTCCACGACATGCGCGCAGAACGACGACGACCGATCGGTCTGCGCCAGCGAGAAACCGAGGCGCGACTTGAACCACTGGCGGTCGGCATCCACGAAGGTCACCAACGACACGGGCATGTCGAAGATCTGGCCCGCCAGGCGGGTGATCTGGTCGAACTCCTCGCTCGCGGGGGTGTCGAGCAGCCCCGAGCAGTCGAGAAGGTGGAGCCGCTCCCTCTCGCGGGCGGCGGCAGACGATTCGTGGTCCGGCATGGAAGTACTTCTGGAGAGAGGGTAAGTATGCAACCGGGACGCGGCGCCGGTGGTCGCAAAAAGAGGGGAAAACGCGGCCACGCGGGATAATCGCCCCTCGTATCGGACTCATCCGGTGGACGCGCCCACCCGTTGGGGCGCGCCCGCCCAGCGCCATGGACAAAGGTATCAACTTGCAGAACGACAAAGAGCCATCGCCGATGGCCGAGGGGAACCCCGCCGATTTCTCCGCCCACACCCCCATGATGCAGCAGTACCTCGCCCTCAAGGCGGGCTACCCCGACACGCTGGTCTTCTACCGCATGGGCGATTTCTACGAGCTGTTCTGGGCCGATGCCGAGAAGGCCGCGCGCCTGCTGGACATCACGCTCACGCAGCGCGGCCAGTCCGCGGGGCAGCCGGTGGTGATGGCCGGCGTGCCCTTCCATGCGCTGGAGAACTACCTGGGCCGCCTGATCCGCATGGGCGAGTCGGTGGCGATCTGCGAGCAGGTGGGCGAAGTGGGCGCGACCAAGGGGCCGGTGGAGCGCAAGGTGGTGCGCGTGGTCACGCCCGGCACGCTCACCGACAGCGAGCTGCTGCCGGACAAGGCCGAGGCGATGCTGCTGGCCGTGCACCAGGCGCCGCGCGCGCGCTGCGGCCTCGCGTGGCTGAGCGTCACGCAGGGCGTGGTGCACCTGGCCGAATGCACGCACGACGAAGTGGGTACCTGGATCGCGCGCATCGGCCCGAGCGAGGTGCTCTACAGCGCGGGCGTGACCGAGCGCTTCGAGCAGCAGTTGCAGGCGCTGCGCCAGGGCGGCGTGCTGTCCTGCCCCCTGAGCCTGCGGCCGGACTGGCAGTTCGACGGCGCCCTGGGGGCACGCAAGCTGCTGGAGCATCTCGGCGCCGCGAGCCTCAATGCCTGGGATGCCCAGGACCTCACCCACGCGCATGCGGCCAGTGCGGCGCTGCTCTCGTATGCCGAGCACACGCAGGGCCGCGCGCTCACGCACATCCACGCGGTGCGCGTGCAGAAGAACGACGCGCTGATCGCCCTGCCCCCTGCCACGCGCCGCAACTTGGAACTCACGCGCACGCTGCGCGGCGAGGACGCGCCCACCCTCTTCTCGCTGCTGGACACCTGCATGACCGGCATGGGCAGCCGCCTGCTCAAGACCTGGCTGCTGGAGCCGCGCCGCGACCGCGCCGAGGCCCGCGCGCGGCTGGCGGCCACCGCGGAACTGCGCGGGGACGGCGCGCACGGTGGCACCGGCAGCTGGCAAGCCCTGCGCGGCGCGCTGCGCGGCGTGAGCGACGTGGAGCGCATCACCGCGCGCATCGCGCTGCGGCAGGTGCGCCCGCGCGAGCTGGTGGCCCTCTGCAAGACGCTGCACAAGGCCGAGCAGATCGCCGCCGAGCACCGCTGGCACGATCCGCTGCTGGCCGGCATCGCCGGCGATCTGCATGCGCCGCCGGCCTGCGGCGCGCTGCTGGGCGGCGCGATCCTGGAAGAGCCCTCGGCCCTGGTGCGCGACGGCGGCGTGATCGCCGACGGCTTCGACGCCGAACTCGACGAGCTGCGCGGCATCCAGAACCACTGCGACGATTTCCTGCTGGCGCTGGAGACGCGCGAGAAGGCCCGCACGCTGATCCCCAACCTGCGCGTGCAGTTCAACAAGGTGCACGGCTTCTACATCGAGGTCACGAGCAGCTACCTCGACCGCATTCCCGACGACTACCGCCGCCGCCAGACGCTGAAGAACGCCGAGCGCTTCATCACGCCCGAGCTCAAGGCCTTCGAGGACAAGGCGCTGTCGGCTCAGGAGCGCGCCCTGGCGCGCGAGAAGTGGCTCTACGAGCAGGTGCTCGACCAGCTGCAGCCGCACGTGCCGGCGCTCATCCGCGCCGCGCAGGCCATCGCCACGCTCGACGCGCTGTGCGCGCTGGCCGAGCGCTCGCTCACGCTGGGCTGGTGCGCGCCGCAGTTCGCGGCCGAGCCCTGCATCGAGATCGAGGGCGGCCGCCACCCGGTGGTGGAGGCGCGCCTGGCGGAAACCTCGGCCGGCGCATTCATCCCCAACCACACGCGCCTGAACGCCAACACGCGCATGCAGATCATCACCGGCCCGAACATGGGCGGTAAATCCACCTACATGCGGCAGGTGGCGCTGATCGTGCTGCTGGCGAGCATGGGCAGCCACGTGCCCGCCGCGCGCTGCCGGCTGGGCCCGATCGATGCGATCCACACCCGCATCGGCGCGGCGGACGACCTCGCCAACGCGCAGTCCACCTTCATGATGGAGATGACCGAGGCCGCGCAGATCCTGCACGCCGCCACGCCGCATTCGCTGGTGCTGATGGACGAGATCGGCCGCGGCACCAGCACCTTCGACGGCCTGGCGCTGGCGAGCGGCATCGCCACGCACCTGCACGACCGCACGCGCGCCTTCACGCTGTTCGCCACGCACTATTTCGAGCTGACGGAGCTGGCCGCGCGCCATGCGCACGCCGTGAACGTGCACGTGGGCGCCACCGAATCCGGCGCGAACATCGTCTTCCTGCACGAGATCCAGCCCGGCCCGGCCAGCCGCAGCTACGGCATCCACGTCGCGCGGCTCGCGGGCGTGCCCGCGCCGGTGCTGAACCACGCGCGCCATGCGCTCTCGGCGCTGGAAGAGCGCGCGAACGAAGGCGAGACGCAGGTGGACCTGTTCGCGCCCCCGCCGGAATCCGAGGCGCCGGGCACGAGCCCGGTGGAAGCCGCCCTGCAGGACATCCACCCCGATGCCCTGAGCCCGCGCGAGGCACTGGACGCGCTCTACCAGCTCAAGCGGCTGGCGCAGCCGGGCTGAGCGGCGCCCGGGGCGGGCCGCGATCCCGCCGCAACAGCCGGGCGGCCTGGCCGGCATCGCGCCCCGCCCCTGCGCGGGAATGGCCCCCGGGTTAAGATCCACCCGCGCTCCGGGGTGCACACCTGTGCTGAGATCCACACCCGCGAACTTGAACCGGGTCATTCCGGCGGAAGAAGAGCCACCGTCCCGACGCGGCCGCCAGCGGCCCGGCGCGGGCGCGGGACACCTTCGGAGCCTCCTGCCACAGGTCCTGAAGGAATCCCATGCCACCGTTCGCTCCGCTGGACGCGGAAGTTCTCTCATTCATCGCGCAGGACGGCTGCACCGATGCCCAGTTCGACGCGCTCGCGCTGCGGCTGTTCGCCCACCAGTACGCCGCCAACGCCCCCTACCGGGCCTTCTGCCAGGGCCGGGGCGCCACGCCGCGCAGCGTGAAGGCCTGGAGCGACATTCCGGCCGTGCCGATCGACGCCTTCAAGGCCCAGGAACTGCGCTGCGAACCCGCCGCGCCCGGCGAGCGCGTCTTCATGACCAGCGGCACCACGCGCGGCGACACGCGCGGCCGGCATTTCCACCCGCGGCTCGCGGTGTACGACCGGTCGATGGAACGGAATTTCGCGCAGCGCTTCATGCGCGGGCAGGAGCGCATGCCGATGGGCATCCTGTTCCCGGACGAGGACGCGATGCCGAACTCGTCGCTCGCGCACTACCTCGCCCTCGCGAAATCCACCTTCGGTGCGCCCGGCAGCCGGCATTTCGTGGGCCCGCAGGGCACCGACTGGGACGGACTGTGGCAGGTACTGGAAGCCGCCGAGCGCACCGGCACGCCGTATGCGCTGCTGGGCGCGAGCTACAGCTTCGTGCACCTGATGGATGCGCTGCGCCCCCAGGGCCGCGCCTTCCGGCTGCCGCCGGGCAGCCGCCTGCTCGATACCGGCGGCTACAAGGGCCAGTCGCGCGAGTTGCCGCTGGAGGCGTTCTACGCCGAGCTGTCGCAGGCCCTGGGCGTGCCGCGGGAGCACTGCATCAACATGTACGGCATGACCGAACTCAGCACGCAGTTCTACGACGACGGCAACGCCGCGGTGCCCTCGGTCAAATCCGGGCCGCACTGGATCCGCTCGCGGCTGGTGGACCCGGTCACCGGCCGCGACGTGCCGGCCGGCGAGCGCGGCATCCTCGTGCACTGCGACCTCGCCAACGTCAACTCCGTGACCACGATCCTCACGGAAGACGTGGGCCTCTGGGCCGACGGCGGCTTCCTGCTGCTCGGCCGCGCCGAGGGCGCGCAGGCCAAGGGCTGCTCGCTCGCGGTGGACGAATTCATGCGGGCGACCGCGGCATGACGCCTTCGCAGCCGCCAGGACTTCCGCAGATCCGGGCCGGTTACCTGCCGGGCATCGCCCCGGACGAGGTCGCCTGGGAGGTGCTGCCGTTCGCCCAGGGCACCGCCCGCGTGGACGTGGCCGTGCCGGTGCTCACCGCGGCGCAGATGGACGCGCTGGCCGACCGCGTGCGGCAGGCGGCCGCCCGGCACCTGAAGACGATGACCGTGGCGCAGATCATCGACGTGATCGACCGCGCCATCGCCCGCCTGCTCGACCGCGCCGACCCGATCCGCCGGCGGGCCGAGGCGCTGCTGCCCGCCGTGAGCGGCTACGACGCCGAGATGGTGCGCCTGGGGCTGACGGGCTTCCTCAAGACCTTCCGCGCACCGCAACTGCGGCGCTTCGTGGCGGAGGATTTCGCGAACCCTCTGGTGCTCGACGGCTTCCAGCCCGCCCCGAAGGGCGGCGCGGTGCGGGCCGTCGGGCCCGGCCTGCTGGTGCACAGCTGGGCCGGCAACGTGCCGGCACTGCCGCTCTGGAGCCTCGTGTGCGGCCTGCTGGTGAAGGCTGGCAACATCGGCAAGGTGCCGAGCGCCGAGCCGCTGTTCGCGGGCTGGTTCGCGCAACTGCTCGCCGAGGTGCATCCGCCGTTGGCCGATTGCCTCGCCGTGGTGTGGTGGCGCGGTGCCGGCACGGACGACGCATCCGCCCTCTACGCCCGGGCCGACACGGTGCTGGCCTATGGCGGCAACGCATCGCTGGATGCGATCCGGCGCCGCCTGCCCGTCACCACGCGCTTCCTGCCGCACGGGCACAAGCTGGGCTTCGGCCTGGTGGCCGCCGCGGCGCTCGATGCGCTCGAAGGTCCCGCGCTCGCGCGCCGGGCCGCGTGGGACGTAATGCGCTACGACCAGCAGGGCTGCTATTCGCCGCATGTGTTCTACGTGGAGCGCGGCGGCGCCATCGCGCCGCGCGACTTCGCCGGGCGCCTGGCGGGCGAACTCGCTCAGCTGCAGCGGCGCTTCCCGCGCCGGGCACTCGCGGTGGAGGACGCCGCCGCCCTCGCCCACTGGCGCCAGGGCGTGGAATGGCGGTCGATCCCGGGCGCTTCCGGAGAGGCCGCCGAACAGCTCATCGGCACGCCGGACGATGCCTGGAGCGTGGCCTTCGCCGACGGGCCGCGCGCCCTGGCCCCCACGGCGCTGCAGCGCACGGTGCAGGTGGTGGCCGTGGATGCGCTGGAAGACGCGGTCGCCGCCGTGGCCGCGCAGAAGGATTACCTGCAGACCGCCGGTGTGGCCGCGCCGCCCGAAGCGCTCTACCGCCTGGCTGCGCTGCTGGGCGACGCCGGCGTGAGCCGCGTCTGCGCGATCGGCGCGATGAGCACGCCCGAGGCCGGCTGGCACCACGACGGGCGCTTCAACCTGCTGGACCTCGTGCGCATGGTGGAGATCGAACCCTCCGCCGAAGCCGCCGCCGAACCGTTCGCCCCCTATGCCGACTGATCCGCGGGCGCACGCCCCAGAGGTACAGGCACGGGCGGATGCCGCGCCCTCCTCCGTCCCCTTCCTGGAGATCGACGCAGCCACGTTCGCCTACCCGGGCCGGCCGGCGGCCGTGGACGGCGTGCACTGGCGCGTGGGCACCGGAGAGCTGCACTGCCTCGTCGGCCGCAGCGGCTGCGGCAAGACCACGCTGCTGCAACTCGCCGCCGGGCTGCTGCGGCCGCAGTCGGGCTCGGTGCGCCTGCGGGGCGGGCCGGTGCCGGCGCCGGGGCCGTGGCTCGGCTTCATGTTCCAGGCCCCCACGCTGCTCGACTGGCGCAGCGTGATCGACAACGTGCTGCTGCCGGTGTCGCTGCAGCGCCGGCCGCAGCCGCGCGACGTGGAACGCGCGAGCGCCCTGCTGGAGCAACTCGGGCTGGCCGGCCACGCGCAGCGCCATCCGCGCCAGCTCTCGGGCGGCCAGCAGAGCCGGGTCGCGCTGGCGCGCGCCATGGTGCTGGAGCCCGCATTGCTGCTGCTCGACGAGCCCTTCGCCGCGCTGGACGCGATCACCCGCGCGGATCTGCAGGACGACCTGCTGCGCACCTGCCGCCGGCACGGCACCACGGTGCTCTTCGTCACGCACGACATCACCGAGGCCGTCTACCTGGGCGACCGCATCGCCGTGGTGCACGCCGGGCGCGTGGCGGGCGACATCCGCGTCGATCTGCCCGCGCCGCGCACCCAGGCGATGCGGCACGAGGCGCCGTTCAACCACCTGTGCGCGCGGGTGCGGGCCGCCATGGACGGCGTGGTCGACATGGGAACCGCCGCATGACGCCCGCCGCCTCGCCCATGCCCACATCGCCCATGCCCACATCACCCACACCCACCTCGCCCTGGCGGCACCGCGCCCTGGGCGTCGCACTGCTCGTGGCGCTGCTCGTCGCCTGGGAGTGGATGGCGCGGCACGCGGGCCTTTCCGCCCTGGTGCTGCCCGCGCCTTCGGCGGTGGCGGCCGCGCTCTGGACCGGCCTGCGCTCCGGCTACTTCCTGCCCCATCTGGGCGCCACGCTGCAGGCGTTGGGCCTGGGCCTGGCCGGCGGCGGCGCGGCGGGTGTGCTGACCGGTGCGGCGCTGGCCGAATCGCCGCTGCTGGAACGCGTGCTGCGGCCCTACGTGGTGGTGAGCCAGGTGGTGCCCAAGCTGGCGCTGGCGCCGCTCTTCGTGCTGTGGTTCGGCTTCGGCATCACCTCCACCGCGCTCATCACCGGCCTGATCTGCTTCTTCCCGCTCATGGAGAACACGCTCACCGGGCTCAGGCAGGCCGATCCGCAGCGGCTGCAGCTCTTTCGTATGCTGGGCGCCACGCGCTGGCAGACCCTGCTGCGGCTGAAACTGCCGATCGCGCTGCCGACCCTCCTCGCCGGACTGCGCATGGCCGTGGTGCTGGCGCTGGTCGGCGCGGTGGTGGGCGAATTCATCGGCGCGAGCCGCGGCCTGGGCGCCGTCATCATCGCCTCGCAGGGAATGATGGACACCACCCTGATGTTCGCCGCGCTGGTGCTCATCGCCGCGATCGGGCTGCTGCTCTACCAGGCCACCCTGCTGTTCGAGCGGTGGCTGCTGCGCGCCCATGCGGGCGCCGACTGAGCTTTTTCACATCGACAACGACACCCATGTCCACCTCCCGCCACGTCTCCCGCCACCTCTCTCGCCGCATGCTGCTCGCTGCTTCCGCCGGCCTCGCCGCCGCGCCCTGGGCCGGCACGGCACGGGCCCAGTCCCCCACCCAGCCGCCGGTGCGCGGCAAGGTGACCGTCGCCGGCTGGAGCAAGCCGATCAGCGAGATCACCAACCTGCTCGCCGAACCCGACAAGGGCTTCTTCCGTGCCCAAGGCGTGGAGCTGGCCTACCTGCCCGGCGCGGGCGGCGGCGACGCCCTGCGCAACACGCTCAGCGGGCAGGCCGACGTGGCGTTCACCGATCCGGGCTCGTTCTTCATGGCGCTGGACAAGGGCGAGCGCCTCACGGCCATCTACGACATCTACCCGCAGAACGTGTTCAACGTGGTGTCGCTGCAGTCCTCCGGCATCCGCACGCCGGCCGATCTGAAAGGCAAGCGCATCGGCGTCTACAGCCTCTCCAGCGGCACGCGGCAGAACCTGCTGGTGCTGCTGCACCAGGCCGGGCTCAAGGAATCCGACGTGACCATCGTGGTCACCGGCCTGCTCAATTTCGCGCCGCTGCTGCAGGGGCAGGTGGATGCCACCGCCGCCACCGACACCGGCCTTGCCGTCGGCCGGCGCCGCAGCATCGGCCCGGTGAACGTGATGCAGGTGCGCGACCACCTCAACGTTTCCAGCGACCTGTTCGTGGTCCGGCAGGAGGTGCTGGCGCAGAAAAAGGTGCTGCTGCAGGCCTTTCTGAAAGGCTACCGCGACAGCGCGGCCTGGATGATCGCCAACCCCGACGAGGCCGCGGCCCTGGCCGTGAAGCACGCGATCGACGGCACGCAGCCGGACGTGAACCTGGAGGTGATCCGCCTGCGCAATGCCGCCGCGCAGCCCTCGCTGCCGGGCCAGCCGCTGGGCGCGTTCAATCTCGCATCGCTGCAGCAGGCGGCCGACGCCTACCGCGCGCTCGGCCTGGTGCAGCGCCCCATCCGCGTGGCCGACGTGGTCGACACCCGCCTGCTGCCGGCCGCCTGAGCGGCGCGGCGCGCACGCACCGAAACGAAACGAAGAACGAAGGACCACCATGCAGTTCAAGGGCCAGGTCGTGCTGGTGACGGGCGCGGGACGGGGCATCGGCGCCGCCATCGCGCGGGCGTTCGCCCAGCAGGGCGCCACCGTGGCCGTCAACCATCTGTCGAACGACGCGGCGGCGGCCGAGACGGTCGCGGCCTGCCAGGCCGCCGGGGGCGACGCCTGGGCCGCCAAAGCCGACGTGGGCGATGCCGCGGCCGCGCAGGCGATGGTGGACGGGGTGCTGCGGGAGGCCGGCCGCATCGACGTGGTCGTGAACAACGCCTTCCGCCCCTACACGTTCGACCCGCGCCGCCGCGTGCTGTTCGACAGCCTGCAGTGGAGCGACTACCAGGCCCAGTTCGACGGCGCGGCGGGCAGCGCCTTCCACGTCTGCCGCGCGGCGCTGCCGCACCTGCGCCAGCGCGCGCGCGGCAGCATCGTGAACATCGCCTCCAACCTGGTGGAGCATCCCGTCGTGCCCTACCACGACTACACCACCGCCAAGGCCGCGCTCGTGGCCTTCAGCCGCAACCTTGCGGCCGAGGTCGGGCCGCAGGGCATCCGCGTGAACTGCGTGGCCCCGGGGCTCGTCTATCCCACGCAGGCGAGCCAGGCCACGCCGGAGGCGCTGCGCGAATCGATCACCGCCGCCACGCCGCTGCGGCGCATCGCCCGGCCCGAAGACGTGGCCGGCCCGGTGCTGTTCCTCGCCTCGGAGTGGAGCGGCTTCATGACCGGGCAGGTGCTGTACGTGGACGGCGGGCTGGTGATGCGCTGAGTGCCGGGCGAGCGGCCCGGAGCGCGGGCGGGCGGGCCAACTTGAAGGCGCCCGCCTACAGCGGAACGCGACGGTGGGCAGCGCGCGGCGGCCGGCGCGTGGCGATAGTGGCCCCATGTCGGAAAAGCTGGTGTTCTTCCTGCAGCGGCTGGTGCGCAAGACCTGGCTGCGCTGCGCCCTGTTCGCCCTGCTCGCGTGCGCGGCCGTCATGCTCGCCACCTGGGCGGGCCCCTATATTCCGGACGGCACCGCGATCGACCTCGGCTCCGACGCGCTCGACAGCCTGCTGAACATCCTGGCCTCCAGCATGCTCACGGTGTCGATCTTCTCGGCCAGCACCATGGTGTCCGCCTTCTCGGCCGTGGCCAACAGCGCCACGCCCCGCGCCTCGCAACTGCTGATCGAAGACTCCACCGTGCAGAACACGCTCGCGGTCTTCATCGGCGCCTTCATCTACGGCGTGATCGCCCTGGTCGGCCTGCACGCCCACGTGTACGGCGACGGCGGCCGGCTGGTGCTGTTCGGCTTCACCCTGCTCATCCTGCTGGGCGTGGTCGTGGTGCTGCTGCGCTGGATCGACTACCTCTCGGTGCTGGGCCGGCTCGGCGAGACCATCCGCCGGCTGGAACAAGCCACCTGCAAGTCCATCGACCAGCGCATCGACAAACCCTGGCTGGGCGGACGTCGCCAGCAGCCCGGCGAACGCGGAAGCCATGAAGTGCGCAGCGACGCCACCGGCTTCGTGCAGCACGTCGCCATGGACCAATTGCAGACCCGTGCCGAGGCGCTGGACGGCCAGATCCACCTGCACATGCTGCCCGGCGCCTTCGTCGCACCCGGCGCGGTGCTGGCCAGTAGCGACCGCCCGCTGGACGATGCGGCCCGCGACGCCCTCCGGCAGGCCGTGCTCATCGGCAACGGCCGCACCTTCGACCACGACCCGCGCTACGGCTTCGTCGTCATGGGAGAGATCGCCGCACGCGCCATGTCGGCATCCATCAACGACCCGGGCACCGCGCTGGAAGTGATCGGCGCGGGGGTGCGCACGCTGGCGCACTGGGCGGCACGGCAGCAGGCGGCGGCCTCCCACTCCTGCCCATCTTCCGCCCCCTCGTCCCCGCCGCCCTGCGACCGAGTGACGGCACCGGCCCTGCGGGAAGCCGGCATGGTGGAAGACGTGTTCGAGCCCCTGGCCCGCTACGCGGCGGGTGCGGTCGAAGTGGGCATCGCGCTGCAGCGCGCACTGCGGTCGGTGGGCACGCTGCACCCCGCGCTGCGCGAGCCGAGCGAACGGCTGTCGGCGTATGCGCTGGAGCGGGCGGAAAAGGCGGACTTGTGCGGGACGGATATGGAGGCGCTGCGGACCGCCGCGCATCGGGGAACGGACGACGCCCGCCTTTCAGTCCACCCTCGCGGGTCCAACGCCTCCATTTCCTGAGGGAATCCAGCGTGCAGGCCAGCCGCCGGGTTTACCCCTGCGCCGCGGGCGTGTCCGCAAGGCGCCTGCAGCCCCGCTCCCACCCCACTACACTCCCCCCTTCGCCTTCCATTCCCCGACGATCCCCAATGACGTATTGCGTCGCCATCAAGCTCAATGCCGGACTGGTCTTCCTGTCCGATTCCCGCACGAACGCCGGCCTCGACCAGATCAGCTCCTTCCGCAAGATGATGATCTACGAGCGGCCGGGCGACCGGTTCATGGTGCTGCTGTCGGCCGGCAACCTAAGCATTTCGCAGTCGGTGCGCGAGATCCTGCAGACCGAGCAGCTCTTCGACCGCGATGCCACCGAGCCGATCACGATCTGGAACGCCAAGAGCATGTTCGATGCGGCGCGGGTGCTGGGCTCGGCCGTGCGGCACGTGCACGAGCGCGACGGTGCGGCGCTCAAGCGCTCGGGCGTGGATTTCAACGTGTCGCTGGTGCTCGGCGGCCAGATCCAGGGCGAGGGAATGCGCCTCTTCCAGGTGTATTCGGCCGGCAATTTCATCGAGGCCACGACCGAGACGCCCTACTTCCAGGTGGGCGAGTCCAAGTACGGCAAACCGGTGCTGGACCGCGTGCTCACGCCGGACACGCCGCTGGACGAAGCCGCAAAGTGCGCGCTGGTATCGATGGACAGCACGCTCAAATCGAACCTGTCGGTCGGCCTGCCGCTGGACCTCGTGGTGTACGAGGCCGGGCGCCTCGCCACCGACAAGATCGTCTGCATCGACGAGCAGAACCCCTATTTCCGGATGCTGCGCAGCAGCTGGGGCGAGCGGTTGCGCCAGGTGTTCGACAGCATCGAAGACCCGGCCTGGGACGGTGGGGCGACCGAGGTGCCGATCCTGGTGGAGCCCGCGCGCAGCCGCCCCCTGCGCAAGATCGTCACGCCGGACGACAAGCTCATCTGACCTCCGGCGCCACGGCCTCGGCTCCTGCCCGCCCTCCCGCTTCCCGCTTACTCCGTCCCGCAGGACACCCCGCGATGAGCCCCCTGCCGCTGGTCTTCTCCCACGCCAACAGTTTTCCGGCCGGCACCTACCGGGTGCTCTTCGGGCATTTGCGTGAGCGCGGCTTCGCCGTGGACGCGGTGGACCGTTTCGGCCACGACGAGCGCTACCCGGTCACGAGCAACTGGCCGGCACTGGTGCAGCAGCTCGCCGACTTCGCGCGCGAGCAGGCCGGCCGCGCGGGCGGGCCGGTGTTCCTGGTGGGGCATTCGCTGGGCGGGTTCCTGAGCGTGATGACGGCGGCGCGGCACCCGGAACTCGCGCGCGGCGTGGTGATGGTGGATTCGCCGCTCATCAGCGGCTGGCGCGCGGGCGCGCTCGGCATGGCCAAACGCACGCAGGTGGTGGGCGCGGTGTCGCCGGGCAAGATCAGCCGCGCGCGCCGGCACCGCTGGGAGAGCGCGGAAGAGGCACTGGCGCATTTCCGGCGCAAGAAGGCGTTCGCGCAGTGGGACGAGGCGGTGCTGCGCGACTACGTCGCCGAGGGGCTGCGCCCGCACGCGGACGGCGGGCTGGCGCTGCATTTCGAGCGCGAGGTGGAGACCGCCATCTACAACACCCTGCCGCACAACCTGTCCCGGTTGCTCGCCACCCATCCGCTGCGCTGCCCGGCCGCGTTCATCGGCGGCCTGGACTCGCAGGAGTTGCGCCAGGTGGGCATGGATCTGACGCGGCGCGTCACGCAGGGCCGCATCACCATGCTGGACGGCAGCCACCTGTTTCCCATGGAGCGGCCGCGGGCGACGGCGGCGGCGATCGAGGCCGCGGTGCTGAATCTGGCCGGCGCGGCGGCCTGAACGAACGCGGCCTGCGCACCCGGCAGGCGGACGGGCCGCGCCCGGTCCGCCCGTCAGGGTGTTCCCCAGCTTCCACGGCGCAGAACGCCCGCGCGATAAATCGCCACGCGTTTTTCATAGCCATCCCCTACACTGCCCCGTCAGCGTGTTACATGTAGACACATGCACGCCGCGCGCGGGCCGCCGCAGCCCGGCTCCTGCCGGCCCGCGACCACCAAGAGAGCTGTCCATCAAGCCAAATCACCGAGGGGAAAAAACACCATGGCCCACCGCAAAAGTCCTGCCCGCCGCGCCAAAGACGAACGCGTCGCCCACCTGCTCGCGCTGGCCGCAGCCAACGCCCCGGCCGATTCACCCTGGCCCTGGGACGCGCTGGCGGCGCTCGAGAAGGCGATGGTCGGCTACGTCGTGCTGCCCACCGACAAGGACTATCCCACCGACCGACTGGAATCGAACCCCGCCTTCCAGGCGTTCCCGCTGCTGATCGCCTACTGCAAGACCGAAACCGACGCGATGCTCTGCGTGCAGTTCGCGCGTACCTGGAAGCTCTGGGTGGCCGTGCGCTGCGGCGGCCACAGCACGGCGGGCTATTCGGTGAACACCGGCGGCATGGTGATCGACCTGAAGAACCTGAGCGGCGTGGCCCTCGATACCGCGAACCAGTGCGTGCACGTGCTGCCGGGCACGGATTTCGACCACTTCAACAGCGCCATGGGGGCGACGGGCTGGCACGTGCCCACGGGCGCCTGCGGCAACGTCTGCGTGGGCGGCTTCGTGCAGGGCGGCGGCTACGGCTACACATCGCGCCAGTTCGGCATCCAGAGCGACATGGTCGAATCGATGCGCGTGCTGCTGGCCGACGGCCAGACCATCGTGACGGCCAGCGCCACCGAGCATGCGGACCTCTACTGGGCCCTGCGCGGCGGCACGGGCGGCAATTTCGGCGTGCTGCTGCAGGTGACCTACCGCATGGAGCTTCTGCCGAGCGTGTGGGCCTGGTCCATCGGCTGGGACGCGGCCCACGCGGCCGACGTGCTGGTGCTGCTGCAGAAGGATTTCATGCGCACCGGCGCGCCCGATGCGCTGGGCTACATGATGAACCTGGGCTTCCGCGACGGGAAACCGGTGTTCATGATCCAGGGCATGTACTGCGGCACGCGCGACGATGGCATGGCGGCCATCGCCCCCCTGCTCGCGGTGCCGAGCGCCCGGCTGCTGGTGGACCAGGAGGGGACGTACCCGGCCATGAACAAGTTGCTGGAAGACGCACCCTACGAACTGCCCCAGGACCTGCCCGATAACGCCTGCGAGAGCAAGTCCAGCGGCTACATCGGCCGCACGCTCACGAAGGAAGAGTGGCAGGCCGCGATCGACTACTTCGTCACCTCGCCCAACACCTATTCGATGTTCTACCTGGAGCCCTATGGCGGCGCGATCCAGCGCTACCCGGCAGCGGACAGCGCGTTCGTCCACCGCGACGTGGATGCGGATCTCGTCGCGGACGTGTTCTGGACCGATGCCGCCGAACGCGAACGGATGGAAAAATGGCTGGCGGGCTTCATGGACCTGATGCGCCCGTTCCTGACCGGCGCGGTGTACCAGAACTATCCGGACGGCTCGCTCGTGGACTACGCACAGGCGTACTGGGGCACCGATACCTACACGCGCCTGCAGCAGGTCAAGCAGACGTACGATCCGGACAACTTCTTCCACTTCGCCCAGAGCGTGAAGATGCCCTGAGAAAGCGCCGGGCACGGAGCCGGCACGGCTCCTCTTCTCAGGCCTGGCCCGCGTAGCGCACGCAGCCGCGGCCGGTGCGCTTGGCGGCGTACATGGCCTGGTCGGCCTGCGTCATGAGCAGTTCGATGTCGCCTTCCAACGGCGGGTGCATCGCCACGCCGATGCTCGCGCCCACCCGCAGGGCCAGGCCGTCCACTTCCATGGGCTCGGCCAGCGCCGAGACGATGCGCGCGCCGATGTGGCCCACCAAGTCCCCTTCCACGTCGGTGTCGAGCATCACGAGGAATTCGTCGCCGCCCAGGCGCGCCACGGTGTCGCTGCCGCGCACGGCATGCGCCAGCCGGCGCGCGACGCACCGCAGCACCTCGTCGCCCACCTTGTGGCCATGGCCGTCGTTGATCTTCTTGAAGCCGTCCAGGTCGATGAACAGCAAGGCCACCGCGCCGCCGCGCGAGCGCACGCGCGAGAGCGAGTGCTCGAAGCGGCTGTGGAACGCCGACCGGTTCTGCAGGCCGGTGAGGGAGTCGTGGTTGGCGAGGTAGTGCTGCTGCCGCGCGATCTCGATCTTGGCCGAAATGTCCTGCACGAGCGACATGATCGAGGTCACGCGGCCGCCCTCGTCGGTGAGCGCGGAGCTGAACCACTCGCAATGCACCTCGGAACCGTCGGCCCGGCGCAGGCAGGATTCCACGCGGTTGCGCGTGGTGCGGCCGGACCGCAGGTCCGAGAAGGCCTGCGACAGGTGGTCTTCCATGGCGGAAGTGCCGGGCAGCTCGTGCAGGCGGCGGCATTCGACCTGCACCAGATCCTGCCACCCCATGAGTTCGATGGCGCGGCGCGAGCAGCGCAGCACGCGCAGCTGGTCGTCCATCTCCAGCACGGCCAGGGGGCTGTTGTCCATGTGGGAAGACAGGCGCTGGTTCGCGGCACGCAGCGCGTTCAAGGCGACCTGGAGTTCGTCCACGTCGAGCGCCGCGGTGACGAAGCCGGCGATGCCGCCCTGCGCATCGCGCCAGGGCGAAATGCAGATCGTGCGCCACGACTCGCGCCCCTCGGGATCGAGCACCAGCCGCTGGTAGCTCACCCGCTCGCCGGTCAGCACGCGCTGCACGTAGGGCATGAAGCGCGAATAGTTGTACTCGCCGTACAGCTCGATCAGGGACTTGCCGACGATGGCCTCGGGCGCGGCGCGGAACCAGCGCGCGTATTCGTCGTTCACGTAGACGACGCGCAGGGCGCGGCTGACGACAGCCACCGTGGCACCCACGTTGCGCGTGAGCACCTGCAGCATGTCGTGGTCCGGCAGCCCGGGGAACGTCCCGGCGGCGGAAAGCGTGTCCTCCAGCGGCAATTCGTTCGGCGTCATAGCCACGGGTTCCTCGTACGCGCACCGCTCCGGCCGCACCGCACGAGGCGCGTCCGGCAGGTCCGGCGACAGCCTGCACCATCCCCTCGCGGCGGTCACGCACGGCCCGGGGTCTTCAACTCCAAAAGTGGCGGCAGCTTATCACTTTCATCTTTTTCATAGCAGCAGGTGCTATGGCGTGATATGAACCATCCCATCTGGCGGGATCGTGCGCCCTGCCGGTTGACGCAGGCCGCTCAGTCCGCCCAGTTCACCATGCCGCTCCAGGCGGTGGCCAGCACCACGATGCCGAAGGCGATGCGGTAGTAGGCGAACGGCACGAAGCTGTGCGTGCTGATGTAGCGCAGCAGCCAGCGCACGCAGAGCCAGGCGCTCACGAACGAGAACAGCAGCCCCACGGCGAAGAGCGGCAGGTCGGCCATCGAGAGCAGGTGCCGCTCCTTGTAGAGGCTGTACACGCCCGCGCCGATCAGCGTCGGGATCGCGAGGAAGAACGAGAAATCGGTGGCGGCCTTGCGCGAGAGGCCGAGCAGCATGCCGCCGATGATGGTGGCGCCGCTGCGGCTGGTGCCGGGCACCATGGCGAGGCACTGCACCAGCCCGACCTTGAGCGCGTCGAGCGGGGACATGTCGTCCACGGAGTGCACGCGCACCGCGCCGGGCGCGCGCCGCTCGGCCCAGAGAATGACGAAGCCCCCCAGGATGAAGGTGGTGGCGACCACCGTGGGCGTGAACAGGTGCGCCTTGATCGCCTTGCCGAAGATCAGCGCCAGCACCACGGCCGGCAGGAAGCCGATGAGGACGTTGAGCGCGAAGCGCTGCGCCTGCGGCTGGGTGGGCAGCGCCACCAGCGTCTCGCGGATCTTCTGCCAGTACACGAGGATCACCGCGAAGATGGCGCCGGTCTGGATCGCGATGTCGAAGACCTTGGCCTTCTCGTCGTCGAAGCCGAGGAGCGCGCCGGCCAGGATCAGGTGGCCGGTGGAGGAGATGGGGAGGAACTCGGTCAGGCCCTCGACCACGCCCATGATGGCGGCCTTGGCCAGCAGGATGAAATCCACGGAAATCCTTCAATCAATCAGACAGACAAACGGACGGCAGCCGCGGATTATCGGGGCAAGGCGGCTCCCGGCTCGGCCGTGGTGGCCTGCGTGCCGCTCCAGGGCGCCTGCCACCCGCCGCCGAGCGCCTGCACCAGCGAGGCCGCGGCGAGCTGCCGGTTCACCTGCAACTGCAGGAGCGCGCGCCGCGCCGACAGCGCCGCCACCTGGGCGGTGACGACCTCGGTATAGCCCACCTGCCCCGCGCGGTAGCGGTTCAAGAGCTGCTCCTCGGTGCGCTGCGCGGCGGAGACGGCTTCCTGCCGCAGCGGCTCCTGGGCCTGCAGCGTGCGCACGGCGGTGAGCTGGTCCTCCACGGCCTGGAACGCGCCCAGCACGGTCTGGCGGTAGTTGGCGATGCGCGCCTCGCGGGCGGCGCGCGCCTGCTCCACCCGCGCGGCGATGGCGCCGCCGTCGAACACCGTCTGCGCGGCCGACAGGCCCAGCGACCAGAGCGCGCCCGAGGCGCTGAACAGATCGCCCAGGCCGGCGCCGCTGCGGCCCAGGGAGGCCGTCAGGCTGAAGCTCGGGAAGTAGGCGGCGCGCTGCACGCCGATCTGCGCGTTGGCGGCGGCCACGGCGCGCTCGGCGGCGGCGATGTCGGGACGGCGCTCCAGCAGGGTGGAGGGCAGCGCCGCCGGCACCTCGGGCACGCGGGCCACCCAGGTGCCGGGGGGCAGCGCGAAGGCCGACGGCGGCTGGCCCGCCAGCACGGCGATGGCGTGCTCGTAGCCGGCGCGGTTGCGCTGCACGGTGGCGAGGTCGGCGCGGGCGTTGGCGAGCTGGGTGCGGGCCTGCAGCACGTCGGACTGCGCCGCGACGCCGGCGTCGTAGCGGTTCTGCGCGATGCGCAGGCTGCGCTCGTAGGCCTCCACGGTCGCGCGCAGCAGGCCGGCCTCCGCATCGGCCTCGCGCAACTGGAAGTAAGCCGTGACCAGCGAGCCCACGGCCGAGAGCCGCGCCGAAGCCAGATCCGCTTCGCTGGCCTGGGCGCTGGCGCGGGCGCTGTCCACGGTGCTGCCCAGGCGGCCCCACACATCCGGCGCCCAGCTCGCGCCCAGCGCGGCCTGCGCGATGGTGCCGCGGCGCGCGGAGCCCTCGCCGCCCGCGCGGGTCTCGCTGGCCGACAGGTTCACGCCGGGCAGCAGCCCCGCGCGCTGCTCGCGCACCAATGCCTGCGCCTGGGCATAGGCGGCCACGGCGGCGGCGATGTTCTGGTTCGACACCTGCACCTGCGCGGCGAGGCGGTCCAGGTCCGGATCGCCGAACAGCGTCCACCATGCGCCGCGGTCCACGGCATCGGCGGGGGCCGCGGGCTGCCAGAGCGCGCCGGCTTCCTTGAAGGCGGTGGGCATGGGCGTGGCGAGCGCGGGCGGCTCGTAGGGCGGCGCGACGGAGCAGCCGGCCAGGCACGCGGGCAGCAGCACGGCGGCGCAGGCGCGAGCCAGCAGCGATGTGCGCGGTCGCGGTGCGTGGGACGCGCGACCCGGGGATCCCAGAGGCACGGCAACGAACACGGCGGCGGAAGGAGCGGAGAGTTTCATGATGGTTGCGCGGGCGCGGCCGGCGCGGTGTCGGCCGCGCGGGAGAGGTGGCGTTCGTTGCCGGAGGGGCGGCGGAGCCGGTCCAGCAGCACGTAGACCACGGGCGTGGTCAGCAGCGTGAGCAGCTGGCTGGCGACGAGGCCGCCGATGATGGCGACGCCCAGGGGCTGGCGCAGCTCCGATCCCTGACCGAAGCCGATCGCCAGCGGCAGCGCGCCCAGGGCGGCGGCCAGCGTGGTCATCAGGATCGGGCGCAGGCGCAGCATGCAGGCCTCGCGCACCGCTTCGGTGGCGGAGAGGCCGCGCGCCCGTTCCGCCTCCAGCGCGAAGTCGATGATCAGTATGGCGTTCTTCTTCACGATGCCGATCAGCAGGAAGACGCCGATCAGCGCGATGATGGTGAACTGCATGTTGAACAGCAGCAGCGCGAGCACCGCGCCCACGCCCGCCGAGGGCAGCGTGGTGAGCACCGTCACGGGATGGATCAGGCTCTCGTAGAGCACGCCCAGCACGATGTAGATCACCACGATGGCCGCCAGGATCAGCAAGAGCTGCTGCCCCTGGGTCTCCTGGAAGCTGCGCGCCGTGCCCTCGAAGCTGCCGCGCACGTTGGTGGGCATGGCGATGTCGGCCTCGGCCTGCTCGACGATCTGCCGCGCCTGGCTGAGCGAGGTGTTGGCGTCCAGGTTGAAAGAGATGGTCGTGGCCAGCTCGCCGTCCTGGTGGCTGATGGAGGTCGGCGCGGAGCGCTCCACCACCTTGGCGATGGCCGAGAGCGGCACCATCGTCTGCGTGGCGGTGGCCAGCACCTGGCCCGTGGAGGCACCGCGCTGCCCCGGGTTGGCCGGGGAGCCGGTGGTGCCCGAGAGGTTGGCGGGCACGAAGATGTCCTTCAGCGCGGGCGGGCCGCGCGTGTACTCGGGTGCCCATTCCATGATGACGGAGTACTGGTTCAGCTCGCCGTAGATGGTGGCGACCGACCGCTGGCCGAAGGCGTTGTAGAGCGCCGCGTCGACGGCCGCGGCGCTCACGCCCAGGCGCGCGGCGCTGTCGCGGTCCACCTCGACGAAGGTCTCCGAGCCGTTGTCGGCCTGGTCGGTGTCCACGTCGGTGAGCAGCGTCTCCTGCTTGAGCCGCTCGGCCAGCCGGGTCGCCCAGACGCGCATGTCGGCGAGGTTGTCGCTCTTGAGCGTGTACTGGTAGGTCGAATTGCTGGAACGCCCGCCCATGCGCAGGTCCTGCACGGGCGAGAGAAAGACCCGCAGGCCGGTGAGCACCGCGAGCTGCGGCCGCAGCCGGTCGATCACGGCCATGCTGGGCTCGGTGCGCTCGGAGACGGGCTTGAGGTTGACGAACATGAAACCGCCCCCCGCGCGCCCTCCCCCGGAGAAGCCCACCACGGTGTCCACGGCCGGGTCCTTGCGGATGATGTCCACGGCCTGCCGCAGCTTGTCCGCCAGCGCCCCGGACGAGATGCTCTGGTCCGCGCGCAGGCCGGCCACCAGTTGGCCGTTGTCCTGCTGCGGGAAAAATCCCTTGGGGATGTGGCTGAACAGGTAGACGTTGAGGCCGATCACGGCCAGCAGGATGGCGACGACGAGCGCCTTGCTCGCCAGCGCCCAGTCCAACGCGTGGCCGTAGCCGCGCAGCACCGCGTCCTGCGCGCGCACCGCCGCCCGCGCGAAGCGGCCCGGCGGCTTCACGGCCCCGCCGCGGCGGCGCGCCTCCTCGGCCTCCGAGCGCAGCAGCCAGGCGCACATCATCGGCGTGGTGGTGAGCGAGATCACCAGCGAGATCGCCACGGCCACCGAGAGCGTCACCGCGAACTCGCGGAACAGCCGCCCGACCTGCCCGTCCATGAACAAGAGCGGGATGAACACCGCCACCAGCGAGAGGCTGATCGACAGCACCGTGAAGCCGACCTCGCGCGCACCCTGCAGCGCCGCGGCCATGCGGTCCATGCCGGCCTCGATGTGGCGGGCGGTGTTCTCCAGCACCACGATGGCATCGTCCACCACGAAGCCGGTGGCCACGGTGAGCGCCATCAGGCTGAGGTTGTTCAGGCTGAAGCCCAGCAGGTACATCACGCCGAAGGTGCCCAGCAGCGACACCACCGTGGCCACGGCCGGGATCACCGTGGCGCGCGCCTTGCGCAGGAAGAGGCCCACCACCAGCACCACCAGCGCGATCGAGACCATCAGCGTGAACTCGATCTCGCGCAGCGAGGCCCGGATGGAATTGGTGCTGTCGGACGCCACGGCAATGCGGATGTCCTGCGGCAATTGCGCCTGCAGCGCCGGCAGCAGCGCGCGCACGCCGTCCACCGTTTCGATGATGTTGGCGCCCGGCTGCCGCGTGATGAGCACGACGATGGCCGGCTCGCCGTTGAAGAGGCCCAGGGTGCGCGTATTCTCCACGCCGTCGACCACCCGCGCCACGTCGCCCAGCCGCACGGGCGCGCCGTCGCGCCAGGCGATGACGAGGTCGGCGTAGTCCGCCGCGCGCCGCGAGGGCGACGGCGTGTAGATCTGCAGGCGCCGGCCGTCGCTCTCGATCGCGCCCTTGGGCCGGTTGGCGTTCGCGGCCTGGATGGCGGCGCGCACGTCCTCGGTGGCGATGCCGTAGCGGTTGAGCGGGAACGGCAGCAGTTCCACGCGCACGGCGGGCAGCGAGCCGCCGCCGATCTCCACGTCGCCCACGCCGTCCACCTGCGAGAGGCGCTGGCTGACCACGTTGGAGACGGCGTCGTAGATCTCGCCCGGCGTGCGCGATTTCGACGTGAGCGCGAGGATGATGACCGGCGAATCGGCCGGGTTGATCTTGCGGTAGGTGGGGTTGCTGCGCAGCGTGGCGGGCAGGTCCGCGCGCGAGGCATTGATGGCGGCCTGCACTTCGCGCGCGGCGCTGTCGATCTTGCGGTTCAGGTCGAACTGCAGGCTGACGCGCGCCGAGCCGCTGGAGCTGGAGGACGTCATCTCGTTCACGCCCGCGATCACGCCGAGGCGCCGCTCCAGCGGCGTCGCCACGCTGGTGGCCATGGTTTCGGGGCTGGCGCCGGGCAGGCTGGCCGAGACGGAGATCGCCGGATAGTCCACCTGCGGCAGCGGCGCCACCGGCAGCAGGAAGAAGGCCGCGATGCCCGCGAGCGCCATGCCGATGGTGAGCAGCACCGTGGCCACGGGCCGCTCGACGAAAGGGCGCGAGAGGTTCACGGCCGGCCCTCCGCCGCGGGCGGTGCAGCGGGCACCTCGGGCGCCGCGGCCGTGCCCCGGCCCGTCCAGCGCCGGCCCAGCCGGTCGAAGGCGAGGTAGATCACCGGCGTGGTGAAGAGCGTGAGCAACTGGCTCAGCACCAGCCCGCCGAAGATCGCCAGGCCCAGCGGCCGGCGCAGCTCGGCGCCCTCGCCCCAGCCCAGCATCAGCGGCAGCGCGGCGAACAGCGCGGCCAGCGTGGTCATCAGGATCGGCCGGAAGCGCAGCAGCGCCGCCTGGTGGATCGCCTCCTGCGGCGGCAGGCCCTGGCCGCGCTCGGCATCGATCGCGAAGTCGATCATCATGATCGCGTTCTTCTTGACGATGCCGATCAGCAGGATGATGCCGATGATGCCGATCACCCCCAGGTCGTTGCCCGTGAGCATGAGCGCGAGCAGCGCGCCCACGCCGGCCGAGGGCAGCGTCGAGAGGATGGTGAGCGGGTGCACGTAGCTCTCGTAGAGCACGCCCAGCACGATGTAGACGCAGACCATGGCGGCCAGGATCAGCCAGAGCTGGCTGGTGAGCGATTTCTCGTAGGCGCCGGCCGCGCCCTGGAACTGCAGCGACAGGCCCGCGGGCATGCCGATCTCCTGCGCCGCGGCGCGGATCGCATCCACCGATTCGCCCAGCGACACGCCCGGGGCCTTGTCGAAGCCGAGCGTGGCCGCCGGGTACTGCGCCACGCGCGTGACCTGCAGCGGCGCGGGCTGCTCGCGGATGGTCGCCACGGCCGACAGCGGCGTGGGCGCGCCGCCGCCCGTGCGCAGTTGCAGCGTGCCCAGGCCCTCGGGGCTGGAGAGGCCCTCCTGCTGGGCCTCCAGGATCACGCGGTACTGGTTGGTCTCGGTGAAGATGGTGGAGACGATGCGCTGGCCGAAGGCGCTGTAGAGCGTGTCGTCCACCGCGCTCGCCGTGACCGAGAGGCGCGCGGCCGTCGCGCGGTCGATGTCCACGAAGGCCGAGAGGCCCTGCGCGCCCGCGTCGGTGGTGGCGTTGCGCACCTGGGGCACCGTGCGCAGGCGCTCCACCAGCCTGTTCGTCCAGGCGTTCACCTCGGCGGAATCCACGCCGCCGATGGTGGCGCGGTATTCGGTGGGGCCCGTCTCCGCGTCGATCGACAGATCCTGCGTGGGCTGCAGGTAGAGCGTGACGCCCGCGACCGAGGCCACCCGGTCGCGCAGGCGCTGCATCACCGCGTCCTGGGCGTCGCGTCCGGGCTGGAGGTTGATGAGCATGCGGCCGGTGTTCAGCATGGTGTTGTTGGCGCCGTCCACGCCGACGAAGGAGCTGAGCGATGCGACATCCGGGTCCTGCAGGATCGCGCGCACGGCGGCCTGCTGCAGGGTGCTCATGCGCTCGAACGACACGTCCTGCGACGCCACCAGGCGCCCCTGCAGCTGGCCCGTGTCCTGCGTAGGGAAGAGGCCCTTGGGGATGAACACGTACAGCACCACCGTGAGCGCCAGCGTGAGCAGCGCCACCAGCAGCGTGGCGCCCTGGTGGCGCAGCACCCACTGCAGCCAGCCGTCGTAGCGCACGATGACCCGGTCGAAACCGCGCTGGATCGCGCCGCCCACCCCGCGCGGCGGGGTGTCGGGCAGGGCCCGCAGCCAGCGCGCGGACATCATCGGCACCAGCGTGAGCGAGACCACCGCGGAGATCAGGATGGTGAGCGCCAGGGTGACCGCGAACTCGCGGAACAGCCGCCCCACCACGTCGCTCATGAACAGCAGCGGGATCAGCACCGCGATCAGCGACACGGTGAGCGAGATGATGGTGAAGCCGATCTGCGTGGCGCCCTTGAGCGCGGCCTGGAACGGGGGCTCGCCCTCTTCGATGTAGCGCGCGATGTTCTCGATCATCACGATGGCGTCGTCCACCACGAAGCCGGTCGCGATGGTGAGCGCCATCAGGCTCAGGTTGTTCAGGCTGTAGCCCAGCAGGTACATCACGCCGCAGGTGCCGATGAGCGAGATCGGCACCGCGAGGCTGGCGATCACCGTGGCGCGCAGGCTGTGCAGGAAGAAGAAGATCACCAGCACCACCATCAGCACGGCGAGCACCAGCTCCATCTCGACGTGGTGCACCGAGGCGCGGATGCCGGTGGTGCGGTCGGCGAGCACCTGCACGTCGAGGCTCGCCGGCAGTCCGGCCTGCAGCTCGGGCAGCTGGCGCTGGATGCTGTCCACGGTGGAGATGACGTTCGCGCCGGGCTGGCGCTGGACGTTCAAAATGATCGCTGGCCGCTCACCAGCCCACGCCCGCAGCCGGTCGTTCTCGGCCCCGTCGACCACCCGCGCGACGTCCACCATCCGCACCGGCGCGCCGTTCTTCCACGACACGACGAGGCGCTTGTAGTCGTCCGCGGTGAGCAGCTGGTCGTTGGCGTTGATGGTGTAGGCGCGCTGCGGCCCGTCGAAGCTGCCCTTGGCGCTGTTGGCGTTGGCGGCCGAGATGGCGCTGCGCAGCGTGTCCAGCCCGATGCCGTGGGAGGCCAGCGCCTTGGTATCGGCCTGGATGCGCACCGCGGGCCGCTGCCCGCCCGCGAGCGTCACCAGCCCGACGCCGGGCACCTGGCTGATCTTCTGCGCGAGGCGCGTGTTCACCAGGTTCTGCACCTCGGTGAGCGGCAGCGTGTCCGAACTGATCGCCAGCGTGAGCACCGGCGCGTCGGCCGGGTTCACCTTGGCGTAGACCGGCGGCGCCGGCAGGTCGGTGGGCAGCAGCGAGGAGCCGGCGTTGATGGCCGCCTGCACCTCCTGTTCGGCCACGTCGATCGCCAGGCCCAGGTCGAACTGCAGCGTGACGATGGAGACGCCCGCCGCGCTGGTCGAAGCCATGCGCGCCAGCCCGGGCATCTGCCCGAACTGCCGCTCCAGCGGCGCGGTGACATTGCGGCTCATCACCTCCGGGCTCGCCCCGGGGTAGAGCGTCTGCACCTGGATGGTCGGATAGTCCACCTGCGGCAGCGCCGACAGGGGCAGGAAGCGGAACCCCACCAGCCCCGCCAGCACGATGGCCAGCATCAGGAGCGCGGTGGCGACGGGCCGCTCGATGAAGGGACGCGACGGGCTCATGGGCTGCGGCGCGTCGGATCAGGGCCGGGCGGACGAAGCCGCGGAAGCAGCGGGAGCCGCAGGCGCGGAGGCGCCCTCGGCACCCGCGCGCGTCCCGTGGTGGCGGTGGCCGCCACCGCCCTCGCCGCCGGGGGCGCCCGGCCCACCGGCCGGCCAGGACGCGCCGGAGGCCCGCCCGCGCCGCCCGGACGCGCCCTGCTGCGCCCCGGGTGCGCCATCGCCCTGGAGCTGCACGCGCGCGCCGTCGCGCAGGCGGTCGCCGCCCTCGGTCACCACGCGCTCGCCGGCCTGCAGGCCCTCGGCGATCGCCGCCCACTCCACCGTGGACTGGCCGCGGCGCACCTTGCGCAGGGTGACGGTGCGGTCCTCGTTGATCACGTACACGAAGTCGCCGTTGGCGCCCGTGCGCACGGCGGTGACCGGCACCACCAGCGCCTCCACCTCGCGCAGCGCCAGGCGCACGTTCACGAACTGGTTGGGAAACAGCCGCCCGTCGGCATTGCTGAAACGCGCCTTGGCGCGGACGGTGCCGGTGGCCGTGTCCACCAGGTTGTCCAGCGTGGAGAACCGGCCCTGGCCCAGCTCCTGGGCGCGGGTGCGGTCCTTCGCGACCACCGTCAGGCCCGCCGCGCCGGCCTCCGTGGCCGCGGTCTGCACGTCGGCCACGCGGTCCTGCGTGACGGTGAACTCCACGTCGATCGGCGCGGTCTGGGTGATGGTGGCGATGCCGGCGGTGTCGCCCGTGGTGACGTAGTTGCCCGCGTCCACCGCGCGCAGGCCGATGCGGCCCGCGGCCGGCGCAGTCACCTGGGTGTAGCCGAGGTTGAGCCGGGCGGTGCGCTCCTGCGCACGGTCGGTCATCACGGTGCCCTCCAGTTGCTTGACGAGCGCGGCCTGCGTGTCCACGTCCTGCCGCGCGATGGAATCCTGCGACAGCAGCGTGCGGTAGCGCTCCAGCGTGATGCGCGCGTTCTCCAGCTGCGCCTCGTCGCGCCGCCGCGTGCCCTCGGCCTGCATCAGCGCCTGCTCGAAGGGCCGCGGATCGATCTGCGCCAGCACCTGCCCCTTGCGCACCATCTGTCCTTCGGTGAACAGCACCTGCGTGAGCACGCCGGCGACCTGCGGGCGCAGGGTGACCGTGGTCACGGGCGTCACCGTGCCGAGCGCTTCGATGGCCACCGGCAGGCGCAGCGAGCGGACCGTGGCCTGGCCCACGGTGACCATGGCGCGACCGCCCCCGGCACCCGCGCCGGGGCCGGCGGGCCGTGCGGGCCCGCCCGGGCCGCCCGCCGCGGGGAAGCCGGCCCCGGCCGCGGGCGCCTTGGAGCGCTGCACCAGCCACCATGCGCCGCCGCAGAGCAGCGCCACGGCCAGCAGCGCCACGCCGGTGCCGAGCCAGCGCGCCCGCCGCCCCGGGGGCCGCGTCCCCGTGCCGGGGCCGGGTGCGGGGTCAGCGGGAGGAGCGGCGTGCGGATCGTTGGGACTCATGGCGTGGGAAGCGGTGGCAGGACGGACGGATGGCAGACGGAACGGAAACCATGCGGCCGCGGGACGGCCGTCCGGGCCCCGGCGGCCGGGATTTCCGGCGCCCCCGATCGTAGAAGCTCAACGTGGCGTTTTCTCCACCGGCATGCGAAGAAACGTAAATCCCCTACATCGCACGGACGAAGGAAGCGGGGATGCGGACGGAAGCGGGCAGCGCCGCGGCGGCCTGGCGGATGGCGCGCCGCGCATTTCGCGCCGCGTGCGCGCACCCCGCGCCGTGCGGGGCGCCTTCCGTCGCAAGGCACTGGCCGCCAGCCGCACGGCGCGCCACAGTGCGTCCATGCCCCGCCGCTGACCACGGCCCACGCCGCGGGACCGCCCCGTCCGGCCTCATCCCACCCCACCTCCAGGAGCTCCCATGCCGTCGATCCAGCCGCCCACCCCCTCCCACGCATCCTCGTCGCACGATGGCGGACTGCCCGACGATGCCGAGCGCACCGCCCGGCGCCGCGCGGGCGCCAAGCTGGGCTGGCTCATCCATGCCGGCGTCTACCTGTGCGTGAACCTCGGCCTGGCCGCGCTCTCCGCGTCGCAGGGGCGGCACTGGGCGATCTTCCCGGCCCTCGGCTGGGGCGTGGGCCTGCTCGCGCACGGCGCCGCGGTGGCCCTGTCCGGCCAGGGTACCGGCCTCTACCGCCGCCTGCTGGAACGCGAACGCGCCGCGCTGCGCGGCCAGGCGTGACCGGCGGCGCGGCCGGAGCGCACAATCGCGGCGCAGTGACCATGCCGCAGCAGCCCTCCCCGCGCTCCACCGCGCCGCCCGCCCCTTCGCGCCACGCCCTGCGCCACATCGCGCGCCACGGCCTGCTCGTGGCGGCCTTCTGCTGCGCGATCGCCGCGATCCAGGTAGGCTATGGCCGCGGCCCCTGGCATGCGCAGGCCGTGTACTCGCTCGCGATCGGCCTCTGCAGCTGGCTGCTGATCGAGGCGGGCCGGTTCTGGCTCACGCGCCGCAGCCCGATCCCCTGGCCGCTCGGCTGGCGGGGCTGGGCGCTGGTGGCCGTGGGCGGCACGCTCGGTTTCCAGTTCGGCTCGGCCCTCGGCGACGCCTACGCCCGCGCCATCGGCCTGGCACCGCCGGACGCTCCGTCGCCGGGCCTTCCGGGTTCGGCGGTGCTGACCACGGTGCTCGCCTGCGTGGCGATCTCGCTGTTCTTCTATGCGCAGGGCAAGGCGCGCTACCTGGAAGGCCGCATCGCCGAGGCGCAGCGGGACGCGGCCGAAGCGCGGTTGCGGCTGCTGCAGACGCAGCTGGAGCCGCACATGATGTTCAACACGCTGGCCAACCTGCGCGTGCTCATCGCGCTCGATCCGGCGCGCGCCCAGGCCATGCTGGACCACTTCATCGCCTACCTGCGCGCCACGCTGGGCGCCTCGCGCACGACGGCGCACCCGCTGGCGGACGAGTTCGCGCTGCTGCGCGACTACCTGGAACTCATGGCGGTGCGCATGGGCTCCCGGCTGGCCTACACCCTCGACCTGCCGGAGTCCCTGCACGGTGTGCCCGTGCCGCCCCTGCTGCTGCAGCCGCTGGTGGAGAACGCGATCCGCCATGGGCTGGAGCCGCAGGTGGAAGGCGGGCGCATCGCGGTGGCCGCGCGCCGGATGGCCGGTTCGCCGGAACGCCTCGAACTGACCGTGCACGACACCGGCGCGGGGCTGGGCGGGCTGCCGCGGGCCTCGGGCACTCCGGCGGCAGCGGATGCTCCGGCAGACCCGCGCGGCGGCCCCAGCCGCTTCGGCCTCGCCCAGGTGCGAGAGCGCCTCGCCACCCTGCTGGGGCCGTCCGCCCGCCTCGAACTGTCACCCGGCACCGGGGGCCGGGGCACGCTGGCCCGCATCGTCCTTCCACTGGACGGGCCGGCCGCCCCCGCGGCCTCCCTTGCATCCCCGGCCGCGCCCCTCCCTCCTTCCGCCCTCCCGGATTCCCCGCCCCCATGCACGCCCCCAGCGCCCTGATCGCCGAAGACGAACCCCTGCTCGCCGAGGCCCTGCGCCAGGAACTCGCGCAGGCCTGGCCCGCCCTGCGCATCGCCGCGACCGTGGGCGACGGCCGGAGTGCCGTGGCGCGGGCCCTGGAACTGCGCCCGGACGTGCTCTGGTTCGACATCCGCATGCCCGGCCTCGGCGGGCTGGACGCCGCCCTGGAGCTGGCCAATGCGTGGCCGCTGGACGAAGCCCCGTTTCCCGCGCTGGTCTTCGTCACGGCCTACGACCAGTACGCGGTGCAGGCGTTCGAGGCGCAGGCGATCGACTACCTGCTCAAGCCGGTCCAGACCCCGCGCCTGGCGAAGACCGTGCAGAAGATCCAGGCGGTGCTGGCGTCGCGCGCGCCGCGGCCGCATGGCGGCGGCCCGGGCGTGCCGCGGGTGCCGTCCCAGGACGAAGCAGCGCTCGACACGCTGCTGGAGCGCCTGCGCGTCGTGCTGCCGGGGGCGATGGCCTCGGCAGCCGCGGAACCGGCCCGGGAGAGAAACACGGAGACGGAGGCGGCACACCTCACCGTCATCCAGGCCGGCAGCGGCCCGCGCATCCACTTCGTGCCCGTGGCGGACGTGCTGGTGTTCGAGGCCGCGGACAAATACGTGCGGGTGCTCACGGCGCAGCAGGAACACCTGATCCGCACGCCGCTCAAGGAACTCGCGGCCCGGCTGGATCCGGATGTCTTCTGGCAGATCCACCGCGGCACGCTGGTGCGCGCGACGGGCATCGAGGCGGTGGAGCGGGACGACGCGGGGCGCCTGCACCTGCGGATGCGGGAGCGGCCGGAACGCCTGCCCGTGAGCCGGCTCTACGCGCACCGCTTCAAGGCGATGTGAGATCGGTCCGAAGTTCAGCGGTTGGCCGCCAGCAGCAGTCCGCCCGCCCCCATGAAGAATCCGCCCGTGGCCTTGTTGAGCCGCACCACGCCGCGCTGCGAACGGATCACCCGGCGGATCTGCCGGCCGCAGCTGGCATACACGGCGGTGGACACGAATTCGGCCAGCAGGTACACCGAGCCCAGCACCAGGAACTGCCGCGCGGCCGGCTGCGCCGGATCGATGAACTGCGGGAAGATCGCCGCGAACAGGATGATCGCCTTCGGGTTGGTGATGCCGAGCAGGAACTCCTGGGCCGCCAGCGACCGCCACGACGGAACGGCGGCACGGCCCGCAGGCGCTGCAGCGGCAGCCCCGTCGCCGCCTTCCACCATGTCGATCCCGCCGAATTCCCGGCTGTTCCAGGCACGCCAGCCCAGCCAGAACAGGTAGGCCGCCCCCACCCACTTCACGGCGGTGAAGGCGGCCTCGGAGGCCAGCAGCATGGCCCCCAGGCCGACGGCGGACACGGTGAGGAAGATCGCGAACGCCGCCGCACGGCCGACGGTGGCCACCATCGCCGCCCCCACGCCTGCGCGGATGCCATTGTTCAGGCCGCAGAAATTGTTGGGGCCGGGCGTGAGCGCGATCGCGACGGCCACGGGAGCGAACAGCAGGGCGTCCATGGTGGAGGGCAGAGGCTGGGGTTTGCGGACGGCGCACCGGAGCGCGCACGGCATCCACGTCAGGCAGACCGCGGATGTGACTGCAATGGTAGCGCCCCCCCGTGCCGCTGTGCAGTCCCCGCCGCTCAGAAACTTTCCCAGTCGTCGTTGCTGCTGCTGCGGCCGGCAGAGGGTGCCTGCGCGGGCGCGGTGGCCGGAGCCGCAGGCTTGCGGGCCTGCGGGCGGGCGGCTGCCAGCCGTGGCCGGGCAGGCGAAATCGCAGGCGGAGACAGAGGCGCGGCCACCTTGGGCGGCGCGGATGCCCGGGCGGACGACGGGGCGGGCGCCGGCCCCGGTGCCGGTGCGGTGGCGGCGGGCGCCGCCGGACGGAAGTCCTCGTGCCCGGCCCCGCCGAGCCGGAACACCGCCACCGCCTGCTGCAGTTGCCGGGCCTGGCTGTTGAGGCTGCTGGCGGCCGCCGCGCTTTCCTCGACGAGGGCCGCGTTCTGCTGCGTGACCTGGTCCATCTGGGCGACGGCCTCCCCCACCTGCGCCACTCCCTGGCTCTGCTCGCCGCTGGCGGCACTGACTTCGCCGATCAGGTCGGTCACGCGGCGGATCGCCGACACCACCTCGGTCATGGTCGCTCCCGCCTGGTCCGCCAGCGCGGCGCCGCGCTCCACCTCGGTCACGCTGCCGTCGATCAGGGCCTTGATGTCCTTCGCCGCGCCGGCGCTGCGCTGCGCCAGGCTGCGCACCTCGCTGGCCACCACGGCAAACCCGCGCCCCTGCTCCCCGGCCCGCGCCGCCTCCACCGCGGCGTTCAGCGCCAGGATGTTCGTCTGGAAGGCGATCCCGTCGATCGCGCCGATGATGTCCGCGATCTTCTTGGAGCTGTCGTTGATGGTGCGCATCGTGTGGACCACCTGGCCGACCACGTCGCCGCCCTGGGCTGCCACCGTGGACGCATTGACCGCCAGCTGGTTGGCCTGGCGCGCGCTGTCGGCGTTCTGCCGGACGGTGCTGGCCAGTTCCTCCATCGAGGCCGCCGTCTCTTCCAGCGCGCTCGCCTGCTGTTCGGTGCGGCCGGAGAGATCCGCATTGCCCTGGGCGATTTCGGAACTGGCCGTGGCGACGCCGTCGGCGCCGCTGCGCACGGTGCCGACCACTGCCGCGAGCGCAGTTTGCATAGCGGCCATCGCCGCCATCACGCTGGTCCGGTCTCCGGGCCGCGTGCGCAGTTCCCTGCTCAGATCGCCGGCGGCCACCCGCTGCGCAGCGGAAGCCAGATCGGCAGGCTCCGCGCCCAGGGCACGCGAGAGATCGCGCACGATGATCCAGCCCACGAACAGGCCCACCAGCAGCATCGCGACACCCAGCGACGCCAGCAGCACGGTGCACCGGGCGGCCAGCGCGGACGCCTCGTCGGCCAGGCTTTCCGCGATCTGCTTCTGCAGCCCCCGGGAATCGTCCACCGCCTTGAAATACAGGTTCTGCCGGGCCCGCACTTCGCCCATGAGCAGCGCGCCGGCTCCGGCCCGGTCTCCCTGCTCCAGCAGGGCCAGCGCCCGCTCCAGGCCCTGGTTGTACTGGACGCGGCTCTGCAGGATGGTGCCCAGCAGTTCGCGCGCCTTCGGCAACGTGACCGTTTTTTCCAGATCCTGGAGGATGGCGTCGTTGGCCTGGCGCGTGTCGCCGATCTTGCGCTTTTCCTCCGCCAGGATCGCCGGATCGGCAGAGATCACCATGTTGCGCGAGTACCGGGCAATGGCGTTGAGGTTGTCCTTGAGTTCGGTGAACTGCGCCACCCTCACCATCCGGTCGGATGCGACCTCCTGCAGGTCCCTCGCCAGCGTGCGCATGTTCAGGGCGCCCACGGCAGCGATCACGATGCCGATGAGGATGAGTATTCCGAAGCCTGCCGCGAGGCGGGTCGATACCTTCAAAGATGCCATGTGTCCCTCCAAAGTGAATGTCCGTCCCGTCCCGCCGACAGCGAAATTTCGGAGATCGGATGATCATCTGGATCAAATTTTATATATTTTTTACGTTGTTTTACATATTTATATCTACTTTCCGAATTCAGAAATCGCATATCCGGGGCGCCGCACGGTTCCGTCCAAGGCGGGCGCGGCGCCGCCCGGCCGGTCAGTCCCCAAGTTCCACGACCTGCGTCCACGGCACGCCGTCCAGCGTGTCGTAATGCGCCACCACCACGCCACGGTCCCCGCGGGTTGCCGCCTCGGCCAGGCACCGTCGCAGGTAGGCGATCGAGGCGCGGTCCAGGCCGGCCACCGGCTCATCCACCAGCAACCACCGGGCACCGCTCGCGAAACCGGCCGCCAGCAGCACCTTGCGGCGCGTGCCGGTGGAGAGCTGCTCCATGCGCTTGCCGGCATGGTCCGCCAAGCCGAACCCTTCGATGTGGGCCGCCAGGGCGTCCGCACGCCAGCCGGGCCAGCGGAGGGCCTGCGCGGCCCACCAGCCAGCAGGCGTCTGCGCGGCGCCGGGAGAGCCCCGGCCGTTCTCTCCGGCGCCGTTGCCGTTGCCGCCGCGCGGATCGAGCCAGAACACGTCGCGTGCCGCGGCGGCGATGCATCCCTGCCGCGGAAGCTCCTGCCCGGCGATGATCCGCAGCAGCGTGGTCTTGCCGCGGCCGTCGCCACCCCTCAGCAACGTGGCTCCGGCACCGATGCGCAGATCCATGCCGCCGAACAGCGTCGGCCCGCCGCCGGGGGGCGCATGGCACAGGCCCGTGCAGGTCCAGAAGACGGAATCGGCGGCCGGGTCGGCGGCAGGCGCCGCGCCGTCGCCACCGGAAGGGCCGGGCGCGGGGAAGGTCGTGGGTGTCATGGGAAGGATGGCAGGCATGCCGCCGGTGCGGCGGGCCTACATTCTGTGGCACGGTGCGGCCCCATCCGACCGACAATCCGGACATGGCGCCGCCGGCAACGTCGCGGCTCCGGTCTGCTTCCTTCCTCTACCTTGATGGCGGAACCGCCATTCCCGACCTGCCCATGACCCTGCGTTACCTCGATTTCGACTACAGCGAAGACGGCGATGGCTGCGGCAACTGGGATGCCATGGCGAGCGTCGCCGGTGAGCACCTGCCGGCCCTGCATGCCGAGATCGCCGAGGTGCTCGACTGGGCGCACACCTGCTTCGGCGAACAGCGCGGCCCCATCGAAGACGGCGGCCTCTGGGACTACGACCTGCAGGCGGTGGAGGAAACCTCCACAAGCCAGTCCCTGCGGTACGACGATACCGAGCGGCGCGTGGTGGCGGCCGCAGGTACCACCGGCACCCCGCGCCATACCGTCACCCTGTCGCTCTGCGGCACGGCCGCGTTCTGCGACGCGTTCCGCGAGCGCTTCGCGGTGGAGTGAGCACCGTCCGCTGCGCCACGCCGGCTCCAGCCCCGGCCCCGGCGCGTCACCGCACGCGGGCAGAGAGCGTCCGGCGACCCGGGGTCACTCCAGCACGGCCAGCACCACGGCCGACTCGTCCACCGAGAGCGCCACCCGCCAGCCCGTGCGCAGCCCCGAGCCATCGGGTGCGAAGCCCACCATGCGCACGCCGGCATCGAGATCGGCCACCACCTCGTCGCCCTGCGCGCCGCCGCGCGACACCCGGGCGACGCGTCCCGGCCAGGTGTTGGGCTCCGGCGCTTCCGGCAGGCCCCGCGCCGCGCTCCGCACCGGCGGCAGTGCCTGCGCCCGCACGGCGGTGGCCTTGCACAACGCCAGCACCGCCGTACCCGGGCGCAGCCCGAGCAGCTCGCCGCTCTCGCGCGTGATGCGCGCAACCAGGTGCAGCCCGCCGGGGGCGCGCTCCGCAGGAAGCGTTGCAGCCGGCGGTTCGCCGTACAACCGCACCCGCGCCACGGCCCCATCGACCTCCAGCGCCTGCACCACGCAGGGCCACTGGTTGCGCATGCTGGTGCGCAGCGCCAGCCCCGCGGCCGGCCGGGCCGCTGGCGGCGCAGCCTCCGATAGGTCTCCGCCCTCCCCCGCAACCGTGGCCAGCACGCCCGCCCGGGCCTGCGCCAGCGCCTCGGCAGCGCGCAGCAGCGCATGGCCGGCTTCGGTCAGGCGCGCGCCGCCGCCGCCCGCGCCGCCCACCAACCGCTCCACCAGCGGCGCGCCGGCCAGGTTGGTGAGCGTGTCGACCGCCTGCCAGGCGGCCTTGTAGCTCACGCCCACCGCACGCGCGGCCTGCGAGATGGATCCGCCCCTGCCGATCTCCCGCAGCACGGCAACGCGGCGGTCGGCGGGGCCGTGGGCCAGCGCGTCGGAGAAGGCGAGCGGGGCCGGCGCAGCCGCGGGCCGGGAGAGTCGGGAAGGCATGGGGGCGATGATGCCGCAAGCCGCCACCTGATGGACGCAGGCAGGACTCATCCGTTTCCGGTTTCGGCTGACAGACCAGCGGCTCTTGCGCCGCCACACTCCGCGCATGCCGCTTTCCTCCCCGACTCCGCCAGCGTCCGCGCCGGCCTCCGACCCGCAGCCCCTGCCCGCCCGCCTCTGGGCGGCAGCCCGCGGAAACCTGCAACTCACCGTGTCGGCCGGCGTGATCGCCGCCATCGTGCTCTGGGGGCTCGCATCGCCGGCCACGCTGGGGCTCTTCTTCGGCACGCTGCTCGCGAGCATCACGCGCAACTTCGGCTGGCTCTACCTGTGGGTGGTGCTCGGGCTGGTCGGGCTGGCTTTCTTCCTGGCCCTGAGCCGCTACGGCGACCTGAAGCTCGGCGACGAGGACGACGAGCCCGAGTTCTCCACCCCGACCTGGTTCGCGATGCTGTTCGCCGCCGGCATGGGGATCGGCCTCGTGTTCTGGGGCGTGGCGGAGCCGGTGTCGCACTACGGCCTGCCGCCCCCGGGCATCACGCCGCAGACGCCCGAGGCCGCGGGCGCCGCGATGCGCTACGCGTTCTTCCACTGGGGCCTGCATCCCTGGGCCATCTACGGAATCGTCGGGCTGGCGATCGCGTTCTTCCAGTTCCGCCGCCAAGCCCCTGCGCTGGTGAGTTCCGCCACCGAATCGCTCCCCTGGCGCGGCATGCGGCGCCTCTCGCCCGCGGTGAACGTGCTGGCGGTGGTGGCCACGGCCTTCGGCGTCGCCGCCTCGCTCGGCATGGGTGCCGCGCAGATCAACGGCGGCCTGCAGGCGGTGTTCGGCGTTCCGGTCGGTCCGTGGTCGCAGGCGGCGATCATCGTGGTGACGACTGCGCTGTTCATCACCTCCGCCGTGAGCGGGCTGGACCGCGGCGTCAAGTGGCTCTCCACCGCCAACCTGCTGCTCGCGGCCCTCCTGGCACTGGTGGTGTTCCTGCTCGGGCCCACCGTGTCGCTCGTGAACACCTTCACGAACACGCTGGGCGCCTACATCAGCGAGTTCGTGCGCACCAGCCTGCGCATGTCGCCGTTCCGGGACAGCAGCTGGGTGGGCGACTGGACCATCTTCTACTGGTCGTGGTGGATCGCGTGGTCGCCGTTCGTGGGCCTGTTCATCGCACGCGTCTCGCGCGGCCGCACCATCCGCCAGTTCGTGCTCGGCACGGTGGTCGCACCCACGCTGGTGGGCTTCCTGTGGTTCTCGATCTTCGGCGGCACCGCGCTGCACCTGGAGATCTTCCAGCAGATTCCCCTGTCCGCCGCCGCGCACGCCGACCCGGCCACGGCGATGTTCACGATGTTCAATGCCATGCCGCTGGGTCTGGCGATGTCCATCGTGGCGACGGTGCTGGTGGTGGTGTTCTTCGTCACCTCGGGCGATTCGGCCACGCTGGTGCTGGGCACCATGAGCACGCGCGGCGATCCCAACCCCTCCGCGCGCGTGAAGATCGTCTGGGGCCTGCTGGTGGCGGGCATCGCGCTGTCGCTGCTGTTCGCCGGGGGGCTGCAGGCGGTGCAGACGGCCACCATCGTGTTCGCATTGCCGTTCGCGCTGGTGCTGGTGCTCATGGCGGTGGCGCTGATGCGCGCGGTGCGCGAGGACCACGAGGCCGAACGCCTGCGCGAGCGCGCCCTGCGCCGCCGCCTGCGCGAAATGGTGATGCGCGATTGAGGCGCGGAAACCGGGGCCGCGCCCGAAGCGGCCCCGTCCTACAGCCCCAATCGCCGCCGCCGCGCGAGCTCGACCGGGCAGGCCATGCGCCAATGGCCTTCAGCCGACGCGGTCGTGCGGAAGCCATGCCGTTGCCCCTTCTTTCCCTCCACGACCTACCCAGGATCCCACAGTGCCGTCCAACGATTTCACCCTGCTGACCGCCCATGACGCCTATCTGCTGCGCGAGGGAACGCATGCGCGGCTCTACCAATCCCTCGGCTGCCACCTGCGGCGCGAGGAAGGCACGCCGGCCCGCGACGCGCGCGGTGCCGATTTCTCGGTCTGGGCGCCCAACGCCGCCTCGGTCTCGGTGATCGGCGACTGGAACGGCTGGAACGGCGACGCCGACCCGCTCGCCGCACGCAACGACGGCAGCGGCGTGTGGGAAGGCTTCGTGCCCCATGCCGCGCACGGGCAGGCCTACAAGTTCCGCATCGTCTCGCGCAACGGCGGCCGCGTGCTGGAGAAGGCCGATCCGCTGGCCATCTGCTCCGAATTGCCGCCGCGCACGGCCTCCCGCGTCTGGGACCTGGACTACACCTGGAACGACGGCGACTGGATGGCCTCGCGCGGCCCACACAACGCGCTCGACGCGCCGATGTCGATCTACGAGGTGCATGCGGGCTCCTGGCGCCGCAAGGACGGCCAGTTCATGGACTACCGCGAACTCGCCCATGCGCTGGGGGAGTACGTGCAGTCGATGGGCTTCACGCACGTCGAGCTGATGCCGGTGACCGAGCACCCGTTCTACGGCTCCTGGGGCTACCAGACCACCGGCTACTTCGCGCCCACGGCGCGCTACGGCACGCCGCAGGATTTCATGTACTTCGTGGACCACCTGCACCAGCTGGGCATCGGCGTGCTGCTGGACTGGGTGCCCTCGCACTTTCCGATGGACGGCCACGGCCTGGCCGAATTCGACGGCACGCACCTCTACGAGCATTCGGATCCGCGCCAGGGCTTCCACCCCGAATGGAACTCGGCCATCTTCAACTACGGCCGGCACGAGGTGCGCAGCTTCCTCATCTCGTCGGGCCTGTTCTGGCTCGACAAGTACCACCTGGACGGCCTGCGCGTGGACGCCGTGGCCTCCATGCTCTACCTCGATTACGCGCGCGACCACGGCGAATGGATTCCCAACCGGCACGGTGGGCGCGAGAACCTGGAGGCGATCGAGTTCATGCGGCTGCTGAACCGCTCGCTCTACCGCGACCATCCCGACACCGTGAGCATCGCGGAGGAATCGACCGCCTGGCCGATGGTGTCGCGGCCGCTGGAGATGAACGGCCTCGGGTTCGGCATGAAGTGGAACATGGGCTGGATGCACGACACGCTGGCCTACTTCAAGGAAGACCCGATCAACCGCCGCTACCACCACCACAAGCTCACGTTCTCGCTGGTGTACGCCTTCAACGAGAACTTCGTGCTGCCGCTCTCGCACGACGAGGTGGTGTACGGCAAGGGCTCGCTGATCAACAAGATGCCCGGCGACGACTGGCAGCAGTTCGCCAACCTGCGCGCGCTCTTCGGCCTGATGTGGGCGCACCCCGGCAAGAAGCTGCTCTTCATGGGCGGCGAATTCGGCCAGCGCCGCGAATGGACGCACGAGGGCGAGCTGGAATGGTGGGTGTGCGACGGCCCGCTGCACGGCGGCCTGCAGCGCATGGTGCGCGAACTGAACCGCGTCTACCGCAGCGAGCGGGCCCTGCACGATCTCGACTTCTCGCCCGAGGGCTTCCAGTGGCTCGAGGCGGACGATGCCGACCGCAGCGTGTTCGCCTTCCTGCGCAAGCCGGGTCCGCAGGCGCAGCGCCAGGGCGCCGGCCCGGTGCTGGTGGTCTGCAACCTGACGCCCGTGCCGCGCGAGAACTACCTCGTCGGCGTGCCCACCGCCGGCTACTGGCAGGAGCTGTTCAACAGCGATGCCCGCGAATTCGGCGGCGCCGGCTGGGGCAACCTGGGCGGCCTGCAGGCCGCGCCGGTGCGCTCGCACCACTGGGAGCAGTCGATCTGCCTCACGCTGCCGCCGCTGTCCACCCTCATCCTTCGACAGGAGCCCGCACGCCATGCCCTCACCCCGTGAACCCGCGCCCTCGTCTTCGCCGTCTTCCTCCCGCACCCCGGCTTCTGCGGCTCCTGCGCCGCCGGGACCGCAGCGCGCCGCGGATGCTCCTTCCGGCCAGAGCGCGGAAAGCCGCCACTCTCCGGTGACCGCATCCGCCACCGCACCGCACGCCGCCTCCCCGTCGCCTTCCGGCACCCTGCCGCCCGGTGACGAAGGCCGCGGCCGCGCCGTGATCGATGCGGTGCTGCCGGCCGTGAACGGCGGGCGCTTCCCCGTGAAGCGTGTGGCCGGCGAGCCGGTGCGCATCACCGCCCACTGCTTCACCGACGGGCACGACGTGCCGCGCGCGATGCTGCGGTGGTGGAAGGATGCCGAGGACGGATCGCCGGCCCCGGAAGCGCCCACCGAGGTGCCGATGCGGCTGGAGGTGAACGACGAGTGGTGGGCCGAGTTCACGCCCGAAGAGCCGGGCCTCTACCGCTACACCGTGGCGGCCTGGGTGGACACCTTCGAATCCTGGCGGCACGACATGGAGCGCCGCGTGGATGCGGCCGACATCCGCGTGGCGGCCCGCGTGGGCGCCGCCGAGGCGCGCGCCGCCGCCATGCGCGCGGCGTCGCACACCGCCCCCGCCGACGCCCGGTTGCTGGAGGCCTGGGCCGCGGACCTGGAACAGGGCGCGCAGGGCCCGGACGGCGGCGCCGAGGCGCTCAAGGCACTGGCGCTGCAGGACGATGCCGCCGAGGCGATGCGCCGCCACCCGGACCGCAGCCTGCAGACCATTCATCCCGTCGCCCTGCCGCTGCGCGCGGACCGGGAGCGCGCCCGCTTCAGCAGCTGGTACGAGCTCTTCCCGCGCTCGGCCTCGCCCGTGCCCGGCATGCACGGCACCTTCCGCGACGTGGAAGCCCGCCTGCCCGGCATCGCCGAGATGGGCTTCGACGTGCTGTACCTGCCCCCCATCCACCCGATCGGCCGCGTGCAGCGCAAGGGCCCGAACAACGCGCTCACCGCCGGTCCGGACGACGTCGGGAGCCCCTGGGCGATCGGCGCCGACGAAGGCGGCCACAAGTCCATCCATCCGGAGCTGGGCACGGCGGAGGATTTCCGCCGGCTGGTGGCCCGCGCGCGCGAGCACGGCATCGACGTCGCGATGGACATCGCCTTCCAGTGCGCGCCCGACCATCCCTACGTGCGCGAGCACCCGGACTGGTTCCGCTGGCGGCCCGACGGCACGGTGCAGTACGCCGAGAACCCGCCCAAGAAATACCAGGACATCTACCCCTTCCATTTCGAGTGCGAGGACTGGCGCGGCCTCTGGCAGGAGCTGCGCAGCGTGTTCGCGCACTGGATCAGACAGGGCGTGCAGATCTTCCGGGTGGACAACCCCCACACCAAGGCGTTCGCCTTCTGGGAATGGGTGATCCAGGACATCCAGCGCGAGTACCCCGGCACGATCTTCCTCGCCGAGGCGTTCACGCGGCCCAAGGTGATGCACGGCCTCGCCAAGCGCGGCTTCACGCAGTCGTACACCTACTTCACCTGGCGCACCACGCGGCAGGAACTCACCGAGTACTTCACCGAACTCAACACCGCGCCGGGCCGCGACTACTTCCGGCCCAACGCCTGGCCCAACACGCCCGACATCCTGCCCGCCCACCTGCAGGGCGGCGAACCCGCGGTGTTCGCGTACCGGCTGGTGCTGGCGGCCACGCTCTCGGCCAACTACGGCATCTACGGCCCGGCCTACGAATTGCTGGAGCACGAGCCGCGCGCGCCCGGCAGCGAGGAATACCGCGATTCCGAGAAGTACCAGCTGCGCCACTGGGACCTGGACCGGCCCGGCAGCCTGCGCCCGCTGATCGCCTGCGTGAACCGCATCCGCCGCGAGCATGCCGCGCTGCAGGCCGACCACAGCCTGCGCTTCCTGCCCGTCGACAATGACATGCTGCTGGCCTACATGAAACGCTCGCCCGATGGCCGCGACGTGATCGTGACGGTGGTCAACCTCGATCCGCACCACGCGCAATCGGGCTGGATGCGCCTCTCGCCCGCGGACATCGCCATCGCGGAAGGCGACCCGCCCGCGGCCGACTGGCAGATGCACGACCTGCTGAGCCAGCAGCGCTTCGTCTGGCAGGGCGAGCACCACTACATCCTGCTCGACCCGCGCCGCGCCCCGGCCCACATCTTCGCCGTGCGGCGCCGCGTGGCGGACGCCGGAAGCCTCGACCCTTTCCAGTGATGCCATGAACGCCCCATTGCTGCACACCTCCCCTTCCGCCACGGGCACCGCCACGTCGCCCGCCGTTGCCGCTGCCGGGCCGCTGCCCGAACCGGGCGCCGGGGTCATGCCCGAAACGCCGGAGATCGACACCCAGGGCGATCCCCAGTGGTACCGCGACGCCGTCATCTACCAGTTGAACGTGAAAGCGTTCTACGACAGCAACAACGACGGCTACGGCGACTTCAAGGGCGTGACCGCCAAGCTGGACTACGTGAAGGACCTGGGCGTCAACACGATCTGGCTGATGCCCTTCTACCCCTCGCCGCTGCGCGACGACGGCTACGACATCTCCGACTACGAAAGCGTGCACCCGCAGTACGGCACGCTGGAGGACTTCAAGGAGATGCTCGACGCCGCCCATGCGCGCGGCCTGCGCGTGATCACCGAGCTGGTCATCAACCACACCTCGTCCGAGCACCCCTGGTTCCAGCGCGCGCGGCACGCCCCGCCCGGCTCGCCCGAGCGCGACTTCTACGTCTGGAGCGACACCGACCAGATCTACCGGGGCACGCGCATCATCTTCACCGACACCGAGACCTCCAACTGGGCGTGGGATCCGGTCGCCAAGCAGTACTACTGGCACCGCTTCTTCAGCCACCAGCCGGACCTGAATTTCGACAACCCGGCGGTGCTGGAGGCGGTGTTCAAGACGATGCGCTTCTGGCTCGACATGGGGGTCGACGGCTTCCGGCTCGACGCCATCCCCTACCTGGTGGAGCGCGACGGCACCAGCAACGAGAACCTGCCCGAAACGCACGCGGTGATCAAGAAGCTGCGCGCGGCGATCGACGCCGAGTACAAGAACCGCTTCCTGCTCGCCGAGGCCAACATGTGGCCCGAGGACGTGCGCGAATACTTCGGCGACGGCGACGAGTGCCACATGGCCTACCACTTCCCGCTGATGCCGCGCATGTACATGGCGATCGCGCAGGAAGACCGGCACCCGATCGTCGAGATCATGCAGCAGACGCCCGACATCCCCGACGGCTGCCAGTGGGCGATCTTCCTGCGCAACCACGACGAGCTCACCCTCGAGATGGTGACCAGCAAGGAGCGCGACTACATGTACAGCATGTACGCGGCCGACATGCGCGCGCGCATCAACCTCGGCATCCGCCGGCGGCTCTCGCCGCTGATGGAGAACGACGTCGACCGCGTGAAGCTCATGAACGGCATGCTGCTGTCGATGCCCGGCTCGCCCATCATCTACTACGGCGACGAGATCGGCATGGGCGACAACGTGTTCGTGGGCGACCGCAACGGCGTGCGCACGCCCATGCAGTGGTCGCCCGACCGCAACGGCGGCTTCTCGCGCGCCGATCCGCAGCGGCTCTACCTGCAGCCCATCATGGATGCCGTGTACGGCTACGAGGCGCTGAACGTCGAGGCCCAGTCGGGCGACCAGAGTTCGCTGCTGCACTGGACGCGCCGCATGCTGGCCGTGCGCAAGACCAGCCGCGCCTTCGGCCGCGGGCGCCGCACCTTCCTCAAACCCGGCAACCGCAAGATCCTGGCCTACGTGAGCGAGCACGAGGACGACATCATCCTCACCGTGTTCAACCTCTCGCGCGCCGCGCAGCCCGTGGAGCTGGACCTGTCGGCCTACCGGGGCCGCACGCCGATCGAGATGCTGGGCCGCGTCACCTTCCCGCCGATCGGCGACCTGCCCTACCTGCTCACGCTGCACTCCTTCGGTTTCTACTGGTTCCGCCTCTCCAACGAGGCGCCCGTGCCCTCCTGGCACCAGGAAGGGCTGGATCTGCAGGAGCGCCCGGTGCTGGTGCTGTTCGACGGCTGGACCAGCTTCTTCCGCGAACGCGTCATGCCCTGGCGCATCGGCATGGCCGAGCGCATGCGCGCGCAGTTCGAGGGCGACACCCTGCCCCGCTTCATCGAACTGCAGCGCTGGTATGCCGACAAGGGCGCCGCCATCACCGGCGCGCGCATCGTGGACCACACGGTATGGAAGGCCGGCGATGCCTGCGAATGGATGCTGCCCCTCGTCACCGTGGATACGGACGCGGGTGCCGGCAGGAGCGCCCCCGCCCAGGACGGCGCGGCGGCCGGCGTGCCGTATTTCGTGCCGCTGGCGCTCGCCTGGGAGGAAGGCAGCGAGGAACGCATGCGCCGCATCTCCCCGGCCGGCGTGGCGCGCGTGCGCCAGCAGGCGCAGGTCGGCGTGATGGGCGACGCATTCCACGACGAGTCCTTCTGCCGCGCCGTGGTGCGCGCCCTGGGCGAGAACACAGCCCTGCCGACGGACCGCGGCGGCAGCGTGCGCTTCTCGCACACGTCGGCCTTCGCGGCGCTGGCCGAGGGCCTGGATGCCCTGCCCGTGGCACGCCCCGGCGCGCAGAGCAGCAACACCGTGGTGTCGCTCGGCGAGACGCTGTTCCTCAAGGGCTACCGCCGGCTGCGCGAGGGCATCAACCCCGAACTGGAGGTGGGCCGCTTCCTGACCGAGGTGGCGCACTTCCCGCACTGCGTGCCGGTGCTCGGCGCCGTGGAATACATGGCCCCCGGCGGCGGCACCATGACGCTCGCGCTGGTGCAGGCCTACGTCTCCAACCAGGGCGACGGCTGGGAATACACGCTCGGCTACCTGGAGCGCTTCCTGGAGGACATGCGCACCGTGCCCGATGCGGTGGTGCCCGACGTGCACGGCGGCTTCCTCGCGCTGATCCGCACCCTGGGGCGGCGCACCGCGGAGCTGCACCAGGCGCTCGGCCTGCGCACGGGCGACGCGGCCTTCGACCCCGAGCCGATCACCGCGCAGGACGTCACGGCCTTCCGCGACCGGGCGCGCGCCGAGGCGGAAGAGACGCTCGCCCTGCTGGAGCGGCGCCTGCACGACCTGCCGCCCGCCACGCAGAACGACGCACAGGCGGTGCTGGCGCGGCGCGGGGCGATCCTGGAGCGCCTGGCCGCCGACCGCGGGCAGGCACCCACGGGCCACAAGAGCCGCTACCACGGCGACTACCACCTGGGCCAGGTGCTGGTGACGGGCAACGACTTCGTGCTCATCGACTTCGAGGGCGAGCCGGGGCGCAGCTTCGAACAGCGCCGCGCCAAGGGCTCCCCGCTGCGCGACGTGGCCGGCATGCTGCGCTCGTTCAACTACGCCCGCTGGGCGGCGCTGCGGCACATGACGCAGTCCACCGAGGAAATGGTCCGCCTGGACGAAGCCGCGCGCGACTGGGAGCACCATGCCCGCGACGCGTTCCTGGAGGCGTATGCCACCGCCGGCACCCACCCGGACCTCGACCTGGTGGCGCTGTTCGAACTGGAAAAAGCCCTCTACGAACTGCGCTACGAGCTGGGCAACCGCGTGGACTGGGCGCAGGTGCCGCTGCAGGGCATCCTCGCGCTGATCGGAGCGGCCGCCGCGCCCACGCCCCGGCCCGCCCTGCCCACCCTGCCGCCCCCACCCGGAGGTTCCACGGAAGCGCCTTGAACGCACGGGGGCCGGCCTCCCGGCGGGCCCCCGCTTCCGTCGCCTTCCCACCCCGATAGCCCCTTGCGGGCCCCACCCATTTCGCCGAGGCTTCATCCATGGAACATTTCGCTTTTCCCCTCGAGCCCGTCCGCGCCATGCTGTTCCAGCTCGGCGCGTTCCTCCCGCGCCTGCTGGTGGCCCTGGTGGTCGTCGCGGTGGGCTGGCTGGTCGCCAAGGCCGCGCGCTTCGCGGTGACGCGCGGCCTGCGCGCCATCAACGTCCAGGTGCTCGCCGAGCGCGCGGGCCTCGACGGTTTCCTGCGGCAGGCCGGCTCGAAGACCGACACCATCGGCCTCTTCGGTCTGCTGGCCTACGGCATCGTGCTGCTCGCCGCCCTGCTGATCGCCTTCAACGGCATGGGCCTGAGCTACGTCACGGCCCTGCTCAGCCGGGTGCTCTGGTTCATCCCGAACCTGTTCATCGCGCTGCTGATCCTCGCGCTGGGCGCGTACTTCGCGCGCTTCGTGGGCGACATGGTCTCGGCCTACTGCCGGCGCGCGGGCATGGCGGACACGGTGCTGCTCGGCAAGATCGCGCAGTACGCGATCGTCATCTTCTCGGTACTGATCGCACTGGACCAGCTCGGCATCGGCGGCGACATCGTGCGCCAGAGCTTCCTGATCCTGCTGGGCGGCATCGTCTTCGGCCTCGCGCTCGCCTTCGGCCTGGGCGGCCGCGAGCGCGCCGCCGAATGCATCGAGCAATGGTGGCCGCGCCGCCGCGGCGATGCCCCCCCACCGCGGGATCCGATCGTGCCGCCGCGCGATCCCCGGGATCCGCGCGATCCGCGGTTCTGATCCGCCGCGGTCTTCTTCTTTTCACGCTCTTTCCTGCCGCAACGGCCCGTGTCTCCGGACGGCACGGGCCGTTTCCATTGCGCCCCCGCACTTCCACGCACGGGAAAACCCCAGCCCCCCGCGTCAGCCTTTTCTCAGCCCAGGCGCCGTACGATCCGCTCTAATGCCGGGCGGACGCGGCGCCGGGTTTTTTTTCGCGCGCGTCCGCCCACAACACCAACGAACGACAGGAGACAGCAAGCGTGACAGGACTCCTCCAACTGGCCCGGGGCATGGACTGGGTTTCGACCAAGCTCAGCAAGGTCGCCGGCTGGGCCGTGCTCGCCGCCGCCCTGATTTCCGCCGGCAACGCCCTCGTGCGCTACGGGCTCGACATGAGCTCGAACGCATGGCTCGAGATCCAGTGGTACCTCTTCGGCACCACCGTGATGCTCGGCGCGCCCTTGGTGCTCAAGCTCAACGAACACGTGCGCGTGGACATCATCTACGGCAAGCTGCGCGGCCGCGGCCCGGTGTTCGTCGACCTGTTCGGCCTCATCGTCTTCCTGCTGCCCGTGATGGGCCTGCTCACCTGGCTCACCTGGCCGTTCTTCTGGAACATGTTCGTCACCAAGGAAATGTCGGGGAACATCGGCGGCCTCATCCGCTGGCCCGCGGCGCTGCTCCTGCCCGTGGGCTTCGGCGCGGTCTTCCTGCAGGGCGTGGCGGAGATCATCAAGCGCGTGGCCTATCTCACTGGCCACCTGCAGATCAGCACCCACTACGAGAAGCCGGTGCAGTAACCGCATCCGCAAAAAAGCGCCGCCCGACCCGACTTCTGCAGGAAGACTCTCCCCATGCACATGGAAAATTTCGCCCCGATCATGTTCGCGGGGCTGATCGTGATCATGCTGATCGGCTTTCCGGTCGCGTTCTCGCTCGCGGCCCTGGGCCTGTTCAGCGGCTTCTTCGCCATCGAGATGGGCTGGTTCCCGGCCAACTTCATGGCCAACCTGCCGATCAACATGTTCGGCATCCTGTCGAACGACCTGCTGCTGGCCATCCCGTTCTTCACGCTGATGGGCGCGGTGCTCGAGAAATGCGGCCTCGCTGAGGACATGCTCGACTCCATGGGCCAGCTCTTCGGCCCCGTGCGCGGCGGCCTGGGCTACTCGGTCATCATCGTGGGCTTCATCCTCGGCGCCATCACCGGCACCGTGGCCGGCCAGGTGATCGCCATGGCGATGATCTCGCTGCCGGTGATGATGCGCTACAACTACAACATGCGCTACGCCACGGGCGTGCTGGCCGCCTCGGGCACCATCACCCAGCTCGTGCCGCCCTCGCTGGTGCTGATCGTCATGGCCGACCAGCTCGGCCGCTCGGTGGGCGACATGTACAAGGGCGCCTGGGGCCCCGCCATCCTGCAGGTGCTGATCTTCGCGGTCTACACCTTCCTGCTGGGCCGCATCCGCCCCGAATATGTGCCCGGCCTGCCCAAGACGGCGCGCACGCTGCACGGCTGGGCCCTGTGGGGCAAGTGCCTGCGCGGCATCATTCCCTCGGCGATCCTGATCTTCGCGGTGCTGGGCTCCATGGGCGGCCTGCCCTTCATGGACCACGCCATCGCCACCCCCACCGAGGCGGGCGCCATGGGCGCCGTCGGCTCGCTGATCCTCGCGGCAATCCACAAGCGCCTGACCTGGAAGCTCATCAAGGAAGCCATGGACGGCACCATGCGCCTCACCGCCATGGTGGTGTTCATCCTGATCGGCTCGCGCGTGTTCTCCCTGGTGTTCCAGGGCGTCGACGGCGCGATCTGGATCGAGCACATGCTGAGCGACCTGCCGGGCGGCCAGATCGGCTTCCTGATCGTGGTGAACCTCTTCATCTTCTTCCTGGCGTTCTTCCTCGACTTCTTCGAGATCGCCTTCATCATCCTGCCGCTGCTGGGCCCCGTCGCGCACAAGCTGGGCATCGACCTCGTCTGGTTCGGCGTGCTGCTGTGCGTGAACATGCAGACCAGCTTCATGCACCCGCCCTTCGGCTTCGCCCTCTTCTACCTGCGCGGCATCTCGGACACGCTGTTCAAGGAAAAACGCATCGACCGGCCGGTGAAATCGAGCGACATCTACATGGGCTCCATCCCCTGGGTGGTGATGCAGCTGATCCTCGTGGGCATCGTGATCTTCTTCCCGCAGACCGTGACCGTGTTCCTCGACAAGGAAAAGGTGGTCGACCTCGACAAGGTGCAGCTCGACATGCCCGCGGACACTTCGGCCGAACCGTCCATCAACATGGACGACCCCTTCGGCACCGGCAGCAAGCCCGCGGACGGCGCCTCCGCCGCCCCCGGCGGGGAGCCCGACATGCCGATGCCGGAACCGATGCCCGAGCCGGCGATGCCGGAACCCGCGCCGGAAGGCGCGGCCAGCACGCCGCAATGACGGAGCATGGACTGCCCCCGCCCGGCGACGGCGGGGCCGCCATCGGCATCGAAAGCGCCGCCTTCCCGCCCCTGGTGCGGCTGCTCGCCGTCGTCATCGTGGGAGGGCTGGCGGCCTTCGCGCTCTGGTCGCTCCCCGCGCTGCGCGGAGCGCAGTGGACCTTTCCCGCCCTCGCCACCTTCGGCCTCGCGGCCGTGCTGATCGGCTGGGTGGGCTGGTGGATGGTGTTCAGCCGCACGCGCTTTTTTTCCGGCGAGGACGGCGGCGGCGTGATCGTGCAGACCTGGCTCTGGGACAAGCGGGTGCGCGCGGCGGACGTGGCGAGCTTCAAGATCGTGCACTGGCCGTGGTTCCAGGCCGTCATCGCGCCGCGGATCCTGCTGCGGCGCAAGGGCGGCGGGATCACGTGGGTGCATGCGGCGGATGCGGGGTTGCTGGTGGCGTTCGGGGAGAGTGTGGTGAGGGCGGGGGCTGGGGCCGTGCCCGCGTCTCTGCCCGAGGCACCGGCTCGCTGAGAGGTTGCTTTCCGGAGCCGGGACTCGCCCCGGCGGGCGAGGTACTTTTCTTTGCTTCGCCAAAGAAAAGTACCCAAAAGAAAGGCGACCCTGCTGTCTGCGACCCCGTTCGCCCTGCGGGCGAACGGGGCAACCTGGGGTGCTCGCGGGCGGGGTGTGCCGTGGAACTCACTGCGCGCTGGCGCGCTCCGTTCAGACAGCCACGGCAGATCAGTTCACGATGCGGGCGTGTCCTTCGGCACGCCCGCCACCCCGCCCCCTGCGCGCCCCAGGCGCATCCAGAAGGGAGCGACCCGGGCCATCGCTGCGCTCGGCCGAAGACCACCCACGCCCTCCTCCAACTTCTGGGTGCGCGGTGCAAAGCACTCGCGCACCAAGGGCCGAGCGAAGCAATGGCCCGTCTGCTGCCCCCACCCCTTGTGTCTGCGCCGAGGAGCGCAGGGGGCGGTGCGCGCAGGCGTGCCGCAGGACACGCCTGCCTCGTGTTCTGACTCGCCGTGGCTGTTTGAACGGAGCGCACGCAGTGCGCGCAGCGAGTTCCACGGCGGCGCTCCGCCCCCGAGCACCGCAGGCTGCCCCCTTCGCCCCATCGGGGCGAAGGGGGACGCAGACACCAGGGTCGCCTTTTCTTTGCCTACTTTCTTTTGGCGAAGCAAAAGAAAGTAGGTGCGCCGCCGGGCGCACATCCCGGCCCCGGGAAACAAACCCATCCCGCCCCAACAACAAAAAGGGGCGACCCCAAAGGACCGCCCCCCAATCAAAACGCAGCTTCTTCTTATGCCAAAGAAAAGCCCACGCCAGCCATCACAGCTTCTGCGCCTGCATGAACCGATCGAACGTGCCTTCGGTGAACCGGAACCACGCATTCTCATCCGAGAGGAACTTCGCGTAATCCGTGTACACCTTCTTCCACTCCGGATTGGTGTTGTTCAGATCCGCATAGATCTGCTGCGCCGACTTGAACGCCGCATTCATCACGTCCTGCGTGAACGGCCGCAGCTTGGTGCCCGAGCCCACGAGCTGCTTGATCGCCACCGGGTTGCGCGCGTCGTACTTCGCCAGCATCGAGACGTGGGCGTGCGAGGCAGCGGCTTCCACCACGGCCTTGTATTCGGCCGGCAGGCCTTCCCAGGCCTTGGTGTTGATGTAGAAGTCCAGCTGCGGGCCGCCTTCCCACCAGCCGGGGTAGTAGTAGAACGGCGCGACCTTGTTGAAGCCCAGCTTCTGGTCGTCGTACGGGCCCACCCATTCCAGCGCGTCGATCGTGCCCTTTTCCAGCGCGGGGTACAGGTCGGCGCCGGGAATGGATTGGGGGATCACGCCGAAGGGCTCCAGCACCCGGCCCGCGAACGGGTTGGTGCGGAACTTCAGGCCCTTCAGGTCGGCGACGGACTTGATCTCCTTGCGGAACCAGCCGCCCATCTGCGCACCCGTGTTGCCGCCGGGGAAGCTGATGATGTTGTACTTGGCGTAGAACTCGCGCATCAGCTTCAGGCCGTTGCCCTCGTACATCCAGGCGTTCATCTGCCGCGCGTTCAGGCCGAAGGGCACGGCGCAGCCGAGGCAGAACGTCGGGTCCTTGCCGTAGTAGTAGTAGGGCGCCGTGTGCGCCATCTCGACGGACGCGTTCTGCACGCCGTCCACCACGCCGAAGGCGGGCATCAGTTCGCCGCCGGCATGCACCGAGATCTGGAACTTGCCGCCGGTCGCTTCGCTGACCTTCTTGGAGAACACTTCCGCCGTGCCGTAGATGGTGTCCAGCGACTTGGGGAAGCTGGAGGCGAGGCGCCAGCGGATGCTGGCCTGGGCGTGCACAGCGGGGGCTGCGCCGGCCGCCAGAACGCCGGCGATGCCTGCGTGCTTGAGGATGGAACGACGGTCCATGGATGGGTCTCCGGTGATGATTGTTTGCATGCCTGCCGGCGGGCGCATCTGCCCGCCTGCAGGGCAGGTTTCAGCCGGAAACAATTGTAGGAACGCCCCTGCGCACACTCTTGGGGGTTTTCCCGCGAACACCGGACCGGGGCCGCGCGGATTCAGGCTTCTGCAAGCCTTTCCGCGCGGGCCCGCCCGTCATTCGCCCAGCGGGCCGAAGCGCGCGGTGACGGAGCGCACGATGCCTTCGGCATCGAGGCCCTGCAGCGCGAGCAGCTTGGCCGGGTCGCCATGTTCGATGAACACGTCCGGCAGGCCGAGCTGCAGCACGGGCTTCTGGATGCCGGCGGCGTTCAGCGCCTCGCACACGGCGCTGCCGGCGCCGCCCATCACGGCGCCCTCTTCCAGCGTCACGAAGGCGTCGTGCGTGGCGGCGATCTCCAGCAGCAGCGCGGTGTCGAGCGGCTTGGCCCAGCGCATGTTGGCCACCGTGGCGTCCAGCGTCTCGGCGGCCTGCAGCGCGGGATAGAGCAGCGTGCCGAAGGCCAGGATCGCGATGCGCCGGCCCGTGCGGCGCACCTCGCCCTTGCCGAAGGGCAGGCCCTCCAGGCCCGGCAGGGGCTCGATGCCCGCGCCGCTGCCGCGCGGGTAGCGCACGGCCACGGGATGGTCCTGCCCGAAGGCGGTGGAGAGCAGCTGGCGACACTCGCGCTCGTCCGCGGGGCAGGCCATGCTCATGTTCGGAATGCAGCGCACGAACGGGATGTCGTAGGCCCCCGCGTGCGTCGCGCCATCGGCGCCGACGAGGCCGGCCCGGTCGAGCGCGAACACCACCGGCAGGTTCTGCAGCGCCACGTCGTGGATGAGCTGGTCGTAGGCGCGCTGCAGGAAGGTGGAGTAGATCGCCACCACCGGCTTCACGCCCTCGCAGGCCATGCCCGCGGCGAAGGTCACGGCATGCTGCTCGGCGATGCCCACGTCGTAGTAGCGGCCGGGGAAGCGCTTCTCGAACTCCACCATGCCCGAGCCTTCGCGCATCGCGGGCGTGATGCCGACGAGCCGTTCGTCCTGCGCGGCCATGTCGCAGAGCCACTGGCCGAACACCTGCGTGAAGGTCTGCTTGGGCGGCGTGGCCGGCTTGGTCAGGCCCACGGTCGGATCGAACTTGCCCGGGCCGTGGTAGGCCACGGGATCGGCCTCGGCCAGCTTGTAGCCCTGGCCCTTTTTCGTGACCACGTGCAGGAACTGCGGGCCCTTCAGGCCCTTGATGTTCTCCAGCGTGGGAATGAGCGAATCGAGGTCGTGCCCGTCGATCGGGCCGATGTAGTTGAAGCCGAACTTCTCGAACAGCGTGGCCGGCACCACCATGCCCTTGGCCTGCTGCTCGAAGCGCTTGGCCAGCTCCAGCAGCGGCGGCACGGGCCCGAGCACCGTCTTGCCGACGTTCTTCGCGGCGGCATAGAACTGCCCGCTCATGAGCTGCGCCAGGTAGCGGTTCAGCGCGCCCACGGGCGGGCTGATGCTCATGTCGTTGTCGTTCAGGATGACGAGCAGGTTGGCGTCGGCCACGCCGGCGTTGTTCAGCGCCTCGAAGGCCATGCCGGCCGTCATCGCGCCGTCGCCGATGATGGCCACGGCCCGGCGGTCCTCGCCGCGCTGGCGGGCCGCCATGGCCATGCCGAGCGCGGCCGAGATGCTGGTGCTGGAGTGCGCGGTGCCGAAGGTGTCGTATTCGCTCTCGGTGCGCTGCGGGAAGCCCGAGAGGCCGCCCAGTTGGCGCAGCGAGGGCATGCGGTCGCGGCGGCCTGTGAGGATCTTGTGCGGGTAGGTCTGGTGGCCCACGTCCCACACGAGGCGGTCGCGCGGGGTGTCGAACACCGCGTGCAGCGCCACGGTGAGTTCCACGGTGCCCAGGTTGGAGCTGAGGTGCCCCCCCGTCTTCGAGACGCTGTCGAGCACGAACGCGCGCAGCTCCGTGGCCAGTTCTTTGAGCTGGGCGCGCGACATCCGGCGCAGGTCGGCCGGATCGTTCACGGTCTGCAGGAGGGGAAAGGAGTTCGTGGACATATTGCTCTTGGTTGGAAGGGGCCGGCACCCGTCATGCCGGTCGCAGGGGAAGGCCCCGGACACGCCGGCATCCCGGCACCGGCCGCGGGCCTCCGTCACGGTGCCCGTGCGGGACGGCGCGCGGCATCGGAACGGCCAGCATGCGGCGGGGTCCGGCCGACAGTATCAGCGGGACCGGTCGATCACCATGTCGGCCAGCGCCGCCAGCGGCCGCGTGCGCGACAAGCCGCTCGCCGCCAGCGCGGCATGGGCCTCGTCGCGCAGCGTGGCGGCATAGGCGCGTGCACGGTCCAGACCCAGCAGCGATACGTAGGTGGGCTTGTCGCTCGCGGCGTCCTTGCCGGCGGTCTTGCCGAGCGTGGCGGAATCGGCCACCACGTCCAGCACGTCGTCCACCACCTGGAAGGCGAGCCCCAGGGCCGCGCCGTAGCGCGACAGGGCCTCCCAGGCGGCGGGAGGCGCCTCGCCGCAGGCCGCGCCCATGAGCACGCTCGCCTGCAGCAACGCGCCGGTCTTGAGGCGGTGCATGCGGCGCAGTTCGTCCTCCGAGAGGGCGATGCCGACGCTGGCCAGGTCGATCGCCTGCCCGCCCGCCATGCCGTCGGCGCCCGCGGCGCGCGCGAGCAGCCGGCACAGCCGGGCCTGCATGGCGTCCGGCACATCGTCGTCGGGCGTGAGGAGCTCGAAGGCCAGTGCCTGCAGCGCGTCGCCCGCGAGCAGCGCCTGGGCCTGGCCGAACTGCACGTGCACCGTGGGCTTGCCGCGGCGCAGCACGTCGTTGTCCATGCAGGGCATGTCGTCGTGCACCAGGGAATAGGCGTGGATCAGCTCCACCGAGCAGCCCGCGCGCAGCGCTGCCCCGGCATGGCCGGACACGGCCTCGGCCGCGGCGAGCACCAGCAGCGGGCGCAGCCGCTTGCCGGCACCCAGCACCGCGTAGCGCATGGCGTCGCCGAGGCCACCGGGGGCATCGGCGGGCACCCAGGCCTCCAGGGCCGCTTCCACGCGCTGCAGCGCTTCGGCGCTCCAGGCGGAGAGATCGAAGCCGGCGTCGCCGGCGGACGGGGTCAGCGTGGCGGTGCCCATCAGTCTTGCGTCCACGGTTGCAGCGTGCCGTTCTCCAGCACCTTGATCTGGTCCTGCACGGCCTCCAGGCGGCCGCGGCAGAACGCCAGCAGTTCCGCCCCGCGCTGGTAGCCGGCGAGCATCTGTTCGAGCGGCATCTGGCCCGACTCGATGCGGCCCACCAGCTGTTCCAGCTCCTCCAGCGCGGCTTCGTAGCTCGCGGGCTCGGGGGAGGCAGGGGCGGTGGCGGTAGGGGAAGCCTTGGGCATGGCAGGAGCGCCGCGCCGGGGGGCGCGGATAAAACGGGCCATTTTAGGCGCATGCGGGTGCCGCCCGCAGGCCGCCGGGGCACGTCACACGCTCGCCACGGAAACGCAATACACGCACGGGGGGTCCGGAAATAACCCCATTGGCTACAATCCCATTTCTTCGTCGAACCGGCTGTGGGTACTTTGCTCGGCCGGTTTCGTTTTTTCCAAGTCCCGTGCGCACGCGCACCCTCCCTGTGGGGAGTCTTTAGGTCAGGTCACCCATGTCTGATTTAAGTCTTCAACTGCAGCAGGCCGCAAGCCAACTACCAGTTTCAAGCTATTTCGATGATGCGCTGTTCCGGCGCGAGCTGGACACCATCTTTCAGCGCGGGCCCCGCTATGTGGGGCACCAGCTGAGCGTGCCCGAGCCGGGCGATTATTACGCGCTGCCGCAGGAAGGACAGGGCCGTGCCCTGGTGCGCAACGCGCAGGGCGGCATCGAACTGGTCTCCAACGTGTGCCGCCACCGCCAGGCGGTGATGCTGCAGGGCCGGGGCAACCTGCGCACCAACGGCAAGGGCCATGCGGCAGGCAACATCGTCTGCCCGCTGCACCGCTGGACCTACTCGCCCCAGGGCGAGCTGCTGGGCGCGCCGCACTTCTCGCACGACCCCTGCCTGAACCTGAACAACTACGCGCTGCGCGAGTGGAACGGGTTGCTGTTCGAGGACAACGGCCGCGACATCGCCGCCGACCTCGCCGGCATGGGCCCGCGCTCGGAGCTGTCGTTCGACGGCTACGTGCTCGACAAGGTCGAGCTGCACGAGTGCAACTACAACTGGAAGACGTTCATCGAGGTCTACCTCGAGGACTACCACGTGGGCCCGTTCCACCCGGGGCTGGGCAACTTCGTCACCTGCGACGACCTGCGCTGGGAGTTCCAGAAGCACTATTCCGTGCAGACCGTGGGCGTGGCCTCCACCTTCGGCAAGCCCGGCTCGGATGTGTACCGCAAGTGGCACGAGGTGCTGCTGAACTACCGCGAGGGCCGCATGCCCGAGCGCGGCGCGATCTGGCTCACCTACTATCCGCACATCATGGTGGAGTGGTACCCGCACGTGCTCACCGTGTCCACGCTGCACCCGATCAGTCCGACGCGCACGCTCAACATGGTCGAGTTCTACTACCCCGAGGAGATCGCGGCCTTCGAGCGCGAATTCGTCGAGGCCCAGCAGGCCGCCTACATGGAAACCTGCATCGAGGACGACGAGATCGGCGAGCGCATGGACGCCGGCCGCAAGGCCCTGCTGGCCCGAGGCGACAACGAGGTCGGCCCCTACCAGAGCCCGATGGAAGACGGCATGCAGCACTTCCACGAGTGGTACCGCGGCGCGATGGGCGACGCGGACCTCCAGCGGCAGCAGCCCTGATTCCCCGCGGAGCAGCCGCTCCGCACCACGTTGGAAGAGCCGGCCAGGACACCGTCCCCGCCGGCTTTTTTCATGCCCGTCGGAAATATCCATGCAAGCTGCGTGCAGGGGCATATTCTCCGGGGCATCGATGAATCAAATGCATCGAGCAGAACATTCCACGCATAACCCAAAATATCACCATTGCAGCGATAAACACAAACATGGAATGCGCCCGCTCCACCGCCACCAATAACTCTTAGCATTCCCGGCATCACAAGAAACGATTCGGGGCCATGCATCTTCCCGACATACCAGGAGACGCCAACCGCACAAGGACCTGATCGTGTCATTGCAACGCCATATCGGCAGCCGGGAGCTGCTCGCCTTCTATATTTCATCCGTGGTGGGCGCCGGGGTGCTGATCATTCCGGGCATCGCCGCGCAAATAGCAGGGCCGGCTTCGATCGTGGCGTGGGTGCTGCTGGCGCTCATCACGGCGCCGGTGGCCGTCTGCTTCGCGAAGATGTCCATGATGGCCCCGGAAAGCGGCGGTGTGCCCGCGTTCGTCGAAAAATCCCTGAACCGCCGGATGGGCAAGACCCTCTCGATGCTGCTCACGCTCACCATCGTGGTCAGCGATCCCATCATGGGGCTGGCGGCCGCCCATTATCTTCACGCACTGATTCCTTTCGACCGGCAGTGGATTCCCCTCGTCGGTTATGCCTTCCTGCTGTCCGCGATAGGTTTCAATGCCATGGGCATTAAAATCGGCGGAAAAATCCAGTCGATAGCGGTCTTCATTCTCGTGTGCGGCCTGGTCGTGGTCATGGCCGTCGCGCTGCCCCAGGGCAGCGCGGAGAATATGACGCCATTCATGCCGCAGGGTATTTCCTCCGTCGGCGGCGCCATGGTGGTGTGCTTCTTCGCGTTCCTGGGCTGGGAGAACATCTCCTCCATCGCGGGCGAGGTGCGGGATCCGGAGCGCACCTTCCGGCGCGTGATTCCGTGGGCCGTGCTGGTGGTGAGCGGGCTCTACGGCATGATCGCGCTGACCTACGTCGCCGTCGTTCCGCCGGACGAACGGGCTACCGCCCCGACGGTGCTCGTCCCCATCCTGCGCATCGCCGTGGGCGAATCGACGGCCGCTGTGGGCAGCGTGGTGGCGATCGCGCTGCTGCTGCTGGCCGTGAATTCCTGGGTGATGGGTGCCTCGCGGCAAATCTTCGCGCTGGCGAACGCCGGCCTGCTGCCCCGCGCCCTGGGGCGCTGGAGCGGCGGCGCGCAGGGCGCGCCCCGCAACGCGCTGGCGGCCCTGGCCGTGGTCTACGGCATCTTCACCCTGTGCATCACGGGCTTCCAGATCCCGGAAGAGGCGCTGATCCAGTTCGCCAATGCCAATTTCATCGTGATCTATCTCTTCGCCTTCGGTGCCGCGCTGAAGGTATTTCGCTCCGCCAGGATGCGTGCCTGCGCCTGGATCGCCATCATCGCGAGCGCGTCCCTGGTTCCGTTGCTGGGCAAGATGGTGGCGGCCTCGCTGGCCATCGCCGCCATGGTGTTCGTCGGCCTGGCATGGCACGAGAACCGCCGGGCGTCCCGCGCGCCGCGCACCGACGCGCTGCAGGGGTAGCCCGCGAGGCACCGCGGGAAGCGGGCCGGCGAGGAACCCATGGGACACTTTCTCGCCCCGTTCCAGGGCCGGAGGGCAGGCCTTGGCCTAACATCGGACCCGCGCCCCGGTGTGCGCCTCCGCCGGCCCGTGCAGGATCCCCCTGCCCGCACGGCCTCCCTTCCCCTTCCCCTTTCGCTCCGCTCCCACGCCCATGCAAGCCCTCTGGATGGTCCTCGCCGCATTCCTCTTCGCGAGCATGGGGGTCTGCGTGAAGATGGCGTCCGCGCATTTCAACGCGGCCGAGCTGGTGTGCTACCGCGGCATCATCGGCATGGCCATCCTCTGGGCGCTGGCGCGGCGCCAGGGCGTGGGCCTCGGCACGCGCTACCCCGGCATGCACGCCTGGCGCAGCCTGATCGGCGTGGTGTCGCTGGGCGCATGGTTCTACGCCATCGCGCACCTGCCGCTCGCCACCGCCATGACGCTCAACTACATGAGCAGCGTGTGGATCGCGGCCTTCATCGTCGGCGGCGCGCTGCTGGCATGGCGGCCTTCGGGCGGCGCGGGCGGCACGCGCCCGCCCCTGCAGGCACCGCTGGTGATGACCGTGATGGCCGGCTTCGCGGGCGTGGTCATGATGCTGCGCCCCAGCATCGGCGCCCACGAGATGTTCGCCGGCCTGATCGGGCTGCTTTCGGGCCTCTCGGCCGCCTTCGCCTACATGCAGGTGATGGCGCTGTCGCGTATCGGCGAGCCGGAGACGCGCACGGTGTTCTATTTCGCGGTCGGCTCGGCCGTGGCCGGCGGCGCGGCGATGCTGCTCACGGGCGCCTCGGCGTGGCCGGGCTGGCCGGGCCTGTGGCTGCTGCCGATCGGCTTCCTGGCCGCCGCGGGCCAGCTCTGCATGACGCGCGCCTATGCGCGGGCGGGCTCGCAGCGCGGCACCCTCGTGGTCGCCAACCTGCAGTATTCCGGCATCGTGTTCGCGGGTGTCTACAGCGTGGTGCTGTTCGGCGACGACATCCCGCCCATCGGCTGGGCCGGCATGGCACTGATCATCGTGAGCGGCGTCGTCGCCACGGTGCTGCGTGCGCGCGCGGCGCCCGGGGCACCGGCGGAAGAGCACTGAGCCGGCGCGTCGGCGTGGGCACCAGGGCGGCGGGCCGGCGTGGGCACCAGGGCGGCGGGCCGGCGGCCGTGCCGATCGGTTGGCGGCCAGCGCCGACGCGGCGCCGCCATGGCAGGCGGCACAATCCGCACCATGGGGTCATGCCCGGCCGTACCATGGGGAACGCCGGCGTCCCATTCCCTCACGCACCATTGACCGAACACGCCATGGCCTACACCACCCTCATTTCCGCCGACGAACTCCAGGCGCTGCGCGCGAGCGGCGCTCCCCTGATGGTTTTCGATTGCAGCTTCGATCTGGCGCACCCGTCGCGCGGGCAGCAGCAGTACCTGGAATCGCACATCCCCGGCGCGGTGTACGCGCACCTCGACGAGGCGCTCAGTGCCCGGCACGGCGTGCCCGGCGCCGGCGGCACCATCGTGGCGAAGGAAGGCGAGATGCCGTCCTCCGGCGGACGGCATCCGCTGCCGCATCCCGAGCGCTTCGCCGCGTGGCTGTCGTCGGTGGGCTTTTCCAATGCGATGCAGGCCGTGGTGTACGACCGCAACGGCGCGAATTACTGCGGCCGCCTCTGGTGGATGCTGCGGTGGGCGGGCCACGAGGCCGTGACAGTGCTCGACGGCGGGCTGCAGGCCTGGGAGCAGGCCGGCGGCGAACTGGCGCACGGCGAGGAGCCCGCGCACTTCCAGGCGAATTTCGCGCTGGGCGAGCCCCTGCAGCGGCTCGCCACCGCCGCCCAGGTGCAGGCCGCGCTCGGCCAGCCGGACCAGACGGTGGTGGATGCGCGGGCGCCGGCACGCTACCGCGGCGAGGTGGAGCCGCTCGATCCGGTCGCGGGCCACATTCCCGGCGCGCTGAACCGGCCGTTCTCGGACAACCTCGGGCCCGACGGCCGCTTCAAACCGGCCGCGCAGTTGCGGGCCGAGTTCGAATCGCTGCTCGCCGGCCGCGATCCGGCCACCGTGGTGCACCAGTGCGGCAGCGGCGTGAGCGCCACGCCGAACGTGCTGGCGATGGAGATCGCCGGCCTGGGCCCCACGGCCCTGTTCGCGGGCAGCTGGAGCGAGTGGTGCAGCGACCCGTCCCGCCCGGTCGAGCGCGGCTGACGGCACGCGCTGCGGGCGTGCCGTGAGCGAGGCCAGCACACCACGGCCGAGCCATAGGCACTTCATATCCACCCGATAGCCGCACCGAAGGCTTTCTCCGGCACCTGCCACCGCGCGCAGCACGCCTGCCCTCGCACACCGCTCCCACCCCTGGCGCGCCTGTAAGGGAAATTCCTACAGACCCGGCTTGCGGGCGAGACACGCTGCACATCCAAACCCCGACTTAATTTCCGATTGGGCCGGATTCACAATCCATTTCAACGGATCGCGACACACCTGCACCCCGCCAGGGGCCTCGGGATCTGGTAACGGAAAAGGATTGAACATGACCTCGGAACAACTTCTCGCTGAAATCCGCGAAGCCAACCTCACGTACCTGATGCTGGCCCAGACGCTGATCCGCCAGGACAAGGCCGAAGCCGTGTTCCGCCTGGGCATCAACGAAGACGCCGCCGACATCCTGGCCTCCCTCTCGGCCGCACAGGTGCTCAAGCTGGCCTCCCGCAACACCCTGCTGTGCAGCTTCCGCGTCGACGACAACCTCGTCTGGAGCCTGCTCACCAACCACAACACGCCCAAGAAGGTCGGCAACGAAGCCACCAACACGCTGCACGCCAACATCCTCATGGCCAGCCGCGTGTCGGAAGTGCTCTGAGCGGCACACCCCGCTTCTCCCGTTCCTCCCGCCCGTCCCGTCCTTCGAAAGCCCGCCATGACCGCAGCAGCCGCCGCCCCCGTGAAGAGCGTCCTGAACGAATCCAAGCAGATCGAGCGCGCCGCCATGCTCATCCAGATGGGCGCCCGCATGCAGGTGCTGGAATCGGAGACGTCGCTGTCGTACGAGCGCCTGATCCGGCTCTACAAGGAAATCGCGGGCAAGTCGCCTTCCAAGGGCCAGCTGCCGTTCTCCACCGACTGGTTCCTCACCTGGCAGGAAAACATCCACAGCTCGCTGTTCCTGAACATCTACGAATACCTCTCCAAGGGCGTGAGCCTGGATTCGGTCGAGCTGCTGACCAAGGCCTACCGCCTCTACAACGAGCAGGTCGCCACGGCCGAGATCGAGCCCCTGCTGTCCTTCACCCGCGCCTGGCGCCTCGTGAAGTTCGTGGATGCCGGCATGCTCACGCGCACCAAGTGCTCGCAGTGCGGCGGCCAGTTCGTGACCGAGATGTACGAGAACGCCCGCGCCTACACCTGCGGCCTCTGCAATCCCCCGGCCCGTGCCGGCAAGAGCAAGTCGGCCGGCGCGCTGATGCTGCACTGATCCTTTTTCGACGCGAGTAACCCCCTCTCCCGGCCCCGTGCCGGGATTTTTTTTTGCCCGCCCCGGCCAGGCGCGCTGGAGGCGCCCTCAGCGCATGGAGAGCAGGATGCGCACGTTGTCGTCCACCGGCAGCACGTAGTCGTGCGCGGCCAGCACGGTGTTGCCGGCCGGGCTCACGAGTTTGAGGCCGACGAACACCGACTGGGCCGTGGCCGCATAGGTGCCCACCACCACCGCCTGCGCCGACTGCGCGCGGCTCACCTCGCGCACCTCGCGCGACAGCAGCAGTTCGCCCTGCCCCGGCACCATCGCCAGGCTTTCGCGCATCTTGAGTTCGGTCACGCGCACGCCGCGCTGCACCATGCGGCCGGCGATCTGCTCGGAACACAGCCGGCCCAGTCGCGACGATTCGCCCAGGCGGTCGATGTGCACCAGCGTGCCCACCAGCACCGGCAGGCGCGGATCGAGCTGCGGCACCTGCAGCAGCAGGGCGTCGGCCGCGGCATAGTTGGCCTCCAGCAGCGCCTCGGCCGCGGTGGGGCCCAGGCCCAGCGCACCGAGGGCGCCCGGGCTGCCGCCGTGGGGCGCGGCGGCGGCGCCGTAGTAGTAGCGGGCGCAGCCCGGCAGCAGCAGGGCCGCGGCACCGACGGCCAGGCCCGTGCGCAGCCAGGTGCGGCGCGATGTGGGACCAGATGCGGATGCGGATGGAGCAGTTGCAGCAGCGGACGCGCACACCGGCGCGGTACCGGCCATACCCACGGCCGAAGTGTCGAGAGGGACCGGCCGCGTCATGGCACCACCTGCCAGGTCTTCACCGGCGCGGGCGGGGGGCCCACGGCCGGGGGCGGCGCGGGCAGTGCCGGCAGGTAGAGCACGGCGTCGGCCTGGTCGATCGAATAGACATCGCTCGTGCGGGCCAGGTAGCGGCCTTCGCCCTCCAGCGAGGTAGTGACCAGCACCTCGGTGCGGGCCGGCCCCGGTGCGAGACGCTGGACCGCGACGGGCCGCGCCGCGTCCGGAGCCCCGACGACCACGCCCGTCACGGTTCCCGAGGACACCGTCATGGGGACGACTCCGGTTGCCGCTCCGGCCACCGCCGCAGGCGAAGATGCCGGGGGCGCCCAGGCGAGCAGGTAGTCGCCGTTTTCCATGGACGCATCGCGCGCCACCCGCACGCCCTCGCCCAGCAGCACCGGCCGCGCGCCGTCGCCGGGAGGCGCCACGTGCTGCACGAGTTGCACGCCCACGGCGAGCCGCACGTCCGACGGCTGGGTCGCAATCGTCAGACCGCGTTCCACGAGGTGGGTGATGAGCAGGGAGCGGAAACCCGCCCCGAAACCGGGCACGCCGCCCGGTTCCTCGACCGGGGTGACGTAGATGGGGTGCGCGCCCGCCGGCCATTCGCGCAGCTTGGCGGCGGTGCGCGCCGCGACGTCGGCGGCGAGCACGTCCCAGTGGTGCACGGCGCGGGCCGTCTTCTGGGTGGATGGCGCATGGGTCTGCGGCTGCGGCAGGTCGGGCGGCGCGGCGCAGCCGGCCAGCCCGGCGGCGCACAGCAGCAGCGCCAGCGAGGGCCGGAGCCCACGGGGGGCGGAGAGCAGCGGGAGTTCCGCAACGGGGGTCATGCGCGCGCACCTTTCCTCGGAATGCATGTGCGCATGCTACCGGCCGCGCGCCGGGCGCATGGTCCGAACAGCGGCGCTTTTCCCGGCCAGTCCGCCCCGCGGCCTCCACCGCCTGCTGCCCTGCGTGCCTTGGTCCCGGCCTGCATCGGCCGCCGGGAATTCGGAATCTCCGCAGACGTGCATCGGCACCGATGCCACGGCCGGGCGCCCGCCTACGTGCACAGGGGCTCCTGCCGCGCCACAATCCGCGCATGCAGCCCTCCGCCTCCGTCCTGGCCACGCCCAATGATCCCGCCGCGCCGCGGGACGCCGACCCGCCACCACCGCCCGCAGGCGATCCGCCGGCCGACCCGCCCCCCGCCGGAGACCCTGCGCCGGCATCGCCCCCTGCGGGCGACCCGCCCGCCCCGGCGCCCGGCCCCGCCGAGCCCCCGCCTCCGCCCGCGGGGGCGTTTTCGTCTTTGTCTTCCGCGTCTTCGTCCTCCGCCCTGTCCTCGCCGCTGATGCTGCACATGCCGGTGGACGTGCGCAACTTCTCGCTCGCGCTGCTGGCGCTCTTCGCCGCCGTGGCCCTGCTGCACTGGGCCGCCGCCGTCTTCATCCCGCTGATGCTGAGCCTGCTGCTCACCATTGCGCTGCAACCCATCGTCACCGCGCTGCGCCGCTGGTACATCCCGCGCTGGCTCGGCGCCGGCGTGCTGCTGCTGGGCATCGTCGGCGGCCTCGGCGGCACGGCGTGGTCGCTGTCGGACGGCGCGGCCGAACTGGTCGACTCCCTGCCCGTCGCCGCGCGCAAGGTGCGCGACGCCATGCGCCTGAACATGCGCGGCCCGAGCCCGCTGGACACCATGCAGAAAGCGGCCAGCCAGATCGAACAGGCCGCCACCGAAAGCATCCCGCCCCAGACCCGCCGCGGCGTGCAGCGCGTGGTGATCGAACGCGCGCCCTTCAACATCCGCGACTACGTCTGGAGCGGCACCATGGGCCTGGTATCGGCCGCCGGGCAGCTCACGGTGGTGGTGTTCCTCACCTTCTTCTCGCTCGCCTCGGGCAACCTCTTCAGGCGCAAGCTCGTGCGCATCGCCGGCGCCAGCCTGGAGCGCCGCAAGATCACCATGGAGGTGCTCGACGACATCTCGGGCCAGATCCAGCGCTACCTGCTCGTGCAGGTGGCCACCAGTGTGCTGGTCGGCATCGGCACGGGCGTGGCGTATGCCCTGCTCGGCCTGGAGAACGCGATCGTCTGGGGCGTGGTGGCGGGCGTGCTCAACCTCGCGCCGTACGTCGGCTCGATCATCGTCACGGGCGCCTCGGCGCTCGTCGCGTTCCTGCAGTTCGGCACCGTGGACATGGCCCTGGCCATCGGCGGAGCGTCGCTGCTCATCCATACGCTGGTCGGAAATCTGCTCACGCCGTGGCTCACGAGCCGCACCAGCCGCATGAGCCCGGTGGCGGTGTTCGTGAGCGTGCTCGCCTGGGGGTGGCTGTGGGGGTTGTGGGGGGTGCTGCTGGGGATTCCGGTGATGATGGTGGTGAAGGCGGTGTGTGATCGGGTGGAGGATTTGAGGCCGATCGGGGAGTTGATGAGTGATTGATTGACTGGTTGATCGCTGGGGTTCTTGATCGAGCGATCTTGTCCTGATTGCTTCCCGGAGCCGGGACTCGCCCCGGCGGGCGAGTCACTTTCTTTCGCTTCGCCGAAAGAAAGTAACCAAAGAAAGGGCGACCCTGCTGTCTGCGACCCCGTTCGCCCACGGGGCGAACGGGGCAACCTGGGGTGCTCGGGGGCGGGGTGTGCCGTGGAACTCACTGCGCGCTGACGCGCTCCGTTCAGACAGCCACGGCAGATCAGTTCACGATGCGGGCGTGTCCTGCGGCACGCCCGCCACCCCGCCCCCTGCGCGCCCCAGGCGCATCCAGAAGGGAGTGACCCGGGCCATCGCTGCGCTCGGCCCCTTGCAGCAGTCAGGCCATCGCTGCGCTCGGCCGAAGACCACCCATGCCCTCCTCCAACTTCTGGGTGCGCGGTGCGAAGCACTCGCGCACCAAGGGCCGAGCGAAGCAATGGCCCGTCTGCTGCACCCACCCCTTGTGTCTGCGCCGAGGAGCGCAGGGCGCGGGGCGGGCAGGCGTGCCGCAGGACACGCCTGCTTCGTGATCTGGCTCGCCGGGGATGTCCGAGCGCAGCGCGCCAGCGCGAAGCGAGTTCCACGGCGCCGCCCCGCACCCGAGCACCACAGGCTGCCCCCTTCGCCCCACCGGGGCGAAGGGGGACGCAGACACCAGGGTCGCCTTTTCTTTGCCTACTTTCTTTTGGCGAAGCAAAAGAAAGTAGGTGCGCCGCCGGGCGCACATCCCGGCCCCGGGAAACAAACCCACAACGTAACCAATAATCAACAACACCCTAGTCACGCCTTCCCCACCAACTCACCCACAGCCACCTCGATCACCCCCAACTGCCGACACACCAACGCCACCTGCGTTTGCAACACCCGCAACGTCTCGGCCGACACCGCGCCATCAACGCCCTGCAAAGATCCGGCATCCGCCGCCTGCTCCAGCGCCCCTGCCAGCGCCAATGCACGTGTCTGGGTGGGCGTCTGCACCTGGGCACGGTCCTCAGCCTGCGCCTGTCCACCACCGGCCTCCCTATCCGCCTTCGCCAGGGTCACGGCCACGGCTGGAGCCGCGGATACGCCTACGGCCCCGGCATCCACCTGCCGCCGCTGCAACCCCGCCGCCAGCGCCTCCAGCCGCTCCGCCGCATACCCCCCCGCCTCCTGCGCAAGATCGGCCGCCTCGCCGGCAGGCCCCGCCCGGTGCGCCCCCAGCGCCGAGAGGTAGCTCAGCAGCGTGTGCGAGGCCACCAGCATCCGCATGCCCGCCAGCGAGTGCGAGCGCACGTGCCGCGGCTCCTGCAACAGGTGCGAGAGCGTGGTGGAGAGGGCCGCGTCCGCGTTGTGCGCGTTGCGCCGCGCCAAACGGTAATCGAGGTCGTCGGCCTTGCCGGTGGCGTACTGCGAGAGGATCTCGCGCAGGTAGTGGGCATGGGCGGCCAGGGCCCGGGCCGCCACGGCGGCGAGCCGGCGGCCCTGCCAGTCGGGGAGCACCCAGAGCATCGCGGCGGCGGCGATGGCGCTGCCGATCATCGTGTCCCACAGGCGCGGCAGGATCAGCCCGTGCGCCGCGCCGGTGGCCTGGTTGAAGCACATCAGCACCAGCAGCGTGATGGCGGCGGTCGCCGTGAGGTAGTGCGTGGTGCGGGTGACGAAGAACAGCACGCCCGCCGCCACCGCGAAGAGCGCTTGCAGCGGCAGGCTCGGGAACAGCCGCAGGAGTGCCCAGCCCACGACCAGGCCCACGGCCGTGCCGGCGATGCGCTGCGACACGCGCGCCAGCGTCGCGCCGTAGGTGGGCTGGCAGACGAACAGCGTGGCCAGCGGAATCCAGTAGCCGTGCACCGGGTCGATGAGCTGCATGATGCCGTGGCCCGCCGCCAGCGCGAGCGAGAGCCGCACGGCATGCCGGAAGAGCGGCGCCTCGGGATGCAGTTGCGCCCGCACGCGGCTCCACGCATCCGCCAGCGAGCGCGGGGAGCGGTCCAGCAGGCTGCTGTCGCCCGCCCGCTCGCCGCCGTCCGGGTGGGCGGCCGCGTCGAGCTGGCCGTCGAGCGTGGCGAGGTTGCGCGCCAGCGCCCGCAGGCTGCGCAGGGGCCGGTGCCATTCGGCGCGGCCCTGGGCTTCCAGGTAGGCGATCGCGTCGCGCAGGTCGGCCATGGCGCGCGCCACCGCGCCGTCGCGCACGAACGGCTGGTGCATCTGCAGCGCCTGCGCGATGCGCGCGCATTCCACGCCCTGCAACTGCAGCACGCGCTGGGCGCGGTAGAGCACGTCGCTGTGGAACAGCACGTCCGCCCATTCGTTGTAGTGGTGGTGGGAGGAACTCGCCCGCTCGTGGATGTCCTGCGCGAGGAAATACAGGTTCAGGTGCCGCAGCATGCGGCCCGTGGGCAGGGTGGCGCGCGCCCCGGCGCCCCAGCGGCTGAAGATGCTTTCCTTGGTGGCGTTGAGGGCCCCCACCAGCCGGCCGTTGGTCTGCGCCAGCGCCAGGCGGCGGCGCTCCACGTCCACGCCGCGCACCGGCTCGAACAGGCTGGCCTTGAGCCGCAGGTAGGCGCCCAGCTGGTCGTAGAGCCGCGCGAGGTTCTGGCGCACCGGCTGGTGCGGGAACAAGGCGCACCAGAGCAGCGACAGGAACGCATACCACGCGGCCCCCGCCAGCAGCAGCCCCGGCACGTGCCAGGGACCGCCGGCCGGCGCATGCGCGGCGACGCTGCCCGGCGAGGCGGTAATGGCCGCGTACAGCGCCAGGATCACGGTAGCGGAGGAGATCGCGCGGTACCGCTCGCCGATCGCCCCCAGCATGGTGAAGCCGAAGGTCGAGAGCGCGAGCCCCGCCACGAACCACGCCGGGTGCGGCAGCAGCAGTTGCACGGAACTGGCCGCCAGCGCGAAGCAGGCCAGCATCACCAGCACGGCGCGCAGGCGGCCGCGCCAGCTGTCGTCGGTCTCGGCCAAGGCGCTCGCGATGATGCCGAGGAAGATCGGCGTCACCAGCGCCACCTCGTCGCGCCACCAGCACAGCGCCATGGCGCCGCTGAGCGCGATGAACACGCGCAGGCTGTAGACGAACGCGTCCTGTGCCCACAGGCGGCGCAGCCAGCCGGCGGTTCCCGGTCCGGCGGGCCCGCCGGGCGCCTGCAGGGCCGCGCCTGCCGCCATCGCAGCCGCAGGTTTTTCAGTCGTTGTCGTGGTCGGTTCCATCACCCTCGTGGCCTTCCGGGCCCCCGTTCGCCCGCCCGTGGCAGCTCCGCCGCTGGCCACGGACCGGATTCAGCAAGAAGCAGGCCCGGGCATGCCGGCGGAGGGCCCGCGCGACCCGCGCCGGGCCGGTGCCGCACGCACCTCACCCGGTGTTGCGCAGCCCCGCCGCGATGCCGTTGATGCTGATGTGGATACCCGTCTGCACCCGGTCGCTGCCCTCGCCGGAGCGCCAGCGGCGCACCAGCTCCACCTGCAGGTGGTGCAGCGGATCGATGTAGGGAAAGCGGTGGCGGATCGACCGCGCCAGCGCGGTGTTGTGCGCCAGCCGCTGCCGGTCGCCCGTGATGCGCGCGAGCGCATCCACCGTGCGCTGCCACTCGGCCTCGATCGCGCCGAACACCTTGCGGCGCAGGCGCGCGTCCGCCACCAGCTCGCTGTAGCGCGACGCCAGCGCCAGGTCGCTCTTGGCGAGCACCATGTCCATGTTGGAGAGCAGCGTGCGGAAGAACGGCCACTGCCGGTACATCTTCTGCAGCAGCGCCATGCGGGCCTTCGGGCTCTCGCCCGGTGTCTTCACGAAGGCCTCGACCGCAGCGCCGAAGCCGTACCAGCCCGGCAGCGTGAGCCGGCACTGGCCCCAGCTGAAGCCCCAGGGAATCGCGCGCAGGTCCTCGATCTTCTGGCTCGGCTTGCGCGAGGCCGGGCGCGAGCCGATGTTCAGCTCGGCGATCTCGCGGATCGGCGTCGAGTTGAAGAAGTAGTCGGCGAAGCCCGGCGTCTCGTACACCAGCGCGCGGTAGGCCGCCATGCTGGCCTCGGAGAGTTCGGCCGCCGCGTCGTGGAAGGCCGGCGTGGCCGACTTGGTGGGCTGCAGCAGCGTGGCCTCCAGCGTGGCGGCCACCAGGGTTTCCAGATTGCGCCGGCCGATCTCGGGGTTGGCGTACTTGGAGGCGATCACCTCGCCCTGCTCGGTGAGCCGGATCTGCCCGCGCACCGTGCCCGGCGGCTGCGCGAGGATCGCCTGGTAGCTCGGGCCGCCGCCGCGCCCCACCGTGCCGCCGCGGCCGTGGAAGAGGCGCAGCCGGATGCGGTGGCGCGATTCGAGCATGTCGAACAGCTCGACCAGCGCGATCTCGGCGCAGTACAGCTCCCAGCTACTGGTGAAGATGCCGCCGTCCTTGTTGCTGTCGGAATAGCCGAGCATGATGTCCTGCTCGGCCCCGCTGCGCTGCACCAGCGCGGCGAAGCCCGGCACCTCGTAGAGCGCGCGCATGATCGGCTGGGCGTTGCGCAGGTCGCCGATGGTTTCGAAGAGCGGCACCACGATCAGGTCGGCGCGCGCATCCGGCGCGTCCAGCGTGCCGTGCATCAGGCCCACTTCCTTCTGCAGGAGCAGCACCTCCAGGAGATCGCTCACGGTTTCGGTGTGGCTGATGATGTAGTGCCGGATGGCCTGGGTGCCATACCGTTCGCGCATGCGCCGCGCGGTCTCGAAGATCGCGATCTCGCCGCGCGTGTGGTCGGAATATTCGGCGCCCACCACCCGCAGCGGCCGCGCGTCGCACAGCAGCCGCACCAGCAGCGCCTCGCGCTCGGGCTCCGGCAGGCCGGCGTAGTCGTCCTCCAGCCGGGCCGTGGCCAGCAGTTCGGCCACCACGCGCTCGTGCTGGTCGGAGCTCTGCCGCAGGTCCACCGTGGCGAGGTGGAAGCCGAACACCTCCACCGCGCGCACCAGGGGGTGCAGGCGCTGCGCGGCCAGCGGCGCGCCGCGGTGCGAACGCAGCGAGGCCTCGATCACGCGCAGGTCCGCCAGGAACTCGCCGGCATCACGGTACGGGTTCTGCGGCGCCACGGCATGGCGCGCCGCCTCGCCGCCCGTCAGCTCGCGCAGCGTGGCGGCCAGCCGCGCGTAGATGCCGGTGAGCGCGCGCCGGTAGGGCTCGTCCTGCCGGTGCTCGCTGGTGTCCGGGGAGCGCTCGGCCAGCGCCTGCATCTCGGGCGAGACCTGCACCAGACGCGCCGACAGCGACAGCTCGCCGCCCAGGTAGTGCACCTCGGTGAGGTAGTGGCGCAGCGCCACCTCGGCCTGCCGCCGCAGGGCGAGCGACAGCGTCTCGGCGCTCACGTTGGGATTGCCGTCGCGGTCGCCGCCGATCCACTGGCCCATGCGCAGGAAGCTCGCCACCGGGTGGTTGCCGAGTGCGCGTTCCAGGTCCTCGTAGAGCCTGGGGATCTCGCGCAGGAAGGTCGATTCGTAATAAGAGAGCGCGTTCTCGATCTCGTCGGCCACCGTGAGCTTGGAATAGCGCAAAAGCCGCGTCTGCCAGAGCTGCGCCACGCGGGCGCGCAGGCGTGCGTCGTTGGCGGCCAGTTCGCGCGGCGTGAGCGCGTCGCGCGCGGCCTTGTAGAGCTGCGCGCGGGCCTGGATCTCGTCGCGCTCGGCCAGCAGTTCGGCGATGTCGCGCTCGGCGTCCAGAATGCTCTTTCGCTGCACCTCGGTCGGGTGCGCGGTGAGCACCGGCGCCACGTAGCTGCGCGCCAGCGTCTGCGCCACGGCGCGCGGTGCGATGCCGGCCCAGCGCAGGCGCGCGAGCGCCACTTCGATGCTGCCCTCCTGCGCGCTGCCGGCGCGTTCGTGCACGGTGCGGCGGCGGATGTGGTGCCGGTCCTCGGCCAGGTTCGCCAGATGGCTGAAATAGGTGAAGGCACGGATCACGCTCACCGTCTGGTCGCCCGACAGGCCCTTGAGCAGCTTCTTGAGCGCCTTGTCGGCTTCCTGGTCTGCATCGCGCCGGAACGCCACCGACAGCTTGCGCACCTGCTCCACCAGATCGTAGGCGGCCACGCCCTCCTGCTCGCGGATCACGTCGCCGAGGATGCGCCCGAGCAGGCGGATGTCCTGGATCAGCGGCTGGTCCTTGTCGGCACGCCGGCCGGGGGACGGCGAGGCCTGCGGTTCGGGCGCGGTGTCGGTCTTGCGGGAAGGCGTCGCATTCATGCAGAAGGTCTCCTGGAGGCGCGCGCACGAAGGGCAAGTGCTGCGGCGCAGCATGCTAGCATCCCCCAAAGGCCCGTCGGCGCTCGCCCGCGCGGCCCGGAACACCGCGATGCCATCCTCCGTCACTCCCACGTCCCCCGCACCCTCCGCCCCCCTTTCCATCGTCATCGCCACGCGCGAAAGCCGGCTCGCGCTCTGGCAGGCCGAGCACGTGCAATCGCTGCTGCGGGCGCGCGGCCATGCGGTCGACCTGCTCGGCATGACCACCAAGGGCGACCAGATCCTCGACCGCACGCTCTCCAAGGTGGGCGGCAAGGGGCTCTTCGTGAAGGAGCTCGAAACCGCCCTGGAAGAAGGCCGCGCCCACGTGGCCGTGCACTCCCTCAAGGACGTGCCGATGGAACTGCCCGAGGGCTTCGAACTCGCCTGCGTGATGGAGCGCGAAGACCCGCGCGACGCCTTCGTCTCCCCGCGCTACGCCCGCCTGGCCGATCTGCCGCAGGGCGCGGTGGTGGGCACCTCCAGCCTGCGCCGGCAGGTGCTGCTGCAGGCACTGCGCCCCGACCTCGTCATCCAGCCGCTGCGCGGCAACCTCGACACCCGGCTGCGCAAGCTCGACGAGGGCCAGTACGACGCGATCGTGCTCGCCGCCGCGGGCCTCAAGCGCCTGGGCCTGGAGGATCGCATCCGCGCGGTGTTCGAGCCCGACGAGATGCTGCCCGCCGCCGGCCAGGGTGCCCTGGGCCTGGAAGTGCGCGCGCAGCGCCACGATCTGGTGCAGGCCATCGCGCCGCTCGCCCACCAGGCCACGTGGCTCTGCGTGGCGGCCGAGCGCGCCGTCAGCCGCGCGCTGGGCGGCAGTTGCTCTGTGCCGCTGGCGGCGCACGGCCGCTGGGCCGATGACGGCAGTACGCTGCGGCTCGACGGCGCCTGGGGCGATCCGGAAGGCGTGCGCCCGCTGGTGCGCGTGCAGGTGTCCGCCCCCGTCGCTTCCCTGCCCGAGGCCGAGGCGCTCGGCTCCGCCGTGGCAGCGCAGTTGCGCGCCAGCGGAGCGCAGATCCCGGCCTGAGGGGACCGGCTTCACACCATGCTCCGCACAGACCCCGCTCCCGCCGCCCCGCGCCGCGCCATCGTCACGCGGCCGGAACGCGATGCCACGCAATGGGTCGTGCACCTGCATGCGCGCGGCATCGAGGCCGTGGCCCTGCCCCTCATAGCGATCCGCGGCTGCGCGGGCCCCGAGGCCCGCGCGGCCCTGCAGGCGGCGCGCGACGCCTGGCCCCGCTGGCGCGCGGTGATGTTCGTGAGCACCAACGCGGCCCACCATTTCTTCGATCCGCCGGGCACCGGCGCCGCGCTGTTCGCCGGCGATCCGGCCCTGCTGCCGCGCATCTGGGCGCCCGGCCCGGGCACGGCCCAGGCGCTGCGTCAGGCCGGCGTGCCCGCCGAGGCCATCGACCGTCCCGCCGCCGACGCCACCCAGTTCGACTCCGAATCGCTGTGGGAGCAGGTGGCAGGGCAGGTGCGGCCGGGCGACCGGATCCTCATCGTGCGCGGCGCGCAGGCCGGCAGCGATGGCGCCGACACGGTCGCGGGCACGGGCCGCGAATGGCTCGCGCAGCAGATCGCGGCGGCCGGCGGCCAGGCGGACTTCGTCGCCGCCTACGAACGCGGCGCGCCCGCCCTCACCGACGAGCAGCGGGAACTCGCGCGCACGGCGGCGGCCGACGGCTCGCTCTGGCTGTTCAGCAGTTCCGAGGCGGTGGCCCACCTGCAGGCGGCGCTGCCGGAGCAGGACTGGGCCGAGGCGCGGGCGCTCGCCACCCATCCCCGCATCGCGCAGGCCGCGCAGGACGCGGGTTTCGGGGCCGTGCGCCAGTGCCGCCCCGCCCTGAACGACGTGGTTGCGTCGATAGAATCCCATCCATGAGTTCCGAGCCCTCCCACGCCCCTTCCGCACCGCCCGCCCCGCCGTCGCCACCGGCCTCCGGCGTGCAGCGCGCCGTGCTGCTGCTGCTCGGCGTGGTCGCCGTGGCCGGGCTTGCGACCAGCGTCATGCTGTGGCAGCGCCTGGGCAGCATCCAGGAACAGCTCGCACGCCAGTCGGCCGATGCCGGCGCCCAGTCCATCGAGGCGCGCACGCTCGCCAACCAGGCGCTGGACATGGCGCGCGACGCGGCCGCGCGCGTCGCCGTGAACGAAACCCGCGTGAGCGAAGTCGCGCTGCAGCGCAGCCAGCTCGAGGAGCTGATGCAGAGCCTCTCGCGTTCGCGCGACGAGAATCTCGTGGTCGACATCGAATCCGCGCTGCGCCTCGCGCAGCAGCAGGCGCAGCTCACCGGCAGCCTGGAGCCCGTGGTGGCGGCGCTCAAGAGCGCCAGCCAGCGCATCGAGCGCTCCGCGCAGCCGCGCCTGGCGCCCGTGGCGCGCGCCATCGGCCGCGACCTGGAACGCGTGGGCGCCGCCCAGGTCACCGACACCGCCGGCCTGCTCGCGCGGCTCGACGACCTCATGCGGCAGGTCGACGAACTGCCCCTGCAGAACGCCGTGGCCCAGGCCGCCGCCACGCGGCGCATGAACGCCGCGGGCCGCACGCTGCCCGAAGGCGCGCCCGCCACCGCCGCGGAGGGCACGGCCCTGCCGTGGTGGCAGGCCACGCTGCAGCGCGGCTGGGAAGTCGTGCGCGACGAGGCGCGGCAGCTGCTGCGCGTGTCCCGCATCGACCGGCCCGAGGCGATCCTGATCGCGCCCGACCAGGCTTTCTTCCTGCGCGAGAACCTCAAGCTCCAGCTCATGAACGCCCGCCTCGCGCTGCTCGCGCGCCAGTACGACTCGGCCCGCGCCGACCTGTCCGCGGCCGGCAATGCGCTGGGCAAGTACTTCGATCCCGCCGCGCGCCGCACGCAGAACGCCGCGACCGTGCTGCAGCAGGCGCAGGTGCACCTGAAGGGCGCCGCCATGCCCACGCTGGACGAAACCTTCGCCGCGCTGTCCACGGCCGCCGCCGGCCGCTGAGCGACACGAAAGAGATCCGTTTTCCCATGCGCGCAGCACTCTGGTTCCTGGCACTTTTCGGCGTCGCGGTGGCGGCCGCCCTGTTCGCGGGCAACAACCAGGGCACCGTCACCCTGTTCTGGCCGCCCTACCGCATCGACCTGTCGCTCAACTTCGTGCTGCTGCTGCTCTTCGGCGGCTTCGCGGTGCTGTACGCGGCACTGCGCGCGCTGTCGGCGCTGCTGGAGCTGCCCGGGCAGGCCCGGCGCTGGCGCGTGCAGCAGAAGGAACGCTCGATGCACGCCGCGCTGCTCGATGCGCTGTCGCAACTGCTGGCCGGCCGCTTCCTGCGCTCGCGCAAGGCCGCCATGGCCGCGCTGTCGCAGGAAACGGCCCTCGAAGCCGCCGGCGAGGCCGTGCCCCACGGCCGCCAGCTGCGCACGCTGGCCCACCTCGTCGCCGCCGAAAGCTCGCATGCGCTGCAGGACCGCGCCACGCGCGAGGCGCACCTGCGCAATGCGCTGGACAACATCCCCGACCGCGCGCCGATGAGCGAGCTGGAGCTGCGCGAAGGCGCCCAGCTGCGCGCCGCCCGCTGGTCGCTCGACGAGCGCGACGCGACCACCGCGCTGGAACACCTCGCCGCCCTGCCCCAGGGCGCGGCCCGCCGCACGCTCGCCCTGCGTGCCCGCCTCAAGGCCACGCGCCTGTCGCACCAGACGCGCGAGGCGCTGGAGACCGCCCGCCTGCTCGGCAAGCACCGCGCCTTCTCGCCCGTGGCGGCGCAGAGCATCGTCCGCGGCCTCGCGATCGAACTGCTGAACGGCGCGCACGATCCGTCGCAGCTGCAGGAAGCCTGGATGTCGCTGGAGCCGGCGGAACGCGCCATGCCCGAACTCGCCATCCACGCGGCCCAGCGGCTCACCACCCTCGGCGGCGACGCCCACCAGGTGCGCACCTGGCTGCTGCCCGCCTGGGAGCGCATGGTGGACACGGCCGATCCGCTGTCCGACACGCACGCCGCCCGGCTGGTGGCCGCGCTGGAGGGCAACCTCGACGCGCTCGACGCCGCCTGGTTGGCCCGCATCGAAGCCGCCCAACAGGCCAACCCGCGCGACGCGCGCCTGCAGTACCTTTCGGGCATGGCCTGCCTGCGGCGGCAGCTCTGGGGCAAGGCCCAGCAGCTCTTCACGCAATCCACGCAGCAACTCGAGGCAGGCCCGCTGCGCTGCCGCGCCTGGCGGCATCTGGCCGAACTCGCGGAGCAGCGCGGCGACCTGGAAGCGGCGGCCGCGGCCTGGAAGAACGCAGCGCTGGCCTCCTGACGGACACCTGCTCGACCGCTGCGAGCCGGAGCACGGCCCGGCGGTCAGCGTTCCGGCCCCGGCAGGCGATCGAGGTCGCCGTCCAGGTTCCATCGATCGCCCTCCCACACCCACGCCACCTGCGGCGCGAGCGCCCGCAGGAAATGCCGGTCGTGCGACACCACCACCATCGCGCCGTTGAAGGCAGCGAGCGCCTCCTGCAGCATCTGCACCGCACGGGCATCGAGGTGGTTGGCGGGTTCGTCCAGCAGCAGCAACTGCGCCGGCGCGCCGCCCCAGAGCGCGCAGGCCAGCGCCGCGCGCACGCGCTCGCCGCCGCTCAGGGCGCCGGCCGGCCGCTGCACGCGCTCCGCATCCAGCCCGAGCTGCGCCAGCCGCGTGCGCTGCTCGTGCAGGGGCAGCGGCGATCCGGCCTGCGAGAGCGCCTCCAGCACGCTCCGGTCCGGCGGCAACAGCGCGCCGGCCTCCTGGCCGAGCCAGGCCGTGCGCACCGTGCGCTGCACGCGTCCCTCCAGCGGCTCCAGTTCGCCGGCCAGCAGGCGCAGCAGGGTGCTCTTGCCGCAGCCGTTGGGGCCGCTCACTGCGATGCGCACCGGGCCGCTCCACACGCCGTCCAGCGGCACCCGGGCGCCGAACGGCGGCACCACGCCCTCCAGCCGCAGCACCGGCTTGCCGACCGGAACCGCGCTGGCCGGCAGGGGCAGCGCCAGGACGGCGTCCGGCCCCGCCCGCTCGAAGGCCTCGCGCACGGCGCCCTCCAGCCGCTCGCGCGCCTGCTGGCGCAGCACGCCGCCACGCCCCGCATGCGCCTCGGCCTGGTCCTTCATGCGGTCCAGCACCAGGGGCGACTGGTTGGCGTCGCGGCGCGCGGCATTGCCGCGGGCGCTGCGCCGGGCCTGGGCCTCGTCCTGCCGCCGCAGTTCCCGCAATGCGCCATCGCGCTGCACGCGCGCCTGCCGCAGCGCTTCCTGCGCGGCCCGGGTGTCGTCGGCCTTTTGCGCCGCATAGGCGCTCCAGCCGCCGCCGTACAGGCGCAGGCCGCGCGGAGACAGCTCGGCGATGCGGTCCGCGCCTTCCAGCAGCGCACGGTCGTGGCTCGCCACCAGCACCGCGCCGCGCCAGCCCCGAAGGGCGTCCTCCAGCCAACGGCGCGCCGGCCCGTCCAGGTGGTTCGTGGGTTCGTCGAGCAGCAGCACATCGGCGTCGGATAAAAAGGCGCCCGCCAGCGCCACACGGGCGCGCTCGCCGCCGCTCAGGCGGGCGGCATCGGCACCGTCCGCCAGGTGGCCGAGCCCGGCATCGCCGAGCGCCCGCCGCCAGCGGGCCGGCCAGTCCCAGCGCCCGTCCGCGCGCAGCAGGTCGTCGGCATCGCCCTGGCCGGCGTCCAGCCGCCGCAGCGCCTCCAGCACGCGCTCGACGCCCGCCAGCGCGGCCACCGTCGCACCCGCCGGGTGCTGGCCCACGGCATGCAGCGTCCCTGCCCGCACGACGCTGCCGGACGATGGCTGCAGCACACCGGCCGCGATCGACAGCAGCACGCTCTTGCCCGTGCCGTTGTCGCCGACGAGGCCCGTGATGCCGCGCGGCACGGTCAGCGTGGGCGGCTCGGCCCAGAGCGGCTCGCCGCCGGGCGGACACCACTGCACCTGCCGCAGTTGCAGCAAGCCCTCCCGCGCACCCGCATGGGCGAGAGAAAGGGACGAAGAGGAAGAAAAAAGGGAAGAGGCAGCGCGCGATGCGCTGCCCGGCGGACGGCGGTCCGCATCGAATGTCGCCATGAAGCCACTCCATGCCATCGGGATCGGCCGCCGTGCTGCAAACGAATCAATGCAGTCATCAGGCGGGACGGACGGAAGGGGGGCCTACAGGCGCATCGGCGGAAATACCTCGGTGAAGGGCTGGGAGGGTGCGGCCGCAGTCAGGGGCCGATGCATGACTATACGGCCGGCAGGGACTCGGCGCAAATTGCTTTATATGAAACTGATTACGGATAGTACAATTCCAGCCACCATCCGAAGGAGACATCCATGAGCGCACTGCCCCGCCCCGACCTGGCCACCCTGCCCGCGCCCGCCGCGGTGCAGCAGCTGCACCACTACGCCTACCGCGCGCGCGACGCCGAGGAAACGCGGCACTTCTACGAAGACATCCTGGGCCTGCCGCTCTACCACATCATCCAGAGCGACTACGTGCCCAGCACGGGCGAGTACTGCCCCTACACGCATTTCTTCTTCCGGCTGCAGGACGGCTCGTTCATCGCCTTCTTCGACCTGGGCGACGACGTGAAATCCGAGCCGTCGCCGAACACGCCCGCGTGGGTGAACCACATCGCCTTCCGCGTGAACACGGTGGAAGAGCTGGCGAACACCAAGGCCCGGCTGGAGGCCCACGGCATCGAGGTGCTCGGCGTGACCGACCACCACATCTTCAAGAGCATCTACTTCTTCGATCCCAACGGCATCCGGCTCGAACTCGCGGCGCAGCTCGCCGACGAGGAGCACATGGCGAAGGACAGCAAGGTCGCCCACCAGCGCCTCGCCGAATGGACGGCCCGCAAGGAGCAATGGCGCCGCGAGCGCGCCGAAGGGAAGGAAGCGGTCCCGCTCAAGCCGCAGTCCAACGACCGGCCCGAGTACGTGCCCGGCACGCAGGCCTGACCCCGGTGCGGCGGCCCGGGCGGCGCACGCCACCCGCCCCGCCGCACGGACCGCCCGTCAGGCCGCCGCCGGCTCCGTGCCGGCGGACTCTGCCTGCTGCATCCGCATCACCTGGTGGCGCTGCCAGTAGGCGTTCACCACGGCCTTGAAGCGGTCCTTCTCCTTGCCCATGCCCTTGAGCGGGACCGTCGTGGTGCGGTGGCGCAGCAGGGCCTTTTCCGGATGCGTCACGACGAGCGCGTCGGCGAAGGCGCTCTCGTTGAACTGAAGGGCCTTCACCGCATCCCAGTCCACGTGCACGCCGTCCCGCGTGGCGCGGATGCCGTCGATGCCCACCGTCACCGTCTCGCCGCCCTTCACCTCGAACACCTGGTCCGGGAAGTACTGGAGGACCAGCGCGCGTTCCTCGGCATTGGCGGGCTCGTACCGGTAGGCCAGGCTGCGTTCGTGGTTCTCGGCGAAGTCCGATTCGTACGCCGCCCAGAGCCGCTGCTCGATCGCCTCCGCCACGGGAATCTCCTGCACCCAGGTGGATGCGGGCGCCTGCTGCACGACGGCGCCATAGTCGTTCTCCGCCAGCACGATGCCGACGCGCTCGATGCGCTCGCGCATCGGCGGGTGCGAATCGAACGGATGCGGCACGTTGCCCGACTGCATCGCCGCCGCGAAGTCCGGCGAGCCGGCGTAGCGGCCCAGCCCCTGCGCGATGAAGCCCGCGATGCCCAGCGTACCCGCCTGGCGCTGGTCGCGGCCGAACAGGTCTTCCTCGATGCGGTGGCGGTACTGCGCATACGCGGCGATCTTCACGAGCGAACGCGCGATGCCCTGCGGCGATGCGATCTCGGCGGCCGTGCGGTCGGCCAGGAATTCGCGCTCCCGGCTCTCGCGGGCGAGCGCCACCTCGAAGATCGTGCGGTAGAGCGTGAGCAGCGGCGACGCCAGCGCCGAGAGGCCCGCTTCGCCCACCGCATGCAGGTACTGGTCGAACTGCACGAGCTTCGGGCCCAGCCGGGCGCTGCTCTGCGTGTCGCCGCCGCGCAGGTGGGCGAGTTCGTGCCCCAGCACGGCATCGGCCTCCTGCTGGTCGAGCACGCGCAGCAGCGGGATGCTGACGAACAGCGTGCGGCCCGTCAGCTCGCGGCCCTGCACCGTGAGCGGCGACTCCGTCACGAAGAAGTTCGCGTCGATGCCGGCCACGATGTGGCGCGGCGGCTCGGTGCCCAGGCGCGCGGCCAGTGCCCGCACACGGTTCCAGAGTTGCGGCGCGTCGGATTCCGACAGGGTTTCGCCGGTGACCTCGTTGCCCTGCGGCACCTTGCGGAAGATGGCGGACACCGCCATCCACACCGCCCCGGCCACGCCGATCCCGATCAGGATGATCAGCTTGGGCGAATACTTGTGCACGAAGAAGGCCGGCACCCAGAACGCCAGCCAGGTCAGCAGCGCGCCCTGCACGACCAGCGACAGCGCACTCGCCCAGGTGGTGATCCGCCAGCCCGCCATGAAGCTCGCGTACTGCAGCGGCCGGTTGGCGAAGGCCAGCGCGCCGAGCGCCAGCACCACCAGCAGCAGCACGGCACCTGCGATCAGCGCTGCGGTGGACACGCGCCTGGCCATGTCGAACTGCCAGGCCGACGAATAAGGGCTGCACAAGCGGTCCCGCACCTCGGCGACGCGGGGGTGCGGGTCATGGCAGGCGCCCGACGGCGGGTGGTTGCGGAAGAATTCCTTCTGGGCGGCCTTCTCGTCCGCCGGCATCGAGGCTTCGGCGTCGATGCGCCGCTCGATGCCCGCCAGGAAGCGCGCGTCCTCCGCGCCCTGCACGTGGCGCACGAAGAACACCGTCAGGGCCGGAATCAGGAAAAGGGAGAGCAGCGCGAGCATGGCCACCTTGGCCAGGCCTTTGCGGAATGCGGATGCGTGCGATGGAGTCGATGCGTTCGTCATGTGCGCCGTTGTTTGGAATGGTTTTGACGGCCCGCGGCTCCCTCCGGATACCACGGGATGCGAAGCGGCGCATTATTCGCAGCCTTGCGCCTGAAGTCCACCGGGTGCGCGTAACAAAAAACACAGCCCGCAACGCCACCGCGCGCGGTCCCTGCCGTGGAGCGCACGGTTGCGGACCGTGCGCCCCGGGCCCGTAGAATCCCTGGCTCGAGTCCCCCACCGTCACAGGACGGCGCCCCATCGTGCGGCGCGGTCCCCTCCCCTGCCCACGCCATGAGTTCGCCCCTGCAACAGCCCGGCCTTGAAAGCCTCTCCAAGTCCTTCGAACCCTCCGCCCTGGAAGCCCACTGGGGCCCCGAGTGGGAGCGCCGGGGCTACGGCGTGGCCGGCTACCGCGGCACCTCCGCGCCCGACGCCGGCGCCGCCGCGCGCCACGAGAATTTCTCCATCCAGCTGCCGCCGCCGAACGTGACCGGCACGCTGCACATGGGCCATGCGTTCAACCAGACGATCATGGACAGCCTCACGCGCTACCACCGCATGCGCGGCTACAACACGCTGTGGGTGCCCGGCACCGACCACGCCGGCATCGCCACGCAGATCGTGGTGGAGCGCCAACTGCAGGACCAGGGCGCGAGCCGCCACGACCTGGGCCGCGAGAACTTCGTGAAGAAGGTCTGGGAATGGAAGGAAAAGAGCGGCAACACCATCACCACGCAGATGCGCCGCCTGGGCGACAGCGTGGACTGGAGCCGCGAATACTTCACCATGGACGACAAGCTCTCGAAGGTGGTCACCGACACCTTCGTGCGCCTCTACCAGCAGGGCCTGATCTACCGCGGCAAACGCCTCGTGAACTGGGACCCGGTGCTGCAGTCCGCCGTGTCCGACCTGGAAGTCGAGAACGAGGAGAAGGACGGCTCGCTCTGGCACATCGCCTACCCGCTCACCGACGGCAGCGGCAGCCTCACGGTGGCCACCACCCGGCCCGAGACCATGCTCGGCGACGTGGCCGTCATGGTGCATCCCGAGGACGAGCGCTATGCGCACCTCGTCGGCAAGACCGTGACCCTGCCCCTGGTGGGCCGCGAGATCCCGATCATCGCGGATGCCTACGTGGACAAGGAATTCGGCACCGGCGTGGTGAAGGTCACGCCCGCGCACGACCCCAACGACTACCAGGTGGGCCAGCGCCACGACCTGCCGATGATCGTGGTGCTCACCCTGCAGGCCACCATCAACGAGAACGCGCCCGAGAAGTACCGCGGCATGGACCGCTTCGTGGCCCGCAAGGCCATCGTCGCCGACCTGGAAGCCGCCGGCGCGCTGGTCGAGACCAAGAAGCACAAGCTCATGGTCCCCATCTGCACGCGCACCGGCCAGGTGGTCGAGCCCATGCTGACCGACCAGTGGTTCGTCGCGATGACGAAGGTGAGCGAGCAGGACCCCACGGGCAAGAGCATCGCGCAGAAGGCCATCGACGCCGTGGCCTCGGGCGAGGTGCAGTTCGTGCCCGAGAACTGGGTCAACACCTACAACCAGTGGATGAACAACATCCAGGACTGGTGCATCAGCCGCCAGCTCTGGTGGGGCCACCAGATCCCCGCGTGGTACGACGAGGCCGGCAACGTCTACGTCGCCCGCGACGAGGCCGAGGCGCAGGCCCAGGCCGGCGCGGGCGCGAAGCTCACTCGCGACGCCGACGTGCTCGACACCTGGTATTCCTCCGCCCTGGTGCCGTTCTCGTCGCTCGGCTGGCCCGAAGCGCTGGATAACACATCCGCCACCAAGGACTACGACCTTTACCTGCCCTCGTCCGTACTGGTCACGGGCTACGACATCATCTTCTTCTGGGTCGCCCGGATGATCATGATGAGCACGCACTTCACGGGCCGCGTGCCGTTCAGGCACGTGTACATCCACGGCCTGGTGCGCGACGCACAGGGCAAGAAGATGAGCAAGTCCGAGGGCAACGTGCTCGATCCGGTGGACCTCATCGACGGCATCGCGCTCGAGCCGCTGCTGGAGAAGCGCTCCACCGGCCTGCGCCGCCCCGAGACCGCGCCCCAGGTGCGCAAGAACACGCAGAAGGAATTCCCCGAGGGCATTCCCGCCTACGGCGCCGATGCGCTGCGCTTCACCTTCGCCGCGCTCGCCAGCCTGGGCCGCAGCATCAACTTCGACAGCAAGCGCTGCGAGGGCTACCGCAATTTCTGCAACAAGCTCTGGAACGCCAGCCGCTTCGTGCTGATGAACTGCGAGGGCCACGATTGCGGCCTCTCCGACCACACGCAGGCCGACTGCGACGGCGGCTACCTCGCCTTCAGCCAGCCCGACCGCTGGATCGTCTCGGCCCTGCAGAAGGTCGAGGCCGAAGTCGCCAAGGGCTTCGAGGAGTTCCGCCTCGACCACGTCGCCCAGGCCATCTACGAATTCGTGTGGAACGAGTTCTGCGACTGGTACCTGGAGATCGCCAAGGTGCAGATCCAGACCGGCAACGAGGCCCAGCAGCGCGCCACGCGCCGCACGCTGATCCGCACGCTGGAGACCATCCTGCGCCTCGCGCATCCGCTGATCCCGTTCATCACCGAAGAACTCTGGCAGAAGGTGGCCCCCGTGGCCGGCCGCGCCGGCGCGTCCGTGAGCATCGCCGCCTACCCGCAGGCCCAGCCCGAACGCATCGACGAGGCCGCCATCGCCCACGTGGCCCGGCTCAAGGCCGTGGTCGATGCCTGCCGCACGCTGCGCGGCGAGATGAACGTCTCGCCCGCCACGCGCCTGCCGCTCTACGCGGTGGGCGATGCGGAGTTCCTGCGCACGGCCGCCCCGGCGCTGCAGGCGCTGGCCAAGCTGAGCGAGGTCAAGGTGTTCGACGACGAGGCCGCCTGGGCCGCCGCCGCGCAGGCCGCCCCCGTGGCCGTGGTGGGCGATGCACGCCTGTGCCTGCACATGGAGATCGACGTGGCCGCCGAGAAGGCCCGCCTTGCCAAGGAGGCCGGCCGCATCGAAGGCGAGATCGCCAAGGCGCGCGCCAAGCTCGGCAACGAGGCTTTCGTGGCCAAGGCGCCGCCCGCCGTGATCGAGCAGGAGCAGAAGCGCGTGGCGGATTTCGGCGCCACGCTCGCGCGCCTCAAGGACCAGCTCGCGCGGCTCGGCTGAAGCGCCCGCCCGCGTATGTAACCGGGTGCAGTTGCGCCGAAGGCCTACGGTGGAGCGCCCACCGTCCTTCGATAATCTCGCCCATTCGAAACGAGGAATCATCTCCATGAGCGACAACTCCGCGATCCGCAAAGCCGTCTTCCCGGTGGCCGGCCTGGGCACCCGCTTCCTGCCCGCCACGAAGGCATCCCCGAAAGAGATGCTGCCCGTGGTGGACAAGCCGTTGATCCAGTACGCCGTCGAAGAGGCCTACTCGGCCGGCATCCGCCACATGATCTTCGTCACGGGCCGCAGCAAGCGCGCCATCGAGGACCATTTCGACACCGCCTACGAACTCGAGAACGAATTGGAAGCCGCGGGCAAGAACGAGCTGCTGCAGCTCGTGCGCTCCGTCGCGCCGAACGACATGGACTGCGCCTTCGTGCGCCAGCCGCGCTCGCTGGGCCTGGGCCATGCCGTGCTCTGCGCCGAGCCGCTGGTGGGCCGCGAGCCCTTCGCCGTGCTGCTCGCCGACGACCTGATGGTGGGCCCGCAAGGCGGTCAGCCCGTCATGGCGCAGATGGCGGGCGCCTTCCGCAAGCAGGGCCGCTCGCTGCTGGCCGTGCAGGAAGTGCCGCAGGACCAGGTGCGCCGCTACGGCATCGTGGCCGGAGAACCCGCCGGCGGCCCGCTGATCCGCATCGACCGCATCGTCGAGAAGCCCTCGCCCGAAGAGGCGCCCTCGCGCATGGGCGTGGCCGGCCGCTACATCCTCACGCCCGGTGTGTTCGACGAGATCCGCAACCAGCCCCAGGGCGTGGGCGGCGAGATCCAGCTCACCGACGCCATCGCACGGCTCATGGCCCGTGAAGCCGTCTACGCCTTCCGCTACGACGGCAAGCGCTACGACTGCGGCAGCAAGGAAGGCTTCCTGGAAGCCACGGTGGAACTCGCGCTGCAGCACCCCCAGGTGGGCGCCGCCTTCCGCGAATACCTCAAGACCGTGGAGATCTGAGCCGCGGCTCGGGCTGCCCTCGCGGCCATGGCAAAAAAGGCGCTCCTGGGAGCGCCTTTTTTTGTGGGTCTGTGTGCGGTCAGCGGGGCACTGCCTGTCCCGCACCGCCCGGCGCTCAGCGCCGCCGCAGCACGTGCGTGTATTCCTCGCCCGCCGTGCTCTGGTCCAGCAGTTCGTTGCCGGTCTGCTTGGCGAACGCCTGGAAGTCGCGCAGCGAGCCGTTGTCGGTGGACACCACCTTCAGCACCTCGCCGCTGGCCATCGAGGCGAGCGCCTTCTTGGCCTTCAGGATGGGCAGCGGGCAATGGAGCCCGCGGGTGTCGATTTCCTTGTGGATGTGCATCGTCGTCGGCTTCCTGGCGAAGAGAGAAAGAATTCTAGAGCGGCCCGGGCCGCGCCACGCCTGCCGCCGGGTTGGAGGCGGCATCTGCTGCCACCGGGGGGATCGGTGCAGGCGCAGGCGTGGGCGACTCGCTGCGCTGGCCCGGCCACTCCATGAAAGTGGGTTCGATGCCGCGGCCGCGCAGCCAGTCGGCCAGTGCCTGGCCCGTGCCGGCAGGCCAGCAGCGCAAATTTTCCGGCGCGATCAGGCGGTAGTCGACCAGCTCGGGCGAGAGTTGCACCGTGCCGTGCGCCACCGCATGGTAGGCCACGATGACCTGGTTCATGCGCTGGAAGTCGTACACCCCGATCAGCGACAGCGCGCTCACGTCGAGGTCGGTTTCTTCCTTCACCTCGCGCACGATGCCTTCCTGCGGCGTCTCGCCGGCCTCCATGAAGCCGGTGATGAGCGCAAACGCCTTGTGCTCCCACGCGGCATTGCGCGCCAGCAGCACGCGCCCGTCCAGCTCGACGACCGCCGCCAGCACCGGCGTGGGATTGTTCCAGTGCGTCCAGCCGCAGGCGGGGCAGCGCCGGCGCTGCCGCTCGCCGCCGTCTTCCAGCGCGGTCACCCAGGCCAGCGGCGTGGCGCACTGGGTGCAGAAGCGGGGCTCGGTGTTCATGCGGCAGGGGCCGGGCGCGTGACGACTGAGGCCGCGTCAGGCGGGGAACACGCCCGTGGAGAGATAACGGTCACCCCGGTCGCACACCACGAACACGATGGTCGCATCGTGCTCGCGCTTTGCGATCTCCTGCGCGGCCCAGCAGGCGCCCGCGGCGGAGATGCCGGCGAAGATGCCCTCTTCCCGCGCAAGGCGGCGGCACATGTCCTCGGCATCGTCCTGGCCGACGTTGATCGTCTCGTCCACCGCGCGCGGATCGTAGATCTTCGGCAGGTATTCCTGCGGCCACTTGCGGATGCCCGGAATGCGCGAGCCCTCCTTCGGCTGCGCGCCGATGATCTGGATCGCGGGGTTCTTTTCCTTGAGGAAGCGCGACACGCCCGTGATCGTGCCCGTGGTTCCCATGGCGCTCACGAAGTGCGTGATGCGCCCGCCCGTCTGCGCCCACAGCTCGGGGCCGGTGGTTTCGTAGTGGATGCGCGGATTGTCCGGGTTGGCGAACTGGTCGAGCACCACGCCCTTGCCCTGCCGCACCATGGTCTCGGCCAGATCGCGCGCGTATTCCATGCCGCCGCTCTTGGGCGTGAGGATCAGCTCCGCGCCGAACGCCTTCATCGTCTGCGCACGCTCCACCGACAGGTCCTCGGGCATCACCAGCACCATGCGGTAGCCCTTGATCGCCGCCGCCATCGCGAGCGCGATGCCGGTGTTGCCCGACGTGGCCTCGATCAGCGTGTCGCCCGGCTGGATCTCCCCGCGCTCCTCCGCGCGCCGGATCATCGACAGCGCGGGCCGGTCTTTCACGGACCCGGCCGGGTTGTTGCCCTCCAGCTTGCCCAGCACGACCGTGCCGCGCTCGGCGTTCTCCTGCGCGCCGATGCGCTGCAGGGCGACCAGCGGCGTGCGGCCGATCGCGTCTTCGATGGTGGGGTACGTGGGAGCAGAGGTGGTAGCCATAGCCCCCTACTGTGCCATAATCCGCGGCTTCCTTCTTCGCGTCGCCCGGGTGGTGAAATTGGTAGACGCAGGGGACTCAAAATCCCCCGCCGCAAGGCGTGCCGGTTCGATTCCGGCCCCGGGCACCATGGCCTCTTGGGCATGGTTTGGGCAGATCCTCGCGCCGGACTGCTTGCGTTGACCATCGTCCAAACTGCACGTTGGCCCTCCTGCGCGCTCCAACCGTGCGTTCCTCACAGCGCCGAGTCCACGCTCTTCCTTAGAGCGGCTAACACGACCCTTCTGGCGTCGTTGCCGCATCTTGTCGTACTACTCGTACTGCCTGCGATGCGGCGCCTAGCCAGAACCGCTTCGCTGGGTCGTGTTAGCCGCTCTTAGTGCGCCTGTTTCATGGCGGGCCTGCAACTCAGACCCCAAAAACGACAAAGGGCACCGAAGTGCCCCAGGTTCTGTGCCAAAACTGCCTGCCGCTCAATGGCTGGTGACGTACCAGGTCACGCCAGCAGCGGCAATCACGAAAACGATGAGTGCAGTGATGACCATGATGGTCTCGCCGCTCAGCGCACCCACTTCCGCTCAGGCTTGGTCTGCACCGTGATGTCCACCTGCTTCTGCACTTCGGGCCGGCCGGTGCGGGGATTGGTGTCCACCACGTCTTCCAGCGCGATCTTGCTCACCTCGCCGTGGGTGGCGTCTTCCAGTTGCTCCAGCACCTCGCCGACCCGCTTTTCCGCGGCCTCGACCTGCTGCTCTGTCGCGGTTCCGGAAGCTTGAGGGCGGGAGAGCATTGCGGTGTCCTTCGTCAATGGGGCGGCTGGTCCGCCGGTTCAGGCAGTTGCCCGGGCACGTCCGGCTCCACGGGCTGGTCGCTTTTGTCGGCGGGGTCGCGGTGGAGGGAATGCATGGCGTTCTGGCGGGGAAGTTGGGGACCGCGGCGCCGGTGTGGTTGGGCCGCAGTGGAATAGGAAGGCCCGATCAGAGCCCGCTCATGTACGACGCGGCGAAGTAGGCGATCCCCAGGCTGGAGAAGAGCACGAAGCCGGCCACGACGGTGAGGGTTTCTTTCATGATGTTCGTCCGTCAACAGGAAATGGAACACCGGCCAGCTGTTCCGAAGGGATGGACGGTTGCGTCGGGGGCAAAAGCCGCGCCCGGCGTTCCCGTGCGGTTCGGTGCCGTGTGGCAAAGACATCCTTCGCCACTTCAGGCCGCCGGACCGCTCGCCCCTCGGTTCCAGGGCATGGCCGTTTCGCTTGATCGGGGCGCCTGGCTCGAGGAGGGGACCAATTCCCGTCTCTTGCAAGACACAGCGACGACTGTATGGAATGGACGAATTCCGCGGTGTAGGACGAGAGCGGTATCTGTGTGGGAAGGAAGGGTTGAACGGGGCTGCGTTCACCCTGGACGGCCGGGCGGGAATGGTCGAGGGAGCCGCCCGGCCCGAGGGGTTCAGGCATCCTGCCGGCGGATCAGCGCACGGCCGCTGTCGGTGATGGCGAGATCGCCTCCGGCGTTCTTGGTGATGTAGCCCCGTTCATAGAGGCGGCCCGACAGGTGGTGGCGCAGGGCTTCGGGCACGCTGATGGCGCGGCCCATTTCCAGCTGCTTGAGGGTTTCGAGTTCATCGACCGTCGGATCGAAGTAGGGGGTGTGGTAGATGCCGCTCGTGTTGTTTTGCATGTGCCGGTACTCCTTGTGACGATGGGCAGAAAGCAGAAAAGGCAAAAAACGCCTCGGCCGGGCCGGCCCGGTACGCGGGCTGCGCGGGGGCTCGACAACAGGCCAGCACAGCCTAGCCCGCGCGCACGGGGTGCGCAACCGGACGGCATGCCGCGGCGCTCAAGTCGCGGCCATGTCCTGCAACCAGGCGGCGAAGGCTTCGACGACCGGCGGCTGGGGCTGCGCCGGGGTGACGAGGTAGTAGCCGCGCCCTCCCCGCGGCGGAACGTCGCAGGCCGGAACGAGTTCGCCGCGCGCCCGTTCGGATTCGATCAGCATCAGCGGCACCAGCGCCACCCCCAGCCCGTGCGCGGCGGCCACGGCCGACATCGAAAACAGCTCGTAGCGCGGGCCGTCGAGCGCATGCTGGGGCGCGTGCACGCCCATGGATTCGAACCACTGGCGCCAGGCCAGGGGGCGGGTGGTCTGCTGCAGCAGCGGCAGCGCGGCCAGGGCTTCGGGCGCCAGCGGCCGGCCCTCCGGCAGCAGGGCCGGGCTGCAGACGGGCGCCACGTCCTCCTGCAGCAGCCAGCGCGCCTGGGTGCCGGGCCAGTTGGCCACCTGCTCGGGCGTGCCGGCATAGAGCGCCGCATCGAAGCCGGCATCGGCGAACAAAAAGGGGCGCACCTGGGTCTCGATGTGCACCACGATGTCGGGATGGCGGGCGGCCAGGTGCGGCAGGCGCGGCACCAGCCAGCGCGTCGCGAAGGTCGGCACGGCCGCCAGACGGATCGAGCCGCCCTGCCCCTGGTGCGCCATCACGTCGAGCGTGTCGCGCTCCAGGCCTTCGAGCCAGCGCGCCACCTGCGCGGCGTAATGCGTGCCGGCGGGCGTGAGCGCCACGCCGTGCCGGGTGCGGCGGAACAGCGCCACGCCCAGGAACTCCTCCAGCGCCATGATCTGGCGCGACACTGCGCTCTGCGTGAGAAAGAGTTCCTGCGCCGCGCGCGTGTAGCTCTCGTGGCGGGCGGCGGATTCGAAACAGGCCAGAGCCTGGGTGGACGGCAGGGTGCGGCGCATGGCGCGATGCTACACAGGTATTCCAGAACCTCATTTCTGGATGCGACATCGTCGCTTGCCCGATGGAGAGCCTCGGGCCTACGATGTGCCATGCGTGCATGAAATGCACCCATTCATTCCGTCGATCCGTTTTCACCGCATTCCGTCAGGAGACACCATGGCCCGCCCCGCAGCCTTCCACTGGGAAGACCCCTTCCTTCTCGACCAGCAACTCAGCGACGACGAGCGCATGGTGCGCGATGCCGCCGCCGCCTACTGCCAGGACCGGCTCGCGACCCGCGTGCTGGAGCAGTTCCGCCACGAGAAGACCGACACGGCCATCTTCCGCGAGATGGGCGAATTGGGCCTGCTGGGCCCGACGATTCCCGAGCAGTACGGCGGCCCGGGCCTGAACTACGTGGCCTACGGCCTGATCGCGCGCGAGGTCGAGCGCGTCGATTCCGGCTACCGCTCGATGGCGAGCGTGCAGAGCTCGCTGGTGATGGTGCCGATCTTCGAGTTCGGCACCGAGGCGCAGAAGCAGAAGTACCTGCCCAAGCTCGCGAGCGGCGAATGGATCGGCTGCTTCGGCCTGACCGAGCCCGACCATGGCTCGGATCCCGGCAGCATGGCCACGCGGGCCTACAAGACGGCCGGCGGCTACAAGCTCAAGGGCAGCAAGATGTGGATCACCAACAGCCCGATCGCCGACGTGTTCGTCGTCTGGGCGAAGGAGGTGAGCGAGGCCGGCGCCGTGGGCCCGATCCGCGGCTTCGTGCTGGAAAAGGGCATGCAGGGCCTTACGGCGCCGGCCATCCACGGCAAGGTGGGCCTGCGCGCCTCGATCACCGGTGAGATCGTGATGGACGACGTGTTCGTGCCCGAAGAGAACGCCTTCCCCGAGGTGCAGGGCCTGAAGGGCCCGTTCACCTGCCTGAACAGCGCGCGCTACGGCATCGCCTGGGGCGCCCTCGGCGCGGCCGAGTTCTGCTGGCACACCGCCCGCCAGTACACGCTGGACCGCAAGCAGTTCGGCCGCCCCCTCGCCGCCAACCAGCTCATCCAGAAGAAGCTGGCCGACATGCAGACCGAGATCGCGATCGGCCTGCAGGCCTGCCTGCGCCTGGGCCGCATGAAGGACGAGGGGACGGCCGCCGTGGAGGCCACCTCCATCATCAAGCGCAACAGCTGCGGCAAGGCGCTGGACATCGCCCGCATGGCGCGCGACATGATGGGCGGCAACGGCATCAGCGACGAGTTCGGCGTGGCGCGCCACCTGGTGAACCTGGAGGTGGTGAACACCTACGAGGGCACGCACGACGTGCATGCGCTGATCCTGGGCCGGGCCCAGACGGGCATCGCCGCGTTCGCGAACTGATCGAAGGCGCCATGGACTCGGCCCCGCTCCGCTCCTCTCCGTCTGCCTCCGCGCCCGCGCCCGCTCCGGCCGCAGGCGCGCTCGCCGGCATCCGGGTACTCGATCTCTCGCGCGTGCTCGCCGGGCCGTGGTGCACGCAGGTGCTGGCGGACCTGGGCGCGGACGTGGTCAAGGTGGAGCGCCCGGGCACCGGCGACGACACGCGCCAGTGGGGCCCGCCCTTCCTGAAGGATGCCGAAGGCCGCGATACGGACCAGGCCGCGTATTTCACGGCCTGCAACCGCAACAAGCGCTCCGTCACCATCGACATGGCCCATCCGGAAGGCCAGGCGCTGCTGCGCGCCATGGCGATGGAGGCGGACGTGGTGGTGGAGAACTTCAAGGTGGGCGGGCTGCGGCAATACGGCCTCGACCACGAAAGCCTGCGGGCGCTGAACCCGCGGCTCATCTACTGCTCGGTGACGGGCTTCGGGCAGACCGGGCCGTATGCCCCGCGCGCCGGCTACGACCTGATGGTGCAGGCCATGACCGGCCTGATGGACATCACCGGCCGGGCCGACGGCGAGCCGGGCGGCGGGCCGCTGCGCGTCGGCGTGGCGGTGATCGACCTGTTCACGGGCCTGTATGCCAGCAACGCCATCCTGGCGGCGCTGCACGTGCGGCAGAGCACCGGCGAAGGCCAGCACATCGACATGGCGCTGCTGGACGTGGGCATGGCGGTGCTGGCCAACCAGGCGGCGGGCTTCCTGGCCACGGGTGAATCACCCCGGCGCCAGGGCAACAGCCACCCGAGCCTCGTGCCCTACCAGGACTTTCCCACGGCCGACGGCGCCATGCTGCTGGCCATCGGCAACGACGGCCAGTTCGCGCGCTTCTGCGCGGCCATCGGCCGGCCGGAGTGGGCCACGGACGCGCGGTTCGCCACCAACACGCTGCGCGTGCAGCACCGCGCCGAACTGGTGCCGCTCATGGAAGCCGTGACGCGCACGCGCACCACCGCGCAGTGGGTGGCGCTGCTGGAAGACAAGGCCGTGCCCTGCGGCCCGATCAACAGCATCGCCCAGGCGTTCGACGACCCGCAGGTGCGCGCGCGCGGCCTGGCGGTGGAATTGCCGCGCCGGTCCGACGGCAGCGCGGGCGAGGACGGCATCGCCACCGTGCGCGGCGTGGCCAGCCCGCTGCGGCTGTCGGCCACGCCGCCCGTGCTGCGCAACGCGCCGCCGGCCCTGGGGCAGCACACCGAAGAGGTGCTGGCCGAAATGGGGATGGACGCCGCCGCCGTGGCCCGGCTGCGCGAAGCCGGCGTGGTGTAACGGGAGAGCGCGGCCTCGCCTGCCGCGACGGCGCGGGTGCAGGCCCGTGGCGACGGCCGTGTCGCGGCGCGCGCCGACAGACGGCAGCGGCCCGGTCAACCAAAATGGAGGCTGGCGCGTCACACTGGCGTCATCCTTCGCCCGGCCGGCGGTTTGCCGGCCCGGGTGCCGTCCACCGCGGACCGGCCCGATCCGTCGCCGAGCCGCCCTGCCGCGAGAGAGCCCCATGCGCACACCTGCCCTCCTCCTCAGAACCCTGGCCGCCACCCTGCTGGTCGCCACGGCCGCGGGCTGTGCCGCGCCCGGCGATCCGTACTACGGCAATTACGGATATGGTTCCGGCGCGGTCTACGGCAACAGCTATCCCGCCAGCCCGTCCTATCCGTATGGCGGATACGGCAGCTACGGCAGCGCCGTCACGGTCTACGAGCAGCCCACGTACGTCGTGCCCCGGCCAGGCTATCCCGTGGTCGTGCCGGGCCCAGGCTACGCCGTGCGGCCGAATCCCTGGGACGACCACTGGCGCGAGCGTCGCGACCGCGACGACCGGGACCGTGCCTGGCGCGAACGGCGCGACCGTGAAGCGTGGGAGGCGCGCGAGCGCGAACGGGAACGGCAGCGGGAACGCGACCGGGACCGCGCCCGGGTGCCCGGCCCGTCGCTCAGCGGCACCTTGCAGGACGAAGCCCGCCGCCAGGGCGAACAGCAGCGCTGGCGCGACGAGATGCGGTCGCAGGGCCGCCTGCCGCCGCAGGAAGCGCCGAACCGCCTCTTCCAGAGGCCCTGAACGGTCACGAAAGCCCCCTGCAATGAGCGATCCCGACGCACGGGCACCCGTTCATCGAGTCCGGAAGCAGGCAGGTGCCTTGCGCTGCGCCGGCCTGGCCGCGGCGCTGTGGCTGGCGGGTGCGACCGTCCAGGCCCAGGTGCTGCGCTGCACCGATCCCGCCACCGGCCAGGTGACGTATACGGACGGCAGTTGCGACCGCGGCACGTCCGCGCGCGAGGTGGAGCGGCGCAAGACGCCCGAGGAGATCGCACAGGAACGCGAACAGGCGCGTGCCGCGCTGGAGGCCCAACGCCTGCGCCAGCAGGCCGACGCGCTCGCGGCCCAGCAGCAGGCGCAGCGCGACGCGCAGGAAGCCCGCGCCCGTGCACGCGCCGGACGCGAGGTGTCCACCGACCCGGCGCGCTCGCCCGAGTGCGCACGGTCGCGCCGCCAGCTCGACCGCGTCGCGGCCGAACCGGGCCAGGGCAGCTACGACGCGCAGGCCCGCCTGTCGGCCGCGCAACGGCAGATGGAACTCGACTGCCTGGGCTCCGCCGGCTATGCGCAGGTGGAACGCTCGCGCGGCCATGGTGGCGCCACCTACGGCACGCAGGACGTCTACGTGCCGCCCGTGGTGGTGGTGCCGCGGCATCCCGTCGTCGTGCAGCCGGCCGTGCCCGTGCCCAAGCCTCCGGGCACGCAGTGCAACGTGTTCCGGTGCTACGACGGCAACGGGAACATCTATCCGCGTTGAGAACGGCCCACACGACCCTTCTGGCGTCGTTGCCGCATCTTGTCGTACTGCTCTCCCTGCCTGCGGTGCAGCGCCTCGACAGAACCGCTTCGCTGGGTCGTTTCAGCCGCTCCCAGTACCTCGCAATCCCTCGCCCACGGTCGCATAGCGCAGCCGCACCCGCAACTCCTTCGCGAGCCGCGTGGCATCGAGCCGGCGCGATTCGCCCATGAAGCTCAGCAGCATCGGCGAGAGCTCCTCGCGCGCCTGGGCGCGCGTGATCCTGCGCGGGCGCGGCAGGCCGTACAGGTCGGCGGCGAGGTCGAAGTAGTCGCCCATCTTCAGGTCGCTCGCGTCGCTCACGTGGTAGATGCGCTGCGGCCGGCCGCGCCAGAGCGCCGCCACGCAGGCGCGGGCGAGGTCGTCGGCATGGATGTGGTTGGTGTACACGTCGTCCTCATGCGCCAGCGCGGGCGTGCCGCGGCGCAGCCGGGCCTCGGGCGTGCCGCCTTCGCGGTCGGGTGCGTAGATGCCGGGAATGCGCAGCACGCTCGCGCGCACCCCTGCCCGGCCGAGGTGGCGCACGGCGCGCTCGGCATGCACGCGGCGCTGGGCGCGGGGCGTGGCGGGCGCGACGGGCCGCGTCTCGGGCACCAGGGCGCCGCCGCAGTCGCCGTACACCCCGCTGGTCGAGCCATACACCAGAGCGCGCGGCAGGCCGCGCAGCCGCAGCACGCGCGCCAGGGCCACGGTGCGCGGGTCGGTCCACCACGCGGTGCCCGCATCGCGCTCCCCGGGCGGTGGCGCCAGGTGCAGCACCCGCGTGGCGAGGCCCGCGAGGCGCCGCAGGGTGCGCACGTCGTCCAGATCGCCCACGAGCGGCACGGTGCCGGCCGCGCGCAGTTCGGCCACGCGCGCGGCGCTGGAGGTGAGCGCGAGCACGCGCGGCCGCGGTGCGCCCTGCCCCGCCTTCAACGTTCGCACGGCGCGCATGCCCACGTCGCCGCAGCCGACGATGAGCACACGTTCGCGGCGAAAGCGCGCCGGCAGCGCGCCGAGGGGGTTCATGTTTGAGGGCAAAATCCAGTTCCGGCAACGATGAGACACGCAAGGATAACGACCCCATGACCACCGCAGCGACCGCCGCAGCTTCCCACCAGATCACCGTGCAGCCCAGCGGCCGCGCCTATGCCGCGCTGGCCGGCGAGACCCTGCTGGGCGCCGCGATCCGCAGCGGCGTCGGCCTGCCCTACGGCTGCAAGGACGGCGCCTGCGGCTCCTGCAAGTGCCGCAAGCTGAGCGGCTCGGTGGTGCACGGCGAACACCAGTCCAAGGCCTTGACGCCCGAGGAGGCCGACGCGGGCTTCGTGCTCACCTGCTGCGCCCAGCCGCTCACCGACGTGGTGCTGGAATCGCGCCAGGTGACCGACGAGAGCGCCTACCCCGTGAAGAAGATGCCCGTGCGCGTCTCCACCCTCACGCGCGCATCGCACGACGTGATGGTGGTGCGGCTGCAATTGCCCGCGGCCGATACGTTCCGCTACCACGCGGGCCAGTACGTCGAGTTCATCCTGAAGGACGGCGCGCGCCGCGCCTATTCGATGGCCTGCGCGCCCCACACGCAGGAGGAAGCGCCGGGCATCGAACTGCACATCCGGCACATGCCGGGCGGCCGCTTCACCGACCACGTGTTCGGCGCCATGACGGAAAAGGAAATCCTGCGCGTGGAAGGCCCCTTCGGCAGCTTCTTCCTGCGCGAGGACAGCACCAAGCCGATCATCCTGCTCGCCTCGGGCACGGGCTTCGCCCCGGTGAAGGCGCTCATCGAGCACCTGCGCTTCAAGGGCATCGACCGGCCCGCCACGCTCTACTGGGGCGGCCGGCGCCCGGCGGATCTCTACATGGACGCGTGGGTGCGGGAGCGCCTGGCCGACATGCCCCTGCTGCGCTACGTGCCGGTGGTGTCGAACGCGCTGCCGGAAGACGGATGGACGGGCCGCACGGGCTTCGTGCACCAGGCGGTGATGGACGACCATGCCGACCTGTCGGGCCACCAGGTGTATGCCTGCGGCGCGCCCGTGGTGGTGGAGTCGGCGCGCAAGGCGTACAGCGCCGAGCGCGGGCTGCCGCCGGAGGAGTTCTACGCGGACGCCTTCACGTCCGAGGCCGACAAGCACGGCGAGACCGTCGCGGCCTGAGCAACACCCGCTTCGGCGGCTCCCGGCACAGGCTGGGCGGGCCGAGGCGGATCAGCCCATCGCACGGCACATCTCGGCGCAGCGCCGGCACATGGCCGCGCAGGCCTGGCAATGCGCCATGTCGTGCCGGGCGCACTCGTTGGCGCAGGCGTCGCACAGGCGGGCGCAGAGCGCGCAGATTTCGTAGGCATGCGCGCTTTCGCGGGCCATGGCGGCGGCTGCCACGCGGCACAGGGCCGCGCAGTCCATGTCGAGCGCGATGCAGCGCACCATGTGGCGCGGCTCGGGCTCGCGCAGGCAGGACGCCGCGCAGGTGTCGCAGGCATCGGCGCAATCGTTGCAGGCACGGATGCACTCGGCGTAGCGGGAGGGGGGAAGCGTGTTCTGGGATGTCTGCATGCGGGATCTCCGGGAAGGGGATGCGGCCTGGGGCCGATGGACGCGGCGGGAATGCGTGCGGGCGATGGGCCCAACAGCCGAGCGCCGCCGCGCTCGATGTGTCATTTATAGAAATCGCCGCAAGGTGACGTTGTAGGACGCCGCACCGAAGCTCCCAGCGTCGGTAGCGCGGTTTTTCTGCACAATGGCGGCCATGACGCACCGCAGACACTTCCTTCTCTCGGCGACGGCTGCTGCCGCCGCTTGTGTTTCCCCCCTGGCGATGGCCCAGGCCCCCGCGCACGACGCCCCCATCCGGCTCATCGTTCCCTACGCGCCGGGCGGCCCGCTCGACGCCACCGCCCGGCTGCTGGCCGAGCGCGTGCGCGATTCGCTGGGCACGGTGATCATCGACAACAAGGCCGGCGCCGGCGGCAACATCGGCGCGGACGCCGTGGCCAAGGCCGCGCCGGACGGCCTCACCATCGGCCTGGCGGCCACCGCCACGCACGCCGTGAACCCCTGGCTCTACAGCCGCATGCCCTACGACGCCGCCAAGGATTTCGCGGGCATCACGCAGATGGTCCGCGTGCCCAACGTGCTGGTGATGAACGCGGCCAAGGCCGAGCAGCTGAAGATCCACACCGTGGCCGACCTCATCGCCTACGCCAAGGCCAACCCGGCCAAGCTGAACTACGGCAGCGGCGGCAACGGCAGCGCGGGCCACCTGGCCGGCGAGATGTTCAAGCAGCGCGCCGGCATCTACGCGCTGCACATCCCCTACCGCGGCGCGAGCCCGGCGCAGCTGGCACTGCTGGCGGGTGAAGTGGACTTCAACATCGACAACCTCGCCGCTGCCGCCCCGAACATCCGTGCCGGCAAGATCAAGGCGCTGGCCGTGACTTCGCTGCAGTCGAGCGCCATGCTGCCGGGCGTGCCGCCGCTGGCGGACACGTTCAAGGGCTTCTCGATCGACACGTGGTGGGGCCTCGTCGCTCCCGCGGGCACGCCGCGCCCGGTGATCGCCAAGCTGAACAAGGCCTTCGTGGCGGCGCTGAACGCACCGGAAACCAAGACGCGCTTCACGGCACTGATGGCCGAGCCGGTGTCGTCCACGCCCGAGCAGTTCGATGCGTTCATGGCGTCCGAGCGCGCCAAGTACCAGCAACTGGTGAAGGCCTCCGGCGCCAAGGTGGACTGATCGGTCCCACCGCCGGGCGTGGTTTGCACTGCGCCCGGCCTACCGGCGGAGCGGCCACATGGTGGAAGCACCCTGCCTGCGCCCTGCCGGGAACGTCGGCCGCAGCCCGCCGTCAAGCGCGTGCGGCGCGGTCGCTCCAGTCCGGGCCCTCGACGGCCTGCACGCGCTGACCGGCGACCCGCTGCAGGTCCTCGGCGGACACGCGGTGCGGCGCCACGTCGGCCAGCGGCAGGAGCACGAAGGCCCGCTCCAGGGCGCGGGGATGCGGTACCTGGAGCCGGGGCGAGGCGATGCGCGCATGCCCATAGAACAGCAGATCCAGATCGAGCGTGCGCGGGGCATTGCGGTAGGGACGCTCGCGGCCCGCGGCCGCTTCCACGGCCTGCAGCGCATCCAGCAGCGCGGGCGCGGTCAGCCCGGTGCAGAGGCGCACCACGGCATTGAGGAAATCGGGCCCCTGCGCATCCACCGGCGCACTCGCGTAGAGCGACGAAACCGCTTCGACGCGGGTCTCAGGTAGCGCGGCGAGAGACGCCACGGCCGAACGCAGCGCCGCGCGGGCATCGCCCAGGTTGGCGCCCAGGCCGATGCATGCGGTGACCGGAGGGCGTGGAGAGCGCTGTGGCAACACGTGATTGCCGCCAGGCCCGTCCACGGTCATGCGTGGCAGCGCCACTGCACTCACGCGTCGGGCGAAGCCGGCGGCGCGCCCTCGCCGCCACCGGACGGCTTGCGGCGACGGCGGCGGCGCTTCTTGACGGCGCCCCCTTCGGCGCTGCCGCCTTCCGCATCGTCCGGGGCGCCCTCGGCGGCCGGCGCGGCATCGGAAGCCGCGGATACGCCGGCATCGGCGGCCGGCTTGGGCACGCGGCGCACCACGGGCTGGTTCTTGCGCGCGCGCTGCTTCTGCTCCTCGCGCACCTGGTCGATCATGTCCTCGCGGCGCGTCTCGTCGGCGAGCTGGAACTCCTGCCACCAGTCGGCCAGGGCCTCGTCCACCTCGCCCACGTCGGCGCGCAGCCGCAGGAAGTCGAAGCCGGCGCGGAAGCGCAGGTGGGTGACCATGCTGAACGGCGTGGTGCCCACGCGCTTCTCGAAGCGCGGCTGCATGACCCAGATCTCGCGCATGTCGGCGGCCAGCTTGCCGCGGCCGGACACGTCGCCGATGCGCTGGTCGAACACGTCGTCGATCGCGCCCTGCAGCGCCGGGAACGGGTGCTCGCGCTGCGCGAGGCGGCGGTCCCACTGCGTCTTCACGTCCTGCCAGAGCACGCAGGCGAGCAGGAAGCTCGGCGCCACCGGCTTGCCTTCGCCCACGCGGCGGTCGGTGTCGGCCAGCGCGGCGCTCACGAAGGAGGTGCCGGCGCGCTCCACCACCACGTCCAGCAGCGGATAGATGCCGGTGGAAAGGCCGAGCTTCTTGAGCTGCTCGATCGTGGCGATCGCGTGGCCCGTCTGCAGGAGCTTGAGCATCTCGTCGAACATGCGGCTCTGCGGCACGTCGGCCAGCAGGGTCTGCGACTGCACGAGCGGCGCGGCGGTCTTGGGCTCGATGGTGAAGCCGACGCCCGAGAGCTTGGCCGCGAAGCGCACGGCGCGGATGATGCGCACCGGGTCTTCGCGGTAGCGCGTGGCCGGGTCGCCGATCATGCGGATCACCTTCTTGCGCGCGTCCTGGATGCCCTTGTGGTAGTCCACCACCACCTGCGTGGCCGGGTCGTAGTACATCGCATTGATGGTGAAGTCGCGGCGCGTGGCGTCCTCGTCCTGGGGGCCCCAGACGTTGTCGCGCAGCACGCGGCCGCTCGCGTCCACGGCGTGCTGCATGCCGGCGAGCGCGGCCCGGGAGGTCTTCTCGTTGCCGCTCACCTGCTGCTCGATGGCGGTGTTGTCGAGGTAGGCGCGGAAGGTGGAGACCTCGATCACCTCGTGCTCGCGGCCCCGGCCGTGCACCACGTGCACGATGCGGAAGCGCTTGCCGATGATGAAGGCGCGGCGGAACAGGCCCTTGACCTGTTCGGGCGTGGCGTTCGTGGCCACGTCGAAATCCTTGGGCTTGAGGCCCAGCAGCAGGTCGCGCACGGCGCCGCCGACGATGTAGGCCTCGTAGCCCGCCTGCTGGAGCGTGCGCACCACCTCGGTGGCGCGGCGGTCCACGAGTTCGGGGTCGATGCCGTGCTCGGAGGCGGGCACGTCCTCGCGCTTGCCGAAGCGGTTCTTTCCACGGCCCGTGCCCGGGGCGGCCTTGCCGAGCAGCTTGTCGATGAACTTCTTGATCATGGTGATGGCGTAGAAAACAGGTCCAGGATGCGCCAGCCGCGCTGCTGCGCGAGCGCGCGCAGGCGGGGGTCGGGGTTGGTGGCGACGGGATGGTCGACTTTTTCGAGCAGGGGCACGTCGTTCATGGAGTCACTGTAGAACGTGGCGTCCACGTCGCTCCAGCGCCAGCCGCGGGCGGACAGCCATTGTTCCATGCGCTGCACCTTGCCTTCGCGCATGGAGGGCACGCCGCGGATGCCGCCGGTGATCCAGCCGCTCCCGTCGCGCTCCAGCTCCACCGCCAGCAGTTGCTCCACGCCCAGGGCGCGCGCGATCGGGGCGGTGACGAATTCGTTGGTGGCGGTGATGATGACCACCTCGTCACCCGCGCCCTGGTGCGCGCGCAGCAGGTCGAGCGCGGGCGGCAGGATGGCCGGGCCGATCACCTCGCGCATGAACTGCGCATGCGCCGCCGCGGCCGCCTCGGGGCCGCGCTGGCGCACCGCGTCGACCGCGAAGCGCACGTAGTCGTGCACGTTCAGCGTGCCGGCCACGTAGTGGTCGTAGAACTCCTTGTTGCGGCGCCCGAATTCGGTGCGGTCGGTCCAGCCGATGCGGATAGTGAACTCGCCCCACTCGTAGTCGGAGTCGAGCGGCAGCAGGGTGTGGTCCAGGTCGAAGAGCGCGAGCCGGGGGCGGCGGTCTGCGGAGGCCGGGGTGTCGGGGGTCATGCGGGCATTCGGTGCGAAAGGAACTCAGCGTCGTCGGCAGCGGCGTCGGCCCGCTATTCGGACTCCAGCATGGTCTTGAGCAGGGGGATGGTGATGGCGCGCTGGGTGCGCAGCGCGAAACTGTCGAGCTGGTCGAGCAACTGCATGAGGCTGCCCAGGTCGCGCGAGAAGCGGTGCAGCATGTAGCTCACCACGTCGTCGCCGAGCAGGATGCCGCGCGCGTCGGCCTCCTGGCGCAGCACGGCACGGCGCTCCGCCTCGTCGAGCAGGTGGAGCTGGAACACGTGGCCCCAGCCCAGGCGGGTGCGCAGGTCGTCGCGCAGCGGCAGGTCGGCGGGCGGCAGGTCGCCGGCGGCCAGCACCCAGCGCGGCGCGCCGACGGCCGGGCTGATCGCGTTGATGAACCAGTTGAACGCCGCGGCCTGCTGGGCGGTGGAATAGAGATGCACTTCGTCGAGCACCACGGCGGACCAGCGCTCGTCGAACGACGTGGGCCGCATCGAGGAGGCATCGAGCCAGCCCACCGTGCAGCCCTGCTCGCGCAGCGCCTCGCGCACGGCTTCGAGCAGGTGGGTCTTGCCGCTGCCCGATTCGCCCCATAGGTAGGTGGGCACCGGGGAGCGTACGGGCGCGGCGCCGGCGGCCCCATCGCCCTCGCCCACCGCGATGCGCAGGTGCTGCAGCGCCTGGACGTTGGCGCCGGGGAAGAAATTCGCCAGCGTGGGACCAGTGGCCAGGCCGATGTCGAGGGCCAGCTGCTTCATGCGCGCCCCCTTGGCCGGCCGGCGGCGGCCGTCGGCGCACGATGGCCTGCGGGCACGGCGGGGTGCACGGCGGCGGCGCGGAGCGGTGGGGACGGCAGCGGCATGGGTTATGGCGGAAGCGGACGAAATCGATGGAAAAGGAAGCGCAGTGGATACGCCGTGCAGGGGACGGCCGCTCGTCACACCCGGCGGTTCCGGGCCCGGGCGGTGATCCGGGAACGCAGGCCGGCAGGCCGAACGGGTGGCCGGCCTGAGGGTGCAGCCGGCGATTTTAGTCTGCCGCGAAGGCTGCTGGCGCCTTGGCGCGGCGGCAGGCCGGCCACGGGCTCGTGCTTGGCCGGCCTGTGATCGCGTGCGGCCGGCCTGCGGATCGGTGCGAACCCTGCACGAGCCCGGTGCGCAACCAGGGGGCATTGGGCCGCCGCGCGGGCGCGGCCTTAGAATCCGCGCGTTCCGGCCTGCCTCGCGGGCCCTGCACCACTTCCCATCCAGCCCATGAGTTCTTCCGCCTCCTCCACCCCCATTTCGTACAAAGACGCCGGTGTCGACATCGACGCGGGCGACGCGCTGGTCGAGCGCATCAAGCCGCTGGCGAAGAAGACGATGCGCGAAGGCGTGCTGGCCGGCATCGGCGGCTTCGGTGCGCTGTTCGAGGTGCCCAAGCGCTACAAAGAGCCGGTGCTGGTCTCGGGCACCGACGGCGTGGGCACCAAGCTCAAGCTGGCCTTCGAGTGGAACATGCACGACACCGTGGGCATCGACCTCGTCGCCATGAGCGTGAACGATGTGCTGGTGCAGGGCGCCGAACCGCTCTTCTTCCTGGACTATTTCGCCTGCGGCAAGCTCGACGTGGACACGGCCGCCGCGGTGGTGGGCGGCATCGCCCGCGGCTGCGAGCTCTCGGGCTGCGCGCTGATCGGCGGCGAGACCGCCGAGATGCCGGGGATGTACCCGGCCGGCGAATACGACCTCGCGGGCTTCGCGGTGGGCGCGGTCGAGAAGTCGAAGATCCTCACGGGCCGCGACGTGGCGGCCGGCGACGTGGTGCTGGGCCTGGCCTCGGCCGGTGTGCACTCCAACGGCTTCAGCCTGGTGCGCAAGTGCATCGAACGCGCCGGCGACTCGGCTCCCGCCTCGCTGGACGGCAAGCCGTTCAAGCAGGCCGTGATGGAACCCACGCGCCTCTACGTGAAGGGCGTGCTGGCCGCGCTCGCGCAGCACCCGGCCGAGGCCGGCGGCATCAAGGCCCTGGCGCACATCACGGGCGGCGGCCTGCTGGAGAACATTCCGCGCGTGCTGCCCGAAGGCCTGGCGGCGCACCTCCAGGCCGGCAGTTGGCCGCAGACCGAACTCTTTGCCTGGCTGCAGAAGACGGCCGGCATCGACGACATCGAAATGAACCGCACCTTCAACAACGGCATCGGCATGGTGGTGGTCGTCTCCGCCGCCCAGGCCGACGCCGTGGCGGCCACGCTGCGCGCGCAGGGCGAATCCGTGCACACCATCGGCACGATCGCCGAGCGCGGCACGGGTGCCCCGGTCGTGGTGGCCTGATCCGCCGGCCCGTCGCCCGCACCCGCCTCGCGCCACCCGCCCCATGGAGCCGCTCCCGACGGCCGACACGCCCGCCGCCGCGCCGACGCGCGGCGTGCGCACGGCGAGCTACCTGCTGATGGGCGGCGCCCTGCTGCTCGTGATGTGGCAGGGCCTGCTGCCCGGCCTGATCTGCGCCTGCCTGGGCTTTTTGCTCACCCGCTGGCTCGCACCGCGGCTGGCGGGTACGCTGCCCCGCGGCTGGCGGGCGGGTGGCCGCGCCCTGCGCACCGGCCAGGTAGCCGCGGCCACGCTGGTGGGCATCGCGCCGCTGGTGCTGCTGGCGATCGCGGCCACGCATTCGCGCACCTACATCGTCGAGGCGCCGCAGCAGTACCGCGAGCTGCTCGACTTCCTTGCCCGCACCGTGCTGGAGCTGCGCCAGAAGCTGCCCGCCGACATCGGTGCCCACCTGCCCGAGGGGGCCGCGGAGATCCAGCGCACCATCGCCGGCTACCTGGGCGCCAAGGCCGGCGCGCTGGCCCTGGCCGGGCGCGTGTGGCTGGCGGGCCTGCTGCATGCCTACGTGGGCCTGCTCATCGGTGCGCTGGCCGCCGTGCGGCCGCTGGGCGGTGCGCGCGGGCCGCTCGCGGTGGCGCTGGGCGGGCGCATCACCTACCTGGGCGACGCCTTCCGGCAGATCGTGGCGGCGCAGTTCTGGATCGCCACCTTCAACACGCTGCTCACGGCCCTCTTCCTGCTGGCCGTGCTGCCGCTGTGGGACCTGAGTCTGCCCTACACGCCGGCCCTCATCACCCTCACCTTCCTCGCCGGGCTGGTGCCGATCGTGGGCAACCTGCTGTGCAACGCGGTCATCACCATCGTCGGCCTGTCGGTGTCGCCCACGGCGGCCATCGCCTGCCTGGCCTTCCTGGTGCTGATCCACAAGGCAGAGTACGTCATCAACGCGAAGGTGGTGGGCCAGCGCACGCACATGGGCGTGTGGGAGTTGCTGTCGGTGATGTTCGTGGCCGAGGCGGTGTTCGGCCCCGCGGGCCTGGTGGCGGCGCCGCTCTTCTACGCCTATCTGAAGAAGGAACTGGAAGCCGTGCGGCTGGTGTGACGCGCAGGCCCCATCAAGACGTCCGAAATTGATCGGCACCGGTCCGGACGCGACCGGACGGCACGCCGCAAAGGCACGATAGAGGCAATTCCACCACACCCGCGAGCGGGGAAATTGCCATGAAAACCTGTCTGTTAGTGATCGACGTCCAGGAGTCGTTCCGCCACCGCCCGTTCTTCTCGGAGGGCGGGCTTGCCGCCTACCTCGCCGCGCAGAACGCATTGATCGAAGGCTGCGCAGCGCGTGGCGTGCCGATCGTGCGCATTCTGCACAGCGACGGCCCGGCCGAGGCCTCGAACCCGTTCGCCGTCGAATCCGGGCACGTGTGCCCTCTGGCCGGGCTGGCGGCATTCGCGCCCGCGGCGGAATTCACCAAGCACCGCCACAGCGCGCTGGTGGGCACGGGGCTGGACGTGTGGCTCACGCGGCACGGCATCGGCCGCCTGATCGTGAGCGGCATCCGCACGGAACAGTGCTGCGAGACCACCACGCGCCATGCCAGCGACATGGGCTGGGAAGTGGACTACGTCACGCAGGCCACGCTAACCTGGGACATGCGCCAGCCCGATGGGAAAGTGCTGTCGGCCGCGGACATCCGGGTGCGCACGGAGACGGTCCTGGCTGGGCGCTTCGCCACGCTGTGCACCGTGGAGGAGGCCCTGGCGCGGGCCACGGCGGATGCGGAAGCGATCGCCGAGGTGAAAGCATGAAGGACGCGCAGGCAGCCACCGTGCAGGCTCCGGCAGCCCCGGCACCGTGGCGCGTCGCGATCCTCGCGTTCGACGACGTCGAAGCGCTGGACCTGGCCGGGCCGTACGAAGTCTTCACCACCGCCACGCGCATGCATGCACGCCAGCACACCGGCGCGCCGCCGCTCTTCGACGTGCGCTGCGTGGCGCGCGAAGCCGGCCCCGGCGCGGCGGTGCGGGCACGCGCGGGCCTGCGCATCGTGCCCGACGCCGGCTTTGCCGACACCGCGCCCGCGGACCTGCTGGTGGTGCCCGGCGGCGTGGTCGACGGCGCGCTCGCCTGCCCCGCCACCCTGGCGTGGATCGCGCGCACGGCGGCCGCGGCCCGGGTGACGGCCTCGGTCTGCACGGGCGCCTTCCTGCTCGCGGCCGCGGGCATCGTGCGGGACGGTGCGGTGACCACGCACTGGGAGGACATCGATGACTTGCGCGCACGTTTCCCGCAGCTCGACGTACGCGCCGGCGTGCGCTGGGTGGACCACGGCGGCACCGGCCGGCTGTTCACCTCGGCGGGCATCAGCGCGGGCATCGATCTGTCGCTGCATCTGGTAGAACGCCTCGCCGGCCGCGCGCTCGCCGAACGCACGGCCCGGCAGATGGACACGCCATGGAACCCCGATCCCCGCAGCATTCCGCAGCCCTGACGGCCGACGCCGGTCCGCCGCCGATCCACGTCGTTTTCGCCCTGCTGCCGCACAGCCTGGTGCTCGACTGGGCCGGGCCGGCGGAGGCGCTGCGCATCGCCAACCAGTGCCTGCGCGCGCAGGGGCGGCCGGAGCGCTTCGTGCTGCGCTTCGCGAGCCCCACGCCGCAGTCGGTCACCTCGGTGGGCGCCCTGCTCGCCGGGCTGGAGCCGCTGCCCACCGCATGGCCCGAGGCGGCCTGGGTGGTGCTGATCGGCCTGCCAGGCGCGGCGATCGACGTGGCGGGCGACGAGGCGCGCGCCCTGCTGCACTGGCTGCGCGGCCTGCGCCCCGAGCGCGGCCGGCTGGAACTGCTCACCGTGTGCGCCGGCTCGGTGCTGGCCGCGCACGCCGGGCTGCTCGCGGGTCGGCGCGCGACCACGCACCACCAGCACCTCGCGGAGCTGCAGCAAGTGGAGCCGCGGTGCGACGTGGTGGCCAACCGCGTGTTCGTGCCGGATGCCCCGCTCTACAGCAGCGCGGGCGTCACCACCGGCATCGATCTGGTGCTGCACCGCATCGCCGACGAATGCGGCCCCGCCATCGCCGCGCAGGTGGCGCAGACCATGGTGGTGGCGCTGCGCCGCGGGCCGCACGACCCGGAGTTCTCGCCGTTCCTGGCGCACCGCAACCACCTGCACCCCGCCCTGCACCGCGTGCAGGACGCCGTCGCGCAGGACCCGGCCGGCGGCTGGACGGTGCCGGCCATGGCCGGGCTGGCCCATACGTCGCCGCGGCATCTCACGCGCCTCTTCATCGACCATGCGGGCATCGCCCCGCTGGCCTGGCTGCGCACCATCCGCCTGGCCACGGCCGAGGCGGCACTGAACGCGGGCCACACCGTCACCCAGGCGGCTGCGATGGCGGGCTTCAGCTCCGACACCCAGTTGCGCCGCGCGTGGCACCGCTTCGGGCGCGGCGGCACGCCGTCGGAGCCGGCGCGCGCCTGAGAACCCTGCCCCGCAGCGCGATCCATGCGGTTGTGGCACACTTTCCGGATGGTCAACGCCGTCCACCCCACCACAGAACGCCGCGTCCGCAAGCACACGGCGTCGGTGGATGCTGGCCTCCAGCCCCAGATCGGCACCGCCGTGAGGCGCGTGCTGAGGGCCGGCGGCTCCGACTTCCGGTTTCCCGCCCTGTCGGGGACCGAAGCCGCTGCGCTCATGCAGGCGGCCGGTATCGTGAACGAGAACGGAAAGCTCGCGAAGAAGTACCGCTGATGGGACGGATCGTCCTGGCCTACCACGGCTGCGACATCACGACCCGTGACGGGTTCGTCCGCGGCGAGGCCAGGCCGAGAATCTCCAGCAACCTCTACGACTGGCTGGGCGACGGGCTCTATTTTTTCGAAGGCGACTGGACCCGCGCGTTGAAGCTGGCGCGGTTCTCCCACGATCATCCCCACCTGCTGCTCACCCGCAAACCGATCGCGACCCCAGCCGTGGTCGGCGCGGTCCTGGAGGTCGACCGCTGGCTCGATCTGACGACGCAGGCGGGCATCGCGGATTTCACGCACGCCGCCCAGGCCGTGGTGAGCGGAAGCGCGGCGAGGGGGACGCCGCCGCCGGTCAACAAGGCCGCATTCGACGGTGACACGGATCTCCTGCACCGCGCATTCGACAAGGCCGCGTGCGACATGGTGCATGCGTTCCGCAAAATCCTGCACGAGCAGGCCCTTCGGGACCAGGACACCGCGGCCATCGTCGCCTCGGCGCCCTACCAGGCGGCCCGGGGTGCCTTCGAGCAGGGAGGCCTCGTCTCCGACGGCAGCTCCATTTGCGCGGACACCCACATCCAGATCGCCGTCCAGGACCTGTCTTGCATCAAGGGATGGTTTCTGGTGCCCGGCGACAGGCTGCTCGGTGACGGGGAACTGGCCGAGGCCAGGAAACACCTGGAAGACGCCGAGAAGCAGCGGACGGCGGCCAAACCCCGGCGCGCCGTGAAGTAGCATCAATCGTCGAACAGCCGCCCCGTCTCGGGCACCCGGGCCGCCGCCTCGGCCTCTCGCGCCTCCTCTTCCGTCAACAGGTTGCCCACGCGCACGCCGAGCAGCCGCAGGCGCCTGTCCAGCGGCACGCGCTTGAGGCATTCGCCGGCCGCGCGCCGGATCGCGGCGGCGTCGCGCGTGTGGGCGGCAATCGTCTGGTCGCGCGTGGCGATCTTGAAGTCGTCGTAGCGCAGCTTGATGCCGATGGTCTTGCCCACGTAGCCCTTGCGGCGCAGGTCTTCGGCCACGCGTTCGCACAGGTCGGTGAAGATGCGGCCGAGTTCCGCGCGGTCGCGCACGGCGTGCAGGTCGCGGTCGAAGGTGGTCTCGCGGCTCATGGAGACGGGCTCGCTCTCGGTCACCACGGCGCGGTCGTCGCGCCCCCAGGCGGCCTCGTGCAGCCAGGCGCCGTAGGCCTTGCCGAAGGTGCGCACCAGCCAGTCGCGCGGGCGCGCGGCGAGGTCGCCGATGGTGTGGATGCCGTACGACTGCAGCTTGGCGTCCGCCTTGGGGCCGATGCCGTTGATCTTGCGGCAGGCGAGCGGCCAGATCGCCGATTCCAGGTCGCCCTCGTGCACGATCGAGATGCCGTTGGGTTTGTTGAACTCGCTCGCCATCTTGGCGATGAGCTTGTTGGGCGCCACGCCGAGCGAGCAGGTCAGGCCCGTGGCGTCGAAGATGCTCTTCTGGATGAGCCGCGCGAGCACCCGCCCGCCCTCGCGCTGGCCGCCGGGCACGTGGGTGAAGTCGATGTACACCTCGTCCACGCCACGGTCTTCCATGACCGGCGCGATCGAGAGGATGATGTCCTTGAACTGCCGCGAGAAGCGCCGGTAGGACGCGAAATCCACGGGCAGCAGGATGGCCTGCGGGCACAGCCGCGAGGCTTTCATGAGCCCCATGGCCGAGCCCACGCCGAACTGCCGCGCCGGATAGGTGGCGGTGGTGATCACGCCGCGCCCCACGTAGTCGCGCAGCAGCGGAAACGCCTCCACGGGAATCTCGGATTCGCGGCCTGCATAGGCGCGCGCGAGCGCGTCGTCCTCGCTGCGCCGGCCGCCGCCGATCACCGCCGGCAGGCCCTTGAGTTGCGGGTAGCGCAGCAGTTCGACCGAGGCGTAGAACGCGTCCATGTCGAGGTGGGCGATGCGGCGCGGCAGCGACGGCTCCGTGGGCCGAGCCGGCGCCTGTGCGGGCGGCGGCGGGACGGGCGGATCGGTAGGGGCGCTCACGCTCCGGATTGTGCCGCGTGGGCGGGCGCCGCGCTGGCCTCGCCAGGGAAGCCCCGCGGTGCCTGCGGAGCGCTCCAACGCCCGTCCGCAAGGCGTGCGGACGGAAACGCTCAGCGCACCGTGATGACGTCCCGGTGCATCGGCGCGAGCAGCGCGAGCAGGCGGCTCTGCTGGGTGAAGGGTACGCCCTCGGCGTCCATCGCGGCCTGCAGCAGTTCCACGAGCGCATTGAAGTCGCTCTTGCGGATCTGCAGGTCGGCATGGGCGGCGCGCATGTCGGCGCCCTCGTAGACGCAGGGCCCACCGGTCAGCACGCAGATCTGGTCCGTGAGACTTTCCTTGAGCGCCTTCGGGTTGGTTTCCTTGAAGATCGGGCCGATGCGCGCATCGCGGAAAGCCGAATCGACGAGGCGGTCCATGATGCGCGCGATGCCCTCCTTGCGGCCGAGCGCGTCGTAGAGGCCCGCGGGAATGCCGCCGGCCGGCACACTGGCGGACACGCTCGGGGCGAGCGCCGCGCGCGCAGGCGCCGCAGAAGGCCCAGGTTGCGCTGGTTGCGCTGGTTGCGCACCAACGTGCGGGGCGGTGCCTGCCACCAGCATCGCCAGCGCGGCCAACACCCCCATGGCCGCCGGGCGGAACCGGGCCGGCGCACCGCCGGCATGCTGCAGGCAGCAGGGACGCGTGCGCGGGACAAGGAAAGACAGGAAACGGTTGGGCATGGCGCTGAGCTCCGATGCGTCGGGGTCTTCAGTACGCCGCCTGCAGCGACACGTAGGCACCGCGCTGCCGGCGGTTGGCCGTCACGCCGGGCACGACGCGGCCCAGGTCCACGTAGGCGAGTGTCACGGACAGGTGCTTGCTGGGCGCCCAGACGAGGAACACGTCGCGCCAGTCGTCCTCGCGCAGCGCGTCGCCGAGGCCTGCCGCGCGGCCCAGGGCGCGCAGGTTGTCGGGCTTGAAGCGCCATTCCGCGCCGATCGCCAGGTCGCGCCGCAACAGGTAGGCGACCGAGAACTCCGGCTGCAGCGAGCGGCCCGATTTGCCGGGTGCATTCGCCCCGAAGCCCAGCAGGCCGTTCTGGTTGGCGTTGGTCGAGCGCAGGGTGGCATGCACGAGCAGGTTGCGGTCCAGCAGCAGCTTGGTGGCGCTGATGTAGACGTCGGTGCCTTCCGTGTCGGCCCCCAGGAACTGGACCACGCCGCCGGCTGACGCGGGATGCAGGCGCTTGTGCTCCACGCCGACGGCGATCTGCGGCATGGGCGAGTCGCTGTCGAGCACCGCATCGCCCAGCAGCCGCACCTTGGCGCCGATGATGTCCATCTTGAGGTGCAGATCGGGCTCCACGCCGAACGGTGCGACCGCGTTGAGCGCCGCGGCGGGCGCCGCGCCGAAATCCTGGCGCGCCACCGACAGCTCGACCCGGTCGTAGAGGCCGAGCGCGAGGCCGGAACTGGTGAGCCCGTAGTCCCGCGTGCGCAGGCGGGTGGCGAAGGCGCTCACGCCGATCTCGCCCTCGGTGGCGTTGGTGCCAATCACGGCCCAGGGCGTGAGCCCACCGCCTGCCGCGCCGGAGATGGAACTGACGCCGCCGGTGAGCGGTAGCTTGCCGGTGTCGGCGACCGTGGCGGCAGGCAGCGCCAGCGCGAGGCCGGCGAGCACGGGCACGTGGAATGCTCGCAGGGCGAGCCAGCGGCGAAACCTCATGGATGAACCCTCCCGGGCCAAAGTATGCCAGCGGGAGGGTCTTCGCGGCCTCTGGTTTTTCCCGGTTTCGACCGGTTCTGCTGCGCGGTGCGCGGCGGCCCACACCGGCTCTGAACGTGTTGACGTTCTCAGGTCATGCGCTCGATGAGTGCGCCCTGGAAGAGCACCGGCCCGGTCGGCCCGCGGTCGCCCGGCACGCCGCCGTGCGGCTCCAGGCTCACGGCCAGCGCCGGCACGCCCTGCACGGCGCTCTCGGGCGCCGGCAGCGTGAGCACCGCCTGGCTGCCGAGCACGCCGAGCGAGCGGGGACCGCCGCCCGGCGGCAGCGCCCAGAGCTGGAGCGATTTGTCGGCCGCCTCGCGGTAGTTGCCGACGCGCTGCAATACCAGCGCGTTCTTCGCCGCATCGAACGTGACCAGCAGCGAAGGATGCGCCTGCGGGTCCGACAGCACCGCCACGTAGCGCACCTGCGATGCGGCGGTTTCGAGTTCGCGCTGCAGCGCGGCGATGCGCGCGCCGCTGTCGGCCCGCACCCGCTCCTGCAGGCCCACGCCGACCACCACGGCCGCGAGCGTCGCCACGGCGCCGGCCAGTGCCGCGCCCCGCCAGAGCGCGAGGCTGCGCAGCCAGCCACCACCCGCGGGCGCTGCAGCCGTGTTGGGCGCTGTCTGCGCGCGGCGGGCCCGCTGCGCCTCGCGCGCCTGCTCGGCATCGACGAGGTTGCGGATGCGCACCCACACGGCCGGTGACGGCGCCTGCTCGGCCTGCAGTTCCGTGAGACCGGCCCAGCGGCCCTGCCAGACCAGCACGGCCGCGCGCACGGTGGCGTGTTCGCGGGCCAGGGTTTCGAGGCGGCGGCGCGCGCCGCCGCGCAGCGTTCCCAGCGCGTAGGCCGCGGCCAGGCGCTCCAGCAATTCGGGGTGGCGGTTCAGATCCATGGCGGGCGTGCCTTCCTGTCCATATCGTTCGCGGGCGCGTCAGGCATAGCGCGCCATGCAATCGCGCAGCTTCTCGAGGCTGCGCCGGATCCACGTCTTCACGGTGCCCAGGGGCAACTGCAGCTGCTCGGCCAGCTCGCCGTGGCTCAGGTCGCGCAGGTAGGCCAGGCTCACCACCTCGCGCTGCCGGCTCTCCAGCCGGCCCAGGCACTGGTGGAGCGCCGTGGCCTCCTGGCTGGCCTCGGTGAGGTCGGCGGGCGTGGGGTCGGCATCACGCAGGGTCTGCGCCACCGTGTCGTCGAATTCCTGCGTGAGGTGCGCGCGGTCGGAGGTGCGGCGGCGCAGGTGGTCGAGCGCGCGGCTGCGCACGATCATGCCCATCCACGCCAGGGGCGGGCTGAGCGTGGCGTGGTAGCCGGAGGCCGTGCGCCAGATGGCGAGGAATGCCTCCTGCAGCACGTCCTCGGCGGCCTCCCGCTGGCCGACGACGCGCAGCGCGACGCCGTACAGCCGCGATCCCGCGCGGTCGTAAAGCAGCTTCAGCGCGGCGTCGTCCTGCCGCGCGACGCGTTCGATGAGTTCCATCAGTTCCTGATCCGTGCAAGAAGGCGTGCCCATCCGCCGATTGTGGGGGAAAGGCGGGGCATCCGGGCCGAATGCGCCGCCATGCCGGGGATACGCGCGCCGGGCCCGGCCGGATCCAAGTCCTCGCCCCCGCCCGGGTCATTCGGAAAAAATTTCGCCGGTTTGAATCCAGCCGGACGCGGCCTGCGTACAGGGGATGACCACTCCCGAAAAACACAGCACACAACAGCAAGGGAGTCCGCGCCACGGCGCGCGGGCGCGGCCGGTCCGGAGGGATCCGGCCGCACGGTGCAGGGTTTACCCGTGCGCTTTCCGATTCCCTTTTGCATCCACAACCACCAAGGAGTGTTCCCATGCGAGTCCATCTTCCCATCGCCATCGCAGCCACCCTGGGCCTCGCCGCCTGCAGCCACATGGGCAACGGCGCCCCCAAGGCACCCTTCTCGCAATCGTCGCTGCCCACCGCCGTGCAGGTGCCCGCCGGTCACACGGTGGCCATGGAAACCGTGGGCAAGGGCGAGATCACCTACGAATGCCGCGCCAAGAAGGACATGCCGAGCGATTACGAATGGGTGTTCGTCGGCCCGGACGCCAAGCTCTGGGACCGCAAGGGCGGCATGGTCGGCCGCTACTGGGGCCCGCCCGCCACCTGGGAGAGCAGCGACGGCTCGAAGGTGACCGCCACGCAGGTGGCCGTGGTGCCCGCGGGCAGCGGCAACATCCCGCTGCAGCTGGTCAAGGCGAATCCCGCCACCGGCATGGGCGCGATGCAGGGCGTGACGTACATCCAGCGCGTGGCCACCCAGGGCGGCGTGGCACCCGCCATGCCCTGCGCGGCCGCCAATGCGGGCCAGAAGCAGGTGGTGAAGTACCAGGCCGACTACATCTTCTGGCGCGCGGCCTGACGTCCGGCCGGTACGGCCCGGCACGTTCGGGCACGGCGAAAAAAAGCCCCGGGAGCATCCGCTCCCGGGGCTTTTTGCTGGGCGCGCCGCGCGGGCTCAGGCCCCGGCGGGCAGCCGGAACATGGCGACGGTGTCCACCAGCTGCTGCGCCTGCGACTTCAGGCTGCTGGCCGCGGCGGCGCTCTCCTCCACCAGCGCGGCGTTCTGCTGCGTGGCATTGTCCATCTGGCTCACGGCCTCGCCCACCTGGGCCACGCCCTCGCTCTGCTCGACCGTGGCCGAACTGATCTCGCCGACGATGCCGCTCACCTTGCGGATGGATTCCACGATCTCGCCCATGGTCGAGCCCGCCTGGTCCACCAGCGCGGTGCCGGTGGCCACCTGCGAGACGCTGGCGGTGATGAGCTCCTTGATCTCCTTGGCGGCGCTGGCGCTGCGCTGCGCGAGGCTTCGCACCTCGCCTGCCACCACCGCGAAGCCCCGGCCCTGCTCGCCCGCACGGGCCGCCTCCACGGCCGCGTTCAGCGCCAGGATGTTCGTCTGGAACGCGATCCCGTCGATGACGCCGATGATGTCCCCGATGCGCGCCGAACTGCTGTGGATGCCGCGCATCGTCTCCACCACCTGCTGCACGACCACCCCGCCCTGCGTGGCGACGCCGGCCGCATCCCGCGCGAGCTGGTCGGCCTGGCGCGCGTTGTCGGCGTTCTGCCGCACCGTCGAGCCCAGCTCCTCCATCGAGGCGGCGGTCTCTTCGAGCGCACTCGCCTGGCTCTCGGTGCGCTGGCTCAGGTCCGCATTGCCCTGGGCGATCTGCACGCTGGCACTCGCCACGCTCTCGGCGTTGAGGCGGACGGTGCCCACCACCGTGCCGAGCCGGGCGGTCATGGCGGCGAGCGCATGCAGCAGCCGGGCCACTTCATCGCGGCCCCGGGGCTCGACGCGGGTCGTGAGATCGCCCTCGGCGACGGCCTCGGCCAGGCGCACGGCCTCGCCGATGGAGCGGGTCGTGGAGCGGGTGACCATCACCATGACCCACAGGCCCGCGGCCGCCAGCGCCGCCAGCACGGTGCACAGCAGGGCAAGACCGTTGCGCAGGTTCGTGATCTGCGTGTCCAGCGACTCCTGCAGCACGTCGAACGAGACCGCCACCAGCTCGAACTGCGTGTCGATGATGCGCGTCATGCGCGCCACCCAGTCGGCGGACGGCATGCGCAGCGTCTCGGCGCCCACGATGTTCTCGTCGGCCAGCTTGAAGCCTTCCTCGGCCGCCGCGAGCGCGGCGTCGCGCGCCTTCTCGACCGAGGCGGGCAGCTTGCCGCCGGCCGCCAGTTCCAGCGCCTTGCGCGCTTCGCCGTAATACTTGCGCACCCGGTCCGACAGGCCTTCGATGCGCGCGCGCTCCTCCGGGGCCACCTCGCCGCGGGCCAGCACCAGCGCCCCCCGGGCCCGCATCTGCCCGAGCGATTCCGTCAACTGCGGCAATTGGCCGAGCACCGCCTTTTGCAGGTAGTGGGTGCGGATGTCGGTGTCCCGCGCCAGGCCCGAGCTGTTGGCCACGTCGTCGATCAGCCCCAGCTCGCGTTCGATGAGCGCCACGTGCAGGCGGTTGCTGTCGGCACCGCGCACGCTCTTGCCCGACACGCTCGCAGCGAGCGTGCTCCAGTCGGCGCGGATGCGGTCGATGCGCTGGTCCAGGGCACCGTCGTCCAGGCCCTTCAGGGCTTCTTTGGCGCGTGAGAGGGCAGATTCCACCTCGGCCTGCTTGGCCTGCCGGGGCGCCGCGGCCGACTCGGTGCCGCCCAGCAACGAGGCGGAAAGCCCCCGGTGCTGCTGCGTGAGCTGTACCAGCTTGAGCAGTTCCCGGGCGGGCGCCAGGCCGTGGCGTTCACGCACTGCCGTGTCGATGTCGACAAGCGTCGAACGCACCAGCAGTACGGTCGGCAGCAGGAACATCACGAATGCGAGGCATCCGATCAGTACGAACTTGCGGGAGAACTTGAGGTTTCCGATCCAGGCGGTCATGGTGGGTCGTTGTAGTCGTTGAAACACCACCCTCCGAGGCAGGAAAGTGCCAACAAACACCATGCATGCCTCAGAAAAGTGCAAAAACGCTCCACAAGGGAGCGTTCATGCACCAAGTTTAAGCAGATCGTCCTTTTTTCGTTGTAGGTCGAGAAGCCTCCGTAAGAAACATCCGGTCATTCAAGATGCTTTTTGCAACAAACATACGCGACAGCAGAGCAGGCTTTGCATCAGCGCGGACACGTGCCCGGCAGCAGGATGGAGCGGTCCACGCGGTGGATGTCGGTGTGGCCGCAGAAGGCCATGGTGATGTCGAGTTCCTTCTGCAGGATCTGCAGCGCGCGGGTCACGCCCGCCTCCCCGAAAGCGCCCAGCCCATAGAGGAAGCTGCGCCCGATGAGCGTGCCGCGCGCGCCCAGCGCCCAGGCCTTGAGCACCTCCTGGCCGCCGCGGATGCCGCCGTCCATCCATACCTCGATGTCGCGGCCCACGGCGTCCACGATGCCCGGCAGCGCATGGATGGACGACGGCGCGCCGTCGAGCTGGCGGCCGCCGTGGTTGCTGACCACGATCGCGTCGGCGCCCGCGTCCACCGCCAGGCGCGCATCTTCCGCATCCATGATGCCTTTCAGGATGAGCTTGCCGCCCCAGCGCCGCTTGATCCACTCCACGTCGCGCCAGTTCAGCCGCGGGTCGAACTGCTCGGCCGTCCACGACGACAGCGAGGACAGATCGCCCACGCCCTTGGCATGGCCCACGATGTTGCCGAAGGTGCGCCGCTTCGTGCCCAGCATGCCGAGGCACCAGCGCGGCTTGGTGGCGAGGTCGAGCAGGTTGGTGAGCGTGGGCCGCGGCGGTGTGGAAAGACCGTTCTTGATGTCCTTGTGGCGCTGCCCGAGGATCTGCAGGTCGAGCGTGACCTGCAGCGCGGAGACGCCCGCCGCCTTGGCGCGGTCGATGAGGCGCTCGACGAAATCACGGTCGCGCATCACGTACACCTGGAACCAGAAGCCCGGCCCCGCGTGCTCCGCGACGTCCTCGATCGAGCAGATGCTCATGGTGGAGAGCGTGAAAGGCACGCCGAACGCCCGCGCCGCGCGCGCGCCGAGGATTTCCCCGTCGGCATGCTGCATGCCCGTGAGGCCCGTGGGTGCGATCGCCACGGGCATGGCCACGTCCTGCCCCACCATCTTCGTGCGCGTGGTGCGGTTCTCCATGTTCACCGCCACGCGCTGGCGCAGCTTGATCGCCTGGAAGTCTTCCGAATTGGCGCGGTAGGTGCTCTCGGTGTACGAACCGGAATCGGCGTAGTCGTAGAACATGCGCGGCACGCGGCGGCGGGCGACGGTGCGCAGGTCTTCGATGCAGGTGATGCGGGACAGGTCGGTCACGGGAAAGGCTCCTGGTCGTTGTTCTGTGGCGCGCGGCCCCGGCGGGGACGCGGGCGCGGGACCATCGTAGCGGCGGATGCACGGCCCGGGTGCTGATGATTTTTCTGATGCGTTGAGGCTTTTTGCACGGCCCCGCCCAGCACACCGGGCCCCGCGCGCGCGGAGGCAGGAAGCTCAGCGCCGGGCCAGCGCGACGCCCGCGATCGCGACCGCGAATCCCACCACCTGCGGCGCCGTGAGCGTTTCGCCGAAGATCGCCCAGGCCTGCAGCGCCGAGAGCGGCGGGACGGCCAGCACCAGCGCCGCGGTGCGCGTGGCCTCGCCATGGCGCATGAGCCAGATGAGCAGCGTGGCGCCGCCGATCGACAGCACCAGCACCGAATAGGCGAGGTAGCCCCAGAGCAGCGGCGAGCCGTCCCAGCGCGGTTCGCCCAGGCACACCGCCATCAGCACCAGCACGGCGATGGACCCCACGTTCTGCACCGCGCTGGCGCTGCGCAGGTCGCCGGCCGCGAGCGGCGACTTCTGCACCATCGAGCCCACCGTGAGCGCGAGGATGCTGCCGGCCGCCGCCAGCAGCACGGGCAGGGACAGCGCCGCCGCACCCGCGCTGGCGGACAGGCGCGGCCAGAGCACCAGCGCCACGCCGCCGAACCCCAGCGCGAGCCCGGCCCAGGTGCTCGGGCCCAGGCGGCGGCGCAGCACGGCCACCGCGATCAGCGCCGTGAACAGCGGCTGCAGCGCGCCGATGAGCGCCATCACGCCCGCCGGCAGCCCGCGCGACATCGCCCACCAACTGGGCCCGACATACAGCCCGTTCATGAGCGCGCCCGCGGCCAGATGCAGCAGGATGCGCCGCGGCCCGCGCGGCCACTCGACGCGTGCCCACCAGGCGGCAGCGGCGAACAGCGCCGCCACGCCCACGAAGCGCGCCGCCAGGAACCAGAACGGATCGGCATGCGCCGACACGCCCCGGCCGACGAGGAAGCCGGTGGACCAGATGGCGACGAAGAGCAGCGGCGCGAGGGCGTTCATGGCGAAGAAGCGGGGGTGGACGGCCGGTTCACGGACATCATTTGACGCCCGCGCCGCGCACTTCGACGGGGACCGTGTCGAGCACCCGCCCGCCGGCATCCACCAGTTCGATGCGGTGGCGGCCCGGCCAGGGCAGCCAGGCCCATTCCGCCCCGCGTCCGCGCTCCTTTCCGTCGATGCGCCAGCGCACGTTGGCGGCCGTGCCGCCACCGCCCGCGGTAAAGCGCAGGCGCTGGCGGTCGGGCGGAATGTCGGGATCGAGCGCCACGATGGTGCCCGGTGCGGGCGAGAGGATGCGCGGCGTGGGCGCCTGGAGCGCGTCCTGGCCGCCGTCCCCCCCGTCGCCCGCGGTCGTGCCCGCCACGGCGCGGCCTCGGCCACGGGCCGCCACGGCGTTGGCGCCGGAGGCTCCGCCATCGACGGCGAAGAGCGGCTGCTGCGTTCCGGCGATGAACCACTCCTCGCGCGCGCTTTCGATCAGGCGCGTGCCGCCCGGTTCGGGCCCGAAGCGCACGGCGGCGCGCACCAGCCCGGCCGGCGGCACGGGTGCCCGGCTGCGCGCGCCGCCCGGGGATCCGGAACGGTGCAGCCAGCCCATCACCTCGGCCCACACGGGCGCCGCGCCGCTGGTGCCGCTCACGTCGTGCATGGGGGCGCCGCCGGCATTGCCGACCCAGACGCCCACCGTGTAGCGCTGCGACCAGCCCAGGGCCCAGTTGTCGCGCATGTCCTTGCTGGTGCCGGTCTTCACGGCCGTCCAGAAGCGCGTGGCGAGCACGCTGTCGGTGCCGAAGGTGCGCGCGCGGGCGTTGCCGTCGGAGAGGATGTCGCCCACGATGAACGCGGCGCGCGGGTCGATCGCGGGCTCTGGGGCCGGCACGCCGGAGGCCGGTCGGGAAGCCGACGCGCCGGTGGTGGGGCCCGCGCCCCGCGCGCGTGCCGGGCCGGGCGCGGCGGTGGGCCGCAGCGCCACCGGGCCGGCACGGCCGCCGTTGGCGAGCGCGCGGTAGGCATTCGCGAGGTGCAGCAGCGGCACCTCGGCGCTGCCGAGGGCCAGGCTGTAGCCGTAGTAGTCGCCGGTCTCGCGCAGCGGCATGCCCAGCGCCCGCAACTGGCGGAAGAACGCGTCGGGCGTGACCATGCCGAGGGTGCGCACGGCCGGCACGTTGAGCGAGGCGGCCAGCGCCGTGCGCGCGGACACCCAGCCCTTGAACTGCCGGTCGTAGTTCTGCGGAATGTAGAGGCCGGACGCGGTCGGGATGTAGGCGGGCGAATCCTCGATCAGCGAGGCCGCGGTGATGCGGCGCTGGGCGATCGCCTGCGCATAGAGGAACGGCTTGAGCGTGGAGCCCGGCTGGCGCGCGGCGGTCACGCCGTCCACCTCGCCGGCCTGGCTGAGCAGGCCCGACGAGCCCACCCAGGCGAGCACCTCGCCGGTGGCGTTGTCGAGCACCACCACCGCGCCGTCTTCCACGTGGCGCCCCTGCAGTTCGCGCAGGTGCTGGTGCAGCGATTGCACGGCCATGCGCTGCAGCGGCGCACTGAGGCTGGAGCGCACCGTGGCGGGCACCGCGCCCTCGGTGCGCGAGAGCAGATGGCGCGCGAAATGCGGCGCATCGCCTTCGCTGGCCGCGTAGTCGCGCCGCTGCAGGGCAGCGGCCACGAACAGATCGAGCGCATCGCAATCCTCGGGCCGCGGCGCCTTTTTGTCCTCTGCGCCCTTGCCCGGCGTGCCGGGGCCCGCCCCCATGGTGCGCAGCACGCCGCAGGCACGCCGCGCCACGGCCGCGGGCTGGGCATTGGGCGCACGCACGAGCGCCGCGGCCACGGCGGCCTCGCGGTCGTCCAGGCCGTGCGGGGCCTTGCCGAACAGCGTGCGCGACAGCGCATCGATACCCACCAGTTCGCCGCGGAACGGCACGAGGTTGAGATAGGCCTCCAGGATCTGGTCCTTGCGCCAGCGCCGCTCCAGCACCTGCGCGGCCACGGTCTGGCCGAGCTTCTGCACCACGCTCCGGCCACCGGGCCCCTGGCGCCAGTCGCCGTCCAGCAGGCCCGCGAGCTGCATCGTCAGCGTCGAAGCGCCGCGCGTGCGCTGGTTCCACAGGTTGCCCCACGCGGCGGCGGACACCGCCCGCCAGTCCACCCCGCTGTGCTCGTAGAAGCGGCGGTCCTCGCTCAGCACCAGCGCTTCGCGCAGCGCGGGCGAGACGTCGTCCAGCCCCGTCCACTGCCCGCGGCGCACGGTGTTGTCGGTACGCAGCCGCTGCAGCACCTCGCCCTCGCGCGACAGCACCAGCGTGTCGGAAGGCCGGTGGTCGGCCCGCACTTCGGCATAGGCGGGCAGCGCATGGGCCGCCAGCGGCGAGGCGCAGGCGGCGGTCAGCAGCAGCGCGCCGGCGAGGGAGGCGATGCGCCCGGACCGCAACATGGCCGGCGCCGGCGGCACTGCGCGATGATCGGCGCAGTGGTCGGCGGGGCGGAACAATCGGGCGATGGAGACGGTGCGGGCGGCGGCGGGGCGGCGGTGCATGGCGGAGCGCAGGCTACCACCAATGGCGCCAAGAGAAGGGCCGCCGCGGAAAATCCGGGGCGGCCCAATGCCGGACGGCCTGGAGAAGCCACGCCGCGGCACGCCGCTCAGCGTGCCGGCGGCGGCCCGCCCGGCCAGGGGCTCAGAAGGACTCCCAGTCGCCCTGCGCGCCCTGGCCCGCGAGGGCCGGCGTGGACAGCATGCCCGCGTTCTTCGCAGCCGCGCGCTCACGCGGGGCCGCGGACCGCACGGCCGCAGCCACCCGGGCGGCGGCCTTGAGCGGCTTGCGCGCGGCCGGAGCGGCAGCGGGTACCGGCGCTGCCACGGGGGCGCGGGACGCCAGCGCAGCGTGCGCCGCCGCCGTGTCCGCCACGGCCTGGGCAGCGGACGACGCGGCGGGCGCGGCGGGCGGTGCCGCAGCCGCATGCGCCGCATCCAGGCGGAACACGCCCACGGCCTGCACCAGGTCCTGCGCCTGCGAGCGCAGGCTCGCCGCGGCGGCAGCCATTTCCTCCACCAGCGCGGCGTTCTGCTGCGTGGTCTGGTCCATTTCGGTGACGGCTTCGCCGACCTGCGAGACCCCCGCGCTCTGCTCACTGCTGGCCGCGCTGATCTCGCCCATGATGTCCGTCACGCGGCGGATGCTGCCCACCACTTCGGTCATCGTGCTGCCGGCCCGGTCGGCCAGCTGGGCGCCGCTCTCCACGCGCTCCACGCTGGCGGTGATGAGTTCCTTGATCTCCTTGGCGGCGCTGGCGCTGCGCTGCGCGAGGTTGCGCACCTCGCCCGCCACCACCGCGAAGCCCCGGCCCTGTTCGCCCGCACGGGCCGCCTCCACGGCCGCGTTCAGCGCCAGGATGTTGGTCTGGAAAGCGATTCCGTCGATCACGTTGATGATGTCCGCGATGCGGCGCGAGCTTTCGGAAATGCCCTTCATGGTGTCGACCACCTGCGCGACCACCGCGCCGCCCTGCTCCGCCACGCCGCTCGCGGCCTGCGCGAGCTGATTCGCCTGCCGGGCGTTGTCGGCGTTCTGCGATACGGTCGAACCCAGCTCTTCCATGGAGGCGGCCGTCTCTTCCAGGGCACTCGCCTGGCTCTCGGTACGGGACGACAGGTCCGAATTGCCCTGCGCGATCTGCATGCTGGCCGACGCCACCGATTCGCTGCCCTGGCGCACCTGGGCCACCACGCGGATCAGCGATGCGTTCATGTCGCGCAGGTTCTGCAGCAGCACGCCCACCTCGTCGCGGCCCGTCACGTCGATGCGCTGCGTCAGATCGCCCGCGGCGACGGCACGGGCCACCTCGACGGCCCGGGCGATGGGCCGCGTGATGGAGCGCGTCACCCAGAGGCTGAGCACCACGGCCACGATCACCGCAAGGGCCGTGCCCACGAATTCCATCAGCAGCGCGGTGGTACGGGCGGATTCCGCGTCGGCCACGCGCTGCTCCAGCAGATCGTGCTCCGTCTTTGAGAACTCTGCCTGCACGGCCCGGAAACCATCCATCGCCGCCTTGTCGCGCGCCTTGCCGAACTCGGCCACGAACGCGTCGAGCGGCATGGTGCCGGCATCCACGTCGCGGCGCATGTCCAGCAACGATTGCATCACGGCAGCGAAATCCGCCTGCCGCGCGCGCAGGGTTTCCAGGCGCTTTTGCTGCCCGGGATTGTCGGCCGTCAGGGCGCGCGTCGCCTGCCAGGCCGATTCGAACGATTCGCGGCCCTGGTTCCACGGCCCGAGGAACGAGGGGTTGCCCGACAGCAGGTAGCCCCGGGCGCCCGTTTCCATGTTGACCATGCCCAGCATCATCTGCTGCGCGCCTTCCAGCACCTTGTAGGTATGGATGTTCATGTCCCCGGCTTCCTTCAGCCGGCCCTGGCTCGTGATGGCCACGCCGATCACCACCAGGAAGATCGCGATCACGCCACCGAAAGCCAGCATCAGCCGGCGGGCCAGGGGCCAATGGGAAATGTTCATCGAAACACCCGCTTTCGTACAAGAAATACTGCGCACGACGGGGGACCGGCCACCGGTCCGCACTGCAGTCCGTTGCAGCCACCAACCATCGTGGGAAGTGCGAAAGCGATACTAAAGTTACAAAATTACTCGATTTGTCAGCCAACCACTTACATCACTGTCGACTTCGGTCCGGCATGGCGTAACTCTGCAGTTGCAGTTCTGACCGTGCCGTTAAACAGGGTGACGCGGGAGTCAGGTTTCGCCCGAAAGGGTGAGCGTTCACGGGCGGGACTGATGCGCCTCAAGGCATGGCGGCGGCTCCGGCCGCACACTGGCCCCAGGAGGCTCCGCACGATGCAACGCAAATTTCCCGAACACCCGGCGCATCCGGAGCGCATCTGCTGGGGCTGCGACCGCTACTGCCCCACCGACGCGCTCGCCTGCGGCAACGGCTCGGAGCGCACGCAGCACCCTTCGGAGCTGTTCGGGGACGACTGGCTCACCTGGACGCCGCCGGCCAGCACGCCGCCCTCGCCCGCAGCCGCGGTGCTTTCCGCCGACGCGGAAAGGCGCTGACCGGACCGTCTCCCCGGCGGCGCATCACGCCTTCGGCCACGAAGCTCCAGCCCGGGTTGCGCGCGAGGTGGCGGGCCCTCTCCGCGTACGCATCGGCATCGCGCAACGAGCCACCCGGCGTGGCCTGCACGGGCCGCAGTACCTCGGCATGGTCCCGGAGCGCCATCGTGCGGATCGACGGCGCATCCGCCGTCATTTCGCCGCCTGCACCTTCATGCGCGCGTTGGGCGTCTCGCCGAACATCTCGGGCGCGTACATCGCCTCCACGCGCGTCGGGGGCAGCGCGAATTCGCCGACGTTGTTCAGGCGCACGGTGTATTCGGCCGTGAGCGATCCCTTCGACACGTACTCGTAGTAGCCGCGCCAGGCTTCGAAGCTGCGCTCCTCGAACGCCAGCCAACCGCTGCCACCGCCGCCGCGTTGTTCGCCCTGCGTCGCGATCTCGGAATCGCGGCCCAGGCCGTTGCCGAGGATGGTGGCACCGCCCGGTACCGGGTCGGTCAGCACCACCCAGGTCATGTCGGCGGTGGACGTCACCTCCAGCTTCACGCGCAGCACGTCGCCGCGCGTGTACTGGCCCGCCACCGCCTGCTCCACGGGCGTGACCGTCTTCTTGACGGTGTAGCCCGCGGAGAACGGCGCCTTCAACTGCACGGCGGCCACCGACTGCAGCGTGAGCCACGGTTTGCCGGTGCCCTGCTGGGTCACGCTCAGCGTCTCCTTGCCGCCCGCGGCGCTCCAGGGCAGGAACATGCCGTTGTGGGTGAGGTTGCCGGGCGCGGCGGGGGCGCCGAACCACGTCGTCTGGTGCGGCGCGCCGGCGGCGCCGGCCGTCGACACGCGGCCGACCTTGCTCCAGTCCACCGTGGCCGTGTTGGCGCCCATCGCGGCGCGGGTGGTGCCGGTGACCGGCGTGGCCTCGAACTTCGCGCTGAACTTCTCCAGCGCCAGGCCGCCCCACAGGTTGGCCGTGGTGGTGTGCCACGCCCCGCCCTGCTGGCGCGCGATGAAGCCGTTCGCCAGCCGGCCCATGTCGTCCTTCCAGGCCGGATCGTCCATCACCGCCAGCATCAGGCGCGCGGTGTTGACGTCGCCGTTCTGCATCAGCCACCACCAGTAGTCGTCCTGCTCGGTGCTGAAGACCAGCTTCGTGCCCTGGTAGGACAGCCGTGCCTTGAGGATCTGCGTGGCTTCCGCCAGGCGCTGCTCGCGCTGCGGCGCATCGGGCACGCGGCGCAGCACGTTCAGCCAGTCGATCACGCTGTGCGTGGGCCACTGGTTGGGCGCCACGGTGATGGACGAGAGCATGCGTCCCGTGGCCTTGCCGTAGCGCGAGAGCGCTTCGATCGCCGCGAGCTTGCGCATGTCCAGGTCCTTGCGCGGGCTCCAGAAGTCGCGCTGGATGCGGCCTTCGACGAAGGCGATCAGGCCGCGCTCCATCGGCGCGCGCACCTCGGGCGAGAGCGCGAAGGCCGGGTCGAGGGACGAGGCCTCGTGCGTGGCCGCGAGCAGGTAGGCGGTGAGCGTGTCGCTGCCGCGGTTGCCGCTGCCCGCCTGCGGCGGGAAGTAGCTGGCGAGCCCGTCGCCGTCCAGGTAGGTGGGCAGCTGCCCCACCACGGCCTGCCAGAGCTTGCCGTCGCGCAGGCCCACGGCCTTGCTCGTCTTCTGCTCCAGGCAGATGAACGGGTAGTTGGCGAACCAGTCGCGCACGCCCGGCAGGCCCTCGGCGAGCTTGGGTTGCAGCGACATCTTCAGGCCACCGCGGCCGGGGATCGCGTCCGCGGGCGGCTTCACGTCGATGCCGAAGCTGCCGTCCACCTGCACGAGCGTGGCCTGCTGCACGGTGAGCGGCACCGCCGGCACGAGGCGCTGCGTGGCCTTGAGCGCGTCGCGCGCGCCGCCGGCCCCGGGCGTCGTGTCGCGCGCTTCGATCTCCCAGAGGATCGCCTCGGCGCGCGTCTGCGCGAGCTGCGGCGGGGCCGTCACGTTCCAGGCCACCTCGCGGGCTTCGCCGGCGGGGATGTCCACCGTCTGCTTCTCCAGCGTCAGCAGCGTGGCGCGCGGCGCCACCTCGACCTTCATGGCGGCCTTGGTGGTGTTGCGCAGCGTGAACTGGGCGCGGAACTGATCGTCCTCGCGCACCAGCGGCGGCAGGCCGCTGATGATCTGCAGATCCTGCGTCGCGCGGATGCTGGTCGAACCCGTGCCGAACAGGCCCGTGCCCGCATCGGCCACCGCGACGATCTTGAAAGTGGTGAGCGCGTCATTCAGCGGCACGGTGACCTGCGCGCGCCCGTTCGCGTCGAGCCGCACCGCCGGCTGCCACAGCAGCAGCGTGTCGAGCAGCTCGCGCGTCTGCGCGCGGCCCCCGCCGCCGCCCGCGGGCACGGCTTTCTTGCCGTAATGGCGCCGGCCGATGATCTCCATCTGCGCGGTGGACGTCTCCACGCCCCAGGCGCGGCGCTGCAACATCGCATCCAGCAGGTTCCAGCTCGTGTTGGGCATCAGCTCCAGCAGGGCCTGGTCCACCGCGGCCACGGCCACCTCGGCGTTCGCGGCGGGCTTGCCGTCGGGCAGCGTGGCGCTGATCGTGACCTGCGCCTTGCCGCGCACCGCGTAGCTTTCCTTGTCGGCGGCCACCTTCACCTCGATGCGGTGCGCCTTCGCGCCCACCCTGAGTTCGGCCAGGCCCAGGCGGTAGGCGGGCTTGGAGAGGTCCACCATGGCCGTCGGCGCGACGTATTCCTTGCCCTCGTACCAGAAGGCCGTCCACCACTCGCGCGGCGCCTTGAAGCCCCAGGTGAAGAAGCTGTACCACGGCACCTCGCGCAGCCGGCCGCGCAGCGCCAGCACGCTCACGTAGACGTTCGGGCCCCAGCCCTCCTCGATCTTGAGCTGCACCGTCGGATCCTGCCCGTTCAACTGCACCACGCGCATGTCGATCACGCCCTCGCGCTCCACGCTCACCAGCGCCGTCGCCTGGCGGAACGGCATGCGCACCTGCAGCCGGGCGGTCTCGCCGGGCTGGTAGCTCTTCTTCTCGGGCAGCACGTCGATGCGGTCGTGGTCCTCGCCGCCGAACCACAGTTCGCCCTGGCGCGTCACCCAGACCGACGCGGCCGCTTCCGACTGGTTGCCGTCCTTGTCGCGCGCGGTGACGACGAGTTCCACCTCGCCGGCCTCGTCGAGCCTGGCCTCGCACAGCAGCAGGCCGCGGTTGTCGCTCTTGCCCGTGCAGACCGTGCCCAGGTCCTTGGTCTCGGTCTTGTTGTCGTAGCTGTAGAAGCCGCCCACCATGCGCTTGCGGCTGGTGGTGGTGATGCGGGCGATCGCCTGCACCTGCAGCGGCACGCCCTCCTGCGCCTTGCCGTCCAGGCCCAGCGCCAGCGCCTGGAAACGGATCTTCTGCGCGGCCGAGACCCAGCCTTCGGTCTTGATGCCGGCCACCACCGCGGCGGGCCACACGGTCTGCGTGCTGCGCAGGGTCTGCACCTCGCCGTTGGGGTCGGAATAGGTGGCTTCGAGCACCAGGTCCTGCGCGCGGCGGGCGTTGGGAATGTTGTCGATCGCCACCTTGCCCGCGCCGTTGCGGTCCAGCGTCACGGCCAGCTTGTCGGCGATCACGCGGGCGTCGTCGCTGGCGGCGGGTTCTTCGTCGTCACCCCCCGAGGCGGCCTGGGGCTGGGCGCCCTTGCGGCGCGGCGGCTCGAAGCTGAACGCGTCGAAATCCGGGAACTGCAGCGATTTGCCGCGCACCAGCGCCGACACGCGCACCGGCAGGTTGGCCGCGGCGCCGCCCGCGACGTAGTTCACCTGCACGTCGGTGGGCACCGAGCGCGGGCGCACCAGCGGCTTCTTGTCCGCGGGCGCGATGCGGCCCTCCAGCACCGGCAGGCGGAACTCCTCGACGCGGAATTCGCCGGAGGTGAAGCTGCGTCCCCGGCCGTCCTCGTCGCCACGCAATTCGACGCTGTAGACCCCCAGTTTGGCGGCGGGGGGCAGCGCGAAGCTGCTCTCGGCGCTCAAGCCTCCCGTGGGGGTGCGGCGCCACTGCAGCGGCTGGGTGTACTGCTGGCCGCTGCCCACGTGCGTGATGGCGAGCGTGTGCGGCTCGGCATCCGGCAGGCCGAACCCCTGGCGGTTCTGCGTGCGCAGGATGTGCTTCATCGAGACCGTCTCGCCGGCGCGCAGCAGCGTGCGGTCGAAGATGGTGTGCGCGATCTGGTCGGGGTCGGGCTGGCTGCTCGTGGGCACGTTGAAGCGCCACGATTCGATGCCGCGCTGCCAGTCGCTCCAGGTGAAGGCGAGGTCCTGCACGCCGTCCGGCCCCGCGGCGCGCGCGCTCACGAAGTAGGCGCTCATGCCCTCCAGCCCGTCGCGGCCGGGGCAGGACGGCGGCTCGGGCGACAGGCCTTCGAAGCGGGCGATGCCCTGCGCGTCGGTCTTGGCCGTGGCCAGCTCGCGACCGTCGCAGGACGACACGCGCACCAGCGCGCCGGGCACCACCTGCCCCTTGTCGAGCGTCGTCACCCAGGCGGCGGCGTTCTCGCGGCCGAGCTTGAAATGCACGCCCAGGTTGGTCACCAGCGCGGTCGTGCGCACGTACATCGTGCGCGCGGCGCCATGGCGCGGATCCAGCAGCGATTGCCCCAGCATCGGCGATGCGATCTCGACCACGTGGAAGCCCGCGGGCAGCGGAATGCCCACCACCTCGAAGGGACGCGGATCGCCGTTGGCGGGCTTGGGCAGGTCGAGCGTGCGGGCCTGCGGCTGCGCGCCGAGCAGCGACACCATGCGCGACTGCACGCTGCGCTTGTCCTCGTCCTGCAGCACCTGGGGCAGCGCACCGCGCGCATCGCGGCGCGCCTCGTCGCGCGGCACGAGGTAGTCGTCGTAGCGGCGCACCCGGCGGTACCAGGCGATGATGTCCGCGTCGGCCGTGGGCTGCAGGGTGCTCACCTTGCCGGCGGTCGCGGAAGCGGCGCCGGAAGCCGCGGAGGCCGCACCGGCCGGTGCCGGCGCAGCGCCGGGCGCCAGGCCGCGCACGCGCAGATCGGCCTCGACGTTGCGCAGCGTCACCGGCAGCAGGGCCGGGCCCTTGTCGCCTTCGGCGAAGCGCTCCACCACGCCGAACGGCGCAGCGGCGAACTTCGCGAGCGGCGGCATCGGGCCGGTGGCCACGGCCAGCGGGAAGCCGTCCGCATTGCGCAGCGTGCGGCCGGAGGCGTCCTTGAAATCCTTGGGCAGTTCCAGGCGCAGCGAGGTCTGCGGCGTGAACGGCGGCATGAACTGCACGCCCGTCACCACCGTGTCGCCATCGCCCTCGCCGTCCAGGCGCGGCTTGAAGGTTTCCTTGTCGGACTTCAGGCGGATCGCCTCGGCGAGCTTGCGCGGCACCGGGGCGTTGAACGACAGGCGCATGGGCCGGATCGGCAGGCAGGCGGCCTGCGCGTTCTCGCGCTCGCAGCCGAAATCGGCGCTGAACGGCTCGCGCACCGTGTAGGCGTACCGGCGCTCCACCGCGTTCTGCACGCCGCTCGGCGTGGCCACGCCCTTGCCGAACACCAGCTGCACCTTGGTGCCGGAGGTGAGCCGCCGGTTGCAGGCGAGCGTGGCATAGCGCAGCGGCGCCTGTTTGGCGGCATTCTCCAGCCCCTGCGACTGGAGCAGCGCGGCGCGGTCCGCGCCGTCGATGATGCGCACCGGAATGCGCTCGCCCACGTCTTCGGCCACGCACCAGACGTTGGCCTGCACGCTCTCCACCGTGGCCGGGCCGTTCAGCTGCAGCAGGAAGAACTGTTCTTCGTCGATGGGCTGGTAGGTGCCGGGGCGCACGCTCTGCACGAAAGGCCCGCCGGTGTTGAACGCGTAGCGGGTGGTGCCGGTGAGCGCGGCACCCGCGGCCGACTTGAAGCCGGGCTTGGCCGTGGCCGTGCAGCGGGTGCCGGGCGGCAGATCCTGCGCGAAGTCGTACACCCATTCGCGCTCGCCGGTCCAGCGCCCGGTGCCTTTCGCGGCCTCGCCCGCCTCGCATTCCACCGTGAACGGCGCCGGTGTCTTCGGATCGCCGAAATTCACCGCGGCGGCATCGAACTTGGCGACCACCTGCCGCACGCGCGCCACCTCGCCCTGCGGGGAGAAGCTGGCGACGGAGAGGGCCTGCGCGGCGCCGGCCAGCCCGAAGCCGAGGAAGGCGGCGAGTGCCGTGCGGACGATGTGCTGCGTTGTTGTTGTCATGGATGTGCGTGCGGTGGCGCGCCCCCTCGGGACGCCTGCGGCAAAGGCAAAGGGCAAACCCTGAAAGCGTAGCCCATCGGCAGGGCCTCCACCACCGGCCGCCACGCCGAGTTGTAAACGGCCTACACGGGCACGGCGGTATACATCCCACAATCGCGGGGCGCCTTCATGAGCGCCCCTGCCATGCCCGACACCCCCTCCAAACGCCGCTGGGAGATCGACGCCGTCCGCGGACTGATGCTGGTCCTGATGACGGTCACGCACCTGCCCACCCGGATCACGCTCCCGCTCGGCCAGCCGTTCGGCTATGTTTCGGCCGCGGAGGGCTTCGTGCTGCTGTCCGCCTACATGGCGGGCATGGTGTACGGGCGGACCGCCGCACGGCGCGGCGTTCCGGCCATGCGCCACGCCTTCCTGCGCCGCGCCGCCAAGATCTGGGCCTGCCAGGCGGCCACGCTGCTCTTCCTGTTCACCATCATCACCTTCATCGGCATCGAGGTGAACGAGATCGCCATCAAGGGCCTGCTCACCTTCTACTTCGCGCAGCCGCTCGACGCCCTGATCGGCGGGCTGCTGCTGGTCTACGAGCCGCCGCTGCTGGACATCCTGCCCATCTACGTGCTGTTCATGCTCGCGAGCCCCTGGGTGATGTCGGTCGGGCTGCGCCGCGGCTGGGCCCCGGTGCTGGCCGTGAGCACCGCGCTGTGGTTCCTCGCGCAGTTCGGCCTCTCGCAATGGGTGTACGACGCCGCGAACGCGGTGGTGGAGAACCCCATCCCCTTCCACGAAACCGGCACGTTCTCGATGTGGGGCTGGCAGTTCCTCTGGGTGCTGGGCCTCTGGATGGGGGCCTCGCGCAACGATCCGGCCGCGCCTGCCTTCACGTTCCCGCGCTGGGCGGTGGCGGCGGCCATGGCGCTCGCGCTGGTGGGCTTCGTCTGGCGCCACGCCATCGGGCAGGTGCCGTTCGGCGACGGCCTGCCGGCCTGGAACCTGGCGTTCGACAAGTGGCAGTTGGGCCCGCTGCGGGTGCTCAACCTGTTCGCGCTGCTGGTGCTGGCGATCCGGTTCGGGCCGGCGCTGATGGCCCGCCTGCCGCGGCTGCGCTGGCTGGAGACGCTGGGCCGCGCCTCGCTGCCGGTGTTCTGCGCCCACCTCGTGGTGGTGCTGCTGGTGCTGGGCTGGTTCGGTGCCAACTACCAGCGCCCGTGGGCGGTGGACATCGCCCTGCTGGCCGCCTGCTTCGGCGCGCTCTATGCCGTGGCGCGCGTGACGCTCTGGCTCGACAGGCAGCCCGACGACGACACCGTGCCGCTGCCGCCGCCCGTACCCTACGCGGAAAAGCCGCCACCGCTCACGCACGACGAGGACGAGCTGCCCCGGACGCCAGAGCACTTGGCGCCGACCACCCCCCGGATCCTCTGACCTCGTGCCGCACCGCCGCCGGTCCCGCCGTAGAAATGGCGTACAGGGGAATGGAAAGACGTTTCATCGGCATGTCATCGACGATTTTTAGCATTTCTATCTTCTTTGGCATCCAGGAGATGAAATGGACTCGAGATCGGCAAAGCGTTCCACCGCAACGGTGCTGCTGGCGATGGCAGGATGGGCAACGACGCTGGGACTTGCAGGGTGCGGCGGCAGTGGCGGTGATCCGTCCGAGCAGATCGGCTCGCTCCGGCTCATCGGCAGTCAGGCGATATCCACCGACACGGTGTTCGGAGGCGTCAAGTTCGGCGGCATCTCCGGGCTCGACCGTGCATCCGACGGCAGCTATTGGGCGATTTCGGACGACCGCGGCGAGCAGGGCACGCCCCGCTTCTACAACCTGTCCATCCAGTTCGACGACCAGGCCTTCCGGGGCGTATCCATCCGCAGCATGGTCTCCCTGCAGGGGCGCGACGGGCAGGTGCTGCCGCGCACCCGCACGGTGGACCCTGAAAGCATCCGGGTGGCGCCCAACGGCAATCTCTTCGTGTCCAGCGAAGGCAATTTCAGCACCAAAGCGGCCGAGCTCCACCAGCCCTTCGTGCGCGAGATCCGCACCGATGGCTCCTTCGTGCGCGAATTCCAGACGCCGGCGGCCTTCGACTACGTGGACAACGCCACCACCGGCGGCTCCAGCAACGCGATGTTCGAATCGCTGGCCGTCACGCCCGACGGCCGGCTGTTCACGGCCAACGAAGACGCGTTGATCCAGGACCGCGGAGCCGCGCAAGGCGACACGGGCAACGTGGTGCGGTTCGTGCAGCTGGACCTGAAGACCGGCAAATCCGGGCCGCAGTATGCGTATCCGCTGACGAAAACCTCGTCTGCCGGCAGCTTCGGCCTGACCGAGATACTGGCCGTTTCCGACCATGAATTCCTGGCGCTGGAGCGCTCCTACGTGGGCGGCGTGGGCAACACGATCCGCATCGTCAAGACCCGCATCGATCCCGGGACCACCGATGTGAGCAACATCCCGAGCCTGGCCGGCGCGCGCTACCAGCCCATGTCGCGCGAAGTGCTGCTCGAAATGCCGCCGGTGTACCAGGGCGTGAAGATGGACAACGTCGAGGCCATGGCGTGGGGCCCGCGCCTGTTGAACGGCAACCGCACACTGGTGCTGGCGGCGGACAACAATTTTTCCAGTACGCAGACCACGCTGTTCCTGGCCTTCGAGGTACGGGCGCAGTGACAGGCACGTCGCGGCGCGGCCAGGCCATGCCGCGGCGGTTGCCGGACCGGCGCGCGGTCTACCGGCCTGCGCCCGCGACCCATCCCCGCCCGGCCGTGGCCTGCGCTGCGGCGGCGGGCGCCACCTCCGCCTGCACCTGGGGCATGCGCCCTTCGGCCTGCTGCAGATACGGCCGGATGGCCGACTGCCACAGGTCGTAACCCGCGGCATTCATGTGCAGCCGGTCGGGCCCGAACAGCTCGGCGCGCGGCTGGCCGTCGGCCGCCATCATGGGCGAAAAGATGTCGATGTAGTCGGTATCGGGCACGCCGCGCAGGTAGGCGGCGAGCAGCCCGTTGGCCTCGCGGATCTGCGGCAGCAGCGCGCTGCGCAGCGGGCTGGGCTTGATCGAGACGTAGCTGATGCGGGTGCCCGGCAGTTCGCCGCGCACGGTGGTCACGAAGGAGCGCAGGCTCTCCAGCACCTGCGCGGGGCTGCGGCCCTCGGCCAGGTCGTTGTCGCCCGCATAGACGATCACCTGGCGCGGCCGGTACTGCAGCACCAGGCGCTTCACGAAGTAATTGCAGTCGGCCATGGTCGAGCCGCCGAACCCCCGGTTGATCACCACCGGCAGTTGCCGGAAGTCTTCCCGCAGGTCCGTCCAGAGGCGGATGGTCGAGCTGCCCAAGAAGAGCACGCCCCCGGCCTGCGGCAAACCGGCCTGGTCGGCGGCGGCGAAGGCATCCATGCTCGACTGCCAGCGCGCATAGGGCGCAGGCAGCACGGCCGTTTCCGCAGCGGCCGGCGCGGGCACGGGCACCGACGCAGGCGCAGGCGTCGCCCATGCGCCCGCCGCAGGCAGCAGCGCAGCACACAACGCAGCCACGGCGGTGCGGCCGCAGTGTGGAAAGCGGGAGAAGCTCAGGGGCATGGAAGCGGCGCTCCGTGAAGTGCAACTGCGTGAGAGCGATTGTCCCGCGCAGCATTCCCCTGGCACACAATTTTTACAATTTGCCGCCCAGTCGTTACAAAAATCGCGTCTGCAGCGTCCAAGGCCGTTACTGCGGCTGGAAACCGCTCGCCTGGATGATGCGCGTCCAGGCCTGCGTGTAGGCACGCTCGCGCGTGGTCAGTTGCTGCGGCGTCATCGGCGTCACCGTGAGGCCGAGCGCGACGAGGTGCTCGCGCACGTCGGGGCGGGCCAGCACCTGGGCCAGCGCATCGGAGAACTGCTGCACGGCCCGCGCGGGCGTGCCGGCCGGCGCGTAGAAGCCGTAGTACGGAAGATCCTCGAAACCCTTCAGGCCGAGTTCGCCGAAGGTGGGCACGTCGGGCAGCGCGGCCTGGCGCTGCTCGCCCAGCACGGCCACGATGCGCAGCTTGCCGGCGCGGTGGTTCTCCAGGAAGTCGGGCACCGAACCGACGCCGGCCGCGATCTGGTTGCCCAGCATGTCGCCCATCATCGGCGCGCTGCCGCGGTACGGCGCGGACACCAGGTCGAGCTTGAAGCGCTCGCCGATCAGCTTCACCAGGAACTCGGGCGTGGAGGCCGGCGCGGGAATGCCCACCGCGCTCTTGCCGCCCTGCCCCTTCACCCAGGCCACGTAGTCCCCGAAGCTGCGGGCCGGCGTGCCGCTGGAGATGGCGAAGGCGTTCACGAAGGTGGCCACGCCGCCCACGCCGATGAAATCCTGCGCCGGATCGAAGCCGGGGTGCTTCACCACCTGCGGCAGGATCGAGATCGTGTGGTCGTGCGTGAAGAACAGCGTATTGCCGTCGGGCACCGAGGTCTTGAGCACCTGCGCGGCGATCTGTCCGCCCGCGCCGGGCCGGTTCTCCACCACCACAGGCACGCCGAGCACGTCCTTGAGCTTGTCGGCGAGCAGCCGCGCGATCGCATCGGAGCCCCCGCCGGGCGGAAAGCCCACGAGGATGCGCAGCGTCTTGCCGCCCTGGGCCAGCGCCGCGAGCGGCAGGCCCGACGACGCCAGCGCGGCGCCGGCAAGGGTGGCATGGGAGAGCAGGCGGCGGCGGGACAGGGTCATGGCGGGGCTCCGGTCAGGAACAGGACAACGCGGGAAGGGAGTGCGGCCGGGGGTTCAGGCCAGGCGTGCGCGGTGGCGTGCCAGTTGGGCACGCACCTGCGCCGGGGCCGTGCCGCCCAGCGTGTTGCGCGCCTCGAGCGAGCCGCGCAGGCTCAGCGCGTCGAACACGTCCTTCTCGATGGCCGGGTGGAAGCCCTGCAGCACCGCGAGCGGCAGCTCCGACAGGTCCACGCCGTGCGAGGTCGCGGCCTTCACGGCATGGGCGACGGTTTCGTGGGCGTCGCGGAACGGCAGCCCCTTCTTGACGAGGTAGTCGGCCAGGTCGGTGGCGGTGGCATAGCCCTTCTGCGCGGCCTGCTCCATGGCCTGCGGGTTGACGGTGATGCCGCCTTCCTTCCTGCCGGTGGCCGCATCGGGCTGGCCGCCGACCATCTCGGCGAAGATGCGCAGCGTGTCCTTGAGCGTGTCCACCGTGTCGAACAGCGGCTCCTTGTCTTCCTGGTTGTCCTTGTTGTAGGCCAGCGGCTGGCCCTTCATCAGCGTGATCAGCCCCATCAGGTGGCCGACCACGCGGCCGGTCTTGCCGCGCGCCAGCTCGGGCACGTCGGGGTTCTTCTTCTGCGGCATGATCGACGAGCCGGTCGTGAAGCGGTCGGCGATGCGGATGAAGCCGAAGTTCTGGCTCATCCAGATGATGAGTTCCTCCGACAGGCGGCTCACGTGCACCATGCACAGGCTGGCGGCGGCCGTGAACTCGATGGCGAAGTCGCGGTCGCTCACCGCGTCCAGGCTGTTCTGGCAGACCATGGGCGCGCCGCTCGCATCCACCATGCCGAGGGTCTTCGCCACGCGCTCGCGGTCCAGCGGATAGGTGGTGCCGGCCAGGGCCGCGCTGCCCAGGGGCAGCACGTTCACGCGGCGGCGCACGTCCTGCATGCGCTCGGCATCGCGCGCGAACATCTCGACGTAGGCCAGCATGTGGTGGCCGAAGCTCACCGGCTGCGCCACCTGCAGGTGGGTGAAGCCCGGCAGGATCACGTCCACGTTGCGCTCGGCCACGTCGACCAGCGACACCTGCAGTTGCTTGAGCAGATCGGCGATCAGGTCGATCTCGCCGCGCAGCCACAGGCGCACGTCGGTGGCCACCTGGTCGTTGCGGCTGCGGCCGGTGTGCAGGCGCTTGCCGGCGTCGCCCACCAGCTGGGTCAGGCGCGCCTCGATGTTGAGGTGCACGTCTTCCAGGTCGAGCTTCCACTCGAAGGCGCCGGATTCGATCTCCTGCGTGATCTGCGCCATGCCGCGCTGGATGGCGGCGTGGTCCTCCTGGCCGATGATGCCCTGCGCGGCCAGCATCTCCGCATGGGCCAGGCTGCCGGCGATGTCCGCCTGCCACAGGCGCTTGTCGAAGAACACGCTCGACGTGTAGCGCTTGACCAGATCGCTCATGGGTTCGGAAAACAGGGCCGACCAGGCCTGTGCCTTGGTGGCGAGCTGGTCTTGGGAGGGTTGCGCGGTGGGGCTGGAGGACATGGAGGGCAATAATCCGGAGGTTTCGGTCACCCGGAACGCCCGGATGCCGCAATGCAAGAGACGCAAATTTTATCGACCCGGCCCCTGCCCCTGCCCGAACCGCCGCCCGACGGGCTCGGACGGCGCGTTCTCGTCTTCGATGCATGCCACGTCGGCGTGGTGCTGCGCGCCGTGCTGTTCGTCGAAACGGTGCTCGCCGTGGGGGCGATGTTCGGCACGGAAGGCCCGCTCGCCTGGCTCGCCCGCCTCGCGCTGCTGACGGGTGGCGCGCTGCCGGCCACGCTGGCCTGGCTGATCACGGCCTGCAGCCTGAAGACCGTGCTGCAGCGCCGGCCGGTGGCGCTGCAGTTCGCCGCGGGCGTGCTGCTCGGCGCGGTGGCGGGCTGCTATGCCTGCGGCATGCTGGTGCTGGTCGGCGTGCCGGCCGAACCGCCGTGGCTCGCGAGCGCGGCCAGCGGGGCGCTGCTGTCCGCGGTGCTCGTGGCGGCGCTGGTGCTGCGCGCACGGGCCCGCACGCCCGCGGCCACCACGGCGCGGCTGAGCGAGCTGCAGTCGCGCATCCGGCCGCACTTCCTCTTCAACACGCTCAACAGCGCCATCGCGCTGGTGCGCGACGAGCCGGCCCGCGCCGAGGCGCTGCTGGAAGACCTGAGCGACCTCTTCCGCCATGCGCTGGTGGAACAGGGCGAATCCGCCACGCTCGCCGAGGAAATCGCGCTGGCCCGGCGCTATCTCGCGATCGAGGAGGTGCGCTTCGGCGAGCGCCTGCGCGTGCAGTGGATGCTCGACCCGCGCACGGACGGCGCGCAACTGCCGCCGCTGCTGCTGCAGCCGCTGGTGGAGAACGCCGTCAAGCACGGCGTGGAGCCCGCCCCGCAGGGAGGCAAGCTGCGCGTGACGACCGAGCTGCGCGGCAGCCGCGCCGTGATCACCCTCGCCAACACCGTGCCGCCCGGCGGGCCGCGGTCCGGCGACGCACCGCGCGGCCACGGCATCGCCCTGGCGAACGTGCGCGACCGGCTGCGGCTGCTGCACGACGTGCAGTGCGATTTCTCGGCAGGCATGCACAATGGGCTGTACCGCGTGCGCATCTCGCTGCCGGTGCGCGCATGACGCGGCGCACCCGCGGCGCCGCCGCGCCCTCTCCTTCCGATCCATGCACATCCTGATCGTCGACGACGAAGCCCTGGCGCGCAGCCGCCTGCGCACGCTGCTGGCAGATTGCGGCGGGCACACCGTGGCCGAGGCGGCGAACGCCGCCGAAGCGCTGCAGTGGCTGGCCACCCCGGCCGGCCGCGCTTGCGACACCGTGCTGCTGGACATCCACATGCCGGGCCAGGACGGCCTCTCGCTCGCGCATGCGCTGCGCCGCCTGGCGCGCCCGCCTGCCATCGTCTTCGTGACGGCGCATGCCGACCATGCCGTGAGCGCCTTCGAGCTGGACGCCGCAGACTACCTCACCAAACCCGTGCGCCTGGAGCGGCTGCAGCAGGCGCTGGCCAAGGCGCGGCGTGCCCTCGCGGAGCGGTTGCCCACCACGGCACCGCCGCCCGCGCCGGCCGACAGCGGCGAGGTGCTGCTGATCCAGGACCGCGGGCGCACCGAGCGCGTGCCGCTGCACGAGGTGGTCTACGTGAAGGCCGAGCTGAAGTACCTCACGGTGCGCACCGGCACCCGCAGCTACGTGCTCGACGGCGCCTTGAGCGATCTGGAGGCGCGCCACCCCGACCACTTCCTGCGCGTGCACCGCAATGCGCTCGTCGCACGCCGCGCGCTGCGCGCCATCGAGAAGCACTACGACCCCGTGGAAGGCGAAGGCTGGGCCGTGCGCATGCACGGACTGCCCGAACTGCTCGCGGTGTCGCGCCGGCAGGTGGCGGCGGTTCGCGAGGCGCTCGCGGGCTGATACAGACCGCCGGCGCGCGGCTTCCTGCAGCCCCGGCATGCCCGGCCCCACCCTGCCCACGACAACAACCCAGGAGACAACGATGAAGCCCATTCCCACCCGCGCCTGCCGTCCATGGCACCGCATGCCGTCGATCCTGCGGCCCATGGCCTGCGCGGCGGCACTGTGCGCAGCCGGCATGGCCCATGCACAAACGGCCGCACCCGCCGCAGCCCCGCCGACCGCGCCCGCGCAGTCCACTGCCGCAACCCCGGCACCGACCGCCCCGGCGGCCACCTCCAAAGCCCCGGCCACGCCGCCCCGCGACGAATTCTTCTGGCTCGGCGAGATCAACAAGGCTTCGGCCGTCATCAACACCGACGAGGGCCTGCTCGACAAATCCTTCGGCCCCATCGCCTATTCAGGCATCAGCAAGGTGCTGGCCGACGGCAACCGGCCGGGCGGCAAGCGGCCCCGCCTCGTGATCACCTTCGAACCCCTGCTCATCGAGGCCGCGGGCCCGCAGATCACGCTGCTGCACGCCGGCCGCTCCAGCCAGGACATGCTCTCGACCGTGCGCTCGGCGATCCTGCGCGACGAGATGCTGAAGCTCGCCGACGCGCTCCAGCGGACCACCGCCACCATGGTGCGGCTCGCCGACAAGCACCAGGCGACCGTGGTGCCCAACTACACCAACGGCGTGGCGGCCCAGCCCAACAGCTACGGGCATTACCTGCTCGGGCTCGCGAGCGGCCTGGACCGCGACGCCCAGCGCATCCGCGAGGCCTACGCACGCATCGACCGCTCGCCCATGGGCACCACCGTGCTCAACGGCACGAGCTGGCCACTCGACCGCCAGCGCATGGCCGGCTACCTGGGCTTCTCCACCACGGTGGAGAACGCCTACGACGCCGCGCAGGTCTCGGCGGTGGACCAGCCGGTGGAGGCCGGCGCGATCGTGATGGCGATCGCGCTGCATGCCGGCACCTTCATCGAAGACGTGATGACGCAGTATGCGCAGCCGCGCCCGTGGATCCTGCTGCAGGAGGGCGACGGCAACACCTACGTCTCCAGCGCCATGCCGCAGAAGCGCAACCCGGGCCTGCTCAACGGCACGCGGCGCGATGCCTCGCAGGCGCTGACGCTCGGCATGGGCGCGGCCATCCAGGCCCACAACATCCCGCCGGGAATGCAGGACCCGAAAGAGACGCGCAACAACGTCGCCATGGTGCAGAGCGCGATCGGCGTGCTCGACCAGTGGAACCGCATCCTGAATGCGCTGGTGATCGACCCGCAGCGCGCGCTGGAAGAACTCAACAGCGACTGGACGGCCTCGCAGGAACTGGCGGACGTGCTGATGCGCAAATACCGGCTGCCCTTCCGCGTGGGACACCATTTCGCGTCCGAGGTGGTGGACTATGCCAAGGCCAAGGACATCAAGCCGCTCGACTTTCCCTACGCGGAGGCCCGCCGCATCTACGCCGAGGCCGTGCACGGGTCGGAATACCCGGCGCAACTGCCCATGGACGAGGCGGAGTTCCGCGCCACGCTCGACCCGGTGGCCATCGTCCGCAACCGCGCGACGGCCGGCGGCCCGCAACCGGCCGAAATGGCCCGCATGCTGGCCTCCGCCCGCGCCCGGCTGGAGCAGCAGGCCGCCTGGATCGGCGCCCAGCGCGCCCGCATCGACGGCAGCCTGGCCCGCCTGGACCGCGACTTCGAGAAGCTGGCGCAGCCCCGTTGAACCCAGCGCCGCAGGGAGGCGGCGCCAGCCACCACCTCAGCCAGGGAGTACAGCCTCAGGCAGGGGCGCGCCGCTAATGCGAATGCGCGAGGCCGCTCACCAATGTGACCACGGTCATGCCGGCCACCAGCCAGGCGATCTGCGCCAGGGTCTGGGCCGCGGTCAGGCGCTTTTGCAGTTGCGGGATCAGGTCGGCCAGCGCCACGTAGACGAAGCTGCTGGACGCGATCGCGAGGAAGTACGGCAGCCAGTCCTGCAGCTCGCCCACCAGGAAGTAACCCACCACGCCGCCCAGCGCCGTCACCGCTCCGGCCATCGACACCTTGGCGAGGGCCGCGCGGCGGTTGCCGCTCGACTGGCGCAGCACCACCAGGTCGCCCATGTGGTGCGGTACCTCGTGGGCCAGCACCGCCAGCGCGGCGATCACACCCAGGCGCAGGTCCGCGAGGAAGGCGGAGGCGATCAGGATGCCGTCGCCGAAGCAGTGCACGCTGTCGCCGGTGAGCAGCGCCCAGCCGCCGGGAGCGCGGTGCCCGTGGCCGTGGGCATGTCCATGTCCGTGGCCGTCGGCATGTCCTTGCTCCGTGTGGGAATGCGCATGGGCGTGCGAATGTCCGTGGGCGGCGCCCTCCTCGTCGTTGGCCGGCCCCACGCCATGCTCATGGCCGTGGTGCCAGAGCTCCGCCTTGTCGAGCAGGAAGAAGAACACCAGCCCCACCAGCAGGGTGGCGAAGAGTTCGTGCGCGCCGGCCTGGCTCTCGAAGGCTTCGGGCAGCAGGTGCATGAAGGCGGTGGCCAGCAGCGCACCCGCCGCGAAACTCAGCAGGTGCTGCGGCCCGATGCCCGAGCGGCCATCGCCCCAGCCGGCCCGCATGAGCAATGCGGCCACCCACACGCTGCCGATGCCCGCGGACAGTGTAGCCAGGAGGATTGCGATCAATGTCATAGCTGTACGCGCTCAGTTCTCGAAGTCAGGCAGCCCGCGGGCGCCAAAGAAAAAAGCCCCGAAGGGCTTGGTGTGCGAAAGGACGACTCACTGGAGCGGTTCACCAGGTCCAGCGAAGCGGTTCCGGCGAGCCGCCGCATCGCAGACAGTACAAGCAGTACGGCAAGATGCGGCAACGACGCCGGAAGGGCCTGGTGGACCGCTCTCAGAAATCATCAGCCCACGCCGTGCGTCTTGAACCAGGCGAGCGCACGCTTCCATCCGTCCTCGGCGGCTTCCTTGCGGTAGCTGGGCCGGTAATCGGCATGGAACGCGTGCGGCGCGTCCGGGTAGACGACGAACTCCGATGCCTTGGCGGCGGCGGAGCCGGTCTTGAGGGCCGCCTTCATCTTATCAACCGTGTCAAGGGGGATGCCGCTGTCTTTTTCGCCGTAGAGGCCGAGCACCGGCGCCTTGAGGATGGGGGCGATGTCGACCGGGTGCTTCGGCGTGAGATCGCTCGCCTGCCCCACCAGCCGCCCGTACCAGGCCACGCCGGCCTTGACGGGGCCGTGCGCGGCATAGAGCCAGGTGATGCGCCCACCCCAGCAGAAGCCGGTGATGCCCACGCGGGCCAGGTCGCCGCCATGGGCGCCGGCCCATTTCACGGTGGCGTCGAGATCGCCCATCACCTGGGCGTCGGGCACCTTGGAGACGATCTCGCTCATGAGCTTGGACACCTCGGCGATCTGCGACGGGTCGCCCTGCCGCACGAACAGCTCGGGCGCGATCGCGAGGTAACCGGCCCGGGCGAAGCGCCGGCAGACGTCGGCAATGTACTCGTGCACGCCGAAGATCTCCTGGATCACCAGCACCACCGGCAGGCCCGTCTTGCCCTCGGGCGCGGCGCGGAAGGCGGGCAACTTGAATCCACCGACGTCGATCTCGACCTTGCCCGCGACGAGCCCGTCGGCGGGCGTCTGCACCGCCGTCTGCGCCGCGACGGGCAGGGCTGCCGCGGCATAGCCCACGCCGAATCCCGCGCCCAGCGCCACGCGCAGGGCGGTGCGGCGGCTGGCGCCGGCATCGGTGGTGCGGCCGGGCACCAGGGCGTCGAAATCTTTCCGGAGGTCGTCGTGCTGCATGGGGAGGCTCCTTGGTGAGGCACGAAAAGGATCGGCGAATGCCGAAGGCGTGCCGGAGCGAGTCTAGAGCGAGTCGCGAACTTCCATGGACACCCTGCCTGCTTCCTTCACGGAAACCAATATTTCTGCATTGACAGAAATTACAGAATGAATAGACTTCCATCCATGCAACTTTCCGACACCGCCCGCCGCTTCGTCGTCCACTGGGGCGAAATGGGCACCGCCTGGGGCGTGAACCGCACCGTCGCCCAGATCCACGCCCTGCTCTTCTTCCATGGCCGCCCGCTGCATGCGGAAGACATCTGCGAGACCCTGGGCGTGGCGCGCTCCAATGCGAGCAACAGCCTGAAGGAGCTGCTGAACTGGAACCTGATCCGCGTCACGCACGTGCTGGGCGACCGGCGGGATTATTTCGAGACCTCCACCGATGTGTGGGAGCTGTTCCGCACCGTCGTGCGCGAGCGCAAGGAGCGCGAGTTCGAACCCACGGTGCGCATGCTGCGCGAACTGGTCGCCCGCCCCGAACTGGCCGACGAGGCGCCCGATGCGCAGGACCGGGTGCGCGAGACCCTGCGCCTGATGGAGTCGCTCGATCTCTGGACGGACGAGATGCTGCGGCTCACCCCGTCCACGCTCGAGAAGGTGCTGCGCCTGGGCGCGAGCGTGCAGAAGTTCGTGCGCGGCGACGATGTCGCGACGCGCACCGCGAAATCTCTCGCCCCCCGTCCGCCGGCGGACTGAGCGTCCGTCCCACATTGACAGGCCCTGCCACGCCCGAAAATTTCAGTTTCTACAGAAATTCCTAAAATACACTCCCCCTCCATGCCCTGAGCCTTCCACCCGTCCACCGAAGGAGCCTTCCATGACCCCCACCGCCGATCCGCATGCGATCTACCCGCTGACCCTCTACTACGACTCCCGCTGCCCGCTCTGCAATGCGGAGATGACGAACCTGCGCCTGCGCGACCGCGCGGGCCTGCTCCGGTTCGCGGACGTCTGGTCGCCCGGGTTCGAAGGGCCTCCCGGCGCCACGCACGAGGAACTGCTCACCGTGATCCATGGCACCACGGTGGATGGCCAAGTGCTGCGCGGCGTGGAGGTGTTCCGCCGCGCCTACGAGGCCGTGGGGCTGGGATGGGTAACGGCCGCCACGCGCCTGCCGCTGGTGGGAGCGCTGGCCGACCGGCTCTATCCCGTGCTGGCGCGCAACCGCTACCGGCTGCCGCGCTGGCTCGTCGGCGGGCTGTTCGAGCGTGCCAGCCGCCGGGCCGCGCTGCGGCGCTGCGCGCCGGGCGACCGCTGCGATCTCTGAGCGGCCACCCGGCACGCGGTTTGCCACATTCTTCCCACCACATCCAGAGGCCTTCCATGCAGATCCTCCTCACCGGCGCCACCGGCTTCATCGGCCGGCACATCGCCACCCGGCTGCGCGCCGACGGCCACACCGTGCACGAGGGCGTCTCGCCGCGCCACGGTGCCGCCCGCTCCGGGCAGGTGCCCATGGACTTCGCGCGCGACACCGCAGTGGCCGCATGGCTGCCGCGTCTTTCGGGCATCGATGCCGTGGTGAACGCCGTGGGCGTGCTGCGCGACAGCCCCGCACGCCCGATCGACGCGCTGCACCGAGACACGCCCCGCGCACTGTTCCAGGCCTGCGCACAGGCCGGCGTGCGGCGCGTGGTGCAGATCTCCGCCCTGGGCGTGGACCGCAGCGAGACCCGTTACGCCCGCACCAAGCGCGCGGCGGACGACTTCCTCCTCGGCCTCGCCGGGCGCCCGGCCACGGCCACCGCTCCCTCCCTCGCCGCCTGCGTGCTGCGGCCCAGCATCGTGTTCGGCCGCGGTGGCGCGAGCGCCGCGCTCTTCATGAACCTGGCCCGGCTGCCGGTGGTGGTGCTGCCGCGCGCCGTGCTGCAGGCCCGCGTGCAGCCCGTGGCGGTGCAGGATCTGGCGGACGCCGTGGCGGCGCTGCTCGGCCCGGCCATCGCCCGCGAAGGCATCGTCGAATGCGCGGGGCCCGAGGCGGTTTCCATGGCCGGGCTCATCGCCAGCCTGCGATCGCAGTGCGGGCACGGGCCCGCGCACGTGGCGGTGCTGCCGGACGTGCTGAGCCGCTGGAGCGCGCGCCTCGGCGACCACGTCACCGCCTCGCCCTGGTGCAGCGAAAGCCTGGCCCTGCTGGGCAGCGACAACACCGCCGACGCCGCACCGCTGCGCGCGCTGGCCGGCCACGACACCGTCGCCTACCGCGATCTCGTCGCCCGCGCATGGAGGCAGGCATGAGCACGCAACCTCCCACCGTCGCTCCCGATGCGCAGCGCTGGCTGCGCGCGAGCCTCGTGGCCGTATGGCTCGGCACCGCCGCTGCCAGCCTGGCGGAATTCCACGGCCAGAGCCGCGAGTTGCTGGTGGCCGCCGGGCTGCAGAACGAAACCTGGATGCAGGCGATCATCGCCGCGGGCATCGCCGCCGACCTGGCCGTGGGCCTGTGGCTGTGGTGGCGGCCGGGCCGGCCGGCCTACGCTGCGGCGCTGCTGCTGATGGCTGCCATGACGGTGATCGGCACCGTGCTGATCCCCACGCTGTGGCTCGATCCGCTCGGACGGCTGCTCAAGAACCTGCCCATCGCCGCGATCCTGCTGGTGCTGTGGCGCGCGGATGGAAGGCGTCCGTCGTGAACACGTACCTCGTGCTCAAGTGGGTGCACGTCGTCTCCAGCGTGCTGCTGGCCGGCACGGGGTTCGGCTCGGCGTTCTACCTGTTCTTCACCAACCGCAGCGGCAGCGTGCAGGCACAGGCGGTGGTGTCGCGCCTGGTGGTGCGGGCGGATACCTGGTTCACCACGCCCGCCGGCATCGTGCAGCCGATCAGCGGGGTGGCGCTCGCCCACATGGCCGGCTGGCCGCTCTCCACGCCGTGGATCGCCGCCTCGTTGGGCCTCTACGTGCTCGCGGGGCTGTGCTGGCTGCCGGTGCTGTGGCTGCAGTGGCGCATGGCGGACATGGCGCGCACCGCGGCGCAGCAGGGCACCGCCCTGCCCGATGACTACCGCCGCTTTGCGCGCGGCTGGGAAGCGCTGGGCTACCCGGCCTTCGCCGCGATGCTCGCGATCTACTACCTGATGGTGTCCAAGCCCGCGCTCTGGGGATAGGCACGGCTCGCGGCGAGCGGGCACCCCGGGTTTCTTCACCGTGCGGCCGCATCGGGGATATGCTCACCGCGCATGGAACTGCGCACGCTACGTTACTTCATCGCCGTGCTCGAAGCCGGCAGCCTGTCCCGCGCCGCGGGCTCGCTCTATGTCGCGCAGCCGGCGCTGACCGCGCAGATCAAGAAGCTGGAAGACGAACTCGGCGCGCAACTCTTCGATCGGTCCCATGCCGGCGTCACGCCCACGCCCGCCGGACTGCAGCTCTACGATGACGCCAGGCGCCTGCTGAGCGACGCCGACGCCGTTCGCGACCGGGTGCTCCGTTTGCCCACGGGCGCGGAAGGGTCCGTCACCGTGGCCCTGCCACTGCTGCTGGTGTCCCTGCTCATGGGGCCCGTGCTCGCTGCCTTGAAGCGGTCGCATCCCCGGATCCGGGTCTTCGTTCTCGATGGCCTGAGCCTGACCGTGCAGCAGGCCATGCGGGAGCGACGCGCCGACATCGGGATCCTGGTGGACACTCCCACGCTGGACGACCTGCACTGCCGGCCCCTCGCGCGTGAAGCCCTGTACTTCTGCGGACGGGATCCGGAGGGTCGCGTCCTGCCGTTGCTTCGCCAGCCGCGCAGCCGCCGGAAAGGCGCGGCGCAGCGCCCTCCCGAAATCGCGGTGCGTGACGCGCTCAGGCAACCGCTGGTGCTGCAGTCGCGCCGCTTCGTCCTGCGCCGGTGCGTCGAGGACGCCGCCAGGGAACTGGGCGTGCCGCTCGACATCGTCCATGAACACGACTCCGCGCGCGTGATCCGCTCGCTGTACCTGTGCGGAGCCGGATTCACCGTGACGCCGGCATGCTCGCTGCACGAGTCCAAGCATCTCGGGCCCGGCTGGGTTCTGGCGCGCATGGTCCGCCCGGAACTGGCACGCACCTACACCCTGGCCACGTCCTCGCGCAAGCCGTCGAGCCGGGCAACGCAGGTCGTGCTGCATGCCATCGCACACGAAGTGCGCAGGCTGATCGAGCATGGAGAGTGGGATGCCCAGTGGCTGGGCCGCGACTGGCACACCGAGGATTTGGCGCCCTGAAGCCGGGACGGATTCGGCGGCCCATCCGCGCCCGCGTCCGTGGCCATCACTGCAATTGATGATCCGGCATCAGAAATCGGTATTTCCTCTGCCCCCGCGTTTTCTGAAACATTGCCTTCACCGGCACGCGCCTCGAGGCGCGGCACATTCAGGAGACGACCATTCACCCCCCTACCCTTTCTTCCGGTTCGCGGCCCGTCGCGAACGTCGGCGCACTCGTGGCCCGGGCCGCCAGGGCCCATGCAGACCGTGTGGCCGTCAGGAGCCCTGCCCGGAGCGTGACCTACGCCGAGCTGGAGCGTCGCTCCAACCAGCTGGCCAACGCGCTGCTCGCCCTGGGCCTGGCGCGCGGAGACCGCGTCGGCATCTACCTTCCCAACTGCATCGAGATCGTCGAGATCGAACTCGCCTGCTACAAGGCCGGCCTGGTCAAGGCGCCGTTCAATGCGCGCCTCTCCTTTGCAGAGGTGGGCGAGATCGCGGCCAACAGCGAGGCCTCGATCATCGTCAGCACGGCGGAGCGCGCCGAGGGTTTCCGCCCGCATCTGCGCGGCACGCCCGCGCCATTGCTGTTGCTCGACGGCGCAGGCGCGACGGGCTATGAGGATGCCCTGGCCCGCGCCAGCGATGCGTTCGAACCCGTCGCCGTGCATGCTGATGAACTGGCCGTGCTGCACTACACCTCCGGGTCATCCGGTGTACTGAAGGCTGCCATGCAGACCTTCGGCAACCGCCTGGCACAGCTGCGCAAGTTCCTGATGCGCGCGGAATCCGGAGAGGGCCACTCCCTGGGCCTGGTGGGGCCCATCACCCACGCCTCCGGGATGCAGATCGTGCCGGCACTGTGCAACGGCATGACGATCCGGCTCTTCTCGGGATTCGAACCCGGGCGGTTCCTGGCCGACATGCGGACGGAGCGCATCACGCACACGTTCATGGTGCCGACCATGATCAGCATGCTGCTGACCGAGCTGGAAGGCCGCTACCGGCCGTTGCCCGATCTCAAGCGCCTGGGCTATGGCGCTGCGCCGATGGCGCCGGCGCGCATCCTCAAGGCGATGGACGTGTTCGGTCCGGTGCTCGCACAAGGCTACGGAGCGGGCGAGACCACGTCCGGCGTCTGTGCACTCAGCGTGGAAGACCACCTGTTCGCGCGCGCAGCGCGACCCGAGCGGCTGGCCTCCTGTGGACGCCCCCTGCTGGAATGCGATGTCCGGATCGTGGGCGACGACGGCCGGGAGGTGGCGGCCGGCGACATCGGCGAGATCGTCGTGCAGGGCGAGGACGTGTTCGCCGGCTACTGGCGCGCGCCCGATCTGACGGCCGAAGTGCTCAAGGACGGCCGCTACCACACCGGCGACCTGGCCCGGATGGACGAAGAAGGCTACGTCTACATCGTCGACCGGAAGAAGGACATGGTGATCAGCGGCGGATTCAACGTCTACCCGTCCGAGGTGGAGTCCGTCCTCTACCAGTACGAGGGGGTGCAGGATGCCTGCGTGATCGCGATCCCGGACGACAAGTGGGGCGAAGCCGTGGCTGCGCACGTGGTGCTCAAGCCAGGACACAGCCTGGACCGCGGCGGGCTGGACGCCTTCTGCCGTGAGCGGCTCGCGGGCTTCAAGCGGCCGCGGCACATCGAGTTCGTGGCGGACCTGCCCAAGAACCCCAACGGCAAGGTGATGCGCAAGACCGTACAGGCGCCTTACTGGGCCGGCCACGACAGGAAGGTGAATTGACCATGGAAGCCACGAAAACCGACGTGCAGGAGCGCGATCCTCTTCCCATGTTGAATGGCCCCTTCGAAGGCTCGGAGCGCGCAGCGGAGCTCATCGTCCGCCTGCGCGGGTTCCTGGACGGCGAACTGGCCGATCTCGCGCGCGAGCACCGCGTGAACCATGAGGAGGGTGCAAGCCGTGAACTGCTGCGAGCGGTGTGGAAGCGTTCGCACGCGCTCGGCTTCTACGGCATGACCCTTCCCGACAAGATGGGCGGGCTCGGGCTGTCGGTGCTGGACCAGGCGCTGATCAAGGAGGCCATCTACGCCACGGGATCGCCCTTCGCTCCGCATGTCATGGGCGAACTGAGCGGCCCGCCCCGGGTCGGCGCCCTCGCACGCTTCGCCACCCCCTACCAGATGCAGCATTTCATCCTGCCGGTGGCGCGCGCGGAAAAGGCCATCTGCTTCGCGCTCACCGAAGCAGAGGCCGGCTCCGATGCCGGTGCGGTGCAGACGCTGGCGGTGCAGGAGGGCGACAGCTTCGTCATCAACGGCCGCAAGCGCTTCATCTCCGGCTCGCCCTTCGCCGACTTCGCGGTCCTGGTGTGCTCCACGGCGGAGAAACCGGAGCAGCGCGAGGTGTCCGCGCTGTTCGTCGATCTGGGGGCGCCGGGCGTGCGGGTGGAGTCCGGCTACCGGACCATGGCGGGACAGTCGAGCACGGGGAACATCGTGTTCGAGAACGCACGCGTCCCCGCAGCGTGCCTCATCGGCGAGCGGGGCCGGGGGCTGGGCCTGGCGCTCGGGCGCATCACGGTCAACCGGCTGCTGCATTGCCCCGCCATGCTGGGTTTGGCCCAGGTGGCTCTGCGCGACGCCCTGGGCCACGCCATGCAGCGCAGGCAGTTCGGGCGTGCGATCGGCCAGTTCCAGGCGATACAGCACATGCTCGCGGACATGGCCACCGAACTGGCCGCCGCGCGCGCCCTCATGCTGCACACGGCGCGCCAGCTGGACGCAGGCGCGGAAGGCCGGGCCGAAAGCGCGATGGCCAAGCTGTTCTGCTCGGAGACCGCGTTCCGGATCGCGGACCGCGCGGTACAGATCCACGGAGGTGAAGGCATCGTCCAGGGCAGCCGCGTGGAGTTCCTGTTCCGGGTTCTCCGCATGTACCGCGTGCTGACCGGCACCAGTGAAATCCAGAGAAACACCATCGCCAAGGAACTGATGGGCTGAGTGGATTCCCCCTTCGACGGATGGTGATGGAGACAATCATGAACGAGATCAATCGACGGCAACTGATCGGCAAGGCGTTGGCGGCTGCCTCGCTGCCCCTGGCATCCCATGTGGCGCAAGCGGCACCGGCCGCATTCCCGAGTCGCCCGATCAAGTGGCTGGTGCCCTACCTGCCGGCGACCGGGCCGGACTTGGGTGCGCGGATCCTGGCGGAGGCGGTGGGCCCGATCCTGGGCCAACCCATTGTCATCGAGAACCGGGCCGGTGCCGGCGGCAACATCGGCGCGCGCGTCGCGGCGTCGGCAGCGCCCGATGGGTACACCCTGCTCTACACCGGCACGCCGCTCGCGGCCAACATGTGCCTCTACAAGGCACCCGGCTACGACGCGCTGAGCGATTTCCACCACGTCATGCGCCTGACCCGCTCCGACGTCGCGCTGGTGGTGAACGCGGAGTCGGACATCCGCACGATGGACGAGCTGCTCGCCCGGCTGAAGGCCGGAAAGGGCCAGGTCGATTACGCCTCGGGCGGCATCGGCACGCCTTCGCACCTGGGCGTGGAGCTGTTCCTCAGCGCCACGGGCACGCAGGCGATGCACGTCCCCTACAAGGGCGCTTCCGAACTGGTCAACGCGGTGCTGGGCAGGCAGGTGGCCTTCGGCATGCCGATCTTCGCGGCAGCCTACGGCATGCTCAGCACAGGCAAGCTGCGGGCCCTGGCGGTCGCGGGCAGCCAGCGCAACCCGAAGGCTCCGAACGTTCCCACCCTCGCGGAGTTGGGTATTCCGGGCGTCGAGCTCACGTCGTGGGGAGGCGTATCCGTGCCCGCCAAGACCCCGGCGGCCGTCGTCGGGCGCATCAGCAGCGGATTCACCGAAGCCCTGAAGAACCCGGACGTCGTGGCCAGGCTGGAAGAGCAAGGCGGATGGGTCGACGTGCAGGGGCCGGCGGCATTCGTGCAGAGCATCAGGGAAGAGATGCGCATCACGGCCGCGATGATGAAGAAGATCGGGCTCGAACCGGTCTGAGCGCCGCCTTATCCGGATTCAACGATGAACGCTCGAATGCTTGCAGTGGCGCTGTCCGCCGCCCTCCTGTCCGCCTGCGCCGGCAACGCGCCTTCCAGGTCCGCACGCACTCCCGGAGCCCCGGCGTCCGGCACGGCCACCGAAGCGACGCGCGCGCACAATGCCGCCGTCGCCAGGGCCTACGATCTGCAGGACGGCGCTGCCATGGCCGACGCCACGCGGGGGCTGGTCGCCGCGCCCCACGGGCAGATCAGGGCGGCCGACGGCCGCGTGGTGTGGGACTTCGACAGTTTCGCATTCGTGCAGGGCCCGCCGCCCGATACGGTGAACCCCAGTCTCTGGCGCCAGGCCCGGCTGAACAACCAGGCCGGCCTGTTCAAGGTCGGCGAGGGCATCTGGCAGCTTCGCGGGTTCGATCTCTCGAACCTCACGCTGATCGAAGGCCGCACGGGGTGGATCGTGGTGGACCCTCTCACCGTCCGCGAGACGGCGCAGGCGGCCATGGCGTTCGCACGCCAGCATCTGGGCGAGCGGCCGGTCTCGGCCATGGTCTTCACCCACAGCCATGTCGACCATTTCGGCGGGGCGCTGGCCCTGCTGTCGGCCGACGAGGCGCAGGCGCGCCCGGTTCCCGTGGTCGCACCGTCCGGCTTCATGGAGGAGGCGACCAGCGAGAACCTGATGGCAGGGCCGGCCATGGGACGGCGGGCAGGCTACCTGTACGGCGCGGGCCTCGAGCGCAGCGCCACCGGGCTGGTGGACAACGGCCTGGGAAAGGCGTCCCCCGCAGGGCGCGCCGGCATCCTCGCGCCCACGCTGCTCATCGACCAGCCGCGCCAGGAGCTGACGCTCGACGGCGTGCGATTCGTGTTCCACAGCGTGCCCGACGCCGAGGCGCCCGCGGAGCTGGTGTTCTCCCTGCCCGACCGCAAGGCGTTCGCGGGCGCGGAGATCGTGACGCAGACCCTGCACAACGTCTATACGCTGCGCGGTGCGAAGGTGCGCGACGCCCGCAAGTGGGCGGACCACATCGACAGGATGATCGACCAGCTCGGCGATGCCGAGGTGCTGTTCAACCAGCACCACTGGCCCGTCTGGGGCCGGGACCGCATCGTGGACTTTCTCAAGGCGCACCGCGACAGCTACCGTTACATCCATGACCAGACCGTGCGGGGGATGAACCGTGGACTGACGGCTGCAGAGATCGCCGAGACCCTGCGGCTGCCACGCAGCCTCGACGCGCGGCTTGAGGTGCATGGGTACTACGGCACGGTGAAGCACAACGTGCGCGCCGTGTTCCAGTACTATCTCGGGTGGTTCGACGCCCACCCCGCCAACCTGGATCCGCTGCCGCCGGTGGAGGCCGCACGGCGGTACGTGGCGCTGGCGGGAGGTTCGCAGGCCGCGATCGCGCAGGCCCGGCAGGCGTATGCCGAAGGAGACTACCGCTGGACCGCCGAACTGCTGCGCCATGTGGTGCTCGCGGACCCCGGCCCGACGGAAGCGCGCGAGCTCCAGGCGCGCGCCTTCGAGCAACTCGCCTACCAGGCCGAGTCGGCATCCTGGCGGAACTTCTACCTCGCAGGGGCGCGGGAGCTGTTGCAGGGGCCACCACCTGCGCGCGCTTCCGGAATCTCCCTCGCGGACATGCTGCCGCACGTACCCACGGAACGCTTGCTGGAAGCCATGGAGGCACGCCTCGACGGCCCCGCTGCGGAAAACTTCGAGATCGCGGTCGATCTCGAATTGACGGACAGTGGAGAGCGTTGGGCCCTCTGGGTCGAGAACGCCGTCCTCCACCACCGGCGCGGCGCGGTGTGGGGTGCGCCCACGGTCCGCCTGGCGATGGGGCGGCCGGCCTTCCTGCAGATGGTGTCGGGTGGGGTTCCGCCCGACACGGCCCTGGCCGCTGCGGGCGTTCGCGCGAGCGGCGATGTCCAGGCCTTGCGCAGGCTCCTGGGCCTGCTCGGGCGGGAAAGCGGCAACTTCCCCATCGTCACCCGGTGACCGGCGGTCCAGGCGGCCCGGCCCGCACCGGCCCGGGTCAGACGGCCGGCTTGTCGCTCTGCGCCGTGAGGTTGTCGCGCAGTTCCTTGGACATCGGCAGGCCCAGCGACTGGTTCTTGGGTGCGATGGGCGACATGAACCACTTGGTGTAGAGCTTCTCGAACTCGCCCGACTTCATCATGCCGCCGATCACGCCGTTGACGAGCGCCTGGAACTGCGGGTCGTCCTTGCGCAGCATGCAGGCATAGGGCTCGACCTGCAGCGAATCGCCCACCACGTCCCATTCGGCCGGGTTGGTCGCGTTGGCCTTCAGGCCGAAGAGCAGGATGTCGTCCATCGCGAACGCCAGTGCGCGACCGGTGTCCACCAGCAGCATGGAATCGTTGTGGTCCTTGCCCAGGATGATGTCCATGTCGAGGTTGTTGTCGCGGTTGTACTTGCGGATCACCTGGGCATTGGTCGTGCCGGTGGTGCTGGCCACGGTCTTCTTCGCGAGGTCGGCGTAGTTCTTCACGCCCGAGGATTTCTTCACGAGCAGGCGCGTGCCGGTGTAGAAGTAGTTGACGGCGAACTGCACGTCCTTGGCGCGTGCGGTGTTGTTGGTGGTGGAGCCGCACTCCAGATCGACCGTGCCGTTGGTGACGAGCGGGATGCGGTTCTGCGAGGTCACGGCCTGCAGCTCGACCTTGATGTCGGGCTTGTTCAGCTTCTTCTTCACCGCATCCACCACCGCATTGGAGATGTCCACCGAGAAGCCCACGGGCGTGCCGGCGCCGGCGAGGTAGCTGAAGGGCACCGACGATTCACGGTAGGCGAGCGTGATCTTGCCGCTGTCCGCGATCTTCTTCAGGGTGTCGGCCTGGGCGGCGGCACCGGCCAGCATGCCGCAGGCGAGCAACGCGGCGGAGCAGAGGGTGGTTTTCATGGGAACTCCTTGGATGGAAAAAGCGGACGGCTCGGACACCGGCGCGGCGCGGCGGTGCAGGCACTGTAGGGAGACGGCCCCGGCTTGAACAATACATTCCATGGCCGAGGCCATGCCGGAAAGTTATGCCCCGTCCGGGTCAACCCTGATATACAGCAAGAACCGCGCCCATCCTGCTGACGAGCAGGCCGGGCCGAAGGCCCCATTCCAGTGCATAACCTGAAGGCATGGGCGCCCGGGCGAACGGCATTGTTCAAGCCGCGGGCACCCCCCTACAGTCTCCCGATGTGCCGGCTGGCATCGAATGGAACGGATGGAACGAACGATGGGAATGGACAGGCATGCATGCATTCTGGGCGCGGGGATCGCGGGCCTGGCGACGGCCTATGCGCTGCAGCGGCAGGGCTGGCAGGTCACGGTGATCGACCAGGGGCCAGTGGGCGGCGGGGCGAGCGGCGGCAACGGCGCGCAGCTCAGCTACAGCTACGTGCAGCCGCTCGCCGACGCTTCGGTCTGGGGGCAGTTGCCCAAGCTCCTCTTCTCGCCGGATTCACCGCTCAAGCTGCGGCCGCAGTGGAGCCTCCACCAATGGCGCTGGGGCGCCGCTTTCCTCGCGGCCTGCAACGACACGACCTCGCGCAGTACCACGGGCGCCCTGCTGGCGCTCGCCGCCCGCAGCCGCGTGGCGTTCGAGGGCCTGCTGGAACGCGAGGGGATCGCCTGCGACTTCACGCGCACGGGCAAGCTGGTGGTGTACCGCTCGCCCGAAGCCCTGGCCGCCGCCGAGCGGCAGATGGCGCTGCAGCGCACCTGGGGCTGCGAGCAGGAATCCGTCTCCGCCGCGCGCTGCGTGGAGCTGGAGCCCTCGCTCGCCCACGGCACCGACCGCATCGCGGGCGCCATCTACACGCCCAGCGAATGCGCGGCGGATTGTCGCAAGGTCTGCGAAGGGCTGCAGGCGCTGCTGGCAGCGCGGGGTGTGCGCTTCGTGCTGGACGCGCAGTTGCGCGGCTTCGATCGCAGGGCCGACGGCCGCATCGCCGCGGTGCAGTTGCGCCACGCGGGCAGCACGGAGGACGTGCGCATGGAAGCCGATCATTTCGTGCTGGCCCTGGGCAGTGCCAGCGCCGCCTGGGCGGCGCGGCTGGGCATGCGGCTGCCCGTGTACCCGCTCAAGGGCTACAGCCTCACGCTCGATGCGCGCGCCGATGCGGCCTGGGCCCCGCACGTGAACGTGACCGACGCGGCACGCAAGGTGGTGTTCGCCCGCCTGGGCGACCGGCTGCGCGTGGCCGGCATGGCGGAACTCGTGGGCGACGACCGCAGCATTCCGCAGGACCGCATCGACCGCCTGCGCCAGGCCGTGGCCGAGGTGTTCGGCCACGACCCGGGCGCCGATGCACCGCTGCGGCCCTGGACGGGCATGCGGCCCGCGACGCCCACCGGTCTGCCCGTGGTGGGTCGGCAGCCGGGCGGCCCCGCCAACGCCTGGCTGCACACGGGCCACGGCGCCCTGGGGTTCACGCTCTCCTTCGGCACCGCGGAGCAACTGGCGGAGGCGATGGCGCAGGAGCCGCGGGCCGCCGCCGTACCGGGCGCCGTTCACGCCGCCTGAGACGGCCCTCTTTGCAGGGTCTGCAGCACGGCTTCGCGCATGCAGCGCACCATCGCATCGGCGAGCAGCGATGCCGGGCGGTGCGGCATGCGCAGCGCCCTCACCGGCACCGCGATGCGCGGCAACAGCTCCAGCACGTCCACCTGCCGCGGGTCCGCGGAGGCCGCCGTGCAGGCATCGACCAGCGCCACGCCCAGGCCGTGGTGCGCCAGTGCCAGCGCGGCATGGTAGGTCTGCACCGTGATCGCCGACTGCAGCCCGACCTCGGCCTCGCGGCAGGCATGGTTCACCATGGTGCCGAGCGGATCGTTCAACCCCAGCCGCACCACCGGCACACTCGCCAGATCGGCCAGGTGCACCGTGCCCGCGTCCACCACCGCGGCACCCAGCAGGCCGCGCGGCGCCACGCAGACGACGGCGCCTTCGGCGAGCGTCTCCTGCTCCAGCGACGGGTGCGACAGCGCCGAGAACACGAAGCCCACGTCGGCCTCCTGCAGCACCAGGGCCGAGACGATCTGCGGGGAATGCAGCGCGTCGATGGTGACGTGCACGCCGGGATGCAGCGCATGGAAGGCCCGCAGCGCCCGCGGCATCACCTCGTGGCTCAGGGCGAGCACGCTCAGCACGTGCAGTTCGCCCTCGCGCTGCTGCCCGCGCAGGCTGCCGGCCAGCCGCTGCACCTCGTCGAGCTGCGTGAACAGCCGCTCGATGTGCGGATAGAGCGTCTGCGCCTCGCGCGTCGGCACGAGGCGCCCCTTGTGCCGGTGGAACAGCGCGAAGCCCAGTTGCAGTTCCGCATGCGCGAGGATGCGGCTGACCGCGGGCTGCGTGACATTGATGAGCCGCGCGGCCGCGCTCACGCTGCCCGTGAGCATCACGGCGTTGAAGACTTCGATGTGGCGCAGGCGCATGGGATGGCGAGACGGTGCACGGGGAAAGAAGGAGATGGATATTGCATCAAAGCGTTTCCTTTTTGCGCAGTGCCGGAAGATTGCACCCGCGGGACTTCGCGCGGCCGCAACACCGGCCGGTATGCACATCTTTACCCCCACCCCAGGAACTCCACCGCATACTCGGCCCTCAGCATTTAGGTGGCACCTCCGGCCGCCAGCGGCGGGATCCCGCCTGCATTCCCTCTTTTCCCCATGATGGCCATTGAACGACGACACCGATACGCAGCAGCCCTGACCGGGCCGATCCTCTCCATCGCGCTGTCCCTGGCGCTCGCCGGGATGGGCGAGGCCCACGCCAGCCCGAACAAGACGACGACGAAGACGGCGACCAAAGCCACCGGCAAGACGGCCAGCAAAACGGCCGGCAGGAATTCCGGCAAATCCGCCAGCAAGCCGGCATCCTCCGCGAGGGCCCGCGCCCGGCCGGCCGCCCGGGCCCGCACCCCGGTCGCGGCCCCGGCCCACACGCCCGAGGCACCCGCGCACGCCGGCGCCCTGCTCTCTTCCCGGGTGGGCGTGGTGGACGCTACCAGCCCCGGCTCCGCCCGCGTCGCGCTGGCGTCCGGCGACGCGGCGCCTGGGGGCGAACTGCACTACCTGCCGCTCTATCCCGCGGCCAAGGCGCCGGAGTGCTGCGTGCGCCCGCAGGCCGCGGTGCCCGCGCGGGACGTGTCCATCCTCCGCTTCGACGGCGACGATTCGCAGCTGGCCGCCGAGCATGCCGCGCAGTTCACGCAGGCGCCGGACGAGCCGTTCACGGGCCTGGCGGTGCAGGGCAAGGCCATGGTGACCCGCGCCTCCGACCAGCGGCTCTTCCTGCAGTGGCCGGACCGCAAGGTGTCGGTGCGCGTGGACCACTGCGTATCGGCCGAGGGCGTGCACGTACGCATCGCGGACTCGGCGGGGCCGGGCCGCTGGCAGCCGGCGGCCTACTACTACCTGCCCCTCTCCCGACCGGCCGAGCCGGACTGCCCGCTGGGCGACGTGTACTGAGGCAGCGCGGGCCCTGCAACGCCGGAAAGAGCACCGCCAGGCAGGCGCTCAACCAGTGCCTGGTACTACGCGGTCCGGTTGAACGCGCCCCACTCCACGCACTGCCGGTTCAGCCACATCGTCTCTTCGAGCGGCGTGGCACGGCGCAGCGAGGCGCAGGCGGCCCGGGCCAGCGCGCGCCCCTGCCGGGCATCGGCCACCCTCCTGCGCGGCGCGAGGCGTGCAAGCAGCGCTTCGCGCGCCGCGGCGGGAAGCGCCGGGCCCTCGGCAAGATAGGCCTCGGCAGATCGATAGCGGTCGCGGCGCTGCAAACCCACCATGTAGGCCGAGCCGGTCGGGAACCGGACCAGTTGCAGGTCCGGCACCACCATCACCACCGGAGCGATCGGTGCCAGCGCCGGCCACACGTCGTTGACGTAGTACTCCCCTTCCCAGTAGGCACGCGCGATGCGGAGGAAATGCGCCACGTCGGACACGTTCAGCAGGCCGGATTCGGCCATGGGCAGGATTTCGATGGCGGGCTTGCGCACGTCCACCGTGTCGTTGGAAACGTCGACGTACAGGCTGCCGAACTGGAACGCGTTCTGGAAGTAGCGCTCGCGCAGCGCGCCCCACACGCTGCCGACGTAGCCACCCTCCTGCATGAAGGCACGGATGGCATCCAGGCCGGGCCGCGACGCCTCCGATGCCACCGCCGCGCGCAGTTTGCGCTCGAACGCCTGGGAAATCTCCAGGCAGCAGCCGTAGGGGTAGGGCTTGCGGTACGGGGGTGTGGTGCCCCGCAGTTCGTCATCGACCTCGCGGCGCAGCGCGTGCAGATAGCTCTCCAGCTCGGAAATACGGCCTTGCAGGTGGCGGGCCGTGAGCCGTTGCTGTTCCCCACAGGCGGGGCGGATTTCCTGGGGCAGAAACGGATGGGACGAAGGCACGGAAAAAGACACGGTCGGCTCGGAACGCAGCAGGGCCCACCGGGGCGCTACAAAGCCTTACATTTTAACCGGGCGTAAATTTTCAATGCCGTGCCTTCGGGGAGCCGGCAGCGGGCGCAGCCGGCCCGGGGGCCGCTCCGCCCCGCCGCGCCGGCGCGCGCCGAGGCGACTCAGTGCGCCTTCTCCCAGTTCGGCCCCATCCCCACTTCCGCCAGCAACGGCACCTTGAGCTCCGCCACGCCGGCCATGAGGCGCGGCACCTCGGTGCGCAGCCAGCCGGATTCCTCTTCGGGCAGTTCGAACACCAGTTCGTCGTGCACCTGCATGATCATCAGCACGCCGGGCTTCTCCGCATCCAGCACGTCCTGCACCGCCACCATGGCCTTCTTGATCAGGTCGGCCGCGGTGCCCTGCATGGGCGCGTTGATGGCCGCGCGCTCGGCGGCGCCGCGCCGCGGGCCGTTGGGCGAGTTGATCTCGGGCAGGTAGAGCCGGCGGCCGAACACGGTCTCGACGTAGCCGCGCGTCTTGGCGGCGGCCTTGGTCTCGTCCATGTACTGCTTCACGCCGGGGTAGCGCTGGAAGTAGCGGTCGATGTAGGCGGCCGCGGCCTTGTTGTCGATGCCCAGGTTGCGCGCCAGGCCGAAGCTGCTCATGCCGTAGATCAGCCCGAAGTTGATCACCTTGGCATAGCGGCGCTGCTCGCTGCTCACCTGGTCCACCGACACGCCGAACACCTCGGCCGCGGTGGCGCGGTGCACGTCCAGCCCTTCGGTGAAGGCGCGCAGCAGCGCGTCGTCGCCGCTCAGGTGGGCCATGATGCGCAGCTCGATCTGGCTGTAGTCGGCGCTCGCGATCACGCGGCCCGGCGGGGCGATAAAGGCCTCGCGCACGCGCCGGCCCTCGGCGGTGCGGATGGGGATGTTCTGCAGGTTGGGCTCGTTGCTCGACAGCCGCCCCGTCACCGCCACGGCCTGCGCGTAGTGCGTGTGCACGCGGCCCGTGCGCGGGTCGGCCAACTGGCCGAGCTTGTCGGTGTAGGTGCCCTTGAGCTTGGAGAGGCTGCGGTGCTCCAGGATCTTGGCGGGCAGCGGGTAATCCTCCGCGAGCTTTTCCAGCACCTCCTCGTCGGTGCTGCGCGCGCCGGTGGCGGTCTTCTTCACGACCGGCAGGCCGAGCTTGTCGAAGAAGATCTCGCCGAGCTGCTTGGGGCTGCCGAGGTTGAACGGCTGCCCGGCGATGTCGTAGGCCTCCTGCTCCAGCTTGAGGATGCGCTGGCCCAGGTCGTGGCTCTGCTGCTGCAGCGTGGCCGTGTCGATCAGCACGCCGTTGCGCTCGATGCGGAACAGCACCTCGCTGCTGGCCATCTCCAGCGCGTAGATGGCGGAGAGCTTCTCGTCGGCCTCGATCAGCGGCCAGAGCACGCGGTGCACATCGAGCGTCTGGTCCGAGTCCTCGCAGGAATAGGCCGCGGCCTGGTCCACCGGCACCTGCGCGAACGGAATCTGCTTCGCGCCCTTGCCACAGAGGTCTTCGTAGCTGATGCCGGAGCGGCCCGTGTGGCGCTCGGCCAGGCTCGCGAGGTTGTGCGGGCGGTGCACTTCCAGCACGTAGCTCTGCAGCATGGTGTCGTGCGCATAACCGCGCACGTCGATGCCGTGGTTGGCGAACACGTGGCGGTCGTACTTGACGTGCTGGCCGAGCTTCGGGCGCGCGGCATCCTCCAGCCAGGGCTTGAGGCGCGCCAGGACGGCGTCCAGCGGCAGCTGCTCGGGCGCATCGGGGCCGGAATGCGCGAGAGGAATGTAGGCGGCGGCACCGGGTTCCACGCTGAAGCTCAGGCCCACGATCTGGGCGCGCAGTTCGTCGAGCGAGTTGGTCTCGGTATCGAGCGCGACCAGGTCGGCCGCCTGGATGCGGGCGAACCAGCGGTCGAATTCCTCCCACGCGAGGATCGTGTCGTAGGCCACCTCGCGCCCCTGCGCGGCTTCGGCCACGAAGGTCGGGCCGCTGTCGGCGAACAGGTCGCCGCTCGCGCCGGGCAGCGTGGCCGTGGCGTTGGCGGGCGTGGTGTCTTCCAGCGCACGGGCCAGGCCCTTGAAGCCGAACTTCTCGTAGAACTCGCGGAGCTGCGCCGTCTCCAGCGCGCCGGCCGTGATGCCATGGAGCGCCGGCAGGCCGTCCACGTGCCCGGCCAGATCGCAATCGGTGCGGATGGTGACCAGCTCGCGCCCCTTGGGCAGCCAGTCGAGCGCGTTGCGCAGGTTCTCGCCCGCCACGCCCTTGATCTCGCCCGCGCGCGCCAGCAGGCCGTCGAGCGAGCCGTATTCGTTCAGCCATTTGGCGGCGGTCTTGGGGCCGACCTTGGGCACGCCCGGCACGTTGTCCACGGCGTCGCCCACCAGGGTCTGGTAGTCGACCATGAGCGAGGGCGGCACGCCGAACTCGGCGGTGACGCCGGCCACGTCGCGGCGCTTGCCGCTCATGGTGTCGATGATGGTGATGTGCTCGTCGACCAGCTGCGAGAGGTCCTTGTCGCCGCTGGAGACGATGACGTCGATGCCCTGGCGCGCGGCGCAGGCGGCCAGGGTGCCGATGACGTCGTCCGCCTCGACGCCCGGCACGCAGACCACCGGCCAGCCGAGCAGGCGCACCACTTCGTGGATGGGCTCGATCTGCGCGCGCAGGTCGTCGGGCATGGGGGCGCGGTGCGCCTTGTATTCGGGGTAGAGCGTATCGCGGAAGGTCGGCCCGCTCGCGTCGAACACGCACGCGGCGTAGTCGGCGGGGTAGTCCCTGCGCAGCGCCTGCAGCATGTTGATCATGCCGCGGATGGCCCCGGTGGCGGGACTGGCCGGGTCGCCGGGCACGGCCCGCAGGTCGGGCATCGCATGGAAGGCGCGGTAGAGGTAGCTGGAGCCGTCCACCAGCACCAGGGTCTTGGGTTTGCTCATGGTCACGGATTGTGCCCGCCGGCAGGCGCCGCCGCCCGCCGGGGCCTACAATCCGCCCATGCGCGCCGCCCCACTTCTCTCCCTCCTGGCCCTGGTCTCCGCCCCGGCCTTCGCCCAGACCGCCGCTCCGGCAACCGCCCCGCAGGCCGCCCCCGCCCAGGCCGCGGAAGGGGAAGCCGGCGCGACGGGCACGGAGCCGGGCCGCCTGAACCAGCGCGTGGAACGCATCCGCATCGAGGATGGCGGCAGCCGCGTGGACGAGGTGCGCGTGGGCGGGCAGACGCAGAGCATCACGGTGCAGCCCAAGGCCGGCAGCACGATGCCCGAATACGAGGTGCAGCCGTCCGACGGCGCGCGCGCCCAGCCCGGCGGCCGCAACGGCTCGGAAACCATCACCGGCCCGCGCGTCTGGAACGTGATGAAGTTCTGAGGGCGCGCCCTCCGCTCCTGCGCTGCGCCGCCCCGGCACGTTCCGCTCGCTGTCTCTGCGGCCCCGGTCCGTTGACGCCTCCGGCCTGCCGACCTGCCTGCTGCGCTTTGCCTTTTACTACCCTCCCTGTCCTCTTTCCCGCTCCCGTCGCCCGGCAATGGCTGTTTTCACCGAAGTCTCCAAGAAAGAGGCGCGCGATCTGCTGCGCCGTGTGCAACTGGGCAACCTGGTGTCGCTGCGCGGCATCGAAGGCGGGATCGAGAACACCAACTATTTCCTCACCAGCGACCAGGGCGAGTACGTGCTCACGCTGTTCGAGCGCCTCACGGCCGAGCAGCTTCCGTTCTACCTGCACCTGATGCAGCACCTCGCGCGGGCCGGCATCCCGGTGCCCGATCCGCGCGGCGACCGGCGCGGCCAGATCCTCCACACGGTGGCGGGCAAGCCCGCGGCCGTGGTGAACAAGCTGCCCGGCAGGAGCCAGCTTGCGCCCGAACCGGTGCATTGCGCCGCGCTGGGCGACATGCTGGCCCGGATGCACCTGGCCGGCCGCGACTACGAGCGCCGCCAGCCCAACCTGCGCGGCCTCGCCTGGTGGAACGAGACGGTGCCCGTGGTGCTGCCGCACCTGGATGCCGCGCAGGCCACCCTGCTGCGCTCGGAGCTGGCCTACCAGAACCACGTCGCGGCCTCGGCGGCATACGCGGGATTGCCGCGCGGGCCGGTGCATGCGGACCTGTTCCGCGACAACGCGATGTTCGATGGCGAGACGCTCACCGGCTTCTTCGACTTCTACTTCGCGGGGACCGACACCTGGCTGTTCGATCTGGCCGTGTGCCTGAACGACTGGAGCATCGACCTGCCGAGCGGCACGCACGAGCCCGCGCGCGCCGCGGCCCTGCTGGACGCCTACCAGGCCGTGCGCCCGCTCACGGCCGAGGAACGCGCCCTGCTGCCCGCGATGCTGCGCGCCGGTGCCCTGCGGTTCTGGATCTCGCGCCTGTGGGACTTCCATCTGCCGCGCGAGGCCAGCCTGCTGACCCCGCACGACCCCACGCATTTCGAGCGCGTGCTGCGCGGGCGCATCGCGCGGCCGCTGCAGGCGCGCGCCGGCGGCGGCATCGACGGCTGAGCCCGCACCGCCCCTTTTCCGCCGTCGCGCGCACCGACTGTGGCCTCGCCGCCACCATGACCCCCGCAAGCCCCCCGGAAATCCGCGCGATCCACCGCCCGCGGACGGCTTCGGCGCGACAATGCCCCAAGGCACGCAGGCGGTGGAATGCCGCTTGCCCCGTGCCTGCCGAGACCTGCTCCGCCGGCCCCCTTTCCACGCATCCACTGCTTTCCCGAAGCGCCCGGCTCCCGCCCCTGAGAAGGTGTGAGAGAACCACGCACACTGCACCGCCATGAAACTGCACATCGTCCCCGCCCGCGCCGGCCTGGAATGGGTCCGCCTCGGCATCCGCGTGTTCTGGCGCCAGCCCATGGCGCTCGCGGCCCTGTTCTTCATGACGATGATGGCCATGTCGATCGCCACCCTGCTGCCGCTCGTGGGCCCGGCCGTGGCGCTGGCGCTGCTGCCCTCGGCCACGCTGGCCATGATGGTGGCGGCCGGCGACGCGACGCAGGGGCGCTTTCCCACCCCAGCCCTGCTGCTGGTGGCGTTCCGCACGGGCCGGCAGCGCCTGCGCTCCATGCTGCTGCTGGGCGCGCTCTACGCGTTGGGCTTTTTGGCCGTGATGGGCATCTCGGCGCTGCTGGACGGCGGGCAGTTCGCGCGCGTGTACCTGGGCGGCGCGGAGCTCACGCGCGAAGTGGCGGAGCTGCCGCAGTTCCAGGCGGCGATGTGGCTCGCGCTGGCGCTCTACCTGCCGCTGTCGCTGCTGTTCTGGCATGCGCCGGGGCTCGTGCACTGGCACGGCATCCCGCCCGTGAAGGCGCTGTTCTTCAGCATCGTGGCCTGCCTGCGCAACATCGGCGCGTTCACGGTGTACGGCCTGGCGTGGACGGGCGTCTTCCTGGGTGCGGGGATCGCCGCCAGCGTGGCCGTGACGCTGCTGGCGCTGCTGGGCCTGGGCTCGGCGCTCGCGGCCGGCATCATGGTGGGCACGGCCATGCTGCTGGCCGCGATGTTCTTCACTTCGGTCGTGTTCTCGTTCCGCGACTGCTTCGAGCCACCGGAACGGCGCCCCGCCCTGGGCGAAGACGAAGGCGAAGGCCCGGCCGCGGCCTGACGCGCGGCGCGCGTGCCACGGCGGGCACGCGGGCCAGGCTCGTCACGGCCCGGTCATACAACCGTCAAATCCCTGTCATCACGGGTTCCTAGCATCCCGGTCCGGAGGCAGGCCCGGCATCGCCCGGCCTGCCCATCGAGAGCCCACCCCGTGCCACGCCTGCGTTGGTGACGGCGGCGGGCGCCGCACCGCAGACCGACCCACCCGGAATCCACGATGTCCCACACCCCGATGCCCTCCCGCCGCAAGGCCCTGCAATTCCTGGCCGGCATGCCCCTGCTGCCGCTGGGCGCCAGCGCATCCGCCGCTTCCCTGCTGGCCGCCTGCGGCGGCGGCAGCGGCGGCATCACCCCCGCCTTCGCGTCCGCCAGCTTCACGTCGATGGCCGCGCCCTCGCTGTCCAACCCCGCCGCGATGGCGACGACCACCGTCGGCTCCACGCTGAACGTCAAGTTCAGCGACGACTCGGTGCAGAGCTACCAGCTCGCCTACCAGCCCTTCTTCGTGACGGGCGACCGCGTGTCCGACGGCAAGGGCGGCACGATCCTGGCCGGTGGCTACGTGGACATCAACAACAAGCCGATCATCGACACGACCGTGGCCGGCAAGGAACGCCAGTTCTTCTCCGACTCGCCCGACGGCACCTCCCTGCTCACCGTGCCCAACGCCAAGGTCGACGGTGTGAAGGGCAACCCCGTGTTCGCGGTGGTGCAGTTCGAATACACCTCGCTGGCGCAGGACGGCAAGACCGACATGTACGGCAAGCTGCCCTCCCCCATCGCGGTGCTGTCGCTCGACCAAGACCCCGCCACCGGCAAGCTCACGCTCGTGAAGTACCACAACGTGGACACCTCCAAGGTGCACGGCCTGTGGATCACCTGCGGCGCGAGCCTGTCGCCCTGGGGCACGCACCTCTCCAGCGAGGAGTACGAGCCCGACGCCTTCACCGCCGCATCGAACGCGCAGTTCAAGGCCTACAGCAAGAACCTGTACGGCAGCGAGACGGCCGCCAACCCCTACCACTACGGCCACATGCCCGAAGTGACGGTGAACGCCGACGGCACCGCCTCGATCAAGAAGCATTTCTGCATGGGCCGCATCTCCCATGAGCTGGTGCAGGTGATGCCCGACCAGCGCACGGCCCTGATGGGCGACGACGCCACCAACAGCGGCTACTTCGTCTTCGTGGCCGACAAGGAAAAGGACCTGTCCTCCGGCACGCTGTACGTGGCCAAGGTGGGCTCCGGCTTCTCGATCGATCCGGCCGCGAACTCCGCCGCCCAGCTCACCTGGATCAAGCTCGGCTCCGCCACCAGCGCGGAAATCGAGAAGCTCGCCAGCACGCTCAAGCCCACGGACATCATGACCGTGACGTCCACCGATCCGAAGGACGCGAGCTACACGAAGATCGTCGCCAACGGCAAGACCGAGTGGATCAAGATCAACCCCGGCATGGAGAAGGCCGCCGCCTTCCTGGAAACCCACCGCTACGCCGCGTTCGCCGGCGCGAGCCTGGGCTTCACCAAGATGGAAGGCACCACCGTCAACGCCCGCGACAAGATCGCCTACTCGGCACTGCAGAACGTGCAGTCGTCGATGGTGGCCGGCAACGCCGCGAACGTGCCGGGCAACGGCATCTCGGTGCCCAAGCAGCTCGCGGCCGGCGCGGTGATGGCGCTCAACCTGCGCGGCGGCCAGAAGGACACGCAGGGCAACGCCATCAACAGCGAGTGGATGCCCGTGGACACCAAGGCCCTGCTGGCCGGCGAGGACATCGC
>DHAE01000025.1:0-23915 GCA_002397315.1 Comamonadaceae bacterium UBA4962
CGTCGTGGCCAAGATCATTGCTTAATCCTTGAAAGAGCAGGAACCACAATGTCCAAGCAAAAGATCCGCATCCGCCTGAAGGCTTTCGATTACAAGCTGATCGACCAGTCCGCCGCCGAGATCGTCGACACCGCCAAGCGCACGGGCGCCATCGTCAAGGGCCCCGTGCCCCTGCCGACGCGCATGAAGCGTTTCGACATCCTGCGTTCGCCGCACGTCAACAAGACGTCGCGCGACCAGTTCGAAATCCGCACGCACCAGCGCCTGATGGACATCGTCGATCCCACCGACAAGACCGTGGACGCGCTGATGAAGCTCGACCTGCCGGCCGGCGTGGACGTCGAAATCAAGCTGCAGTAATCCCTTCCTGCTGCCATCCGCGCGGCGCGGTCCTCCGGGGCCGCGCCGCGCTCCTTGACGCGGACTTGCCTGAAAAGGCAGTCCGCGTTATACTTTGAGGCTTCGCGTTTTTGCGTCCGGATGGCCGGGCGCGGGGTGCGGAGTTTTATCAACCTTCTTTCGCGCACATAGGTGCTTAGCCGTCGAGGCCAGCGCCCGTCGTGCAAACGTTTCGGCCAATTGAAGTCGGGGCGGCGGAAGCTTTGGAGAACAACCAATGAGTCTGAGCAACTCCCTCGGGTTGCTGGGCCGCAAGGTGGGCATGATGCGTCTGTTCACCGATGACGGGGACGCAGTGCCCGTCACGGTGGTGGATGTGTCCAACAACCGCGTGACCCAGGTGAAAACCCAAGAGAACGATGGCTACGTGGCCCTGCAGGTCACGTTCGGTTCGCGCAAGGCATCTCGCGTGACCAAGCCCGAAGCCGGCCACCTTGCCAAGGCAGGTGTGGAAGCCGGTGAAATCATCCAGGAATTCCGCGTGACCGCAGAAACCGCCGGCAAGTACGCCGCCGGTGCTGCCGTGCCCGTCGCGGACGTGTTCGCAGTGGGCCAGAAGGTCGATGTGCAAGGCACCTCGATCGGTAAGGGCTACGCCGGCACGATCAAGCGCCACAACATGGCCTCGCAGCGCGCGTCGCACGGTAACAGCCGTTCGCACAACGTGCCCGGCTCCATCGGCATGGCGCAGGATCCCGGCCGCGTGTTCCCCGGCAAGCGCATGACGGGCCACCTCGGCGACGTCACCACCACCACGCAGAACCTCGACGTGATCCGCGTCGACGAAGCTCGCCAACTCCTCCTGATCAAGGGCGCGATCCCTGGTTCCAAGGGTGGGTTCGTGACCGTGCGTCCCGCCGTCAAGGCCAAAGCTTCCCAAGGAGCGAACTAATGCAGCTCGAACTCCTGAATGACCAAGGCCAGGCCGCGTCCAAGATCGACGTGCCCGAGACCGTGTTCGACCGCCAGTACAACGAAGACCTGATCCACCAGATCGTCGTGGCCTACCGCGCCAACGCCCGCCAGGGCACCCGCGCGCAGAAGGACCGCGAGCAGGTCCGTCACTCGACCAAGAAGCCTTTCAAGCAAAAGGGTACGGGTAACGCACGTGCCGGTATGACCTCCTCCCCGCTGTGGCGTGGGGGCGGCCGCATCTTCCCGAACCTGCCTGACGAAAACTTCACGCAGAAGATCAACAAGAAGATGTACCGCGCCGGCATGGCTTCCATCCTGTCGCAGCTCGCCCGCGAAGGCCGTCTGGCCGTGGTGGACTCGCTGACGGTGGAAAGCCCGAAGACCAAGGTGCTGGCCGACAAGTTCAAGGCCATGAACCTGCAATCGGTGATGGTGATCGCCGATGAAGTGGACGAAAACCTGTACCTCGCTTCCCGCAACCTGAAGAACGTGTTCGTCGTCGAACCGCGTTACGCAGATCCGGTGTCGCTGGTGCATTACAAGAAAGTGCTCGTCACCAAGGGCGCTATCGACAAACTCAAGGAGATGTTCGCATGAGCACGACCCAGTTTGACGAAGGCCGTCTGATGCAGGTTCTGGTCGCTCCCATCGTGTCCGAAAAGGCCACCATGGTTGCCGAGAAGTCCAATGCTGTGACGTTCAAGGTGCTGCAGAACGCAACCAAGCCCGAAATCAAGGCCGCCGTGGAATTGATGTTCAAGGTCGAGGTCAAGGGCGTTTCTGTGGTGAACACCAAAGGCAAGACCAAGCGCTTTGGCAAGACCATCGGCCGCCGCGACAACGTGCGCAAGGCCTATGTGACGCTGAAGGAAGGTCAAGAGCTGAACCTGTCCGGGGAGGCCGCTTAAATGGCAGTCATCAAGATGAAACCCACCTCGCCCGGCCAACGCGCCGTGGTGAAGGTGACGCGTGACCACCTGTACAAGGGCGAGGCTTTCGCTGCGCTGCTGGAACCCCAGCACCAGAAGTCCGGCCGCAACAACAACGGTCACATCACCACCCGCCACAAGGGCGGTGGCCACAAGCACCACTACCGCGTGGTGGACTTCCGTCGCAACAAGGACGGCATCCCCGCGAAGGTCGAGCGCATCGAGTACGACCCGAACCGTACGGCCCACATCGCCCTGGTGTGCTATGCCGACGGCGAGCGCCGCTACATCATCGCTCCGCGCAATCTGGAAGTCGGCGCCACGATCGTGAGCGGCTCCGAGGCCCCGATCCGCGTGGGCAACACGCTGCCGATCCGCAACATCCCCGTCGGTTCGACGATCCACTGCATCGAGCTCAAGCCCGGTGCCGGTGCCCAGATCGCCCGTTCCGCCGGCACGTCCGCCACCCTGCTGGCCCGCGAAAGCGTGTACGCCCAGGTGCGGATGCGCTCCGGCGAAGTGCGCAAGATCCACATCGAGTGCCGCGCCACCATCGGTGAAGTCGCCAACGAAGAGCACAGCCTGCGCCAACTGGGCAAGGCCGGTGTGAAGCGCTGGATGGGCATTCGCCCGACCGTCCGCGGCGTGGCCATGAACCCGGTGGATCACCCGCACGGTGGTGGCGAAGGCCGCACCGGCGAAGGCCGCCATGCTGTCGATCCTTGGGGCAATCTGACCAAGGGTTATCGCACCCGCAACAACAAGCGCACACAGGTCATGATCGTGTCGCGCCGCAAGAAGTAAGGGATAACAAATGACTCGTTCTCTCAAAAAGGGTCCGTTTGTTGACCATCACTTGCTGGCCAAGGTCGAAAAGGCCGTCGCCACCAAGGACAAGAAGCCAGTCAAGACCTGGTCGCGTCGCTCCATGGTTCTGCCCGAGTTCATCGGCCTGACCATCGCCGTGCACAACGGCAAGCAGCACGTGCCGGTCTATGTCACCGACCAGATGGTGGGCCACAAGCTGGGCGAATTCGCCCTGACGCGCACCTTCAAGGGTCACCCCGCTGACAAAAAAGCGAAGAAGTAAGGAACGACCATGTCTGAAACACGTGCAGTCCTTCGGGGCGTCCGTCTGTCGGTCGACAAGGGCCGTCTGGTCGCTGACCTGATCCGCGGCAAGAAGGTCGACCAGGCACTGAACATCCTGTCGTTCACGCAGAAAAAAGCTGCCGGCATCGTCAAGAAGGTTCTGGAGTCCGCCATCGCCAACGCCGAGCACAACGACGGCGCCGACATCGACGAACTGAAGGTCAAGACCATCTACGTCGAACAAGGCACGACGCTCAAGCGCTTCACGGCCCGCGCCAAAGGCCGCGGCAACCGCATCAGCAAGCCCACCTGCCACGTTTACGTGACGGTCGGCAACTGAGGCCAAAGGAAGAATATGGGACAGAAAATCCATCCTACCGGCTTCCGCCTGGCCGTGAGCCGCAACTGGGCCAGCCGCTGGTACGCGAGCAACCGTGACTTCGCCGGCATGCTGGCCGAAGACATCAAGGTGCGTGAGTACCTGAAGGCCAAGCTCAAGAACGCCGCCGTGTCGCGCATCCTGATCGAGCGTCCTGCCAAGAACGCCCGCATCACGATCTACTCGGCACGTCCTGGCGTCGTGATCGGCAAGAAGGGCGAGGACATCGAGAACCTGAAGAAGGAACTCGCCACCCGCCTGGGCGTGCCGGTCGCAGTGAACATCGAAGAAGTGCGCAAGCCCGAAATCGATGCCAAGCTGATCGCCGACTCGATCACCCAGCAGCTCGAAAAGCGCATCATGTTCCGCCGCGCCATGAAGCGCGCGATGCAGAACGCGATGCGCCTGGGCGCCCAGGGCATCAAGATCATGTCCGCCGGCCGCCTGAACGGCATCGAAATCGCACGTACCGAGTGGTACCGCGAAGGCCGTGTGCCGCTGCACACCCTGCGCGCCGACATCGACTACGGCACCTCCGAAGCCAAGACCACCTACGGTGTGATCGGCGTGAAGGTGTGGGTCTACAAGGGTGACACGCTGGGCCGCAACGACCTGCCGGTGGCCGAGACGCCCCGTCCGGAAGAAGAGCGTCGCCCGCGCGGTCCGCGCCGTGACGGCCGCCCGGGTGGCGACCGTGCCGGTGCCGGCCGTGGTCCCCGCCGTCCGATGGGTGGCAATGCCGCTCCGGCCGACGGCAGCGACAAGCCCGCCGGTGCCGGTGGCGCCGATAACACCGCCGTTAAGCGCGTTCGCAAGGTTGACGCGCCCGCTACAGCAGCGGACGGCAAAGGAGAATAACGATGCTGCAACCCGCTCGCCGCAAATACCGCAAAGAGCAGAAGGGCCGTAACACCGGCGTTGCCACCCGTGGCAACTCGGTAGCCTTCGGCGACTTCGGCCTGAAGTGCACGGACCGTGGCCGCCTGACGGCCCGCCAGATCGAGGCCGCACGCCGTGCGATCTCCCGCCACGTGAAGCGTGGTGGCCGTATCTGGATCCGCGTGTTCCCGGACAAGCCGATCTCCACCAAGCCCGCAGAAGTGCGTATGGGTAACGGTAAGGGCAACCCCGAGTACTACGTGGCTGAAATCCAGCCCGGCAAGGTGGTGTTCGAGATCGTCGGCGTTCCCGAAGAACTGGCCCGTGAAGCGTTCCGCCTGGCTGCCGCCAAGCTGCCGCTGCGCACCACGTTCGTCGCACGTCAAATCGGCGCTTGATCAGGAGTATTGAAATGACCAAAGCTGCTGAACTGCGCCAAAAAGACGTCGCCGGCATCGAAGCCGAGATCAAGTCCCTGCAGAAGGCCCACTTCGGCCTGCGCATGCAGAAGGCTACGCAACAACTGGGCAACACGAGCACGCTGCGTTCCACGCGCCGTGACATCGCACGTGCCAAGACCATCCTTGCTGAAAAGCAAGCCGCCAAGTAAGGAGCCGACATGACGGAAGCTAAAAAATCCCTCAAGCGCACCTTGGTTGGCAAGGTGGTCAGCGACAAGCGCGCCAAGACCGTGACCGTGCTGGTCGAGCGCCGCGTGAAGCATCCGATCTACGACAAGATCGTGATGAAGTCGAGCAAGTACCACGCCCATGACGAAAATGGCGAGTACAAGCTGGGCGACACCATCGAGATCACGGAAAGCCGCCCGCTTTCCAAGACCAAGAACTGGGTCGCCACGCGCCTCGTCCAAAAGGCTGGCCTGCTCTGAGTGGTTCCCCACTCCCGGCGACACGCCTCCTGAAAACGGCCCACAATCGTGGGCCGTTTTTTCATTTCCGGCCTTCCTTTCTTTTTCCCTTCCCTTCACGACACTCCCCAACTGGAGAACTAGCATGATCAAGATCGGTGACGCACTGCCCGCGGTGACCCTGATGGAATACTCCGATACCGAAGGCGAGGGCTGCAGCCTCGGCCCGAATCCGGTGGATGTGGCCCAGGCCTCGGCCGGCAAAACGATTGCCCTGTTCGCCGTGCCCGGCGCCTTCACGCCCACCTGCTCGGCCAAGCACGTGCCCGGCTACGTAGAGCAGGCCGAGGCCTTCAAGGCTGCGGGCGTGGACGAGGTCTGGTGCCTGAGCGTGAACGATGCGTTCGTGATGGGTGCCTGGGCACGCGACCAGAAGACCGCCGGCAAGGTGCGCATGCTGGCCGACGGCGACGCCGCCTTCGCCAAGGCTACCGGGCTGACGCTGGACCTGAATGGCAAGGGCCTGGGCCTGCGCAGCAACCGCTACTCGATGCTCGTCAAGGACGGCAAGGTCGCTTCGCTGAACATCGAGGCACCGGGCAAGTTCGAGGTGAGCGACGCCGACACGCTGCTGGCCCAGGCCCGCGGCTGAGCAGGCCCTTCCCGGCGCGGTGGCTCTCAGTCGATATCGACCTTGAGGTAGTGCGAGCCCGCGATCGGGTTGTGGTAGTAGGGCGGGATTTCCTCGAATCCCAGGTCCGCGTAGAGCGCGCGGGCCGATTCCATGCCGTCCAGCGTGTCCAGCAGCACGCAGGCATAGCCGGCCTGGCGGGCCACGTCGAGCATCGCCTCGGCGAGCTGGCGCCCGAGGCCGAAGCCGCGGAACGCCTTGCGCACGTAGAGGCGCTTCATCTCGGCGGCGTTCGGGTAGTCGGCGGTGTCCAGCGGCCGCAGGGCGCAGCATCCGGCGACCGCGCCGCCCACTTCCGCGAGCAGGATCTGCCCGCGCGGCGGGGCGTAGTCCGCGGGCAACTGGGCGAGTTCGGTCTCGAAATCCTGGAATTGCAGGTCGATGCCCAGGCTGTCGCCGTATTCCCGGAAGATGTCGCGCACGGCGTCCATTTCGGCGGGCTCGGAGGGCATGAGGAGGTCGACGGGAGGCTGTTCCACGAGGCTGAGGCAGGGAGTGGTGCGGAAAAACAGTGTACTGGCATGGGCCGCGCGCCGGCCATGCGGGATGGCCCGGGCGCGGGGGGCGTCACGCTCGGCGAGCGCCTGTGGCCTGGATACGGATCTGCACCTTGGCCTGCACCCTGGGCCCGCGCACCGGTCAGGGCGTGCGGCGGGAACGCTCAGGTCTCGGCCAGCAGCCGTTCGATCAGGCGGTGGAGTTCCGGAAAGTCCGGCGCGCCCACGTAGCTCTTCACGATCTCGCCGCGCTTGTTCACGATGAAGGTCGAGGGCGTGAGGCGCACGTCGCCCCAGGCCTTGGCCACGGCGCCGGTGTTGTCGATGGCGACCTTGAAGGGCAGTTGCCGGGTCTGGGCGAAGTTCACCACGTAGCTCGGCGGGTCGTAGCTCATGGCGACGGCCAGCGTGTCGAAGCCGCGGTCGCGGTATTTGCCGTAGGTGGAGATGATCTCCGGCATCTCGGCCACGCAGGTCGTGCAGCTGGTGGCCCAGAAGTTCACGAGCGTGACCTTGCCGCGCAGGTCCGCCGTGGTCTGGCGGGAGCCGTCGAGCAGCACGAAGGTGGACTCGGGGGCCTGCGAGCGGCCGGCACCGAGATAGACGAAGGCACCCACGCCCACGCAGGCCGCGACCACTGCCGCGCCGATCCATTGCTTCGTGCCCATCGTCGCCCACCCTTTCTGTAGATTCCGCCATCCCTGCGTGGCCGGGGCCGGCCCACGCGGGTCCACCATTGTGCCGGACCGGGTGTTTCGGCGTGCGGGGCGTTGGAGCCCGGGCGCGGGCGGAAAGTTCGGTGCTTGACGTGCATCAATCGGGTGAGGTCGTCGCCTGGGAGCCGGTGACCCAGGGTAGGGGGCCCGGCGATCCGGCCTCACCGGCCTTGCGGCTGCGGATAATGGCCCGATGCGCCCCATTCCCCTCGTACCCGCTGCCCTGTTCCGATGCCAGGGTGGCCGGGCGCGCATGGGCGCGCTGCGGTGGCTGGCGGGGGCCGTCCTGCTTGGGGCCCTGGCCGCCTGCAGCCCGCCGCTCGACTGGCGCACGGTGCGCATGGAGGGCGCCGGGCTGGAGGCGCTGCTGCCGTGCAAGCCCGACCGTGCAGTGCGACCGGTGGAGCTGGGCGGGCGGACGGTGGAACTGTCGATGGCGGGGTGCAAGGCCGACGGTGCGACCTTCGCCGTGTCGCACATGCTGCTGGACGGATCGGCCGGTGCCGCGGAAGCCGGTGCGGTGCTGGCGCAATGGCGCACGGCCACGCTCGGGCGCATGGGGGTGTCCGCAGCGGATGCCGCGGCGGCCGGCAGCCCCTTCACGCTGCCGGGCGCGCTGCCGTTGCCGCAGTCGGTGCGCCTGCAGGTGCAGGGTGTCTCGCCGGACGACGCCGCGGCGGTGGTCGCGCATGCCGCCTGGTTCGCGCGGGCCGAGGCCGCCGCCGCAGGGGCCGCGCCGCGCCTGCGGCTCTACCACGCGGTGATCTACGCACCGGGGCCGCGCACGGCAGCGGCGGACACGTTCTTCGGCGGGCTGGCCTTGCGGTGATGCGGCAGCGCGGTGGTGCGTCGCGGAGAAAACGCAACGGGTCGGGTCGGGGCGGAGGCCTGCCATGGCCGGGCGCTTGCCCGGTGCGGCGCCATAATGCGGTTCACCCGATCCATCCATGAGCACGCGCCTTCTCCTCATCGCCCACGCCCCGCTGGCCCATGCGCTGCGCGCCTGCGCCCTGCATGTGTTCCCCGAATCCGCCGACGACATCCTGGCCCTGGACGTGCACCCCAACGCACCGCCGGAAGACACGCTGGCGGCCGCCCGCATCCTGCTGGAGAGCGGCGACGCGGAGGCCGCTTCCACGCTCGTGCTGGCCGACGTGTTCGGCGCGACGCCGTGCAATGTGGCGCAGCGCCTCGTGGACGGCGAGCGCTCGCGCCTGGTGACGGGCGTGAACCTGCCCATGCTGCTGCGCACGGTCACCTACCTGCGCGAGCCGCTCGACGCGCTCGTCGCCCGGGCGATCGCGGGCGGCACCCAGGGGGTGATGCAGGTCGCGGCCGCGGCCCCCCAGAACCAGAACCGACGCTCCCACCATGATCAAGACGAGTATCACCATCAGCAATAAGCTGGGCCTGCACGCCCGTGCGTCCGCGAAGCTCACGAAGCTGGCCGGCAGCTTTCCCTGCGAGGTGTGGCTGGGCCGCGGCGAGCGCCGCGTGAATGCCAAGAGCATCATGGGCGTGATGATGCTGGCCGCCGGCATCGGCACCGAGGTCACGATCGAGACCGACGGCCCGCAGGAGCAGGAGGCGATGGACGCGCTGCGCGCGCTCATCGACGGCAAGTTCGGCGAAGGGGAGTGAAGCCCCGCATGCCCATCCGCCCCGCCGCCGCACCCGGAGACACCCGATGACGTTCGCGATCCATGGTCTGGCCGTCGCCCGGGGAATCGCCATCGGGCGCGCGGTGCTCGTCGGTTCCAGCCGCGTGGACGTGGCGCATTACTTCATCGAGCCCGACCAGGTGCGCGCCGAGATCCTGCGCGTGCGCGACGGCCGCAATGCGGTGGTCGAGGAACTGCAGCGGTTGCAGGCCGAAATGCCCGCCGACGCACCGCCCGAGCTGGCGGCGCTGCTCGACGTGCACCTGATGCTGCTGCAGGACGAGACCCTGGTGAGCGGGGTGAAGCACTGGATCACGGACCGCCTCTACAACGCCGAATGGGCGCTGACCACGCAGCTGGAGATCATCGCGCGCCAGTTCGACGAGATGGAGGACGAGTACCTGCGCGAGCGCAAGGCGGACCTGGAGCAGGTGGTCGAGCGCATCCTGCGGCACATGAAGGGCGTGGCGAGCCCCGTGGCACCACCGCCCCCGGGCCCCCGGCGCTCGGGCGCGGCGATGGGGCTGGGGTTGCAGCAGGACCTGCTGCCCGGCGACATGGTGGACGTTCCGCTGGTGCTGGTGGCGCACGACCTGTCGCCGGCCGACATGCTGCAGTTCAAGCAGAGCGTGTTCGCGGGCTTCGTGACCGACGTGGGCGGCAAGACCTCGCACACGGCCATCGTCGCGCGCAGCATGGACATTCCCGCGGTGGTGGGCGCGCGCTCCGCGAGCCAGTTGGTGCGGCAGGACGACTGGGTGATCATCGACGGGGACGCGGGCATCATGATCGTCGATCCGTCGCCGATCATCCTGGCCGAGTACGGCTTCCGCCAGCGCCAGACGGAACTCGAGCGCGGGCGTCTCTCGCGGCTGCTGCACACGCCCGCCGTCACGCTCGACGGCGAGCGCATCGAGCTGCTGGCGAACATCGAGCAGCCGGGCGACGCGGCCGGCGCGGTGCGCGCCGGTGCCGCGGGGGTGGGGCTGTTCCGCAGCGAATTCATGTTCATGGGCCGTGGCGGCGATCTTCCGGGCGAAGAGGAGCAGTACCGGGCCTACCGCGCCGCGGTGGAGGGCATGCAGGGCCTGCCCGTCACGCTGCGGACCATCGACGTGGGGGCGGACAAGCCGCTGGACGGCAAGGCCGCCAAGGAGGCGCCCAGCCACCTCAACCCCGCCCTGGGCCTGCGGGCGATCCGCTGGAGCCTGGCCGATCCGTCGATGTTCCGCACGCAATTGCGCGCCGTGCTGCGCGCGGCCGCGCACGGGCCGGTGAACCTGCTGTTCCCGATGCTGGCCCACGTGGGCGAGATCCGGCAGACGCTCGCGCAGGTGGACATGGCGCGGGCCGAGCTGGAGGCGCAGGGCGTGCCCTACGGCGCGGTGCAACTCGGTGCGATGATCGAGGTGCCGGCCGCGGCGCTGATCGTGCGGCGCTTCCTGCAGTACTTCGACTTCCTGTCGATCGGCACGAACGACCTGATCCAGTACACGCTCGCGATCGACCGGGCCGACGAGAGCGTGGCCCATCTCTACGACCCGATGCACCCGGCGGTGCTGCAGCTCGTGGCCGACGTGATCGCGGAAGGCCACCGCCAGGGCAAGAGCGTGTGCCTGTGCGGCGAGGCGGCGGGCGACGTGTCCATGACGAAACTGCTGCTGGGCCTGGGGCTGCGCAGCTTCTCCATGCACCCCGCGCAGATCCTGGCCGTGAAGCAGGAAGTGCTGCGCTCGGACACGCGCAAGCTCGCACCCTGGGCGCGCACGGTGATCGACGCCGACAGCCCGGCCGACGTGCTGGGCGGCTGATCCGCCGGCCGGCGGGCCCGCGGCGCCGGTTCAGAAGTTCTTCGTCAGCGTGGCGATGAAGCGGCGCCGGTTCGGCGAGGTGCGGCCCGCGTCGCCCGGGCCCGTGGCGGCGGCGTAGGCATCCCCCCGCGTGGCGCCCTGCACGGAGCCGGCGAGCAGCAGGCCGTCGCCGAAATCCCAGGACGCACCGAGCTGGTAATCCGCATAGCCCGGCAGGCCGAGCGAACGGATGCCACCGGACATGCGGGTATATCCGACGGCCGCCTTGAGCGTCAGGCGGGGCATCAGTTCGCGGCTGTAGGCGAGGCTGGCGTAGCCGGTGCCGCGGCCGGACAGGCCGGAGCCGCCGCTGGCGCCGGCATAGCCGAAGTAGTCGCGCGAGACGGTATGCGCGTACTTCAGCGTGAACTGCCCCACGGAGTCGTTGCCGTAGCCGGCGCTCGCGTACACCTCGCGCGTGTTGCCCGCCCGGTTGCCGGGGTAGAGGTAGGCCATGGCACCGAGATCCACGTCGATCGGCCCGGCCTTGAAGCGCCAGCCGCCGTAGAGGTCGCTCTCCAGGCGGTTGCCGCGCTGCCAGTGCACGCTGGAATTCCAGGTGCCCACGTACCAGCCGGTGTCGCCTAACGCGTAGTCGAGGCCGCCCTGCACGGCAGGCTTGAACGCGCTGCCGCGGGCGAAGCCGTCGCTCTTGAGCATGTCCTGGTCCTGGCCGCGGAACTTGTAGTTGGTGGTGAGGGCCAGGTTGCCGGTGAGCTGTGCGCGGGCCCCGGGCGCCGCGGCGAGGCAGGCGGCGAGGAGCGTGGCGGGGAGGGCGATGCGGTGCGTGCGTTGCATGGGGAATGCGCCGCCCGGGGCGACGCGGTGAGGAAAACCGCCAGCGTAGGGAGGCCACCGTCAAAACGGTGTCAAAAGGCAGGCCCGCGGCGTCAAGGCGGCATCAATGCGGGCGGCGCCGCGCCGGTTTTTACGCCGCGTTTACGGGCGCCCGGAGAAGCTGTGCACACTTTTTACGCGGGCTTTTCCAGAATGCCTCCATCGCCCGCAAGGGTTGTTGGAGTGCATGGACATGGATGTGCTGTGGGTTGCCGCGATCGCGGCGTTGTGGGTGGCCATGGCCGAGGCCGTGGTGGTCCTGGGCAGGCGCGACGGCCGGCCGCGGGGAGCGTCGCGATGATCGGCATCGACGTGCTCTACGGGTTCGGCGCCATCGTCGCGGTGCTGCTGTTCGCCTACCTGGTGTTCGCGCTGATCTGCGCGGAGGAGTTCTGACATGGAAGCCTCCGCCTGGGGCCTGCTGGCCCTGTTCCTCATCGTGCTGGGCCTGCTGGCCTGGCCGCTCGGCCGGGGCCTGGCCGCGGTGTGCGATGGGCGCCTGCCGGCCTGGATGCACCGCGCCGAATCACCCCTCTACCGCCTGGCCGGCGTGCGGCCGCAGCAGGGCATGCACTGGCGCCACTATGCGCTGGGGCTGCTCGCCTTCAATGCGCTGGGCGTGCTGGCGGTGTATGCGCTGCAGCGCCTGCAGGGCGTGCTGCCGCTCAACCCGCAGGGCCTGCCGGCCGTGGCGCCGGATTCCGCCTTCAACACGGCGGTGAGCTTCGTGGCGAACACCAACTGGCAGGGCTACGCGGGCGAATCCACGATGGGTTACCTCGTGCAGATGCTCGGGCTGTCGGTGCAGAACTTCCTGTCCGCCGCCACGGGCATCGCGGTGGCCTTCGCGCTGGCCCGGGGATTCGCCGCGCGCCGCACGGACGGCGCCGGCCACGTGGGCAACGTGTGGGCGGACCTGGTGCGCATCACCGCCTGGGTGCTGGTGCCGTTGTCGTTCGCGCTGGCCCTCCTGCTCGCGGGCCAGGGCGTCATCCAGAACTTCGCGCCCTACCGGGACGTGGCCACCGTGGAGGCGACCGTCTACCCGGCGCCGCAGACCGATGCCCAGGGCCAGCCGGTGAAGGATGCGTTTGGCAATCCGGTCACCCGCGAGGCGAGCACGCGCACGCAGACGCTGCCGATGGGGCCGGTCGCCTCGCAGGAGGCGATCAAGATGCTGGGCACGAACGGCGGCGGCTTCTTCAATGCCAACTCGGCGCACCCCTACGAGAACCCGACGCCGCTCACCAACTTCGCGCAGATGCTGGCGATCTTCCTGATCCCCGCGGCGCTGTGCTTCGCGTTCGGCCGCGTGGTGGGCGACTGGCGTCAGGGCGCGGCCATCCTCGCCGCGATGGCGCTGATGTTCGTGGTGGCCGTGGTCGCGGTGACGACGGCGGAGCAGGCGGGCAACCCGGCGCTCTCCGCGCTCGGTGCCGATCCGGTGGCCTCGGCGCTGCAGGCCGGCGGCAACATGGAGGGCAAGGAGGTGCGCTTCGGCATCTCCGCCTCGGCATTGTTCGCGGCCGTCACCACGGCGGCCTCGTGCGGCGCCGTGAACGCCATGCACGATTCGTTCACGCCGCTGGGCGGCATGGTGCCGATGGTGCTGATGCAGCTCGGCGAAGTGGTGTTCGGCGGGGTCGGCACGGGCCTCTACGGCATGCTGGTGTTCGCCATCCTCGCGGTGTTCATCGCGGGGCTGATGATCGGCCGCACGCCCGAGTACCTGGGCAAGAAGATCGAGGTGCGCGAGATGAAGCTGACCTCCGTCGCCATCCTCGTGACGCCGATCCTGGTGCTGGTGGGTACCGCCGTGGCGGTGCTGGCGCCCGCGGGCCAGGCCGGCATCGCCAATCCGGGCGCGCACGGCTTCTCGGAGGTGCTGTATGCGCTCACCTCCGCCGCCAACAACAACGGCAGCGCCTTCGCGGGCCTGTCGGCCAACACGCCCTTCTACAACGTGCTGCTGGCGCTGGCCATGTGGTTCGGCCGCTTCGGCGTGATCGTGCCGGTGCTGGCCATCGCCGGATCGCTCGCCGCCAAGAAGCGGCTGCCGCCCGGCCCCGGCACCATGCCCACGCACGGCCCGCTGTTCGTGGCGCTGCTGGTGTTCACGGTGCTGCTCGTGGGCCTGCTGAATTACGTGCCCTCGCTGGCGCTCGGCCCGGTGGTGGAACACCTGGTGCTGCAGGCCCGGTGAGCGCGAGGAGAGAGACGACATGACGACCCCCCAATCCCCGGCCCCGGCATCCGCCCCGGCCCCGGTTCCCGCACGGAACCCCACGCTGCTCGACGCCGCGCTCGTGCGCCCGGCCCTCTGGCAGGCCTTCGCCAAGCTGGACCCGCGCGTACAGTGGCGCAATCCGGTGATGTTCATCGTCTTCATCGGCAGCATCTTCACGACGCTGCTGTGGTTGCAGGCGCTCACCTCCGCGCAGGAGCTGGGCATGCGCCCGGCGTTCATCCTCGCGGTGGCCGTGTGGCTGTGGTTCACGGTGCTGTTCGCGAATTTCGCCGAGGCGCTGGCCGAAGGCCGCAGCAAGGCGCAGGCGGCATCGCTGCGCGGGCTGCGCAAGGACACCTGGGCCAAGAAGCTCTCCGAGCCGCGCCATGGCGCGCGCTTCCTGCCCGAGCAGGCCACCAACCTGAGGAAGGGCGACGTGGTGCAGGTGGATGCCGGCGACGTGATCCCGCTCGACGGCGAGGTGATCGAGGGCATGGCCTCGGTGGACGAGAGCGCGATCACGGGCGAATCCGCTCCGGTGGTGCGCGAATCGGGCGGGGACTTCTCCGCCGTGACGGGCGGCACGCGCGTGCTGTCGGACTGGCTGGTGGTGCGCATCACGGTGAACCCGGGCGAATCGTTCCTCGACCGCATGATCGGCATGGTGGAGGCCGCCAAGCGGCAGAAGACGCCCAACGAGGTGGCGCTCACCATCCTGCTGGTGGCGCTCACCATCGTGTTCCTCGTGGTGACGGTGACGCTGCTGCCGTTCTCGCTCTTCAGCGTACAGGCCTCGGGCGCGGGCACCGTGGTGTCGCTCACGGCGCTGATCGCGCTGCTGGTCTGCCTGATTCCCACCACCATCGGCGGCCTGCTGTCGGCCGTGGGCGTGGCGGGCATGAGCCGCATGATGCAGGCCAACGTGATCGCCACCTCGGGCCGCGCCGTGGAGGCCGCGGGCGACGTGGACGTGCTGCTGCTGGACAAGACCGGCACGATCACGCACGGCAACCGGCAGGCGAGCGCGTTCCTGCCGGCGCCGGGCGTGTCCCGCGCGCACCTGGCCCGGGCCGCGCTCATGGCCTCGCTGGCCGACGAGACGCCCGAAGGCCGCAGCATCGTGGAGCTGGCGCGCCGCGAGGGCATCGAGGCCGAAGCCGGTGCGGCCACCGGCCTGGTGCTGGTGCCGTTCACCGCGCAGACCCGCATGAGCGGCGTGGATCTGCCCGCCACGAACGGCGCGGCCGGCGTGGCACTGCGCAAGGGCGCCGTGCAGGCGCTGACCCGGCACGTGGAGGCGCTGGGCGGCGCGATGCCGATGGAAGTGGCCCGCGCCGCGGACGACGTGGCGCGCCGCGGCAGCACGCCGCTGGCCGTGGCGGAAGGCAGCCGCGTGCTCGGCGTGGTGGAGCTCAAGGACATCGTCAAGGCCGGCATCCAGTCGCGCTTCGCCGAGCTGCGGCGCATGGGCATCAAGACCGTGATGATCACGGGCGACAACCGGCTCACGGCGGCTGCCATCGCGGCCGAGGCCGGGGTGGACGACTTCCTCGCCGAAGCCACGCCCGAGGACAAGCTCGCCCTCATCCGCCGCTACCAGTCCGAAGGCCGGCTGGTCGCCATGACGGGCGACGGCACGAACGACGCACCCGCGCTGGCCCAGGCCGACGTGGCCGTGGCCATGGGCAGCGGCACGCAGGCCGCGAAGGAGGCCGGCAACATGGTGGACCTGGATTCCAACCCCACCAAGCTGCTGGAGGTGGTGGAGACGGGCAAGGCGCTGCTGATGACGCGCGGCTCGCTCACCACGTTCTCGATCGCCAACGACGTGGCCAAGTACTTCGCGATCATTCCGGCGATGTTCGTCTCCACCTATCCGCAGCTCGGCGCGCTGAACGTGATGCGGCTGGCGAGCCCGTCGTCGGCCATCCTGTCGGCCGTGATCTTCAACGCGCTGATCATCGTCTTCCTGATCCCGCTCGCGCTCAAGGGCGTGCGCTACCGCCCCGTGGGCGCGGCCGCGCTGCTGCGGCGCAACCTCGCCGTGTACGGCCTGGGCGGGCTCGTCGTGCCATTCATCGGCATCAAGCTCATCGACTGGGCGCTCGTGGCCGTCGGCCTCGTCTGAACGCGTTTTTGCGGAGAACCCCCATGGCTTCCTCTTCCCTCGCATCGCCGGCCACCCCGGACGTTCCGGCCGTCCCGCCCCCCGCCGCAAGCCCGGTCGACGGCGCCGCGCCCACCCTCCGCGGGCCGCTGCTGCGACCGGCACTGGCGCTGTTCGCCTGCCTCTCGCTGGTCACCGGCGTGCTGTATCCGCTGGCCGTCACCGGCGTGGCGCAGTCCGTGTTCCCGCAGCAGGCCGCGGGCAGCATCGTGCGCGACGCGGCCGGGAACGCCGTCGGCTCCCGCCTGATCGGGCAGAACTTCACCGATCCCGCGCATTTCTGGGGCCGCCCGTCGGCCACCGCACCCATGCCCTACAACGCGGGCGCCTCCGGCGGCTCGAACCTGGGGCCGACGAACCCGGCCCTCGCCGACGCGGTGAAGGCCCGCATCGAGGCGCTGCGGGCGGCCGACCCCGGCAACACCGCGCCCGTGCCGGTCGACCTCGTCACGGCCTCGGCTAGCGGGCTCGACCCGCACATCAGCGTGGCGGCGGCCCGCTTCCAGGCGGCCCGCGTGGCCCGCGCGCGCGGCCTGCCGCTGGAGCGCGTGGAAGCGCTGGTGCGATCGCACACCGAGGCGCCGCTGCTGCCATGGCTCGGCGAGGCGGGTGTGAACGTGCTCACGCTCAACCTGGCGCTCGACGCGGTGCGTTGAATCCGGGAGACTGCGCACACCCGTGCCGCCTTCCAGCATGCCGACAGACCTCCGACCCGATCCCGACGCCCTCATCGCGCAGATGCGTGCCGAGGAGCAGCGCGTGCAGCGCGGCAAGCTGCGCATCTACTTCGGCGCGAACGCGGGGGTGGGCAAGACCTGGTCGATGCTCGGCGCCGCGCAGCGAGAGCGCCAGGCCGGCCGCGACGTGCTCGTCGGCGTGGTGGAAACCCATGGCCGCGCCGAGACGGCGGCGCTGCTCGACGGCCTGCCCGTGCTGCCGCGGCGCACGCTGGCGCACGGCGGGCGCACACGCACCGAGTTCGATCTCGACGCCGCGCTGCAGCGCCGGCCGACCGTGCTGCTGGTGGACGAGCTCGCGCATTCGAACGCGCCGGGATCGCGCCATGCCAAGCGCTGGCAGGACGTGCAGGAACTCGTGGCCGCGGGCATCGAGGTCTGGACGGCGCTCAACGTGCAGCACCTGGAGAGCCTCAACGGCACCGTGGGCGCGATCACGGGCGTGCGCGTGCACGAGACCGTGCCCGACACCGTGCTCGACGAGGCCGACGAGGTGGTGCTCGTCGATGCCACACCCGACGAACTGGCCGCGCGCCTGGCCGCGGGCAAGGTCTACCTGCCGCAGCAGGCCGAGCGCGCGGCGCAGAATTTCTTCCGCAAGGGCAACCTGATCGCGCTGCGCGAGATCGCCCTGCGGCGCACGGCCGAGCACGTGGAGGACGACGTGCGCGGCTGGCGCGTGGAGCAGTCCGGCAGCAGCCATGGTGTGCCGCCGGCCTGGAACACTTCCGGCGCGCTGCTGGCCTGCGTGGGCCCGCACGAGGACGCCGCCCACACCGTGCGCACGGCCGCCCGCCTGGCCGGCCAGCTCAACGTGCGCTGGCACGCCTCCTATGTCGAGACCCCGCGGCTGCAGCGGCTGCCCGCCCGGCAGCGCGACCGCATCCTGGCCGTGCTGCAGTTGGCCGAAGGGCTGGGTGCGGAGACCGCCGTGCTCACCGGCGATGCCGTGGCGCCGGCGCTCGCGGAGCATGCGCGCCAGCTCAACTGCGCGACCGTCGTGGTGGGCCGCGCGCGCCGCCGCACGGGGCTCGCGCGGTGGTGGCCGGTGCCCGGCACGGCGCAGGCGATCGGCACCGCCGCGCCCGCGCTGGAGATCGTGGAGGCGGGCCAGCCCGGCAGCAGCCGCCGCCTGTCGTCCGCGCCCTGGCGGCAGGCGGGCGATCCCGCAGACCCTGGCGCGCAGGAGGATGCGGACCGGCCCTACGCCCGCTGGCCCGGCTACGGCGCGGCCGTGGCCGCGAGCGTGGCCGTCACGCTGCTCGCGCTGCCCCTGTCCGGCGTGCTGGAGCTGACCAACATCGTCATGCTCTACCTGCTGGGCGTGGTGGGTGTGGCCGTGCGCTTCGGGCGCGTTCCCGCCGCGCTGGCCGCGCTGCTCAACGTGGCGGCCTTCGATTTCGTGTTCGTGTCGCCGCAGCTGTCCTTCGCCGTGAGCGACGTGCAGTACCTCGTCACCTTCGGCGTCATGCTCGGCGTCGGCCTGCTGGTGGGGCAGCTCACGGCGGGGCTGCGCTTTTCCGCGGGGGTGTCGGCCGGGCGCGAGCAGCGCATGCGCTCGCTGTTCGAACTCACGCGCGAGCTCTCGGCGGCGCTGGAGGCCTCGCAGGTGGTGGAGATCGCCACCCGGGCGGTGCAGCAGCATTTCGGGGGACAGGCCGTGGTGCTGCCGCTGGACGATACCGACCGTCTCGCGGTGCCCGGCGTGCCGCCCGCGGGTTTCGATCCGAGCGTGGCGGACTGGACGCTGCGCCACGGCCGCAGTGCGGGCCTGGGCACGGCCACGCTGGCCGCGCAGGACTGGCGCTACGTGCCGCTCACGGCCCCCATGCGCGTGCGCGGCGTGCTGGCGCTCGCGCCCGCGCGGCCGCGCTGGCTGCTCATCCCCGAGCAGGCGCAGCACCTGGAAACCCTCGCGCGGCAGGTCGCCATCGCGCTGGAGCGCGTGCACTACGTGGAGGTCGCGCAGCGCGCCGTGCTGGACATGGAATCCGAGCGCCTGCGCAACGCGCTGCTCGGCGCCATCTCGCACGACGTGCGCACACCGCTCACCGCGCTCATCGCGCTGGCGGAGTCGCTGCCGGCCCAATCTGATGACGCACTGCCGGCCGCATCGCGGGCCATCGTGCAGCAGGCCCACCAGCTGCACGCGCTGGTCAGCAACCTGCTGGACATGGCCCGGCTGGAGAGCGGCCTCGCGGGCGGCAGCGTGCGCCTGCGGCGCGACTGGCAGTCGGTGGAGGAGGTGGTGGGCTCGGCCATCCGCGCGGCGCGGCCCGCACTCGGGGCGCTGGAAGTACGCACCGCGCTGCCCGCGGACCTGCCGCTGGTGGAGTTCGACGCGGTGCTGATCGAGCGCGTGCTCGTGAACCTGCTGGAGAACGCCGCCAAGTACGGCGCTGCGCCGATCGACGTCGCCGCCGAGGCGCTGCCCGGCACGCTGCGCATCCGCGTGCGCGACCACGGCCCGGGGCTGCCCGCGGCGCTGCGCGGGCGCGAGCACACGCTGTTCGACAAGTTCACGCGCGGGCAGGCCGAGTCGTCCACGCCCGGCGTGGGGCTGGGGCTCGCGATATGCCGCGCCGTGGTGCTGGCGCACGGCGGCGACATCGCGGCAGCGGGCGCCGCGGCCGGTCCCGGGGCAGAATTCACCGTCACCCTGCCGCGGCGCCATCCGCCCGCCGCGCCGGAGGCCGCCGATCTGGATGAAGACGCCACCACTTCCCCGGGCCTGAACGCCACCACTCCTGAATGAACCCTTGCCGATGAACTCCCACCTGCGCACCGCGATCGTGATCGAGGACGAACCCCAGATCCGCCGCTTCGTGCGCGGCGCGCTGGAGGACGAGGGCTGGCACGTGCACGAGGCCGCCACGCTGCGCGAGGGCCTGTCGGCCGCCGGCACGCGCCAGCCCGACCTGCTGGTGCTCGACCTGGGCCTGCCCGATGGCGATGGGCTGGGCCTGCTGCGGGACGTGCGCGGCTGGTCGGCCGTGCCGATCATCGTGCTTTCGGCTCGCACCGACGAGGCCGACAAGATCGCCGCGCTGGACGCGGGGGCCGACGACTACCTCACCAAACCCTTCGGCACCGGCGAGCTGCTCGCGCGCGTGCGCGCCAACCTGCGCCGGCCGCGGCCCGCCACGGGCCAGGGCCTGCAGGCCGACGCGGCCGAGCCCGTGTTCCGCTTCGGCGACATCGAGGTGGACCGCAGCGCGCGCCTCGTGCGGCGCGCGGGCACGGCCGTGCACCTCACGCCCACCGAATACCGCATGCTCACGGTGCTGGTGGCCAACGCGGGCCGCGTCATCACCCAGCGCCAGCTGCTGCGCGAGGTCTGGGGCCCGGCGCGCTCCGACCAGAGCCACTACCTGCGCATCTACATGGGCCACCTGCGCCAGAAGCTCGAGGCCGATCCCGCGCAGCCGCGGCATCTGCTGACCGAGACGGGCGTCGGTTACCGCCTGGCCGCGTGAAGAGAGAACGAGAAGCGGTTTTCGGAGACGGTTGCGCTCTACAATGCGGGGTAACTTTGTGTAACCCATAGCGCCCGTCTATCAAAACCCCATGAAAACAATTTCGATGGCCCGTGTGGCCCTGGCCGCTGCCGGTGGCCTCTTGGCCCTGTCCCAGAAGGCTTTTGCACAAGCTCAGGGCATCGCGGTGACCTATGCGCCGGTCACCCAATCCGCCGCGCCCATCCCCACGCTGTCGCAATGGGGCCTGGCCCTGCTGTCGCTCGCACTGGTGGTCGTGATGTACCGCACCCTGCGCAAGGCCGGCAACGGACGCCCCATCGCTGGGCTGATGCTGGCCGGCGCCCTGGCCCTCGCCATGGGCAGCTCGGGCAGCTGGATCAGCCCATCGTTCGCAGGGGCCGACGGCGCGCAACTGTCGAACAAAGCCGGTGGAACGGTGCTGGTCTCCGACCTGACCATCGTCGGCAACACGAGCGGCGTAACGCAGCAGATCATCAAGATCGAAGTGCCCAATGGCTTTACGGCCCGGGCCGTTCCCGACGGGCTGCCGGCTGCATGTGCCGTGGGCACCACGCTCGCTTCCAATGCGAGTTGCACCATATCGTACAGACAGCCCCTCTGATCCGGCTCGTACCATCTGCCGGACCGCACACGTCCGACCACCGATGATGGCCCTCACTGCCCGAATGAAAAAAGGAGCGCATTTCGCGCTCCTTTTTTCATGGGCTTCCCATGCGGTCATCCTGCGCCGGGCTATACCCCCGCCGCGTGCGCCTGCTGGTCCGCGTGGTAGCTCGAACGCACCATCGCGCCCACGGCGGCGTGGGTGAAGCCCATCTTGTAGGCTTCCTCTTCGTACATCTTGAAGGTGTCCGGGTGGACGTAGCGGCGCACCGGCAGGTGGCTGTTGGAGGGCGCGAGGTACTGGCCGATGGTCAGCATGTCGATGTCGTGCGCGCGCATGTCGCGCATCACCTGCAGGATCTCCTCGTCGGTCTCGCCCAGGCCGACCATGATGCCGCTCTTGGTCGGCACGCCGGGGTGCAGCGCCTTGAACTTCTTGAGCAGGTTCAGGCTGAACTGGTAGTCGGAGCCCGGGCGCGCTTCCTTGTAGAGGCGCGGCGCGGTTTCCAGGTTGTGGTTCATCACGTCGGGCGGCGCGGCCTTGAGGATCTCCAGCGCGCGGTCGTCGCGGCCGCGGAAGTCGGGCACCAGGATCTCGATCTGCGTCTGGGGCGAGAGCGCGCGGATGTTCTGGATGCACTCCACGAAATGGCCGCTGCCGCCGTCGCGCAGGTCGTCGCGGTCCACGCTGGTGATCACCACGTACTTCAGCTTGAGCGCGGCGATGGTGCGCGCGAGGTTCAGCGGCTCGTCCTTGTCGAGCGGGTCCGGGCGGCCGTGTCCGACGTCGCAGAACGGGCAGCGGCGCGTGCACTTGTCGCCCATGATCATGAACGTGGCCGTGCCCTTGCCGAAGCACTCGCCGATGTTGGGGCAGGAGGCTTCCTCGCACACGGTGTGCAGCTTGTGCTCGCGCAGGATCTCCTTGATCTCGTAGAAGCGCGTGGTGGGCGAGCCGGCCTTGACGCGGATCCACTCGGGCTTCTTCAGCACCTCGCCCTGTTCCACCTTGATGGGAATGCGCGAGAGCTTCGCTGCGGCTTTCTGCTTGGCGAGCGAGTTGTAGGCAACGGTGGATTGCGCTTCGCGGACGACTTCGGGAGTGCTCATGGCTGGTGCTGCGGTCAGGGCGCGAGGCGGATCGCCAGTTGGCGGGCCAATACGTTGGCCGCTTCGTCCCAGGTGGTGTGGACGCCGATTGTAGAAAGGTCCACGGTCGGCAACCCTGCGTAGCCGCAAGGGTTGATGCGCGAGAAGGGTTCCAGGTCCATGTCGACGTTGAGCGCGACGCCGTGGTAGGTGCAGTGCCGCGTGACCTTGATGCCGAGCGCGGCGATCTTGCCCAGCCCGGAGAAATCGGGGGCGGCCGCGGGCGCCGACGGGTCGGCCTTCTGCGGGCGCTGGGGCAGCAGCGCATGGCTGCGCGGATCGTCCAGCCGCACGTAGATGCCCGGCGCGCCGGCCACGCGGTGGCCCGTGACGCCGAAATGCGCAAGCGTGCGGATCGCGGCTTCTTCCACGCGGTGGACGTATTCCTTCACGTAGTAGCCGGCGCGCCGCAGGTCGACGAGCGGGTAGGCCACCACCTGCCCGGGGCCGTGGAAGGTGACCTGCCCGCCGCGGTTGGTGGCGACCACGGGGATGTCGCCCGGGGCCAGCAGGTGGTCCGCGCGGCCCGCGAGGCCCTGCGTGAAATGCGGCGCGTGCTCGCACACCCAGAGGGCATCGGGCGTGCCGTCGGTGCGCTGCTCGGTGAACGCCTGCATGGCGTCCACGGTGTCGCGATAGTCCACCCGCCCGAGCATCCGCACCTGCATCGCCGTGTCCTGGTTCAGAGTACCACCTTGACCATCGGGTGCGACGAGAGCGCGCGGTACAGGTCGTCGAGCTGCTCGCGGCTGGTCGCGGTCACGGTGAGCGTCACGCCCAGGTAATTGCCCTCGCGGCTGTCACGCAACTCGATGGTGGAGGCATCGAAGGAGGGATCGAAGCTGCGGGCCACTTCGGTGAGCGCGTGGACGAAGCCGTCCGCCTTGCGGCCCATCACCTTGATGGGGAAGCGGGAGGGGTACTCGATGAGCGATTCCTTGCGCGGATCGCCCTCGGCGCCGATGACGGGGGAGGGGGTCGGGGGCTGGGTCATGCGATGATTGTCGGTGAAGCGATGGGGAAGAACGCCTGCGTGGGCATGCGCCACGTTGGTGCCGAAGGCGCCCGCATTCACCCGCCGGGTGCGTCGATGTGCACCGGTGTCGCGCGCGCGCCCCAGGGCATTGCAGGATGCAACGGGTTTTTACTTATAATCAGGGGCTTTGTAAGAAGTTCCAGCCCGCGAGCCGGGTGTCCACAGGCGTTCACCAACCATGAAAACAGACGCTCCGGACACTGGAACTGAGGTCGAGGATTCCGGTTTCAAGCCCCTTTCCGCCGCCGAGGCGCAGGCGTGGCGCCAGCGCCATCCGCCGGTGTCCATCTGGCGCATCGTGGCGGGCCAGGCCCTGGTCGGGCTGCTGGCGGCCCTGGTGGCTTGGGGCGTAACCGGTCGCTCCCACGTCGCCTGGTCGACGGGTTATGGCGCGCTGGCGGTGGTTCTTCCCGCGGCGCTCTTCGCCCGGGGCATGGCACGCCAGAGGTCTTCGGCCGGGGGCGCCCTGGCGGGGCTCTTCGGGTGGGAACTGGTCAAGATTGCTTTGACCGTCGCCATGCTGGCGGCGGCGCCCCGGCTGGTGCCGGGATTGAGCTGGCTGGCTCTGCTCGCCGGCATGGTGGTGACGATGAAAACGTACTGGATCGCGCTCATGGTGCGGTCCGGTGTCCGCAAACCGATTGATTGAGAGAAGAGTTGTCCGATGGCCGCAGAAGCGCATGCCCCGACTGCCAGTGAATACATCGTTCACCACTTGCAGCATCTTCAGAACATCAAGCAGAAGTCCATCGTCGACTTCTCCGTGGTGAACTACGACTCCGT
>DHAE01000025.1:24093-37513 GCA_002397315.1 Comamonadaceae bacterium UBA4962
ATCCTGGTCGAGATGGTCGACAACCAGGCCAAGGCCAACATCCACAATGCCGAGAGCCGCAAGTTCATCGCGCCGCTGGCCCTCACCGTGTTCGTGTGGATCTTCCTCATGAACGCGATGGACATGCTGCCCGTTGACCTGCTGCCCGCCATCTGGGCCCAGATCTACGGCGCCGCCGGCCACGATCCGGCCCACGCCTATCTGCGCGTCGTGCCCACCGCCGACCTCTCCACCACCCTCGGCCTGTCCACGGCCGTGCTGATCCTCTGCCTGTACTACAGCGTGAAGATCAAGGGCCTGGGCGGCTGGGCGCACGAACTCGTGACGGCCCCGTTCGGCACGAGCAAGAATCCCGTCTTCGCCCTGATCCTGGGCGTGGTCAATCTGCTGATGCAGATCATCGAATACGTTGCCAAGACCGTGTCGCATGGCATGCGGCTGTTCGGCAACATGTACGCTGGTGAGTTGGTGTTCATGCTGATCGCCCTGATGGGCGGCGCGGCAGCCATGTCGCTTTCCGGTGTGTTGCTCCCCGTGGGGCACATCATTGCGGGCTCTATCTGGGCGATCTTCCACATCCTGGTGATCACCCTGCAGGCCTTCATTTTCATGATGCTGGCGCTGATCTACCTCGGCCAGGCACATGACGCTCACTGAGCCTTCCCTTTCCTTCCTTCTCAACCTTTCTTTCTTTTCATCCTAGGAGTCATCATGGAAAACATTCTCGGTCTCGTCGCTCTGGCTTGTGGTCTGATCGTGGGTCTGGGCGCCATCGGCGCATCGATCGGCATCGCTCTGATGGGTGGCAAGTACCTCGAAGCTTCCGCCCGCCAGCCCGAGCTGATCAACGAACTGCAGACCAAGATGTTCATCTTGGCCGGCCTGATCGACGCCGCCTTCCTGATCGGTGTCGCCATCGCCCTGCTGTTCGCCTTCGCCAACCCCTTCGTCCTGGCCTGATTCCCGACCAACGCCCAACTAGAAAGGTGTTGCCGTGAGTATCAACGCGACCCTGTTCGTTCAGGCCATCGTCTTCCTGATCCTGGTGCTGTTCACGATGAAGTTCGTGTGGCCCCCGATCGCGAAGGCGCTGGACGAGCGAGCCCAGAAAATCGCCGAAGGCCTCGCTGCTGCCGACCGCGCCAAGTCCGAACTCACCGCTGTGAACCAGCGCGTCGAGAAGGAACTGGCGCAGACGCGCAACGAGACGGCATCGCGTCTTGCGGACGCCGAACGCCGTGCCCAGGCCATCATCGAAGAAGCCAAGGCCCGTGCGACCGAGGAAGGCAACAAGATCGTCGCCGCCGCCCGTGCCGAGGCCGAGCAGCAGACGGTCCAGGCCCGCGAAGCCCTGCGCGAGCAGGTGGCTGCGCTGGCCGTCAAGGGTGCCGAGCAGATCCTCCGCAAGGAGGTGAACGCCGGCGTCCACGCCGATCTGCTGAACCGGCTCAAGACCGAGCTGTAAGTAAGGGACGCAACCATGGCTGAACTCGCCACCATTGCCCGCCCTTACGCGGAAGCCCTGTTCAAGGCCAGCACTGCCCAGCCGGGCGCCGGCCTGGACAGCACCGTCGCCTGGGTGGACGAACTGGCGGCGATCGCTGCCGACCCCCAGGTGCGGCAACTGGCCGACAACCCGAAGGTCACGCCCGAACAGCTGTTCGACCTGATCGCCGGGGTGGTGCGCGCGCCGCTCTCCGATGCGGCCCGCAACTTCCTGCGCGTGCTCATCGACAACGGCCGCCTCGACGCGCTGCCCGAAGTGGCCGCGCAGTTCCGCGCCCTCGTCAACCGCCAGAGCGGCTCGTCCGACGCGGTCGTCCACAGCGCCTTCCCGATCGATGCCTCCGCCCTGGCGGAGCTCGGCGCTTCGCTGGAGAAGCGTTTCGGCCGCAAGCTGAACCTCTCCGTGCAGCAGGACGAGTCGCTGATCGGCGGCGTGCGCGTGGTCGTGGGCGACGAGGTGCTGGACACCTCCGTCAAGGCCCGTCTGGAACAAATGAAAGCGGCCCTCGTCGCGTAAGCGCCCGAGGTTTCGGCTAACCCAAGAAAGAAGGAAAGAGTCATGCAACTCAATCCCGCAGAGATTTCTGAACTGATCAAGAGCCGCATCGAAGGTCTGGCAGCCAGCAGCGACATCCGCAACCAGGGCACCGTGGTGTCCGTGACCGACGGTATCGTGCGCGTCCATGGCCTGTCGGACGTGATGCAGGGCGAAATGCTCGAATTCCCGGCCACCCAGGACGGTCAGCCTTCCTACGGCCTGGCTCTGAACCTCGAGCGCGACTCCGTCGGCGCCGTGATCCTGGGCGAGTACGAGCACATCTCCGAAGGCGACACCGTGAAGTGCACGGGCCGCATCCTGGAAGTGCCCGTGGGCCCCGAACTCATCGGCCGCGTGGTGAACGCCCTGGGCCAGCCCATCGACGGCAAGGGCCCGATCAACGCCAAGATGACGGACGTGATCGAGAAGGTCGCTCCCGGCGTGATCGCGCGCCAGTCCGTGGACCAGCCGCTGCAGACCGGCATCAAGTCCATCGACGCGATGGTGCCCGTGGGCCGCGGCCAGCGCGAGCTGATCATCGGCGACCGCCAGACCGGCAAGTCCGCCGTGGCGATCGACGCCATCATCGCCCAGAAGGGCCAGGGCGTGACGTGTATCTACGTCGCGATCGGCCAGAAGGCCTCGTCGATCAAGAACGTGGTGCGCGCCCTGGAACAGGCCGGCGCCATGGAATACACGATCGTGGTGGCCGCATCGGCTTCCGAATCCGCTGCCATGCAGTACGTGTCGGCCTACTCCGGCTGCACGATGGGCGAGTACTTCCGCGACCGCGGCGAAGACGCGCTGATCGTCTATGACGACCTGTCCAAGCAGGCCGTGGCCTACCGCCAGGTCTCGCTGCTGCTGCGCCGCCCGCCGGGCCGCGAAGCCTACCCCGGCGACGTGTTCTATCTCCACAGCCGCCTGCTGGAGCGTGCCGCCCGCGTGAACGCCGACTACGTCGAAGCCTTCACCAAGGGTGAAGTCAAGGGCAAGACGGGTTCGCTGACGGCGCTGCCGATCATCGAAACGCAGGCCGGCGACGTGTCCGCCTTCGTGCCGACGAACGTGATCTCGATCACGGACGGCCAGATCTTCCTGGAAACCAGCCTGTTCAACGCCGGTATCCGCCCCGCCATCAACGCCGGTATCTCGGTGTCCCGCGTGGGTGGTGCAGCGCAGACGAAGCTGGTGAAGGGCCTGTCCGGCGGTATCCGTACCGACCTGGCGCAGTACCGTGAACTGGCCGCTTTCGCCCAGTTCGCATCCGACTTGGACGAAGCCACCCGCAAGCAGCTGGACCGCGGTGCCCGCGTGACCGAGCTGCTGAAGCAGCCGCAGTACAGCCCGCTGCCCATCTCGCTGATGGGTGCGACGCTGTTCGCAGTGAACAAGGGCTTCATGGACGACGTGGACGTGAAGAAGGTGCTCGCCTTCGAATCGGGCCTGCACCAGTTCCTCAAGACCAGCCACGGCGCCCTGCTGGAGCGCCTGGAGAAGAACCGTGCCTTCGACAAGGAAGGCAAGGACGAGGCCGAACTGACGCAAGCCATCACGGCCTTCAAGAAGTCGTTCGCCTAAACCGAACGAGGAGCCATCATGGCAGCAGGCAAGGAAATACGCGGCAAGATCAAATCGGTGGAGAACACCAAGAAGATCACCAAGGCCATGGAAATGGTGGCCGCGTCCAAGATGCGCAAGGCGCAGGACCGCATGCGTGCCGCACGGCCTTACAGCGAGAAGATCCGCAACATCGCGGCGAACCTCGGCCAGGCCAACCCCGAGTACGTCCATCCCTTCATGAAGTCGAACGACGCCAAGGCGGCCGGCTTCATCGTGGTGACGACGGACAAGGGGCTGTGCGGCGGCATGAACACCAACGTGCTGCGCGCCGTGACGGCCAAGCTGCGCGAACTGCAGTCGCAGGGCGTGTCCACGCAGACCGTCGCGATCGGCAACAAGGGCCTGGGCTTCCTGAACCGTGTCGGCGCCCAAGTGGTGTCGCACGTGACCGGCCTGGGGGACACCCCCCACCTGGACAAGCTGATCGGCCCCGTCAAGGTGCTGCTCGACGCCTACGCCGAAGGCAAGATCAACGGCGTGTACCTCGCGTACACGAAGTTCATCAACACCATGCGGCAGGAATCGGTCGTGGAGCAGCTGCTGCCGCTCTCGTCCGAGAAGATGCAGGCCGAGAAGACGGAGCACGGCTGGGACTACATCTACGAGCCCGATGCCCAGAGCGTCATCGACGACCTGCTCGTGCGCTACGTCGAGTCGCTGATCTACCAGGCCGTGGCCGAGAACATGGCGTCCGAGCAGTCGGCGCGCATGGTGGCCATGAAGGCCGCCACGGACAACGCGGGCAACGTCATCGGCGAACTCAAGCTGGTCTACAACAAGACGCGCCAGGCCGCGATCACGAAAGAACTTTCGGAGATCGTCGCGGGTGCCGCGGCAGTTTAAATTTTTGGAGCAAATGCAATGGCTCAAGAGAACACCCAAGTGAACACTGGCGTTCAGGGCAAGATCGTTCAATGTATCGGCGCCGTGGTGGACGTCGAGTTCCCGCGCGACCGGATGCCCAAGGTGTATGACGCACTGAAGCTCGAAGGCTCCACGCTGACGCTGGAAGTGCAGCAGCAGCTCGGCGACGGCGTGGTGCGTACCATCGCGCTGGGCTCGTCCGACGGCCTGCGCCGCGGCCTGATGGTGTCCAACACCGGCAATCCGATCACCGTGCCCGTGGGCAAGGCGACGCTGGGCCGCATCATGGACGTGCTGGGCTCGCCGATCGACGAGCGCGGCCCGGTCAGCCAGGAACTGACGGCCTCCATCCACCGCAAGGCGCCCGCGTACGACGAACTGTCGCCGTCGCAGGAACTGCTGGAAACCGGCATCAAGGTGATCGACCTGGTGTGCCCGTTCGCCAAGGGCGGCAAGGTGGGCCTGTTCGGCGGCGCCGGCGTGGGCAAGACCGTGAACATGATGGAGCTCATCAACAACATCGCCAAGGCCCACAGCGGTCTGTCGGTGTTCGCCGGTGTGGGCGAGCGGACCCGTGAAGGCAACGACTTCTATCACGAAATGGCCGATTCCGGCGTCGTGAACCTCGAGAAGCTCGAAGACTCCAAGGTCGCCATGGTCTACGGCCAGATGAACGAGCCCCCGGGCAACCGTCTGCGCGTGGCCCTGACCGGCCTGACGATCGCCGAGTCGTTCCGCGACGAAGGCCGCGACGTGCTGTTCTTCGTGGACAACATCTACCGCTACACGCTGGCCGGCACCGAAGTGTCCGCACTGCTGGGCCGCATGCCCTCCGCCGTGGGCTACCAGCCGACGCTGGCCGAGGAAATGGGCCGCCTGCAGGAGCGCATCACCTCCACCAAGGTGGGCTCGATCACCTCCATCCAGGCCGTGTACGTGCCTGCCGATGACTTGACCGACCCGTCGCCCGCCACGACCTTCGCCCACTTGGATTCCACCGTGGTGCTGTCGCGCGACATCGCCTCGCTGGGTATCTACCCCGCCGTGGACCCGCTGGACTCCACCAGCCGCCAGCTCGACCCGCAGGTCGTGGGCGAGGAGCACTACGCGGTCGCCCGCGGCGTGCAGGGCACGCTGCAGCGCTACAAGGAACTGCGCGACATCATCGCCATCCTGGGCATGGACGAACTGGCTCCCGAGGACAAGCTGGCCGTGGCCCGCGCCCGGAAGATCCAGCGTTTCCTGTCGCAGCCGTTCCACGTGGCCGAAGTGTTCACGGGCTCGCCCGGCAAGTACGTGCCGCTGGCGGAAACCATCCGCGGCTTCAAGATGATCGTGGCCGGCGAATGCGACCACCTGCCGGAGCAGGCGTTCTACATGGTCGGGACGATCGACGAAGCCTTCGAAAAGGCCAAGAAGGTCGCGTAAAGCAGCGCATACGGGCAGCCCGCGTCGTTGCCGTGCTCGCCGTACTCCTGTACGGCTGTGCGCGGCGCCTAGCGGGCCCTCCCGTCTGCTTGCTTCACCCACCTTCTTTCAGAGCCCAGAGGAAAAACCATGAACACCATCCACGTCGACGTGGTCAGCGCCGAGGAGTCCATCTTCTCCGGTGAGGCGCGTTTCGTCGCGCTGCCCGGCGAGGCCGGCGAGCTCGGCATCTACCCGCGCCACACGCCGCTGATCACGCGCATCCGGCCGGGATCGGTGCGCATCGAGACGGCCGATGGCGGCGAAGAGTTCGTCTTCGTGGCTGGCGGCATCCTCGAGGTGCAGCCCGGCAGCGTGACCGTGCTGTCCGACACCGCCATCCGCGGCAAGGACCTGGACGACGAGAAGGCGGCTGCCGCCCGCGCCGCCGCCGAGGAAGCGCTGAAGAACGCCAAGAGCGACGTCGATTTCGCGAAGGCGCAGTCCGAGCTGGCCGTGATGGCCGCACAGATCGCTGCGCTGCGCAAGTTCCGCCAGAAGCGCTGAGCGGGTCCTCCGCCCGCCACACCCCCTCGGCCGCCCAGGCCGCGCGGGACCCTCATGATCAAGCCGCCCTCGGGCGGCTTTTTCTTTGCCCGTCCGCTCTCCTGACTGGTTCCGTGCGCCGGAAACCGGGACCCCGGGTAGGCCTGCTCCGACAGCGGCATGCGGCGCGCTGTACGGTGCCGGAAAAAGCCGTGGCGATAGCATTCCTCATGCAAGCGCACACCAGGGCTTTCTTCCTTCTACGTACGACGCATTGGGCGGCGGGGTCAGCAGGGCGGCGGGTTGGCGCTTCTCCCCATCCTGCAGAAAGGCGCCCCCATGGCCGCGCCTTCCAATGACCTGGTGATCGCGCGGCCCGAGGGGCTGTACTGCCCGCCGGGCGATTTCTACATCGATCCCTGGAGGCCGGTGGAGCGGGCCGTGATCACCCACGGACACTCCGACCACGCCCGCACGGGCCATCGGCACTATCTGGCGCACATCGATAGCGAAGGCACCCTGCGCACCCGCCTGGGCGAGGACATCACGCTGCAGACGCTGCCGTACGGGCAGGCCATCGAGCACCACGGCGTGCGCATCTCTCTGCACCCCGCGGGCCACGTGCTCGGCTCCGCCCAGGTGCGGCTGGAGCATGGGGGCCGGGTGTGGGTGGCCTCGGGCGACTACAAGACCGGGGAGGACGGCACCTGCCCGCCGTTCGAGCCGGTGCGCTGCGACACCTTCATCACGGAATCGACCTTCGGCCTCCCGATCTACCGCTGGCCCTCGCAGGAGGAACTGTTCGCCGACATCAATGCCTGGTGGCGCGCCAACGCGGCCGAGGGGCGGCCGTCGGTGATGCTCTGCTATGCCTTCGGGAAGGCGCAGCGCATCCTGCACGGCGTCGATCCGTCGATCGGTCCGATCGTCGTGCACGGCGCGGTGGAGCCGCTGAACCGCGTCTACCGGGCGGCGGGTGTGCGGTTGCCGCCCACGCTGCGCGCCACCGATCCGGAAGTGAATGCGAAGCTGCTGCAGACGGCGCTCGTGGTGGCGCCGCCGTCCGCGCAGGGCACGCCCTGGATGCGGCGTTTTCCGCGCCATGCCGACGCGTTCGCGAGCGGCTGGATGCAGCTGCGCGGCACGCGGCGGCGGCGCGGCGTGGACCGGGGTTTCGTGATGTCGGACCATGCGGACTGGCCGGGCCTGCAGTCGGCGATCGGTGCCACGGGCGCGGAGCGCGTGTTCGTCACGCACGGCAGCGTGGCGGTGCTCGTGCGCTGGCTCTGCGAACAGGGACTGGATGCGCAGGGCTTCCAGACGGAATACGGCGACGAGGACGCCGATGCCGGGCCGGCGGATGCCGCGGCCGCACCAGCGGATGGCGACCCGGTCCCTCCGGTGGCCGAGCCCGGTGGCGATGCGTCGCCCGTTCTGGAGGACGCGCCCGCCCCGGAAGAGGGCGGCGAATGAAGGATTTCGCGGCCCTCTACCGCGCGCTGGACGCGAGCACTTCCAACCTCGCCAAGCAGGCGGCACTCCAGGCGTACCTGCGCGCGGCCGCGCCCGCCGACGCGGCCTGGGCCGTGTATTTCCTTGCCGGCGGCAAGCCGCGCCAGCTCGTGCCGACCAAGCTGCTGCGGCAGTTCGCGCGCGAGGCGGCCGGCCTGCCGGAGTGGCTGTTCGACGAGAGCTACGAGGCGGTCGGCGATCTGGCGGAAACCATCGCGCTGCTGCTGCCCCCTCCCACGGACCGCCATGAGCTGGGCCTGGCGGAGTGGGTGGAGCACCAACTGCTGCCGCTGCGGGGCCAGGCGCCCGATGTGCTGGAGCCGGTGCTGCGCGCGCAGTGGGCCCGGCTGGCGCCGGAAGAGCGGCTGGTGTACTTCAAGCTCATCACGGGCGCGTTCCGCGTCGGGGTGTCGAAGCTGCAGGTCACGCAGGCACTGGCCGCCGTGGGCGGGCTGGACCCGAAGCGCGTCGCGCAGCGCCTGATGGGTTACACCCACATCGGCGCGCGGCCCGTGGCGGCGGAATACGAACGCCTCGTGGCGCCGCAACCCGAGGAGGGCAGCGGCGACGGCGCCGGGGGTGAGGGCAGCGCCGAGACCAGCGGCCACCCGTATCCGTTCTTCCTCGCGCACCCCTTCTCGCTGCCGGTGGAGCAGTTCGACGCCACCCTCGGCCCGCCCAGCGGCTGGATCGTGGAATGGAAGTGGGACGGCATCCGCGCCCAGCTGGTGCGGCGCGCTGGCGCCACCTGGGTCTGGTCGCGCGGCGAGGAACTGGTGAGCGACCGTTTTCCCGAGCTGCAGCGGCTGGGCGAGGACGCCCTGCCGGACGGCACGGTGCTGGACGGCGAGATCGTCGTCTGGCGGCATGCGGAAGGCGACACCGCGGCCCACGTGCGTCCGTTCGCCGATCTGCAGAAGCGCATCGGCCGCAAGACGCTCGGCCCCAAGCTGCTGCGCGAGCTGCCCGTGGTGCTCCTCGCCTACGACCTGCTGGAGGAAGGCGGCCAGGACCTGCGCGCCCTGCCGCAGCACGAACGCCGCGCCCGCCTGGACGCGCTGCTCGCGCGCACCGCACACCCGTCGCTGGTGGCCAGCCCGGTGCTGCACGGATCGAGCTGGCAGGACCTCGCCACGCAGCGCGCGCAGGCCCGCTCGCTGGGCGTGGAGGGCATGATGCTCAAGGCCCGCGGCGCGCAGTACGGCGTGGGCCGCACCAAGGACGTGGGGACGTGGTGGAAGTGGAAGATCGACCCCTTGAGCATCGACGCCGTGCTGATCTACGCGCAGCGCGGCCATGGGCGCCGCGCGAGCCTCTACAGCGACTACACCTTCGCGGTCTGGGACGGCCCGCCCGGCGCGGAAGGCCGCACGCTCGTGCCGTTCGCCAAGGCGTACTCGGGCCTGACCGATGCGGAGATGGCGCGCGTGGACGCCATCATCCGCCGCACGACGGTCGAGACCTTCGGGCCGGTGCGCAGCGTGAAGCCGACGCTGGTGTTTGAGCTGGGGTTCGAGGGGATCGCGCGCAGCGCGCGGCACAAGAGCGGCATCGCGGTGCGGTTTCCGCGGATGCTGCGGTGGCGGGAAGACAAGCCGGTGGAGGAGGCGGATTCCCTCGACACGCTGGCGGCGCTGCTGCCGGATGCCGGCGGAGCCTGACCGCCGGTACCGCCGCGATGGCTGCGCCGGGCCGCGCTAGCCCGCGGCTTCCGGCGGGCGGTCGTTCTCGATCCAGACCTTGGTCGCGTCGCCCACGCGGGACAGCTGCATGTGGTACTCGTAGCGCTCCGGATGGTAGAGCCCGGTCAGGAACTGCACAGGCCGGCCACCGGCATCCACCGCCACGCGGGAGACGCGCAGCAGCGGCACGCCGGGCGCGACCCGCAGGGCCGCGGCCACGTGCAGGTCGGCCAGCGCGGCCCCCAGGGTCTGCTCCGCCGACACCACCTGCACGCCGGACTGCTCCAGCGCGACCAGCATGGGCACGTCCTGCAGCGTGGGTTTCTCCACCGCCGCCGCCAGGTCGTGCGGCAGGAAGACTTCGGTATAGGCGATCGGCTGGCCCTTGAACTTGCGCACGCGCACCACCTTGAGCACCGGGCTGCCGGGTGGCAGCCGAAGCGCATGGGCGACCTGCGAGGAAGCCGGCAGCACCCGGTGCTCCAGCACGACCACCCGTGTGCGCCGTCCCATGTTGACGATGTTGTCCAGCAGGCCGCCCCGCAGCCGCAGGTGGCTGGGCAGTTCGTCCTGCGCCGCGGGCAGCGTGCCCTTGCCGCGCAGGCGCACCACCAGGCCTTCCTCTTCCAGCCGCGCCAGGGCCGAGCGGATGGTGACGCGCGCCACGCCGAACTCTTCCGCCAACTGGCGCTCGCCCGGCAGCGGCAGGCCGCGTTCGTACCGGCCCGACTTCAGCCGCTCGCGCAGGATGAGCCGCACCTGATGGAAGCGCGGCAGGCTGGGCAGGGCGGGCGGGTCGGAAGGCTCGGTCCGGGGCATGGTGCCGACTGTAGGCGGCGGGCGGAGCCGGTGCAAGGCGGCCACGGACCGCGGCGCGTGCTCATTCGTAGCGCTTGCCCTGCGCCAGCAGCTCCGGCGTGCCGAGCAACTGGTTGAGCCCGTCGAACTGCAGCATCTGCGGCCAGTAGGGCTCGGTCGTGCCGTGCCGGTGCAGGCTGGCCAGGTAGCCCTGCAGGGCGTGGCTCAGGGCGCGCACGGTGCCGCCGGGGAAGATGGCCATGCGGTAGCCCAGCGCCTGCAGCTCGGCCGCGGACAGGATGGGCGTCTTGCCGCCTTCGACCATGTTGGCGAGCATGGGCGCGCGCGGGGACAGCCGGGACAGTGCCGTCGCCATGTCCTCCCGGGTGCGCAGTGCTTCCACAAAGAGGATGTCCGCGCCGGCCTCGGCATAGCGTTCCATGCGGTCGAGCGCGGCGTCCAGGCCCTCCACCGCCACGGCATCGGTGCGGGCCACGATGAGCGTGCCGGCGTCGCGCCGCGCATCGCAGGCCGCGCGGATCTTGCCGGCCATTTCTGCGCTGCCGATGAGCGTTTTGCCGTCCAGGTGGCCGCAGCGCTTGGGGCTGGTCTGGTCCTCCAGCTGGATGGCCGAGGCACCGGCCCGCTCCAGCAGGCGCACGGTGCGCTGCACGTTGAGCGCGTTGCCGAAGCCGGTGTCGGCATCGACGATGAGGTGCAGCCGTTCGGTGCGCTCGCGGATCGCGGTGGTCACCTGCGCCACGTCGTCCAGCGAGAGCAGCCCGATGTCGGGCCGGCCCAGGCGCGTGTAGGCGATGCTGGCGCCGGACAGGTAGGCGGCGTCGAAGCCGGCCTGCGCGACCAGCAGGGCCGAGAAGGCGTCGTAGACGCCGGGCGCGGTGACGATGGCGGGCGATTGCAGGCGGGTCTTGAGGTCGGTGGTCATGGCGTGGGGACGTCGGTGGCGGAGGGGGCGCGCCGGGCCGACAGGCGCTTCTCCAGGTGGGGCAGCAGGCCGCCGTCGCGGATCATGGCGACGAGGTGGGCGGGAATGGGCTCGCAGGCGAGCATGCGCCCGGTGGCGAGGTCGTGCACGCAGGCCCGGTCCAGGTCGCAGGCCACGGGCGCGCCGGGCGCGACGGTCGGCGCCTCGGGGCACACCAGCAGCGGCAGGCCGAGGTTGAAACCGTTGCGGTAGTAGATGCCCGAGAACGACCGGGCCGCGACGCAGGCGACGCCCAGGTGCCGCAGCACCTCGGCCGCCTGCTCGCGCGACGAGCCCGCGCCGAAATTGCGCCCCGCGAACACGATGTCGCCCGGCCGGACCTCGGCCGCGAAACGCGGGTCCACCGACTCCAGGCAGTGGCGCGCGATCTCGGCGATGCCGAACTTCATGTAGGCGCCGGGGGCCAGCAGGTCGGTGTTCAGGTCGTCGCCGAACACCCAGGCGCGGCCCGTGGCGGCGATGGCGTGCGGGGCCGTCATTGCAGCATCTCCCGGGGATCGGCCACGCGGCCGGCCACCGCCGAGGCGGCCACCGTCCAGGGCGAGCCGAGGTAGATCCGCGCCTCGGCCGAGCCCATGCGCCCCTTGAAATTGCGCGCCGTGGTGCTGATGGCGACCACGTCGGGCCCGAAGGTGTGCGCGCCGTAGCCGGAGCAGGCGCCGCAGCTGGTGGGCAGCAGCTCGGCGCCGGCCTCCAGCAGGGCGCCGAGCACCCCTTCGTCCCGCGCGCGCTGCTGGTCCTGCAGGCTGGCCGGCGCCACCAGCAGGCGCACGCCGCGCGCCACCCTGCGACCGCGCAGCACCTGCGCGGCCATGCGCAGATCGTCCAGTTTGGCGCCCGTGCAGGCGCCGACGTAGGCCAGGTTGATGGCCACGCCGCGCAGGTCCGCCGCGTCGCGGCCGTGGGCCGGACTGTGCGGCTCGGCCACCTGGGGTGCGAGGGCACCGGCATCGAAGGCGTGGTCGGCCAGCAGCGGGGCGCCCGCGTCGGTGTGCCAGGGGGCCGTGTCCACGCCGTCCGCGCCCGCGCGCGTCCCGGCCAGCCAGGCGCTCGTGACCTCGTCCGGCGCCACCAGCCCGGCCTGTGCGCCCAGTTCCGCCGTCATGTTGGAGAGCGTCATGCGCTCCTGCATCGACAGGGCCTGCACCGCCGGGCCTGCGTATTCGACCGCCTGGTACTGCCCGCCGTCCATGCCGAAGCGGGTGCACAGGAACAGCATCATGTCCTTGGCGGACACGCCCGGGGCCAGCCGGCCGTTCCATGCCATGCGCAGCGTGTGCGGCACCTTGAGCCAGATCTCGCCCGTGACGAGCACGCCCAGCATCTCGGTCGCGCCCACCCCGAACATGTAGGCACCGAAGGCGCCGCCGGTGGGGGAGTGGCTGTCGCCGCCCACGGCGAACATGCCGGGCCGCAGGTAGCCCTTCTGCGGCACCACCACGTGGCAGATGCCCTCGGTGTCGTGGAAGCGCGCCACGCCGGCGCTCTTCACCCAGTCGCGCGCGATCTGCACGATGGCGCGGCTCTCGTCGTCGTAGGCGGGCACGTAGTGGTCGGTGACGACCACCACCTTGTCCGGGTCCCACACCTTCGCGCCCAGGCGGTCGAGCATGGGCTTCACGCGGCGCGGCCCGCCCGAGTCGTGCATCATGGCCAGATCGACCCGGCAGGTGACGATCTCGCCGGGCACCACGTGGCTGCGGCCTGCGGCGCGGGCCACGAGCTTCTGCGCCAGGGTCTGCGCGGGCACGGCATCCGGCGTCGGGGTGGGAGCGGCGCTCATTCGACGCTCGCGCCCGAGGCCTTGATGATCTTCGCCCAGTCCTGCACGTCCTGGGCCACGAACTTCGCGAACGCGGCGGGCGGCATGTCCACCGTGGTGGCCGCCTCCGTGCGCATGCGCTCCTGGTAGTCGGGCGACTCGATGGCCTTCTTCAC
>DHAE01000025.1:37728-61387 GCA_002397315.1 Comamonadaceae bacterium UBA4962
CGGCTGCTCACGCCCAGCAGCTGGATGCTGCCGTTCTTCATGTGCGGCAGCACGTTCACGGTGCTGGCGAACATCAGGTCCACCGTGCCCGCCAGCACGTCGGACAGCGCCGGGCCGGTGCCCTTGTACGGCACGTTGACGATGTCGGTGCCGGTCAGCATCTTGAACTGCTCGCTGGCCAGGTGCAGGGACGACCCCTGGGCGCCGATCGCGAAGTTCAGCTTGCCCGGATGGGCCTTGGCATAGGCGATGAGCCCGGCCGTATCGGAGAACGGCGCGCCCTTGCGCGCGATCAGCACGCTGGGCACCTTGGCCACCATCGTGATGGGGGTGAAATCCTTGACCGGATCGAAGCCCAGATTCTTGTAGAGCGTGGCGTTGATGGTGTGGCCCGTGAAGCTCATGAGGAGCGTGGAGCCATCGGCCGGGGCCTTGGCCACGTAGGCTGCGGCGATGTTGCCGCCGGCCCCCGCGCGGTTTTCCACCACCACGGGGCGGCCGAGCGTGTCCCCCACCATGCGGCCGATGACGCGTGCCAGCGTGTCGGTGGTGCCGCCGGACGGGCTGCCCACGACGATGGTGATGGGTCTGCCGCTGTCCTGTGCCCACGAGAGCGTGGGGGCCAGGGCGGCGGGGAGGGCGCAGAGCGCGGCCAGCGCGCAGCGCCGGCGGAGGGCGGTGTTCATCGTGTCTCCTGGGGTCTTCTTGTCGATCGGCCGATCCTAGGCACGCCGCCCGGCGCTTTCAATGGAACCTGCTGGTCCCATCGGGCAGACCGGAGGGCGGCAGGGCGGTGGGGTGGCGTTTGGACTACGCGGCGGGGCCGGGCGGCGCGGTGTAATCGCAGCCATGGAACCGAGGGATGCCGATACCCCGCGCCGCCGGCCGCGCCGCGGCGCCGCGCAGCAGGCGGTGGCCGCCTGGCTGGCGCAGCGCGGCTGGAAGCCGTTCGCCTTCCAGCGCGAGGTCTGGGATGCCATGGCCCGCGGCGCCTCCGGCCTGCTGCACGCCACCACCGGCGCGGGCAAGACCTATGCGGTCTGGCTGGGGGCCCTGCAGGCGCTCGCGCAGGAGCCCGGCGCGAAGCGCTCCGCATCCCGGGCGGACCCGGCCGAGTCTCCCGCGGGCCGTGCAAGAAAGCCTGCCTCCGAGCCGCTGACGGTGCTGTGGCTCACCCCCATGCGCGCCCTGGCCGCGGACACGCTCAAGGCCCTGCGCACGCCGCTCGACGAACTCGCCGCCACGCACCCCGTGCTCGCGCGCTGGACGAGCGGGGCCCGCACGGGCGACACGGGCAGTGCCGAGCGCGGGGCGCAGTCGCGCCGGTTGCCGACGGTGCTGGTGACGACGCCCGAGAGCCTGTCGCTGCTGCTCGCACGCGCCGATGCGCAGGAGCTCCTGTCCACCGTGCGGCTGGTGGTGGCCGACGAGTGGCACGAACTGCTGGGCAACAAGCGCGGGGTGCAGGTGCAACTGGCGCTCGCGCGGCTCGCCGGCTGGAACCCCGGCTTGCAGGTGTGGGGCATGTCGGCCACGCTGGGCAATCTGCCGGAGGCCCAGGACGCGTTGCTGGCGCCGCTGGGCGCGCAGGCGCTGTCCGGCGGCGTGCTGGTGCAGGGCCAGGTGGACAAGAAGCTGGTGGTCGATACCCTGCTGCCGGACCATCCGGAGCGGTTTTCGTGGGCCGGGCACCTGGGGCTGCGCATGCTGCCGGCGGTGGTGCGCGAGCTGGAATCGACGTCGACCACGCTGGTGTTCGTCAACGTGCGGTCGCAGGCGGAGCTTTGGTACAAGGCGATCCTCGACGCCCGGCCCGACTGGGCGGGCGAGCTGGCGATCCACCACGGCTCGCTGGACCGCGGCGTGCGCGAATGGGTGGAGGCCGGATTGAAGGAAGGGCGCCTGCGCGCGGTGGTGTGCACCAGCAGCCTGGACTTGGGGGTGGATTTCCTGCCGGTGGAGCGCGTGCTGCAGATCGGTTCGGCCAAGGGCATCGCGCGGCTGCTGCAGCGCGCCGGACGCTCGGGCCATGCGCCGGGGCGGCCCTCGCGCATCACGCTGGTGCCCACGCACAGCCTGGAACTGGTGGAGGCCGCGGCCGCGCGCGCCGCGGTGCAGGCCGGCGAGGTGGAGATGCGCGCCAGCCCGCGCCGGCCGGTGGACGTGCTGGTGCAGCACCTCGTCACCGTGGCGCTGGGCGGCGGCTTCGAGCCCGAGGCGCTGTACGCGGAGGTGCGCCGCACCGTGGCCTACCGCGACCTGCCGCGCGCGGTCTGGCAGTGGTGCCTGGATTTCGTGCACCGCGGCGGGCCCTCGCTCGCGGCCTACCCGGACTACCAGCGCGTGGCGCCGGACGACGAGGGCATCTGGCGCATGCCGAGCGCGCGCCTCGCGCGCCGCCACCGCTCGAACATCGGCACCATCGTGAGCGATGCCAGCATGGCCGTGCAGGTGCTGCACGGCGCGCGGCTGGGCACGATGGAGGAGAGTTTTCTCTCGCGCCTGTCGCCGGGCGATTGCTTCGTGTTCGCGGGGCACGTGCTGGAGATGGTGAAGATCGAGGACATGACGGCCTACGTGCGCCGCGCCGCGCGCGGCCGGCCGACGGTGCCGCGCTGGGGCGGCTCGCGCATGCCGCTGTCCACCGTGCTCGCGGACTTCGTGGTGCAGCAGCTCGCGCAGGCAGCCGCGGGGCGCTACGGCTCGCCCGAACTGCGCTGCGTGCGGCCGCTGCTGGACGTGCAGCAGCGCTGGTCCGCGCTGCCGACTTCCGGCACGCTGCTCGCGGAGACGCTGCGCACGCGCGAGGGCTGGCACCTCTTCGTGTACCCCTTCGCGGGGCGCCATGCGCACACCGGCCTGGCCAGCCTGTTCGCATGGCGCGCGGCGCAGGGCGAGGCCGGCACGTTCTCCATCGCCGTGAACGACTACGGGCTGGAGCTGCTCTCGGCCACCGAGCGCGATTGGGGGGCACTGCTGCCGGATCTGCTGCGGGTGCAGCCGGTGACCGCGCCACCGGAGCGCGATGCCCATGCGGAGGACGCGTCCGGTGGTTTGGGCGTGACGCAGGCGCCGGAAGGGCTGGAAGAGCCGGAGGTGCTGGACGGGCGCATCGCCGCCCGCGAGGCGCTGGCGATCCGCAACACCGCGAATGCCGCGCGGGCGGAAGCGGAAGACGCGGTGGGGAATGGGGCCGGGAGCGAGACCGATGGCGATGGAAGTGGCGATGACGCACCGGAAAGCCGGGGCGCTGCGGAGCCGGATGCCGAGCGCCACGCACTGCTGCACGAGGTATTGGCCAGCCTGAACGCCACCGAGATGGCGCGCCGGCGCTTCCGCGAGATCGCGCGCGTGTCCGGGCTCATCTTCCAGAGCCACCCGGGCGAGCGCCGCAGCGCACGCCAGTTGCAGGCCTCGTCGCAACTGTTCTTCGAAGTCTTCCGCAAGTACGACACCGGCAACATGCTGCTGCGCCAGGCCGATGAAGAGGTGCTGAGCCAGGAGCTGGACGTGGCGCAGTTGCTGGCGGCCCTGCGCCGCATGCAGGCGCAGCAACTGGTGGTGAAGCCGCTCACCCGGCCCAGCCCGTTCGCGTTCCCGCTCATGATCGAGCGCTTCCGCGAAAAGCTCACCAACGAGGACCTGGCCGACCGCATCGCGCGCATGCTGGCACAACTGGACACGGCCGCCGATGCGGGCAGCGCCGCACCACCCGAATCGGTGGCCGCGCAGGACGTGGTGCCGCCCGATCCGCCTGCGCGGCCGCAGCGCCGGCGCGCGGCGGCGAAGAAGGCGGCCGCTGCGGACGCGGGTGCACAGACGGCGAATGCACCCGTGCCGCCGGCCCAGACCGCGATGCAGCAAGCTGCCGACGCCGTGCGCCGCACGCTGGATTTCTCGCTCACCTCCACCGAAGAATCCGGCAGTGGCGGCGCACCCGGTGCAGCGCGTGCCCGTCGGCGCGAACGCAAGCCGTCACGGCCGCTGCCGAGGCTGTGAGCGGGGCGCCCCATCAGGCCGCCCGCCGGGAGGGGCATGGACCGGGCCGGCCACGCCGTGCGGAACAATCGGGCATCCTTGCTCCATTGCCGTGCACGCACCCTGCCCCCTTGACCAGCGCATCCCTACCCGCTTCCGCCACCGCACCCGCAACCGCACCCACGTTCGCCACGACCGTTCTCGCGGGTACGGCAGTCCATCTGCTGCCCGACCGGGCACTCTGGTGGCCCGCTGGCCGCACGCTCTTCGTGGCCGACGTGCATCTCGGCAAGACGGACACCTTCCGTGCACGCGGGCTGCCCGTGCCCTCCGGCACCACGCGCGACAACCTCGCACGGCTCTCGGCGCTGGTTGCCGCGCAGGGCGCGCAGCGGCTCGTGGTACTGGGCGACTTCCTGCATGCGGCCGAGGCGCAGTCACCCGCCGTGCTGGCCTCGCTCGCGGCGTGGCGCGCGGCCCACGCGGCGCTGGAGGTGGTGCTGGTGCGCGGCAACCACGACAGCCATGCGGGCGACCCGCCGGCGGAGCTGGGCATCGCGATCGTGGACGAGCCTTGGCCGTGCGGGCCTTTTGCCTGCTGCCACCACCCGCAGCGGCATGCGTCGCTGCATGTGCTCGCGGGGCACGTGCACCCGGCCATGGTGCTGCGCGGGACGGGCCGGGACGCTCTGCGGCTTCCGTGCTTCGTGGTGGAGGCGGCCCGCGCTGCCGATGCCGGTTTCACGCTGTTGCCGGCTTTCGGTGAATTCACCGGGGGGCAGACGATGCCTTCCGGGCCGCAGCGCCGATTCTTCGCCTTGGGGGGCGGGCGCGTGTGGCCGGTGCCGGCCGGCTGACGGCGACGCGCGGCGCTGCGTGGCCTACGTACGCAGGCGCGGATCGCCGCCGAGCACCGGGGCATCCGGCAACTCGTTGCGCGCAGCCCGTCCGGCGTCATCGGCCCCGGCCCCGGCCGGGAAATGCGCCACCAGCAGGGCCGACACCTCTTCCAGCGCCTGCGTGAGCCCGTCCTCGTAGCGTGCTTCCTTGAAGGCCGAGCCCATGCGCGCGATCATCGCCTGCCAGGTGGCGGGCGGCACGGTGCGCGCCAGGGCCCGATCGGCCACGATCTCGATCGCATGGTCGGCCAGCAGCAGGTAGATGAGCACGCCGTTGTTGTGCTCGGTGTCCCACACGCGCAGCTTGCCGAACAGCGTGACGGCCCTTTCCCGGGCGCTGGCGCCGCGCCAGAGGTAACTCGCGGGCAGTCCGCCCTCGGCGCAGATGCGGATCTGGCCGGTGTGCCGCGCCTCGCTGGCCACGACACGGCGCGCGAGGCGGTCGAGCAGGTACGGCGGCAGCGCCCGCTGCAGTCCGCCCTCGGCCCAGCGATGGCGCACGAGGCGCGCGATCCGGGCGGTGAAGCCGGGCGGGTGGGGCGGCGCGGGCGGATGGGTGGTGGACGTCATGGCGTGGCGGAAGGAAGAATGTCGCTTGGGGGGCTGGTGCGGGTGCTGGTACAGGCAGATGCAGGTGCAGGTCGTGCTGTGGCCGGGGGGCTGGACGCCGTGTGGCGGGAACGCTCAGGCTACCAGTCGCCCGACGCGCCGCCTCCGCCGAAGTCGCCGCCTCCGCCGGAGCTGAAACCGCCACCCCCGCCGAAACCGCCGCCGCTACCATGGCCGCCGCCGCCCCAGCCGCCCATGCCGATGCCGGTACCCAGGCCGGTCGAGAACCCGTCGCGCAGCCCGCCACGCCGTCCGCCGGCCAGGCCCGCCCGGCCGCCGAACAGCCAGGTGTAGAGCAGCGCCACGATGCCCGCGCCCGCCGCGAGCAGCGCGCTGGCGGTGAACAGGTAGGCGAAAAGGCCGGCCGCCCCGCCGGTCGCCACGCCTCCGAGCCCCCGGCCCAGAATGCCGCGCGCCAGGGGGCCGCCGATCATCACCCCGACGAACAGGAAGATGGCGAAATCGTTCCAGTCCACGCCGCGCTCGGCACGGGGCGCCGGGGCATTTCCCGTGGGGAGGGGCAGGTTCTCTCCGGCGATGCGCGCGCTGAGCTGCCCCAGCGCGGCGTCGATGCCGCCCGCGAAATCGCCGTCGCGGAAGCGTGGCTTCATGGCCCCGTCGATGATGCGCGCGGCGGCGATGTCGGGGATCGCGCCCTCCAGCGCCTTGGCCACCTCGATGCGCATGCGGCGGTCGTCCTTCGCGACCACCACGAGCACGCCGTCGCCCACGTCCTTGCGGCCGATCTTCCAGGCATTGGCCACGCGGTTCGCGAACGCGGCGATGTCTTCCGGCGCCGTGGTGGGCACCATGAGCACCGCGATCTGCGCGCCCTGGCGCTCCTCGATGCCGGCCAGGCGCGCTTCCAGCCGCTCGCGCTCCGGCGCGCCGAGCGTGCCGGTCTCGTCGATCAGGTGGGCCGAGAGCGGCGGGACCGCGCGCAGCGCCCAAGCCGGTGCCGCGCACAGTCCGATCGCGATGCAGACAAGGGCCAGGAGCGACCGCAGGATGACGGAAAGCCGCATGGAAGGCACAGAGGTGGAGGTCGGGGGCCGAGCCCGTTCAGCGCGAGGCAGCCGGGGCTGGCGGTGCAGCCGGGGCCGCGGGGCGCGAGAAATCCACCGTCGGCGGCGTGCTGATCTGCGCCTCGTTCTGCACCGTGAAGCTGGGCTTGGGGTCGTAGCTGAACACCTTGGCCGTCAGGTTGGTGGGGAAGCTGCGCGCGAGCACGTTGTACTCCTGCACGGTCTGGATGTAGCGGTTGCGCGCCACGGTGATGCGGTTCTCGGTGCCCTCCAGCGTCACGCGCAGGTCGCGGAAGGCCTGGTTGGCCTGCAGTTGGGGGTAGCGCTCTGCCACCACCATGAGGCGCGAGAGCGCGGACGACAGCTCGCCCTGCGCCTGCTGGAACTTGTTGAACGCCTCGGGGTTGTTCAGCGTTTCGGGCGTCACCTGGATCGAGGTGGCCTTCGCGCGCGCTTCCACCACCTTGGTGAGGGTGTCCTGCTCGAACGCGGCTTCGCCCTTCACCGTGGCGACGATGTTCGGCACGAGGTCGGCGCGCCGCTGGTACTGGTTGAGCACTTCGCTCCAGGCGGCCTTGCTCTGCTCGTCCAGGCGCTGGAAGTCGTTGTAGCCGCAGCCGGAGAGGGCGAGTGCGGCGGCAAGAATGGCGATGAGGCGTTTCATGGTGTGCGGCTGCCGTGCGGGTGTGCGCTCGGGGGCGACGTGCCCCCTCCGCACCGGAGCGGGACCATTCTGCCGCAGCTTCCCGCTGCTGCCGCGTCAGCGGGCATCGCATATCGCGGGCGGGACGACCGGAGGGCCCTGGAACGCGGGGCGGAGGCCGACGGGTGCACGGCGCCGCCGAATTACGGACAATGGCGCCATTCCCACCCGCGGGCGCCTTGAACGCCAGCGCGTTCCCGTACGCCAGGACACACCCGATGAGCACACGCACTCCCTACCGCGCCGCCCTGGTGGGCGGTTCCGCCGACGAGACCGAGGCTGCGTTCTACGAGGCGCTGCAGGCCGGCGACATCGACCGCCTCATGGCCTGCTGGGCCGAAGAGGACGACATCGTCTGCGTGAACCCCGGTGGGCCCCGCCTGTTGGGCGCGGGCGCCATCCGCGCCGCGTTCACCGCGATGTTCGAGCACGGCGGGTTGCGCGCCAAGCCGGCCCAGGTGCACCGCGTGCAGGCGCTGGCCAGCGCCGTGCACAGCGTGGTCGAGCACGTGGAGGTGCGGCTGGAGGGCAACGTGCGCGAGGCGCTGGTGCAATCCACCAACGTCTACCACAAGACCCCGCAGGGCTGGCGGCTGGTGGCGCACCATGCGAGCCCGGGCACCGTCCATGAAGCCGTGGCCGGCCCGGTGCCGCCGGTACTGCATTGAGAGGGCCCCGGCCGGTCGTGCGGAGCGGTCGCGCTGCGGCTGCCGTCACGGCCACCGCAGCCACTGCAGCCATCCCGGCATGACGGACGCCATGGACTACGTCGCTCCCCGCTGGCTTCCCGGAGGCCACCTGCAGACCATCTGGCCGGCGCTCGCCGCGCGCCGCGCCGAAGGGGACCGGCCCGCCTACCGCCGCGAGCGGTGGACGGCGCCGGACGGCGACTTCGTGGACGTGGACTTCCTGGACGTTCCCGGCCGCGCATCCGGCGCACCGCGTCCGCTGCTCGTGCTCTTCCACGGCCTGGAGGGATCGTCCCGCAGCCACTACGCCGAGGCCTTCGCGGGCGCGGCCCGGGCCCGCGGCTGGGACTATGCCGTGCCCCACTTCCGCGGCTGCAGCGGCGAGATCAACCGGGCACCGCGCGCCTACCACTCGGGCGACCACGAGGAGATCGACTGGATCCTGCAGCGCATGGCGCAGCGCCAGCGGCAACGGCCTGCGGGCGGCACCCCGGGCCCGCGCGCCCCGCTCATGGTGGCCGGGGTGTCGCTCGGCGGCAATGCGCTGCTGCGCTGGGCGGGCGAGCAGGGCGCAGTCGCCGCGCGCAGCGCGGACGCGGTGGCCGCCATCTGCTCGCCGCTCGACCTGGCGGCCGGCGGCCTGGCCATCGGGCAGGGCTTCAACCGGCAGGTCTACACCCGCATGTTCCTGCGCACCATGGTGCCCAAGGCGCTGGCCAAGTGGCAGCAGCATCCGGGCCTGTTCGACCGCGACACCCTGCGGGCCGCGCGGGACCTGCACGCCTTCGACGACGTGTTCACCGCACCGCTGCACGGCTTCCGCGATGCGGACGACTACTGGCGCCGCGCCTCCGCGAAGCCCGTGCTCCCTGCCATCCGCATTCCTGCGCTGGCCGTGAACGCGCTCAACGATCCGTTCGTTCCCGCGGCCAGCTTGCCGCGGCCCGGCGAGGCCGGCGCGCACGTCACCCTCTGGCAGCCGCCGCAGGGAGGGCACGTGGGCTTCGCGTTCGGGCGCCTGCCCGGCCACGTGCGCGCCATGCCGGAAGCCGTGGCCGACTGGCTGGCCCGGCAGGCCGGCGCTGCGCCCGGCGCGACACCCGCCTACGCGGCGGCCGCCGCAGGCGTTCTACGATCGCCCCATGGATGACATCGTCAAGCAGGCCATCGCCCGATGGCCCAACGTACCCGATTGCTACGGCTGGCTGGGCCTGGATGCGCGCGGCCGCTGGTTCATGCGCGACGATGCCGTGCAGGCCCAGGGCCCGTTCCCCGAAGCGCGCGGCGCGCTGCTGCAGCATGCCAAGCTCATCGATTTCATCCAGCGCAACTACGAGCCGGACGAGCAGGGCCGCTGGTTCTTCCAGAACGGGCCGCAGCGCGTGTACGTGGAGCTCGAAGCGGCCCCGGTGGTCTGGCGCGTCGAGGAGGACGGGGCCGCCGACGGCGGTTTCGCGATCACGGCGCACACGGGCGAGCGCTCGGCCGTGCGGGAGTGCCTGCTCGACGAGGCCGGCCGGCTCTACCTGTTCGACGGGCGCGTGCTCGGCCTCGTGCACACGCTCGACATGGAGATCGCGGCGCGCGCCGTCGAGCGCGGGCTGTGGACGCCCGTGGACGTGCGGGCCGACGGGCTGCCCGAGCGCTATGGCTACGTGATGCGGCCGTCGGAACAGCCGGCCTGAACGGCAAAAAGCCGGCCTGGGGGCCGGCTCTTCGGTGAGGGGCTGTCGGGCGGGGTCACTTGACGGCGTTGGCCATGTACTCCACGGTAGCGCGGATTTCCGCGTCCGAGGCCTGCGTGCCGCCGCGCGGGGGCATGGCACCCTTGCCGGCGATGGCGATGCGCGTCATGCCGTCGATGCCGGCCTTCAGGCGCTCGGCCCAGGCCGCCTTGTCGCCGAACTTCGGCGCCCCGGCCACGCCGGCTGCATGGCACACCTGGCAGGCCTGCTTGTAGAGCGCCTCGCCGGCACCGGCGGCCACGGCTGCGGCAGGGGCCGTCGCGACCGCCGCGGTGGGGGCGGCTGCCGCCGGAGCGGCCGGCGCCTGTTCGGCGGGGGCCGCAGCCACGGCCGGAGCCGCAGGTGCGGGCGCGCCGGGCGTCGTGGCCGCCTGTGCATCGGCGGGGGCGGATGCGCCGGCAGCGGCAGGCGCCGCGGGCTCGGTGAACTTGGCACCGGCCGCGTTCGCCATGTAGGCCACGCCGCGGGCGATCTCGGTGTCGTTGAAGTCGCCGCCGCCCTGCGGCGCCATGGCGCCCTTGCCGGCGAGGGCGGAGTGCACGAGTTTCTCGAAGCCCGTCTGGATGCGCGGGCCCCAGGCCGCCGCGTCGCCCAGCTTCGGCGCACCGGCCGCGCCCGTGGCGTGGCAGGCGGCGCACTGGCCCTTGAAGACCTCCTCGCCGCTGCGCAGCGGCCGGTTGGCGTCGCGCACCTCCACCATGCCCACCTTCTGGATGCGTTCGGCCAGGGCCCGTTCGGGATTGCCCGCGCCCTGAGCCGGCTTGGTGCCCGACGTCACGTAGAGCACGAGGCCGATGATGGCGAAGACGGGCACCACGAAGCAGAAGAAGACCGTCCAGAGCAACTGGCGAGGGTTCTTGATCGGTCCGGTGTGCGCTTCTTCGTGGGGGGTGTCGCTCATGGGGTGGTCCTCTGTGGGGATAGGTCTGGCGGAACCAGCGGACGATTATAGAAAGCGACCTGTCGGCCGGCCGTTAGGGAAAACGGCCAGCCGCAACACCCTTGCGCTGGGTCAAGGAGCGCGCACGCCCGGCCGTGGCGGTTCCCTCTTCCTTGGAGCGGCTCACACGACCCGGCGAAGCGGTTCTGGCGAGGCGCCGCATCGCAGGCAGTACGAGCAGTACGACAAGATGCGGCAACGACGCCAGAAGTAGCGTGTCAGCCCCTCTTAGTGGCCCCAGTAGCGGTACGGCGGCGTGTAGCGCCAGACGTCGGTGTTCCAGACCTGCCCGCCGCTGCCGTCGGCCCCGCAGGCGAAACCGAAGCCCGAGAACACGTACATCTCGCCCATCACCGTGGCGGCGGCCGTGCGCTTCAGGCGCGGGAAGGCATCGCCCTGCGGTGCGAGCCGGTGCCATGCCGGCGCGTTCAGGTCCAGCCGCCACAGGGCATTCGTCGGGTTCTGCGGAAACCCCGCGCCACAGCTGCTGCTGCCGCCGGGCTGGTCGCCCCCGGCGAGCAGCAGGCCGCTGCCGAGCAGCGCATCGGCGCCATGGTTCTGCGGCGGGTCGATGTCCTGGCCGGGGCCGAGCACGTGCTGCCGCCAGGCCAGGGTGCGCAGGTCGAGCGTCCACGTGTCGCGCAGGAAGATGAACCCGCCGTTTCCGTCGGTGGCCTCGCCCCCGTAGAGCGTCACCTGCCCGCGGTGGGGCATGCCCGTCACGGCACCCGAATAGCGCGGCGGTGGCGAGCCCGGCGCGCCGTGCGGCGCGAGCTGCGTCCAGGAACGGCTGGCGAGGTCGAAGCGCCAGAGATCGTTCAGCGTGCGGAAACCCGCCTCCACCCCGCCGAATACGTAGAGCTGGTCGCCCGCGCGCCAGACCAGCGGCCAGGCCCGCGGCGCGGGCGCGGGGCTGCCCGGCACCGGCACGAGGCCGGACAGGGCCTGCCAGCGGCCCGCGGACGCGTCGTAGGCCCAGACGTCCGAGAGCGGCGTGAACTGCGACAGGTCGGACGCATAGCGGGCCCCGCCGAACACCACCACCCAGTTCCGGTGGGGTACGGCGACCCCGCCCGCGAAGGCGCGCGGCGACGGTACGTCGCCCGGCGTGGTGAGCCGCGTCCAGCGGTTGGCGTGCACGTCGTAGCGGTGCAGGTCGCCCAGGAAGTCGTTCTGGCCGGTGCGGAAGTCGTCCTTCACGCCGCCGAAGAGGTAGATGCTGCTGCGCAGCGCGGCGGCCACGGGGGCGCTGCGTTCCGACGGCGCGCCGGGGCTCTGCAGCCGGGTCCAGGTGCCATCGTCCTGGGCGAGGGGCGTTGCGTGCACGCCGATGGCCGTGCAGGCCGCGGCTGCGCCGCCCAGGCCGAGCAGGTGCCGGCGCCGCAGCGCGGCCATCGCGGGTTCGCGCCCCGATGGCGAGGCGTGCGGTGGCATGCGGCGTGCCGGGAAATGCGGATCCATCATCGGTTTCTCCCTTCCTTCTGGTGCGTATGCGAAGCAACGAAGGTACCGGTCTCCCCGAAATCAGCAAGCTGCTGCACGGCATGCAATGCATTCCTGTTTTTTTTCTTCCCGCCGGCAGAAAAAGAAAAAGCGCCCCGGAGGGCGCATGGTCGGTTCGCTGGCGAGCGGGTCCTGGCCGCACCGCGGCCGGCCGGGACGCGTTCAGGACCGCGGCACCGTGCCGCCCGGCTCCTGCGCGCCGTCCTGCGCGGGCGTCCATCCGCCGCCGAGCACCCGGTAGAGCGCGATCTGGTTCTGCAGTTGCAGCAGCCGCGTCTGCACCACCAGTTGCTCGGAGGTGAACAGCGAACGCTGCGCATCCAGCAGATCGAGGTAGCTCGCCACGCCATTGCGGTAGCGCAGGTCGGACAGCTCGAAGCGCTTGGCGTCGGCCGCGGCCTGGGCGCGCTGCGCGGCGAACTGCTCGCCCAGCGTGGCCTGGCCCGCCAGCGCGTCCGAGACTTCGCGGAAGGCGGTCTGGATCGATTTCTCGTACTGCGCCACCGCGATGTCGCGGCCCACGCGCGCCGAATCGAGCGTGGCCTGGTTGCGGCCGCCGTCGAAGATCGGCAGCGCCAGTTGCGGCGCCAGCGAGAACGCCCAGGAGCCGCCCTTGAAGAGCCCCGACAGCTCGTTGCTGACCGTGCCCGCGCTGGCCGTGAGCGAGATGCGCGGGAAGAAGGCCGCACGGGCCGCGCCGATGTTGGCATTGGCGGCCACCAGCTGCTGCTCCGCCTGCCGGATGTCCGGCCGGCGCACCAGCAGATCGGACGGCAGCCCGGCGGTGAGGGCCGGCATGGCGGGCGCATCGGCCAGCCGCGCGCGCGCATCGAGCGTGGAGGCGACGTCCTGCGGCAGCGGCTGCCCGAGCAGCAGCGCGAGCGCATTCTCGTCCTGCATGCGCTGGCGCTGCTGCTGCGCATACGTGGCGCGCGCGGCCTGCGCCAGGCCCTGGGCCTGGCTGAAGTCGAGTTCGGAACTCACGCCGTTCTCGAGCCGCAACTTCGTGAGCTGCACCGATTCGTCGCGCGTCTGCAGCGTGCGGCGGGAAATGTCGAGCAGTTCTTCGTCGGCCAGCAGGTTGAACCAGCCCGAGGCCACGGCGGATACGAGGCTGATCTGCGCGGAGCGGCGCGCCTCCTCGGTGGCGAAGTACTGCGCGAGCGCCTGTTCCTTGAGCGCGGCGACGCGGCCGAAGAAGTCGATCTCCCACGCCGAGACCGCGAGGCCCACCTGGTAGCTGTTGGCGTAGCTGCCCGTGGTGGTGCTCGGCTGGCGCGAAGCGTTCACTGCCGCGGCCACGGTGGGGAACTGGCCCGCGCGCTGGATCTGGAACTGCGCGCGCGCCTGCTCGATGTTGAGCGCGGCCACGCGCAGGTCGCGGTTGTTCTCCAGCGCGATCGCGATGAGCTTCTGCAGGCGCGGATCGGTGAAGAACGCGCGCCAGTCGATGTCCGCCGCCGGCGTGCCGGCCGTGGCAGGCGCGGCGGCGCCGGCAGCGGGGTAGGCCGCGGGCACGGGCGCCGCCGGGCGCTCGTACTTCGGGATGAAGCTGCAGCCCGCGAGCAGCGCGGCCGCGGCCACCGCGGAGAGGAGGAGGGGGCGCGCGCCGCGGCGCGCGCTGGAGGTTGCTTGCATGGTGGTGGGCTCCTGCCGTTCGTCTGGGCTCATTCCGCGTCCGCGGCGTGGCGGTGGAGTTGTGCCTGGTGGGCCTCGTGTTCCTGCTGGCGCTTGCTGCCCTTGAAGAACGAGCGCACCAGCACGAAGAACACGGGCACGAAGATCACGGCCAGCACGGTGCCGGTGATCATGCCGCCGATCACGCCGGTGCCGATGGCGCGCTGGCTCGCCGAGCTGGCGCCCGAGGCGATGAACAGCGGCACCACGCCCAGCGTGAAGGCCAGCGAGGTCATCACGATCGGGCGGAAGCGCAGGTGGGCGGCTTCCAGCGCCGCTTCGAGCACGCTCTTGCCCTCGGCCTGCAGGTCCTTCGCGAACTCCACGATCAGGATGGCGTTCTTCGCCGACAGGCCGATGATGGTCACCAGTCCGATCTGGAAGTACACGTCGTTGGACATGCCGCGCAGCAGCGTGGCGAGCAGCACGCCCAGCACGCCGAGCGGCACCACCAGCATCACCGAGAACGGGATCGACCAGCTCTCGTAGAGCGCCGCCAGGCAGAGGAACACCGCCAGCAGCGAGAACGCGTACAGCACCGTGGCCTGCGAGCCCGCGAGCTTTTCCTCGCGCGACTGGCCCGTCCACTCGAAGCCGAAGCCCGGGGGCAGTTGCCCGGCGAGTTTTTCCATCTCGGCCATCGCGTCACCCGTGGTGAAGCCCGGCGCGGCGTCGCCCGCGATCTTCATCGCCGGGTAGCCGTTGTAGCGCACGGTCTGCATGGCGCCGGTGATCCAGCGCGTCGAGGCGAAGGCCGACAGCGGCACCGTCTGGCCCTGCGCGTTGAGCACCGGCAGGTCGAGCACCGATTCCGGCCGCATGCGCGCCGCGGCGTCGGCCTGCACCACCACCCGCTGCAGGCGGCCCTGGTTCGGGAAGTCGTTGATGTAGGCGGAGCCCAGCGCCGTCGAGAGCGCGCTGCTGATGCTGTCGAAGCCCACGCCCAGCGCGTTCGCCTTGTCGCGGTCGATGTCGATCTGCATCTGCGGCGCGTCTTCCATGCCGTCGGGCCGCACGCCCGCCAGCACCTTGCTCTGCGCGGCCATGCCCAGCAGCTGGTTGCGCGCTCCGACCAGGGCGTCGTGCCCCTGCGCGGCGCGGTCCTGCAGCCGGAAGTTGAAGCCCGTGCCGGTGCCCAGTTCGGGGATGGGCGGCGGGCTCAGCGCGAAGATGAACGCATCGCGGATGCCCGAGAGCGCGCCGAAGGCCCGGCCCGAGATCGCGGATGCCGAATGCTCGGCGCCCGAGCGCTCGCTCCAGTCCTTCAGGATCACGAAGGCGAGGCCCGCGTTCTGCCCCTGGCCCGAGAACGAGAAGCCCGCCACGGTGACGATGTTCTCGACCTCGGGCTGCTTCAGCATGTAGTCCTCCACCTGGCGCAGCACGTCGCTCGTGCGCGACTGCGCGGCGCCGGCCGGCAACTGGATGTTGGTGATGATGTAGCCCTGGTCCTCGTTCGGCAGGAACGAGGTCGGCAGGCGCGTGTACACCAGCGCCACGGCGCCCAGCAGCACGGCGTAGATGATCATCATGCGGCCGCCGCGGCGCAGCAGCTTGCCCATCCAGCTTTCATAGCGGTGCGTGGTGCTCTTGAACGAGCGGTTGAACCAGCCGAAGAAGCCCTTCTTCTCGGCGTGATGCTCCGGGTCGATCGGCTTGAGCAGCGTGGCGCAGAGCGCGGGCGTGAGCGACAGCGCCAGGAACGCGGAGAACGCGATCGAGGTGGCCATCGTCGCCGCGAACTGGCGGTAGATGTTGCCGGTGGAGCCCGCGAAGAACGCCAGCGGCACGAACACCGAGATCAGCACCACGGTCACGCCGATCACGGCGCCGGAGATCTGGCCCATGGCCTTGCGCGTGGCCTGCAGCGGCGGCAGGCCTTCCTCGGCCATGATCCGCTCGACGTTCTCCACCACCACGATGGCGTCGTCCACCACGATGCCGATCACCAGCACCATGCCGAACATGGTCAGCACGTTGATCGAGAAGCCCATCGCCAGCAGCGCCCCGAACGTGCCCAGCAGGGCCACCGGCACCACGATGGTCGGGATGATGGTGTAGCGGAAGTTCTGCAGGAACAGGAACATCACGATGAACACCAGCACCACGGCCTCGATCAGCGTGTGCACCACCTTCTCGATCGAGACCGAGACGAACTTCGAGGTGTCGTACGGCACCACGTAGTTCACGCCCTGCGGGAAGAACTTCTTGAGCTCTTCCAGCTTGGCGCGCACCGCCTTGGCGGTGGCCAGCGCGTTCGCCGACGGCGTGGGCTGCACGCCCAGGCCCACGGCCTGCTTGCCGTTCAGGCGCGCGCTGGTGCTGTAGCTCTGCGAGCCCAGCTCGATGCGGGCCACGTCCTTCAGGCGCACGGTGGAGCCGTCGGTGTTGGCGCGCAGCACCACGTTGCCGAACTGCTCGGCGTTGTTGAGCTGGCCCTTGACGACGATGGTAGCCGAGACGGGCTGGCCCTGTTCGGCGGGCAGGTCGCCCAGGTTGCCGGCGGACACCTGCACGTTCTGCGCACGGATCGCGGCGTTCACCTGGTCGAGCGACAGGTTGAAGCCCTTGAGCTTGGCCGGGTCCACCCAGACGCGCATCGCGCGCTCGGCGCCGAACTGCGTGAGCGTGCCCACGCCGGACACGCGCTGCAGCTCGGGCACGACGTTGCGCGCCGCGTAGTCGTTCAACGCCTCGATGCTCACGTCGGGGTTCTCCGTCGTGAGCATGGCGAACATCAGGAAGTTCGAGCGCGACTGCTCCACGCGCACGCCCTGCTGCGTCACCGCGGCAGGCAGCCGCGGCGTGGCGCGCGAGAGGCGGTTCTGCACGTCCACCTGCGCCAGGTCGGCGTTCGTGCCGGGCTCGAAGCTCAGCGTGATCGAGCCCGTGCCGTTGGCCTGGCTGGTGGTCTCGACATAGGCGAGGCCGGTGGCGCCGTTCATCTCGCGCTCGATGACGGCGAGCACGCTGTCCTCCAGCGTCTGGGCGTTGGCGCCGGGGTAGGCCACCGACACCTGGATGGTCGGCGGCGCCACGGCCGGGTACTGCGCGATCGGCAGTTTGGTGATGGAGATTCCCCCCATCACCATGATGAAGATCGTGATGACCCATGCAAAGATGGGCCGTTCGATGAAGAACTTGGCCATGTGCCGCGCTCCGTGTTCTGGGGGTTACTGCTTCGCGGGGGCCGAGGCGCCGGAAGCAGGGGGCTGCGCGGAGGAGGCACCGGCGGCAGGCGCCGAAGCGCCGCCCGCGGGCGCGGCGCCGGCCGGCTGCCATGGCACCGGCTGCACGACGATCGGGTCGCCCGGCTTGCCGCGCGGCAGCTTCTGGAAGCCGTCCACCATCACCTTCTCGCCGGTCTTCAGGCCGTCCAGCACCACCCAGTTGGTGCCCTGGGCGGGGCCGAGCTTCACGGGGCGGGGCGCGAGGTGGTTGTCCGGGCCCACGACCATCACCGTGTCGCCCTTTGCCGAACGCGTCACCGCCTGCTGCGGCAGCAGCACGCCGTTGTCCACCTGGGCCTGTTCCAGGCGCACGCGCACGTAGAGGCCCGGCAGCAGCTGCCGCTCGGGGTTGGGCACTTCGGCGCGCAGCGTCACCTGGCCGCTCGTGGGGTCCACCGACAGGTCGGTGAACAGCAGCCGGCCCGCCTGCGGGTGCACGCTGCCGTCCTCCATGACCACGCTCACCGAGGCCGCGCCCTTCGACGCCTGCTTGTACTTGCCGCTCGCGAGGCCGGCCTTGAGCTTCAGCGCATCGGAGGCGGACTGGGTGAAGTTGACGTAGAGCGGATCGATCTGCTGGATCACCGCGAGCTGCGTCGCCTCGCCCTGGCCGACCAGCGCGCCTTCGGTGACGAGCGCGCGGCCGATGCGGCCGGAGATCGGTGCCGTCACCGCGGCATAGCCGAGGTTGATGCGGGCGGTGGTGACCGTGGCGCGCGCCGCGGCCAGGTTGGCCTCGGCCGTCTTCTGGGACGCCACCGCGTTGTCGTATTCCTGGCGGCTCACGGCGTTCACCGCCACCAGCGGCTTGTAGCGCTCGGCCAGCGCGCGGGCCTGCGCGACGGTGGCTTCCGCCTGGGCGACGCTCGCCTGGGCGCTTTCGAGCGAAGCGCGGTAGGGCGCGTCGTCGATCGTGAACAGCCGCTGTCCGGCCTTGACGTCGCTGCCCTCGGTGAAGAGGCGCTTTTGCAGGATGCCGGCGGCGCGGGCGCGCACCTGGGCCACGCGCGAGGCCTCCAGGCGGCCCGGCAGTTCGGTGACCAGGCCGACGTCGCCCGGGGCCACCGTCACCACGCCCACCTGCGGCGGCGGGGGCGTGCCGCCGCCCTGGGCCTGCGCGGCGGAGTCGCCGGACTTGCCGCAGGCCGTCAGGGCCGCGGCCGCGAGCAGGGCCAGGCAGAAGAGCCCTGCCCGCGAAGCGCGGAGGATCGGGGCAGCGGAGGCATCGGAGTCAACACTCAAGCGGTACATGGAAGTCCTTCCGGATCGGCGCGAGGGGGAAAGGCTGCCGCATGGACTTGGATCGTCGTCAAACCCATGCGGCGGCCCTCGGAATTTCGCCGGCATTATACATACAATCATGAATGTATAATTAGTGAAAACCGCGTGCAGCGGGGCTTGCCGGCCCGTCGGCTGCCAAGCTGCCGAGGCTGCAGATCAAGGAGACACCCCACATGGCCCGACGTACCAAGGAAGATGCGGTCGCCACCCGCAACAGCCTGCTGGATGCGGCAGAACAGGTTTTCTATCAGAAGGGCGTCTCGCACGCATCCCTGAACGACATCGCGCAGGCGGCCGGCGCCACCCGGGGTGCCATCTATTGGCATTTCAAGGACAAGGTGGATTTGTTCAACGCCATGATGGAACGTGTCACGCTGCCGCTGGAGTGCGCGAACGACGGTTGCGCGGGCAACGACCGCATGCCCCCGCTGCAGCGCCTGCGCGCCGTGATCGATTTCGTGCTGCGCAGCCTGGAGAAGGACGACTCGGTGCGCCGCGTGTTCGAGATCGCGATGTTCCGCGTGGAGTACGTGGGCGAGCTTTCCGCCGTGCGCGACCGCCACCTGGAGGCCAGCCTGGAATTCCGCCAGCAGTTCGCCAACGAAATCACCCTCGCCGCGCAGGACCAGGGGCTGGAACTGTCCTGCTCGGCCGAAGTGGCCGCCACCGGGCTGCAGGCACTGTTCGACGGCCTGATGCAGGTGTGGATGCTCGGGGACGCCACCTTCGGCCTCGCGGAGACCGGCCGCGCCGCGGTGGACGCCTACCTGCGCGGGCTGGGGTTCGACGTGGCGGGCGGGGTCGATCCGCTCATCGCGGGCATCCCGTGGCAGATTTGCCAGTCGCGCCGCAACGCCGTGCCATAATCCGCCCCTGGGCCGCAAGGGCCCGCGTGCGGCTGTAGCTCAGTGGATAGAGTATTGGCCTCCGAAGCCAAGGGTCGTGGGTTCGATCCCCGCCAGCCGCACCAGAATTTCCCTGTTTTCAGCGCCTCTCCCTCCACTGCCGAAAGGCAGACCTGCGAGGGCGTCCGGGCCGCTGGGCTCCTCTCCCATTCGACAAGGCCATGCCGTTTCCGGCATGGGGTTCACCGCGGCAGGTCGGGCTCGTGCGTTGCTTCGGGCGGGGGCGGCACGGTGCCGGGCGCCGAGGGTTCCACCGTGGCCTTGCTGACGGCGGCTCCGCCCACCGCTCCGGCCACGCCGCCCACGGCCACGCCGACCACGATGCCGATCGGGCCGCCCACGGCCCCGCCCACCGCGGCGCCGGTCGCGGCACCGGCCATCACGCCGCCGCCGGCCAGCACCGAGCCGGCTTCGCGTTCCGCCTCTGCGGGCGAGAGGGCCACCTGGGCGGCCGGGCTCGGGTCCTGCGACGGCACGCCGTGGCCCGGCTGGTGCTCCACGGGCACGCCGTCGGCGGAGGGACTGACGACGGGGGTGTTCGGTGTCTGTTTGTCGGGGTGCATGGTTTCTCCTTCGGCTCGTTGATTCAGCGGTTCAGTGCAGTGCAGGCGAAGGCCCGCTGGAACCGTTGTACCGCCCGCTGGCAGAGCGGCCGCGCCGGCCTGGGGATCGAAGCCGTGTCAGCGAAAGCGCAGTGCCCGTCCTACACGGGGGATGGGTCTTGACTTGCATCAATTCGCAGGAGCGGGCATGGCGCGTGCTTCGGATTTCTTCGCCACGCGGTCACGCGCCTGTCCGCAATCCGTCATGCCGCTCCGGTAGCGTTCCGGCTGGCAAGACCATGCGCTTCGCCTGCGTGCCGTTCGGGTCGCTGTCCGACGGCCGGGGGGCCGGGGCGGTGCGCCAATGCAGTGAAGACCACTTATTGCCCAGCTTCAGGAGGTTCTCATGTCCAAGTCCCACCGCCACTGGCCCGACGCTGCTCTGGGGCGCAACGCCGGCAAACCGCGCGAGCTGAAGCGGCGCCGGCAGCGGGAGGCGATGGTGCGGCCGGGGGCTCCGGCCCCGTGCTTTCCGGAGCCCGAAGCGCCGCTCTGGAAGCCGCTGGGCTGAAGGCCCGGCCGTGGCGGCTCAGAGCGCCTGGCAGGTTCCGTCCACGAACACTTTCAACTCGCCGCTGCGGAACGGCGTCCAGACCTCGTCGCTCGTGAGCGGCGCCGTCACCACGACGGCCACCCGGTCGTGCGGTGTGGTCTGTGCGGAGAAATCCACCGTGAGGTCTTCGTCGCACAAACAGGCCTGCGAGAACGGATGGCGGCGCTCGATGTAGCAGAGGTGCGTGGAGGCGTGCGCCCACAGCGCCTGCCCGTTCGAGAGCAGGAAGTTGAAGGTGCCGTGCGGCGCGATGCGCGCGGCCAGTTCGCGCAGCGTCAGCGTGAGTTCGGCCACGCTCGGCATGGCGGCGTGCGACTTGGAGAGCTCCTGCATGATCCAGCAGAACGCATGCTCGCTGTCGGTGGCGCCCACGGGATGGAAGTGCGCGTGCAGCCGGGGGCGGAACTCCTTCAGATCGCCGTTGTGCGCGAACACCCAGTAGCGGCCCCAGAGTTCACGCACGAACGGGTGGCAGTTCTGCAGCGCCACGCTGCCCTGCGTGGCCTTGCGGATGTGGGCGATGACGTTGCGGCTGCGGATCGGGTAGCGGCGGATCAGCTCGGCCACCGGCGAATCCACGGCGCGCTGGTGGTCCACGAAGTGGCGCAGGCCCTTGTCTTCGAAGAATGCGATGCCCCAGCCGTCCGAGTGGTCGCCCGTGTTGCCGCCGCGCTGGGCGAAGCCCGTGAAGCTGAAGGTCACGTCGGTGGGCGTGTTGGCGTTCATTCCGAGCAACTGGCACATGGCGGGCGGTGGGTGAGACAAGGAGAGGAGCGGCGGCGTCAGCCGTTGCGCGGCGGCCGCAACTGCCACGCGGCCACGAGCGCCAGCAGGCACAAGCCGGTGAGCAGCAGGAAGGTTTCGCCGAAGGCGGCGATGCGTGCGGGGCTGCTGGCCACATTCTGCAGTGAATCGCCGTGCGCAGCGATGCGCCACTCCAGCACGATGCCGCACAGGCTCACGCCCGCGGCACCGCCGAGCATGCGCACGAAGCTGATCGCGCTCGATCCCTGGGCGATGAGCGGCTTGGCGAGCGGGCGCATGGCGCCGAGATTCAGCGAGGGCAGGATGAAGCCCAGGCCGATGCGCCCGAGCGCGGTGATGGCCACCAGCAGCCACACCGTGGCGTGCAGTCCCACCAGGGCCATGAGCCCGAACGAAACCGCGAGCAGCGCGAGCCCCGTGCCCACCAGCAGGTGCGTGGGCTGGCGGTCGGCCATGCGCCCGACGAGGGGGATGGTGGCCGCGAGCACGAGCCCGGCCGGCAGCATGATGGTGCCCACGTGCGAAGCCGACAACTGCAGCCCCAATTGCATGAACACCGGCAGCAGGTAGGTGGAGCCGAAGAGCGCCGTGCCGTAGATGAAGGCGACGATGCTGCCCATCGCGAACTGCCGCACCTCGAAGAGCCGCAGGTCCATGAGCGGTTTGCCGCCGCGCGCCAGCACCCGGCGTTCCCACGCGATGAACGCGGCGAGGGCCGCGAGCGCGCCGAGCAGCAGCGCGGCGGCCTCGAGGGCCGGGCCGCTGTGCAGTGCCACCAGGCCGTTGAGCAGACACAGCGTGCCCGCGGCGCCCAGCAGAAGACCGGCCCAGTCGAGCGTGGCGCCCTTGCGGTCGGCCGCCACGCCGCCGGGGCTGCTCACGGGCACGTATTTGTAGGCGAGCGCGATGGAGGCGATGCAGAACGGCACCACCATGAAGAAGATCGAGCGCCAGCCGAACCAGTCCACGAGCAGCCCGCCGACGCTGGGCCCGATGGCCGGCGCCAGCACCACGCCCATGCCGAAGATGCCGCTCGCGCGGCCCTGCTCGTGCGGCTGGAAGGCGTAGAGGATGATGACGGCCGGAATCGGCTGCACCACGCCCGCTGCCAGCCCTTCGAGCACGCGTGCCAGCAGCACCCATTCGTACTGGCCGGCCACGCCGCCGCCGATGCCGCCCGCGAGCAGCAGGGCCATGGCCCCGACGTAGGTGGCGCGGTAGCCGTAGCGCGCGAGCAGCCAGGGCGTCGCCAGCATGGCCACGGTGGTGGCGACCATGAAGCCCGAGGTGACCCACTGGGCACGCGACTGGCCCAGCGTGAAGTGGTGGCTCATGTCGGGAATGGCGACGTTCACGATCGTGGACGACATGATCGATGCCATGGTGCCGACCATCACCGAGAGCAGCAGCAGCCACCGGTAGCGCTCGCCGTACCGCTCGCGCAGCAGGGCGGCGGAGCCCGTCATGCCGTGCCCCGGAATATGGCTGGCCGACACACCATGCTGCGCGCCAGGTGCGTCCTGGGCCAGCAGACGCCGCGCAAGGGCCGCCCCGCGGCGCTGGCGCTCAGGGGGATGCTCACTGCCTCTCGGACCAGAGCTTGCCGCCCGTGGCCCAGTTCTCGCGCTTCACGTCGGTGATGAGGATGTCCACGGATTCGGGCGAGCCGCCCAGGATTTCGACGGAGACGCGGGTGATCTCCTCCACGAGCTTCTTCTTCTGCTCGACGGTGCGGCCTTCCATCATTTCGATGTGGTACGTGGGCATGGGTGGGTTCCTTTGGATGGCGAAAAAATCAGCCTCTCGATCATATCGGCGGCATGGCGTCGGCGTCGGTTGGCGAGGCCTCCCGCGCACCGGCTGCGCAGCGCGGACAGAGGCAGGCCAGGCCGCGCGCTGTGTCCGGCAGGGCGGCCAGGGCGGCGGGCGACACCGCGGAGCCCATGCACCAGCAGCCGGCGATCGGCTGGCCGGCCTCGATGGCGCACTGGTTGCCCTGGCCGCACAGGGGGCAGCGGGCAGGGTCCGGGAGCGGGGCGGTGTCGGGCATGCGGGCAGTGTAGGCCGCGCCGCGCCGCGCCAGGGCTTCCGGTCGTCAGGCGGCCAGGCGCGGCTGCGCCCTTCCCGCATCGGCCAGGCGGAACACCGCCACCGCCTGCACCAGTTGCGAAGCCTGGGCCTCCAGCGAACCCGTGGCGGCCGCGGCCTCTTCCACCAGGGCGGCGTTCTGCTGGGTGACCTGGTCCATCTGCGCGATGGCCCGGTTCACCTGCTCCAGTCCGCTGGTCTGTTCCTGGCTGGCGGCACTGATCTCGGCCACGATGCCGGTCACGCGGCGCACGCCGGCCACGACGTCGCGGATCACCGTGCCGGCCTCTTCCACCAGCCGGTTGCCCGCATCCACCTGCGTGACGGAATCGTCGATGAGCGCCTTGATCTCCTTGGCGGCGGTGGCCGAGCGCTGCGCGAGCGTGCGCACCTCGGAGGCGACGACGGCGAAGCCGCGGCCCTGCTCGCCGGCCCGCGCGGCCTCGACGGCGGCGTTCAGCGCCAGG
>DHAE01000025.1:61402-127289 GCA_002397315.1 Comamonadaceae bacterium UBA4962
AGGATGTTGGTCTGGAAGGCGATGGAGTCGATCACGCCGATGATGTCCACGATCTTGCGCGACGCACTGTGGATGCCGCCCATGGTCGTCACCACGTTGCCCACCACCTCGCCGCCGCGCACCGCCATGTCGGATGCGGAGCGCGCGAGCTGGTCGGCCTGCGCGGCGTTGTCCGCGTTCTGCCGCACCGTGGCGGTCATCTGCTCCATCGACGCGGCGGTCTGCTGCAGTGCGCTGGCCTGCTCTTCGGTGCGGCTGGACAGGTCCAGGTTGCCGGTGGCGATTTCGCTGGAGGCGAGGGCGATGCCGTCCGCGCCGCGGCGCACCTGGCCGACGGTGTCGCGCAACTGCAGGGCCATGGCATCCAGCGCGCGCAGCAGCTGGCCCATTTCGTCGCGCGCCGTACTGCCGGAGCGCGCCGTCAGGTCGCCGCCGGCCACGGACTCCGCCACCGACACGGCGCGGTGCAGCGGGCGCGTCACGCTGCGGGTGATCGCCAGCGCCAGCGCCACGGCCACCGCGGTGGCCAGCACGCCCAGCAGGATCAGCGCGTTCCGGCCGCTTTCGTAGTTGCGCTGCACCGAGGCGGCGGCTTCGTTGATCTGTTTGCGCTGGAAGTCCAGCAGCGCCTGCAATATATCCAGATAGCCTTTGCCGGACGGCGTGAACTCGGTGTCGAGGATGCGCTGGGCGTCCTCCGAGCGGCCCTCGGTCTTGGCTTTGTAGATCGCGTCGCGTGCGGTGATGAACTGCTTGCGCAGCACGCCGGCCCGGTCGAAGAGCGCCTGTTCTTCGGGGCCGGAGATGAGCTGTGCCAGTTGCTGCTGCTGCTCCGTCGATTGGCGGGAGGCCGCCATGTTCTCCTGCGTGAAGCGGCCGGCCAGGGCGGTGTCGGTGCTGCGCGCGACCAGGGCGTGGCGCGACACGTTGCTGTAGATGGTGCGGTACCAGTCCGAGATCAGCCGCTCCTTCGCCAGGGGCAGGTTCATCATCGTCGCGGTGTCATGCGCCACCGACTGCAGGCGCCAGGTGCCGACGGCCAGCATGCCGATGATGAAAAGCGTCAGCAGGCCGAAAGCCAGGCCCAGACGCTTTCCAATGGAAAGATGATGAATGTTCATGAGGCAGATCAATGGATATAGGGAAAACCCCTATATGATAAATGATCGCCTTACATGTTGATACTACTGTCGCGTTCCGGTTTGCTCGCGCGTAAAAAAAGCACCCCGGAGCCAGGGGTGCTTTTTCGCTCCGCCGCCGTGCCCAAGGCGGAAGAAGAGGCAGGCTGCCGCGCCTTCAGCGTGCGGCGCCGGACTTCACCTTCAGCCGCCATGCGTGCAGCAGCGGCTCGGTGTAGCCGCTGGGCTGCTCCACCCCCTTGAAGACGAGGTCGCAGGCGGCCTGGTAGGCGGCCGATTCGCCGAAGCGGCCAGCCATCTTCCGGTAGGCCGGATCGCCTGCGTTCTGCTGGTCGACCACGGCAGCCATGCGCTCGAAGGTTGCGCGCACCTGCGCCTCGGTCACCACGCCGTGCAGCAGCCAGTTGGCGATGTGCTGGCTGCTGATGCGCAGCGTGGCCCGGTCTTCCATCAGGCCCACGTCGTGGATGTCGGGCACCTTGGAGCAGCCCACGCCCTGATCGATCCAGCGCACCACGTAGCCCAGGATGCCCTGCGCGTTGTTGTCCAGTTCCTGCTGCTTCTCGGCGTCGGACCACTTCGGATCGGCCTCCACCGGGATGGTGAGCAGGCCGTTCAGCAGGGTGTCGCGCTGTCCGTCGGCGTCCTGCTGCTCGAGTTCCTTCTGCACGTCCTGCACGCTGATCTGGTGGTAGTGCAGCGCATGCAGCGTCGCGGCCGTGGGGCTGGGCACCCAGGCGGTGTTGGCGCCGGCCCGCGGGTGGGCGATCTTCTGCTCCAGCATCGCCTTCATCAGGTCCGGCATGGCCCACATGCCCTTGCCGATCTGCGCGCGGCCGCGCAGGCCGCAGGACAGGCCCACCAGCACGTTGTTCTTCTCGTAGGCCTGGATCCAGGCGCTGGTCTTCATGTCGCCCTTGCGGACCATCGGGCCGGCCTGCATGGCGGTGTGCATCTCGTCGCCCGTGCGGTCCAGGAAGCCGGTGTTGATGAAGGCCACGCGCGCGCGGGCGGCGGCGATGCAGGCCTTCAGGTTCACGCTGGTGCGGCGCTCTTCGTCCATGATGCCGAGCTTCACGGTGTTCTCGGGCAGGCCCAGCAGGCCTTCCACGCGGCCGAACAGTTCGCTCGCGAAGGCCACTTCCGCCGGGCCGTGCATCTTGGGCTTGACGATGTAGACGCTGCCCTTGCGGGAGTTGCGCACGCCGCCCTGGCCCTTGCCCTGCAGATCGTGCAGCGCGATGGCGGTCGTCACCACCGCGTCCAGGATGCCCTCGGGGATCTCGCGCTGCGTGCCCTCGGCATCGGTCCAGAGCACGGCGGGGTTGGTCATCAGGTGGCCCACGTTGCGCAGGAACATGAGCGAGCGGCCGTGCAGGCGCACCTCGCCCTGGCCGCCGGGCGCCGTGTAGACACGGTCGGGGTTCAGGCCGCGGGTGAGCGTCTGGCCGCCCTTCTGGAAGGTCTCCGTGAGCGTGCCCTGCAGGATGCCGAGCCAGTTGGCGTAGCCCGCCACCTTGTCCTCGGCGTCCACGGCGGCCACGGAATCCTCCAGGTCGAGGATGGTGGAGAGCGCCGCTTCCATCACCAGGTCGCTCACGCCGGCCGGGTCGGTCTGGCCGATGGGCGTGCCGCGGTCGATGCGGATGTCCAGGTGCAGGCCGTTGTGGCGCAGCAGCACCGACGAGGGCGCGGCCGCGTCGCCCTGGTAGCCCACGAACTGGGCCGGGTCCTTCAGGCCGGTGGAGGAGCCGTCCTCCAGTTCCACGGACAGCCGGCCGCCCTCGATGCGGTAGGCCTTGGCGTCCTTGTGGGAGCCGGCGGCGAGCGGGGTGCTGGTGTCCAGCACGTTGCGCGCGAACGCGATCACCTTGGCGCCGCGCACCGGGTTGTAGCCCTTGCCCTTCTCGGCGCCGCCGTCTTCGGCGATCGCATCGGTGCCGTAGAGCGCGTCGTACAGCGAGCCCCAGCGCGCGTTGGCCGCGTTGAGCGCGTAGCGGGCATTGAGGATGGGAACCACGAGCTGCGGGCCGGCCTGCAGGGCCAGCTCGTCGTCCACGTTGGCGGTGGTGGCCCGGGCATCCGCCGGTTGGGGCACGAGGTAGCCGATGCGCTCCAGGAAGGCTCGGTAGCCGGGCATGTCGGCCACGGGGCCCGGATGGGCGCGGTGCCAGGCATCCAGTTCGGTCTGCAGCCGGTCGCGCTCGGCCAGCAGTGCGATGTTGCGGGGGGCGAGGTCGCGCACGATGGCGTCGAAGCCCGACCAGAACGCTGCGGCATCGACGCCCGTGCCGGGCAGCACGCGCTCTTCGATGAATCGGTGCAGGGAGGAGGCCACTTGCAGGCCGTGGACGGTGGTGCGGTCGGTCATGGTGGTGGAGTTGCGTGGAACAGAAAGAAAAGTGAACGGCCGATGCAGGGGCAGGGCCGCGATGGATCCACTGTATTTGAATTGTTTAGCCGCATAAACTGTGCACGAAGCTCAGAACCAGTGACTTTTTTGCACGAATGCGCCGAAGGGGCCCCAGCACCGCGGGAGTGCAACAGCGGTGTCCATCGGTTCGCTGCGGATTCGATAGCGCGAGGATCAGGCTGGATCGTTGCCGGCCATGGTTCGAGGAGCGGTGGATCAGGCCTTTCAAGGCCCCTGCCGACCATGGCCGCGTTACATCCTGACCATAATGGCCGCCCATGGACAAACTCAAGGCGTTCGAGTCGTTCGTGTCGGTGGCGACGCGCGGCAGTCTCACGGCCGCGGCACGCGCCGAAGGCGTGGCGCCCGCGATCATGGGGCGCCGGCTCGACGCGCTGGAAGAGCACCTCGGCGTGAAGCTCATGGTGCGCACGACGCGGCGCATCAGCCTGACGCACGAAGGCAGTGCCTTCCTGGAGGACTGCCAGCGCCTGCTGGCCGACGTGGCCGAGGCCGAAGCCAGCGTGTCGGTGGGCGGCGCCCGGGCGACCGGGCACCTGCGCATCACCGCGCCCGCCGGTTTCGGGCGCCGGCACGTGGCGCCGCTGGTGCCGCTGTTCCGGGATCTGCACCCCGAGGTCCGCATCTCGCTGAACCTCAGCGACCGCGTGGTGGACCTGGCCGGCGAGGGATTCGACTGCGCGGTGCGCGTGGGCGACCTGCCCGATTCGTCGCTGGTGAGCGTGCGCATCGCCGACAACCGCCGGCTCTGCGTGGCCACGCCCGCCTATCTGGAGCGCCACGGCACGCCGCGCCATCCGTCCGAACTGGCGCGCCATGCCTGCCTGATGCTGTCGAGCGATGCGTCGCAGACGCGCGGCTGGGCCTTCCGCATGCCGGCGCCGGACGCGGGCGGCGCGCCGGGCGAGGTGGTGCACGTGAAGCCGGCCGGCCCGCTCGACTGCTCCGACGGGCAGGTGCTGCACGACTGGTGCCTGGGCGGCTGGGGCATCGCCTGGCGCAGCACCTGGGAAGTGGAGGCGGAAATCGCCGCCGGCCGGCTCGTGGCCGTGCTGGAGGAGTTCGCCGCGCCCCCCAACGGCATCTACGTGGTCTTTCCCCACGCGCGCCACCTGCCGCTGCGCGTGCGCCTCTGGATCGACTATCTAAAGCACCACTACGCGCAGCCGGCCTTCTGGCGGCGCGCATCCCACGCGCTCCCGTCGCCTGACGCACCCCCATCGTTCCCTCCGCCTGCTCCGCAGGCCACTTCACCATGACGCATCTCACCTCCGCTGCGCCCGCCGATCCTCGCGTGCCCTTGCTGCCCTCGCCGCGCGGCCCCGCCGCCGGAGCCACGGCCACTGCCGCTTTGGTGCTGGCCGCCGTGCTGTCCGGCTGCGCCGGAACGCCCGGTGCCCGCGCACCCTCGCAGGACGCCTCCGCGACCCCGGTGGCGCAGGGCGGCGCACCGGTGCCGCCGCAGGGGCGAAAGGGCCCGCCGCCGCCCGGCATCGTCAGCGTGACCACCGCCGATCCGGCTGGTTTCAGCGATGCCCGCAATGGCCCGCGCGAATCCGACCGGGCCCGCCGCGCCTGGGTGGATGCGCTCTGCATGCACCTCTCCGAACGCGCCGCCGCCGCGCTGCCGGAAGGGCAGACGCTCGAAGTGCGCCTCGTCGACGTGCAGCGCGCGGGCGGCTTCGAGCCGGGGCGCGGCCCGCAGGCCGGGCAGGTGCGCGTGGTGCGCGACATCTACCCGCCCCGGATCGTGCTGGAGTTCAAGCGCCTGGCCGCCGACGGCACGGTGCTGCAGTCGGGCCGGCGCGAACTGAGCGACCCGGCGTTCATGGAGCGCGGAGCACGGAGCGGGGCCGATCCGCTGCGCTACGAGAAGGGCCTGATCGACGACTGGGTGCGCAGGGAATTCGGCGAGAAATGATCCTGGGCGCGGCTGCACGCCAGCATGTGTAGGCGCCCGCCCACAGGCATGCAGGCGGCGTGCCGACGGTGCACCTGGGGTGCGTCCCCCTAGGCTCCTGGTCTTTCGGCCGGTTCTTTTCCATCCTGCGGCATCCCCGCGCCGATGGCCGGCTGGGGCATGGGCAGAAAGGACAACAACATGGCAGGCCTCGCACGCATCACCGGCATTCTCGTCGGCATCGTGGGCGTTGCCGTCACAGGGGCGGGCGGATGGCTCGTTTCCCTGGGCGGCAGCCCTTATTACGTCATCGCCGGGCTGGCGCTCCTGGCCACCGGCGTGCTGCTCGCGCGCCGCTCCGCGGCGGCGCTGTGGGTGTATGCGGCACTGCTGCTGGGCTCCGCGGCCTGGGCGGTCTGGGAGGTCGGCGTGGACTGGTGGCCGCTCGCGGCACGCCTGGACGTGCTCTTCCTGCTCGGCCTCTGGCTGGTGACGCCGTGGATGCGGCGCTCCCTGCTGCGCGGCCCCGTCCCCGCTTCGGCCTCGGTTTCGGCACCGCGCACCGCAGCGGATGCGCCCGCCGCCCGGGTGTCCGCGGTGCGCATGCCGCGGCTGGCCCTCGGCGTGGTGCTGGCCCTGTCGGCCGTGCTGGCGGTGGCGTCGTGGTTCACTGCGCCGCACGAGCTAGCCGGCAAGCTGGCGGGCGAGCCCGCGGCCGGCCCCGCTCAGGCGGCCCCCAGCCTGCCCGACGGCGAGTGGCATGCCTACGGCCGCACGGGCTATGGCCAGCGGTTCTCCCCGCTCGCGCAGATCACGCCTGACAACGCCTCCCAACTGAAGATGGCCTGGGAGTTCCGCACGGGCGACGTGCGCGGCAAGCCGGGCGATCCGGAAGAGACCACCTACGAAGTCACGCCGCTGAAGATCGGCAACCGCCTGTTCCTGTGCACGCCGCACCAGTCGGTGATCGCGCTCGATGCCACCACGGGCAAGCAGCTCTGGCGCTACGACCCGCAGATCGAGAACAAGCTCGCGCTGCAGCATCTGACCTGCCGGGGCCTCTCGTACCAGCCGCCGCGCGACCCGGTCGCCGATGCCTCGCCCGCCGCGCTCCGCTCCGTGGCCGAGGCGGCCACGGGCGCCGACCGCGCCGAGCCGGCGGCGCATTCGTCGCCGACGACCACCCGCCCCGACGCGCCCGCTGCCACGGCCGCGGACCAGCGCCAGCCGCCCATCGCATCCAAGCAGGGCCCGACGGATGCGGCCTGCCGTGCCAAGCTCTTCATGCCCACGGCCGACGGCCGGGTGATCGCGCTCAACCCCGAGAGCGGCGCCGTGTGCACCAACTTCGGCGGCGGCACCGGCCAGATCGACCTCTGGCAGCGCATGCCCAACCTGCGCCCCGGCGCCTACTACTCCACCTCGCCCGTGGTGGTCACGCAGCGCTTCGTGATCGTCGGCGGCACGGTGCTGGACAACGCCTCCGTCAAGGAGCAATCGGGCGTGATCCGCGCGTTCGACATCGACACCGGCGCGCTCGTCTGGAACTGGGATTCCGGCAACCCCGACGACACCGCACCGCTGCCGCCCGGCCGCACGTACACGCCCAACTCGCCCAACAGCTGGTCGATCTCCAGCGTGGACGAGGCGCTCGGCATGGTCTACGTGCCCATGGGCAACCAGCCGCCCGACCAGTGGGGCGGCAACCGCAGCCCGGCCGTGGAGAAGTATTCGTCCTCTGTCGTCGCGCTGGACCTGGACAGCGGCAAGGTGCGTTGGAACTTCCAGACCGTGCACCATGACCTGTGGGACTACGACGTGCCCTCGCAGCCGACGCTGATCGACCTGCAGGTGGGCGGGCAGACCGTGCCGGCGCTGGTGCAGCCCACCAAGCAGGGCGAGCTGTTCGTGCTCGACCGGCGCACCGGCACGCCGATCCTGCCCGTGACCGAGCATCCCGCGCCGCAGGGCGCCGCCCAGGGCGACCGCACGGCGCCCACGCAGCCGAAGTCGGCCCTGTCGTTCGACCCGCCGCCGCTCACCGAGCGCGACATGTGGGGCGGCACGATGTTCGACCAACTGGCCTGCCGCATCGCCTTCCACCGGCTGCGCTACGAGGGCCGGTTCACGCCGCCGTCGGAGCAGGGCAGCATCGTCTATCCGGGCAACTTCGGCGTCTTCAACTGGGGCGGTATCGCCGTCGATCCGCAACGGCAGGTGGCCTTCACCACGCCGACCTACCTCGCCTTCGTTTCCAAGCTGGTGCCGCGCAAGGACGACACCAGCCTGCTGGTGCAGGAAGGCGGCCCGCCCAAGGGCAGCCTGCCGGCGCTGAACGAGAACTTCGGCGCGCCGTTCGCCGCGTCGATGAAGCCCTTCGTGTCGCCCGTGGGCCTGCCCTGCCAGGCGCCGCCCTGGGGCTACGTGGCGGGCGTGGACCTGCGCACCGGCGAGGTGGCCTGGAAGCACCGCAACGGCACGGTGCGCGATCTCTCGCCGCTGCCGCTGCCCTTCCGCATGGGCGTGCCCGGCATCGGAGGCCCGGTGCTCACCGGCGGCGGCGTCGCCTTCTACTCGGGCGCACTGGACAACTACGTGCGGGCCTACGACCTCGCCGACGGCCGCATCCTCTGGCAGGACCGCCTGCCCGCGGGCGGACAGGCCACGCCCATGAGCTACACCGGGGAAGACGGCCGGCAGTACGTGGTCGTCGTGGCCGGCGGCCACGGCTCCACGGGCACCAAGCCCGGCGACAGCGTGCGCGCCTACGCACTGCCGCCCCAGAAGTAGCGCCGCGGCAGGGCTTTCGGCGGCGGGGCGCGCTACCATGCGCCATCCCTTCCGATCGACACGAGGAGACGCCGCGTGACCACCGAAGCCCTGCTGGCCTATGCCCACTTCCTGGCCATTCTGACGATGGCCGTTTTTCTGGCGAGCGAGGCCGCGCTCTGCCGCAAGGAGTGGCTGAACGCCGCCGTGGTGGAACGCCTGGCGCGCGTGGACCTGATCTATGGCCTGTCGGCCCTGGCCGTCCTGGCCACCGGCCTGGCCCGCGTCACCTGGGGCATGAAGGGCAGCGCGTGGTACTGGGCGCAGCCGCTGCTGCACGCCAAGATCACCCTGTTCGTGGTGATCGGCCTGATGTCCATCGCCCCCACGGTACGCTTCCTGCGCTGGCGCAAGACCCTGCGCGCCACCGGCGCCCTGCCCGACGAGGCCGCCATCCGCAGCACGCGCCGCCTCGTGATGATCGAGGCCCACCTGCTGGCGCTGATCCCGCTGCTGGCCGTGTTCCTGGCCCGGGGCGTCGGCACCCGGTAAAAAAAGAAGCGCCCGCAGGCCATGCCGGCATCCGGGCGCGATCTCGGCATGGGGCGGCGCAGCCGCCTCAGGGGGATGTCACTTGCTGCTCAGGCATTCCTTCATGAACGCCTTGCGCTCGTCGCCCTTCAGTTCCTTGGCCTTGGGGTCGGCATTGCAGCTCTTCATCTTGTCCTGCTGCGTGGCGGGCTTCTTGGCCGAGAGGCACTGCTTCATGAAGTCCTTGCGTTCCTGGCCCTTCATGTCCTTGGCCTCGGCATTGCAGGTCTTCATCTTGGATTGCTGCGCGGTCGGCGCCTTGGCCGCGGGGGCGGAGGCGGTGGCCGCCGTCGCAGGAGCGGGAGCCGGTGCCGCCACGGGGGCGGGTGCCGTCGTCGTCGGCATCGGCGCCGCAGCGGGGCCGGCGGCATGGGCCGTCGCGAAGGAGAGGGCCAGGCCGGAGGCGGCCAGCATCGAAAGCAGCTTCTTCATGTAATGCTCCTGCAGAGGATGGAACGAGGGGTCGGTCGGATGACACGGCGCCCCGGCCGCTTTGCCGCAGGCCGGGACTGTTCAGCTTAACGCCGCTCGCCCCCCGGCGGATGACGGGCCGGCCCGTAGAATCCGCGGATGCTCTCCGTCAAACAGGAATTGCTCGCGGCGCTCGCCGGCGAGCTGGAAAAACTCTCGCCCGGCACCGCCGGGCGCGCCGCCTTCGAATCCCCCAAGGTGGCAGCGCACGGCGATTTCGCCTGCACCGCCGCCATGCAGCTGGCCAAGCCGCTCAAGCTCAACCCGCGCGCCCTGGGCGAACAGCTCAAGGCCGCGCTGGAGGCCACGCCGGCCTTCGCGCGCTGGGTCGATGCGATCGAGATCGCCGGCCCCGGCTTCCTGAACATCCGCCTCAAAGCCGCCGCCAAGCAGGAGATCGTGCGCGAGGTGCTGGCCGCGGGCGACCGCTTCGGCGAGCAGCCGGGCAACGGCCGGCGCGTGCTGGTGGAGTTCGTCTCCGCCAACCCCACGGGCCCGCTGCACGTCGGCCACGGCCGCCAGGCGGCGCTGGGCGATGCGATCTGCAACCTCTTCGCCACGCAGGGCTGGAGCGTGCACCGCGAGTTCTACTACAACGACGCGGGCGTGCAGATCGACACGCTCACCAAGAGCACGCAACTGCGCGCCAAGGGCTTCAAGCCCGGCGACGCGTGCTGGCCCACCGATCCGGAGAATCCGGCCTCCAAGGCGTTCTACAACGGCGACTACATCCAGGACATCGCGAACGATTTCCTGGCGAAGAAGACCGTGAAGGCGGACGACCGCGAGTTCACCGCCAACGGCGACGTCGAGGATTACGACAACATCCGCCAGTTCGCCGTGGCCTACCTGCGCAACGAGCAGGACAAGGACCTGCAGGCGTTCAACCTGCACTTCGACGAGTACTACCTCGAATCGAGCCTCTACACCTCGGGCCGCGTCGAGGCCACGGTGAACCGCCTGATCGAGCGCGGCCACACCTACGAGCAGGACGGCGCGCTGTGGCTCAAGTCCACCGACTACGGGGACGACAAGGACCGCGTGATGCGCAAGAAGGACGGCACGTACACGTACTTCGTGCCCGACGTGGCCTACCACATCGCCAAGTGGGAGCGCGGTTTCTCCAAGGTCGTGAACATCCAGGGCACCGACCACCACGGCACCATCGCGCGCGTGCGCGCCGGTCTGCAGGCCGCCGACGTGGGCATTCCGCAGGGCTACCCCGACTACGTGCTGCACACCATGGTGCGCGTGGTCAAGGGCGGGCAGGAAGTGAAGATCAGCAAGCGCGCCGGCAGCTACGTGACGCTGCGCGACCTGATCGAATGGACCAGCAAGGACGCGGTGCGCTTCTTCCTTCTGAGCCGCAAGCCCGACACCGAATACACCTTCGACGTCGATCTGGCCGTGGCGCAGAACAACGACAACCCGGTCTATTACGTGCAGTACGCGCATGCGCGCATCCAGTCGGTGCTGCGGGCTTGGGCAGAGGCCGGCGGCGGCGACGCGGAATCGCTCAAGGACGTGGATCTGTCGGCCCTGGAAGGCCCGCAGGCCCAGGCCCTGATGCTGCAGCTCGCCAAGTACCCCGAGATGCTGACGGCCGCCGCCGAGGGCGAGGCCCCGCACGACGTGACCTTCTACCTGCGCGATCTGGCCGCCAGCTACCACAGCTACTATGACGCCGAGCGCATCCTCGTGGACGACGAGGCCGTGAAGCGGGCCCGCCTCGCGCTGGTCGCCGCGACGGCGCAGGTATTGCACAATGGCCTGAAGGTGCTGGGCGTCGATGCGCCCGTCAGAATGTGAACCATATGAACCAGAAGCAGCAACGCGGCGGCTCGGCCGTCGGCTTCATCCTCGGGATCGTCGTGGGCCTGGGCGTCGCGCTCGCCGTGGCGGTCTACGTGACCAAGGTGCCCGTGCCGTTCCTGAACAAGGGTGGCGCGCGTGGCTCCGACCAGGATGCCCTCGAATCCCAGCGCAACAAGAACTGGGACCCGAATTCGCCGCTCTACGGCAAGAACCCGGCGCGCCCGGTCACGCCGGCGGCCAGCACGCCCGCCGTGGCGGGCGTCGAGCCCGCGCCGGCGAGCACGCCCGCGGCATCCGCCGCCGTGGCGGCCGCGTCCACCCCGCGGGCGGGCGCGAGCCGGCCGGCAGTGGCCGCGTCCGCCTCGGCCGACCCGCTGGGCGACCTGGCCCGTGCCCGGGCCGCAGGCGGCGGCGAGCCGTTCGACTATTTCGTGCAGGCGGGTGCCTTCCGCACCCAGGGCGATGCCGACGCGCAGCGCGCCAAGCTGGCCATGCTGGGCTGGGAGGCCCGCGTGAGCGAGCGCGAGCAGAACGGCCGCACGGTGTTCCGCGTGCGCGTGGGCCCGTTCACCAAGCGCGACGATGCCGAGATGCTCAAGGAGAAGCTCGACGGTGCGGGCGTGGAGTCCGCGTTGGTGCGGGTCCAGCACTGAGCGCGTCTCACGGAACCCTTCTGGCGTCGTTGCCGCATCTTGTCGTACTGCTCGTACTGCCTGCGATGCGGCGCCTCGCCAGAACCGCTTCGCTGGGTTCCGTGAGTCGCTCTGGTTCTGCTTGAACTTTGCCGCCGCGCGCGGCTCCCAATCCTCCAGAAACATCACAGGAGTGTCCCTTTCCATGAAACGCCGCGAGTTCTCCCTCTCCGCCGCCACCGCCGTGGCCGCTTCCGCCGTCGCGCTGCCGATGGCCACGCCCGCGTTCGCGCAGGCGCGCCAGTTCAAGGAGGGCAAGGACTACGTCCGCCTGGCCAAGCCCGCGCCCACCGATGCGCCGGCCGGCAAGGTCGAGGTGATCGAGTTCTTCTGGTACAGCTGCCCGCACTGCAACGCCTTCGAGCCCACGCTCGAGGCCTGGATGAAGGCGGCGCCGAAGGACCTCGTGATCCACCGCGTGCCCGTGGCCTTCAATTCCAGCTTCGCCGCCCAGCAGAAGCTCTACTACGCGCTCGAAGGCATGAACAAGCTGCCCGAGCTGCACGCCAAGGTGTTCCGCGCCGTGCACGTGGAGAAGCTGCCCCTCGCCAAGGACGACCAGATCTACGACTGGATCGGCAAGCAGGGCGTGGACGTGGCGAAGTTCAAGGAGGTCTACAACTCCTTCACCGTTTCCAACCAGCTGCGCAAGGCCGCCCAGCTGCAGGAGGCCTACAACGTCGAGGGCGTGCCTTCGATGGGCGTGGCCGGCCGCTACTACACCGACGGCACCATGGCCGGCAGCATGCAGAACGTGCTGCAGGTGGTGGACTACCTGGCAGGCCAGGCGCGCAAGGGCTGATCCCCGCCGCGTGCCGGCCGCTGCGGCATGCCGCCGGTATCCCACAAGCCCGCTCCGGCGGGCTTTTGTCTGCCCGATGCTGCGCTGCCGCAGCAGGGGACTACAATCTTTGCAAGATTCGTGCCCTCTATGAGATCCAGACTCCTCCCCACCCTTCTCCTGCTGGCGTCCCTGGCGTTCGCCACGGGGCCGGCGCAGGCCGAAAAGGCCGACCGCAACAAGCCGATGAACATCGAGGCCGACGCCCTGCGGCACGATGAACTCAAGCAGACCAGCGTGTTCACGGGCCGCGTGGTCGTGACCAAGGGCACGATCGTGCTGCGGGGCACGCGCCTCGAAGTACGGCAGGACCCGGACGGCTTCCAGTACGGCACCATGACCGCCGAGGCCGGCCAGCGCGCGTTCTTCCGCCAGAAGCGCGACACCCCGCCGGGCGCGCCGGACGAATTCGTCGAAGGCGAGGGCGAGGTGATCGAGTACGACGGCCGCGCCGACCTCGTGCGCCTGATCCGCCGGGCCGAGCTGCGCCGCTACCGCGAATCCACGCTCACCGACCAGATGGCCGGCGCGCTGATCGTCTACAACAACACCACCGACGTCTTCACCGTGGACGGCCAGAAGACCGCGCCCGCCGGGTCCGGTTCGGCCGGCACGCCGGGCGGCCGGGTGCGCGCGGTGCTGTCGCCCAAGGAGTCCGCTTCGGCACCCGCGGCGGCGCCGGCCCCCGGTCCCGCGCCCACGCTGCGCCGCAGCAACGAGCTGGGCAACGGGGCCAAGTGAGCATGCCGACGCCTTCCCCTTCCGGCGCCGGATCCGCAGCGCCGGCAGCGCCCTCCGGGGCGCAGAGCCGCCTCGAAGCCCTGCACCTCGAGAAGTCCTACGGCACCCGCAAGGTGGTGAAGGACGTGTCCATGGTCGTGCAGAAAGGCGAGGTCGTGGGCCTGCTGGGCCCCAACGGCGCGGGCAAGACCACCTCGTTCTACATGATCGTGGGGCTGGTGCGCAGCGATGGCGGCGACATCCGCATCGACGGCCAGTCGGTCGCGAACATGCCGATCCACCGCCGCTCGCGCCTGGGCCTGTCGTACCTGCCGCAGGAAGCCTCGATCTTCCGCAAGCTCTCCGTGGAGGAGAACGTGCGCGCCGTGCTGGAACTGCAGCGCGGCGACGACGGCAGCCCGCTGTCGCGTGCCGAGATCGAGGAACGCCTCACGGCGCTGCTGCAGGAGCTGCGCGTGGACCACCTGCGCGCCTCGCCCGCGCTGGCGCTCTCGGGCGGCGAGCGCCGCCGCGTGGAGATCGCCCGCGCGCTCGCCACGCAGCCGCGCTTCATCCTGCTGGACGAGCCCTTCGCCGGCATCGACCCGATCGCGGTGATCGAGATCCAGCGCATCATCGGGTTCCTCAAGGCGCGCGGCATCGGCGTGCTCATCACCGACCACAACGTGCGCGAGACGCTGGGCATCTGCGACCACGCCTTCATCATCAGCGACGGGCGCGTGCTCGCGCAGGGCACGCCGCCAGAGATCGTCGACAACGCCGAAGTCCGCCGCGTGTACCTCGGCGAACACTTCCGGATGTGAGCATGGCCCCCACGCTCCCCGATTCTCGTGGTTCGCTGCCCCCCAGGGGGGCGCTTGCACCTTGGGGCGGCCCGGCGGTGCGCGTGTGATGAAACCCGGACTGTCGCTGCGCGTCTCGCAGCATCTGGCGCTGACGCCGCAACTGCAGCAGTCGATCCGCCTGCTGCAGCTGTCCACGCTGGAGCTGTCGCAGGAAGTCGAGCAGATGCTCGACGAGAACCCGTTCCTCGAACGCAATGCCGAAGAGGCACCGCGCGAGGAATTCGGGCTCGCGCAGGCGGACACGCCCGTCGCCGAGTCCGACCGCGGTGCCGAGGAGTCGCTCTATTCCGCCTCCGGCGCGGCGGACGCATCCACGGCCAGCACGGCGGATGCCGGCTCCGACACGCGGGATGCCGGTGACGCTCCCGAAGTGCCCGACGCCCCGGACTGGGAGGGCGACGGCACGGTGGAGATGGCGCCCGACGACGGCGAATGGGGCGGCGATGCGCCCGCGCGCACGCGCAACCAGAACGGCGAGGGCGACGACGCCGACGCCACCGAACTCGCGCGCGAGCACGAATCGCTCACCGACTACCTGCACCGGCAGGCGCTGTCGCTGCGCCTCTCGGAGGTGGACCGGGCCGCGCTGCGCTTCCTGATCGAATCGCTGAACGACGACGGCTACCTGGACGAATCGCTGGAATCGCTGGCCGTGTCGCTCGCGGGCGAGGAAGACCCGGAGCAGGTCGAGGAACTGGTGCACCGCTTCACCGTGGCGCTGCGATTGCTGCAGAGCCTGGAGCCGGTGGGCGTGGGCGCGCGTGGCCTGGCCGAATGCATGGCGCTGCAACTGCGCGCGCTGCAGGACGGGGACGCCGCGGAGCCCGAAGTGGTGCAGGCGGCGCTGCGCATCTGCCAGCAGCCGCTGGAGATGCTGGCACGGCGCGACGTGCGGCGGCTGTCGCAGCACTGCGGCGCGGGCGAGGAATGCACGCGCGCGGCGATGTCGCTCATCGCGCGGCTGGAGCCGCGCCCGGGCCGGCCATTCGCGCAGGTCGAGCGCAACATCGTCGTGCCCGACGTGATCGTGAAGAAGAGCAGCGGCCGTGGCGCGGCGCATGCCTTCACGGTGCAGCTCAACCCCGACGTGATGCCGCGCCTGCGCGTGCACGACATCTATGCCGGCGCGCTGCGCGGCAACCGCGGCGGAGAGGGGCACCAGGCGCTGCAGCAGCGGCTGCAGGAGGCGCGCTGGTTCATCAAGAACATCCAGCAGCGCTTCGACACCATCCTGCGCGTGTCGCGCGCGATCGTCGACCGGCAGAAGAACTTCTTCGTGCACGGCGAGCTGGCCATGCGCCCGCTGGTGCTGCGCGACATCGCCGACGAACTCGGCCTGCACGAATCGACCATCAGCCGGGTCACCACGGCCAAGTACATGGCCACGCCCCAGGGCACCTACGAGCTCAAGTACTTCTTCGGCTCGGGGCTGGGCACCGAGACGGGCGGCAATGCGTCGAGCACCGCGGTGCGAGCGCTGATCAAGCAGTTCGTCGCATCCGAGAACCCGGCCAAGCCGCTGTCGGACAGCCAGATCGCCGAGATGCTGAAAGAGCAGGGCATCGAGTGCGCACGCCGCACGGTGGCGAAGTACCGTGAGGCGTTGAAGATTGCGCCAGCCAACCTGCGCAAGGCCCTTTAGGGTGGACCTTCAGCCCAGTAACGCCGGGTTCAGCTGCCAGAGCGTGTAATTGAGCGCCGCGGCGAAGCTGATCCAGGCCAGGTAGGGCAGCAGCAGAATCCCCGCCAGAGGCCGCAGGCGCAGGAAGGCCACGAACGTGGCGGCCACGCAGGCGCCGAGCAGCACGATGTCCGCCAGGGCCCAGGCACCCCGGTGCCACTGGAAGAACAGCCAGCTCCAGAGCGCGTTCAGTGCCAACTGCGCGCCGAAGAGCACCAGCGCCTGCCGGCGCGCCGTGCCCGCGGGCTCGCGCCAGACCATCCACGCGGCGATGCCCATGAGGGTGTAGAGCACGCTCCAGACGGGGCCGAAGACGCCCGGCGGCGGCGCCCAGGGCGGCTGCACCAGCTGCGCATAGAACTGCGGCGCGCGCACCGAGGCGATGCTGCCGATGCCCGCGGCGGCGAAGGACAGCAGCAGCCAGCCTGCGAGGGCCAGCCAGGTGCGGGGCGACAGCGGGGCGCGGCGCGTGCCGGCCGCGGGGCGGGACGGAGCAAGTGAAGGGGATGTCATGCCCGCATCATCGCCGCGGCCGCTGCGTGGCCGTGCCAGCCACCGCCGCGAACGCATCGGGAACGGCGCACCGGCCTTTGCGGCATCCTGGCCGCCGCCTGTGCTGGGGTGCCCGTGCGGCGCGTCCGCGGCCTGCGGGCTTCAGCGCCGGCCGGCGGGTGCCGCGAGCTGCGCGGCGTGCTGCGCAGGGCGGCCACCGGCACTCTGGGGGCCCTCGGCCTCCAGCTTGAACCCCGCGACGGCATCGGCGAGCTGGTGGGCCTGCTGCTGCAGCGACTGCGCGGCGGCGGTGGCCTGCTCGACGAGGGCGGCGTTCTGCTGCGTGCTCTGGTCCATCTGGCTCACGGCGCCGCCGATCTCGGCGATGCCGGTGCTCTGCTCCTGGCTGGCGTTGCTGATTTCGGTGACGATGGCGGTGACGCGCTGCACGCTCTCGACCACCTCCTGCATCGTGGAGCCCGCATCCTGCACGAGGCGGCTGCCGGCATTGACCTGGGCGACGGAATCGTCGATGAGCGCCTTGATTTCCTTGGCGGCGGTGGCCGAGCGCTGCGCGAGCGTGCGCACCTCGGAGGCGACGACGGCGAAGCCGCGGCCCTGCTCGCCGGCCCGCGCGGCCTCGACGGCGGCGTTGAGCGCCAGGATGTTGGTCTGGAAGGCGATGGAGTCGATCACGCCGATGATGTCCACGATCTTGCGCGAGGACGCGTCGATGCCGCCCATGGTCTGCACCACCTGTCCGACGACCGTGCCGCCGTGGGATGCGATCTGCGAGGCGTTGGCGGCCAGGTGCTTGGCCTGGCGCGCGTTCTCGGCGTTCTGCTGCACGGTGGCCGTGAGCTGCTCCATGGCCGCGGCGGTTTCTTCCAGCGAGCTGGCCTGCTGCTCGGTGCGGCCGGAGAGATCCTGGTTGCCGCTCGCGATCTCGCCGGTGGCCAGGCGCACGGATTCGGCCGAGGCGCGGATGCGCACGAGCACGGCGGCGATCTTGTCCACGAAGTGGTTGAAGGCACGGGCGATCTGGGTGAGTTCGTCGCTGCCGTGGGTTTCCAGGCGGCGCGTGAGGTCGCCCTCGCCGGAGGCGATGTCCTCCAGCGCATCGCGCACCAGGGCAAGGCGGCGCAGCTGCCGGCTGACGGCGTAGCTGAGCAGGCCGACGGCGATGGCCACGCACAGCACGGTGATGGCGATGGCCAGCTGCAGCAGGTCGCGCACGGGGCGGGTGGCCTCGGCCCGGTCGATGGCGATGGCCAGGGTCCAGGGCGTGCCTTCCACCTTCGCCGCATAGAGCATCTGGTCGGCGCCGTCGAGGGAGACGTCAGCGCGCCCCCCGTCGGCTGCCAGGCGTTCGAGCAGGGCTCCGTCGAGCGCGGAGGCAATGGCCGTGACGGGTTTCAGTGCGAGGTCCGCCTTGGGGTGGGCCAGGATGTTCGACTGGCCGTCGATGAGGAACCCGTAGCTTTTGGGCAGCGGCCGGATGCCGGCCACTTTGCGGACGACGGAGTCCAGGAACATGTCCGATCCCGCCACGGCCTGGACGCTTCCCCCGGCGGTGATGGGCTCGGCGAACGTGACCGTGAGCTTTCCGGAGGCGGCATCCAGGTAGGCGGCGGTGACCACGGGTGCGCCGGCCTGCGCCGCCTGCTTGTACCAGCCGCGTGAAGTTCCGTCGTAGCCGGGCGGCGGAGGCGCGGTCGAGAAATGCCGCTTGTCGGCATACGAAAGAAAGGTGGCGTCGAAGGCTCCGGCCTGCTTGGCGGCCTGCAGGGCGGGGACGGGATCCTCCTGGCCCACAGCCTGTTTGATGGAGCCGGTGATGCGCTGCTTTTCCTTCACCCACTCCGAGAGTTCGCCCGCATGGACCCGCGTGAGCTGGCCGACGCGTGCATCCAGTTCCGCCATGGTATTGCCGCGAACGGCGAAGAACGTCGCCAGCGCCAAGGCAATCAGTGAGAGCGCGGTGATGGCGATGCAGATGCCGATGAGGCGGGCCCGCAGACTGTTCAACATCAGGATTTACTCCGTAAAAGCCGACAAATGGCGGAATTGCCGTGAAACTGGCAATCTTCGTTGAATTTTGCCAGTTTGGCTCATCCGTTCTGTCTGTCGGAAAGAACGGGTGAAGGTGCCTTAACCCGGACAACGCGTATCCTCTCGCCCCTGCGTTATGAATTCATTGCAAATTTTTCTGCCCTGCGCCGCCGGCGTGGAAGGCTTCCTGGCCGACGAGGTCCACGACCTGACCGGACTGACCGGACACGACCTGCTCACGGGGCGCGGCGGCGTGCTGGTGCGCGCCTCGTGGCGGCAGGCGCTGCAGCTCAACCTGCACAGCCGCCTCGCGCAGCGCGTGCTGGTGCAGTTGGCCGAGCGCATGTACCGCTCGGAGAACGACCTCTACGCCATCGCGGCCGAGGTGGCCTGGGAGATCTGGTTCACCCCGCACCAGAGCTTCCGCATCGACGTCACGGCCCAGCACAGCCCCCTCAACAGCCTGAACTTCGCCGCGCTTCGCGTGAAGGACGCGGTGGCCGACCGCTTCCGTGCCAAGGCCGGCGGCGTGCGGCCGGACGTGGACACCCAGCACCCGGACGTGCGCATCCACCTGCACCTCACGACCGACCAGGCCACGGTGTACATCGATACCTCGGGCGAGCCGCTCTTCAAGCGCGGCTGGCGCGAGGACAAGGGCGATGCGCCGCTCAAGGAAACGCTGGCCGCCGCGATGATCGCCGCCAGCGGCTGGGACCCGCGCGGCGATGCACCGATGCCGCTCTACGACCCCTGCTGCGGCAGCGGCACGATCGCGATCGAGGCCGCGCAGATGGCCTGCCGCATCCCGGCGGGGCTGCGCCGGCGCTTCGCGTTCGAGAAGCTGCTGCCCTTCCAGGCGCATGTGTGGAATGCGCTGCGCGAACAGGCGCAGGACGCGATCGTGGCCCCCACGGTGCCGGTGTTCGGCAGCGACGTGTCGCACCGCATGGTGGACTTCGCGCAGCGCAACGCCGAGCGCGCGGGCGTCGCCGGGGCCGTGCAGCTGCGCGGCGGTGACGCGCTGCAGCGCATGCCGCCCACCGCGGAGCCGGGCGTGATGCTGCTCAATCCGCCCTATGGCGAACGCATCGCCGCAGCCGGCACGGCGGGGCGCAGCGCGCGCGAACGCATGGGCGTGGTCGAGCGCGCGGGCCGCGAGACCGCCCAGACGGACGACGGCGTGGACTTCTTCCTGCAGCTCGCCGCCCACTGGAAGAAGCACTACGCCGGCTGGCAGGCCTGGATGCTCACGCCCGACCTGAAGCTGCCCGGCAAGATGCGCCTGAAGGAGTCGCGCCGTGTGCCGATGTGGAACGGGCCGATCGAATGCCGGCTGTTCCGCTTCGACATGGTGCGCGGGGCCGTGCGCAACCGGGCTCCGGGCGATGGTGCCGGCCCGGGTGCCGGCACCCCTCCGGACGCGGACGCAGGCCATGCCGGTTGAGCTGCGCCTGCCCGTGCGGGCGTCGGCAGGCGAGCCCGTGCGCAGCGTGGTGGTGGACACCAACGTCGCGCTGGACCTGCTGATCTTCTCCGACCCGCGCACGGGTCCGCTGCGGCAGCTGCTCGCCGAAGGGCGGCTCGACTGGATCGCCACGCAGGTGATGCGCGACGAACTGGAGCGCGTGCTGGCCTATGCGCACATCGTGGCGCGCATGGATTACTACCGGGTGGAGGCCGCGCAGGTGCTCGCCGCCTTCGATGCCCAGGCGCGCCTGGTGGAAACCGCCCCGCGCGTGGCCTACGTCTGCAAGGACGCGGACGACCAGAAGTTCATCGACCTCGCGGCCGCGCACCGCGCGATCCTGCTCTCGAAGGACAAGGCCGTGCTCTGCATGCGCAAGCGCCTGCTGAACATGGATGCCCACGTGGCGACCGCGCTGGTGCTGGAGGACGAAGAAGCGCGGGAGCCCGAGGCCGAGGCCGGACTGGCCGCTCCGGCCTGACGCCGGCCGAAGCTCCGGCGCGCGCGCCTCACTCCTCGAAGCGGAAGCCCTCCGCCGGGTGCAGGGACCAGCCCCCGTCGCCCGTCAGCACCAGCACGTGCGTGTGGTGGGCGAGCACGGCGGGCCGGTGCGCGATGCTGATCACCGAGGCGCCGCTCGCGCGCACCCGCTCGTAGAGCGCCGCCTCGTTGGCGCTGTCGAGTGCGCTCGTGGCCTCGTCGAGGATCACGGTGCGCGGCTGGCGCACCAGCACCCGCGCGAAGGCCAGCCGCTGCTGCTCGCCGATCGACAGTTCCTTCTCCCAGTCGCGCACCGCGTCGAGCCCGCCGACGCGCTCGGCCAGCTCGGGCAGCTGCACGGCGTCCAGCATGTCCCGCAATTGGTCGTCGGCCAGATCGCAGCTCTGTGCGGGATAGAGCATCTGGCTGCGCAGCGTGCCGGGCTGCATGTAGGGCCGCTGGGGCAGGAAGAACACGCTTTCCATCGGCGGGTGGTGCACGATGCCCTCGCCGTCGCGCCACAGGCCGGCGATGGCGCGCAGCAGCGAGCTTTTGCCGCAGCCGCTGGCCCCGGTGATGAGCAGTGCGTCGCCGGGCTGCAGCTGCAGGGTCAGGTCGCGCACCAGCAGACGGGTGAAGCGGGGCGTGTAGAGCGTCAGGCCCTCGATGGCGAAGCGCTCGCCCTCGCGGGCCTGGATCTCGCGGCCCGCGATCGGGGCGAGGGGCGCGAGGGCGGCGACCGGCGCCGCCGCCACCGCGCCGGTCTTGCCTGCCGTTCGCGTGGATGGCATGCCGGACGGGGAGGCGTTGCGGCCGCGCCGCCGTGCCTGCCGGTACGCCCTGCGGTCCTGGCGGCGCTGCTTTTTCGCTGCTGCGGCTGCCTCGGGTTCCTGCGGTTCGCGGGCCTTGCGGTCCTCGGGCGCGTCAAGGAGCGCCTGGCGCAGCGTGTCGAGCCGGCCGATGCCGGCGACGAAGCGGCTCAGGCTCTCGAAGTTGTCCACGATCAGCGACACCGAGGCCAGCACCGCCGCGAAGGCGCCGCCGGCCTGGATGGCGCGGCCCACCTCCATGTCGCCCGAGAGCACGGCGTCGGCCAGGATGATGCTGGGGATCACCACGGTGAGCTGGCTGAACGCCCGCTGGAAGAGGTTGAGCGAGCGCTGCCGCTTGATGAGGCGCGCGTAGTTGTTGAAGACGGCCTGGAAGCTGTGGTCGAGCTGCGCCCGCTCCTGCGCCTCGCCGCGGTAGAAGGCGATGGATTCCGCGTTCTCGCGCAGCCGCATCAGGCCGAAGCGGAAATCCGCCTCGCGCCGCAACTGCCAGAAGTTGAGCCGGATGAGCGGGGCGCCGAACACATAGAGCGCCACCACCGTGCCCACGAGCGCATACACGGCCAGGAAGGCCACCAGCGCCTGCGAGATCGACCACAGCACCGCGCTGAAGGCCACCAGCTGCATCGTCGCGCCGATGAAGATCAGCAGGAAGTGCGTGGAACGGCCGGTGAAGCTGTTGATGTCCTCGCTGATGCGCTGGTCGGGGTTGTCGACCGTGCCCTCGGCGTTCAGTTCGTAGTAGCGGCGCCGGCCCAGGTAGCCGTCGAGGAAGCGGTGCGTGAGCCAGAGCCGCCAGTGGTTAGCGAACGCGTCGCGCATGTAGTAGTAGAAGGCGTATACCGGCACCGCGAAAGCCAGCACGAAGAGGCAGGTGCGCACGGCATCCCAGAAGCGGTCGCGGTCCTGCGCGGCGAGCGCGGAGGTCATCTCGCCGGTGCGGTCGATCAGGCGCACGGCGAGGTGCGTCTCCAGCAGCATGAGCAGGATCAGCAGGCCCATCAGCGACCAGGCCGCGAACTTCTTGTCGCCCAGCCAGTAGGGCCGCGCGACGTTCATGAACTGGCGCCATGCGGCCATCGACAGCGAGGGGGCATGCCGGGAGGTGTCCGCCTGGCCCGGCGGGAGGGCGTCAGCTCCTGGCACGGGGGCTGCGGCGGCGGTGGAGGAAGGCATGCGGAACGTTTCGGAACGGGGCAGGAGCGCTTGAGCCCAACGATAGGACGGCGGGCCTCCACGGCCCTGTCGGACGCCGCCCACGCGGCGCTACGGAAACGCACCCGAAGTGGAACGCCGCGGAACGGAGCGCACTGCGGCCCCACGGCCGGGCCGGGGCGGGGGTACAGTGCGCGGGGCGCTTTCCGTTTCCGCATTCCCTCCTTTTCCTCCCATCCATGTCCCACCTCATCGTGCACGGCGGCACGCCGCTCCGCGGGCGCATCAGCCCTTCCGCCAACAAGAACGCCGTGCTGCCCGTGCTCTGCGCCACGCTGCTCACGCGGGCGCCGCTGCGCCTGGTGGGCGTGCCCGACATCACCGACGTGCGCAAGATCCTCGACATCTTCCGCACCCTCGGCAGCCGCGTGCAGTGGGATCCTGCGGACGGCCTGCTGGAGCTGCACCACGAGCACACCGCGTTCGATGCGACATCGCACCGCCTGCCGGAGGAGATGCGCTCGTCGATCATGCTGGTGCCGCCGCTGCTCGCGCGCTTCGGCATCGCGCGGCTGGAGGACAACGTCAAGGGCTGCACCCTGGGCGTGCGCGAGATCGATCCGCACGTGGACGTGTTCCGCCGCTTCGGCGCCACCGTGGAGCGCGCCGAGGGGACGCTGCTCGTGCGCCGTGACGGGGCGCTGGCACCGACGGACCACTGGCTCGACTACGCCTCCGTCACCACCACCGAGAACTTCGTGCTGTGCGCGGCCGGCGCGCCGGGGCGCTCGACGCTCACCAATGCGGCATCGGAGCCGCACGTGCAGGAGTTCTGCCGCTTCATGGCGATGCTCGGCGTGCGCATCGAGGGCATCGGCACCTCGCGCCTCACGGTGCACGGCGGATCGGAACTGGGCGGCGGCGAGTTCCGCTTCGACGAGGACTTTCACGAGATCACCACCTTCCTGGCGCTCGGCGCGATCACGGGCGGCGACGTGGCGGTGCGCAACAGCGCGCCGGAGAACTTTCCGCTCATCGACCGCACGTTCGCGAAGTTCGGCGTCGAGGTCGTGCACGAAGGCGGCTGGTCCACCACGCGCCGCGCCGGGCCGCTCGCGGTGCAGCCGCCCTTCACGCCCAACACGCTCACCAAGGTGGAGGCGGCCCCGTGGCCGTATTTCCCGGTGGATCTGCTGCCGATCTTCATCGCCCTGGGCGTGCGCGCGCAGGGCAACGCGATGTTCTGGAACAAGGTGTACGACGGCGCTTTAGGCTGGACGGGCGAGCTGTCGAAGTTCGGCGCGCACGTGTTCTCGTCCGATCCGCACCGCATCGTGACCTTCGGCGGCCAGGCGCTCACGCCCGCGGTGGTCGAGAGCCCCTACATCATCCGCGTGGCGATCGCGCTCTTCATGGTGGCGGCCAGCACCCCCGGCCGCTCGGAGATCTGCCACGCCGGGCCGATCCGCCGGGCCCATCCGAGGTTCGTGGAGAACCTGCGCAGCCTGGGGGCGCAGGTTGAATGGAAGGACTAGCGGGCTGGGTGCGACGGCACGCGCTTGCGCATTCTCGAAAGCCTGGACGCTGAGGCCTGCGGACGATTGAAATTCGCACTACTTGAGTAAACGTAGTGCGACTATCAAACTCATCCTGCATGAGCCAGTGTGACCACATTGGGTCAGGCCATGGCCATCTGGCGCCCTGAAGCCTTGCGCTGGGTTTGAACGCCGGGCAACGAGCCTGCCCAAGCCACTCGTCCGCCTCAGGGCTTCTATTGCAGCGCTACCGCGCAAGCAGATCGTAGGCCGCGCGCACGCGTTGCACGTCGCGGCCCCAGCGGCGATCCTCGGGCAGGCGGCGCAGCCAGGCGAGGCGGCGGAGCGTGGCGTCCATCACCTGGCGGAAATCCTCGCCGTGCGCCGCGATCCAGGTGGCGGTGTCCTTTCGGGCCGCGGGCAGGGCGCCGGAAGCGCGCAGGTAGAGCGCGGTGGAGTGGGCGTAGCAGAGCAGGTCGCGCACCTCGCAGACGGGCAGCGGCAGGGTGGCTGCGGGGTCGTCCTCGAAATCCAGGTAGCCGATCACGCCGTCCGGGCAGCGCACGAGGTTGCGCGCGAAGGCCTGGCTCAGGCAGGTGCCGCGCGCATGCACTTCGCCGATGGCCGCGAGGCCCTGGCGCCAGAGTGCGAGCACGGCGTCGGCGCCCTCGGGCAGGCTGTGTTCGATCTCGTTGCCCAGCGAATGCGTGTCCACGCCCGGGCGGCCCAGGTCGAGCGTGAGCAGGCCTTCGCCGCTCGCGGCCAGCACCTGGGGCACGCGCAGGCCCAGCGCATGCAGGGCGCGCAGGCGGCGCACTTCGGTGGCGATGGCCTCGGCCCCGCCCGGCGCGGGCACCGGACGCAGCACGGGCAGGCCGAGCAGCCGGGCGAGCGCGGCCATGGCGCGGTAGCGGCCGGCGCCGCGCACGGGGGCGGCGCGCTTGAGCCACACGCGTATGCCGTCCACCATGTGGCTCTCCACGGCATGGGTCTGCGTGGGCAGCCGCTCGCGCAGCACGGCGTCCCAGTCGGTGGCGTCGTGGGGCGCTGCGGGGCCGGCAGGGCTGGACGGCTCGGGAAAAGACGGGGTGGCGGACATGGAATGGAGCGCTCGGAAAGGGGGCGGCAGGGCGCGCGGCTACACTCGCCGCCTTGGAATGCACGGCCGGGCTCGCGCACGGCCGCTGCGGCGGCATCATAGAGCGTGCCTTTCCGTCGGGCTGCGCCGCCTGCCCGCGGGCCCGCGCCGGCCGCTGCATGCCGCTGCATACCGCTTCCCCCGAAGCCCCCATTTTTCGCCCCATCCGACCCCCACACCGCCCGCGCGCCCCGCGCCAGGAGCTTCCCATGACCGATCCCCACGCCCCCACGCCCGCCGCCGAGGCGCCCGGCACCGAACCGGCGCTCAGCAACGACGACCTCGACGAGCTGGATGCGCTGCTCGACGACCTGCGCTCGCGCGCCGAGGAAATCCCCCAGTGGGAGTTCTGCGACGGCTTCCTGACGGCGCTCGTGTGCACGCGCCGGCCCATCCCACCGGCCGAATACCTGCCCATGCTGCTGGACGACGGCGGCCCGATGGAGCTGGCTGCCGAAGGCGATGCGCTGCCGCGCCTGCCGGCCTTCCAGGACGACGCGCAGCAGGCGCGCTTCGTCGAGCTGTGGATGCGCCGCTGGAACGAAGTGGCCCGCCAGCTCGACGAGCAGATCGAGACGCTGGAGGACGACCGCGCCTTCCAGCCCGAAGTGATGGACATGCGCGGCGCCATCGCCTGCCTGCCCGAAGAAGAACGCGCCGAAATGGAAGGGCAGGACATTCCCTCGTTCGGCCAGGTCTGGGCGCTGGGCTTCATGTTCGCCGTGGAGAACTGGCCCGAGGAATGGGCCGCGCCGCGCGACAAGGAGGCCGCGCAGTGGCTGGACGGCGCGCTCGACCACATCGTCGCGCTGACCGAGGACGACACCGGCCGCGCCGAGCACAACATGTACGCCGAGGACGGCCCGCCCAGCGTGAGCGAGGACCGGCTGGAGGTGTTCGGCGAAGCGGTCTGGGCCACCTACGACCTGCGCCAGCTGTGGAAGAGCATGGGCCCGCGCATCGAGTCCGTGCGCCGCGGGGACACGCCGGGCCGCAACGACCCGTGCAGCTGCGGCAGCGGGAAAAAGTACAAGAAGTGTTGCGGAAGCTGAGCACCCGCTTGCGCGCCGAATGGGCGCCCAGCATTCCGCGCGAGTTGCTCGCGGGGGCCGTCGCCACGTTCGCGCTCATCCCGGAGGTGATCGCGTTCTCGTTCGTGGCGGGCGTCGATCCGTCGGTGGGGCTGTTCGCCTCGTTCGTCATCAGCCTGGTGATCGCCTTCGCGGGCGGACGGCCGGCCATGGTGTCGGCGGCGGCCGGTTCGGTGGCGCTGGTGGCCGCGCCGCTCGTGCAGTCGCACGGCCTCGGCTACCTCTTCGCGGCCGGGCTGCTGGCCGGCGCGGTGCAGGTGGCCTTCGGCCTGCTGCGCATGGGCGTGCTGGTGCGGTTCGTTTCCAGTTCGGTGCGCACGGGTTTCGTGAACGCGCTGGCGGTGCTGATCTTCTCGGCCCAACTGCCGCACCTGCGCGGCGCCGGCCCGGCCACCTGGGGCATGCTGGCGCTGGGGCTCGCGATCATCTACGGGCTGCCGCGCCTGGGTGCGTGGTGGGGCTGGCGCGCGCTCACCGCGATCCCGTCGCCGCTGGTCTGCGTGGTGGCGCTCACGGTGCTGGCCTCCGCGGCCGGCCTGCCGCTGCCCACCGTGGCCGATCTGGGCAGGCTGCCGGACTCGCTGCCCGCCTTCGCGCTGCCCGGTGTGCCGTTCACGCTGGAGACGCTGCGCATCATCGCGCTGCCGGCGCTCGCGATCGCCTTCGTGGGCCTGCTGGAGTCCGTGCTCACGGCCGCGGTGGTGGACGAGATGACCGACACGCCCAGCGACAAGAACCGCGAATGCGCGGGCCTGGGGCTGGCGAACATCGCGGCCAGCCTGTTCGGCGGCATCGCGGGCTGCGGAATGATCGGCCAGGCCGTCGGCAACGTGAAGTACGGCGGACGCGGGCGGCTCTCGACGCTGTTCGCGGGCGTGTTCCTGCTCATCCTGATGGTGGCGCTCAAGGACTGGGTGTCGCGCGTGCCGGTGATCTCGCTGGTGGCGATCATGGTGATGGTGTCGGCCTCCACCTTCGACTGGGGCTCGCTGCGCACGCTGGTGCGGCATCCGCGCATGTCGAGTGCGGTGATGCTGGCCACCGTGGCCGTGACGCTCGCCACCCACAACCTCGCGGCCGGGGTGGCCGTGGGCGTGGTGCTGAGCGGCGTGTTCTTCGCCTTCAAGGTGGCCCGCCTGCTCGACGTGCGCGCCGAGGACGATCCGGCCACGGGCCTGCGCACCTGGCACGTCGCGGGCCAGGTGTTCTTCGCCTCGGCCGATGCCTTCATCGACGCCTTCGACATCCTGGCCGCGGAAGGCCGGCCGGTGCGCATCGACGTCTCGCGCGCCCACTTCTGGGACGTGACGGCCGTCGCCGCGCTGGAGAAGGTGGTGCAGCGGCTGCGCCACCACGGCTGCAGCGTGGAGGTGGTGGGCATGAACCGGGCCAGCGCCGGGCTGTTGGAGCGCGTCGCGGAGCGCTGACTCAGGCGAGCAGCTCCGCCAGCCGCGCCAGCGCATGGCCCTGCGCGCCCGCCCGCACGGCCGCGCGGTCCCCCGCGAAGCGCACGACCTCGCTGTGCGTCGTGCCGGCCACGTGCCAGCCGAACCAGACGGTGCCCACGGGTTTTTCCGCGCTGCCGCCCGATGGGCCGGCCACGCCGGTCACTGCCAGCGCGACCTGCGCGCGGGCATGCCGCACGGCGCCCTCGGCCATGGCGCGTGCCACGGGTTCGCTGACGGCGCCGTGGGCCTCGATGAGCGCCGCGGGCACGCCGAGCAGCTCCGTCTTGGCGGCATTGGAATAGGTGACGAAGCCGCGCTCGAACCACTGGCTCGATCCGGCGAGATCGGTGCAGGCGGCCGCGATCAGGCCGCCGGTGCAGCTTTCGGCGGTGGCCATCATCCAGCCGCGCGCGCGCAGGGCATGCGCGATCGCATTCACCACAGCACCCTCCAGAGCGCGATCACGAACAGCGTGCAGAACGCGGCCACGAAATCGTCGAAGAGGATGCCCCAGCCGCCGCGCCAGCCGAAGCCCTTGAAGAGGCTGTCGGCCCAGGCGACCGGGCCGGGCTTGGCCGCGTCGAAGAAGCGGAACAGCGCGAAGGCCGCGCACTGCCCCCAGAAGCCCATGGGCATGGCGAGCCAAAGCACGCACCAGAAGGCCACGATCTCGTCCCAGACGATGCAGCCGGGGTCGGCCACGCCGAGGCGGCGCGCGGTGGTGGTGCAGGCCCACCAGCCCACCAGCGTGCCGACGAGGATCAGGAGGCCGATCTGCATCGGCGCGAGCCACTGCTGCAGCAGCAGGTAGGCCAGCCACGCCCAGGCGGTGCCGACGGTGCCGGGCGCGCGCGGCGAGAGGCCCGAGCCGAAGCCCAGGGCGATCCAGTGCGCCGGGTGGGCGCGCACGAAGGCGGCGGTGGCGATCGGCGGGCGGCGACCCGGCTTTTCGGCGGCGGGCAGGGGAGAGAGAGGCGGCAGGGCGTTCATGGCGTGTTCTCGTCCAGCACCATGTCCTTGTCGTGGCGCACCGTGTGTTCGGCGGTGAAGCGGGCCTCGGCGCCGGGCGCCAGGGTCTGCTGCCATGCGATCGTGCCGGGGCGGCCTTCCCAGGCGGTGGTGAGCGGTGCGGGCGCGTAGCGCGATTCGATTTCGATCTTCGCGTTGCGCGAGACCGGCGCCGCGTCGATCACCTGCAGCGTGACCGGCGCGGTGTGGCGGTTCTCGATGCGGTAGGCGAGCGCGGTGCGGCGTTCCACGCGCGAGCCCGTGAAGCCGGCGCTGCCGGTGGTCTGCTGCGGTGCCTCGGCCTGTACCCGCACGAGGTCGTCCGGGCCGAACCAGAGCGGGACGGTGCGGGCGGCCTGCGCCTCTGCGCCCGCCGTCGCCGCGGTGGCCGTGGCCGTGGGTGCCGCCGCAGCGAAGTCCAGCCGGCCCTCGCCCACGAAGGCGCCGTCGCGGTACAGGCCCACGGACCCGGCGGGCCAGGAGCCGGCGGGCGGCGCGATCTCGGCCACGAGGTAGGCAGTCGGCTGGCGTGCGGGCACGGTGCGTGTCACGAGGCGGGCGGTGGCGCCGTGCGTGCCCAGCAGCAGCGTGGTGCGCTGGCCGCTCGCGGGCACGGTGAGGCGCTGCGGCACCTCGAAGCGCGTCGCGTAGCTGCCGGCCAGGGCGGTCACGTCGAAGTCGGGCAGGGGGGCTTCCGCCAGGTCGGCCGGGGCCGCGGATGCCACCGACGTCATCGGGGCGGCGGGTGCAGGCATGCGTGCGAGCCGTCTCTGCGGCTCCGGCGGGGCCGCCACGTCCACCGTCCAGGTGCCGGGGCGCGGCCCCTGCGTGGCGCGCGCGGGCGTCTGGGTGGTGAGCACGAGGCGCACGTCGTTCCAGTCTTCTCCGCTGCGCTGCGCCACCACGGCCAGCCGTTCCAGCACCACGGCGCCCGTGGCGGTGTCGAGCCGCGCGCGGTAGGCGGGCTGCCAGCCGGGGCCGTGCACTTGGTAGGACAGGCGCAGCCCGGCCTCGCGGTCGGTGGCGAGATTCACGGCCACCGACACCACCTTCCCGCGGGAACCGCCCGCGGCGTGGTCGCGCTCGGCGCGCAGCGGCTTCAGTTCGCGCTCCAGCGCTTCCTGGCGGCGCTGCAGCGGCGGCAGGCGCACCAGCGTCTCGGCGGAGGTCTTGCGCAGCGCTTCGGCCGTGGCCGGTATCTGCACGGCGGGCGTGCGACCGTCGCGCGGGGTGCCGCTGCCGGTGCTGCCATCGCTGCCGCCGGCCACGTGGTCCAGGTACCGGTCCACACGCCGCAGCGCCGTGATTTCGGCCTGCACGTCGGCGATGCGGTCTTCCAGCGTGCGGATGCGGTCGTCCAGCGGGCTCGCGCAGCCGGCGGCCACGTCGCGGTCCTCGGTGGTGACCTTGAACTCGCCCACGCGCACGCCGGCGTCGGCACTGATCTGCAGGCTGTCCGGGTCCAGGCTCGCCGGCAGGCAGGCGAAGGTGGCACTGCGCGCGCCCGCGGGAAGGCGGGCGCTGCGTTCGATGGTGGCGATGCCCGGTGCCACCGTCACCTGGGTGATGCGGGAGGCCGTCGTAGGGGGGCGCTCCTGCGCATGGGACACGGGGATCGCCGCGATCGCCGAGCAGGCCGCGAGGGCGGCCACGAAGGCGCGGGCACCCGGGGCACGCTCTCCGCAGGCGGCAGGGCCGGAGGGCTCGGCCGGCGCTCCGCTGCAGCGGGTGAAGGCGGCCGGACGGGCCGTGCCAGGCAGGAAAGCGAAGGGCATTGCGGCTCCTGGTTCCTCGAAATGGGGGATGGGGATGCTAGCAGCGCGTACGCCGCACCCGGGCGGCGGGTGCCGTCAGCGGAAATGGTCGAACGCGAGGTACTGCGCGTCCAGCACGGCGCCCTGCTCATCCAGCAGGCGCAGCCCCGGTTCGGCGTCGATGGCGCCGATGCGCGTGACCCGCGTAGCGCTCTGCCCCGCGGCGGCCTCGACCTCCGCGCGGCGCCCGGGCGCGGCGGTGAACAGCAGTTCGTAATCGTCGCCGCCCGCGAGCACGCAGCGCAGCAGGTTCTCCCGGCCGTAGGGCAGTTGCTCGGGCACGGGCTCGCCCGCGCTGGCCGCCATGAGGTGCGGGGCCAGCGTGGTGTCGATGTGCGCGCCCACGCCCGAGGCCTGCAGGATGTGCCCCAGGTCGCCCACGAGCCCGTCGCTCACGTCGATGGCGCTGCCGGCCACGCCGCGCAAGGCCTGCCCGAGCGCCACCCGCGGCGTGGGGCGCTCCAGCCGCTCGCGCGCCTGTGCCAGCACCGGCGGCGGCAACTGCACGGGCATCTCGCCCAGCAGCGCGTCGAGCGCGAGCCGCGCGTCGCCCAGGTGGCCGCTCACCCACAGGTCGTCGCCCGGCCGCGCGCCGCTGCGCAGCAGCGCCTGGCCGGCCGGCACTTCGCCGAACACCGTGATGCAGATATTGAGCGGCCCCTGCGTGGTGTCCCCGCCCACCAGTTCGCAGCCGTGTTCGTCGGCCAGCGCCAGCAGCCCTTCCGAGAAGCCCTGCAGCCAGGCCTCGTCGGCCCGCGGCAGCGACAAGGCCAGCGTGAACGCGAGTGGCCGGGCACCGCAGGCGGCGAGGTCCGACAGGTTCACCGCCAGTGCCTTGTGGCCCAGGTGCGCGGGATAGACGTCGGGAAAGAAATGCCGGCCCTCCACCAGCATGTCGCTGGAGACGGCCAGGTGCATGCCGGCGGCGGGCGCGAGCAGTGCGCAGTCGTCGCCCACGCCGAGCGCGGCGCGGCGCACGGGGCGGCGGAAGTAGCGTGCGATCAGGTCGAATTCACCCATGCGCCGAGCATACGCGCAGCCGTGGACGGCCGCGGAGGCCGAAAGGGCCGGCCCCTCGATCCCCCCCATGGTGGGGAAGGCATGGAAGAGATCCGTGGCTAGACTGGCGGGCTCTCTTTTGACGGCGAGGAGGTTTCCCTGTGCAAAAAACAGTAGCGCCAGCGCTGGCTCTGGCCTTCGCCATGGGACTTGGCGCATGCCAAAAACAGGAGGCGACGCAAAAGGCCGTCAGTACATCTGCCGCTCCGCAGGCCGCCTCCGCGCCGTCCGCGACCACGCCACCCGTCGATGCGGGTGCGGCGGCTCCGCAGCCGGCTGCGTCCAGGCCCTTCGACGCGGCCAGCCTGCCGGTCTCCAGCGTGCCGCTGGGCGCCTTCCCGTACATCGCACTTCCCGCCGGCTACGTCACCGGAACGAAGCCGGACGTGGCCGATTTCGACCAGGTGCCGTTCTGGACGGGCGACCGCCTGCAGCCGGTCGAAGGCCGCATCTGGTCGGCGCACATCGCCGCCGCCGAGGGCAAGACCTTCTCGGACCTGGAGCTATTGCGCAACATCGAATCCGTGGTGGCCTCGCTGGGCGGCAGGAAGATCTTCGAGGGCAAGCTGCCGCAGGCCGCCACCGACGAGATGAAGGAGTGGCCGCGCGACGTGGTCACGCGCTACAACAGCGGCCTGGGCGACATCTGGAACCAGCCCGTGCAGGTGTTCGTCGTCCACCGGGCGGACCGCGACATCTGGATCCACCTGTGCAGCTACCAGTTCGGCGGCGGCCTGCTCATCGCCGAGACGAAGCCGTTGCAGGTCACCGCGGGCCTGCTGCCGGCCAGCGAACTGAAGGCGCAGATCGACAAGGCCGGCAAGGTGGCGCTGCAGGTCCATTTCGCCACCGACAAGGCCGACATCCTGCCCGACTCGCAGCCGCAGATCGAACAGGTCGTGCAATTGCTGCAGCAGGACGCAGCGCTGAAGCTCGCCGTCAACGGCCACACCGACGACACGGGCGACGCGGCGCGCAACAAGACCTTGTCAGAAGGCCGCGCCAGGGCCGTCGTCGCGGCCCTCACGGCGCGGGGCATCGATGCGTCGCGCCTGTCCGCCGCCGGTTTCGGCGCAGAGCGCCCGGTGGCGGACAACGGCACGCAAGAGGGCAAGGCGAACAACCGGCGGGTGGAGCTGGTCAAGCAGGGCTGAGGAGAACGGTGCGCAGGGCACCTCGCGGGGCGCCTCGCACGCCAGGCGGCACCAGGGCGGCCCTGGCCCCCGCGTGGGCCCCGGCCCATGGCGGCCGGGCGGCCGCGCTCAGGCCGGCGCGCCGCGGAACCGCAAGGCCGCCTGCCGGCTCACCTCGCCCAGCAGTTGCTCGTCGCGCTGCCGGTCGCGCAGCCAGCGCGCGTCGTTCTGGCCGGCCGCGGCCTCGCTGCGCAGCAGATGCAGCGCGCCGGAGGCGCCCGTCACCGCCGCATGGCGCGCGATGTGGTCGATGGTCTGCAGGATGTGGTCGCGCAGCGGCATGTGCTCGCCCGTGGCCGGGTCCACGTAGACCGCCTGCATGCCGAAGCGGCAGGCCTGGAAGCGGTTGTAGGTGTAGACGAGGTAGTCGTCCTCGGTCGGCGTGAAGGGCTGCTCGGCCAGGAACCAGGCGCCCAGCGCCTGCACATAGCCCGATAGCGCGGCGGCGCGCTCGATGGTGAGCGGCGTGTCGAACACGCGGATCTCGATCGTGCCGAACTCGGGCTTGGGGCGGATGTCCCAGTAGAAGTCCTTCATGCTCTTGACCACGCCCGTGCGCGTCATCTTGTCGAAGTACGCCTCGAAGTCGTTCCAGGTGAGCACCATGGGTGCGCGGCCCGACAGCGGGAACGCGAACACCGAGTTGAGCCGCGCCGAATCGAAGGCCGTGTCCTGCCCCTGCACGTAGGGGCTGGAGGCCGACATCGCGATGAAGTGCGGGATGTAGCGCGACATGCGGTGCAGCATCAGCAGCGCCTCGTCGGCGCTGGGGCAGCCGATGTGCACGTGCTGGCCGAAGATCGTGAACTGCTTGGAGAGGTAGCCGTAGAGCTGCGACAGCTCCTGGAAGCGGGGCTTGTCGTAGATGCGGCGCTCGTGCCACTGCTGGAAGGGGTGCGTGCCCCCGCCGGCCACGGCGATGTTGAGCTTGTCCGCGCTTTTGACCAGCGCGTCGCGGATCTGCGTAAGTTGGCCCAGCACCTCGCTGCTCGAATGGCAGACGCCCGTCGAGATCTCGATCATGCTGTTGGTCATCTCGGGCACCACGCTGCCGGGCAGCGGGTGCTTTTCCATGAGGCGCAGCATGTCCTCGGCGTAGGGCGCGAGGTCGTAGTTGTGCGTGTTGACGAGCTGCAGTTCCAGCTCGACGCCGAGCGTCAGCGGCTCGGAATGGTGGAATGCTTCCAGGCTCATGGCTGCTGCTCCCGCTCTGCGTTGGCGGCGCGCGTGGCCGGCGCCCAGGGTTTCGAACTCTCTCCGGCGCGGTAGATGGCGACCGTGGCGATGACGGCGCCCAGCACTTCCATGAGCAGGATGGTGGGCAGCGCGATGCGGGCGATCAGCTGGCCGGTGGAGGCGGAGGCCACCACGAATTGCGAGGCGATCAGCAACGCGATGGACGACATCGGCGTCATCGCGCAGCCGACCCAGAGGGCCTGGCGCCAGCTCGCGCCGCTGCCCACGTTGCCCAGGGCCACGCCCAGGGCCTTGGCCACGAGGCGGACCACGATCAGGGCCAGCACCACGCCCACCACCGGGCCGCTCCAGTCGGCCTGCGCCGCCACGGTGGAAACCAGCACGAACATCAGCATGGTGAGCAGCGAGGCCGCCGTGCCGAGCTGGCGCGGCCAGGCCCAGGGACGGGGGTTGAGCTGCTTGAGCAGCATGCCGGCCAGCAGCGCCGCCAGCGGGGCCGAACCGCCCATGTGCGCCGCCACCGCCGTGCCGGCGGCGATCAGCGTGAGCAGCAGGAACGTGGTGTTCTCGCTCGTCGGGCTCATGAAGCGCAGGGCCATGCGCAGCACCAGCGCGAGCACGGCCCCCACGATGACGGACACGCCCAGCACCACCATCACGGGGTACACGGTGTCCATGATGCCCGCCGCGGGCCGGTTGACCAGCTCCGCCGTAGCGCTGCCCAGGGTGAGCGCGTAGAGGGTGGAGAGCGTGGCCAGCACGATGGCGCGGTCGGTCACCGGGCCGGCGGCCCGGGTGTCGGCCACCACGCGCGTCAGCACGGCCGGCGAGGCGGCCAGGGCCACGAGCGCCAGCGGCCCGGCGGCGCGCGGCGGTACGTCCAGCCACAGCATCGCGTAGTACACCGCGAAATAGGTCAGGGCCGATTCCATGATGCTCTGCGCGAGCACCATCGGGTTGTGCCGGAACCAGCGCAGCGGAATGCGGCCGCCGGCCTCGAACAGCACGATCGCGATGCCGAGCTCGAGCAGGAAGAGGCTGATGCCCTGCAGCGGCCAGACCGCGCCGCTGAAGCCCAGCAGGCCCGCGAAGGTGCCCACGAGCGTGTAGCCCACGACCTTCGGCAGGCCGATGTGCCGCTGGAACAGATAGCCCGAGACCGCGGCCACCGCCAGCAGCAGCGACCACTGGACCGTGGGCAGGCCGGCCGATGGGCGCAGCCACTGCGCCCAGAAACCCATGATTTCATCCATTGTTGTAATCCTTCGCTTCGCGCGGGCATTCAACCCGCCACCCGCCCGATCCGCGCGAAGGCCCGCGCGTCCCCCGGCCGGGGCCGACCGAATGTACCTGCTGATCCCGGGGCGCCCCTGTAGGACGGGCACTTCCCGCGAAGGGGTATCAGCTGGCGCTCCGGGGCACGAAGAACTGCAGCGGCGCCCGGCGCAGGCGCGACCGCAGCGCGGCGCCCAGGCGTGCCCGCTCCACGCGCGTGACGTTGTGCGCGCGCAGTGCCAGGCGGAAGGCGAGGTAGAAGCTCACCGTCACGTTGAGCGCGCCGATGAACGGGATGGTCGCGGCGGCCCACCAGAAGGCCGGCTGGTGCAGCGCGGCCGTGCCGAGCGCGGTGAGCGCCGCGGCGAGCTGGCCCGACGAAAGGGTGACGTGCCGCACGTCCAGCCCCAGGCCGAAGAACGCCGCGAACGCGGGCACCAGCCCGAGCATGAAGCCCAGCGACACGTTCGCCGCGAAGCCCGAAAGGTTGGTGCGCCAGAACACGGCCCAGCGGGCCGCGCGCCTGCGGCCCAGCAGCGCCGTGATGCGCGGGTTGTACTGCAGGGCCGAATCGAGCCGCTGCAGCACGAACCAGTTCTCGGCCCAGCCCGCGATGATGCTGGAGGCGAACAGCAGTACGCCCGTGAACGCCGCGTACAGCAGCGACGGGCCGGCCAGTTGCAGCGAATCCAGCACGTGCCGCGCTTCGGCCCGGCTGATGGCGGGCACGCCCGTGGCCCAGGCGATGGCGAGCGTGAGCCCGGCCACGGCCGGGAACACGACCAGCACGTTGCCCAGGATGGCGGCCACCTGCGAGCGCACGAGGTGCGTGACCTCGTCCACGAAGGATTCCACCGCCTCCGGCGTCTGCAGATCCTTGAGCTTCGCGGCCATGGCCGGCGCGGTCATCGCGGGCTGCTTGGTGGCCACCGTGCAGTGCAGCAGCATGATCAGCACGAAGCTCACCGCGTAGTTGACCCCGGCCCAGAAACCGCCCCAGAACGAGGACAGCGCCAGCGCGACGATGCCGAACTTCATGAGCGTGGTGAACGCCATCACGAAGCCGCCGCCGGCCGCCTTGGCGACCATCGCGCGGTATTCCGCGCCGGTGCGGGTGATGTAGTGCTGGCCCGTCTCGGCACTGCGCTCGGCCACCTTGGCGGCCAGCAGCGACGAATTGGCGGCGATCAGCGCGCGCAGGCTGCGCCGCTCGCGGCCCACGTTCACCAGGCGTGCCATGAGCCGCGCGGCGCTCGTGGCCGGCTCGGGGGAGAGCAGGCAGTCCAGCAGATCGCGCACGCGCAGGATGCGCTCGCGCAACTGCCGCAGCCGGAACACGAGGCCCACCGAGATGCCGTTGTCCTCGAAGTGCGAATACACGGTGGCCGCGGCGGCGCGGCAGGCCTCCAGGCGCTCGCGCAGCCGCAGCACGGCCTCGTCGAGCCGGTCGGTGGTGCGCAACTGGTGCAGCACCTCGACACGCAGGCTCTCCACGTCGCGGATCAGCGCATGGAAAGGCTGCGCGTCGCGCGCCGATTCGCTCATGCGCAGGCGCAGCTCGGGGGCGAAGCCGGTCGAGAGGATCTGCCCAGCGCAGTAGGTGATGGCGTCCAGCAGCGACTGCTGCCAGCGCGTGGCGCCGCCGCCCTCCGCGGCCGGCACCAGCACGGCCAGCAGGCGCTCGAGCAGCGGCTCTTCGAGCGCGGCCAGCCAGAGCGCGTCGAAGGCGTCGGGCAGCGCCAGCATGAAGAGCTCGGAGGCGTCGATCGTCTCGGGGCTGCCGGGCAGCAGCTTGTAGCGCAGCCGCTCGGCCACCTCGCTCGCGAGCGCGGTGCGCGGCGCGAACCCGAAATCGGCCAGCAAGGTGGTGATGTCCACCGTACCCACCAGCGTGCCCCACCAGGCCTGCAGCCGTGCGCGCGCCTCGGCATCGTTCTCGGCCGCTTCCACCAGGCGCTGCACGCGGGACACCGCGTCTTCGACCGAGCGGCGGTCGCCCCGGATCCAGACGAGGCATTCGATGAGCCACAGGTGCCGACGGGCGAGCGGCGCCGCCGGATCGAGGGATGCGAGCAGCGTGCCGGGTTGCGGCGGCGGGATGCGCCGGCTCAATGCAGCACCCGGCCGGACAGGGGCGTGGCGCCGGGCGTGTTGCCGGAAAGCGCTTCGAGCACGAAGAGCGGCACGGGGCAGTCGAAGCGCTCGCCGTCCTCCGCCACGCAGAAATAGCTGCCGTGCATGCTGCCGCTGGGCGTGCGCAGCCGGCATCCGCTGGTGTACTGGAAGGCCTCGCCCGGACGCAGCAGCGGTTGCTGGCCGACCACGCCCAGGCCCTTGACCTCTTCGGTGTGGCCGCGCGCGTCGCTGATCGTCCAGTGCCGCGCGATGAGCTGCGCGGGCACGTCGCCGGTGTTGGTCACGGTGATCGTATAGGCGAAGCTGTAGACGCCGTCCTCGGGCGCGGACTGGTCGGGAAGGTATTGCGGCTGGACTTCGGCCTGGAACTGGTACTTCGGCATGGGCGCGATATTAGAGCGTCCGCGGGCGGGTGGCTCGGCCGTTGCGTCGGCCGGGGCCGCGGTCCGGCGCAGGAGGCGGGGACGCGATGGCTCCGGCAGGGCGGCTGCTGCGACAATCCGGGGCATGACCCGCCAATTCCGCATCGCCCCCTCGATCCTGTCCGCCGATTTCGCCCGCCTGGGCGAGGAAGTGAAGAACGTCATCGCCTCCGGCGCCGACTGGGTGCACTTCGACGTGATGGACAACCACTACGTGCCCAACCTCACCTTCGGCCCGATGGTGTGCCAGGCGCTCAAGCCCCATGCGGTGACGCAGGACGGCCGGCCCGTGCCGATCGACGTGCATTTGATGGTGCAGCCCGTGGACGCCCTGGCCGCGGCCTTCGCCGAGGCCGGCGCCGACTACATCAGCTTCCACCCGGATGCGTCCGCGCACGTGCACCGCAGCATCCAGGCCATCACCTCCAAGGGCATCAAGGCCGGGGTGGTGTTCAATCCGGCATCGCCGATCGACGTGCTGGACTGGGTGATCGACGACATCGACCTGATCCTGGTGATGAGCGTGAACCCGGGCTTCGGCGGGCAGAGCTTCATCGATTCCGCCCTGCGCAAGGTGGAGATGCTGAGGAAGCGCATCGACGCCTGCGGCAAGGACATCCGCCTGGAGGTGGACGGCGGCATCAAGGTGGACAACATCCGCCGCGTGGCGGATGCCGGTGCCGACACGTTCGTGGCGGGCAGCGCGATCTTCGGCAAGCCCGACTACCGCGCCGTGATCGACGCGATGCGCGCGCAGCTCGCCTGAGCGCGCGCGGTACCCGGGCCGCACCTGGGCGGCCCGTCGTGCTGCCGCCAGCTTACTGCTGGGGCATCGGCTGGGGTGCCGGCTGCGTCATCGGCTGGGGCATCGGAGCCGGCGGGGCCTTGGGGGCGCCGGGCATCGGGTGCGGATGGGGCTTGCCGTGCGGATGCGGCTTGCCATGGGGCGCAGGCATCGTCTGCGGCTGCATGCCGCCCTGGGGAGGCATGGCGTTGCCACGGGGCGCGGGCATGGCGCCTGCGCCGGGCTGCGGGGGCACGGGCACCTGGGTGGTGGCTTCCATCAGGATGCCGCCGCCGGCCACGGAGCCGTCCTGCGTGCCGGAGCGCACGCGCGCCATGCAGGCGTCGCGGTCCACCGGCGTCTTGAACACTTCGCAGCGCTGCAGGGCGTTGCGTTCGTAGCCGTTCGCTGCCGTTTCCTGCGACGTGAGCTGGCCCGTGCGGGCGGCCTGCAGCGCGGCGCCGGCTTCCTTCAGGCAGGTTTCGCGCCCCTGGACCGGGTTGCCGGTCATGCAGGCCTGGCGGTCCTGCTGGTAGCGCTCACGGGCGGCGGCGGAGTCCGCGGGGGCGGCCTGGGCGGCGGCGCAGGCCGCGAGCAGACAGGCGGCGGACAGGATGCGGGGGGCGAGGGCGAAGCGATTGGGCATATCAGGAACCTCCAATGTGTCGGTGGTGCCATCCGCAGCGGGATGGCGGGGGTCACTGTTTTCGCGGCATGCGGCGAAAACGGTCGAGCCAGCGTAGCCGCTGCGGTGGCCGGCCCGTGTCGGACGGGTCAGACAATCGCTGTGGCCGATGCCCCACGGCCTACACTCCTCGGAAGCGGGGCCGGCGGGCGGCCACGGCCGGGCCGCACGGGCTCTTGGGGGATCGCTGCGGCGTGAATCGATCGGAAATGGCAAGAATGGACATGGCGGAAATTTCCCCGGCGGCGCTGGTCGCGCGCGCCGACGCGGCGATCGTGGACCTGGACGGCACCATGGTGGACACCCTGGGCGACTTCGCGGAAGCGCTGCGGCGCATGCTGGATGAATTGGGCCTGCCGGGCATCGCCGCGAACGACATCGAGCGCATGGTCGGCAAGGGCACGGAGCACCTGCTGCGCTCGGTGCTGGCGCACGTGCTCCAGGCCCTGGAGCCGGAGCGCCTGGCCGCGGCGGTCGAGTCGCACTACCCGGCCGCCTGGTCGGCGTACGAGCGCCACTACCTGGACATCAACGGCAGCCATTCGCGGGTGTATGCCGGCGTGGAAGAGGGCCTGCGCGCGCTGCGCGGCGCCGGGCTGCGGCTCGCCTGCGTCACCAACAAGCCGACGGCCTTCGCCGTGCCCCTGCTGCGGGCCAAGGGGCTGGACGGCTTTTTCGACCATGTCTTCGGCGGCGACGCCTTCGAGCGCAAGAAGCCCGATCCGCTGCCGCTGCGCAAGGCCTGCGAGGCGCTGGGCACCCAGCCCGCGCGCACGCTGGCGATCGGCGATTCCGTCAACGACGCGGCCGCGGCGCGCGCGGCGGGCTGCCCGGTGGTGCTGGTGACCTACGGCTACAACCACGGCCAGCCTGCCCGCGAGGTGCCGGCGGACGCGCACGTCGACAGTCTGCAGGAGCTCTGCCCGGCGGCCTGAGCGCGATGGCTGCGCGGGCCGGCGCCCGCCGGTCGCCAGCGGTCAGCCGGCGCGGCCCAGCAGGGCGTCCTTGAGTTTCCAGTCGGCGGGCCGCGGGCCCAGCCAGATGCCCATCAGCGCTTCGAAGAACCCGGCCTCGCGGAACGGCTCGCCCTGCGGCTGGCCCTTCACGGTGATGACCGTGCCGGTGCCGGGCAGCCAGTCGACGGTGATCTGGTCGCCCGGCGCGAGCCGGCGGGTCGCCGCGAACAGCTCGCCCATGCGCAGCACGGCGGGCACGATCTGCGAGAAGGCCGCCTTGTCGAGGTTGTCCTCGATGCCGCGGGTGAACAGCGTGCCGAGTTCGGCCGAATCGATGCTGCGCAGCATCGTGATCGACAGCCGCTTGGGGCCGGGCAGCGCCGCCACGCCCTGGAGCGTGTCCGCCCGGCCGGGCAGGTAGAGGCCCGCGGCGTACACCTGGAAGACCGCCTTGTAGCGCACGCCCGCGCCGTGGAGTGCCAGGTCCGTGCCCGCCAGCGCGACCCGGGGCGCGTAGGGCACTCCGGCCACCGTGACGGCGGGCTGGGCGACGGCGGGCACGCCGCTCCCGAGCAGGAGCATGGCGAGGCCCCAGGCGATGCCGCGTTGCCGAAATGTCATGGGAGATCCAAAAAAGAACGACCGTTCTTTTTTATTTTCGGCGGGACACCGGGCGGGCGCAACAGGGTTTTCGCGCAGGGCGCTTTGCTACACTTTGCGCCCATGTTCATTCACCACGTGGTCATCACAGGTCGCAGCGGCCGGGGAGCCTGGCCCTGGCGCAAGCCTGCCGCATCGAACCGCTGACCGCACCCGGGCGTCTCACCCCGGCGTGCCCCTCGCGGCCCCTGCGGGGCCGAATGCAATGAACCTGGCGCGGCAGCCGAACGTGGCACCGCCCGCGGCGCGCCGGCCGACCTGGAGCGACCTCCCGTGATCACCGAACTCGAATTCAAAAGCCTGGCCGGCGAAGGCTACAACCGCATTCCGCTCATCGCGGAGGCGTTCGCGGACCTGGAAACCCCCCTGTCCCTCTACCTCAAGCTGGCCCACGCGCGCGACGGCGGCCGCTACAGCTTCCTGCTCGAATCCGTGGTGGGGGGCGAGCGCTTCGGGCGCTACAGCTTCATCGGCCTGCCGGCGCGCACGCTGCTGCGCGCGAGCGGCTTCGGCGCCGAGGCGCGCACCGAGGTGGTGACCGACGGGCAGGTGGTGGAAACCGACCGCGGCAATCCGCTGGACTTCATCGCCGCCTACCAGAAGCGCTTCAAGGTGGCGCTGCGCCCGGGCCTGCCGCGCTTCTGCGGCGGGCTGGCCGGCTACTTCGGCTACGACGCGGTGCGGCACATCGAGAAGAAGCTCGAGGCGAGCTGCCCGCCCGATACGCTGGGCATGCCCGACATCCTGCTGCTGCAGTGCGAGGAGGTGGCCGTCATCGACAACCTCTCGGGCAAGCTCTACCTGATCGTGTACGCCGATCCCGGCCAGCCCGAAGCCTACGCTCGCGGCAAGAAGCGGCTGCGCGAATTGAAGGAGCAGCTCAAGTACTCGGTCGCCGCGCCGCAGGTCAAGCCCACCGAGAGCCATCCGCCGCAGCGCGATTTCTCGAAGGCCGACTACCTCGCCGCCGTCGGCCGCGCCAAGGAACTGATCGCCGCGGGCGATTTCATGCAGGTGCAGATCGGCCAGCGCATCCACAAGCGCTACACCGAGTCGCCGCTGTCGCTCTACCGCGCGCTGCGCTCGCTGAACCCGTCGCCCTACATGTACTACTACCACTTCGGCGACTGCCACGTGGTGGGCGCGAGCCCCGAGATCCTCGTGCGCCAGGAGCGCACCGATGCCGGGCAGAAGATCACCATCCGGCCGCTGGCCGGCACGCGTCCGCGCGGCGCCACGCCGGAGGCCGACAAGGCCGCCGAGATCGAACTGGTGAACGACCCGAAGGAGCGCGCCGAGCACGTGATGCTGATCGACCTCGCGCGCAACGACATCGGCCGCATCGCGCGCACCGGCTCGGTGAAGGTGACGGAGGCCTTCGTGGTGGAGCGCTACAGCCACGTCATGCACATCGTGAGCAACGTCGAGGGCCTGCTGAACGACGGCATGACCAGCATGGACGTGCTCAAGGCCACCTTCCCGGCCGGCACGCTGACCGGCGCGCCCAAGGTGCATGCGATGGAGCTGATCGATCAGCTGGAGCCCACCAAGCGCGGCCTCTACGGTGGCGCCTGCGGTTATCTGAGCTATGCCGGCGACATGGACGTGGCCATCGCCATCCGCACGGGCATCGTGAAGGACGGAACGCTCTACGTGCAGGCCGCGGCCGGCGTGGTGGCCGATTCCGTGCCCGAGCTGGAGTGGAAGGAAACCGAACACAAGGCCCGCGCCCTGCTGCGCGCGGCCGAACTCGTCGAAGAAGGACTGGAATGACCCGCGCGATTGAGAAGACCCGCCCGTGCGCCAGCATGGCCGAAGTGCGCGAGCGCATCGATGCGCTCGACGACATCCTGGTGCCGCTGCTGGTGGAGCGCGGCGGCTACATGACGCAGGCGGCGCGCAACAAGCGCGAGGCCTCGCAGGTGCGCGACGAAGGACGCATCGAATTCATCGTGCGGCGGGTGCGTGAGCGCGCACTGGCCGAGGGCGGCGAGCCCGACGTGATCGAGGCGATCTACCGCGGCATGATGGAGGCGTACATCGCCTACGAGCACCGCGAGTTCGCCCGTCTGGAGGCCGCGGGCGAGAAGTCCGCCGCCGGCACCGGGGCGGCGTCGGCCGCATAGGTCGCCATGGCGGCGCGGGGGGCGTGGAGCGTCTGCGCTCCCGCGCGTTTCAGACCCGCGCTGACGACAGCTTGAACGCGTTGGACAGCGTGGAGCGGTTGGAGATGCCCCAGCGCGAGGCCACCTCCAGCATGTGCACGCGCCCGCCCGTGGCGCTGACTTCCTCCATTTCACCCTCGATGCGGCGCACGCGCTCGCGCCGGATCAGCTCCGCGGGCGTCATGCCGAGGTGGTTGCGGAACGCCAGCTGCAGCGCGCGCTCCGTGACGCCGAGCCGGCCCGCGATCTCGCGCACCGACAGGCTGGTGTCGTGGAGGTGCTCGATGATGTAGCGGTAGGCGGCGCGGTAGCGCGGGGGCAGGCGCAGGCCGACCGTGTCCTGCGGCGCGGCGGCGCCGCCGGGGGAGGCGTCTGCGCGCTGGGACGCGGCCTGGTGGACGACGCGCATGGCCTGGGCCACGTGGCGCTTGTACAGGCGCAGGGATTCCCCGAGTCGGCCTTCGCTCATGTGGATCTTCGACAGGCAGTACTGGATGTCGGACGCCAGGGGATGGCGCTCGATCTCGCGTTCGCTGCCGGCCAGCGGCATCACCACTTCGCGCGCGGCCGGCACGGCCCGTGCGGCCAGCAGGGCGAGGCAGCTCTCGATGCGGGCGGTACCGTCGATTCCCGCGAAGCCGTGCTCGCGCAGCCAGCGGGAGAACGCGGCCACCGCCTCCTGGCGGGCCGGCGCGGAAGGCGCCTGCAGCCCGGTCAGGTGATCGAGGCGCGCGTACAGCAGCGCGGGCGTGTCCTCGGCCGACCGCAGCGCCTGCAGCTCTGCGATCAGGGCATCCGCCGACAGGCGATCACGCCCGAGCTCCTGGGTCGGCTCGGCGAAGGCATGGTCGGAGAGTTCCTCGCATTGCAGCAGTTCGACGCGCGAGAGGATCTCCAGGCGCACGGCCTGGGCGTGTCCGGCGAGCCCGGCCGTCTCGGGCGTGTGGCAGAGCGACTGCGCCCGGCGCGCGGCCATCAGGGCGGAGGCGGGCTGCCCGAGAACCTGCAGCGACAGTGCCAGGCCGCAGCAGGCCTCCACCCGCAGCGGGGCCGGCGCCTCGTGGTCGTTCGCCACGATCGACCAGCAGGATGCGGCCCGGGCGGGCTTGCGACGGTGGTGGAACATCCAGGCCTGGTCCAGCGCGGAATGCCAGCGCACCATGCTGCGCGAGACCCCGTCGTAGCACTTGAGCTGCTGCTGGAACACGTCGCTGGCGAGTTCCTCCTGGCCGATCATCAGCAGGATGCGCCCGAGCAGGGCGCCTTCCTCCACGGAATCGGCGCCGTGCGAGGCGCCGCGTTCGCGCCGGCGCCGGCCCGTCGCGGCGGCCTCCCGGATCTGCAGGTTCTGCAGCAGCTGGGTGAGGGCCGGCGCGCTCTCGCCGATGCGCTGGCAGGACAGGGAAAGCAGGGAGATGAGCATGGATCGTCGCGGCCCCCGCCGCGCCTCGTGTTGGATGACGAGTGAATGCTAGAAACCGTGCCGTTCCGAAAGCTCACACAGAGTGCGCGAATCCTCAAATTTGCGCACTGCCGACGCAAAAAGCGACCCCTTGACCGCCATACCGGCCTTTTCTTTCCATGCAAGCAGACGCATGGCCGAATTGCGGAAATACGGGCCACTGATTGGTAACTTTCCGGCCTGCGGGAGTGTAGAGCATGCTCGGTATTGACAAAAGGTTACTTTTAACGGGCTTCTGATGCAATTTCGTTATGAAATTGACTATTTCTATCGCGTCAAGGCAGTCGATTGACACCAAAAAACAGATCGGATTGGCTAAGCTCATAGCCAGATGCCGCTCACGCATGGCCCTGTCGGAAACACTCCATCCGGGTCCTGCGGCATCCCTGCAGCTCCGGGGGTTGCGGGCAAACCAACGAATAAATTCTGCGTATGGGGAACATCATGCAAGTCGCATTGCTTTCACGCCGTCCATTGGTGAATCCATTCCTGATGGACATGCTGAACCGGGGAGGAGTCGACGCCGTGACCCACGTCGGGATCGCGGCCTTCCGCCAGCAGGTGGGCGCCCGCCCGCCCGACGCCGTGATCCTCGAGGACACCGGCGGCACGCTCGCGGAGGATCTCGGCCTGATCCGCAGCTGCATCTCGGCCCAGGTGCCGGTGCTGGTGGTCGGCTCGGAGCTGCAGGCGGGCTTCGGGATGGCGCTGGCGTGCGGTGCCGTGGATTACATCAACCTCTCCCGCGTGGGGCACGACGAGCTGAAGGCGCGCATCCGCGGTCACGTGGAGGCCTATGCCCGCGAGGCCGCATGCGCCATCGCGCTGGACGGCTGCGAACTCGACCCGGCCCGCCAGTGCCTCGTGCACCAGGGCAAGGTCGTCGAACTCACCCACCGCGAATGCGAGCTCGCGTGGCTGCTGTTCTCGCGGCCCAACCAGGTCGTCTCCTCGCCCACCATCGTGGCGCGGGTGTGGGGGCGCTCGGTGGAGTCGAACAAGCGCACGCTGGAGCAGCACATCTACAAGCTGCGCACCAAGCTGCGCGACTGCGGCTGCGGCCTGCGCGTCCAGGCGGCCTACGGTCGCGGCTACCGGCTGCTCGCCTCCACGGTGGAGCCCTCCGCGCCGGTCCATGTGCCGGCCAGCACGCCGGCGCGGCGCGTGTACGCGGCGCCTCCGACGGCGGCCCTTCCTTCCATGCCGCCGCTGGCCAGCTGAGAGCGGCCCACCCGGCCCTTCCGGGGCCGTCGCCGCACTTTGCGTGCCGCGCGTACTGCCTGCGATGCGACGCCTCGGCAGAACCGCTTCGCCGGAGCGTGTCGGCCGCTCCGAATGTCCGGGCGGGCCCGGCGGCGGCCTGCCGGTACCGCGCCGGATCACACCTTGATCCAGAGGTAGTCGCCGGAGCAGATGCCCAGGAAGGCCTCCTCGTGGGAGGCCAGGATGTTGTCCCCCCAATAGCGCCCGTGCTCCGCATAGTGCGTGAGCGTCTCGGCCAGCCAGCTGCCGGTGATGTCGGGCGTCATCGGAACCCGAACGATCAGGATGATGCCGCCGGTGTCGGGGTGGATGCCCGCCTGCGCCTGGTCCTGCGCGTAGACGGTGAGGTTCGCCTCCAGCAGCAGCCGGTACACCGCGAGCGTGCGCCCGGGGGTGACGATGCCGAAATGGAAGTTGAGGTACATCGCCCCGACGTCGTTCTCGTAGTGCGTGAGCTGCACCTCGAAGCCTTCCACCTCGATCCAGCCGCGGTCCAGTGCCGCCACGGGGTCGGGCAGCTCGATGGCGACGCACAGGTCGGTGACGAGCTGCTCGTACTGCTCGTAGCTCACGCGCGTGGCCCCCGGTGGGACGCCAGCCAGGCGGAGCCTCCGTCCAGCCGTTCCACGACCAGCCGGCGCTGCTCCCCGGTTCTCGGGCGGCTGCAGTTCAGGAGCTGCAGCGGCAGCAGCGCGAAGCGGTCGGACGGCATGCCCGCGCCCTGCAGGCCGACCTGCAGCAGTGCTTCCCGGACCTTGCCCACCGTGTTCAGCAGCGCCTCCCCCTCCTGCTGCTCGTTCAGGTACCGGGCGATGCGTGCGAGCAGCATGGCCTGCACCGGGTGGCCGATGCCGTGCTTCGCCCACACGATCTCCGCGAGCGCCGCCACGAGGGTATCGGCCCGCACCTGCGGGTCCGGATCCGCGATCCCCGTCTCGAACCGTCCCAGGATCTGCTGCAGGTGCTGCAGGCGCTCCGGCACGGCCGCGTGCTGCCCGGGCCCGCGTTCCCCGCCTCCGCGGTCCCCCTGGCCGGACGGATTCCTGCCGGAGTCCCCGCCCGTGCCGGACTGCCCGCCCTGGGCGTCGCCCTGGGTCGGCTGGCCGATCGGCTGCAGGAAGAAGTCCTCTTCGCGCGGCGCGTCCTCCAGGGCATCGCGGCCCCGGGCCACGCGCTCCTCGCCGCCGCGCTCGCGGACGGACCGGGAATCCGCATCCTCTTCGCCCCGCAGCTCGCCGCGCACGATCTTGCCGCTTTCTTCCGCCCGCTCGAAGTCGGCCTGGAAGTCGAGCGTGGAGCGTTCGCCGCCCGGGGGCGCCTGTTCGTTGGCCTGGCCTGGCAGCAGGCTCTGCCGGGGCGGCGGCGCGGGCGGGGGGCGGCCCAGCGTGCGGAAGGCATAGTCGCCGTAGCGGCCCTGCATCACCGCGCGCTGCCGTTCCCGCACGCCTTCCTGCACCTGCTGCTCGTTCAGGTGTTCGCGCTTGATCAGCTGCTGGAACAGCAGCCGCACCCGCTGCTGGCGCAGCCGCAGCACGCTGAAGGGGTTCGACATCATGGCGAGAAGATGGCCGAGAGCAGCCGCTGGGAGAACTGCAGCACCGTGCCGCCGACCCAGGGCGCGGTCACCGCGACGGTCACCGTCACGGAGATCAGCTTGATGCCCTGCGAGATCGACTGGTCCTGCACGGAGGTGACGGCCTGCGCGAGCGCCACGAGCAGGCCGACGATCGCCGCGACGGCCACGGCCGGCAGGGACAGCACCAGGCACAGCATGAGCGCCTCGGCGGTGAGCTGGATGACGTTGTCGTAGTTCATGGCGCGCGGCAAGATCAGCGGTAGGTCATGACCAGCCCGTGCATCACCTGCGACCATCCGTCGAGCACGACGAACAGCAGCAGCTTGAAGGGGATGGCGACGTTGGTGGGCGACACCTGCGACAGGCCCATCGCGAGCAGGATGTTGGCGATGACCAGCTCCACGATGACGAAGCCCAGGTAGAGCAGGAAGCCGATGCGGAAGGCGGCCGTGAGTTCGGTGAGCAGGAAGGCCGGAGCCAGCACCACCAGGTCGTCGGCCTGCAGGGCCTGGGACCGCTCCGGGGGCCACAGCGCCTGGGCCGATTTCAGGAAGAACGCCTTCTCCTCGGGATCGGCATGTTTGCCGAGGAAGGCCCGGAACGGCTCGCGCGCGGCCCCCGCGGCGGCCAGCAGTTGCTGCGTGTTGGAGGCCTGCGCGGAGGGCGGCAGCATCTGCAGGCGGTCCGATGCCTCCATCACCACCGGCGACATCACGTACACCGAAATGATGATCGCGATGCCGTTGAGCACCATGTTGGGCGGCACCTGCTGCACCCCCATCGCGTTGCGCAGCAGGCCCAGCACCACTACCACCTTGGTGTAGGAGGTGACGATCATCGCGGCGAACGGCAGCACCGCCAGCATCAGCAGCGAGATGCCCAGGGAAACGGGGTCGAGCCCCGGGCTCGGCGTCATGGCGCGGCGGGGGCTGCGATGCCGCCCGTGGCCATGTGCGCGATGCGCACGCCCAGCCGGTTGCCGATCACCACCAGGTGGCCCGTGCCCACGATCTGCTCGTGGCAGACGATGCGCACCATGGCGTCGCGCGCCGCGGCGGCCAGCGGGATGACGGCGCCGGCGTCGAGTGCCGCCAGGTCGTTCAGGCGGATGCGCGCGGTGTCGATCTCGAAGGAGATGGGAACGCTGATGAGGCCGACGTCCGCCGCCGGTTGCGCTCCCTGCGCCGCGGCGCGGCGCCGTGGCGCGACGGATGGGGCGCCGCCCAGCGCATTCGCCTCGCTGGTGGTGGCGGCGTGCGTGCGCGGCGCGTCGCGCAGGGTCAGCTCGGAGGTGTCGATGTCGAGTTCCGCGAGTATCTGCATGGTGTTTCCCAGTCCGAAGTAGAGATGGCAGGGGCTGCGGCGCCCGTCGGCGAGCCATCCGCAGAGCACGGCGTCGCCCGGGGCGAGGGTGGCCAGGTCCGTGGGCGCGAGGTCGCGGCTGCCGATGTGCACGCGGCCGGGCAGACGCAGGCCGGGCAGGGGCGTGCCGTCGTCCGTTCCCGCGCGGGCCAGGCAGGCGCGCACGCGCGCCCCGACCTTCGCATCGAGTGCGCGCAGGCCGATGCGTGTGCTGCCGCACACCCATTCCAGCGGTGCCGAGTGCACGGCGGTGTGCACGGCCAGGCCCTTCAGCGTCAGCCCCGGCAGGTCGTCCGCCAGGGCAGAAAGCGGTGCGGTGAGCATGGCTTCCGCCACCTCGCGGGCCAATGCCGGGTCCGCCATGCGCGCCACCATGCCGAGGGCCGGCCAGGACGCCAGGGGCACGGAGACCTGCAGGTTTCCATGCATGCACGAGAAGTCCAGCGCGATCGCATCGTGGGGTGCGCCCCCGGTGACCACCCGCCCCCCGGGCTCCCCGCAGGCCCGGCTCGCCCAGCGTGCGAAGCGCCGGTCGAACGCGATGCGGGCCAGGCGCGCTTCACCGGGGTGGACGGTCGGCAGACAGTCGGCCAGCGCAGCGGTCATGGTCGGGGTGGGCGCGAGAGCGTTCACGGCAGGGGTTCCAGATCGATGTCGATGCCGCGCTGCCCGGGGCCCAATGCCTCGAGCTGCGCACGCAGCGGATCGCGATGGAGGGAGATTAGGTGGGCCGATTCGGGCGAGCCGGTCCGGAACCGAAGGTGCATGGCGTAAGGCGAAAGCGAGAGCACGACGTCGCTGTCCGGCAGCACGGCGGGGTCCATCGGCACGGTGACCGACCAGGACTGGAACGCCGGGTCCGTCCGGGTGCAGAGCCAGGCGATGCGCTGCACCGTGTCGCGCAGCCAGGCCGGCGGGCCCCCGCCCGGCAGGGAGCCGGATGCGGCGGCGGTCGCGGGCGGCGCGCCGCGCTCCGGGTCATGGTCCCGGTCGCGGCGGGATCCTTCGTCGCCGGGCCGGCCTGGGGCGGGCGGCTCGGCGCACGGTGGGGGCGTGGTGGATGGCATGGCCGGCGCGGGGGCATCGGCGGGAGCGGGGCCGGCTTCTTCGGGCGCAGGCACCCCGCGGGTCGGTCCGTCCAGCCCTTCCGCGGCGGCCGCGTCCGGCGCCGCGCCGCCGTCGCGCGCGGGGGCGCGGGCTGCCGGTTCCGCGCCCTGCGGGGCATCTCCGGGTACGCCCCCGGATGCGCCCGGCAAGGCGGGCGGACGGCAGCCGGCCGGCGCGCGGGCGGGCTGCGGAAATCCATCCGGCGCATCGCCGAAGAGGCTCCGCTGGAAGCGCCCCACCGCCAGGAGTTCCAGGGCGGCCGGCAGGCATGCGTCCGGCAGGGCCGCGCCCGCCCCGGGCGGCGGGCGGCGCAGGAGGGACGGCATGCGCTCCATGGCGGCCCTTCCCGGCGTCAGGCGACGCGCCCGATCGGCCGCAGCTCGATGAGGCTGCCGAGCTCCTGGAACGAGTACACGCGCAGCCAGTCCAGCTGGCCCTCGATCATCTTCTTGACGTACCGGCGGATGTCCATCGAGGTGACCAGCGCCACGCCGCCGCCGGAGGGCGGCGCGGAGCCGGCGACGGCGGCGATGCGCTCGGTGATGTCGCGCGCGTCGTCGGGCGACATGGCCAGGTAGTTGCCGGCCGGCGTGGGCTTGATGCAGCCGCGGATCGCCTGCTCGATCTCCGGCGCGAGCAGGATGGCCGAGAGGTGCCGCTGGCCGCCGCCGGCTTCGTGCGCCAGGTAGCGCCCCAGGTCGGAGCGCACGTACTCGGTGAGCAGCAGCAGGTCCTTTTCCTTCGGCGCCCAGGTGATGAGGCTCTCGAAGATGCTGCGGATGTTGCGGATGGGCACCTGCTCTTCCAGCAGGCGGCGCAGCACCTCGGCCATGCGCTGCAGCGGCATCACCTTCTGCACCTCCGAGACCAGGCCCGGGTATTCCGGCATGGCGCGCTCGATGATCCACTGGACCTCCTGCACGCCCATGAACAGGTGCGCGTGGCGGTGCAGCATCTCCACCATCTCGCGGGCGATCACCTGCTCGATGTCCAGGCATGCGCCCGCGCGCTGGCCGGGGGGCAGCGTCGTCTGCGGTATCCAGAGCGATTCCGCCATGCCCAGCAGCGGCCCGCCCGGCCGGGCCTGCGCGGCCAGCGGGGATTGCGCGTCCAGCAGGAGGAGCAGGTCGCCCGGCAGCTCCGGCTGCGCCACGGGCACGTCGTTGATGAGGATGTCGAAGCGCAGTTCCTGCAGCCCGTCCCAGACCCACATGGCCGCTCCCGGGAACGGCAGCCCCAGGCGCGCCTGCAGGCCCTCGCGCTCCCGGTCGACCGCCCGGTCGAGGCGCTCGGCGTCGATCAGGCGCGCGAGTTCGCGCGACAGCCGGATCGACAGCGGCTTGGCGAACTCGGGCGGGCGGTTCTGGATCGCGGCGCCCTCGCCCTTGCCGCCTTCGCGCAGCAGCGCGGCCATCGGTTTCGAGTGCGCCTGGGTGGGGGCCTGGCTGCCGCTCCTGCGCCTGCCCGACAGCCAGTGGCCGCCGCCGATGAGGACGGTGGCGAGGACGACGAACGGCACGGCCGGAAACCCCGGGATGGCGGCGAAGCCCAGCGTGAGCGCGCCGGCCAGGTAGAGGGAACGCGTGTTGCGCGTGAGCTGCTCCGTCATGTCCTCGCCGAGCGAGGTGGGCTTCTTGCGGTGCTCGTCGGCCACGCGGGTGGTCAGGATGCCCGCGGCCATGCAGATGAACAGCGCCGGAATCTGCGAGACCATCGCGTCGCCGATGGACAACACCGCGAAGCGGTTGGCGGCCTCGCCCGCGCTCATGGCGTGGTACATGATGCCCACCACGATGCCCGCGAGGATGTTGACCAGCGTGATGATGAGGCCCGCGATCGCGTCGCCCTTGACGAACTTCATCGCGCCGTCCATGCCCCCGTGCAGCATGCTCTCCATGCTGAGCCGCGCGCGCTTGGCCTTGGCCTCTTCGGGGGTGAGCAGCCCGGCGCGCAGGTCGGCGTCGATGCTCATCTGCTTGCCGGGCAACGCGTCGAGCGTGAAGCGCGCACCGACTTCGGCGACGCGCTCCGAGCCCTTGGCGATCACGATGAACTGCACGATCGTGATCACGAGGAACACCACGATCCCCACCACCAGGTTGCCGCCCACCACGAGCTGGCCGAAGCTCTCGATCAGGTGGCCCGCGTCGGCGTGCAGCAGGATCGCCTTGGTCGAGGCGATGTTCAGCGACAGCCGGAACAGCGTGGTGAACAGCAGCAGCGAGGGGAAGGTGGAGAGCGAGACCGCGTCCGGGATGAACAGCGTGGTCATCAGCAGCAGCACGCTGATGCTGAGGTTGATGGCCAGCAGCGCGTCGATCAGCAGCGTGGGCAGCGGCAGGATCATCAGCGCGATCACGCCGACGAGGAAGGCGGCCATCGTCAGGTCGTTGACGAGGGTGGTGTCGAATTTTCGGGCCATGGTGCGTCCTCGGTGGGCGGGTGCGGGGCGGATGGGGCGGAGGGCGGGATGGCGTCAGTCGGCGGGCGGGGCTTCGCCGCCGAGCCGGTCGAGCTCGGCCACCCAGCGCAGCACGACGGAGACGGCCTCGAAGAGCGCCTCCGGAATCGGCTGGTCCAGCGGCAGCCTGTGCAGGGCCCGCGCGAGCGGCGGGTTGGCGACGAGGGGAATGTTGTGCTTCGCGGCGAGGGCGCGGATGACGGCGGCCTCGCGGTCCATGCCCTTGGCGACCACCACGGGCAGCGGCGTGACGCCGGGCGTGTAGCGCAGCGCCACGGCGTAGTGCGTGGGGTTGGTGACCACCACCGTGGCGCCCGGCACGCGCTCCTGCGGCGGCGTGGTCGCCATCTCTTCGCGCAGGGATTTCAGGTGCCCCTTCAGGTGGGGATCGCCCTCGCTGTCCTTGTGCTCCCGCTTCACGTCGTCCTTGCTCATGCGCTGGTCGCGCACGAAGAGCCACTTCTGTATTCCGTAGTCCACCGGGCCGACGACCAGGAAGACCAGGAAGGCGAAGAAGAAGAGCTTCAGCAGCGCGCTCCAGGCGATCTTCCCGCTGCCCAGGGGCGTGAGATAGGCGGAGCCCACAATCAGCGGCAGCAGGCCCGTCACGACCTGCCACAGCACGGCGCCGAGCACCGCGGCCTTGAGGATCGCCTTCGCCAGCTCGACGAAGGACCGCGCGTTGAACATCTTCTTGAAGCCCTCGGCCGGATTGAGGTTCTCGAACTTGGGCGTGAGCGGCTCGAAGCTGATCTGCAGGCCGCCGACCTGCGGCATCAAGGCCAGCACGGCGATCAGCACCGAGACGGACAGCATGCCGAAGGCCACGGCCATGCCGTCGAGCGCCATGGAGGACAGCAGCGCGAGCACCTGCTGCGTGCCCTGCACCTGCAGGCCCTGCTCGAGCGCCGTGCCCACGATGCGCCGCATCCGCTCGTAGAGCACGGGACCGGCGCCGGCGAGCACGAGCAGCGCCGCGCCGAGGACGGCTGCCGCCACCAGGTCCTGGCTCTTGGCCGTCTGACCTTTCTTGCGGGCATCCTTGAGTTTCTTGTCTGTGGGCTGTTCGGTCTTTTCCGACATGGTGGGCCATCGAAGAAAGCGCTCGGAACGCGCGGCACGGGCCAATCTAGGTGCGTGCGGCGGACCGGGGCCGACACCGCGCGAAGCGCCGCCGCCGCGTGCGAAGCGGCATCCCGGGGCGACGGGTCGGCCCGGCGGCGGGCCGCGGGCGCATTCGCATTTCCGCGGCCGGGTTCGGGCGTGCGGCCCGGCGGCGCGGGGCGCCGCCCTAGGGTGCGCAGACCGGCCGCGGGGTGCCGGCGCATGGAGGTACCGTGAGTTCGATCAAAGGCCTGCGCACGCTGGTGCGCCTCAAGGCACGCCGCGTGGAGCAGGCGGAAGCCGCATTGCAGCAGGGCATGGGGGCGATGCGGTCGGAGGAGGCGGCACATGCCCAGGTGCTGGCCGCGGAGGGGCAGGCGCAGGCGATGGAGCAGGCCCGCCGCGACCGCCTGGCGGCCGCCACCGGCGGCGGCGGCAGCGTGTCCGGCAACGACGTGGTCACCCTGCAGATGCTGGTGGCGGAGGCGCAGTCGCAGACCGCCGAAGCGCAGCGGCACACGTCGCAGGCCGCGGCGCGCCTGGAGACCGCCCGGGGCGAGGTACAGCGCTGCCAGGCGTCCCTGCACCGGGCCCGGCAGCAACTGGAGGAGGCGCGCGGCCGCCTGCAGCAGGCGCTCGCCGCCGCCGAGCGTGCGCAGGAGGACGCCCAGGACGAGGAGGCCGAGGAAACGGCCGCGGCGCGCATGCTGGCGGCCGCGCGCGACCGGCGCCGCATCCGTGCGTCGGCCCGGTCGATGCGCATGGCTCCGGAGTGATGCGCCATGGAGGGCTACCTCGACAACGGCCTCGCGCTGTTCCGGATCGCCGCCGACGCCAAGGGCCTGTTCGGCCTGCTCGCGCTCAGTTGCGCGCGGTTCTACGCGGCCATGCTGGTGCTGCCCGCCACCAACGACCAGTTGCTGATGGGCCGCGTGCGCAACGGCATGGTCCTGCTGCTGGGCGCCTTCGTCGCCTGGGGCCAGCCGCCCGGGCTGCTCGACGGCACCGGCCCGGTGTGGCTGATCGCGCTGGTCGTCAAGGAGGCGCTCATCGGCATGCTGATCGGCTTCGTGGTGTCGGTGGTTTTCTGGGTGGCCGAAGGCATCGGCATGCTGATCGACAACCAGGCGGGCTACAACAACATCCAGCAGACCAACCCGCTGAGCGGTATGCAGAGCACGCCGGTGGGCAACCTGCTCATGCAGATGACGATCGTCGGGTTCTACATGCTCGGCGGCATGCTGGTGTTCGTCGGGCTGATGTTCGACAGCTACCAGTGGTGGCCCCTGACGGGAATGATGCCGAGCTGGGGGGTGCTCGCGGAGCGGTTCTTTCCCGGCGAGGTCGCGTCCTATGCGCAGACCCTGCTGAAGATCGCCGGCCCGGTGCTCGTGACCCTGATGCTCATCGACCTGGGCGTCGGGCTGCTCAGCAAGGCCGCGGAGAAGCTCGAACCCGGCAGCCTGTCGCAGCCGCTCAAGGGGGCGGCCACGATGCTGCCGCTGGTGCTGCTCGTGGGCGTCTTCTTCCAGCAGGTGCGCGGGCAGCTCACCTTGCGGCCCGTGGCGCAGCGGCTGGAGCAGGTCTTCGGGCCGCGCGCGGCGCGCGATGCCGACGAGGCCGGCGCATCCGCGCCGGCGCATGCACCTGCGGCCGCACCCGCCGACGCCGGCCCGGCGGGTGCCGGCGGAGCTGCGCGCTGAAGGCCCTGCGCCCCGCCGCATGCGTGCCCGCCTGCGCATTCGCATCGGTTGCGCCGGCTTCGTGTGGCGGCCGGCCGCCCGCCCGCCGCGCTCTTAACGTGGCCTCGCGATCTCCCGGCTGCCGCAGCACCGGGGCCGGGCTTACCACGCAATGTTGCCGTCGGCCGCAGGGCGGCGCCTGGCGCACGGGCAGCGGGGCCGGGAGATCGGGTGCGTCGGCGGATCGGCCGCGCGCCGCCCGCTCGGGCCGCACATCTTCCATCCACTTCCACAGGAGTTCCATTCATGTCCATTTCTCAGATCCAAATGTCCCGTCCGGCATCGGAGGCCTCCCGCCAGTCTTCGGGCGGATCGTCGGGCGGCGGTGCGGACAACGCCCTGCAGCAGATCCTGCTGCAGGTCCTCGAGCAGGTCGTCAAGGCTCTGCAGGACAAGCTGGGCAGCAAGGGCGGCGAATCGGGCGCCGGCAATGCCGCAGGCCCGGGCAACGCGTCGGGCGCCGGCGGTGCCGCGGGCCCCGGCGCGGCAGGCGCCGGCGGTCCCGAAGCCGGCGGCGGCAGCGGCGGTTCGGGCCCCGAGGGCCTGATGCAGCGCTTCGCGGACCTCTTCAAGAGCCTGGGCGACGGCATCCAGAAATCGCTGGACGACCAGAAGGCCAACCGCTTCGCCGACAACCTGGCCAAGGCCCTGGGCTCCGATTCCCAGACGCTGGACAAGCTCGATGACGGCCAGGCGAACGGCAGCTTCAAGGATCTGGCCAAGAACCTCATGAAGGGCCTGGAATCGCTGGCGAACGGGGCGGGCGGCGCCGGTGAAGCGGGTGGCGGTGGCGCCGGCAACGCAGGCGGCGCCGGCAACGCGGGTGGTGCCGGCAATGCAGGCGGTGCCGGCAACGCAGGTGGTGCCGGCAACGCGGGCGGCCCCGGCAGTGCCGGCGGCGCGGAAGGAGGCAAGCAGGGCGGGCCCACCGACCAGATCAAGCAACTGCTGGACTCCCTGCTCAAGGGAGATTCCAAGGGTGTCGATGAGGCGTCGGGCAAGGGCGCCGCCGGGGACAAGGGCAATGCCTCGATCGACCAGCTGATGCAGCTGCTCGAACAGTTCATCAAGCTGCTGCAGACGGCGCTGAAGTCCAAGGGCGGCCAGGACGAGCAGGGCGATCAAGGCGGCGCCGGCGGCGGTGCTCCGGCAGGTGGCGGTGCGCCGGCGGGCGGTGGTGCCCCGGCCGGCGGCGGCGCTCCCGCGGGCGGTGCTCCGGCCGGTGGCGCGCCTGCTGGCGGCGCCCCCGCCGGTGGTGCTCCCGCAGGTGGCGCGCCTGCTGGTGGCGCTCCCGCTGGCGGTGCCCCGGCAGGCGGCGGCAGCCCCGCGGAGCAGGCCAAGAAGCTGCTGGACGACTTCACGAAGGGCGATACCAGCGGCGTGAACGACATGGCCAAGGGCGGAAGCGGCCAAGAGCAGCTCAAGCAGATCCTGGAACTGCTGCTGAAGCTGATGCAGACGCTGATGTCGAAACAGGGCGGCGGCGAAGGCGCGGGCCAGGGCGCACCCGAAGCCTCCAAGGCCTGAGCCTCCTGATGCCGTACCGGTGGGCCGGCGGAGGGCGGTGCCATCCGCCCTCCGCACCGCCACCGGTCCGGCGAGGGAGTCCGCGGTCCGTGGCTGGTGTCCGTCCGGGGGAAGAGGTCGGATCCCGCGGGGCGCAGGCACGCCTGCGCCTCCTCGCACGGACGGCACATCGTCCGCCCGGGCTGCGATCGGCCCGAGCGGGCCTTTTTCCGCGTCCCGCATTCCCGTTTCCTCCGCCCCCCGCGGAACCTTGGCCGGACGGCCATGCAGCGCGTGTCCGGGCCACCGCGCCGACCGGCCTGGCGCGACAGGGGACGTTCCTCAACGCATTCACAGGAGTTCTTCCATGTCCCTCCTCCTCCAGAACCCATCCTCCTCGCCGGCGCAGGCGCCGGTCTCCGATCCCGCGCCATGGTCGTACGACCAGTTCATGCTGAATTCGGAAGAGCAGCAGCTCCAGTCCGTGCGCAACACGATCGCCCAATGCCGCGCCAGCGGCGTCTACGACGACGCCAGCCCGCAGGGCGGGCCGAGAAGCGCGCTGCAGAACTACTTCGCACTGCTCCGGCAGACCGAGCAGGCGCTCGAGAGTTCGATCGCCGCGCGCCAGGCCAGCGTCTCCGCGCAGACGGTGGCCGAGGGCATCGATCCCACGCCCCGGACCCTCGACGGGCTGGAGGCGACGGGCGGCAGCGCCGGGAACGCCGGCCTGCAGGACTTCGCGAAGGAGTTCCTTCGCCACCTCGAGGCGCTGTTCCGCCAGGGCGCCGCGGCGGGCAGCGGTCCTGCCGCCCCGAACTCGCCGCGCCGCGACGAGGGCCTGGGCGAGCTGATCGGGCTGCTGATGCTGGCGCTGATCGCGGGCCGCCGGCAGTCGACCTCCGAACTGCTGGGCCAGCGGGAGCCTTCGACGATCGCCCGCCTTCTGGACCTGCTCCAGCAGTTCACCCATCTGCTGCGGCTGGCGATGCTGTCGGCGGGCGGCGGTTCGTCCGGCAGCCAGGCTTCCGGCGACCATGCCGCGGGGCTGCCGGACCTCGCCCGGCAACTGCTGAATGCCTTCCTGTCGGGGAGCACCCGCGGCGTCGACAAGCTGCCCGCGGGCGCGGGCGGCCAGGAGGTGCTCCAGCAGATCCTGGCCCTGCTCTCGCGGCTGGTCGCGCTGCTGTCCGCCAACGCTTCCGGCGGCGGGCACGCCCAGGGCCCGGCCGGTCCGGCCGCCGTCGGCCAGGGCAGTCAGGGCAATCAAGGCAATCAGGGCAGCCATGGGGGACAAGGCCCCCAGGGGGGTGTCTGGATGGGCAGGCTGCACGGCATGCACCCCGCCGATGCGGGCAAGGGCCCCATGCTGCGCCTGGGCCCACCGCCGCCCATGGGCCCTCCGATGGGCGACATGCCATGGCCGCCCCACGGCATGTTCATGCGCATCGGCATGCCGCCGGGCGGGCCGGATCCGCGCGGCTGGCGAGGCTGCCGGGGCTGAAAGGAGCGGTGCGCGCGCGCCGGCCGCAGGAATCGGCAGCCGCCGCGGGCCCGCCGGCCGGCGGTTGGTGCGGCAGCACTTCGCCGCACGGCACCGTGCTTCGTTCGCAGCGCGTGCCGCCGCGGCGGCATCCCTAGCATGGATCGGCATGGCCTGCGCCATGGCGGACCTCCGCGGCGGCCCTTTCCCGGGCCGTGAATCCCATCCTTTTGACTGTGAGAGGCGTATGACGACCGACACGACAGCTAACGCGGAGGCCACCGTGCCGCCGCCCATGGCCCTTTCTCCTGCGCGCCGCGCGTGCGCGCAGGCCGCCGCCCTCAGGATGGGCGCGGACGAGGCTTCTGCGCGCGCCTTCGCGGAGCAGGGCGCCATCTTGGTGGACGGCGTCCTGCTGGCCGTCACGGCGACTGCCGCCGGGGAGGGCCGCTGGCTGGCCACCGCGCTGGTGCGCCGGCCCGAGGGCGTGTCGCTTCCCCGGTGGAGCGAATCCCTGCTGCTGGCCAACGGGCAGGCCCTGCTCGTGGCGCCCTGGATCTTCACCCTCGAGCAGGGTGGCGACGCGCTGCTGCTGATGCCGCTGGACCCGAGGCTCGACGATGCGCGCACGCTGGCGGCGCATCTCGACGGCATGCTCTCGCTGTGCCAGTCCGTCGCGGAGTCCGCGGCAGCGATGGCGAAGGATTTCCGCCACACGGAGGAGTCCGTATGAGCGCCACCCTCGAATCCCCGGTGCCCGGCCAGGCCGCGCAGGCGCCGGCATCCGACGCCCCGGGCGACGTGCAGGCGCTCGTGCGCGACGCCGCCCTGGTGCTGGGCGCCAGCGCCCTCCAGGCCCGCGATGCCGCGCGCACCCTGCGCCTCGAACTGGAGCGGCACACCATGGCGGTGGTCGCCGACGAGGGCGGGCAGGCGCTGCTGCTCTGCATCGACCTCGGCGCCGGCTATTTCTCGGAACCCGCGCGGGCGCGGGCGGCGCTGGTCGCCAACCTGCACCTGTTCGTCGGTGCCGGCATGGCGTTCGCGCTCGGGGCCGCAGGTCCCGTGCTGATGCTGCGCCGGGCCGTGGGCGATGCCCAGGCGCTCGCCGATGCCGTGGGGCAGCTGGATGCCGTGGCGCAGGGCTTCGGTGTCCCCGGCGCTTCCGGCGCGCTGCCTTCCGTTTCTTTTCCGGCGGACACCGCCGCAGCGTTCAAGGAGTGAGCCCGATGGATCCCACCGCATCCGCTTCCCGTTCCGCCGCCCGCGCCCGGCCCGAAGGCGCCATGGGCGCACCCGAGGGCCGCGCCGCCCCGGCATCGGCCCCGGCCCCTGCGGCCAGCCGCAGCCAGCGGCATGGCACCGACGGCGCGCCGCCCGCGCGCGCGCCCGGCAGCAGCTCCTCCACGGCGGCAGCGCTGCCGCCGCGCAACGCATCGGCCTTCCCGGAAATCGAGGAAGTGCCGTTGCGCAGCGCGTCCAGCCTCCGCTCGGACGACGCTTCGCCGAGTTCGGAGTCGGGGTACTTCAGCGCCCAGTCGGAGCCCGGGACCATCGAGCTGGCGTCGCGCATCCGGCGCGATGACCGTCCTCCGCTCGGGCGCGGCGCAGCCGGCCCCTCCGCGGCCGCTCAGCCCGCTGCCGGCAGCGAGCAGGCACCCGGGCTGGGGCCGCAGGGCCTGCGGCAGCGGGCCACCGCGGCGCTGCGGCGCCGGGCGCAGGCGGCCCTCAGCCGCGAGACCGCGCTGGAGATGCGCCGGCAGGCCGCCCAGGCCGGCGCGGCCGCGCTCGGCGGTGCCGCGGCCCTGGGGCGCACGGCCATCGCGCCCCTCGCCGTGGCGCGCAACCGCGTCGCTTCGGCCCTGGACATGGGCGGAGAGGCCTTCCGGCTTCCGAAGGCGGCACTCGGCCATCTCGTGCACCAGGGCGTGGCCGTGGGCTTCACCACGGCCGTGCGCGAAGTGGCGGCCGAGGCCATGATCGCCATGCTGCGCCAGGCGCCGCCCGGCGCACTGCTGGGCATCGAGGTGGGCATGGGCGTCATGAACATGTCGCTGCAGGCGCTGCGCCAGGTGCGTGAACAGCGCAATCCCGACGAAGCGGCGCGGGGCTTCCATGCCCTGACCCCGGAGCAGTGGGATGCGAAGACGCCCGAGGAGAAAGCCGGGCTGCGCAAGGAGCAGCGGCTGCACTCCGATCGCATCGCATCGTTGCAGGTGGCGTCCCTCATGGTGAACGTGGGCTTCGCCGTCCACGGGATGATGCGCGGCGACAACTCATTCGCTGCCGCGGGGATCGCCAACGAGGCCAAGACGATCGCCTACGGCGTGATGCGCGACGGCATCCAGTCCAAGTTCGGCATGGTCAAGATCGAGGGGGACAGCCACGGCGTGAGCGGCAACCACCTCGCCGGCGCCGCGCTGTTCTACGGCGGCGGCATGGTGGCGACCTCGTATGCGTGGAGCGCACTGCCGCCGATGGCGCTGCCCGCCGGGGTGAAGGCCGGCGACGTGCGCGACGTGCTGCGCGGCGTGCCGGTGCCGGGGCTGTCCCTGCAGGACGCCGTCGGCGCGACGGCCAAGATGATCGGCGTGAAGGCGGCCCTCAACGCGGCGCTGGAGGCCGCGGACTGGTTCTCCGTGACGGAGCAGGAGGCGCAGCAGGCCGGCGCGAAGCAGGTGCTCGCGCCCCACATCAAGCCCAACGACTTCGGCCGCATGAAGGACCATGTTCCCACGCGCATCGCGGTGATCAACGCCGCCAACTCGGTCGGCGACCTGATGGGCTTCCTCACCAAGAACCTGCCGCCGCAGGTGGCTGCCTTGCTGGGCAACGGCGTCATGGGCGTATGGGTGGCCGCCAACTACAAGAGCGCCGCCGGCACCTGGCAGGCCGAAGGCGCCGTGCGCGGCGCGGAAGACCACCGCCGGCCCGCGCCGCGCGGCCCCGAGGCCGCCTGACCGGCCCGACCGCCGAAGAAGCGCCGCGTGGTGTCGACACCACGCGGCGCTTTTTTCCTGCCGGCCGCGAGGCGGTCAGCAGAGGCGCGTCAGCGCATCGACGGAGCGGCCGTAATCCCAGAGGTCCGAGGTGGCCTGGTTGAGGAAGTCGCGGATCGCGCCATGCCTTTCCATGGCCTCGTCCGCGAGCGGATCGTTGCCGGGGCGGTACTCGCCCATCTGCACCAGCGGCTCGATCTCGTCGTACTTGGCCATGAGCTGCCGCAAGCGCCCACCGGCCTGCTGGTGCTCGCGCGGCACGATCTGCGACATCACGCGCGAGAGGCTGCCCAGCACGTCGATGGCCGGGTACTGGTTGCGCGCGGCGATCTTGCGCGAGAGGATCATGTGGCCGTCCAGGATGCCCCGCACTTCCTCCGAGATCGGGTCGTTGCCGCTCTCGTCCTCGTAGAGCACGGTGTAGAGCGCGGTGATGGAGCCGCGCGCGCCCATGCCGGCGCGCTCCAGCAGGCGCGGGATCTCGGCGAAGACCGAGGGCGGGAAGCCCCGGCGCGCGGGGGGCTCGCCGGCCGCCAGGCCGATCTCGCGCTGCGCGCGCGCGAAGCGGGTGAGCGAATCCATCATCAGCAGCACCTTCAGGCCCTGGTCGCGGTAGTACTCCGCCACGGCCGTGGCCACGTGGGCCGCCTTGGCGCGCTCGCTGGAGGACCGGTCCGAGGTGGCGCACACCACCACGGACCGGGCCATACCCTCCTCGCCGAGGATGAACTCGACGAATTCGCGCACTTCGCGGCCGCGCTCGCCGATCAGGGCGATCACGCTCACGTCGCACTGGGTGCCGCGCGCGAGCATGCCCATCAGCGTGCTCTTGCCGACGCCGGCGGGCGCGAAGATGCCCATGCGCTGTCCCTCCCCGAGCGTGAGCAGGCCGTCGATGGCCTTCACGCCCGTGGCGAGCGGCTTGTCGATCAGCGCGCGTTCCATCGGGCTGGGCGGCAGGGCGAAGATGGGCCGCGTCTCGCGGCAGCCGAGCGGGCCCTTGCCGTCGATCGGCTGGCCCAGGCTGTCGATGACCCGGCCGAGCAGCTGCGGGCCGACGGGCACCGAGAGCACCTCGCCCAGGCCGACCACCGGAGATCCGCTGCGCACGCCCAGGATCGGCCCGAACGGAGAGAGGATGACCTGGCCGTGGGAGAAGCCCACCACCTCGGCGGCCTGCAGCAGTCCGCCGTGCTCGTCCTGCACGTGGCACAGTTCGCCGAGCCGGGCGTCCAGGCCGGTCACGCGGATCAGGGTGCCGACCACTTCGGAAACCTTGCCGCTGCGCCGTGCGAGGGGCGCGGAAGCCACCTCGCGTTCCATCCAGCGCGCGATGCGTGAAATTTCGCTGACGTCGTCCATCGTCGTCTCCGGGGCGGCCGGGCGGCCGCAGGGGAAATGGGGGGATGGCGGCCGAGGATCGCCGGCCGCCGCGGGCCCGGCCCGCTAGTGGGCCGCGCTGCGGGCGGGCGTTCCCTGGCCGCCGTCCTCCGCACTGGCGCCGGCACCGGCCGCGGGGGCGGCCCCGACGCGTTCGTAGAGCGCGATCCGCACGGCGCCTTCCAGGGCGCTGCGCAGGCCGTCCAGCTGCACGCCCAGGCTGGTGTCCAGCCGGCCCATGTCGGTCTCGAAGACGCTGCTGCCCGGCGCGATGCTCGGATCGGCCTCGATCTGCACGCGGGGCGCGTCCGGGTCGCCGTCGATCACCGACAGCGCCGCGCGGGCCGCGTCCACGTCGTCCGGATGCACGTGGAGCCGGGCGGCGCGCGCCTCGCTCATCGTGTCGCGCAGCGTCAGCACCGCACGGCGCATCACCGCCTCGCGCGGCTCCGCCATCACCATGCGCTGCACCGCGGTGGTGACGATCGCCGCGAGGCGCCGTTCCATGCGCGCCATGGCCGCCTCGCTCGAAGCCTGCAGGTCCGCGAGCTGGGCATGCCAGCGGCGCACGAATTCCTCGGTGGCCTGCGCGGTCGTCTGCGCGACCAGGTCCACGGCCTCCGCCGCGGCATCGGCGCGCAGCTGCTCGGCCTCGGCGCGCGCGCGCGCCAGCAGCACGGCGGCGTCCTGCCGCGCCTGGGCGGCCAGGTGGTCGCGTTCCTCCTGCGCCTGTTCGAGGATGGAGAGCGCGTCGGAGGCCGTGGCGAAATCGCCGGCCCGCAGGATGCCGGAGGGTACCTGCAGGCTCGTGCCCCGGGGGGATGACCAGATCAGCATGGGAAGTCTCCCGAGAAAAGGGTTTCCAGGGCCCGCAAGCGCTCGCCGGCGGTCATGGAGGCCCGCGGCACGAGGCGCGGGCGCGGCGCGTCGGCCCGCGACACCGGCAGGGCCAGCCGCACCATGCGCCGCAGGCCGCGGTGGGGCCAGGTACCGGCGCGCACCAGTTCGCGGTAGCCCACCCACGACCAGGCGATGGGTGGCCAGCCGGCCACTTCCGGCGGTACCGCGGGGCCGCCGTCGCGCGCGCGCAGCGCCGCGAAGGCCGGTCCCAGGGCCTGCTGCAGCGCCAGGCGCGCGCTGCGCTGCACGCAGCAGCGCAGGACGCCGGGCCGGCCCATCAGGGCCAGTGCGCACAGGCGGGCCAGCAGCGACGCCCGGTCCATCAGCGCCAGGCGCGCGCCGCTGTCGCCGAGCAGGTCCAGCGGAGGCAGCGTGCCGCACATCCGCAGGAACCAGCCCTTGGCGGCGGCTTCGCGGATCTCCGGCGGGAGCGGCCCGGACGCGTCCTGCCCGGTGCCAGCCCGCTCCGCGGACGTCAGCCAGCCCGGATCGACGTGGTCGGGCAGCGCGTCGATGCGCGCCTGCAGCTCGCCGGCGAGCCGGGCGAGATCGGCGGCGCGGCTCATCCCGCGAGCCTCCGGGAAGCGGCGGGCGCCGCGGCCGGGCGCTCCACGGCCGCTCCGCCCTCGGCGGTGGCGGCACCGGCCTCCTGGCGGCCCCGCATGCCGGGCAGCCAGCCGGGGCGCTTCCAGGCGATCCATCCGGCCGCGGCGCCCATCGCCAGCACCAGCGCGGCGGCCAGTGCGGTCCACAGGCCGTTCTGGGAGGGCTTGCGCACGGGCGCGGGGGCCGGGCCGATCGGCATGCCCTGCACGAGCGTGACCGTGACGTTCTCGTAGGTCAGGCCTTCCACGCTGCGGGCCACCATGTTCTTGATGCTCGCCGTCAGGCCGGCGGTGTTGACGTTCTCCCGGTACTTGATGAAGACCGAGGCGCTCGCGGGTTTCACGGTGGAGGCGAGCGGGTCGTTGTTGGGCAGCACGATGTGCACCCGCGCGGTGACCACGCCGTCGATCTGCGAGAGCGTGGCCTCCAGCTGCTGCGCCACGCCGTAGATGAAGCGCACCCGCTCCTCCGTCGGCGTCGAGATGAGCCCTTCCTTCTTGAACATCTCGCCCAGGGTGACGTGGCGGTCGCGCGGCAGCCCGTAGGAGCGCAGCACCGCCAGCGACCGCACGACGTCGTCCTTTTCCACCTGCACGTTCCAGGTCTTCCCGGCGTCCGATGTGGCCTTGCCGGCGTCGATGCCGCTCTCCAGCAGGGCCGCCACCATGTCGTTGGCGTCGGACTCGGTCTGGCGCGTGTAGAGGTCGCTCTTGCAGCCGGCCAGCGCCAGCAGCAGGAGCAGCGGAAGCAGCCAGCGGCGCAGGCGCGGGCGCATGCCCGGGCTGCAGGCGGGCGGGGCGTGGGAGTTCATGGCGGACTCCTCACTGGTTGCGCATCAGCGTCTGCAGGCCGCTCTTCGCACCCTGGGCGAGGTACACCATGGCGTTGAACTGGAACTGCGCAGTGGACATGCGGTACATCAGTTCGACCTGGCGGGACGTGAGGTCGATGTCGTTGAGCGATCCGTCCTTCTGCGCATGGGCCAGGGCGTGCATGTCCTGCAGCGACTTGCGCATGGATTCGTCCTGGTGCAGCAGCGCATTGCCCACGGTGGAATCCGGGGAGACCTCGGCCGCGGAAGGGGGCGTCGAGCCTTCCATCATGCGCGAGAATTTTTCCGCCAGCGCGTTCAGGTTGCCGGACTGGGCGGCAGGCTCGGCGGCCGCAGCGGGAGAGACGGGCAGTTGAAGGGCGTTCATGGCTGTGTCCTGGGCAGGGTGCGGGGGCAGGGCCGCGCGCGGTCACGCGCGCAGCTGGAAAACGAAGGGGTTGGCCAGCGGATTGGCGGGGGGCGCTGCATGCAGGGGCGGCGCCGACGGCAGCGGATGCGGCGCCGAGGCGGGGGCCTGGGGCGTGCCGTCGCCATCCCCTTTCTCCTCCTCGTCGTCGCCGGACTGCGGGGAGAGCAGGCGCCGCACGACGTACAGGGCGCAGGGGTCCTTGCAGTGGGCCGCGACCTCCTGCGCGTTGATCCGCCACGCGGGGTCCATGAGGAAGTACTGGCACCGGGCCATCAGGGCCTTGGCCATGCCCCAGAGGGTGGGGCTGTTCTCGGCGTTGCGCAGGAGGCGGATGCACTCGGTCACCTGGCCCCGCTGGATGCAGATCCAGCCTTCCAGCAGATCCAGCTCCGTCAGGCGCGGGCGCAGGATGCGGGCGCCCTGCAGGATCTCCGCGGCATCGTCCGTGAGCTCCCGCTCGACGGCCATCGCCGCCAGGTGGATGAGGCCCGCGACCACTTCTTGGCGTGACAGTTGGGGGGTCATGGCGCGGTCTTTCTGAAGAGGGGATGGCGTGCGCCCGGCGCAGCGATGCGGGGGCGGCCGCAGGCCTGGCGCGCGGCGGCTGGCGTGCGGACGGCCGGGGCGTTGGGAAAAGCGGACATCGGGGCTTCCTTTGCCTTGCGGCCCCCAGCCATGCCGCCCGGAGTGCGGCATGGCTGGGTGCTGCGCATTACTGCGGAGCGAGGCCGGA
>DHAE01000025.1:127355-127727 GCA_002397315.1 Comamonadaceae bacterium UBA4962
CTCCTGCTGCTGCATGTAGGTTTCCTGCATGGCGACGGTGTTGCCCGTGGCCGCGATGGCGGGGGCCGTGGCCATGGCGTTGCTGGACGCCGAGGATGCCATCGTGCTGCCCGTGTAGGCGGCGGAGCCTGCCTGGGAGGGAACGATCGACGAGCGCGACGAAGTCGACGAGCCCGAGGTGGACGTCGTGGACGCCGAGCTCGACGGACCGCGGGAAGAAACGTTGAGAGCCATGGAAAACTCCTTGAGGAAGTTGCGGCAGAGCCGCGGTTAGCGAAGGCCGCACCGTGCAGCCTCCATCGGTTGGGCGCGCCGGCCCTGCCGCCGCGCCGTGTCTTGCCGCTAGCCGCCTTACTGCGGAGCGAGGCCGGA
>DHAE01000025.1:127902-264877 GCA_002397315.1 Comamonadaceae bacterium UBA4962
CTCCTGCTGCTGCATGTAGGTCTCCTGCATGGCGACGGTGTTGCCCGTGGCCGCGATGGCGGGGGCGGCACCCATGCCGCTGCTCATCATCGAAGGGGTGGAGGAAGAAAGGGAAGAGATGGAAGCCATGGAACACTCCTAGTTGAGAAAAGTGCGGTCGAACCGCGGTGGGGGGAAATCAATGGGAGCCGGGTCTGAAGCCCCTGCCGAGGAACTGCAGCACGCCCTGTGCCGCCTGCCGCACCGGCTGGTCCGTGCTGGTCGCCAGCACGTTGTCGATCCAGTGCCGCCATTCCCGGTCTCCCTCGAAAAGCAGCGTGAGGGCCAGCGCCACCTTGCTCGCGCCGTCCTCCGGGTGCTGTTCCACCTGCTGCTGCAGCTGCTCGCGTTCCTTGCCGCGCTGACCTGCCATGGCCATGACGATGCTGCGGTAGAGCAGGTAGGTGCTGCTGTCCTCCAGCGTGGCCTCGACGGCCTGGCTGATCGTGTCCGCGTCTTCGCCGACGCGGTACACGGTGCCGAGCAGCGAGGTGCTCATGAGGTTGCGGTAGATCGCCGGGTACGGGGTGGAGGGGGCCGCGGGGGCCTCGGGGGCCGTGTACGGGACGGTGGAGACCATTGCGTGGTACATGTCGGTGCCTCCTTCGATCAAGCGGCCAGCGCCGAGCCGTGCAGCGTTTCCCAGATCTTCCGGATCACGCGCTGCGATGCCTGGAAGGCGGTCTCCAGCTGGCCGATCAGCTGCCGTTCGGCGTCGACGCGGGCGTGCGTCTTCATCGCGCCGCTCTCCCGCGCGGCCTCGTCGAAGTACCGGATCATGGCGCGTGCGTGGTCGCCGCTCAGGTCCTGGCTCAGGGCCTTCTCGAGGTTTTCCAGATCGCTGAAGATGGTGGATTCGATGGGTGCGGTCATGGTTTGTCGGTCCTTGGGTTAGCGGAAGAATTCCTGCCGATCGGCGGCGGAGGGCCGCCGTCCGGCAGTGAGCGAGAGGTGCTTCACCCCGTCGCGCGTCTGCATGTACTGCAGGCCGTCGGTTTCCATCAGGGCGCTCATGGCGGGCTGGCCCCGTGGCGGGCGCTGCGTGGCGGCGACCTCGATGCTGCGCACGAGCGGCGCCAGGTCGGTGGCCACGCGGGACGCGGTCTGCCGCAGGGACGCGAGGTCTGCCGCCTCGCCCTTGACGATGAAGTAGCCGTTGCCCTGGTGGCTGATGCGCAGGCCGGACTGGCCCAGCGCGTCGGCGATGCTCTGGGCCACGTCGGTGGCGGTGGCGAAGGACTGCACCACGCGCTCGCCCTGGAAGGGCGCGAGGCGTTGCCGCAGCGCGTCGGCGTCGGAGGGCTGGCGCAGCAGTCCGCGCACCACGACGCCGTCGCCCTCGCCGACCACCTCGTAGCCGGAGACGGACGCGCCCTCGAGCGCGCGTTCGACGCGGCTCTTCAGCGGCTCCCGCGTGGCCGCCGCAGCGGCGGCCGGTGCCCGCTCCGCCTGGCTCGCGCCGAGCGGGGAGACGACCGCGCCCAGCGCCGCCGTCACGAGCGCGGTGCCCGCCGCCGCGAAGGCCACCCGGTGCCAGAGGACGCGCGTCCTGCCGGCGGCCGCCTGCGGAGCGGGAACGGGGGCCGCGGGAGGTTGCACCAGCCGGGCGATGATGTCCGCGTCCGCGGGCCAGGCCTGGTCGGCGGGGCCTGCGCACAGCACGACGTCCCCGAAGCGGCGCGGCTCGAAATCCTGCAGGGTGGCGGACGTGCCGGCCTCGCCCGATTCCGTCGCGATGCGCACCATGCCGTCGTCTCCCGTGTCGATCACCATCGGATCGGCGGACCAGTCGAGGAGCTGGATGTCCGCCGCGTCGTCCGCGCTGATGTGCTGGCGCGTTGGCGTCAAATTTATGCGGGCACCGGCATGCTGGCCGGTCAGTACACGAAGCTGCTTCATGGCTTGCGAACCTCCGAAGAGAGCGCGACATCGACGCCCGGCGCGCTTTGCGCGATCACGCGGGGCGTGATCAGGAACAGCCGTTCGGTGCGCTTGGTCGTGTGCTCGGTGCTGCGGAACGCCCCGCCCACCACCGGCAGCCTGGACAGGCCCGGCACCGCGTTGTTCTGCGTGTTTTCCGTCTCGATGGTGATGCCGCCGATCAGCAGGCTCTCGCCCTCGCGGACGTGGGCCTCGGTGCGGATCTCGGTCTTCTTGACGATGGGGATCTGGTCCACCGAATTCGCCTCGAAGGCGCCGTCCTCGATGTAGAGGCTGAGCTTGATGGTGTTCCTGCCGTCCACCGCGGTCACCTGCGGCGTCATCTGCAGCAGTGTGCCGGCCTCGATCTGGAAGAGGTTGGCCTCCAGGTTGCCGGCGACGCGCACCGTGGCCACGCGCTTTTCCCGCATCACCGCCGCGCGGTTGGCCACCCCGAGCACCGAAGGCTTGGAAAGGATGCGTGCCTTGCCCTGGGCTTCGAGGGCGCTGATGTTGGCCAGCAGGTGGCGGCCCGCATCCAGCACGATGGTGCCCAGCGCGGCGGGCGACGTGGGCACCGGCAGGCCGGCCGTCACCGTGCTCGTGCCGGCCCGCAGCGACCAGTTCACGCCCAGGGCGTCCACGCTGTCGGAATTGACCTCGATGATGGTGGCCTCCAGTTCGACCAGCTGCGGCCGCTGGTCGAGCCGGCCGATCAGCGCCTCGTACTCGCCCATGCGGTCGGCGCGGCCGTACACCACGACCGCGTTGGTGCCCTCGTCGGCTTCGAAGCGGGGCGGCGCGTCCTCGGGCTTCATGGACGACGCGGAAGACGACGCGGACGGCAGCGACGTCGCCATCGGCGGGCGCGCGCCCTCGTCGGCATTCGCGCGCGGCAGCGGCGGAAGGAACTGGTTGGCCGCGGGCACGGGCACGTAGGCCCCCATGCGCCGGCGCGTCTGCTGCTCGAGCTTCTCGACCACCTCGGCCGTCGCGGCCTGGGATGCCGCGAGCGCGGGATGGATCCCTTCGTTGCCGTAGAGCCTGCGCAGGGTGGAGGCCACGCCCGGCACCACCGAGTTGCCGAGGGTGCGGTCGCTGGCCGATGCGAACTGCAGGCGGAAGACGCGCACGGTGCGTTCCGCGTTCGCGGTGACCCCGGCATCCAGGGCGTCGAGCGCCGCCGTCACGAGTTCCACGTGCCGCGGCGGGCCGGAGACGTAGATGGTGCTGCTGACGGCGTCGTAGCGGATGGGGTAGCGCCGGTCGCCCACGTTCAGCGACTGCAGCATGCCGGTGAGCTGGTCGCGGTTGAATCCCTTGATGCGGAACAGGCGGCTCTGGATGGCCTTGCCCGGGTAGAAGTAGAGCGCCGAGCCGTCGTAGTACCACAGCATGTTGTAGGCGCGGGCCATGCTGTCCAGGAACTCGCGGGGCTTGGTGTCGAAGTTGGCATTGACGGTGCCGTCCAGGCCGTCCGCCACCACCGCGGGAATGCCCTGGCTGGCCGCGAAGTCCTGCAGCACGTCCGCCAGCCGCTTGTTGTCCGCGCGGTAGAGGAACTGGCCGCGGCTCCAGGGCTCGGAGGTGCGCCCGGTGGGCATGAGCGTTTCGAGCGACCGCCCGGTGGGGTTCGGCGGCAGCGCCACGGGGCGGGCGGTGGCCGGCAACGGGGCCGGCGGGGGAGCCGCCAGGGCGGGGGCCGGCGCAGGCGCGGGAGGTGGTGCCGCGGCGGGGGCCGCGGCCCAGGCGCTGCCGGAGGCTGCCGCGGCCGCCGGGGCCGACGGCTTGCGGGCCGGGGCGCGCGCCGGGGGCTGGCTGGCGGGCGGCGTGCCGGCCGTCGCGGGGTTCGTCAGCTCGATGCTCCGCTGGAGCGGCGATACGTCCGATGCGCGTGCGGGCGGCAGGCCCGCCATGCCCGAGGCGATCAGCGCGCAGGCGAGCGTGGCGCGTTGCAGGCCGCTGGCCGGGCCTCGCCAGGGAAGGGGGGGGAGTCGATGCATCACTCAAGTTCTCCGGTGGGGGACATCTGCGCTGAAGGAAAGAGTAGGGGCCGGGTGCTGCGCGGGCCCGCCGGAATGCGAAGCCGGGCGGGCGCAGGCGAAACCCGGTCCGCGCAGGGCTGTGCACCGTGGATCGCCGGCCACGGCACGGGGACGCGGCACCGGTCCGCGGGCGCCGCGTTTCGCCTTCCGGGCCATCGCTTCGACCCCGGGCGGGGCGCAGAGCGGGCCGCCGTTTGGAATGGGAGCGGGGCCCGTCCCCACGGCAGCCGGCGCCCCGTCCGGGTGCTGCACAGGCCTGTGGCGCCCGGCGCGTCGCCCGCGCCGGGCCTGCTTCCTCACCCCGAAAAGGAATCGACGATGTCACTCCCCCGCACCGCGGCGAACGAACTGGTCTACACCCATGGCTACTACGAGATCCTGTCCCCGGGCACGATCGCGGCGGCCCTGGAATCGCGAGGATTGCGCGCCCCCGATCTGCAGGCACCGCTGTGCTGTTTCGAGCTGGGCATGGGCTTCGGGGTCTCGCTGCTGGCCCATGCGGCTGCCTTCCCGCACATGCGCTTCTTCGGCAACGACTTCAATCCGGCGCACGTCGCCTATGCCCGCGGCCTGGCGCGCGATGCCGGCCTGACCAACGTGGAGGTGTTCGAGGACGGCTTCGATGCGCTGCCCGAGCGCGACCTGCCCCCGATGGACTGCATCGCCATGCACGGCGTGTATGCATGGGTCTCGCCGGCGCTGCGGCGGTCGATCGTGCGGTTCATCGAACGGCGCCTCAAGCCGGGCGGCGTGGTGTTCGTGAGCTACAACGCACTGCCCGGCTGGGCACCGCTGCTGCCGCTGCGCGAACTGTTCCATCTGCATGCCGAGCGCGTCGCGGCGCAGGATGCCGACGCCGCCACCCAGTTGCAGGGCGCGCTGGATTTCATCCAGGGCGTGGCGGCCTGCGGCGGCTACCTGCCCGCGCATCCGGCCGTGGCCGGTCGCCTCGATCACGCGCGCGTGGCGGGGCCGCACTACGCGCTGCACGAATACGTGGGCCCGGACTCGCACCCCCTCTATTTCCACCAGGTGGCGGGCGAGCTGGCCGGCGCGGGGCTGGAGTTCGCCGCACCGGCCCTGCTCGCCGAACAGGTGGATGCCGCCTGCCTGCCCGCGGGGCTGGCGGCGCTGCTGGCGACCACCGCCGACCCCGTGCTGCGCGAGACCCTGCGCGACTATGGCCTCAACCGGTCGTTCCGGCGCGATCTGTTCGTGCGCGGGGCCGAGCCGCTGGCGGCGGGCGAGCAGGAGGCCCGCATGGCGGACCGGGCGTGGATCCTCGCCGTGCCCCGCGACGAGGTGCCCGACGGCGCCGCCCTGCGGCTCGTGTCGCAGTGGCTGGGCGAGGCCGCCTGCGGTGCGTTGCTCGATGCCGTGGGCGGTGCGCCGGTCCGGCTGGGGGACGTGCTGCTGCGGCCGGAGCTCGCAGGGCTGCCGGCCCGGACGGTGCACGACGCGCTGATGCTGCTGGCCTCCAGCAACGTGGTCATGCCGGCGCTGCCCGCCGCGCTGCGCGACGCGGCCCGGGCCTCGGTGGCCCGCTTCAACGCGGCCGTGCTGGAGCGCGGCGGCACGGACGGCACCCGCCACCTCGTGTGCGCCACCTCGGGCCTGGCCACCGAATGGACGCCCGTGACGCTGCAGCAGATCCGCAACGCGCTGCAACACGACGGGCCGGCGGCCACCGTGCAGCGCGCGCCCCTGCTGGGGCGCCTGGGGGTGCTGTGAGGGCCGCCCCCGCCGCCGGCCGGCGCGTCGCCCGCCGGGCCGTGGCGCTCTGCCTGGGCCTGGCCGCGGGCGTCGCCACCGCGGGAGGTGGCGCCTACGACTGCCGGCTGCCCGGCGGCCCGGAGGTGCTCGTGGTGGGCGCGGACCTCGGCCGGCGCTTTCCCTCGATCGGCAGCGCCTGCGAGGCGGCTGCGTGGGCGCCCGCCGCGGAGGTCCCGCCGCCCGCCTGGCCGGCGCTGCCCGTGCGCGTGATCCAGGCTCGGAGCGCGCGCTGGCCGTCCGACGGCGCGCGCGGCGGCAAGGGCGCCGGCCCCGGCATCAGCAGCCGGGCCGAGGCCCTCTCGCACATCATCGAATCGGCCGCGCGGCGCCATGCGATCGATCCGCACCTGGTGCGCGCGGTCATCCAGGTCGAGTCGGCCTACTCGCCGCAGGCCCGCTCGCCCAAGGGCGCGATGGGCCTCATGCAGCTCATGCCGGCGACCGCGGCGCGGTTCGGCGCCACCACGGAAGAAGAGATCCTGGCGCCCGCGGTGAACGTGGACGTGGGCGTGCGCTACCTGCGCTTCCTGGCCGACCGCTTCGGCGGCCGTACCGACCTCGTGCTGGCGGCGTACAACGCGGGCGAGGGTGCCGTGATCCGGCACGGCTACCGCGTGCCCCCCTACCGCGAAACCGTCGACTACGTGCGCAAGGTGCTCGATCTGTATCCGGGCTCCGGCCGTTGAACGCACGGCGCGCCCACCACGGCACGGAACCCCTTCCGGAGCATGCCGGCGCCCCTGCGGGCCGGCGGCACCGCGGCCGGGAGCGGATGGTCGGTCAGCAGCCACCGCACCAGAGGCCGCTCTCCGAAGCGCGAGGCCAGCGCCGCGGCGGCCGGCGGCACCTCCATGGCCGGGTCGCCGTGCAGCGCGTGCTGCAGGAGGTGGCGGGCGCCCTGCAGCAGCAGCGCCTGGGCGTCGCCGTGCAGCCCTTCCGAGCGGCGCGCGGCCACCGGCATTTCCGCGAGGCGGGCCAGGCCGGCGATCAGCGCGGGAACGGGCCGGCCGTGCTGGAAGCCCTGCTGCACGTCCACGATCAGCCAGCCTTCGCCCGCTTCGGCGTCCACCGTCCGCGCACCGGTGCCGATACCGTCTTCGGTACCGATGTCGGTACCCCAAGGGGCCGTCAGATGCAGGAAGTCGGACGTGGTGGCGTAGGCATGGGCGAAACGGCCCTTCACCAGCACGCGCAGCATCGGATGGAGCGCCGCGCCGTCGCCGCCCGCCAGCGATTCCAGGCGGACCAGCAGGCCCTGCAGGGCCATGTGCAGGGGCACGAGCGAAGCCGTCCCGTACAGCGCGTGCAGCGACGGCGACACCCAGAGGTCCGACGCCTGCGGCTGGCCGTCCGGGCGCTGCACCGGAGGCTCGACCAGCGAGACGCGCCGCAGCGCTCCGCCGGCCCGCCCGATGAACGACAGGGGCAGGGCCACGTCGGGCCCCCCGTCCGGCGGCAGGGCGGACGGCTGGCGGAGGCGCGTCAGCGGGGCGCCTGGCATGGTGCGTCCTCATGGACCCGGGGCGCGCGCCGGCGCAGGCCCCGGCGGTAGGGATAGGCGGTCTTGCGCGTGCCGCCCTGCGGTACGAGGCGGTACAGCACGTCGTCGCCGCGCTCGCCCACACGCTGCCAGCCGTGGCGGTCGAGGAAGCGCAGGCACCGGTCGTTGTCGTGCTCCACGGCGACGGTGATGTCCGCGCGCAGCGCGAACAGCCACTCCAGGGCCGGCTTGAGCAGCAGGGCCCAGCGTCCGTGGTGGGAGGGCAGCACGGCGATGTGCGCCTCCTCCCCGTCGAACAGGATGCCGCCGATGGGCCGCCCGTCGGCCTCGAAGCCGATCGAGGGGCACTGCGCATAGAACGCCGCGAACCGCTCGCGCGTCACCGCGCCGGCATAGCGCCCGGAACCCGGGCGCAGCGCGTCGGCGTCGTAGAGCACGCCCAGGTCCGCGCGCTCGGTCAACTTCAGCATGGTGGTGTCCTTTTCGGGAACGTCGGGAGCGCGCGTCAGCCGGCCAGCGCCGTTCCCACCGCGCGCGAGGCGTCTTCGCCCTCGTCTTCGGCGGGGGGCAGTTGCAGCAGCTGCCGCATCGCCTTGCGCACATGCGCGTCCCCGCTCTCCAGGCATTGCTGCGCGTGGTAGTGCCATGCCGGATCGCCGAGGATGTTCAGGCACAGGGCGCGGAGTTCCGGTGCCGTGTCCTCGCCCAGGGCGTTGAGGTACTGCAGCGCTTCGGTGATGTAGCCGCGCTGGATCGCGATCAGCACGGGGAACACCAGGTACTGCTCGGTATCGGGATCGAGGGTGTTGAGTTCCTCGAGCAGCGTTTCGGCCTCGTCGAGGCGGTCATCGCGGATCGCGTCGACCAGCCGCACGGCCAGTGCCGCGACGGGGTCGTCGGGGAGTCGGGGGTCGTCCATGGAGGCGTCCTTTGCGGAAAAGAGAGAGGAGGGTTGGGGGGGCTGTGCGCTGTCGGGCCGCGGGACGGCATCGGGGGCCGCGGCATCCGCCGCCCCCGATGGCTCATCGGGCCGGGGCGTCAGACGCGCATCTGGAGGGGGCCGGCATGGGCGCCGAGCACCGCCTTGAAATCGGCCGCCGACGTGCGGGCCTGCGTGGCGACGCTGTCCGCCGGCGCCAGCGCGGCGCCGCGGCGCGCGGCCGTGCCGATCGCACCGTCCACCGCGTCGAAGACCTGGTGCGAAGCCTGCGTGATCGCCGGCATCGCGGCCGCGCGCACCATGCCCGACACGTCGCTCGCCGACAGCCGCTGCGCTTCCTGCAGGCCCTGCTGCACGCGCTGCTGGATGGCTTCCTTCGCCTGCTGCGCTGCCTGGGCGATGGAGCGCTCGATGGCGAGGGTCATCTGCTGCCGGATCTGGTGCGGCGTCTGCGGTTCCTCCGCCTCCGTGTCCTGCTGCGGTTCGTCAGCGGCGTCCTGCGACTTCGGCAGTCCGGCCAGGCCCCGCAGGTCCGCTCCCTGGAGTTTCCCGACCGAGAAGGGGACGGCTTCGAGGACGGTGCACGCCATCGCCTGGTCCACGAACTGGCCCACCGCGGGCCCGATGGACGGCAGTGCGCCCTGCACGCCGGGCAGTTGCGGAAGGTCCGGGGCCGCGATGCCGCCGTGGCCCAGGGCCGACTGCACCTTCGACGCGAGCGCCGGCACCTGTTCCCCGGCGAAGCCCACAGCGGCCTCCTGGGCGGTCTCCCGCATCGCGGTGCCGGCGCCGCGCAGCATGCCGGCGGGGGCTTCCCCGGCGCTGGCGAAGCGGCCCGCGCGCGAGCCTCCCAGGCCGCCGCCCACGGCCGCGCCCACCAGATCGGACGCCAGCGCGCCGACGCGCGAATTGCCGTCGGGGTTCAGCACCTTGGAGGCGACCTTGGCCGCTTCTTGACCCGCCAGGCCGATGGCGGCATCCGCCGCCATGCGCGCCATGTTCTTGGCGACGCCGCCCGGCCCGAAGTTGGAGGCGGTTTCCACCGCGCCCATGGCCACCTGGCCGATGCCCTGGAGCGCCTTGGAGAAGTTGCCCTTGCCGACGGCCTTGGCCGTGTTGACGACCCCGTCCTTGATGTTGGAGAGGCCGCCTTCCACGTTGTCCACGACGGAGTCGGCGACCTTCTGCGCCACGCCCTGCGCCTTGTTCAGCAGCTTGTCCGCTGCGCCGTCGAGCAGCGTGTTGGCCGCCACGGCCACCGGCGTGAGGTTCATCGCGCCGCGAGCGACCGTCAGGCCCGCCTGGGCGAGGTCCTTGACGCCGTTGGCCGCGCCTTTCAGGTCGAGCGTGACCACGTCCTTCGCGATCTCGCCGACGCTTTTGGCGGCTTTTTCTATGCCTTTCCCGATGGTCTGGAAAGCTTTCTTGATGGCACCCATGATTGATGGCTCCTGAGTTGAGGTGGAAGAAGGAATGCGCCGGGGCGACCAGGCATTTCTCCACCGCGGCGGGGAGCGTGGACCGGTGGACCAGCGCAGCATCCACTGTGTGCAGGCGCCACGGCGCCGGCTGCGCGGACGGCGATGCCCTGTCGCTGCATCCGAAGCGGCGGCCACCACGGACGGCAGCCGCGCGGTCGACAGCCCCGCCCCCGGGCAGTACACTTGGGTACCCATCCGGTCCGCAGCCGCCCCCCTGGCTGCCGGACCTTCCCCGACACGACTGGCCGAGCACCATGACCCGCGACGCAACGTTCACCGCAGCCACCTGGTGGCGCTTCTCCTGAAGAAGCGGCGCATCGCTGCGGTCCCCTGACTGCACGTCGGCCGCCCTGACCGGTGGCGGCACGTTCCCAGCTCCCGGCACGGCGGCTCCACCCGGAGAGTTGTCTTGCCCCCCCATCCCGTCCCCCTTCCGCTGCCCTCCCTGCCGACGCGCGCACGGGCGTTCGCCTGCGCCTGCGCCGGCCCGGCCGGGTCCGCGCACTTCCGATGGCGCCGGCCGGCCACGCCCCCGGTCCGCCCGCAACATCTCTCACATTCAAAGGGTTCGAGTCGATGAAAGTCCTGATGATCGACAACTACGACAGCTTCACCTACAACATCGTTCAGTACTTCGGAGAGCTGGGCGCCGAGGTGGAAGTGCACCGCAACGACGAGATCACGCTGGAGGAGATCGCGGCCCGCGGCCCCAGCCACCTCGTCGTCTCGCCCGGACCGTGCTCGCCCGCCGAGGCCGGCGTGTCGGTGGAGGCCATCCGCCACTTCGCCGGCAAGCTGCCGATCCTGGGCGTGTGCCTGGGCCACCAGTCGATCGGCGCGGCCTTCGGCGGCCGCATCGTCCGCGCGCGCGAACTGATGCACGGCAAGACCAGCACCATCACCACCACGCGGCAGGGCGTGTTCGCCGGCCTGCCCGAGCAGTTCACCGTGAACCGCTACCACTCGCTGTCCATCGAGCGCGAGTCCTGCCCCGAGGCGCTGGAGATCACCGCCTGGACCGATGACGGCGAGATCATGGGCGTGCGCCACAAGGAACTGCCCATCGAAGGCGTGCAGTTCCACCCCGAGAGCATCCTCACCGAGCACGGCCACGCCATGCTGAAGAACTTCCTCGCCACGACGGTGTGACCGCCATGGACGCCTCCCTGGTTTCTCTCTTCGAGTTCAAGCGCTGGTCCGACGGCGAGCTGCTGGCATTGGGCATCGCCTCGCGCGACCGGCTACCCGCGGACGATTTCCGCACCTTCTCGCGGCTGCTGAACCACATCCACCTGGTGGACCGGATCTTCCGCGCGCGCCTCACCGGCGATGCGCAGGGCGCACCCGCAGCCACCCAGACCGACGCAACGCCCGCACTGGAGGCGCTGGTGCCCGAAGTCCGCGCATGCGACGACTGGCTGGTGCAGTACGTGCAGGGGCTGGATGCGGACGGCCTCGCCGAACGCATCCCGTTCCGCTTCACCGACGGAGACACCGGCACGATGACCCGCGCGGAGATGCTGCACCATCTGCTGCTGCACGGCACCTACCACCGGGGCGCGGCCGGCCGCATCCTGGCGGTGCACGGCGTGCAGCCGCCGCGCGACGCGATCACCACCTTCCTGCACCGCTTCGAGCCCGAGCGCCGCTGGTAACGGGGAAGGCCCATCGCCATGCCGGACTTCCACCACCTTCTGATGTTCATCGCCGCGGGCTGGCTGCTCAACCTCACGCCGGGCCCCGACGTGTTCTACATCGCCACGCACGCGCTGCGCTCGGGCGTGCGCGCGGGCATCGTGGCGGGCCTCGGCATCACGGCCGGCTGCTTCGTGCACGTGGCGGCGGCCGCGCTCGGCGTGGGGGCGCTGCTCGCCACCTCGGCCACCGCGTTCTCCGTGCTCAAGTGGGTGGGCGCCGCCTACCTGGTCTGGATGGGCGTGCGCATGCTGCGCGCCCGGCCGGGCGGCGGGCTCGCGGCGGTGGCCCGTGCGGCCGGTGCACCAGCGGATGCCGCGCCGATGCGCAAGGTCTTCCTGGGCGGCTTCTGGACGAACGTGCTCAACCCGAAGGTGGCCATCTTCTTCCTGGCCTTCGTGCCGCAGTTCATCGCCCCCGGCGCGGAACACAAGGCGCTCGCCTTCGTGCTGCTGGGCACGCTCTTCAACCTCAACGCGGTTCCCGTCAACGTCGGCTGGGCGCTGGCCGCCGGGTGGATGGCGCGGCGCGTGCCGCTGGTGCAGCGCCGCATGCACTGGCTCGACCGCGCGGCCGGCGCGATGTTCGTCGGCTTCGGCATCCGGCTCGCGCTCTCCGAGCGGCCGGGTGCCTGAGCCGGATCCGCTTCCCGAATCCCCGATCCCCGATTTCTCCGAACGAGGCTATCTCCGCATGTCCATCACCCCCCAGGAGGCGCTGCAGCGCACCATCGAGCACCGCGAAATCTTCCACGACGAGATGCTGCACCTCATGCGCATGATCATGCGCGGCGAGCTGTCGCCCGTGATGACCGCGGCCATCGTCACCGGCCTGCGCGTGAAGAAGGAAACCATCGGCGAGATCACCGCCGCCGCGCAGGTGATGCGCGAGTTCTCCCGCAAGGTGGCGGTGGCCGACACCGCGCACCTCGTGGACATCGTGGGCACCGGCGGCGACGGCGCCAACACCTTCAACATCTCCACCTGCGCGATGTTCGTGGCCGCCGCCGCGGGCGCCAAGACCGCCAAGCACGGCGGCCGGGGCGTGTCGAGCAAGAGCGGCAGCGCCGACGTGATGGAGTCGCTCGGCGTGCACATCGACCTGTCGCCCGAGGCCATCGCGCGCTGCATCGCCGAGGTGGGCATCGGCTTCATGTTCGCGCCCAACCACCACCCCGCGATGAAGAACGTGGCGCCCGTGCGCAAGGAGCTGGGCGTGCGCACGCTCTTCAACATCCTCGGGCCGCTCACCAATCCCGCGGGCGCGCCGAACATCCTCATGGGGGTGTTCCACCCCGACCTCGTGGGCATCCAGGTGCGCGCCCTGCAGCGCCTGGGCGCGGAACACGCGCTGGTGGTCTATGGCCGCGACGGCATGGACGAGGTGAGCCTGGGCGCGGCCACCATGGTGGGCGAGCTGAGGAACGGCGAGATCACCGAGTACGAAATCCATCCGGAAGACTTCGGCCTGGCGATGTCCAGCAACCGCGCGCTGAAGGTGGAGACGCCCGAGCAGTCGCGCGAGATGCTGCTGTCGGTACTGCGCGGCAATGCCGGCCCGGCGCGCGAGATCGTCTGCCTGAATGCCGGCGTGGCGCTCTATGCGGCGAACGTGGCGGCCACCATGGCCGACGGCATCGCCCGCGCGCGCGCGGCGATCGACTCCGGCGCGGCGCTCGCGCGGCTGGAGCAGCTGGTGGAGCGCACGCGCGCGCTGGCCGCCGGGGCCTGAGGCCTGCAAGATGGGCACCCTCTGGCGCGACAGCGGAACCTGGATCGCTCTGGGCGTATCCCTCGTATTCATCGTCGCGGGCATCGTGATGCACCGCGTCTTCGTCCATATCCTGAAAACGGGCGCCGGCGAGGACAGCGCGCCCCCTTCCAAGAAAGCACCGGAACATGAGTGACATCCTGAACAAGATCGTGGCCGTCAAGCGCGAAGAGATCGCGGCGGCCCAGAAGAGAACGCCGCTGGCCGCCATGCGCGCCGATGCCGAGAGCCGCGTGCTCACGCGCGACTTCGAAGGTGCGCTGCGCGCCAAGATCGCCGCGGGCCAGGCGGCCGTGATCGCCGAGATCAAGAAGGCCAGCCCCAGCAAGGGCGTGATCCGCGAAGACTTCATCCCGGCCGACATCGCCCAGAGCTATGCCGAGGGCGACGGGAAGGTCAGCGCGGCCTGCCTCTCGGTGCTGACCGACCGGCAGTTCTTCCAGGGCCAGCCGGACTACCTCAAGCAGGCCCGCGCGAGCTGCGCGCTGCCGGTGCTGCGCAAGGACTTCATGGTCGACGCCTACCAGATCTACGAATCGCGCGCGATGGGCGCCGACGCCATCCTGCTGATCGCCGCCTGCCTGGACGATGCGCAGATGGCGGAGTTCGAGGCGATCGCCCACAGCCTGGGCATGGCGGCGCTGGTGGAGGTGCACGACGGCGCCGAGCTGGACCGCGCCCTGAAGTTGCGCACGCCGCTCGTGGGCATCAACAACCGCAACCTGCGCACCTTCGAGGTGTCTCTGGACACCACCGTCTCGCTGCGCAAAGCGGTGCCGTCCGACCGGCTGCTGGTGGCGGAATCGGGCATCCTCACGCCGCAGGACGTCAAAACCCTGCGCGATGCCGACGTGCACGCGTTCCTCGTGGGCGAAGCCTTCATGCGGGCCCCGGAGCCGGGGGCCGCGCTGGCGAAGCTGTTCGCCTGATCCCGCTACATCACCTTCCCGCAGCCGGCCTGCCCGGCGGCGGGCCGCCACCGACCATGCAACCTTCCGCGCACGACCCCTCCGCCCCGCCTTCGCAACTGCAGAGCGCCGACCCGGCCGACTGGCCGGTGGCGCCCGGCTGGCAGCCGCTGGTCGATGACTTCTTCGCGAGCGCGCGCGGGCAGGCGCTGCGGCTGTTCCTGCGCCAGCGCCTGGAAGCGGGCGCGGTGATCTTCCCGCCGCGGCCGCTGCGCGCGCTCGAACTCACGCCGCCCGAGTCGGTGCGCGTGGTCATCCTGGGGCAGGACCCGTACCACGGCCGCGGGCAGGCCGAGGGCCTGGCCTTCTCGGTCGCGCCTGGCGTGCAGCTGCCGCCCTCGCTGCGCAACATCTTCAAGGAGCTGCAGCGCGACCTGGGCACACCGTTCCCCGCCTGGCCCGAGCCGGGCGGAAGCCTCGTCAAATGGGCGAAGAACGGCGTGCTGCTGCTCAACACCTGCCTCACCGTGGAAGAGGCCCAGCCCGCGAGCCATGCGGGCAAGGGCTGGGAGCAGCTCACCGACGCGGTGATCCGCAAGGTGGGCGAGGGCGACCGGCCCGCGGTCTTCATGCTCTGGGGATCGCACGCGCAATCGAAGCGGCCGCTGATCGACGCCGACCGGCACCTGGTGCTCACGGCCAACCATCCGTCGCCCCTGTCGGCGCTGCGGCCGCCCGTGCCCTTCATCGGCTGCGGCCACTTCGGCCGGGCCCGCGAGTTCCGCGAACAGCATCCGGCGAAATAGCCGGCCGCTTCGCGGGACGGCGCACCGGTTCGCCCGGCGGCCGCGTTGCCGTGGGCGGCGGTCGCAGCATGGGGGCCCATCGTCAGGCGGTCCACCATGCAACCAGGAAACGTGAACCGGGGCCCCCGCGCCCAGCGCAGCGGGGCTCCCGCGCCGCAGGGAACCTCCGAACCCGGTGCCGCAGGCCGGCGGGGCAGTTCCGCTGCCCACCGGGGCGGGGCCCCTGCGCCGATCCTTGCGCGCGCGCAGGCCGCGCAGGCCGCGCAGTCGTCCGCGGCGGGCGGCGCGCCCGCACGGCCGCCGAGAACCGCCCTGCCGGCGCGGCAGCAGGCCACGCCGGCCATGACCGACACGGTGGCGGGCGCGGTGGTCGATGAGGTCATGGTGTATTTCCAGAAGTTCGAGAAACTCATGGCCGACCCGGCGGTGCCCCAGGACGTCACCGCGCGCATGCTGCCCGGCGCATTGAAGGCGGCCCGGCGGGGTCTGGACGCGGTGCCGTTCCTGAACGTCTACCAGGTCAACAGCCAGATGGGCCAGAGGGCGCTGCAGTACCTTCCGCAGAAGCAGGCGTTCCTGGCCAGCGACCTGGCGGGCGTGCTCATCGACACCTTCGACGCGAAGGACATCGGGGGCAAGCTCCAGTGGCGCATGCACGCGGCCGCGCTGGCGCAGATGGGCATGGCGCCGGATTTCGACCAGGAGCTCGACGAGCACATGGAAGGGCTCGACGGAACCCTGCAGCAGCTCGAACCGTGCATGGAGGCCGCGGCGTCGTCGATCAGGATCCTGGCGGCCAGGCCGGAGCTCAAGTCCGACGCGATCATGGCCCGCGCCCTGCAGGACGCCGTGGTCGGCCTCACGGAAATGCGGCTCAAGCGGATCGAGCGGCACCTCGACGGCATCCGGCTGTGCATCCAGCGGCTCGACATGGAGCCGGGCCTCGCCGGGACGCCCGCCGGAACCGCGCTCGGCGACCTGAAGGCCCGCACCGCCGACCATGAAGACCTGCTGGACACGCTCGACGTGCTGCTGGATGCCCGCGCGCCCGCGGCTCCGGGCACGGTGGCGCAGTTGCAGCGGCGGCTGGATGCGGTGCTGGGCGGCGCGCGGGCGTTCGTCGAGGCGGCCGGTGCGCAGTTCGCCGCGGGGGACGACGCACCGGCGGGCGCGACCTTGCGGCTGGCGCCGCACATCCTGCATTCGGTGGCACGCGTGGCCCGTGAAATGGAAGAGGCCCTGGACGCCTGGCGGCTGCCGCCCTCCGTGGCGCGGCACGTGCAGGGGCCCACCTACCTCGGGCAGTCCATCGGTCCCGGACCCGTACCCCGCAGCCCGGACGACGACGCGGAGCATGGCGGCATGGAGGACGCGGTACCGGACTCGCCCGCACCGGCCGCCGAACCGCCCCCGCGGCACGCGGCGCAGGCAGCGCGCTCTCGGTCCCGCCGGCAGAAATCGGTGCAGGGCGGCAGCGCAGCCTCTTCGTCCGCGCCCCCGGATCCCGCGCGTGGCGCGGTGCTGCAATCGGCCCGCGAACGCCTGGGCGCGTTCCAGCGTCCGCCTGCCGAGGCACGCGTGCGCAGCCTGGACGACCTGATCGCGATCGGCACGGCGCTGCGCAGGAACACGTCGGTCCTGGAAGCCTACCGCCCTGCAGGCAGCGACCCGCTGGAGGCCGGACGGCAGATGCGGCTGGCGCTCGACGGCTGGTTCGGCCATGCGGGCCGCTGGGCGGGCGTGCACGCAAAGCTGCAGGCCCTGCCGGAAGGGGCCGATGGCGCGGCCGCCCAGGAGCTCGCGCGCAAGATCGAGGCGGAGCGGCTGCAGCCGCTCCGGCGCCTGCATGCGCAGATCGACGCCGTGGAGCTGGACCGGGTCAAGACCTTCCCGCATCCCCGGCTCAAGCATGTGGAGCACCTGTTGGCTTCCGGCCCGCCAGGCAGCCACCTGAGCGTCGGGCCGCCGCGCCGGCTGCACGCGGAGGGTGCTGCCGACGGCCGCAGCAGTACGCTCTTCGAGGTGGAGCTGCACCCGGGAACGCTCTCGAACGGCCAGCCCGCGCCGCCGCTCTACGTGCACCTGCACACCCGGCAGCCGGTCACCGCCGAGGCCTGCCGCAGCATCGCCTTCGACGACCTGGACGCCATCCACGTGAAGAACGCGGAGCAGCGCGGCCGGGGGCGCACCTGGGAAATGCTCAACAACGCCCTGGACAGCGTGCACCGCGGGCCGCTCGACGCCAAGGTGCTGCAGCAACTGCAGGAGCGCATGGCGCGGGGCTGACGCGGTCGCCGGGGCTTTCCGGCGCCGGTCCTCATATCTGCCCGGCACCTGCAAGAATGCCGTCTCCATCCGCACATGAAGGAGACACCCCGATGAACGCACCCTCCGGCGCCCGCCCGGCCACCGACTGGTCCCTGCCCTACGCCTCGCACCGCAGCGCGGTCATGGGCCGCAATGTCGTATCCACCTCGCAGCCCCTGGCCGCCCAGGCCGGGCTGCGGATGCTGCAGGCCGGCGGCAACGCGGTGGACGCCGCCCTGGCCGCGGCGATGGTGCTCACCGTGGTCGAGCCCACCGGCTGCGGCATCGGCAGCGACGCGTTCGCCATCGTGTGGGACGGCCAGGAACTGCACGGCCTGAACGCCTCGGGCCGGGCCCCGGCGGCCTGGACGCCCGGCTACTTCGCCGAGCGCGGCGGCATCCCGGAAACGGGCTGGAACGCCGTCACGGTGCCGGGCGCCGTCTCGGGCTGGGTGGCGCTCTCGCGGCGTTTCGGCCGCCTGCCTTTCGCACAGCTCGCGCAGCCGGCCATCGATTACGCGCGCGGCGGCTTCGCCGTCTCGCCCACCATCGCGCGGCAATGGGCGCTGGGGGCCGCCAAGCTGGGCGGGCAGCCGGGGTTCGCCGAATGCTTCATGCCCGGCGGCCGCACGCCGCGCGCGGGCGAGATCTTCCGCAGCGAGGCCCATGCCCGCACGCTGGAGCGCATCGCCGCCACCGAGGGCGAAGACTTCTACCGGGGCGAGCTGGCGCGGCAGATGGCCGCGCATTCCCGCGCGAACGGCGGCGCGATGACCGAGGAGGACCTCGCGGCCCACCAGGCGGACTGGGTGGGCACCGTGAGCCGGCGCTTCGGCGATTCGGTGATCCACGAGATCCCGCCCAACGGCCAGGGCATCGCGGCGCTGATGGCGCTGGGCATGCTGGATGCGGCCGGCATCGGCGCGCAGCCGGTGGACCACGTGGACACCGTGCATGCGAGCATCGAGGCCATGAAGCTCGCGCTGGCGGATCTGTACCGCCACAACGCCGACGCCGACGCCATGCGCGTGGCCGCGCGCGACCTGCTGTCGGACGCCTACGTGCGCGAGCGCGCCGCGCTCATCGACCCGGCCCGCGCGGGCGACCCCGGGCACGGCACGCCGCGCCCGGGCGGCACCGTGTACCTCGCCGCGGCCGACGAGAGCGGCATGATGGTCTCCTTCATCCAGTCCAACTACATGGGCTTCGGCTCGGGCGTGGTGGTGCCGGGAACGGGCATCAGCCTGCAGAACCGTGGCCACTGCTTCACGGCCGAGGCCGACCACGCGAACGAGGTGGCGCCGCGCAAGCGCCCCTCGCACACCATCATCCCGGCCTTCGCCATGGACGCCGACGGCGCGCCGCGCATGGCCTTCGGCGTCATGGGCGGGCCGATGCAGTCGCAGGGCCACGTGCAGATGGCGCTGCGCGTGCTGCGCTACGGGCAGAACCCGCAGGCCGCCGCCGATGCGCCGCGCTGGCGCGTGACGGGCGGCCGCGGCGTGGCCGTGGAGCCGGCGTTCGATCCCGCCGTGGTCGAGGCACTGCGCGCACGCGGCCACGAGGTGGCGGTGGAGGCGGGCGACGGCGTCTTCGCGTTCGGCGGCGCCCAACTGGTGCTGCGGCTGGACAGCGGCGCCTATGCCGCGGGCTCGGACCCGCGCAAGGACGGGCACGCCGTCGCGTACTGAGCACCGCCCACCAGCCCCGTCCCCGCCCGGGGCGCTCGTGGGGGCGGTGCCGTGTCAGCGCCGCGCCAGCAGCATCGCGTCGCCGTAGCTGAAGAACCGGTAGCGCTGCGCGATCGCGTGGCGGTAGAGGCCCATGGCATGGTCGTAGCCCGTGAAGGCGCTGATCAGCATCATCAGCGTGCTCTTGGGCAGGTGGAAGTTGGTGACCAGCAGGTCCACCACCTGGAAGGCGAAGCCCGGCGTGATGAAGATGTCGGTATCGCCCGTGGCCTGCCCGCTGCGCGCCCAAGATTCGAGCGTGCGCACCGTCGTCGTGCCCACGGCCACCACGCGGCCGCCGCGCTGCCGGCAGCGCTCCAGCGCGGCCAGCGTGGCCAGCGGCACCTCGTACCGCTCGCTGTGCATGCGGTGGTCCGCCAGGCTCTCGGTCTTCACGGGCTGGAAGGTGCCGGCACCCACGTGCAGCGTCACGCTCGCGCGCTCCACGCCGCGCGCCGCCAGCGCCGCCAGCACCCCTTCGTCGAAATGCAGCGCCGCCGTGGGCGCCGCCACCGCGCCCGGCGCGCGCGCGAACACCGTCTGGTAGCGCTCCGCATCCTCGGCCGCGTCGGGATCGCCGCCGCCCTCCTGGTGGCGCTCGATGTAGGGCGGCAGCGGCATGTGGCCGTGGCGCTCCATCAGCGCATGCGGGCCCGCGCCGTCGGGGCTCGAGAGCGCGAAGCGGAACAGCGGGCCGTCCTCGCCGGGCCACCGGCCCAGCAGCGTCGCGCCGAAGCCGCCGCCCGCGGGGCCGCCGGCCATGTGGAGCGTGGCGCCCACGGCGGGCTTCTTGCTCACCTTCATGTGCGCGACCACCTCGTTGCCGGCCTCGCCGCCGGGGCCCACCAGCACGCGCTCGATCAGCAGCTCCACCTTGCCGCCGCTGGCCTTCTCGCCGAACACGCGGGCCTTGACGACGCGCGTGTCGTTGAACACCAGCAGATCGCCCGGCTGCAGCAGGTCCGGCAGCTCGCGGAAGATGCGGTCCACGGGCGCCTGCGCGCGGCCATCGAGCAGGCGCGAGGCGCTGCGCTCGGGCGCGGGGTGCTGGGCGATGAGTTCGGGGGGCAGCGAGAAGTCGAAATCGCTGAGGGTGAAGGCGCGGAGTGGCTGGCTGACGGACATGGGGCTTGAGGGCCGGACGGGCCCGTTCCAAGAAGAGAAATCAGGAAGACGAAACTCTCGATTCTCCCATGGAGGAGTGGCTGTGCCTTGCCCAGGCCGTGCCGGCCCGGCGGCTGTGGAGGGGTGCTGGATGCCCTCGACGCTGGCGCCTCACCAGCGGCGGTCTTCGATGGCTTTCTCGCACCGATGCGGATCTGCGATGCCGAAGCGGATGGCGCAGTAATCCCGGAACGCCTGTTGGCGTGTTGGATCCATGGTTTCGAACGCATCCCTGTCCAGGCCCTGCTGCGCAGGGTTGGTGAAGAGCAGGGTGAATGTGGGGCGCGACTTCAGGAATGGCTCCCAGGTGCTTCCAACCTCGTGGTCTCCGACGTAGTTGTCGAGGCCGGTCCACAGCCAACCGCCGACCAGCAGGGTGGCAATTACCAGAATGGCTCGGACCTTCACGGTTGCATGAGTCCGAAGTGGGTGCGCAATTGTTGGGCCATGGCAAGCCCGTGAACTCCGGGACATGCACGGCTGCTGCCTGCCGCCGCGGCGAATTCCCTGTGTCCGCCCAAAGTCTTGATGGGGAAAAACTCTTTCAAGGTACTCACCAAATTTTTTGCCGCGCTTCGCTGAAAGTCAGAAGGCTCATCGTTGGAGAAGTCGAGTTTGTCTTTTTGCACACCCAGAAATTCGGAGACTCCGCCCACCATGCCCCGCTTCTTGAACGCATGTGCAACTCCAGGACCGTGGTCACCTGCTTCGCCTCTTTGGCTGAAATCGGAAAGGAAGACTATCCCGATGACTCCAGTATTGCCTTTCTCGATGTGCGCGCCTCGATGGCGAATGTCCAGTGCCTCGTAGATGGTGCTTTGGCAGTCGATGGCATAGTGATAGCTCAGTTGCCCGAAGCTGCCCAAGTCGATTCTCTCTGCTGTGCGCAACGCTTCGATGCCGTTCATTCCGCAACTGAAAGAGTTGCCTGCATGGTGAAGCGCGATGGCACGATAGTCCCAATCGCTATGAGGTACAGAAGAAGGATCGGTCGCGCCCCACTGCGAACGCTCCACGATGCCCAGTCTGCTGATGAGTACCTTCCGGATTTGAGCGTGATCGGCTATCCGGCAGGCGACAGTGGGTTGGATCATTCTGATGTGGTCCCGAAACAGCGCTTGATGCGTCGGTCCGTTGGGAAGAATGATCGAATCAGCAGGCTGGATGCCGACCATTTTCTGGAAGATGAAGATTGCCTGGACTGCTCAATCCAGACACCTGCGGCTCTTCCTGCGCCGATCCGCTGCGGTAGCGGCGGTTCGAGGTCTCGTAGTACTGCGCGCGCAGGGCCACCATGGCCTCGAACAGCGTTCGCCAGGGTGCAGGGAACGGGTGCTGCGCCATGACCTGTCTCAGCAGGCGCAGGTGGCCGGCCAGTTCGCCGTCCAGGAACTCGATCACGGGCATGTCCGGGTGGCGCCGCTGCAGCAGCAGGGCCGCGTTGCCCGCCTCGCCAGCCCTTCGGTCGCGGTCGTACCCATGCAGGTCGTTCTGCAGCCGCCCGATCACGCACAGCAGCTGCAGGGCCTCGCGGAAGGCCGGGCGTTCGCGCAGGTCGGCCATGTCCAGCCCCCACAGCAGCGAGAGGCAGCAGAACACGTTGGCGTAGGCGATCGAGTCGATGCCGTTGCGCAGGTACTCGGCATAGGACCACGCATCCCCCGATGCGCTCTGCGCCGGGCCCGTGCGCAACGCCGCGCAGTAGCGCCGGGTGTCGTCCAGCAGGTGCAGATAGTCGCGGCGGTCGTGTGCGAGCGCAGCCAGCGAGGCGCGCAGCGCACCGCACCCTTCGAATCCGGGAAGCGCGCATGGCACCCCGCTCCCCACCGATGCCTCCACCGCCGCGAGCTGCTCCGGTGCGATCAGGCGCAGATCGTTGCAGTCGTCGAGCCAGAACAGCAGCGCCAGTTCGCGGTAGAACGCCAAGGCGAGCGTCGCGTCCTGCGGGTCGCGGCCCGTGTGCGCCATGCGGTCGCCCAGGTCCGGTCCGATGCGCCGCAGGAGGTATCCGCCGCCCCGGACCGCCTCCTCGGCATGCTCGTCCATGAAGCCGGGCAGGGCCCGCCCCCATTCGCGCACCTGCTGCAGCGCAGATTCGCCGTCGATCACGGCGCGACTTCCGCTGCCGGCGCCGTTCCCGCGGCGGCCGTGGCCCTCTCCGGGCCGTGCCGGTCCCAGTGGAGTGCCAGCCATAACCCGGCGAGCTCTGCCACGCGCACGACCCGGGTGGGGCAATACAGCTCCTTGCCGATCCACAGCGGGGTCTGCGGCAGGGCATGGGGTGCGTGGCGCGCGAGCATCCACTCCCGTGCGTGCGTCACGGCCTGCGCGATGCGCCGGCGCCCTGCCGGATCCTCGCTGCCCTCCATCACGTGCAGTGCGAACAGGGCATAGGCGGTTTCCTCGAACGTGGCCGCATGGCCGGCGCCCCAGCCGCCGTCGCTGCGCTGCGCCTGCAGCAGCCCCGCCAGAGCGCGTTCGTCGCGCCACCGCGGCCGCCCCTGCGCCAGCGCGGCGACGGCGTGCGCGGTGGGGTACAGCCATGACACGTGCCATTTCTCGTTGTCCCACAGGCCGTGCGCATTGCGGCTGCATTCGACGTAGGCGGCGGGGCCGGCTGCGGGCTCGTCGAGCAGGCGCAGGGCTTGCAGGACATGGATGTTGGTCGACACCGAGGGGTTCCGCTCGCCCGGGAACGTGGCGAACAGATCGCCGCTCTCGAACGGGCGCAGTGCCTCGGCCGAGGGGCGGCGGCCGGCCAGGTGCAGCACGCACAGGGCCACGGCCGTGTCGTCCGCGTCGGCGGCGAAGTGCAGGGCCGGCCCCAGGCCGCGCGGGCCCATGCGCGCATCGAGTCGTGCGACCGCGGCACGCACCTCGGTGCCCAGCGCGGGATGCGCGAACAGCCCGGCCATGTGCAGGGTGTGGAGCGACCAGGCGGGCTCGAAGACATCGATCGGCCAGACGTTGGGGACGACCCCGTCGATGCCGCAGCCCGTGGCCCGCGATGCCGCCTGCAGGTACGCCCTGGCACGCTCGGCATGTTCCGGGTAGCCGGCTTGCTGCGGGCGCTCCTGTGCCAGGGCCCGCGCACGCCACACGGCCGTGGCCGCGGGGCTGATGCCGATGCTGCCGCCGGCGTCCGGGCATGCGCTGGCGGGCGACGTGCCCCAGGCCTCCCAGGAGTGGAGGAGCGGATGGCCGCTCGGCAGGGGGCCGGCCGCCTGCAGCTTGGCCAGGCGTGCCCGCTGCAGGGGCTGCAGTGCCGGGTGGCGGGGAAACGCCCCGCTGCCTGGCAGGGCGGCGGCTTCGGCGCACAGCGGGGGCAGGATCAGTTCCACGCCGATCGGTGCGTCGTCCGGCACGCCGTGCGCGTAGGGGTCGGCCTGGTCGCGCAGAAACCGGGCCGCGGCGCTCGCTGCTTCGGCGGCGCCCGGAAGCGTTCCCGCATGCTGCAGTGCCAGCAGGGCCGCCCACGTGGGCGCGTGGCGGAACAGCGGGAAGCCCGGGCAACCCCAGCCGCCGTCCGCCTGCTGTTGCGCGATGAGCCACGCGCAGGCGTCCTGCCGGTGACCGGCATCGCCGCCGGACTGCAGTGCCCGGGCCGTGTCGTAGACCGACGGGCCCACGCGGCCGCCGTCGTTCGTCGCCCCGAGCAGGTGGCGCAGTTCGGAAAGGATCTGTTCTGAAAGCTCATTCATGCGGGAGGTTCCTCGTGCGTGCGGTCGATGGAGAGATCGGGGGGCAGGCGCGGCGCAGTCACGGGCCCGGCGCGTGCGGAGGCAGATGGGCGTGGGCGCGCTGCAGCATCTGCGCCAGCCGGCCCGCGCGCGGCCCCAGCGGAGCGAGGGCCTCTTCGGCGTCGCGCAGCAGGTCCAGCGCGAAGCGGCGCGCGGCCGGCAGACCCATGACCGATGCGCAGGTCGGCTTGCGCGCGGCCGCGTCCTTGCCGGGGGTCTTGCCCAGCGCCGTGGCGTCCGCCGTCGCGTCGAGGATGTCGTCCATCACCTGCAGGGCCAGGCCGAGGCAGCCGCTGTAGCGGTCAAGCGCCGAGTACAGCCCGGCAGTCGAAGCCTCTTCGGCCGCCGCGCACAGCGCGCCCATGCGCACCGCAGCGCGCACCAGCGCTCCGCTCTTCATGCGGTGCATCTCCACGATCGTTTCCAGCGGCGCGGTCTTGCCGGCCAGCGCGAGGTCCAGCGCCTGCCCGCCGGCGGCGCCATCGGCGGAGACGGCCCGCGCCAGTTCGCGCACCAGCGCGATGCGGCGCTCGCCCGGTGCGTCCACGCCTGCGAGGGCGAGGAACGCGTGCGCCTGCAGCGCGTCGCCGACCAGGATCGCGGTGGCCTCGCCGAACCGGACGTGCACGGTCGGCTGCCCGCGGCGCAGCACGTCGTCGTCCATCGCCGGCAGATCGTCGTGGACCAGGGTGCAGGCATGCATCATTTCGATGGCCGCACCGACGTCGTCGAGCACGTGTGCCGGCGCGTCGACCAGGGCGCCGGCCGCCATGCACAGCAGGGCGCGGGTGCGTTTGCCCCCTTGCAGGGTGGCATAGCGCATCGCCGCCATCAGCCCGGCGCCGCTGCCGCCTTCGGCGTGGAGCAGGCGCGACAGGGCCCGCTCCACGCGCCCGGCACCGGCCTGCAGCCAGGGGTCCGGCGACAGGGGTACGTGTGCGATGCGCACCGGTTCCTCCGATGCGCCGGCCGTGGAGATGCCCGCTGCCCCGGGGTGTCGCTGCAAGGTTTTCATCGTGTCATGCTCTCCTGGGGCTGCCGTGGCGCGCGGTGCAACCGGCGCCACCGTGTCGAGGGAATGGGGCGCGCGTTGCCGGGTCATGCGAATCCGATGCGAAGGGCCATGGACGGGTGCGCGGTCGGGTAGTAGCGCAGGCCCTTGTCGACGTTGCCGCGCAACCGTGGCCGCACCCCGGCGCCGTGCAGGACCAGCGCCAGGGCGATGCCGAACTGCACCAGTTCCAGCCACACCAGGTGGTAGCCGATGCACACGTGGGGGCCGGTGCCGAACTGCAGCATGTCCACCGGCCGGATCGGGGCGTCGCGCTGGAGCCACCGCGACAGGCGGAATTCCTCCGGTGATTCGTGCAGCGCCGCCGAGGCCGAGAAATGCAGCAGCGGGATGCACAGGCGGGTGCCGGCCTCGATGCGCCGCCCGCCCAGATCCAGGTCCCGCGCCGTGCGGCGCGGCAGCAGCGTGGTCGCCGGGTGCATGCGCAGCGTCTCGCGGAACAGCGCTTCGGCCACCGGGCAGTGCGCCAGGTCCCCGGGGTGGCGCGGCACCGAGCCCACGCGCCGGGCCTCCTCGACCAGGGCGTCCCACAGCGCCGGCTGCCGCGCCAGTTCGATCACCATCCAGGCCATGGTCGAGGCGGTGGTGTCGTGCCCGGCCAGCAGCAGCAGCCGGATGTTGGCGACGAGCACGTCGTCGGCCATCGCCCCGCCGCTGGCATCGAAAGCCTCCACCATGTCATGGATCAGTCCGGTGCGCGCGGCTTGCGTGCGTGCGTCGTGGATGAACTGGCGCAACTGCGCGTCGATCCAGTCGCGCGCGGCGCGGCCCCGGCGCAGTGGCAGCCCCGGAAGATCGATCGGCGGCGCCACGATCAACTGAAACAGTTGCCGGTATTTGCGGTGCCATCGCGGCAGAGCCCGCGCGGGGATGCCCATCAGGCCGAAGATGAGCTGGAGCATCAGGTCGCCGGTCTCGCGCAGGATGGCCACCTCGCCGCGGTCGCACCAGGCCTGCACCCGTGCCTGGATGAGCGGTGCGAACAGCTCGCCGATGCCGGCCTGGTTCAGTCCCTTCGGCTGGAAGGCCGCCTTGATCGCGTCGCGCGCCTGCCGGTGCGCATCGGCGTCCTGCGCGACCAGCGTCCCGCCGAGCAGCTCGGGCGCGATCTCCCCGATCAGGGCCGAGGACACGTCCTTGTGCCGCAGCAGGGCGAACGCCTCCGGATCCGCGCAGGTCAGCATCTGCCCGGCAGGGCCGAAGTCCATCCAGAAGTGGCTGCCCAGCGTCCGTTCGGCGCGCCGCAGCAGGCGCGGCAGGTCGCATGCGATCGCCGGAAGGTGTCCGACCAGGGGGTATGCGCCGGGCAGGACCGGCAGATCCTGGTGCGACCGGTGGCCGCGGCGCAGAGGGTTGAGCAGCATGGCGGTCAACGCGGCGCAGCGGCCAGGTTGGCGGGGCCGGCCGGGGCGGCGGGCCGGCCCGCACGGCTGTTGCCGCCGTCGGCATACGTGGGAACATGGGCCAGCATGCCGCCGTCGATGCACACGACCTGGCCCGTGATGAAGGCGGCCTCGTCCGAGAGCAGGAAGGACACCAGCGCAGCGACGTCTTCCGGGCGACCGGCGCGCGGCAGGAGCTGGTGCCGGCGCAGATGCTGCTGCATGGATGCGTCCAGTTTGGCAACGAGGCGCTCCGTCATGATGAGCCCCGGCGCGACCGCATTGCAGCGGACCTGCGCATGTCCGTACTGCGTGGCGATCGAGGCTGACAGCATGTTCATCGCCGCCTTCGAGGCGGCATAGGCCGTCTGCGCGGTGTCGCCGCTCAGGCCCTGGCACGAGGACATGTTGACGATCGACCCACCGCCGCGGGCGGCCATCCGCGGAATGGCCTGCCGGCAGCATAGCAGCGTGCCGCGCAGGTTGGTCGCCATGGTCTGGTCCCAGACCGCCATGTCCAGATCGAGGGCTGCGCGGTCGCTCGGGGCCAGGTGCATGGCGCTTGCGTTGTTCACCAGCAGATCGACCCCGCCGAACCGCTGCTCCGCGGCCTCGAACAGCGCGGCCACCGCCTGCGCATCGGCGATGTCCGTCGCCCGTGCCAGCGCCTGGCCCGCGCCGGCCGTGATCTGCGCGGCGCAGGCGTCGGCCGCCGGGCCGTCGATGTCGGCCGCCACCACGTGGCCGCCCTCGCGCGCGATGGCCAGCGCGCAGGCCTTGCCGATACCGGCGCCCGCGCCGGTCACCACGGCCACCTTGCCGTCAAAGCGTCCCATCGTGTTCTCCTGGATTGCAAGGGGCCGTCACGCTCTGCGCCCGTGCGGTCGAGGGTTCGGCGCCGCATTCGACGATCCGGATCGCGGCGACCGGGCACTGGCTGGCCGCCAGCCGCACGGCCGCATGCAATGCCTCGGGAACCGGTGACAGGCACACTTCGGCGATGCCGTCCGGCTCGCGCTGCCGGAACACCTGCGGCAGGGTCAGCATGCATTGGCCGGTGGTGCCGCACAGCGCCTGGTCGACCACGGCGTGGATTTCGCGCATGCGCTCCATGTCAGCCTCCCGGCGTCTGCCGCCGCACGGGCAGCGCGCGGAAGGTGCGCAGGAACGCGGACGGCTCGCGCACCGGCGGCCCGGCCAGTTCCAGCGCGGGAAAGCGCGCGTGGAGCCGCGCCAGGCCTTCGGCCACCTCCACGCGGGCCAGTTGCGCGCCCACGCAGAAGTGGATGCCGTGGCCGAAACTCAGCATGACCTGGCCGTCCGTGGAAAAGCCCGGGCTGGTGCCGAGGAACCGCGCGGGATCGAAGCGGTCGGGGTCGGGGAAGGCGTCAGGGTCGCGGTTGCCGGCCGCGATCAGCACGCGCACGTCCGCGTCCTTCGGGATCAGCACGCCGCCCAGTTCGATGTCGCGCTGGGCGATGCGCGGAATGGAGCTGAACATGGCGGGTGCCTGGTGGCGCAGCACTTCCTCGACGAAGGCCTTCACGCCTGCGGCATCGCCGCGCAACCAGTGCTGCTGTCCGGGGTGCGCCAGCATCGCGAGGACCCCATGGTCGATGGTGGCCGCCGTGGTGGCGAACCCGCCCAGCAGCATGCCCCAGAGCATGCTGATCAGCTCCGGGTCCGACAGCGTGTCGGCATCGCCGTCGTGCGCGCCGACCAGCAGCGACACGAGATCGTCCTGCGGCGCGGCACGCTTGCGCACGATCAGTTCCTCGAAGTAGGCCTGCGCACCGGCACTGGCGGCATCGGCCGCGGCGAGCTGGGCGTCGCTGGCGCGGGGGCTCAGACCCTCCAGGATGGTGCCGATGCCGGCGGCGATGCCGGCCATGTCGTCCCGCGGCATGCCGAACAGCCTCGCGAAGCCCAGCGTGGATACGGCCAGGGAGAAATCCCGGTGCAGGTCCACGGTCTCGCCGCGCTCCAGGGCGGGGGCCATGCCGTCCAGCCGCTCCTCGACGATGCGGACGATGTCCGGACGCAGCGCATCGATCTGGCGCAGGGTGAAGTCGCGCGAGATCAGCCGGCGCAGGCGGGTGTGCGTGGGCGGCTCCTTCATCGCCAGGGTGGACTGCAGCAGCTGCAGCGACAGGCTGGTCGCCGCCCGGGGGTAGTAACGGGCCAGCTCGCCCGGCGCCGGGCCGCGGAACGCGTCGCCGGTGGCCTTGAGCACCCAGAAGATGTCCGCGTGGCGGCTCAGAAGGAAGAGGCCCGAGGCCGCGCGGTGCACCGGATCGTGCGTGCGCAGTTCGTGCATGAACGGATACGGGTCGTGGAGGCACGCTGGCGATGCCAGCTCCGCGAACGCGTCGCGGCAGGGCATCCGGGCTTCTTCCTGTACGGTCATCTGGTGGCCTTTCGTCGTGAACTGCTGGCGGATGTTTCCGGTCTGTGGGGAACGCCTGTGGCGTGCGGAGGCGGATGCGGGCCGCCGGCGGCGTACCCTCTACCAGCGCACGGGGAACTCCTCGAAACCGCCGGTGATGATTTCCTTGCGCAACCTGAGTGCGTCCGGCGCCACGGCCAATTGCAGCGAGGGGAAGCGCTGGAAGACCGAGCCGAACACCGCCCGGAGTTCCAGCCGGGCCAGCGCCACGCCGATGCAGTAATGCGGTCCGTAGGAGAAGGCGAGGTGGGGCTTGCCTTCGCGGCCGATGTCGAAGGCCTGGGGGTCGCTGAAATGGCGCGGGTCGAACGATGTCGCCGGCAGGCCGACGAGCACCTTGCTTTCTGCCGGGATGTGCACGCCCGCAATCGTCACGTCCGTGCGCGGATAGCGCATGATGCCGTCCCAGCCGGCGCCCGGCGGGTACATCCGCAGGATCTCCTCCACCGCCTTGTCGACCAGCGACGGGTCCCCCGCCAGCCGCTCGCGCTGCAGTGGATGGCGGAAGAAGGCGAGCAGGCCGAACTCGATCTGCGCGACGGTGCTTTCGTGTCCCGCCACCAGCATGCCGGCCGCCAGGCCGATCGCCTCTTCCTCGGTCGCGCGGCCCTGGTCGACCGCCGCGAGCAGGTCCGTCAGCAGGTCGTCGCCCGGCCCCTCGCGCTTGGCCCGCATCTTGTCGCGGATGTAGGCGCGCAACGCCTCCCAGGCGCGGCGCGAGTCGCTGCGCGGGCCGCTTTCGTGCTGGTGCGTCATCACCTCGTCGGACAGCCCGGCGAAGAAGCTGTGGTCTTCGTAGGGCACGCCCATCAGGGCGCTGATCACCATGGCCGGCAGCGGGAAGGACAGGTGGTGCCGCAGGTCGGCCGGCTGGGGCTGTGCCGCGAGCGTGTCGAACAGCCGCGCGGTGATCGCCTCCACCTGCTCGGCGAGCAGTTCCACCCGGCGGTTGCTGAAGGCGGGCGCCACGATCGCGCGCAGCCGGGAATGCTCGGCGCCCTCGTGCGACACGAGCCAGCCCGGCGAGCCGAGGATCACCGAGTCCGGGGTGAAGGCCGGCGGCGGCATGCCTGCGGGCCGGAAGGCGGCGTTCGTCAGCACCGCCTTCGCCTCGTCGTACCCCGTCACCCACCAACCCTCGTGGCCGGACGGAAACCGGACGCGGTGGATCGGGCCCCTGGCCTGTATCTCCAGCATGTCGGGCGAGGGTTCGATGTGATGGGCGCGCCACATCGGCAGCGTCGGCAGCGAAGGTTCGGACATGGTTTCATTTCCCGTGGGAGGAGGGACGAAAGGTGACCGGCAGGTGCTGGGGGCAGCGGATCACGTAGGAGGGCATGTAGGCGATGTCTTCTTCCGGGACGGCGAGCGCCAGGTCGTCCAGCGCCGAAAACAGCGCGGGGAAGGCGCAGTGCAGCTCCAGGCGCGCCAGTGCGGCCCCCAGGCAGAAATGCGGGCCGTGGCCGAACGACAGGTGCGGGTTGTGTTGGCGGGTGATGTCGAACCCATGGGCGCCGGGGCCGAAGACCTGCTCGTCCCGGTTCGCCGCATGGAACGCCATCAGCACGGCGTCCCCGCGGCGGACCGGGCAGCCGCCGAAGTCCATGTCGCGCGTGGCATAGCGGAACGGCAGGTGGCTCACGCTGCTGCCCCATCGCAGGATCTCCTCGATGGCCTGCGGCCATGGCACCTGCCCGCTGCGCAGCAGCTCCAGCTGCCGCGGGTGCGCCAGCAGTGCCAGCACGCCGTTGCCGATGACGCCGGCGGTGGTGACGAACCCCGCGGAGAGCACCATGAACAGCATGTCGACGAGCTCGGTGTCGGACACCAGTTCGCCGCGGTCGCGGCCCGCGATCAGGGCGGACGCCAGGTCGCCGCCGGGCTGGCGCCGCTTGCGTGCGATCAGCCGGTGGAAGAATTCCGGGATGCGCTGCCGCGTCTGCCGCACTTCCTCGGCCGGCGCGGAGGTGCAGGCGAGGCTGTGGGTGAGTGCGACGATCTCCTCGCGCTCCTCGTCCGGCAGGCCGAACAGTTCGGCGATCACGTTGGTGGGCAGCGGAATGGCGAATGCGTCCATCAGGTCGGCACGGCCGCCGCCCTGCACGATGTTCGCCAGCAGCCGGTCGACGCACTGCCCGATGCGCGGCTTCAGCAGGGCGATGCGACCGGGCAGGAAGCTCCGGGACAGCAGGCCCCGCAGGCGCCGGTGGTCGGGGCCATGTGCCGTGACCATGTTGTCCAGCCTGCACATCCCGACCAGCGGATGGTCCTCGGGGATCTCGCCGTCCTGCAGCGCCCGCCATTGCCGCCAGTCCCGGTTGAAGCGCGGATCGGCCAGCAGCTCCCGGAGCGTCCTGTGGTGGCCGGCCGCCCAGGCGGACACGCCACCGGGCAGCGACACCGGCGCCATGCCCGGCTGCTGCAGGATCGCCGCGGACAGCGCATCCAGCTCCCGGGGGGCGGCGGGAACCCCGATCACGCCATGGGGGGCGGTCGATCCGGAGGTCATGGGCGCGTTCCCCGGTGGCAGGGGCCGCCAGCCCGTGCCTGCATGCTGGGGCGAGGGCCGGTGCGCGCACCGGGCGGGGGCTGCAGCGGCGGGACGGGCAGGACGCGAATGGCGGTGGCGAAGGAACAGCTCGGCATTGCCGTTCCAGTCTATGGACCGGAGCGCGTGGAAGCCATTCGGTCCCGCTTCTGGCTTGCATGCCTGCCCGTTATGCATGCATGCTTGCGCTTGCCATGCACCTACGGTAGAGCTGCCGGCCCGCGCTGCCGGCGGGGGCCGGCCCGGGCCGGCCGGTCAGCGCCTCACACCACCTTCAGCGCCAGATCCGGCAACCCGTCGATGTGCGCCACCATCACGTCCCCCTTCACCACCGCGCCCACGTTCTCGGGCGTGCCGCTGTAGATCAGGTCGCCGGCCTTCAGCTCGAAGGCTTCGGAGAGCTTGGCGATCTGCTCGGCCACGCTCCAGATCATCTGGTCGAGGTCGGCCTTCTGCTTCACCGTGCCGTTCACCGCCAGGGTGATCGCGCCCCGCGGGAAGTGGCCCGTGCGCGCCACGCGGTGGATCGGGCCGATGGGGGCGGAGAGGTCGAAGCTCTTGCCGATCTCCCAGGGCTTCTTCTGGTCCTTCATTTCGCCCTGGAGGTCGCGGCGCGTCATGTCCAGGCCCACGGCGTAGCCGAACACGTGCTGCAGCGCCTGGTCGACTGGGATGTTGCGCCCGCCGCTGTGCAGGGCCGCCACCAGCTCCACTTCGTAGTGGTAGTTGCGCGTCAGCGCGGGGTAGGGGTGGTCCACGGTCTGGCCGGGCGGCACGAACTGGATCGCGTCGTTCGGCTTCTGGAAGAAGAACGGCGGCTCGCGCGTCGGATCGGAGCCCATCTCGCGGGCGTGGGCCGCGTAGTTGCGGCCGATGCAGTAGATGCGGTGCACGGGAAAGACCTCGCCGCTGCCGGCGATCGACACGGCGGGCACGGGCAGGGTGAAGGGCGAGGGGGCGGCGGGCGTGGCGGCGACGCTGGCGCAGCCGGCGGCCAGGGCGCCGCCGAGGGTGGCGGTGGTGTTCATGAGGATGTCTCTGCGTTGCATGGGGATGTCTCCTGTGTCCTGGAAGGAATGGCGGGCGGCCTCTCGCGGGCCGGTCCTGCCACTCTAGGCGCGCCGCCGCGCCCCCATGCGGACGATTCAACGCAAGACTTGGACGCGATCGGAGGAAGAAGCGCCTGCCCCGCCCTGCAGTTCGCGCAGCCGCTCCGTGCGCCAGTCGCGCGGGCTCAGTCCGTGCCACTGGCGGAAGCGCCGCGCGAAGTAGGCCTCGTCCGCGAAGCCGCAGCGCCGCGCGATCTCGCCGATGCGCTCGCCGGTGGCCAGCAGCAGCTCCTGCGCCAGGGCCAGCCGGCGCTCGGTCAGCAGCTCGGTGAAGGTGCGGCCGGTTTCCTTCTTGATGAGGTGGGCGAGGTAGTTGGGCGAGAGGCAGGCCGCCTCGGCCGCGCTCGCGAGCGTGGGCTCGCCCGCCAGCTCGCCGCGCAGGTAGCGCAGCACCCGCGCCAGCGCCGCGCGCCGGCTGCCGCGCTGCGCCTGCGTGGCTGCCAGTGCGCGCAGTTCGCCCTCCCAGCGCTGGCAGGTGCGCGCCAGCAGCTCCAGCAGGCCACCGCGGATGCGCGCCGCCGAGGCCAGCCGCCGCGCCGTGTTCTCGTGCTGCAGCATCTCCAGCAGCGCCAGCACGGTCTGCCATTCCTCGCCGTCGAAGGTGAAGTCCAGGTGCTCCTGGAACTGGAAGGGCGCCAGCTCGGGCGCGAGCGCCAGGGGTACGTCCTCCAGGTCGAGCGGGTCCACCTGCAGGTCGGGCCAGAGGAAGCGCTGGCTGAAGTTCACCACCAGCCAGCGCGTGCCGGGCGGATGCGGCACCAGGTGCATGCGGTGCGGCAGCACGAAGCTCAGGGTGCCCGGCGTGAAGGGGCGCACGGTGCCGCCCACGTGGTGCTGCGTGGCGCCCGCGAGGTGGACCTGTATCTGGAAATACTCGTGCTTGTGCGGCTGCGTGAGCGGTGCGCGGCCGCTCTGGTCGCGGATGTCGAAGTCCAGGTGGCGCGAGCGCTCCACCATCGCGTACGTGCGCACGGCCGCGGGGGCACCGCGTGGTGCAAGGCCGTTCATGGGGGCGTGGCCTCCGCCGGAGCCCACAGCTCGGCGAGGTCCGGAAACCGCCATTTGTCCGGATCCTCGCGGGCGACGATCTTCTCGCCGCTGCCCGGCAGCGAGAGATCGACCACCTCGGGGGGAATGCGCAATTCGGAACGCGTGGAGAAGAACACCCGCACCCGCGGCGCGACGAGCGAGGCGGACTGCTCCATCACCACCCCCACGCGGCCAGAGGCGAGCCGCACCAGCGAACCCACGGGATAGATGCCGATGCTCTTCACGAAGGCCTGGAAGAGCCGGGCGTCGAAATGCCCGTTCGTCCATTCGGCCATGCGGCGCAGCGATTCGGCCGGATCCCAGCCGCGCTTGTAGGGGCGGTTGGACGTGATGGCGTCGTACACGTCGCAGATGGCGGTCATGCGCGCGACGAGGCCGATGTCCTCTCCCGCGAGCCGGTGCGGGTAGCCGCTGCCATCCATCTTCTCGTGGTGGTGCAGGCAGGCGTCGAGCACCTCGTCGTCGACGCCGCCGCAGGCCAGCAGCATGCGGTGCCCGTGCTCGGAGTGGCTGCGGATGACGCCGAACTCCTCGTCGGTGAGCTTGCCCGGCTTGTTGAGCACCGACAGGGGGATGCGCGCCTTGCCGATGTCGTGCATCAGCCCGGCCATGCCGGCGGTGCGCAGGCGCTCTCCCTCCAGTCCGACCTGCCGGCCGAGCGCCACCATGAGCGCGCACACGGCCACCGAATGCATGTAGGTGTAGTCGTCGGCGCTCTTCAGGCGCGCGAGGCTGATGAGTGCCGACGGGTTGCGCGTGACCGATTCGGAAATTTCTTCCACAAGGCTGCGTGCCTCGGTGGAATCGACCACCCGGCCCATGCGGGCCTCGGTGAACATCGAGCTCATCGTCTGGCGCGCATGCCGGGTCAGCGCGGCCGCATGGACCAGTTCCTCGGCCATGCTGGTGGGCGCCGTCCCGCGCGTGCGGACCGCCGCATGCGGAGGCGGCGGCGCGGCGACCTTGAGGTCCGGCATCTCCTGCAGTTTCTGGAAATCCGTCTCGCGCAGCGCCTCGGCCTCTTCCGGTGTGACGGTCTCCACGCCGGAGGCCACGTCCACCCCCTTGGAGACGTCGATCCAGACCTCCTGGATGGCCGTGCCATGGATGCGCGACAGATCGGCGGGATCCTTCAGCACGAAGCCCGTGCGCCAGAACGGATGGTCCATCCAGGAACCGCAGAACTGGTGCAGGTACATGCCCAGGGTGAGGTGCTGTACGCTGATTCGCTTGAGCATGGGAGAGCGGGAGACGTGTGCGAACGGGAGGGAAACGATCGGTCTCCGGGCATGTTAGCCTTTCGTGCATCCTGCGGGTGCCGGACGGCGCGCTGTTTCCATTTTTGCAGGAAATGGCGTTTTCGCCGCACGTTCGGTCTCCGCGCCCGCATCCACCTCCACGACGCCGTTGTCCCCTCGCTCCCGCATGCCCAGCCCCGCGCCCAGTCCCGCCCAGAAAGCCCTGCAGAAAATGGGCCTGTCGCGCGACATAGACCTGGCGCTGCACCTGCCCCTGCGCTACGAGGACGAAACGCGCATCACCCCGCTGCGCAATGTGCGCGACGGCGACACCGCGCAGATCGAGGCCACCGTGACGGACAGCGAGGTGCAGCTGCGGCCGCGCCGGCAGCTCGTCGTCACCGTGGACGACGGCACCGGCACCTGCGAGCTGCGCTTCTTCAGCTTCTATCCCTCCCACCAGAAGACCCTGGCCGTGGGCGCCCGCCTGCGCATCCGCGGCGAAGTGAAGGGCGGCTTCTGGGGACGCCAGATGCTGCACCCGGCCTTCCGGCTCGCGGGCGGGGAGCTGCCGGCCGCGCTCACGCCGGTCTACCCGACCACCGCCGGCCTGCCGCAGCCCTACCTGCGGCGGGCCGTCGTCGGCGCCCTGCAGCGCGTGGACCTCTCCGAGACGATTCCCCCCGGCCTGGAACCGCCGATCCCGCGGTTCCTGGGCGAGGGCGGCGGCGGCGGCCGCGCCTGGTGGACGCTGCGCGACGCGCTCGTGTTCCTGCACCATCCCACGCCCGACGTGGCGGTGGCCACGCTGGAAGACCATAGCCACCCGGCCTGGCAGCGGCTGAAGGCCGAGGAACTGCTGGCGCAGCAGCTCTCGCAGCTGGAAGCCAAGCGCGAGCGCGACCGGCTGCGCGCACCGGTGCTGCGGCCCGTGCCGGGCGCGGAGGGCGGGCCCGCGCTGCACGAACGCCTGCTGGCCGCGCTGCCCTTCGGCCTCACGGCCGCGCAGCAGCGCGTGTGCGCCGAGATCGCGGCCGACCTGGCCCGCCCCGTGCCCATGCACCGGTTGCTGCAGGGCGACGTGGGCTCGGGCAAGACCGTGGTGGCGGCGCTGTCGGCCGCCGTGTGCATGGACGCCGGCTGGCAGTGCGCGCTCATGGCGCCCACCGAGATCCTGGCCGAGCAGCATTTCCGCAAGCTCATCGGCTGGCTGGAGCCGCTGCTGGCCGAAAGCGGCCGGCGCGTGGCCTGGCTGGCGGGCGGGCAGAAGAAGAAGGAGCGCGCGGCGATGCTGGCGCTGGTGGAGAGCGGCGAAGCGGCCCTGGTGGTGGGCACCCATGCGGTGATCCAGGAGCAGGTGCGCTTTCGCAACCTCGCGCTCGCCGTGGTCGACGAGCAGCACCGCTTCGGCGTGGCGCAGCGCCTGGCCCTGCGCCGCAAGCTCGCCGACCAGGGCATGGAGCCGCACCTGCTGATGATGAGCGCCACGCCGATCCCGCGCACGCTCGCCATGAGCTACTACGCGGATCTGGACGTCTCCACGATCGACGAGCTGCCTCCCGGCCGCACGCCCATCGTCACCAAGCTCATCGCCGACAGCCGCAAGGACGAGGTCATCGCGCGCATCGGCGCCCAGGTGGCGTCCGGCCGGCAGGTCTACTGGGTCTGCCCGCTCATCGAGGAGAGCGAGGCGCTGGATCTCTCCAACGCCACCGCCACCCACATGGACCTGAGCGAGGCGCTGCAGGGCGACCCGGCCCGCGGGCAGCCGCCGGTCATGGTCGGCCTGCTGCACTCGCGCATGCCGCCGGCCGAGAAGAAGGCCGTCATGGAACTCTTCACCGGCGGCGCCATGGGCGTGCTCGTCTCCACCACGGTGATCGAGGTCGGGGTGGACGTGCCCAATGCCTCGCTGATGGTGATCGAGCATGCCGAACGCTTCGGGCTCTCGCAGCTGCACCAGCTGCGCGGCCGCGTGGGGCGCGGCGCGGCGGCCTCGGCCTGCGTGCTGCTCTACTCCACCAACGAGAGCGGGCGGCTGGGCGAGACGGCGCGCGACCGGCTGCGCGCCATGGCCGAGACGCAGGACGGCTTCGAGATCGCCCGGCGCGACCTGGAGATCCGCGGCCCGGGGGAATTCCTCGGCGCACGCCAGTCCGGCGCGCCGATGCTGCGCTTCGCCGACCTCGCCACCGACACCGTGCTGCTGGAGTGGGCGCGCGAGACGGCCCCGCGCATGCTCGACGGCCATCCCGAGGAAGCCCGGCGCCACGTCGGCCGCTGGCTCGGCGGCAAGGCCGATTACCTGAAGGCGTGAGCCGCCGGCCGTGCCCGCGGGGCGCCATCCGTGGCAGACTTGGCGGCTGAGTGCGCGGAAGCCGGGCCTGCCCGGACCCAAGGCGATGCCTGCCCATACCGGCGCACAATCGCACATCCCCGCACTGCTGCTCCTTCAGCCATGACCCTCACAGAACTCAAATACATCGTCGCCGTCGCCCGGGAGAAGCACTTCGGCCGCGCGGCGGACGCCTGCTACGTCTCGCAGCCGACCCTGTCGGTGGCCATCAAGAAGCTCGAGGACGAGCTCGAGATCAAGCTCTTCGAGCGCAGCGCGGGCGAGGTCTCCGTGACGCCGCTGGGCGAGGAGATCGTGCGCCAGGCGCAGAGCGTGCTGGAGCAGGCCGCGGCGATCAAGGAGATCGCCAAGCGCGGCAAGGATCCGCTGGCCGGGGTGCTCACGCTCGGCGTGATCTACACGATCGGCCCCTACCTGCTGCCCGAGCTGGTGCGCCGCGCCATCGCGCGCACGCCGCAGATGCCGCTCATGCTGCAGGAGAACTTCACCGTCAAGCTGCTGGAGATGCTGCGCACCGGCGAGATCGATTGCGCGATCATGGCCGAGCCGTTCCCGGACACGGGCCTGGCCATGGCGCCGCTCTACGACGAGCCCTTCCTCGCGGCGGTGCCCTCGTCCCATCCCCTCGCCGAGAAAAAGAGCATCTCCGCGGCCGAGCTCAAGAGCGAGACCATGCTGCTGCTGGGCGCGGGCCACTGCTTCCGCGACCACGTGCTGGAGGTGTGCCCCGAGTTCGCGCGCTACGCGAGCAACGCCGAAGGCATCCGCCGCACCTTCGAAGGCTCGTCGCTCGAAACGATCAAGCACATGGTCTCGGCCGGCATGGGCGTCACGCTGGTGCCGCGCCTGTCGGTGCCGCGCGATGCCCTGCACACCGGCACCAAGCGCCGCAAGAGCGACGACACGCACATCCGCTACCTGCCCATCGAGGAGGCCGACGGCAGCCCGCCGCCGATGCGCCGCGTGGTGCTGGCCTGGCGCCGCAGCTTCACGCGCTACGAGGCGATCGCGGCGCTGCGCAACGCCGTGTACGCCTGCGAGCTGCCGGGCGTCACGCGCCTGTCCTGACCGGCGGCCGCGAGAGCCCGCACCGCGCCCCGGGCCTGCGTGCCTGCGATACAGTTGTTTCCAGCCCATCCATCGAAGGAGTTTTCCATGGCCAAAGCCCCCGGCAAATCCGCAGCCCGCCCGTCCAATCCCACCGCGCCGCGCATCAACATCGGCATCAGCGACAAGGACCGCGCGGCCATTGCGCAGGGCCTGTCGCGCCTGCTCGCCGACACCTATACGCTGTACCTGACCACGCACAACTTCCACTGGAACGTGACCGGTCCGATGTTCAACACGCTGCACACCATGTTCATGGGCCAGTACACCGAACTGTGGAACGCCGTGGACCCGGTCGCCGAGCGCATCCGCTCGCTGGGCCACCCCGCGCCGGGTTCGTACGCCCAGTTCGGCAAGCTCACCTCGCTGCCCGACGTGCCCACCGAGCCGCCCCACGCGCTCGAAATGGTGCGCATCCTGGTCGAGGGCCACGAAGCCGTCGCCCGCACCGCGCGCGAACTGTTCCCCGTGGCGGACAAGGCCAGCGACGAGCCCACGGCCGACCTGCTCACGCAGCGCCTGACGGTGCACGAGCAGACCGCCTGGATGCTGCGCTCGCTGCTGGAGGACTGAGCGGCTGGCACGCTCCTTCCGGCGTCGTTGCCGCATCGCCGCCCAGCCCACGCCCGCCCGCCGCGGGCGTTTTGCATTCCCGATCCCCACCCATGCAGAGCACCGCACCGCACATTCCCCCCCGGCCCTCGCGTCTGGCGCTGTACCTCGACCTGATCCGCTGGAGCCGGCCGGCCGGCTGGCTGCTGCTGCTCTGGCCCACCCTGTCGGCCCTCTGGATCGCGGCCGGGGGCTTCCCGGGCTGGCACCTGCTGGCGGTGTTCACGCTCGGCACGGTGCTGATGCGCAGCGCGGGCTGCTGCGTGAACGACGTGGCCGACCGGGATTTCGACCGGCACGTCAAGCGCACCGCGCAACGCCCCGTCACCAGCGGCGCCGTCTCGGTGCGCGAGGCCCTGGCCGTGGGCGCGGCGCTCGCCCTGGTGTCGTTCGGCCTCGTGCTCACCACCAACGCGGCCACCGTCGCCTGGTCGCTGCCCGCGCTGGCCGTCACCATCGCCTACCCGTTCGCCAAGCGCTTCGTCTCCATGCCCCAGGCCGTGCTCGGCGTGGCCTTCAGCATGGGCATTCCGATGGCCTTCACCGCGGTGGGCGGCAGCGTGCCGGTGCTGGCGGCCTGGCTGGTGCTGGGCAACCTCTGCTGGGTGCTGGCCTACGACACCGAGTACGCCATGGTGGACCGCGACGACGACCTGAAGATCGGCATGAAGACCTCGGCCATCACCCTGGGGCGCCGGGACGTGCCGGCCGTGATGGCGTTCTACCTGGCGTTCGTGGCGCTCTGGGCCTGGTCGCTGGCCCCCTTCGGCCTGGGCTGGCCCCTGCATGCCGCCCTGGCGGCCATGCTGGCGCAGGTGGCCTGGCACTGGCGCCTCATCCGCCACCGCACCCGCGAGGGGTGCTTCCGCGCGTTCACCCGCAACCACTGGCTGGGCTTCACCCTGTTCGCGGGCATCGCCGCGGGGTTCGCGCTGCGCTGAACCCGCGCCGCTCCGCCGGTGTCAGGCCCAGGGTGCCGCCGGTCCCTGGTGCACGTGCCGGCCGCTGCGCTGCAGCAGCGCGCCGAAGGCGTCCGACATCAGATAGGCGAACTCCACGGGCCGCTGCGCGCCGATCGCGTCGCCGTGCACCACCTCAGCGGCCGGGTGGCACATCAGCAGCCCGCCCTCCGGCAGGTGCGGCAGCCAGTGCGCCATGTGCGCACCGTAGGCCGCGGCATCGGGGGCATCGAAGCCGTACACCCCGCCGAAACCCGGGTTCGTCGCCACGCCGGCCCGGCGCCAGCGCCGCGTGGCCGTCCAGCCGCCGAGCAGGGCGATGACCGCGGCCTTCGGCTGGCGCCACAGCCCGGGGGCCGGTGCGGTGGAACGCACCCAGGGCCGCTCGCCGGGCGCGTAGCGGGCCTGCAGTTCGGCCAGCAGCACATCGCGCACGCGGGGCAACTGGTGCACGTGCTGGTGGCCGTCGACGAAGTCGGGCGGCGTGCCCATCGCCTGCTCGAAGGCATCGAGCTGCGCGCGCCACGCGGCGCGCATCGACGCTGCGGACAGCCTGCGTGCATACGTCTGCAGGATCACGCGGCCCAGGGAATCCGCAGCATGCGCGCCGCCATGGCCTTCGGTCAGGTTGAAATGCAGGCCCACCGCCAGGCGCGGGCGCAGCACCGGCAGGCGCGCCGCGGCCTCGGTCCAGCGGGGCGACGTCGCCATGCAGCTGGTGGCGGAGAGGCGGCCGGCGTGCACGAGCCGCTCGACCGCTTCGTCCACTGCCGGGTGCAGCGCGTAGTCGTCCGCGCACAGCACGATGGCGCGCGAGTTCGGCGCCGGGCTCGCGGCAGGATTGCGCGCGGCCGTCATGGCGTGCGGGCCTTGAACGCCCAGCATTTGCTCAGCACGAACGTGCCCACGGCCACCAGCACCAGCACGCCCGCCAGGCTCCAGAAGTAGTGCCAGTGCAGCCAGTGCAGGGCGATGAAGTACAGCACCTCGTTGGCCCCGAACGACAGGCAGGCCACGGCGAAGTAACGTGCCGCCACGGCCGGGCCCCGGGCCTGCGCGCGGGCGAAGGTGAGCCGGGCATGGCCGGCATAGCTCACGGTGAAGGCCACCAGGAAAGCCAGCACGTTGGCCGCCAGCGGCGGCATGCCGGACAGCGCCACCAGCAGGCCCACCACGGCCAGGTGCGTGGCCGCGGCCGCGCCGCCCACGACGATGAACTGCAGCCCCTGCGGCAGGCGCTGCAGCAGGGCCCACGGCCCGCCGGCAGCCAGGCTCATGGCCGGGGGCCGCCCAACGGGCTGCGGTCTTCGTCGCGCGCCACCACGTAGATCGGCCGGCGCTTGACCTCTTCGTAGATGCGGCCGACGTATTCGCCCAGGATGCCGATCGACATCAGCTGCACGCCCGAGAACAGCATGATGCTCACGGCCAGCGTGGGCCAGCCGTCCAGCGGGTTGCCGAACACGAGCGTGTCCACGGCCACCCAGAGGCCGTAGGTCAGCGCGGCCAGCGAGATGCAGCCGCCCACCATGCTCCACACGCGCAGCGGCAGCGTGGTGAACGAGGTGAGCCCCGACAGCGCCAGCGAACTCAGGCTGCGCAGGTTGAAGCTCGACGTGCCCGCGGCCCGGTCGAGCGGCACGAAGGGCAGGGCGGCGGTCTTGAAGCCCACCCAGGCGTACAGCCCCTTCATGAAGCGGTTGCGCTCGGGCAGGGCCTTGAGCGCATCCACCACCTTGCGGTCCATCCAGCGGAAGTCGCCGGCGTTGGGGGGAATCTTGACCTGGTTGCCCGCATTCATCAGGCGATAGAACACCCCGGCGCCCAGGCGCTTGGCGCCGCTTTCGGCCCCGCGGTCGGCGATCACGCCGTAGACCATGTCGTAGCCGGATTGCCACAGCGCATGCATCTCGGGAAGCAGGGCCAGCGGATGCTGGAAGTCCGCATCGATCAGCACCACCGCATTGCCGCGCGCATGGTCGATCCCTGCGGAGAGACTGGCCTCCTTGCCGAAATTGCGCGACAGTGCGAGGTAGCGCAGCGGCAGCTCCTGCGCCAGGCGCATGGCCACCGCGTGCGTGCCGTCGCGGCTGCCATCGTTGACGACGACGAGCTCGAATTCCTGCGCCAGGGCGCCCGCGGTCTGCGCCAGCGCGCGCAGGAAGCCCTCCAGGTTCTGCTCTTCGTTGTGCGCGGGCACGACGCAGCTCAGCCGCAGGGGCTCGCGCGGCAACTGCCCCGCCGGTGCGCCGGGCGCGAACTCTGCGTGCAAGCCCGGGGCCGCGTCGGCGGAGGAGGTGGATTCCGTCATCGGTGGGTAGGTGGCGGTGATCAGGGTTGGCGGACGCACGCGGCCGGCACGTACGTGCGCCAGTGCATGGCGAGCGGCTCGGCGGCGCCCCGGTACGGCCAGTCGATGGCCACCTGGCCCTGCCGCACCTGCGTTCCGGGCTGCTGCGCCAGCGCGTCGAGCCCGGCCGGCACCGGCGCGTCATCGCCCAGTCCGATCCACAGTGTGCCATGGTCGCGCAGGCGCCCGGGCGTGATCCACGGCGAGAAGCGCGGGTCTCCCGCGATGTAGACGGAAGGCCGCTCCGGCAGCTGCGCTGCGACCAACCCCACCGCCCAGTAATCGCCCGATACCGAATCCAGCGGGCAGCGCGACTGCGCCTGCCAGGCCGACAGCACCTGCTGCGCGATGGCGGCCTGCGGCCAGTCGGTGCGCGACGGCCGGTGCCGCCACTGCGCGCCGAAGGCCAGCCAGAGGCCCGTCGCCACCGAAATCAGCACCAGCCACACCGCCAGGCCGCGCAGCAGCCGCGGCTGCAGGGCCGCGAGCCACGGGGCGGGCAGCCACGCGGCCACCAGCAGCCCGCTGAACACCCACATGGGAACGCCCCACATGTCGCGCACCCGCAGTCCGGCCGCCAGGCCCACCAGAACGACCAGCAGGCACGGGCCCAGCGCCACCGCCCACAGATAGGCCGGCCGGTCGCAATGCCACTGCCAGCGCCGGCCGGAGAGCGGTGCCGCCCGGCGCTGCCGGCGCGTGCCGACCCAGGCCGCGAGCACGATCAGCGCCAGCGGCAGGTGGTTGATCGCCTGGGTGGCCACGAAAGCCAGGGCGTCCCAGCGGCCATGCGTGCCCGCGCCGGACGCCCGGTCCTGCGCATAGGCCATGGGCAGCCAGTTCGTTTGCCACAGCCAGTGCAGATGGGGCGCGAACAGCGCCGCCATGACGGCCAGCGCCACCCAGGGGCCGGCACCGCGCAGCACCCGCCGTTCAGGCGTCAGCAACAGGTAGAGCGCGAGCGTCGCCAGCAGCAGCCCGACCGAATACTTGGTCAGCAGGCCCAGGCCCGCCGCCACGCCCAGCAGCACCCAGTGGCGCATCTTCCCTTCCTGCAGCGCGGCCAGCAGGCAGTATCCCGTCGCCGCCCAGAGCGGCATCTGCGCGATGTTGTGGTTGAACTCCAGCGCCGGGCGGGTGTAGTAGGCCACGCCCATGGTGAGCAGCGCGCCGAGCAGGGCGCGCTCGCGCGACATCAGGCGGCAACCGGTGCGCCAGACCAGCCACAGCGTGGCCACGATGAAGAGCTGGCTCAGCAGGAACGGCCCCACGTGGCCGAAGGCGCGGTAGAACACCTCCAGCACCCAGGGTGCGAGCGGCGGATGTTTGTAGTAGCCCCATTGCCACTCCCGCCCCCAGGACAGGCTCTCGGCCACGTCCAGTGGCACGCTGGCGCTCAGCAGCGGCGGCAGCAGCGACCAGGCCAGGACATAGAGGGCCGCCGCCAGAACGATGGCACGCAGGGACGTGCGGGACTGCGGCGAAGAGGGGGCGGCGAACATGCGGGGCGGGCCGGGGCAGTGAGCGAAAGAACCCGCGATTGTAGAAGTCGCGGCAGGCCTGGCTCATGCGTGCCGAAGCGTTGCGTGGCGCGGCGCACCGCACCGGCATATACCGGGCGTGCGCCCTCACTTCCCGTATTCGTCGCCCAGCTCGCGCGCGCGCGCCTGCGCCGCCTTCATCGCACGGATGAAATGCTCCGGCACGTCCGCCTGCTCCATTGCCTGCACCGCCGCGAAGGTGGTGCCGCCCTTGGACGTCACGCGCTGGCGCAGCACGGCGGGAGACTCGTCCGAGCGGCGCGCGAGTTCCGAGGCGCCCGTGAAGGTGCCCACGGCCAGCTGGTGCGCCTGCTCGGGGGCCAGGCCCATTTCCACGCCCGCGCGGGCCATGGCTTCCAGGAACAGGAACACGTAGGCCGGGCCGGAGCCCGACAGCGCGGTCACCGCGTCGAGCTGGGATTCCTCGTCCACCCACAGCAGTTCGCCCGTGGACGACAGCACCTGCTGCACGGCCGCGCGCTGGGCGGGGCTGACCTGCGGCCGGGCGTAGAGCGCCGTCATGCCGCGCGCGATCAGCGCCGGCGTGTTGGGCATGGCGCGCACCACGCATTCCGAACCCAGCCAGGCGGCGATGCTGTCCGAGCGGATGCCGGCGGCCACGCTCAGGTGGACCGCATTGGCCGTGTAGGGGCGCGCCTGGCGGGCGGCCTCCTTGAAGGTCTGGGGCTTCACGGCCCACACCACCACGCCTGCGCGCTCCAGGGCCGTGCCTGCCTCCGGATGCGCCTCGATGCCGTGCTGCGCGCGCAGCGCGGCCCGGGCTTCGTCCCAGGGCTCGACCACCTCGATCTGCGAGACCGGCGTGCCCTGGCGGATCAACCCGCCGATGATGGCGCTGGCCATGTTGCCGCCGCCGATGAAAGCGATGGCGGGCTGGTCGGATGGGGAGGAGAGGATGGGGTCGTGCGTCATGCGGGCGAGGGGCGGATGCGGACTGGAAAGGGGCGAGGGCCGGAGCGGCCCTGCACCACGGGATGGTAGCGCCTGCGGCAGCGGCCGCTTCAGTCCAGCGACGCCTGCCGGACTGCATGCTCCCAGCGGGCCATGCACTCCTGCGCGCGCTGCGAACTGAGCGTGGGCAGGAAGCGCCGCTCGGCGCGCCAGAGCGAGGACAGCGCCTCGGTACCGGCATAGACGCCGCTGGAGAGCCCGGCCAGGTAGGCCGCACCCAGCGCCGTGGTTTCGATCACCGCCGGCCGCACCACGGGAATGCCCAGCAGATCGGCCTGGAACTGCATCAGCAGGTCGTTCACGCAGGCGCCGCCGTCCACGCGCAGCTCGCTCACGGGCGCACCGCCGGCCGCCACGGCGTCGCGGCTCATCGCCTGCAGCAGCGCCGCGCTCTGGTAGGCGATGCTCTCCAGCGATGCGCGCGCGATGTGGGCGATCGTCGTGCCGCGCGTGAGCCCGGTGATGGTGCCGCGCGCCTCGGGCTTCCAGTAGGGCGCTCCCAGGCCGGTGAAGGCCGGCACCATCATCACGCCGCCGGAGTCCGGCACGCTCTCGGCCAGCGACTGCACCTCGTTGCTCGACGAGATCGCACGCAGGCCGTCGCGCAGCCACTGCACCACCGCGCCGCCCACGAACACGCTGCCTTCCATCGCGTACTGCACCCCGGCCGGCGCACCGGCGGTGCCCGCCACCGGCGCGATCTGCGCCGCGCTCGTCGTCAGCAGCCCGTTGCGCGAGGTCTGGAAGTTGCCGCCCGTGTGCATCAGCATGAAGCAGCCCGTGCCATAGGTGTTCTTGGCCATGCCGGCGGTGAAGCAGGCCTGGCCGAACAGCGCGCTCTGCTGGTCGCCCGCCACGCCGCCGATCGGGATGGCCCCGCCCAGCAGCGCCGCGTCCGTCGCCCCGAAATCGCTCGCCGACGGCTGCACGCGCGGCAGCAGCTCGCGCGGAATGCGCAGCAGTGCCAGCAGATCGTCGTCCCAGGTGTTGGAATGCACGTTGAACAGCATGGTGCGCGAGGCATTGCTCACGTCGGTCACGTGCACCTTGCCGCCCGTCAACTGCCAGATGAGCCAGCTGTCCACCGTGCCGAAGGCGAGCTCGCCCGCTTCCGCCGCCGCGCGCGCTCCGGGCACGTGGTCCAGCAGCCAGCGCAGCTTGGTCGCCGAGAAGTAGGCGTCGATGCGCAGCCCCGTGCGCTCCTGGATCATCGGCTCGTGGCCCTGCTCGCGCAGCTCGGCGCACAACGGCTCGGCGCGCCGGTCCTGCCAGACGATGGCGTGGTGCACCGGCAGCCCCGTGCGGCGGTTCCACAGCACCGTGGTCTCGCGCTGGTTGGTGATGCCCAGCGCCCGCACGTCGGCCGGGCCGATCTTCGCCTGCGCGAGCGCCTGCCGCGCGGTGGCCAGTTGCGTGCGCCAGATCTCCATCGGGTCGTGTTCCACCCAGCCGGGCTGCGGGTAGATCTGCGGCAGTTCCTGCTGCGCCTGCGCGACGATGTGTCCGCGCTCGTCGAACACGATGCTGCGCGAGCTGGAAGTGCCTTGGTCGAGGGCGAGCAGGTAGGTCATGGCGAATCCGGGAAATGCGGTGTTGGAAGATAACAAAGGGCGGGCGGGGCGGCAGTGCGTTGCGGTTGCGCTCACGCCGCCACGTCGAGCTCCACGCCCGCGTCCCGCAGCAGCGCGGGGAAGGGCTCGGGCGGCGTCGCGTCGGTGAACAGGCGGTCGATCTGCGCCAGGGTCGCCACCTGCACCATGGCCGGCCGGTCGAACTTGCTGTGGTCGGTGGCCAGCCACACCTCGCGGGACTGGGCGATGATGGTCTGCGCCACCTTCACCTCCCGCAGGTCGAAGTCGCGCAGCGAGCCGTCCGGCTCGATGCCCGAGATGCCGATGAGCGCGATGTCCACCTTGAACTGGCGGATGAAATCCACCGCCGCCTCGCCCACGATGCCGCGGTCGCGCGCGCGCACCACGCCGCCGGCCACGATCACCTCGCAATCCGGGTTGCCTGCCAGGATCGCCGCCACGTTCAGGTTGTTCGTGATCACGCGCAGCCCCCGGTGGTGCAGCAACGCCCGCGCGATCGCCTCGGTGGTGGTGCCGATGTTCAGGATCAGAGAGCAGTTGTGCGGCACCGCCTCGGCCACGGCGCGGGCGATGCGCGCCTTGCCTTCGGCATGCAGCGTCTCGCGCTGGGTGTGGCCCAGGTTCTCCGTGGTGGAGCTGGGCACCCGCACGCCGCCGTGGAAGCGCAGCAGCAATCCGCTGTCGGCCAGTTTCTGGATGTCGCGGCGCACGGTCTGCAGCGTCACCCCCAGGGTGTCCGCGAGCTGTTCCACCGTGGCCGTACGGCGGGCGCGGACTTCGTCGAGAAGGAGGAGCTGTCGGGGATTGTTGTTCACGCGGGGGTAGGGTGGCCGTCGGTGGAAAAGGTTCGGTGCGGCAGAGACCCGACTTTAAAACGAACGAAAAAGAAAAAACCAAGGGTAAACCTTGAGGCAAAGCGAATCCAAAAGAACAAAAATGAACGCAATCGAAACGCGTGTGTCTGCAGATATGCGCGTTCCGGCACAACGCGCGGGTACGTCCTGCGGCTCAAAACAACAGGAAAGGTGCGGGGATGCAGCTGGTACTCGAGCGCATCGGCAAACAGGTGGGTGCGCAAACCTGGCTCCACGGCATGGACATGGCTCTCCAGCCCGGTGCCGTCACGGTACTGCTGGGCGCCACCCAGGCGGGCAAGACCAGCCTCATGCGCATCATGGCCGGGCTGGATGCGCCCACCGACGGGCGGGTGCGGGTGGACGGCAAGGACGTCACGGGCATGCCCGTGCGCGAGCGCAACGTCGCCATGGTCTACCAGCAGTTCATCAACTACCCCTCGATGACCGTGGCCGACAACATCGCCTCGCCGCTCAAGCTGCGGGGCGACAAGGACGTGCAGGGGCGCGTGCGCGCGCTGGCCGAGCGGCTGCACATCGACATGTTCCTGAACCGCCATCCGTCGGAGCTCTCCGGCGGGCAGCAGCAGCGCGTCGCCCTGGCGCGCGCGCTGGCCAAGGGCGCGCCGCTCATGCTGCTCGACGAGCCTCTGGTCAACCTCGACTACAAGCTGCGCGAAGAACTGCGCGACGAACTCACCCAGCTCTTCGCCGCGGGCGACTCCACCGTCGTCTACGCCACCACCGAGCCCGGCGAGGCGCTGCTGCTCGGCGGCCACACCGCAGTGCTGCACGAGGGCGAACTGCTGCAGTACGGCCCGACCGCCGAGGTGTTCCACGCCCCGGCGTCGCTGCGTGTGGCGCGCGCCTTCAGCGATCCGCCCATGAACCTGCTGCCGGCCGAGACCGTGGCGGGCGGCGTGCGCGTGGCGGGCCGCGACGTGTTCCCCCTGCCCGAGCCGCTGCCGGCCGGCGCGGCCTCCGGGCTCACCGTCGGCGTGCGGGCCAGCGCCCTGCGGCTCGCCGCGCGCCCGGGCGACGTGTCCGTGCCCGGCACGGTGGAACTCGCGGAAATCGCCGGCTCCGACACCTTCGTGCATGCGCACACGCCCTGGGGCGAACTGGTCGCCCAGTTCACCGGCGTGCACGATTTCGCCCTCGGCTCCGCCCTCACGCTGCACCTGCAGCCCGGCGATGCCTACGTCTTCGGCGCCGACGGCGCCTTGCTGCGCGCCCCGGCGCGCCGGGGAGGGCGCTGACATGGCCCGCATCCAGCTCGATCTCGCGCACTCGTACAAGCCGAACCCGCAGCAGGACAGCGATTACGCGCTGCTGCCGCTCTCCATGGAATTCCGCGACGGCGGCGCCTATGCGCTGCTCGGTCCCTCGGGCTGCGGCAAGACCACCATGCTCAACATCATGTCGGGCCTGCTCGTGCCCTCGCAGGGCCGCGTGCTGTTCGACGGCCGCGACGTCACCCGCGCGAGCCCGCAGGAGCGCAACATCGCCCAGGTGTTCCAGTTCCCGGTCATCTACGACACCATGACCGTGGCCGAGAACCTGGCCTTCCCGCTCAAGAACCGCAAGGTACCCGAGGCGCAGATCCGCCAGCGCGTGGGCCAGATCGCCGAAATGCTGGAGATGAGCCACCAGCTCGACATGCGCGCCGCCGGCCTCTCCGCCGACCAGAAGCAGAAGATCTCCCTGGGCCGCGGGCTCGTGCGCCCGGACGTCTCCGCCGTGCTGTTCGACGAGCCGCTCACGGTGATCGATCCGCACCTCAAGTGGCAGCTGCGGCGCAAGCTCAAGCAGATCCACCACGAACTCAAGCTCACCCTCATCTACGTCACCCACGACCAGGTCGAGGCCCTCACCTTCGCCGAAGAGGTGGTGGTGATGACGCGCGGCCGCGCCGTGCAGGTGGGCTCGGCGGACGCGCTCTTCGAGCGCCCCCAGCACGTCTTCGTCGGCCACTTCATCGGCTCGCCCGGCATGAACTTCCTGCCGGCGCAGCTGGACGGCGGCGGCCTGCGCATCGGCGGCCAGACGCTGCCGCGCCCCGCGCGCGAGCTGCCCGACGGCCCGCTGCAGCTCGGCGTGCGCCCCGAATACCTCGCCGTGGTGCCCGAGGGCACCCCCGGCGCGCTGCCCTGCACGGTGGACAAGGTGCAGGACATCGGCACCTACCAGCTGCTCACCGCGCGCCTGGACGGCCAGCCGCTCAAGGCCCGCGTCACGCCCGCCGAGGTGCTTCCCGCGCCCGGCGCCGCCGTCTGGCTGCAGGTGCTGGGCGCCCACACCTGCTTCTACCGCAACGAGGAGCTGTTGGCATGAGCCAGACCACCAAGCCCGTGAACCAGAAGGCCTGGTTCCTGATCCTGCCCGTCATCCTCTGCGTGGCCTTCTCGGCCATCCTGCCGCTGATGACCGTGGTCAACTACTCGGTGCAGGACATCATCTCGCCCGAGCGCCGCGTGTTCGTCGGCACCGAATGGTTCGCGCAGGTCATGCGCGACGAAGAGCTGCACGGCGCGCTGCTGCGCCAGCTCGGCTTCTCGCTGGCGGTGCTGGCGGTGGAGATCCCGCTCGGCATCTGCCTGGCGCTTTCCATGCCCGCCCAGGGCTGGAAGTCCTCCGCCGTGCTGGTCACCGTCGCCCTGTCGCTGCTGATCCCGTGGAACGTGGTGGGCACCATCTGGCAGATCTACGGGCGTGCCGACATCGGCCTGCTCGGCGCCGCGCTGCAGTACGTGGGCATCGACTACAACTACACCGGCAACGCCACGCACGCCTGGCTCACCGTGCTGGCCATGGACGTCTGGCACTGGACGCCGCTGGTCGCGCTGCTGTGCTTCGCCGGCCTGCGCTCCATTCCCGACGCGTACTACCAGGCCGCGCGCATCGACGGCGCCAGCAAGTGGGCCGTGTTCCGCTACATCCAGCTGCCCAAGATGCGCGGCGTGCTCATGATCGCCGTGCTGCTGCGCTTCATGGACAGCTTCATGATCTACACCGAGCCCTTCGTGCTCACCGGCGGCGGCCCCGGCAACGCCACCACCTTCCTCAGCCAGTACCTCACCCAGAAGGCCGTCGGCCAGTTCGACCTCGGCCCCGCCGCCGCCTTCTCGCTGATCTACTTCCTCATCATCCTGCTGCTGTGCTTCATCCTCTACAACTGGATGCAGCGCGTGGGCACCGACACCGCCCCGGAGAACGGCCATGCATGAGAACCGCTTCCGCAAGCGCACCCTGTTCCTGATCGCCTACCTCGTCTTCGCGCTCCTGCCCATCTACTGGATGGTGAACATGAGCTTCAAGACGAACTCCGAGATCCTCTCGACCTTCTCCTTCTGGCCCGATCATTTCACCTGGGACAACTACCGGACCATCTTCACCGACGAGTCCTGGTATTCGGGCTACATCAACAGCCTGATCTACGTCGCCATCAACATGGTGATCTCGCTCACCGTGGCGCTGCCGGCGGCCTACGCGTTCTCGCGCTACCAGTTCCTGGGCGACAAGCACGTCTTCTTCTGGCTGCTCACCAACCGCATGACGCCGCCGGCCGTGTTCCTGCTGCCGTTCTTCCAGCTCTACACCACCGTGGGGCTGATGGACACCCACCTCGCCGTCGCGCTCGCCCACCTGCTGTTCAACGTGCCGCTCGCGGTCTGGATCCTGGAAGGCTTCATGAGCGGCATCCCGCGCGAGATCGACGAGACGGCCTACATCGACGGCTACAGCTTCCCGCGCTTCTTCCTCACCATCTTCCTGCCGCTCATCAAGGCCGGCGTGGGCGTGGCCGCGTTCTTCTGCTTCATGTTCAGCTGGGTCGAGTTGCTGCTGGCCCGCACGCTCACCAGCGTGAACGCCAAGCCCATCGTCGCCACCATGACGCGCACCGTCAGCGCCTCGGGCATGGACTGGGCCACGCTCGCCGCCGCCGGCGTGCTCACCATCGTGCCCGGCGCCATCGTGATCTGGTTCGTGCGGCACTACATCGCAAAAGGTTTTGCGATGGGCCGGGTCTGAAAGGAATAAGCCATGTTTGACTGGATGGCCTGGACCACGCCCGTGGCCGTGTTCTTCATCTGCATCGTCCTGATGCTCGCGGGCATGACCGTGTGGGAGATCCGATCCCCCACCACCTTGCGCAAGGGCTTCCTGCCCATCGCCACCACGCGCGGCGACCGGCTCTTCATCGGCCTGCTCTCCGCCGCCTACGTCAACCTCGCCTTCGTCGGCCTGTCGGGCCGGATCGCGGAATGGATGAAGCTGGAGCAGGAGCCTTCGATCTGGATCAGCTTCGTCCTCTCGATGCTGCTGCTCGCGCTGATCCTGCGCAAAGGCTGATTTTTCACGGCCGTGCGGCCCCCCCGTTCCCCGGGGCCGGCGGCCGATCGCAATGGCAGCAGGGGACACACCTAACAAGGAGACAGTCATGAAGATGCGTTTGACCGCCCTGGCGTTTGCCGCCACGGCCCTGGTGATCGGGCAGGCCGCGTGGGCCGGCGAGGCGGAGGCCAAGAAGTGGGTGGACAGCGAATTCCAGCCGTCCACGCTCAGCAAGGACCAGCAGATGGCCGAGATGAAGTGGTTCATCGAAGCCGCCAAGAAGCTGCAGGCCAAGGGTGTGAAGGAGATCTCGGTCGTCTCCGAAACCATCACCACGCACGAATACGAATCCAAGACGCTCGCCAAGGCGTTCTCGGAAATCACCGGCATCAATGTCAAGCACGACCTCATCCAAGAAGGCGACGTGGTCGAGAAGCTGCAGACCTCGATGCAGTCGGGCAAGTCGATCTACGACGGCTGGATCTCGGATTCCGACCTGATCGGCACGCACTACCGCTACGGCAAGATGATGAGCCTGACCGACTACATGGCGGGCGACGGCAAGGAATGGACCAACCCCGGGCTGGACCTGAAGGACTTCATCGGCATCAAGTTCACCACCGCGCCCGACGGCAAGCTCTACCAGCTGCCCGACCAGCAGTTCGCCAACCTCTACTGGTTCCGCGCCGACCTGTTCGCCCGCCAGGACCTGAAGGACAAGTTCAAGGCCAAGTACGGCTACGAGCTGGGCGTTCCGCAGAACTGGAGCGCCTACGAGGACATCGCCGAGTTCTTCAGCAACGACGTGAAGAACATCGACGGCAAGCCCATCTACGGCCACATGGACTACGGCAAGAAGGATCCGTCGCTGGGCTGGCGCTTCACCGATGCATGGCTCTCCATGGCCGGTGCGGCCGACGTCGGCACGCCCAACGGCCTGCCGATCGACGAATGGGGCATCCGCGTGGCGGACGACAAGTGCACTCCCGTGGGCGCATCGGTGTCGCGCGGCGGCGCCACCAACTCCCCGGCGGCGGTCTATGCGCTCACCAAGTACGTGGACTGGATGAAGAAGTACGCGCCCAAGGAAGCCCTGGGCATGACCTTCACCGAATCCGGCCCCGTGCCCGCCCAGGGCCAGATCGCCCAGCAGATCTTCTGGTACACCGCCTTCACCGCCGACATGGTCAAGCCCGGCCTGCCCGTCGTGAACGCCGACGGCACGCCCAAGTGGCGCATGGCCCCCGGCCCCAACGGCCCGTACTGGAAGCAGGGCATGCAGAACGGCTACCAGGACGTGGGTTCGTGGTCGTTCTTCAAGGGCCACGACGCCAACAAGACGGCGGCCGCATGGCTCTACGCCCAGTTCGTCACCGCCAAGACCACGTCGCTGAAGAAGACGTTGGTGGGCCTGACGCCGATCCGCGAGTCCGACATCCAGTCCAAGGCCATGACCGACGCCGCGCCCAAGCTGGGCGGCCTGGTCGAGTTCTACCGCAGCCCGGCGCGCGTGGCCTGGTCGCCCACCGGCACCAACGTGCCCGACTACCCCAAGCTGGCACAGCTCTGGTGGAAGAACGTGGCCCAGGCCGTGACGGGCGAGAAGACGCCGCAGGGCGCCATGGACAACCTCGCCGAGGAAATGGACCAGGTGATGGCCCGCCTGCAGCGCGCCGGCATGGCCCACTGCGCGCCCAAGCTCAACCCCAAGGGCGATCCCGCCAAGTGGCTGAGCGACCAGCATGCCCCCTGGAAGAAGCTGGCCAACGAGAAGCCGAAGGGTGAAACCATCGCCTACGACAAGCTGCTGCAGGCCTGGAAGGACGGCAAGACCCGCTGACCGGCGGCGGCCCGCCGGGGCCGCTTCCGTCTGTCGGAACGCTCCCGCCCGGCCCGCTCGCGAGGCTGTGCGGGAGTTCCGCTTTTTGAAGGGTCATATCAGGGTTTACCCTGTGTATCGACCCGGTTGAATGGACAATCGATCGCCATGACTCTCCCGAACACACCCCTGCCCACCGACCGCGCCCGACTGCTGGCGCAGCTTGCCGAACCCCGCCAGTACGACCTGGCGGTCATCGGGGGCGGGGCGACCGGGCTGGGCGTGGCGCTCGACGCCGCGGCGCGCGGCTTCAGCGTCGTCCTGGTCGAGTCGCACGATTTCGCCAAGGGCACGTCCTCGCGCGCCACCAAGCTCGTGCACGGCGGCGTCCGCTACCTCGCCCAGGGCAACATCTCGCTGGTGCGCGAGGCGCTGCACGAGCGCACCACGCTGCTCGGCAATGCGCCGCACCTGGCCCAGCCGCTGCCCTTCGTGATGCCGTCGTACCGCTTCTGGGAAACGCCTTTCTACGGCATGGGCCTCAAGGCCTACGACCTGCTGGCGGGCCGCGCCGGCCTGGGCACCACCGAATTCCTCGGCCGGGAGGGCACGCTGCGCCTGCTGCCCACCGTGCGCCGCGACGGCCTGCAGGGCGGCGTCAAGTACTGGGACGGCCAGTTCGACGACGCCCGGCTCGCCCTGGCGCTGGCACGCACCGCGGCGCTGCGCGGCGCGCTGCTCGTGAACTACTGCCCGGCGCGCGAACTCATCCACGAGAACGGCAAGGTGGCGGGCCTGCGCTGCGAAGACACCGAGACCGGCACCCCGTACACGATCCGGGCGCGCTGCGTCGTCAACGCCACCGGCGTCTGGGTGGACGGCCTGCGCAGCCAGGACGCCGAGGCCCTGGGCCGGCCCGCGCGGCCCATCGTCGCGCCCAGCCAGGGCGTGCACATCGTGGTGGACCGGGAGTTCCTGCCGTCCGACCACGCGATGATGGTGCCGAAGACGGCGGACGGCCGCGTGCTCTTCGCCGTGCCCTGGCTCGGCAAGGTCATCCTCGGCACCACCGACAGCCCCCGGCAGGACCTGGAGCGCGAGCCGCGCCCGTTCAAGGAAGAGGCCGCCTTCATCCTGAGCGAATCGGCGCGCTACCTCACCCGCGCGCCGTCGGCCGCGGACGTGCGCAGCATCTGGGTGGGCCTGCGCCCGCTGGTGCGCCCGCCCGACGACGAGGGCGGCAACACCAAGAGCATCAGCCGCGAGCACACCGTGCTGGCGAGTCCGAGCGGCCTGGTCACGGTGACCGGCGGCAAGTGGACCACCTACCGCGCCATGGCGGAGGACGTGTTGCAGAAATGCTTCGACGCCGGCCTGCTGCACGCCCGCGCCGGCGGGGCCACGCAGCGCCTGCCGGTGGTGGGTGCGCCGGAAGGCCCGGTGCAGCACGGCATGGACGAGGCCCAGGGCCCGCATTCGTACGGCTCGGAGGCGGTTTTCCTGGACAATGTACCCGGCGCGCAACACTGGCTGGCCCCCGGCCTCTCCGAGGCCATGGTCCGCTTCGCCGCCCGCCACGAGTACGCCCGCACCGTCGAGGACATGCTCGCGCGCCGCAGCCGCATGCTCTTCCTCGACGCCGCCCAGGCGCTGCGGCTGGCCCCGCAGGTGGCCGCCATCCTCGCCGAAGAGCTGGGCACCGACCCGGGCCTGGCCGCCTTCGAGGCGCTGGCGGCGCAGTACCACACGGTTCCTGCGTAACGGCTTGACACGCCCCTTCTTTTTTGAAAGAATCGAGGGCTTCGCGTTTCTCTACGCGGATTTCTGCCCAGCGGGAAGCGGTGCAAATGGTTTGCACCGCGGACGACGGGCCCAAGACTGACTGGCTGGTCTGCAGCCCTGAGACGTTCCCAGGGCTGTCGATCTACTGGTGCAAGTTGGGAATATTCACATGATCCAGACAGAAACTCGGTTAGACGTTGCCGACAATACCGGCGCGAAGTCCGTCCTGTGCATCAAGGTGCTGGGTGGTTCCAAGCGTCGCTATGCCAGCGTGGGCGACATCATCAAGGTGAGCATCAAGGAAGCCGCTCCGCGTGGCCGCGTCAAAAAGGGCGAGGTCTACAGCGCAGTGGTGGTCCGCACCGCCAAGGGCATCCGTCGCGGCGACGGTTCGCTCGTCAAATTCGACGGCAACGCAGCAGTGTTGCTGAATGCAAAGCTGGAGCCCATCGGCACCCGCATCTTCGGCCCCGTGACGCGTGAACTGCGTACCGAGCGCTTCATGAAGATCGTGTCCCTGGCTCCCGAAGTTCTCTGAGGACGCGCCATGAACAAGATTCGCAAGGGCGACGAAGTGATCGTGCTCACCGGGCGCGACAAGGGCAAGCGCGGCACGGTGTCGCTGCGCAAGGATGACTCTTTCCTGGTCATCGACGGCATCAACCTGGTCAAGAAGCACGTCAAGCCGAACCCCATGAAGGGTACGACCGGCGGCATCGTGGAAAAGGCCATGCCCATCCACCAGTCCAACGTGGCCATCTTCAATGCCGCCACGGGCAAGGCCGATCGCGTGGGCATCAAGGTGCAGGCGGATGGTTCGCGCGTTCGCGTGTTCAAGTCCAGCGGCGCTGAAATCAAGGCGGCCTAAGGAGTCAACATGGCACGACTGCAACAACACTACCGCGAAAAGATCGCTCCCGAACTCACCAAGCAGTTCGGCTACACCTCGCCCATGGAGGTTCCCCGCCTCACGAAGATCACCCTGAACATGGGTGTCAGCGAAGCGGTGTCCGACAAGAAGGTGATGGACAACGCCGTCGCCGATCTGACGAAGATCGCCGGCCAGAAGCCCGTCGTCACGAAGGCCAAGAAGGCCATCGCCGGCTTCAAGATCCGCGAAGGCCAGGCCATCGGCTGCATGGTCACGCTGCGCGGCGTCCAGATGTACGAATTCCTCGACCGTTTCGTGACCGTGGCCCTGCCCCGCGTCCGTGATTTCCGTGGTATTTCCGGCCGTGCCTTCGATGGCCGCGGCAACTACAACATCGGCGTCAAAGAGCAGATCATCTTCCCCGAAATCGAATACGACAAGGTGGATGCCCTGCGCGGCCTGAACATCAGCATCACCACGACGGCCAAGTCGGACGAAGAGGCCAAGGCCCTGCTCGCCGGTTTCCGTTTCCCCTTCAAGAACTAAAGGCAGCGTATGGCTAAAGTAGCTTTGATCCAGCGCGAACTGAAGCGCGAAAAACTGGCCGCCAAGTACGCAGCGAAGTATGCGGAACTGAAGGCCATCGCTGGCGACGCGAAGCGCAGCGACGAGGAGCGCGAAGCCGCACGCCTCGGCCTGCAGAAGCTTCCCCGCAACGCGAACCCCACGCGCCAGCGCAACCGCTGCGAAATCACGGGTCGTCCCCGTGGCACGTTCCGCCAATTCGGTCTGGCCCGCGCCAAGATCCGTGAACTGGCTTTTGCCGGTGACATCCCGGGTGTCACCAAGGCCAGCTGGTAAGCAGGCAGGAGAAAACACATGAGCATGAGTGATCCCATCGCTGACTTGCTGACCCGCATCCGCAATGCACAAATGGTGTCCAAGGCCACCGTGTCCGTGCCTTCTTCCAAAGTGAAGATCGCCATCGTGCAGGTGCTGAAGGACGAGGGTTACATCGACGGCTTCGAAGTGAAGGCCGACGGCAACAAGTCCGAAATCGAAATTTCCCTGAAGTACTACGCCGGCCGTCCGGTGATCGAGCGCATCGAGCGCGTGAGCCGTCCCGGCCTGCGCGTGTACAAGGGCCGCGACTCCATCCCCCAGGTCATGAACGGTCTGGGCGTTGCCATCGTCACCACCCCCAAGGGCGTGATGACGGATCGCAAGGCACGTGCCACCGGTGTCGGCGGCGAAGTGCTTTGCTACGTCGCTTAACGTGGCATTGAGGAGAAACTGAAATGTCCCGCGTAGGAAAAATGCCGGTGGCCATCCCCAATGGTGTGGATGTGTCCATCACGGAACAGCAGATCAGCGTGAAGGGTTCGGGCGGTTCGCTGTCCGTCGCCCAGAACCACCTGGTCAAGGTGTCCAACAACGAAGGCAAGCTCAGCTTCGAGCCCGCCAACGAGTCCCGCGAAGCCAATGCCATGAGCGGCACGATCCGCCAGCTCGTGAACAACATGGTGGTGGGTGTCAGCAAGGGCTTCGAGAAGAAGCTGAACCTGATCGGCGTGGGCTACAAGGCCCAGGCTTCGGGCGCCAAGCTGAACCTCGCCGTCGGCTACTCGCACCCCGTGAACTTCGAGATGCCTGCGGGCATCACGGTGGCCACCCCGACCCCCACGGAAATCGTGATCAAGGGTGCGGACCGCCAGCGCGTGGGCCAGCTCGCCGCCGAAATCCGTGCCGTTCGTCCTCCCGAGCCCTACAAGGGCAAGGGCATCCGTTATTCGGATGAGAAGGTCACGATCAAAGAGACCAAGAAGAAGTAAGGAGCTGCAGCATGTTGACCAAGAAAGAGCAGCGTCTTCGTCGTTCGCGCCAGACCCGTATCCGCATTGCACAGCAAGGCGTGGTCCGTCTGACCGTGAACCGCACGAACCTCCACATCTACGCCAGCGTCATCTCCGAAGACGGCACCCGCGTGCTTGCCAGCGCTTCCACGGCGGAAGCCGAAGTGCGCAAGGAACTGGGCTCGTCGGGCAAGGGTGGCAATGCCGCCGCGGCCCAGATGATCGGCAAGCGCATCGCTGAAAAGGCGAAGGCCGCCGGCATCGAGAAGGTCGCATTCGATCGCGCTGGGTTCGCATACCACGGCCGCGTGAAGGCCCTCGCAGACGCCGCGCGTGAAGCCGGCCTGCAGTTCTAAGCGGAGCGAATAGAAAATGGCTAAGTTTCAACCCAAAGTGCAGACCGAAGGACAAGACGACGGGATGCGCGAGAAGATGATCGCGGTCAACCGCGTGACCAAAGTCGTGAAGGGCGGCCGTATCCTCGGCTTCGCTGCACTGACCGTGGTCGGCGACGGTGACGGCCGCGTGGGCATGGGCAAGGGCAAGTCCAAGGAAGTGCCGGCGGCCGTGCAGAAGGCGATGGAAGAATCCCGCCGCAACCTGGTGAAGGTCGCGCTCAAGAACGGTTCCATTCACCACTCGGTGAAGGGTCACCACGGTGCCGCCTCGGTGGAACTCCACCCGGCCCCGAAGGGTACCGGCATCATCGCCGGCGGCCCGATGCGCGCTGTCTTCGAAGTGGTGGGCATCACCGACATCGTGGCCAAGAGCCATGGTTCGTCGAACCCCTACAACATGGTCCGCGCTACGTTCGACGCCCTGGTGAACTCCACCACTCCGGCGAACGTGGCAGCCAAGCGCGGCAAGTCGGTCGAAGACATCTTCGCCTGAACGGAGCTCTGCAAATGACTACGCAACAAACCGTCAAGATTCAACTGGTGCGCAGCCCCATCGGCACCAAGGAATCGCACCGCGCCACCGTTCGCGGCCTGGGCCTGCGCAAGCTGAACAGCGTCAGCGAGCTCAAGGACAGCCCCGAAGTGCGCGGCATGATCAACAAGATCAGCTATCTGGTCAAGGTCCTCTGAGAGGTTCATGATGGAACTCAATAGCATCAAGCCCGCAGAAGGCGCGAAGCATGCCAAGCGCCGTGTGGGCCGTGGCATCGGCTCGGGCCTGGGCAAGACCGCAGGCCGCGGCCACAAGGGCCAGAAGTCGCGTTCGGGTGGCTACCACAAGGTGGGCTTCGAAGGCGGCCAGATGCCCCTGCAGCGCCGTCTGCCGAAGCGCGGCTTCAAGTCGCACCTGCTGAAGTTCAACGCCGAAGTGACGTTGTCCACCCTCGAGCAGCTCGGCCTCGCCGAAGTCGACCTCGCAGCGCTCAAGAGCGCCGGCGTGGTGGGCCAGCTCGCCAAGGTGGTCAAGGTCATCAAGAGCGGCGAACTCACCAAGGCCGTGAAGCTGAACGGCATCGGTGCCACGGCTGGCGCCAAGGCCGCGATCGAAGCGGCCGGCGGCAGCCTGGCCTGAGCGGACACGCTGAAAAAGGAACGCATTCGTGGCTACCAGTGCAGCGTCGATTGCAAAGACCGGTAAATTCGGCGACCTGCGTCGCCGGCTGGTTTTCCTGCTGCTGGCCTTGATCGTCTACCGCATCGGGGCGCACATCCCGGTGCCGGGCATCGATCCTGCCCAGCTGCAGCAGCTGTTCAGTGGCCAGCAAGGCGGTATCCTGAACCTGTTCAACATGTTCTCGGGCGGGGCCCTGTCCCGCTTCACGGTGTTCGCACTGGGGATCATGCCGTACATCTCGGCATCGATCATCATGCAGCTGATGACCTATGTCCTTCCGACCTTCGAGCAATTGAAGAAGGAAGGCGAGGCGGGACGCCGCAAGATCACGCAGTACACGCGCTACGGAACGCTCGGTCTGGCCATCTTCCAATCGCTCGGCATCGCCGTGGCGCTGGAGAGCTCGGCCGGCCTCGTGCTGAGCCCGGGCTTCGGCTTCCGCCTCACCGCGGTGGTCAGCCTGACGGCCGGCACCATGTTCCTCATGTGGCTCGGCGAGCAGATCACCGAACGCGGCCTCGGCAACGGCATCTCGATCCTGATCTTCTCGGGTATCGCGGCCGGCCTGCCGAGCTCGATCGGCGGCCTGCTGGAGCTGGTGCGCACGGGTGCGATGAGCATCCTGGCGGCCATCTTCATCGTGCTGCTGGTGGCGCTGGTGACGTACTTCGTGGTGTTCGTGGAACGCGGTCAGCGCAAGATCCTCGTGAACTATGCCCGCCGCCAGGTGGGCAACAAGGTCTACGGGGGCCAGTCTTCGCACCTGCCGCTGAAGCTGAACATGGCCGGGGTGATTCCGCCGATCTTCGCGTCGTCGATCATCCTGCTGCCCGCCACGATCGTGAACTGGTTCAGTGCTGGCGAATCGATGCGCTGGCTGCGCGACATCTCTGGTGCGCTGACCCCCGGTCAGCCCATCTACGTGATGTTCTACGCGGCTGCCATCGTGTTCTTCTGCTTCTTCTACACGGCGCTGGTCTTCAACAGCCGTGAGACGGCGGACAACCTGAAGAAGAGCGGTGCGTTCATCCCCGGCATCCGTCCGGGCGAGCAGACGGCCCGCTACATCGACAAGATCCTGGTGCGGCTGACGCTGGCCGGCGCGGTGTACATCACCTTCGTCTGCCTGCTGCCGGAGTTCCTGATCTTGAAGTACAACGTGCCGTTCTATTTCGGCGGCACGTCCCTGCTGATCATCGTGGTCGTCACCATGGACTTCATGGCCCAGGTGCAGAACTACATGATGTCCCAGCAGTACGAGTCGCTGCTCAAGAAGGCGAACTTCAAAGCAACACCAGGCACCTGAGGTCTGGCGAGCCGGAAGCGGATCCGCTACAATCGCGGGTTCGCCTCCAGCATGTACGGTTAATGATGCCCATCGATCCATCGCGGGCACGCAAAGTGTGTTCCGCGCGTGGCCGGAACGAATGGACTAGTTTTAGGAGAGTGAAATGAGAGTTTCGGCTTCGGTCAAGAAAATCTGCCGCAACTGCAAGATCATCCGCCGCAAGGGTGTCGTGCGGGTCATCTGCACCGACATGCGCCATAAGCAGCGCCAAGGTTGATTGAAAGTTTAGAGGACGCAAATGGCACGTATCGCTGGCATCAACATTCCGCCGCATCAGCATGCTGAAATCGGCCTGACGGCTATCTTCGGCATCGGACGCACGCGCGCTCGCAAGATCTGCGAAGCCTGCGGCATCGCCTACTCCAAGAAGATCAAGGATCTGACGGACGGCGATCTCGAAAAAATCCGCGACCAGATCGCTCAGTTCACCATCGAAGGTGACCTGCGTCGCGAAACCACGATGAACATCAAGCGCCTGATGGACATCGGCTGCTACCGTGGTTTCCGCCATCGCCGTGGTCTGCCGATGCGTGGTCAGCGCACCCGCACGAACGCCCGTACCCGCAAGGGTCCGCGCAAGGGTGCCGCAGCGCTCAAGAAATAAGCAGATTGAAAGATCCACATGGCAAAGTCTCCCGCCAATAACGCAGCGCAGCGTGTGCGCAAGAAGGTTCGCAAGAACGTTTCCGACGGCATCGCGCACGTGCACGCTTCGTTCAACAACACGATCATCACGATCACGGACCGCCAGGGCAACGCCCTGTCGTGGGCCTCTTCGGGTGGCCAGGGCTTCAAGGGTTCGCGCAAGTCGACGCCCTTCGCAGCCCAGGTGGCTTCCGAAGTGGCCGGCCGCGCCGCGATCGAGCAAGGCATCAAGAACCTCGACGTCGAGATCAAGGGCCCCGGCCCGGGTCGCGAATCGTCGGTGCGCGCCCTGGGCGCCCTGGGCATCCGCATCACGTCCATCTCCGACGTGACGCCCGTGCCGCACAACGGCTGCCGCCCGCAAAAGCGTCGCCGCATCTGATTTTTTCGCGCAAGTAAGCCCACCGCCACCCGGCGCATGCGTGGTTGCATGGTACGGGTGGCTCCCGCGTTTCCAACGCGGCAGATGACATTTCAAGGAAGCTCAAGTGGCACGTTACCTCGGCCCCAAGGCCAAACTCTCCCGCCGTGAAGGCACCGACCTGTTCCTGAAGAGCGCGCGCCGCTCCATCGCGGACAAGTCCAAGTTCGACTCCAAGCCCGGCCAGCACGGCCGCACGTCCGGCGCCCGCACGTCCGACTTCGGCCTGCAGCTGCGCGAGAAGCAGAAGGTCAAGCGCATGTACGGCGTGCTGGAAAAGCAGTTCCGCCGCTACTTCGAGACCGCCGACCGCCGCAAGGGCAACACCGGCGCGAACCTGCTGTCGCTGCTCGAGTCCCGCCTGGACAACGTGGTGTACCGCATGGGCTTCGGCTCCACGCGCGCCGAGGCACGCCAGCTGGTGTCCCACAAGGCCATCACGGTGAACGGCCAGTCCGTGAACATCGCGTCCTACCTGGTGAAGCCGGGCGACGTGGTGGCCGTGCGCGAGAAGTCCAAGAAGCAGACCCGCATCGTGGAAGCTCTGCAACTGGCCCAGCAGGTCGGCATGCCGGCCTGGGTGGAAGTCAACGCCGACAAGGCCGAAGGCACCTTCAAGAAGACGCCCGACCGCGACGAGTTCGGCGCAGACATCAACGAATCCCTGATCGTTGAGTTGTACTCGCGCTAATCCACGGCGTTCATCGATCGCAATTGTTTCCCGTACCGCGAGGCATCGCGGTACGGGTGCTTCGCCAGCCTTACCGGTGTAACGAGCTGGGGGTATTGAGAGGAAGTCTGCATGCAAACCAATTTGCTGAAACCCAAGACGATCAACGTCGAACAGCTCGGGCACAACCGTGCCAAGGTGGCGCTCGAGCCCTTCGAACGCGGCTACGGGCACACGCTCGGCAACGCCATCCGGCGTGTGCTGCTGTCGTCCATGGTGGGTTACGCAGCAACGGAAGTGACGATCGCCGGTGTGCTCCACGAGTACTCGTCCATCGACGGCGTCCAGGAAGATGTCGTGAACATCCTCCTGAACCTGAAGGGCGTGGTGTTCAAGCTCCACAACCGCGACGAAGTCACGCTGAGCCTGCGCAAGGACGGCGAGGGCGTCGTCACCGCGCGCGACATCCAGACGCCGCATGACGTCGAGATCGTCAACCCGGACCACGTGATCGCCCACCTGTCGCAAGGCGGCAAGCTGGACATGCAGATCAAGGTGGAAAAGGGCCGCGGCTACGTGCCGGGCAACCTGCGCCGCTATGCCGACGAATCGACCAAGTCGATCGGCCGCATCGTGCTGGATGCCTCGTTCTCGCCCGTGAAGCGCGTGAGCTATAACGTCGAGAGCGCCCGCGTCGAGCAGCGTACCGACCTGGACAAGCTGGTCGTCGAGATCGAAACCAACGGTGCGATCACCGCCGAGGACGCCGTGCGCGCCTCCGCCAAGATCCTGGTGGAACAGCTGGCCGTGTTCGCACAGCTCGAGGGCGGTGAACTGGCTGCCTTCGATGCGCCGGCCGGCCCGCGTGGCAGCGCCACGTTCGATCCGATCCTGCTGCGCCCCGTGGACGAGCTGGAACTAACCGTGCGTTCGGCCAACTGCCTGAAGGCCGAGAACATCTACTACATCGGCGACCTGATCCAGCGTACCGAGAACGAGCTGCTCAAGACCCCGAACCTGGGCCGCAAGTCGCTCAACGAGATCAAGGAAGTGCTGGCTTCGCGCGGCCTGACGCTCGGCATGAAGCTCGAGAACTGGCCTCCCGCAGGCCTGGACAAGCGCTGAGCGGATCGTTTTATAATCTTCGGCTCCCCACTTCGGGGACCAGTGCTGCGGGCAGTACCTGATACGGCTGCCCGTTTTAATTGACTGATAAGGAAAAGCACCATGCGCCACGGACACGGCCTTCGCAAACTCAACCGCACCAGCTCGCACCGCCTCGCGATGCTGCAGAACATGATGAACTCGCTCATCGAGCACGAGGCCATCAAGACCACGGTCCCCAAGGCCAAGGAACTGCGCCGCGTGATCGAGCCCATGATCACCCTGGCCAAGGAAGACACCGTGGCCAACCGCCGCCTGGCTTTCGACCGCCTGCGCGACCGCGACAGCGTGACCAAGCTGTTCAACGTGCTCGGTCCGCTGTTCAAGGCCCGTCCGGGCGGCTACACCCGCATTCTGAAGATGGGTTACCGCGTGGGCGACAACGCACCCATGGCCTACGTGGAATTCGTGGAGCGTCCGGAAGTTGCCGAAACTTCTGCAGATTCTTCCGCAGACGCTGCAAAGTAAGCTATAATTCATTTCTACCGCGCGATGGAGCAGTCTGGTAGCTCGTTGGGCTCATAACCCAAAGGTCGGAGGTTCAAATCCTTCTCGCGCAACCAAACCGCAAAAAGGCCACGACAATGTCGTGGCCTTTTTTTTCATTGGTAGATGGCTGCGCGAAACACCCACGGCTGTGCAGTCAAAAGCCTGTCGACCTTGGCTCATGTGCTGTATCGATGCTGCTGGATTCATCAGACGAACACTGCAGTCAGTGGTGGCCACCCCCAAGTTCACCGCCATAGGTTTGCATAGTTGCGCATCGCTGACGAGTCGGTGATTTCCGCAAATAGGGCCGTAAGCTGCTGGTTGTAGCCCGTGTACAGCTCGTTCACCACCAGGCCGGCAGGAAATTTCAATGCGCCGACGGCCGCCTGCGGTATGGAGAACTTGCCGGTAGTGAACCCCCGCGATGCTTGCATGGTGACGATGCGGTGGTATTCACGGCCATCGTTGATCTGCAAGTCAATCGGTGCAGATGCCCGGTAGGTCACGCTGATCTCTGCATTTGGCGCCCATCGGTGCAGTTCTTCGGGGGTGGAGATTTGCACTCGGAATGGCGCATGATCGAATTTGCCCAAGCCCGGTATGATTTTTCTGGTCGTTCGGTTGCCTGACTTGCCAGGCTGTGACCAGTTCATATCCGGAGATGTGATGACGCTGGCATCGCGGAAGCCTTGCTGATCAATCGAACCGTTGCCGACGGGAACGTCATGGCGGAATCCCCGCCCGCTGACCGATATCGAATCGATCTCCACATCGCCGCGTCCCCCTACAAACCTGAAAATAACGTTCAAGCGGCGGGGAGCAAGCGCGTAGGCAGAGGTATGCCCGCCATTGGCCTTCATCACGTCGTAGGCGGAAATGTGGCGTTCCATCCAGGCCGCTGCCTGTCCAAACAACCCTGCTGCTCTCTTGTCGTGGCTCCAGTCGGCGTAGTCTTTCAATGCAATCGCTGAGACCAATGCACCATTGAGGACGGCAATCCGGGTGGGGGCGGGGTATTCTTCGAGTACCACGCCCTCGTTTGTCCGACGAGTAAAACCCCCTTGGTCGACCGGGACGAGGTACGACGCGAAAATTTTCTGAGCTTGAGTTCTGTAGTACGACTCTCCGGTCGCTCTGGCCAGAGCCATGTACAACTCGAGCGCCACACCTTGGCTTAGCGCCGACGACCAGGGCCCATGCATGTGATAGGGCCACTCACCGATGTAGTCCTGCTTGAATGCGAAAAACAGGGCGCCGTTTCGTACCCGCGCAAACCTTCGAAGTTCCTTTTCACATCGCCTGGCCAGAACCCAATCGCCTGCAAAAGCAGCCTCCAGCCCCCGGACTGCGGGTTTGGTCGGTGACAGCAACCCGGAGCTAGGAAGGCGTGGATCACAGCCCGGCTCGGTGCCGAATGCCCATTCATACTTTGGGGGCGCGCTGTTGTAAAAAGTCTGAAGGCGAGGGGAGTTATCCGCCGCTGCATGCCACGTAAACAAGACTGCTGCTAGAGGGATCAGTCGTTTGAGCCGGTTCATTGCCAGATGCTACATCCCGTTGCTCACGCGCTTTTGTAAGCGTCTGCTGGCTGCGGACAAGCGAAAGCAATGTTCGTTCGGGGTTGCTGCGCATGTGTGACTTGCCTGCAATGCCAACTCGATCGCCAGACATGGATCTGCCTGGAGACCGCCCCTGCATGGCGTGAAGGCCGGCGCAGCGGCACCGCCGGTAAAATGACGCGCCTCTTGCCGCGCGGTGCCTTGGATCACGCTCCTGTCGCCATGGGCGTTTTGTTTGAGCTCTACCGTCTTCATGCCGCCCGCTGGACAGATGTCCATTGGCGCATCGCATGTCTTTTCCCGTTTCTGTTTTGTTCACCGCTCCATGCGCCCGTTGACCCTCGGCATCGATTTCGGTACTTCCAATTCCGCGATGGCGGTCCGGCGGGAGGGCGAGAGGGCGCAGATGGTGCCGGTGGAGGACTCCCACCACACGCTGCCCACGGCGATGTTCTTCAACACCGAAGAGTCGCGCACGCACGTGGGCCGGGATGCGATCGCGCAGTACCTGGCGGGCACCGAAGGGCGGCTGATGCGGTCGCTCAAGAGCCTGCTCGGCAGCGCGCTGCTGGAAGAGAAGACGGCGGTGCAGGGCACGCTGATGAGCTACCAGGACATCATCGCGCTGTTCCTGCGCACGCTGGCCCGCCGGGCGCAGGCGGTGGTGGGCGAGGCGCCCACCCGCGTGGTGCTGGGGCGGCCGGTGCATTTCGTGGACGGCGATCCGGCGCGGGACGCGCTGGCGGAAGGCGCCCTGCAGCGGGCCGCGGAGATGGCGGGCTTCACGGACATCGCCTTCCAGCTCGAACCGATCGCCGCCGCCCTCGATTACGAGCAGCGCGTGGACCGGGAGACGCGGGTGCTGGTGGTGGACATCGGCGGGGGCACTTCCGATTTCACCGTGGTGCTGCTGGGGCCGGAGCGTGCGCACCGGGCGGACCGCAGCGGTGACGTGCTGGCCACGGCCGGCGTGCACCTGGGCGGCACGGATTTCGACCAGCGGCTGAGCCGGTCCCACGTGATGCCGCTGCTGGGCCTGGGGCACCACGGCCCGTCCGGTCGCGAGGTGCCCAGCCGCGTGTTCTACGACCTCTCGACGTGGCATCTGATCCAGTGGCTGTACAGCCCCAAGGCGCTCGCCGAAGCGAAGGGACTGCGGTCGGACTACCGCGATGTACGGCTGCACGACCGGCTGATGCGGGTGCTGTCGGAGCGCTGGGGCCACCGGCTGGCGCAAAGCGTGGAGCAGGCGAAGATCGAGGTGTCGAGCGCGGGCGTGCCGGCGGTGCTGGCGCTCGACTGGCTGGAGCGCGGGCTCGCAGCGCAGATCACACCGGACGCGTTGGCCGCGAATCTGCAGGCGCCTCTGCAGGAGGTGGTGCGCTGCGCGGTGGACTGCCTGGCGGCGGCCGATCTGGGAGGGCGGGGCGTGGATGCCATCTACCTCACCGGCGGCTCATCGGCCCTGAAGCCGCTGCGCGACGCACTGGCGGCGGCGTTCCCGGGCGTGCCGCAGGTCGAGGGCGACCTGTTCGGCGGTGTGGCTGCGGGGTTGGCCTACACGGTCCGGCACTGAGACAGCGGCTGACACGGCCCTTGTGACGTCGCTGCCGCGTCTTGCCCTGCTGCTGGTACTGCCTGCGATGCGGCGCCTAGCCAGAACCGCTTCGCTGGCTCGTGTCAGCCGCTCCAATGGCGCGGCGCCGGCCACGGGTCTGCGTGACGACGCACACCTGCTGGCCGACAGCGGTCAGCCAGCGTCGTCCTCCTGGTCGTTCTCCTTCTTCATCGCCAGCGCGGCGTCGTAGAGCGTATTGCGCGGCGCTCCGCTGATCTCGGCCGCGAGGCGCACGGCGGTCTTCACGGGCAGTTCGGCCAGCAGCAGGCGCAGGGCGCGCAGGCCGGCGGTGGTGGCGGGCGAGGCATCGCCCTCCGGCGCGGGCGCAGGGTGCACGACGATGACGAATTCGCCGCGGGTGCGCGACGTGCCTTCGGCCTGCAGCCAGTCCGCCAGCGCGTGCGCGGGCAGGGTGGCGATTTCTTCGAACTGTTTGGTGATCTCCCGCGCCAGGGTGACCGGCCGGTCGCCCAGGGGCGCCAGCGCGGCGGCCAGGTCCGTGATGCGGTGCGGGGCCTCCAGCAGGACGGTGCAGCGGTGCTCTGAGGCCAAGGCCTGGACGGCGGTGTGGCGCTCCGCGGAGCGCGTGGGCAGGAAGCCCGCGAACAGGAAGCCACCGGCCAGCGGCTGGTGGGCGGCGGGGCCCGCGGCCAGGGCGCCGGCCACGCTGAGCGCGGCGGTGACGCTGCTCGCGCCCGGCAGCGGCAGCGCGCGCAGGCCGGCCGCCTGCACGGCGGCGACGAGGCGTGCGCCCGGGTCGCTCACGCCGGGCGTGCCGGCGTCGCTCACGTAGGCGACGCGTTCACCGCGCTGCAGCCGCTGCACGATGGCCTGTGCCGCTTCGGCTTCGTTGTGCTGGTGCACGGCCATGCATTGCCCTTGCGCCTTGTCGATGCCGTAGGCGCGCAGCAGCGCCTGGGTGTGGCGCGTGTCCTCGCAGGCGATGGCGTCGGCCAATTGCAGCACGTGCAGCGCGCGCAGGGTGATGTCCGCGAGGTTGCCGATCGGCGTGGCGACGACGTAGAGTGCGCCCTGCGGATAATGCTGCGCTGCGGCCGCATCGCGCGCGGCGGACAGGGCGGAGGCGAAAGAGGCGCTCAATGGGAATCCTTGAAAAGAAGACGGCCGGCCCGGGAAGGGCCGCGCGGAAGACGACGACGCGGGCCGCGGGCATGGCCGCGGAAGACCGGGCGCTGGCGCATCTGCAGGCGGCCGGGCTGCGGCTGCTCACGCGCAATTATCGGACGCCGGGCCGCGGCGGCGGGGAGATCGACCTGATCCTGCGCGACCGCGACGGCACGCTGGTGTTCGTGGAGGTGCGCAGCCGTGCCAGCGCGGCCTTCGGCGGGGCCGGCGCGAGCATCGGTCCCGCGAAGCAGCGGCGCATCGTGTTCGCCGCGCGGCACTACCTGCTGCGCTGGCCATCGCTGCCGCCGTGCCGCTTCGATGCGGTGCTGGTGCAGGCGGATGCGGTGCAGTGGGTGAAGGCGGCGTTCGACGCCGGGTAGGCCGGCCAGCCCGCCAACCCTTTGCTACCTTCGCCGCCACCCCCGGCGGGTATCATCGGCGTTCATGCTCGAGCAACGCATCCAACAGCATTTCATCGACAGCGCGGACCTCAAGTACCAGGCTGCGCAGCTTCTCAGCCAACCCATCGAGGCTGCCGTGCAGGCGGTTCTCGCGTGCGTGACGAGCGGGGCCAAGGTGTTGGCCTGCGGCAGCGGCGCGGCGTCGGGGCAGGCGCGGCAGTTCGCCGCGCTGTGCGTGGCCGGCTTCGAACGCGAGCGCCCCGAACTGGCGGCCATCGCGCTGGAGCCCGACGCGCTCTGGGCCGTCCCCGGCACGCCGGGCGGCGATGCCCAGGTGCTGGCCCGGCAGGTGCGGGCGCTCGGCCAGGCCGGCGACGTGCTGCTGGCGGTGACGGACGGCAGCGCCGGCACGGACGCCGCGCTGGTCGAGGCCGCGCAGGCCGCCCACGAGCGCGACATGACGGTGATCGCCCTCACGGGGCGGGCCGGCGGCGCCCTGGCCGGCATGCTGCGCGAGACCGACGTGCTGATCGGCGTGCCGCACGACCGTGCCGCCCGCGTGCGCGAGGTGCATGCGCTGGTGCTGCACTGCCTGTGCGACGGCGTCGATGCCCAATTACTTGGTGAACAGGAGATACCGCTATGACTTTCCGGACCTTGACCCGCCGCACGACTGGCACCGTGCTGACCGCCATCGCGCTGGGCACCGTGCTGTCGGCCTGCGCGCCCCTCTTGATCGGCGGCGCGGCCGTGGGCACCATGATGGCCGCCGACCGGCGCACCACGGGCTCCCAGGTGGAGGACGAAGGCATCGAGCTGCGCACGGCCAACCGGCTGCGCGACACCTTCGGCGACCGCGTGCACGTGAACGTCACGAGCTACAACCGCCAGGTGCTGCTGACGGGCGAGGTGCCTTCGCAGCAGGACAAGGAGCGCGTGGAGCAGACGGTGCTGGCGGTGGAGAACGTGCGCTCGGTGGTGAACGACATCGCCGTGATGTCGGCCAGCACGCTGTCGCAGCGCGCCAACGACACGCTCATCACGGGCAAGGTGCGCGCGAGCCTGGTGGACGCCAAGGACCTCTTCGCGACCGCCTTCAAGGTGGTGACGGAGCGCAACACCGTCTACCTGATGGGCCGCGTCACCCAGCGCGAGGCCGACCGCGCCACCGACATCGCGCGCGGCGTGAACGACGTGCGCAAGGTGGTGCGCGTGTTCGAGATCGTCTCGGAGCAGGAACTGGCGCGCGGGTTCTCGCAGCAGCCGCGTCCCGCTCCCGTGACCACGGATAGCAAGTAAAGGGCATCCCCCCTGAGCGGCTGCGCCGCTCCGTGCGGCCGCTTCAGCCGTTCTGCGGCTTCTTCACGCCCAGGCGGGTGATGAGGCTGGACGTATCCCAGCGCGCGCCGCCGGACTGCTGGACGTCGGCATAGAACTGGTCGACGAGGGCGGTGAGGGGCAGGCGCGCGCCGTTGCGGTGGGCTTCCTGAAGCACCAGGCCCAGGTCCTTGCGCATCCAGTCCACGGCGAAGCCGAAGTCGAAGCGGCCCTCCACCATGGTCTTGCCGCGGTTGTCCATCTGCCAGCTCTGGGCGGCGCCCTTGCCGATCACGTCGAGTACGAGCGGCATGTCCAGGCCGGCATGCTGGCCGAAGGCGATGGCTTCCGAGAGGCCCTGGACGATGCCCGCGATGCAGATCTGGTTGACCATCTTGGCCAATTGCCCGGCACCGCTGTCGCCGATGCGCGTGAAGGCGCGCGAGAACGCCATCGCCACGGGGCGCACGTGGTCGAACGCCTCGGCCTCGCCTCCGCACATGACGGTGAGCTGGCCGTTCTGCGCGCCGGCCTGGCCGCCGGAGACGGGCGCGTCGATGAAGCGCAGGCCCAGCGTGCGCGCGGCCTGGGCGAGTTCACGCGCGACTTCGGCCGACGCCGTGGTGTGGTCCACGAACACCGCGCCGGGCTGCATGCCGGCGAAGGCGCCGTCGGCGCCCAGCACGACGGAGCGCAGGTCGTCGTCGTTGCCCACGCAGCAGAACACGATGTCCGCGCCCTGGGCGGCTTCGCGCGGCGTGGCGGCGTGCCGGGCGCCGGCAGCCTGCGCGAATTCCTCGCACCAGGCGGCGGCCTTGGCGGCGGTGCGGTTGTAGACGGTGACCTGGTGGCCGGCGAGCGCCAGGTGCCCTGCCATCGGGTGGCCCATGACGCCCAGGCCCAGGAAGGCGACCTTGCGCGGGGGAAGGGCGTCGTAGCTGCGCGGTGCGGTGCTGGATGGCATGGGGCGGTCTCCTGTCGGGTGCTGGTGATCGGTGGAAAAGACAACGCCCGCCGGGCTGCGGCGGGCGCGGGGCAAGACGGCGTCAGACGATGGCGAAGTGCTCGGTGCCGGACGAGAGATCGGTGTTGCGCGCGCGCTGGCTGCCGAGCTTGATCTGCAGGCGCAGGTCGTTGAGCGAGTCGGCGTTGCGCAGCGCGTCTTCGTAGCTGATGACGTTGGCCTCGAAGAGGTCGAACAGCGACTGGTCGAAGGTCTGCATGCCGAGGTTGCGGCTCTTCTTCATGATCTCCTTGATCTCGACGACTTCACCCTTGAAGATCAGGTCGGCGATCAGCGGCGTGTTGAGCATCACTTCCACCGCCGCGGCGCGGCCCTTGCCGTCCTGCTTGGCGATGAGGCGCTGAGACACCATGGCGCGCAGGTTGAGCGACAGGTCCATGAGCAGCTGCGCGCGCCGTTCCTCGGGGAAGAAGTTGATGATGCGGTCCAGCGCCTGGTTGGCGCTGTTGGCGTGCAGCGTGGCGAGGCACAGGTGGCCGGTCTCGGAGAAGGCGATGGCATGGTCCATGGTCTCGCGATCGCGGATTTCGCCCATGAGGATCACGTCGGGTGCCTGGCGCAGCGTGTTCTTGAGGGCGGCCTCCCAGCTGTCGGTGTCCAGGCCCACTTCGCGCTGGGTGACCACGCAGTTCTTGTGCGGGTGCACGAATTCGATCGGGTCTTCCACCGTGATGATGTGGCCGAAGGAGTTCTCGTTGCGCCAGTCGACCATGGCCGCGAGCGTGGTCGACTTGCCCGAGCCGGTGGCACCCACGAGGATGCACAGCCCGCGCTTGGACATGGTGATCTCCTTGAGCACCTGCGGCACGCCCAGCCCGTCGATGGTGGGCAGCGTGAGCGGAATGGTCCGCAGCACCATGCCGACGCGGCCCTGCTGGATGAAGGCGTTCACGCGGAAGCGGCCGATGCCCGCCGGGGAGATGGCGAAGTTGCACTCCTTGGTGCGCTCGAAATCCGCCACCTGCTTGTCGCTCATGATGGCGCGCGCGAGGGTCAGGGTGTGCGAGGGCGTGAGCGGCTGCGGGGAGACCTTGGTGACCTTGCCGTCCACCTTGATGGCGGGCGGGAATTCCGCGGTGATGAAGAGGTCGCTGCCGCCACGGCCCACCATGAGCTTCAGCAGGTCGTTGATGAATTTACTGGCCTGATCGCGTTCCATGCGCTGCTTTCGGTCGTGGCTCTCTGCGAAGCGGGGTCAGCGCTGGCTGTCGCTCAGGCGGGCGCTGACCACGCGCAGGCGCTGCGAGAGCTTGCGGGCGAGCAGCGCGACCAGGCTGGCGGCCAGTTGCGGATCCTTGGCCATCATGTCGTCGAGCGCCTCGGCGCTGAGCACCGCGATCTCGCAGTCGGTGAGCGTGGTGCAGGCGGAGAAGCGGATGCCGCTGTCGAGCAGCGACATCTCGCCCAGGATGTCGCCCGGGCGCGTCTCGGCCAGGCGCAGGTGCTCGCCCCAGGGCTGCACGCGGTCGACGGCGATGGTGCCGGTGAGCAGCACGACCATGAAGTTGCCGTATTCGTCCTGGCGGATCACGTCGCGGTCGGCGGGCACGGACGCGAAATGGAAGAAGCGCTCCATGCGCTCGACGGCGGAGGCATCCAGGTGCGCCATGTGGCGGTCTTTCGACCAGAGCGCCTGCAGCAGCTTGCCGCCGCGCGCGGCGGGCAGCCGCTGGGCCGCGACTTCGACGGCGCGCGCCTCCCAGGGCACGAGCATGGCGCTGTCCACGCCCTGGCCCGCGAAGGCCGTGGTGAAGAAGACCGAATCGCTGGCGCCTTCGCCGCCGGACTTCTGGGTGCCGCGGGACTTGGCCTTCAGCAGGCCGAGGATGCCTTTCATGGGGATGCTCCGGTGCGTGCGGCGTTCAGGGGGCCGCGCGGTATGTGTACGAAAAGGGGCTGGGCGCCGGCTCGCGTGGCTCAGCCCGGGAAGTTTTCCGGGATCTTGGCCTTGCCGCGTGCTTCGGCCGGGCTGATCACGTTGCGCCGCACGAGGTCGGTGAGGTTCTGGTCCAGCGTCTGCATGCCGACGCTGCTGCTGGTCTGGATCGTGGAGTACATCTGCGCCACCTTGGCCTCGCGGATCAGGTTGCGGATCGCGCTGGTGCCCAGCATGATCTCGTGCGCCGCCACGCGGCCCTGTCCGTCCTTGGTCTTGCACAGCGTCTGGGAGATCACGGCCTGCAGCGATTCGGACAGCATGGCACGCACCATTTCCTTCTCCTCGGCGGGGAAGACATCGATGATCCGGTCGATGGTCTTGGCGGCGCTGGAGGTGTGCAGCGTGCCGAAGACGAGGTGGCCCGTCTCGGCGGCGGTCATCGCGAGGCGGATGGTCTCCAGGTCGCGCATTTCGCCCACGAGGATGGCGTCCGGGTCTTCGCGCAGCGCGGACTTGAGCGCGGCGGCGAAGGAGAGCGTCATCGGCCCGACCTCGCGCTGGTTGATCAGGCACTTCTTGGAGTCGTGCACGAATTCGATCGGGTCTTCCACCGTCAGGATGTGGCCGTACTCGGTTTCGTTGAGGTGGTTCACCATGGCCGCGAGCGTGGTGGACTTGCCGGAGCCGGTGGGGCCGGTGACCAGCACCAGGCCGCGCGGCTTGAGGGCGAGGTCGGCGAAGATGCGCGGCGCGTTGAGCTGCTCGAGCGTGAGGATCTTGCTCGGGATGGTCCGGAACACGGCGGCCGCGCCGCGGTTCTGGTTGAAGGCATTGACCCGGAAGCGCGCCAGGCCCTCGATCTCGAAGGAGAAGTCGACTTCGAGGAACTCTTCGTAGACCTTGCGCTGGGCGTCGCTCATGATGTCGTACACCATGGCGTGCACCATCTTGTGGTCGAGCGCGTCGACGTTGATGCGGCGCACGTCGCCATGGACCCGGATCATCGGCGGCAGGCCCGCGGACAGGTGCAGGTCGGAGGCCTTGTTCTTCACGCTGAAGGCGAGCAGTTGGGTGATGTCCACGAAAGGCCCTTAGGTCGTTTGGTACGCTTATAGATCAAACATTATGACGACGATTGGTAACAACCTCCAGGGGGTGCTGGACCGCATCGCGCGGGCCTGCGCGTCCGCCGGGCGGGCGCCGTCCGAAGTGCGGCTGCTGGCCGTTTCCAAGACCTTCGATGCCGCCGCCGTGCGCGAGGCGGCGCTGGCCGGGCAGCCGGCCTTCGGCGAGAACTACATCCAGGAAGGCGTCGAGAAGATCGCGGCCCTGCAGGCGCCGGATGCCGGACCCGGCCGGCCGCTGGAGTGGCACTGCATCGGCCCGGTGCAGAGCAACAAGACCCGGCTGGTGGCCGAACATTTCGACTGGGTGCACACGGTCGACCGGCTGAAGACGGCCGAGCGGCTGTCGCAGCAGCGGCCGGAGCACCTGCCGGCGCTGCAGGTGTGCATCCAGGTGAACGTGGACGGCGGCGCGAACAAGGCCGGGGTGCCGCCGGCCGAGGCCGAGGCGCTGGCCCGGGCCGTGGCGCGCCTGCCACGGCTGCGCCTGCGGGGGTTGATGGCCATCCCCGAACCGGCGCCGGACGTCGATGCGCAGTACGCGGTGCATCGGCAGGTGCGGCAGCTCTTCGACCACCTGCGCGCGGTGGCGGCCGCCGGCGCCGAGGGCATGCAGGACTTCGACACGCTCTCGCTCGGCATGACGGCCGACCTGGAGGCCGCGATCCGCGCCGGCAGCACCCTGGTGCGGGTGGGCAGCGGCATCTTCGGCCACCGCAGCTATCCGGCGCGTTGAGCCGTCCCCAGAGCGGCTGGCGCGACCCGGCGAAGCGGTTCTGGCGAGGCGCCGCATCGCAGGCAGTACGCGCGGTACGACAAGACGCGGCAACGACGCCAGCAGGGGCGTGTCAGCCGCTCTCAGCCGGTGAACCGCTCGACGCAATCGAGCGTATGCGCCACGTCGTCCGGCCCCACGTCGAGGTGGGTGACCCAGCGCAGGCGGATCTGGCCGCCGCAGAGGCTGCGCGTCACGCCGATGCCGTGCCGGGACAGCCAGGCCATCAGCGAGGGGGCGATGTCGGAATGCACGTCGGTGAACAGGATGTTGGTGTGCGCCGATGCCACTTCCAGCCGACGGCGCAGCACCGGGTGGCTGCGGCCGGCTTCGGCCAGGCCTTCGGCCAGGGTGCGCAGCAGGGCGTGGTCGTCGGCCATGCGGCGCACGTGGTGCTCCAGGGCGTAGTGCCCGGCGGCGGCCAGCAGGCCCGCCTGCCGCATCGCGCCGCCCAGCATCTTGCGGGTGCGGCGGGCGCCCGCGATGAAGTTCCGCGAGCCGAGCAGCAGCGAGCCCACGGGCGCGCCCAGCCCCTTGCTGAGGCAGACCGAGGCCGAGTCGAAGTGCGCGCAGATGGCCCGGGCCTCGTCGTAGACGTCGGTGCCGTGGGCGGTGGCATTCGCCGCCGCGGCGTTGAAGAGGCGCGCGCCGTCCAGGTGCATGGCGAGGCCGCGGCCGTGCGCGAGCGCGGCCACCTCGGCGATGTAGGTGTTGGGCAGCACCTGGCCGCCGGTGGTGTTCTCCAGCACCACGAGGCGGGTGCGCGCGAAATGCGGATCGTCGGGCTTGATGGCGGCGGCGATGTCGTCCAGGCACATCGTGCCGTCGGCGCGGTTCTCGATGGGCTGGGGGTGGATGGAGCCCAGGGTGGCCATGCCGCCGCCCTCCCAGCGGTAGGTGTGCCAGGTCTGGCCGACGATGGCCTCGTCGCCGCGCTGGCAGTGGCCCATCAGGCCGATGAGGTTGGCCTGCGTGCCGCTGGGGGCGAAGAGCGCCGCCTCGAAGCCGAGCATCCCGGCGGCGCGGTCCTGCAGGGCGTTCACGGAAGGGTCGTCGCCGAACACGTCGTCGCCGAGGGGGGCGGCGAGCATGGCCTCGCGCATGGCGGCGGTGGGCCGGGTGACGGTGTCGCTGCGGAAATCGTGCATCGGGTCGGGCTCCTGGAGGCGTGCAGGGACTGCGGGGCGAAGGGGGGCGGTGACTGTCGAGATACTAGCGGCGTCCGCCGCTCCGGTCTTCATCCGGGCCGAATTCCCCGGCGCACGCGCGGACGCCGGAAGGCGGGCGGGCGGGGTGTAAGCTGCGGCATCGGCGCGCGGCAGGGCGGCGTCTTCCGGCCTCGGGGCCGCGCCCGCGCCTTCTCGATCCTTTTCCCCTGGCCGTTTCCGTTCCAAGGAGTTGTCCCCCATGCCCGGACTGTTGCCCGATGTCGATCCCGATGGCCTGCTGGAGTTCTCGGTCGTCTACACCGACCGCGCCCTCAACCACATGTCCAAGCGCTTCACGGGCGTGATGCAGGACATCCTCGCCACGCTGAAGGCGGTGTACGGCGCCCACACCGCGGTGCTGGTGCCCGGCAGCGGCACCTTCGGCATGGAGGCCGTGGCCCGCCAGTTCGCCAACCGCGAGAAGGCGCTGATCGTGCGCAACGGCTGGTTCAGCTACCGCTGGAGCCAGATCTTCGACGCGGGCGGCCTGGGCGGCGGCGCCGTGGTCTGCCAGGCACGCCGGCAGGGCGAGGGCCCGCAGGCGCCCTGGGCGCCCTGCCCGGCCGACGAGGTGGCGCAGGCGATCCGTACCGAGCGGCCGAAGGTGGTGTTCGCGCCGCACGTGGAGACCGCCAGCGGCATCCTGCTGACCGACGACTACCTGCGCACGGTGGCGGACGCCGCGCACGAGGTGGGCGCGCTGTTCGTGCTCGACTGCGTGGCCTCCGGCGCGATGTGGGTGGACATGCGCGCCACCGGCGTGGACGTGCTCATCTCGGCACCGCAGAAGGGCTGGAGCGGCTCGCCCTGCTGCGCGATGGTGATGCTGAGCGAGCGCGCCCGCCAGGCGATCGAGGGCACGCAGAGCTCCAGCTTCTCGTGCGACCTCAAGAAGTGGATGCAGATCGCCGAGGGCTACGAGAAGGGCCAGCACGCCTACCACACGACCATGCCGACCGATGCGCTGGTGCGGCTGCGCGACGTGATGTTCGAGACCCGGGACGACGGCTTCGAGCACGTGCGCGCGCGGCAGATCGAGCTGGGCGAGAAGGTGCGCGCGCTGCTGGAGTCGCGCGGCTTCCCGAGCGTGGCGGCCGAGGGCTGGAAGGCGCCGGGCGTGGTGGTGAGCTACACCACCGACGCCGGCATCCAGACCGGGCGCAAGTTCCTGGAGGCGGGCCTGCAGACGGCCGCGGGCGTGCCGCTGCAGTGCGGCGAGGGGCCGGATTTCCAGACCTTCCGCCTGGGCCTCTTCGGCCTGGACAAGTGGCGCAACGTGGACCGCACCGTCGGGCACCTCGCGGCGGCGCTGGACCGCGTGGCGCCGCGCTGAGGCCGGGCCACCAGGCCTGCGCAGGGAGCACGGCGCGGCTCCGTTGACCGCCAAGCCCGTACGGACAACAGTTGCTTACGCGCGGGCCGCGCACCGGCGGGCTATTCTCGGGGGGATGGACAGCAGCATGCGCAACCGCAGTTCCGGCGATGGCGGCCTCGGCCCGGCGGGCGAGGCGCTGGGTGCCGCGGCCCGTTCCACGGCCTCCCCGCCGGCCGACGAGCCGGCCGATGCGTTCGCCGCGCCCCCGCCCGCGGCAACCGAGCAAGCGCTGGCGCTGGCGCGCTCCAAGTGGCTCGCCACGGGTTTGCTGCTGGCGGTGGCGGTGGTGTTCGCCGCGACCTACGCCTTTCCGCCGAGCCTGGCGGTGGAGTGCGTGCGCGCCGTGGCCGAGGCCGCCATGGTGGGCGCGCTGGCCGACTGGTTCGCGGTCTCGGCGCTGTTCCGGCGCATTCCGCTGCCCTGGGTGCAGCGGCATACCGACATCATCGCGCGCAACAAGGAGCGCATCGGCGGCAACCTCGCCACGTTCGTGCGCGACAAGTTCCTGGACGCGCCTTCGCTCGTCAACCTCATCCGCCGGCACGACCCGGCCGACATGCTCGCGCAGTGGCTGACTTCGCCCGGCAATGCCCAACTGCTGGGGCGGCAGGTGGCGCGGCTGGCGCTCGCGGCGCTGGACACGGTGGAGGATGCGCGCATCCAGCGTTTCATGAACCAGGCCGCGCGTGCGCTGGTGGGGCAGCTCGATCTGTCGCGCACGATGGCGGCGGCGCTGGAGGCGCTCACCCACAATGGCCGGCACCAGGTGCTGCTCGACGACGTGCTCGGCCGCGTGACGCTGCTGCTGCGCGCGCCCGAGACGCGGACCTTCATCTCCGAGGCCATCGTGCAGTGGATCCGGCGCGAGCACCCGCTCAAGGAGAAGGTGCTGCCCACCGACTGGCTCGGCGGCAAGGGCGCGGGCGCCATCGCGCAGGCGATCGACAGCCTGCTGGCCGAGGTGGCGAGCGATCCCTCCCACCAGCTGCGCACGGCGCTCGATGCGGCCGTGCAGCGGCTGATCGAGCGGCTGCAGTCCGACCCCGAATGGGAGCGCCGGGGGCTCGAACTGCGCGAGTACCTGCAGAACGACGAGACCCTGGGCCGCTACGTGCAGGATCTCTGGACGAGCCTGCGCGAGCGGCTGCAGAAGGATCTGTCCGACGAGAACTCCGAGGTGTCGCGCAAGGTCGCCGCCATGGGCCAGTGGCTGGGCATGGCGCTCGCGGGCGATCCCGCGTTGCGGGTGCGCCTGAACGTGCGCCTGCAGCTCTGGGCCACGCAGGTGGCGCCGGATCTGTCGCAGTTCGTGGCCGAGCACATCCGCAACACGGTCGACCGCTGGGACGCCAAGGAGATGGCACGGCTGGTGGAGCTGCACATCGGCAGCGACCTGCAGTACATCCGCATCAACGGCACGGTGGTCGGCGGGCTGATCGGGCTGGTGCTGTTCGCGCTCTCGCACGCGGCGGAGATCGCGCACGGGCTGGGCAGCCTGGCCGGCTGACGGCACGCAGCCGCCGCGTGAGCGTGCCGGTCAGCCGTCCCGCTCCTTGCGCTGGGCTTCGCCGGCCTCGTGGGCCCGCGCGATGGCCAGGATCACTTCACGCGCCAGCCGGCGCTGGGGCACGGGCAGCTTGAGGTAGATGTCGAAGAGCTCGCGGTCGTCGTAGCCCAGCCCCGCATGCCACTTGTGGAGCGGCTCGCCGGTGGCGCGCAGGGCAGCTCCCTCGCCCGCATCGACGAAATCCTCCATGGGCACGCGCAGCCACTGCGCCAGCGTGGTGAGCTTGCGCGGGCCCGGCATGGTCTCGCCGAGCAGCCAGCGCCGCACGCCGTGCAGCGTCATGGGCTTGCCCCAATGGCGCGTGTTGAACTCGCGCTCCAGTACCGAGGGTTTGGCCTCGTAGCCTGCCGTTTCCATTGCCTCCCGCAACTTCCGGGCGAATTTTTGTTTTGCGTCGTCCTGCATGCCGGCACGCTAGGGACCGGCGCGATCTGCAGAGTGACTCGGGTGGGAGGTTACGTTGCCCGTGTGATCCCTGGTTCAGTGGACCGCCTGCACGGCGGTGCCGCTCAGTTTTTGCCCTGCCGTTCGGTGTCCGCGGCGTGGGCGCGGACGATGGCGAGGATCACTTCGCGGGCGATGCGCCGCTGGGGGACGGGAAGGCGCAGGTAGGCCTCGAAAAGCTTGCGGTCATCGTAGCCCATGCCGGTGTGCCAGAGGGCGGAAGGCTCGCCGGCACGCGGTTTTCCGGGGGGCGAGGGCTCTTCGATGAACTCCTGCAGAGGCACTTGCAGCCACTGCGACAGGGTGGCGAGCTTGCGGTGGTCGGGCAGGGTTTCGCCGCGCAGCCAGCGCCGCACGCCGTGCAGGCTCATGGGCTTGCCCCAGTGCCGGGTGTTGAATTCCCGCTCCAGAACGGAGGGGCGGGGCTCGTAGCCTGCCTTCTCCATAGCGTTTCGTAACTTCTGGGCAAAATTTTGCTTTGCATCCTGCATGCGGTCACGCTAGGGAACTGCCGAGTTTCCAGGGTGATTCGGCGATATAGTCACGGAATGGGCGTGATTCATGGTTACGAAACGGCGGGAAGGCCGCGGCGGCCACGGCCTGCATGCAGAGAAGGAGGGCGAGGTTGATGGAGGACATCGAAGGCATGGCGCTGCGGGCGCCGGATCGCCGGGCTCCGGGCAGGACCGTGGCGGGATCGGTGGCAGAAACGATGGCGGGAGCGGCGGTAGAAACGATGGCGGGAGCGGCGGCGGGAACGGAGCCCGCCGAGCGTAGCGGAGGGCTTGCTCCGCGGCGCGGAATGCGCGCACCGCCGCGGGCGGAAGATCCCGTGGAGATGGCCGTGGCGCAGTTGCGGCTGGCATGGTGCCTGGCCGATCCGTTCGCCACGGCGGACCGCTGGATCGCCGGCGCCGAGTGGCCTTTCCGCGCCGTGGCGCTGGCGCTGGAAGAGCGCCGGCGTGCGGTGGCTGGCCGGCTGGTGATGCTCGCCCGGGTGCGTCTGCAGGCCCAGGCCAAGGGGCTGGAGACGGTGCTGGCGCTCGCCCGGCGCCTGCCGCGGGGCCTCGCGCCCACGCGCGGCGCCGGACTGGGCGGCCTGCCGGAGCAAGGGGCACCCCGCCTGGAGGATCTCGTGGCGGTGGTGGGCCGTGCCGCGCAGCTGGACGGGTACGGCTGGCACGGCCTGCCGGCGGGCGCGATGGCGGCCTGGTCGCTGGGCCTCGGCGACGGTTCGCTGGCCGCGGCGGTGGGCCACCCGACCGCGGACTGGCTGATCGGCGGCGCGGTACCGCCCGAGGACGGACGCAGCCCGTACCTGATGTTCGGCGGGGTGGTCGATGCGGCGGTGCTGCGGGCCCTGCGCGCCTGCAGGGAGGGGCGGATGAACGAGGTGCTGTCGGTCGCGCGCCTCCATTCCGCGTCGCTGCAGGACGCGCCCGAACAGGTGGAGTGCGCGGCCGCCGCGCTCGATGCCATCGATCTGCGCTTGCAGGAGATCGCATGGCTGCTGGACCGGCTGCAGGCGCGGCTCGAACCGGTTGCGCTCCAGGCGCGGCGGGTGCTCGACATGCAGGAGGCGCGCATGGAATGCGCGGCCCGCGAGGCGCGCCCTGGCGGGCCGGCCACCGGCAGCGGCAGCGGCACGGCCGAGACCGCCGCGGAACTGTGCCTCGGCGAGCGCCGGGCGCTGGCGCTGCTGGCGGCGCTCGGCGGTGCCCTCTACCGCACGGCGACCGTGCCCGTGCTGGACGATGCCGGGCGGCTGACGCGCCAGGGCGGCGAGACCGTGGCGGCCGTGCGGCGGTGGCTCATGTCGCAGGACGGCAGCCCGGCGGCACCCGATGCGCCGTAGAGTGCGCCGGCGCGCCCGGGCCCCGGCGGCGGCGTGCGGTGCCGCGAGGCCTCAGAACCGGGGCAGGTCGGGGTGGGCGATGCGGCCGCCGCGCACGAGCATCCTGCCGTATTCGGCGCACCGCTGGAGCGTGGGGATCACCTTGCCCGGATTGAGCAGCCCGGCCGGATCGAACGCGGCCTTGAGCGCGAACATCTGCGCGTTCTCCTCGGCGGTGAACTGCGTGCACATGGAGTTGAGCTTCTCCACGCCCACGCCGTGCTCGCCGGTCACGGTGCCGCCCATGGCGACGCTCGTCTCCAGGATGTCGGCGCCGAACAGTTCGCAGCGGTGCAGCTGGTCGGGATCGTTCGCATCGAAGAGGATCAGCGGATGCAGGTTGCCGTCGCCCGCGTGGAAGACGTTGGCGCAGCGCAGGCCGTATTTCTGCTCCATGGCCTGGATGGCGAGCAGGATGTCGGCCAGGCGCTTGCGCGGGATGGTCGAGTCCATGCACATGTAGTCGGGGCTCATGCGGCCCGAGGCGGGGAAGGCGTTCTTGCGGCCGCTCCAGAAGCGCAGACGCTCGGCCTCGTCCTGGCTCACGGTGATGGCGGTGGCGCCGGCCTCGCGCAGCACGGCGCTCATGCGGGCGATCTCTTCCTCGACCTCCTCGGGCGTGCCGTCGGATTCGCACAGCAGGATGGCTTCGGCCGCGAGGTCGTAGCCGGCATGCACGAAGTCCTCGACGGCGGCGGTCATGGGACGGTCCATCATCTCCAGCCCCGCCGGGATGATGCCGGCGGCGATCACCGCGGCGACCGCATCTCCCGCGCGGCGCACGTCGCCGAAGCTCGCCATGATGCAGCGCGCGACGCGGGGCTGCGGGATGAGCCGCACGGTGACTTCGAGGGCGATGGCGAGCATGCCCTCGCTGCCGATCACGGCCGCCAGCAGGTCGTAGCCCGGTGTGTCGAGCGCCTCGCTGCCGAAGGTGACGGGATCGCCCTCGGCCGTGAAGCCGCGCACGCGCAGCACGTTGTGCACGGTGAGGCCGTATTTCAGGCAGTGCACGCCGCCCGAGTTCTCAGCGACGTTGCCGCCGATGGTGCAGGCGATCTGGCTCGACGGGTCGGGCGCGTAGTAGAGGCCGTGGGGCGCCGCCGCTTCGCTGATCGCGAGGTTGCGCACGCCGCACTGCACGCGCGCGGTGCGCGCCACGGGATCGATCGCGAGGATGCGGTTGAACCGGGCCAGCGAGAGGGTGACGCCGCCCGCGTGCGGCATTGCGCCGCCCGACAGGCCCGTGCCGGCGCCGCGCGCCACCACGGGCACGCCGAGCGCATGGCAGGTGCGCAGCACGGCCTGCACCTGGGCCTCGGTCTCCGGCAGCGCCACGGCCAGGGGCCGCTGGCGGTAGGCGGTGAGGCCGTCGCATTCGTACGGGGTGGTGTCTTCCGCATGCCAGAGCAGGGCATGGCCGGGCAGCACGGCCTGCAGCGCGGCGATGAGCCGGGCCTTGGGCGCGGCGTCCGGAACGGAGGCGGCGGGTGCGGGGGCGTTCATCCTGCGCACTCTACGGCAAGCGCGCGGTGCCGTGGGGCCCGGAGGTGCCGGATCGCATGAACTTCCTTGCAGCGTGCCGTGAAAAAAAGGCGGGGAAGCGAGCGAGCGAATGGCCGGCCGGCAGGCCGCGCCCGGCGCTTCAGGCGCGCGCCGGCCCGAGCATGGACTGGACGCGTTCCAGCAGGGCGCCGATCTTGAAGGGCTTGTGCAGCGTGCCGATCACGCCCATCGACCGGCGCCAGGCGTCGCGGTCGGCGTCGGGCACGGAGGTGATGGCCAGCACGGGAATGCGCGAGGGGCTCGCGAAGGCGCCGTCGCGCAGCCGGCCCAGGAGGTCGGCCGCGGAGGCATGGTCGTCGCAGTCGAGCACGAGGCCGGCGAAGGGCCGCGCGCCCAGCACGGGCAGGGCGCGCTCCACGCTGGTGGTCTCGTGGAATTCGACCAGGGCCAGTTCGCGGGCGACCGCGACGATGGTGCGGCGCAGCACGAATTGCGGCTCCACCAGCAGGATGGGATGCACCGGCGCGGCGCGGGCCGGGCTCATGGGGACGCGTCCTCGTTCTTGCCCGCGATGGCTTCGTCGACGAGTGTGCGCAGGGCCTTGAGGATGGCGAGTTCCGTGCCGCCGAGCGCGCGCGGCCGGGTGTCGAGCACGCAGAGGGTGCCGATGCGCTCGCCGCCGGGCGCGCTGAGCGGTGCGCCCGCGTAGAAGCGCACGTGCGTCTCGCCGGTCACGAGCGGGTTGCCGGCGAACCGCGCGTCGCGGCTGGCGTCCTCGACGATGAACACGTCGGGCTGCAGGATGGCGTGGGCGCAGAACGAGACGTCGCGGCCGGTTTCGGGCACCTGCAGGCCCAGGCGCGACTTGAACCACTGGCGGTGTTCGTCCACGAGGCTGACCAGCGCGATGGGCGCATCGAGCTGCTCGGCGGCGAACCGCACGACGCGGTCGAAGCGTTCCTCGGGCGAGGTGTCCAGCAGCATGAGGTCGCGCAGCGCGCGCAGGCGCTCGGGCTCATTGTCGGGCAGGGGGGCGGTCATGGGGTGTCCGGTGGATGCCCCATTGTCGTTGCGGGGCCGCTGCCCTGCCAACCCCCACGTGCCCCGCGCGGGACGCGCCGGCCGTACCGCCGGCTCAGGCCATCGCGCGGCGCAGCCACTCCGCGAAGGCCGCGCATTCCCAGCGGTCCATGGTGCCGGTGCGCCAGCAGAGGTAGTGGGCATGGGGGCTGGGCGCATCGAGCGGGAAGAGCCGCACGAGGGTGCCGTTCTCCAGCCAGGGCGCGCCGAGCTTCAGGCGCACCAGCGCCACGCCCATGCCGGCCGAGGCGGCATCGCACATCAGGCCGATGTCGTTGAACTGCGAGCCCTCGGACGGTTCCGCCCAGCCGAGCCCGGCGGCGGCGAACCAGGTGCGCCAGGGCTCCAGCGGGCTGCGCAGCAGCGGCGTGCCCTCCAGGTCGTCGGGGCGCTCGAAGGGCCCGTGCTCGCGCAGGAAAACGGGCGATGCCAGGGGCGTGACCACGTCGCGCGCCAGTTCCACGTGCTCCATGTCGGCGTAATGGCCGGGGCCGAAGCGCACCACGAGGTCGGCGTCCTCGGCCACCACGTCGAGCAGCGGGATGGAGACCTGCAGCGCCAGATCGATCTCCGGATAGGCCTCGGTGAACTGCCGCAGCCGCGGGATCAGGATGGCGCGGGCGAAGGTCGGCGTGACCGCGATCTTGAGCCGCCGCTTGCCCGGCGCCGCCGCCGCGCCCGGAAAGCGCTGCAGCGCGCCCAGGCCCTCGCGCACGTGGGCCAGGTAGGAACTGCCCTCGGTGGTGAGGGAAAAGTCCGCCCGCCCGAACAGCCGCGCGCCCAGGATCTGCTCGAGCTGGCGCACGCGGTGGCTCACCGCGCTGGGCGTCACGCACAGCTCGTCGGCCGTCTGCGTCACGCTGCGCAGCCGCGCCAGCGCCTCGAAAGTGAGCAGGCACTGGATCGGCGGAATGCGCTGGGCGGCGCTTCTGGAGGACGGCGAAGCGGGGTGGATGGAAGCCATCACATGGATTCCATCAAAAACGCTGGCAAGTGCCGCTGCGCACGCCACTGGCGCGGCCCAAACCAGGGCCGCCGTGCAAGGGCCGCCCCGCTGCACTGGCGGCGTCCCCTTGCCCGCGGTGCGCAGCACCGCGAGAGCGGGGGGAAGGCGCGTAGCGCCTCAGGGGGGTGTTGCACACTACTTGAAAATGACCGTCTTGTGGCCATTGAGCACCACGCGGTGCTCGGTGTGCCACTTCACGGCGCGCGCCAGCACCTGGCTTTCGGTATCGCGGCCGCGGGCCGTGAGGTCTTCCACGGTGTCGGTGTGGTCGGCGCGGGCCACGTCCTGCTCGATGATCGGGCCTTCGTCGAGATCGGCCGTCACGTAGTGGGCGGTGGCACCGATCAGCTTCACGCCGCGGTCGTGCGCCTGGTAGTAGGGCTTGGCGCCCTTGAAGCTCGGCAGGAAGCTGTGGTGGATGTTGATGGCGCGGCCTTCGAGCTTGCGGCACAGGTCGTCCGACAGCACCTGCATGTAGCGCGCGAGCACCACGAGTTCGGCGCCTTCCTGCTGGATGATCTCGTACTGGCGGGCTTCGGCCTGGGCCTTGTTGTCCTTGGTCACCGGGATGTGGTGAAAGGGCACGTTGTAGCTGGCCGCGAGCTGGTAGAAGTCGCGGTGGTTGCTGATGATGGCGCAGATGTGCACCGGCAGCAGGCCGGACTTCCAGCGGAACAGCAGGTCGTTCAGGCAGTGGCCTTCGCGGCTGACCATGATGGCGGTCTTCATCGGCTCGCTGGCGGCGTGCAGGCTCCAGTGCATGCGGTGCGGCTCGGCGAAGGCGGCGAGGCGCTCGCGCAGGCTGGCCTGGTCGAGGGTGCCGCAGGCGAAGCGCACGCGCATGAAGAACAGGCCGGTGGCGTGGTCGTTGTACTGGGCGGCCTCTTCGATGTTGCCGCCATGCTCCAGCAGGAATCCGGAGACCGCATGCACCAGCCCGAGCTTGTCGGGGCAGGAGAGGGTGAGAATATAGGCTTGGGTCATAGCGGGGCGATTGTCGCAGCACGGCCCGCAGCAACGCGGAGCAAGGAATTGATGCAAGAGGAGCAGGGGGCCGCCCCCCGCAGCGCCCCCCGGGGAGTGGCCGGCTGGTGGATACCCGCCGCCCTGCTCGCGTACGCCGCGGCCGGCCTCGCCTGGGTGGCGGGCGCCGAGGCGATGGTGCCGGCCGGCAGCGGCCTGCGCCTGGCGCTGCAGGCGGCCTTCGTGCTGGCGCCCGCGGGCTGCGGCGTCTGGGCGCTGCGGCGCTGGCGCGCGCGCGGCCGGGAGATCGCGGTGCTGGCGCAGGGCGCCGTGCAGGCCGACGAGCGCCAGCGCCTCGCGGCCACCGTGGTGGACAACGCGGCCGAGGGCATGGTGGTGACGGACGCCGGGAGCCGCATCCTGTCGGTGAACGCGGCGTTCACCCGGCTCATGGGCTATGCCGAGTCGGAACTGCTGGGCCGCACGCCGCGGCTCTTCAAATCCGGCCGCCACGGCCGCGCGTTCTACGAGGCCATGTGGAGCGAACTGGGCCGCACGGGCCACTGGCAGGGCGAGATCTGGAACCGCCGCAAGAACGGCGAGGTGTTCCCCGAGCGCATGTCGCTCTCCAGCGTGCGCAATGCGCAGGGCGAGGTGACGCACTACGTGTGCCTGTTCACCGACATCTCGCACGAGCACGAGCAGCGCCGCCGCCTGGAGGTGATGGCGCACACCGACCCGCTCACGGGCCTGCCCAACCGCACGTTCTTCGCGCGGCAGCTCGAAGAGGCGATCGCCGATGCGCGGCTGCGCGGCGAGCCGCTGGCGGTGCTGCTGGTCAACCTCGACCGGTTCAAGGACGTGAACGACAGCTACGGCCACGCGGTGGGCGACGAGGTGCTGCGCCACATCGCGGCGCGCGTGCAGGAGGCGCTGCGGCCGGGCGACCTCGCGGGGCGGCTGGCGGGCGACGAGATCGGCGTGATCGCCCGCCGCGTGGACGGCGCCCAGGGCGCGGTGGCGATCGCCCGCGGGCTGCTGGCCGCGCTGGCCGAGCCCTGGCGCTCGCCGGACGGCTTCGAAGTGGTGGCTTCGGCGAGCGTGGGCATCTGCCTGTTCCCGGACCACGGCGACAGTGCCGACGCGCTGCTGCAGGGCGCGCATGCGGCCGTGTACGGTGCGCGCGAGCACGGGCACGGTGCCTGGCATTTCTTCGACGAAAGCCTCACGCAGGCGGCGCGCGAGCGGCTGTCGATGGAAGCGCGCCTGCGTGCCGCGCTCGCGCACGGCCACCTGCAGCTGCACTACCAGCCGCAGGTGGACATCGCCTCCGGGCGCATCGTGGGCGCCGAGGCGCTGGTGCGCTGGAACGACCCGCTGGAAGGCTTCATCGCGCCCGACCGCTTCATTCCGGTGGCCGAACGCACGGGCGTGATCGGCCCGCTGGGCGAGTGGGTGATGCACGAGGCCTGCCGGCAGGCCCAGGGCTGGCGCGAAGCGGGGCTGCCCGAGGTGACGATGGCGGTGAACGTCTCGCCGCGCCAGTTCCACCTGACCGACCTGGCGGGCTGCGCGGCGCTCGCGCTGGCGGATTCGGGCTTTCCGTCCACGCTGCTGGAGCTGGAGATCACCGAAGGCGCGCTGGCCGAGCGGCCCGAGGAGGCGCGGCAGGTGCTGCTGCGGCTGCGCGGCCTCGGCCTGCGGCTCGCGATCGACGATTTCGGCACGGGCTATTCGTCGCTCGCGCACCTGAAGCGCTTTCCGATCGACGTGCTGAAGATCGACCGCGGGTTCATCCGCGACCTGCCCCAGAGCGCGGACGACATGGCGATCTGCGCGGCCATCATCGCCATGGGGCACAGCCTGGGCCTGCACGTGCTGGCCGAAGGCGTCGAGACGCCCGAGCAGCTGGCGTTCCTGCATGCCCGCGGCTGCGACCGCTACCAGGGCTATCTGTGCCGGCGGCCGGTGCCGGCGACGGAGTTCGCCGCGCTGCTGGCGCAGCAGGCCGCGGGGGGCGATCCGGTGGTTGACTCGGCCGTGCCGGCAGGTCGATAATCCGGCCGCTTTTCGGCGGGGCCGCGCCGTGCGGTGCTGCCCGGTGCCCTCGGACACACTGCGGACACGCCGCGGTGTCCCCGTGAACATTTCGCGGACATGCTTCAGAACGGCCGCACGGGCTCGCCAGGCCTCGCGGCGCCGGCCCCGGCCGGCATCCCATCCCCACGCGTGCGGTGCGTGGGCCCATCCACCGGCGCGCGAGAGCGCGGGAGAAAAACGCCATGGACCCAGCCCCCATACGGCCTTCCCCCGGCCCGACCCCGGTGTTCCGTTCCCCTTGCCTTCCCCTCTCCGCTTCCGGCGCGCGGCTGGAGGCCTTCCGCCGCCCGGCCCTGCGCTGACGGCGCGGGAGGCTCCGCGCGCTGCGGCGCGGCTGGAGCCTTTCGCATGTTCTTTCTCCGCTTTCCCTTTTCGTTCTCGTTCTCCTTCCCGGCCTTCGCACGGCTGCGTGCATCACGCGCCGACGTGCTCACGCGGGCGCTGCACGAAGCGCTGGCCCGCCGGCGCCCGCAGGCCTTGTGCGGGCTGCTGGACCGCCATGGCTGCCGCCGTGTGGCCGCATGCCTGTCGCGCGAGCCGGGGGCGGTGATCGCCGATGCGCTCTCCCTGCTGCCCGCGGGGCAGCGCCGGGCGGTGTTCGTGCGCCTGGGCCGGGCCGCGCGCCGGCGGGCCGAGCGCATCGGCGGGCGGGCTTTCGAGGCCTTCCATGCCGAGGGCGTCGCCGGGACGGCCGCACCGGCAGGGGTGTGGCGGCGCGCGTGGGCACGTGTTGCCCGGTGCTGCCGCCGCCCGCCGGATGCAAAGGCATGACGTGCCCGCCCGCGCCGCTGTCCATTCCTTGCCGAACCCCTCACGATCCCCGGAGCCGCCATGCAATTCCTCCGCCACTTCCATCTGTTCCCGTTCCTCGACACGCTCGTCAGTCTGCTCACCGCCTTCGGGCTGGGCGCGGCGATCGGGCTGGAGCGCCAGGTCCGCCAGCGCACCGCGGGCCTGCGCACCAACACGCTGGTGGCCGTGGGCGCGGCGGCGTTCGTGGTGCTGGCCGACCGGCTGGAAGGGCCCTCGGGCGCGGTGCGGGTGATCGCCTACGTGGTGTCGGGCGTGGGCTTCCTGGGGGCCGGCGCGATCATGAAGGAGGGGGCCAACGTGACCGGCCTCAACACCGCGGCGACGCTCTGGGGATCGGCCGCGGTGGGCGCCTGCGCGGGCTCGCACCTCGTGGCCGAGGCGGTGCTCGCGGCGCTGTTCGTGCTCGCCAGCAACACGCTGCTGCGGCCCGTGGCCAACCGCATCAACCGCCGCCCGGTGCAGGAAGCGACGAGCGAGGCGACCTACACCGTGTACGTGCTGTGCGGGCGCGGTGTGCACGGCGAGGTGCGCGAGCGCATGGTGGAGCTGCTGGAGGCCGCCAACTACCCCGTGCGCGGCGTGGGCCAGCATGCCTTCGGCCGCACCGAGACGGAGATCGAGGCGACGCTCTACGCCACGGCGGTGGAGGCCGACGAGCTGGATGCCGTGATGCACGCGATCGAAGCGCTGCCGGGCGTGCTGCAGGCGTTCTGGAACGCGGGCTCGGACGAGTAGGCCGGCGCGGGACGCTATCGGCGCAGCGGGGCGCAGTGGTCCGTGGGCGGCAGCGCGGGCGTGGGCAGGATCGTGTCCACGGCGCTCTCGGGCAGCGGTTCCGTGGTGGATTGCGCGCGGGCGATGGCGACGCGGGAGCGCACGCTGCCGTCCCAGTGCAGCGGAATGCCGAGGTCGCGCCGCACGTGTTCCGCGCCCGCGATCAGCAGCACCGCCTGGCCCGGGCGGCGCGCATCGGCCGCCGTGCGGGCCAGGCTGGCGTCGCGCGCGATCTGGATGCGCGCCATGGCCGGCCACTGCGACGCGGGCAGCAGGCCGCAGTGGCCGGCGTCCATGGCGGCGATCTGCCGGCGCAGCACGTCGGGCGGCACGCGCGCGTCCCAGGACGGGTCGTGCATGGCGTCCCGCATGCCCGCACGCGGCAGATTGCCGCCGAGCACCGGCACGCCGGCGCGCACGGCCTCCATCACCACCGGACCGTAGCGCTGCCAGGGCCAGGCCGCATCGTTCCAGGCCAACGCCGCGCGCACGGCGGCTTCGTCCGCATCGCGCGGCAGGCCCTGCGTGCCGTGGCCGGCCTCGGCCATCTCCAGCACGACGGCCGCCAGGGCGCCGCGCGCGCCCAGGGCCGCCACCGCTTCGCGCTGCAGGCGCTGGTGGTCGGGCGCGTCGTGCTGCTCGCCCAGCAGCAGCACGGGAGGCGGCAGCAGCGCGGCCCAGGGGGGCGCGCCGGCTGGCGTGTGCGCGGACGGCGGCTGCGACGGGCGGGTGTCCGCGGGAGGGAGGTTCGAGCAACCGGTGGCCATCGCCAGAACGGCAGAGACGGCCAGGACGGTGGCGGCGGACGGCCGCGGGAGCGAGAGCGGTGGGCGATGGGGCATGCGCAAACGGGGCCTTCCGAAGTGGGACGGAGAACGGGCACGGTCACGGGCTCGGGTGACACCGCATGCTACGGCGGCGGGCCGGTGGCCGGAGGCGATGCCCGCGGCAGCGCGCGGGACTTGCAGGCCCGCTCCCGCCCGGCTTGACCTGCATCAAGGTGCGCGCGGGCCCGCGTTCCTACACTGCCCGCCATGCGCAGGCCCTTCACGCTGACCACCCGGCTGCTCGCCATCGGCGGGAGCTTTCTGATGGTGGCGCTGCTCTCCATCGCGCTCACGCTGTGGATCACCTGGAGCCTCGAAGGCGGCGCGGCCGCGGTCAACGAGGCCGGCCGGCTGCGCATGACGATGATGCGCATGGTGCTCGCGGGGCAGGCCGAGGTGCCCGGCGGGCTGGCGCCGCTCTCCGCCCGGTTCGACGCCAGCCTCGCGCTGCTGCATGGGGGCGATCCCGCCCGGCCGCTGTTCGTGCCCTGGAACGAGGACACGCGCGTGCGTTTCGAGGGTATCCGGAACGAATGGCGGCAGTTGCGCGGCGCCCCGCCCACCGTGGAGCAGGCCGATGCGTTCGTGGTGCGCGTGGACGGCTTCGTGGATGCGATCGAGCGCCAGATGGCGCGCTGGACGGCCGTGCTGCACCTCTTCCAGCTGGCGATGATGGCGGTGGCCATCGCTTCGGCCGTGGCCTTCATGGCCCTGAGCCACTGGCTGGTGCTGGCGCCCGTGGCCCGGCTGCAGCAGGCCCTGGCGCGCATGCGGCAGGGCGACCTGCGCACGCGCCTGCCCGTCGAATCGCAGGACGAGTTCGGGCAGGTGGCCACCGGCTTCAACCTCATGGCGCATGCGCTGCAGTCCTCGCACCAGGACCTGGAGCGCAAGGTGGCCGAGAAGACCTCGCGGCTGCAGGAACGCAACGAGCGCCTGGCCGCGCTCTACGCGGTGAGCGCGCAGGTGTCGGAAGCCGGCAGCCTGGAGTCGCTGGCGCGCGGCTTCGTGCAGCGCGTGCGCGAGATCGCGCGGGCGGATGCCGCGGCGATGCGCTGGTCCGACGAGGCCAACGAGCGCTACATGCTGCTCGCGGGCGACGGCCTGCCGGAGACGATGGTGCAGGGCGAACACTACCTGCGCACCGGTAGCTGCCACTGCGGCCAGCCCGAGGCCTCCGCGCGCCTGCGCGTCATCCCCATCCTGCCCGGCACGCCCACCGGCATGCCGCACTGCGGCGACGCGGGCTACCAGACCCTGGTGCTGGTGCCCGTGCGCACGCAGCAGCGCGTGCTCGGCGAGATCGACCTGTTCTTCCGCGCGGCCACCGGCGTCGAGCCCGGCATGCAGGAAATGCTGGAGGCGATGGCCAGCCACCTCGCCACGGCGATGGAAGGGCTGCGCGCCACCGCGCTGGAACGCGAGGCCGCCGTGGCGCAGGAGCGCTCCTTCATCGCGCGCGAGCTGCACGACTCGATCGCGCAGTCGCTCGCCTTCCTGAAGATCCAGACCCAGTTGCTGCGCGACGCGGTGCTGCGCGGCGACGACGGCGCGCGCGACCGCAGCATGGGCGAACTCGACGTGGGCGTGCGCGGCTGCTATGCCGACGTGCGCGAGCTGCTGGTGCACTTCCGCACGCGCACCAGCGAGGAAGACATCGAAGGCGCGCTGCGCGCCACGCTCTCCAAGTTCGGCCACCAGACCGGGATCGCGCACACGCTGTCGATGGCGGGCCACGGACTGCCGCTCGCGCCCGACGTGCAGGTGCAGGTGCTGCACATGGTGCAGGAGGCGCTCTCCAACGTGCGCAAGCATTCGGGCGCCCGCCGTGTGGAGGTGCGCGTGCAGCGCGCACCGCACTGGCGCTTCGAGGTGGAGGACGACGGCTGCGGTTTCGATCCGGCCGCCGTGCCGCCCGATTCGCTGCACGTGGGCCTGGGCATCATGCGCGAGCGCGCCGAGCGCATCGGCGCGCGCGTGCAGGTCGGGCCCGGAGAGGGCGGCGGCACGCGCGTCTGCATCGAGCTGCCGGCGGTGCCGTTGCCGGGAAACTCCACGCCTTCGGTGTCCGATCCGCCGGTCTCCGGCGTGTCCACCGTGCCTTCTCCCGCGCCACGCGCGCCGCTTTTCCCCCTCACCGCCGCGCCGCTCGCTTCCTGAGCAGGGGCCGGCACGCACTCCCGGAGCCTTCGCCATGCCTGTCCCCGATGCCTGCCGAAACACGGCTGCCGCGCCGCTGCGGGTGTTCGTGGTGGACGACCACACGCTGTTCCGGCGCGGCCTGATCGCCCTGCTGGCGCAGTACCCGTCCGTGCGGGTGGTGGGCGAGGCCGGCGATGCGGCCGAGGCCCTGCGCCTCGCGCCGCCGCTCGCGCCGCAGGTCGTGCTGCTCGACCACCACCTGCCCGGCGTGCGCGGCATCGATGCGATCCGCGGGCTGCGCGAGGCCATGCCGGGCGTGCGCGTGCTGATGCTCACCGTGAGCGAGGACGGCGAAGACCTCGCGCAGGCGCTGCGCCAGGGCGCGCAGGGCTACCTGCTCAAGACCATCGAAGGCGACCTGCTGGCCGATGCCATCGGCCGCGCCGCGCGCGGCGAGCCCGTGGTGAGCGCGGAGCTGATGGGCAAGCTGGTCGCGGCCTTCCAGGCGCAGGGCGGCCCGCCCGCCGCGCAGGAGGCGCCGCCGGAGCCCGAGGCGGCACCGGTGTCCGGCCCGGCCGCGGCAGGCGAACCCGCCGCGCCGCTCTCGCCGCGCGAGGAGGACGTGCTGCGCGAGATCGCGCGCGGTGCGAGCAACAAGGAGATCGCCCGCGCGCTCGACATCGCCGAGACCACGGTGAAGATCCACGTACAGCACATCCTGCGCAAGCTGGGGCTGAGCTCGCGCGTGCAGGCGGCGGTGTACGCGTCGGACCGGCAGCGCGCGCCCTGACGCGGGGCGGGCATAGTTCTTCCAGAGGATGCGCCCGCCGCGCGCATCCTCCTTCCGCCGGGGCGTTCACCTCCCACCGGAGGATGTTCAGGCGGCGCCGTTCGCGGGACGATCCTTCCCGAGCCCCGTGGATCGACCGCGGGGCCGCCACCAGGAACGAACGCCATGGCCCACGCAAGCGCCACAGCCCCATCCCGCCGAGGCCGCAGCGCCTCCGCCACCCCTTCCTCCGCGCCCGCCAACCCGGCCGCCACCGCGCGCCGCACGCGCCAGGCCTGGTCCGTGCTCGCCGTGAGCACGCTCGCCTTCACCGTGTGCTTCATGGTGTGGATGATGTTCGGCGTCATCGGCATCCCGATCAAGAAAATGCTGGGCCTGAACGCCACGCAGTTCGGCCTGCTCACGGCCATGCCGGTGCTCACGGGCTCGCTCGTGCGCGTGCCGCTCGGCATCTGGACGGACCGCTACGGCGGCCGCATCGTGATGGCCTGCCTGATGGCCGCGACGGTGCCCGCCATCTGGGCGATGGGGTACGCCACCGAGTACTGGCACTTCCTCGCGATCGGCCTGTTCGTCGGCCTGGCCGGGGGCTCGTTCTCGGTGGGCACGCCCTACGTGGCGCGCTGGTTCCCCAAGGAGCGCCAGGGCACGGCCATGGGCATCTACGGCGCCGGCAATTCCGGCGCGGCGGTGAACAAGTTCGTGGCGCCGGCCATCCTCGTGGCCTTCGGCTGGGCGGCCGTGCCGCACGCCTATGCGGCCATCATGCTCGGCATGCTGGTGCTGTTCTGGCTGTTCAGCCACAGCGATCCGGCGCACCGCGTGCCCAGCCACGTCACCTTCATGGACCAGCTGCAGGCGCTGAAGGACCCGCGCGTGCTCAAGTACTGCCAGTACTACAGCATCGTGTTCGGCGGCTACGTGGCGCTGTCGCTCTGGATGGTGCAGTACTACGTGGGCGAATACGGCCTGGACATCCGCGTCGCCGCGCTGCTGGCCGCCTGCTTCTCGCTGCCCGGCGGCGTGCTGCGCGCCATCGGCGGAGCCCTCAGCGACAGGTACGGCGCCCACAGCGTCACCTGGTGGGTGCTGTGGGTCTGCTGGGTGTGCCTGTTCCTGCTGTCGTACCCGCAGACCGATTTCACGGTGCTCGCCACCGACGGCCCGCGCAGCTTCCACATCGGCCTGAACGTCTATGCGTTCACCGGGCTCATGTTCGTGCTGGGCATCGCCATGGCCTTCGGCAAGGCGAGCGTCTTCAAGTACATCAGCGACGACTACCCCGCCAACATCGGCGCCATCAGCGGCATCGTGGGCCTGGCCGGCGGCCTGGGCGGCTTCGTGCTGCCGATCCTGTTCGGCGTGCTGCTGGACTGGACGGGCGTGCGCTCCAGCGCCTTCATGCTGATGTACGGCGTGGTCTGGGTGTCGCTGGCCTGGATGTATTTCACCGAAGTGCGCCGCACCGACGTGATGGATGCGCCGGGCGCACGCGCCGCCGGCACCGCCCGCTGAGCGCGGGACGCGAAGCCCCAAGGAGAGACTCACATGTCCACCACCACCCCTTCCCGCAAGGCCCGCCAGGGCCGCCTGCTCACCCTCTGGACCCCGGAGGACAAGGCCTTCTGGGAGCGCGAGGGCGAGGCCGTCGCGCGCCTCAACCTCTGGATCTCGGTGCCCGCGCTGTTCCTGGCCTTCGCCATCTGGCAGGTCTGGAGCGTGGTCGCCGTGAGCCTGCCCGCGCTGGGCTTCCGCTATTCGACCAACCAGTTGTTCTGGCTGGCCGCCGCGCCCGCGCTCTCGGGCGCCACGCTGCGCATCTTCTATTCGTTCATGGTGCCCCTGGTGGGCGGCCGCCGCTGGACGGCGATCTCCACCGCGTCGCTGCTGATCCCGGCGCTGGGCATCGGCTTCGCGGTGCAGGACAACACCACGGCCTACCCGACGATGCTCGCGCTCGCGCTGCTGTGCGGCCTGGGCGGCGGCAACTTCAGCTCCAGCATGGCCAACATCAGCTTCTTCTTCCCGAAGGAGCGCAAGGGCTCGGCGCTCGGCGTGAACGCGGGGCTGGGCAACCTGGGCGTGTCGGTGGTGCAGTTCCTGAGCCCGCTGGTGATCACGGCCGGCGTGTTCGGCGTGCTGGGCGGCGACGCGCAGACGATGGTGAAGAACGGCCAGGCGCAGCAGGTGTGGGCGCAGAACGCGGCCTTCGTCTGGGTGCCCTGGATCGCGCTCGCGTCGCTGGCCGCCTGGTTCGGCATGAACGACATCGCCGACGCGCGCGCCTCGTTCGCGGCGCAGGCCGCGATTTTCCGCCGCAAGCACAACTGGATCATGTGCGTGCTGTACCTCGGCACCTTCGGCTCGTTCATCGGGTTCTCCGCGGGCTTCCCGCTGCTCATCAAGAGCCAGTTCCCCGACGTGAACCCGCTCGCCTACGCATGGCTCGGCCCGCTGGTGGGCGCGCTGATCCGGCCCGTGGGCGGATGGCTGTCGGACAAGCTGGGCGGCGCGCAGGTCACGCTCTGGAACTTCGCCGTGATGGCCCTGGCCGTGGTGGGCGTGCTGGCCTTTCTGCCCAAGGGAACGGGCGGCTACGCGCTCGCCTTCGGCCCGGCGGAGGGCAGCTTCGCGGGCTTCTTCGCGATGTTCATGGTGCTGTTCCTCACCACCGGCATCGGCAACGGATCGACCTTCCGGATGATCCCCGTGATCTTCCTGAACCTGCGCCTCGCCGAAGTGCGCACGGGCGGCGCCGAGGCCCGCGCCCAGGCCACCCGCGAGGGCAACACCGAAGGCGCCGCGGCCCTGGGCTTCGCGGGCGCGCTGGGCGCCTACGGTGGGTTCTTCATCCCCAAGAGCTACGGCAGTTCCATCGCCGCGACGGGCGGGCCGGAGCTGGCGCTCTGGACATTCGCCGCGTTCTACGCGCTGTGCATCGGCATCACGTGGTGGTACTACGCCCGCGCCCGCGCCGAAATGCCATGTTGATGACCTACCCCCTGTGCGGCCTGCTCCGCGGCCACCGGATGCGTGATGGCGTGCCAGCTTCCGGCGAAGCGGGCGCAGCGTCAACACGACGGATGACATGACGACTTTCTAAGGAACCACGATGAGTCACTTTCTCGACCGCCTCACGTACTTCAGCCAGCCGCGCGAATCGTTCGCGGGGGGCCATGGCCAGGTCAACGGCGAAGACCGCACCTGGGAGGACGCCTACCGCAACCGCTGGGCGCACGACAAGACCGTGCGCTCCACCCACGGCGTGAACTGCACGGGCTCCTGCTCGTGGAAGATCTACGTCAAGGGCGGCATCGTCACGTGGGAAACCCAGCAGACCGACTACCCGCGCACCCGCTGGGACATGCCCAACCACGAGCCGCGCGGCTGCGCGCGCGGCGCGAGCTACAGCTGGTACCTCTACAGCGCCAACCGCGTGAAGTACCCCATGGTGCGAGGCCGGCTGCTGCAGGCCTGGCGCGCGGCGCGGGCCACGATGGGGCCGGTGGAGGCCTGGGCCGCGATCGTCGGCGACGAGGCCACGCGCCAGAGCTGGCAGCGCGTGCGTGGCCTGGGCGGCTTCGCGCGCTCCAGTTGGGACGAGGTGAACGAGATCGTCGCCGCCGCCAACATCCACACCATCCGGCGCCACGGGCCGGACCGCATCATCGGCTTCTCGCCGATTCCCGCGATGTCGATGGTGAGCTACGCGGCCGGCTCGCGCTACCTCAGCCTGATCGGCGGCGTGTGCATGAGCTTCTACGACTGGTACTGCGACCTGCCGCCCTCCAGCCCGCAGGTGTGGGGCGAGCAGACCGACGTGCCCGAATCGGCCGACTGGTACAACGCCGGCTACATCATCGCCTGGGGCTCCAACGTGCCGCAGACCCGCACGCCGGATGCGCACTTCTTCACCGAGGTGCGCTACAAGGGCACGAAGACGGTGGCGGTGACGCCCGACTATTCCGAGGTCGCCAAGCTCGCCGACCTGTGGATGAACCCCAAGCAGGGCACCGATGCCGCGGTGGCGATGGCCATGGGCCACGTGATCCTCAAGGAGTTTTACTTCCCCGAGCAGGGCGAGCGCAGCGCGTATTTCGACGAGTACGTGCGCCGCTACACCGACATGCCCATGCTGGTGACGCTGCGCGAGCAGGCGCTGCCGGACGGCCGCGTGGTGCGCGTGCCCGACCGCTACGTGCGCGCCAGCGATTTCCCGGGCCGGCTGGGCCAGGACAACCATCCCGAGTGGAAGACCGTGGCGCTCGATGCGCACGGCGAGGTGGTGTGCCCGCAGGGCGCGATCGGCTTCCGCTGGGGCCCGGACGGCCGCGCCGACCAGGGCCAGTGGAACCTGGAGGACAAGGACGCGCGCACGGGCGATGCGGTGCGGCTGCGCCTGTCGCTGATGGAGGCCGGCGCTGAAGAGGCGCACGGCTGGGAGACGGCGCAGGTCGGCTTCCCGTACTTCGGCGGCATCGCGAGCGAGCATTTCCCGGCGAACGTGCAATCCGACGTGATCGCGCGCACCGTGCCCGTGCGGCGCCTGGCCACCGTGGATGCCGACGGCACCGCGCGCGAGGTGCTCGTGGCCACCGTCTTCGACCTGCAGGTGGCGCAGTACGGCGTGGCGCGCGGCCTGCCCGGGGAGAACGCCGCCGCCAGCTACGACGACGACACGCCCTACACCCCCGCATGGCAGGAGAAGATCACCGGCACGCCGCGCGCGCAGGTGATCGCGGTGGCGCGCCAGTTCGCCGAGAACGCGGACCGCACGCGCGGCCGCTCGATGGTGATCATCGGCGCGGCGATGAACCACTGGTACCACTGCGACATGAACTACCGCGGCATCATCAACATGCTGATGATGTGCGGCTGCATCGGCCAGAGCGGCGGCGGCTGGGCGCACTACGTGGGCCAGGAGAAGCTGCGGCCGCAGACCGGCTGGACGGCGCTGGCCTTCGCGCTCGACTGGGTGCGCCCGCCGCGCCAGCAGAACTCCACCAGCTTCTTCTATGCGCACACCGACCAGTGGCGCTACGAAAAGCTCGGCGTGGAAGAGGTGCTCTCGCCCCTGGCCGACCGCGCGCAGTTCGGCGGCAGCATGATCGACTACAACGTGCGCGCCGAGCGCATGGGCTGGCTGCCCTCCGCGCCGCAACTGCAGACCAACCCGCTGCAGGTGGTGCGCGACGCCGAGGCCGCGGGCCTGGACCCGAAGGCCTACGCCGTGCAGGGACTGCAGAGCGGATCGCTCAAGATGAGCTGCACCGACCCGGACCACCCCGACAACTGGCCGCGCAACATGTTCGTGTGGCGCTCCAACATCCTGGGCTCGTCGGGCAAGGGGCACGAGTACTTCCTCAAGCACCTGCTGGGCACGCGCAACGGCGTGCAGGGCAAGGACCTGGGCGAGGGCGACGCCAGGCCGGCCGAAGTGGAATGGCATGCGCAGGCGCCCGAAGGCAAGCTGGACCTGCTGGTCACGCTCGACTTCCGCATGAGCACCACGTGCCTCTATTCGGACATCGTGCTGCCCACCGCCACCTGGTACGAGAAGAACGACCTCAACACCAGCGACATGCACCCGTTCATCCACCCGCTCTCCACCGCGGTGGACCCGGCCTGGCAGTCGCGCAGCGACTGGGACATCTACAAGGGCTTCGCCCGCGCCTTCAGCGCGCTCGCGCCCGGCCACCTGGGGGTGGAGCGCGACCTGGTGCTGAGCCCCATCGCGCACGACACGCCCGGCGAACTCGCCCAGCCCTTCGGCGTGGCCGACTGGACGCGCGGCGAATGCGATCTCATCCCCGGCAAGACCGGCCCGCAGATGAGCGTGGTGGAGCGCGATTACCCCAACCTGTATGACCGCTTCACCGCGCTCGGGCCCCTGATGGAGAAGGTGGGCAACGGCGGCAAGGGCATCGGCTGGGACACGAAGGCCGAGGTGCAGCAGCTGCGCGAACTCAATGGCGCCGTGCCGGGCAATGGCCCCACGCAGGGCATGCCGCGCATCGATTCCGACATCGACGCCTGCGAGGTGATTCTGCAGCTCGCCCCCGAGACCAACGGCCACGTGGCCGTGAAGGCCTGGGACGCGCTCGGCCGGCAGACCGGCCGCGACCACACCCACCTGGCGCTGCACCGCGAGGACGAGAAGATCCGCTTCCGCGACGTGCAGGCCCAGCCGCGCAAGATCATCAGCTCGCCCACCTGGAGCGGCATCGAGAGCGAGACCGTCAGCTACAACGCCGGCTACACCAACGTGCACGAGTTGATCCCATGGCGCACCCTCACGGGCCGCCAGCAGTTCTACATCGACCATCCCTGGATGCAGGCGTTCGGCGAGGGCTTCAGCAGCTACCGCCCGCCGGTGGACCTGAAGGCCACGGCCGAGGTGCAGGGCCGCAAGCCCAACGGCCACCCCGAGATCGCGCTCAACTTCATCACGCCGCACCAGAAGTGGGGCATCCACTCGACCTACACCGACAACCTGCTCATGCTCACCCTGAGCCGCGGAGGGCCCTGCGTGTGGATCAGCGAGGACGACGCGAAGCGCGCGCAGATCGAGGACAACGACTGGATCGAGCTGTTCAACGCCAACGGCGCGCTCACCGCCCGCGCGGTGGTGAGCCAGCGCGTGAAGCCAGGCATGGTGATGATGTACCACGCCCAGGAAAAGATCGTGAACACCCCCGGCTCGGAGGTGACCGGCACGCGCGGCGGCATCCACAACTCGGTGACCCGCGTGGTGCTCAAGCCCACCCACATGATCGGCGGCTACGCGCAGCTGAGCTACGGCTTCAACTACTACGGAACGATCGGCACCAACCGCGACGAATTCATCGTGCTGCGCAAGATGAACCGCGTCGACTGGCTCGACACGCCCGTCGCCGACCCGCTCGTCCGCCCCACCCTGGACCAAGGAGAAACCGCATGAGAGTCCGCGCACAGATCGGCATGGTGCTCAACCTGGACAAGTGCATCGGCTGCCATACCTGCTCCGTCACCTGCAAGAACGTCTGGACCAGCCGCCCCGGCATGGAATACGCCTGGTTCAACAACGTCGAGACCAAGCCCGGCATCGGCTACCCGAAGGACTGGGAGAACCAGGACCGCTGGAACGGCGGCTGGGTGCGGCGCGCGGACGGCTCCATCGCGCCGCGCCAGGGCGCGAAGTGGAAGCTCCTGATGAAGATCTTCGCCAACCCCAACCTGCCGGAGATCGACGACTACTACGAGCCCTTCACCTACGACTACGCGCACCTGCAGTCCGCGCCCGAGATGAAGGCCGCGCCCACCGCGCGCCCGCGCAGCCTGATCACCGGCAAGCAGATGGACAAGATCGTCTGGGGCCCGAACTGGGAAGAGATCCTGGGCGGCGAGTTCTCCAAGCGCAGCCGCGACAAGAACTTCGAGGACGTGCAGAAGGACATGTACGCGCAGTTCGAGAACACCCTCATGATGTACCTGCCGCGCCTGTGCGAGCACTGCCTCAATCCGGCGTGCGTGGCCTCCTGCCCCTCGGGCTCGATCTACAAGCGCGAGGAAGACGGCATCGTCCTCATCGACCAGGACAAGTGCCGCGGCTGGCGCATGTGCGTATCGGGCTGCCCCTACAAGAAGATCTACTACAACTGGAAGAGCGGCAAGGCCGAGAAGTGCATCTTCTGCTATCCGCGCATCGAGTCGGGCCAGCCCACCGTGTGCTCGGAGACCTGCGTGGGCCGCATCCGCTACCTGGGCGTGCTGCTCTACGACGCCGACCGCATCGCCGAGGCCGCGAGCGTGGAGCGCGACCGCGACCTGTACCGCGCGCAGCTCGACATCTTCCTCGACCCGAACGACCCGGAAGTGGTCGCGCAGGCCCGCATCGACGGCATTCCCGATGCCTGGATGGAGGCCGCGCGCAGGAGCCCCGTCTACAAGATGGCGGTGGACTGGAAGGTGGCCCTGCCGCTGCACCCCGAATACCGCACGCTGCCGATGGTCTGGTACGTGCCGCCGCTCTCGCCGATCAGCGCCGCGGCCAACGCGGGGCACGTGGGCGCCAACGGCTTGATCCCCGACGTGGGCCAGCTGCGCATTCCCGTGCAGTACCTCGCCAACCTGCTCACGGCCGGCGACACCGCGCCGGTGGTGCGCGCGCTCGAACGCATGCTCGCCATGCGCGCCTTCCAGCGTGCGAAGCACGTGGAGCAGCGCACCGACCTCGACGTGCTTGCGCAGGTGGGCCTCACGCAGGAGGAGGTGGAGGACATGTACCAGACCATGGCCATCGCCAACTACGAGGACCGCTTCGTCATCCCCACCACGCACCGCGAGTATGCGGAGAACGCCTTCAACGTGCGCGGCGGCTGCGGCTTCAGCTTCGGCAACGGCTGCTCCGACGGCGTGAGCGACGTGAGCCTGTTCGGTGCCGAGAAGAAGCGCACCATCCCGATCAAGGCGGAAGTCTGACATGAGCGCCACCACCGACCTCCGCACTGCCCAGGCCGCCATCGCCGGCCGCCATCCCGGCAGCGCCACGCTGCGCGTTTTGGGCGCGCTGCTCGACTACCCCGGTGCCGGCCTGCGCGCGCACCTGGCGGAACTGCCCGCGCTGCTCGATGCCGATGCCGCGCTGGCCGCACCCCGCCGCGCGCAGATCGCCGGCCTGCTGGAACTGCTCGGCGCGGGCGACCCGCTCGATGCCGAGACCGCCTACGTGGAGCTGTTCGACCGCGGGCGCGCCACTTCGCTGCACCTCTTCGAGCACGTGCACGGCGACTCGCGCGATCGCGGCCCCGCCATGATCGACCTGGGCGAGACCTACGCCCGCGCCGGCCTGCTGCTGCGCGAGGACGAGCTGCCCGACTACCTGCCGGCGGTGCTGGAGTTCGTCTCCACCCAGCCGCCGCGCGAGGCGCGGGCCTTCCTCGGCGAGATCGCACACCTGCTGGCCGCCATCCACGGTGCCCTCGCGCAGCGCGGCAGCGCGCAGGCTGCGCCCTATGCGCACGCCTACGCGGCCGTGTTCGCCGCACTGCTGGAACTCGCGGGCCAGCCGGTGCCCGAGGGGCCCGCCGCGCCCGCGAAGGCGGCACCCGAGCCCGGCATCGACGAGAGCTGGACCGAGCCCGCGGCCTTCGACGGCTGCGCGAACCTCGGCCAGGCCCGCGCCGGCCAGCCCCAGCCCATCCACATCGTCCGCGCCGGAGGCTCCGGCGCATCCCGAGGAGCGAACCCATGACCGCCGCCCTGCACGATTTCCTGTTCCAGGTGTACCCGTATGTCTGCTTCACCGTGTTCGTGGTGGGCAGCCTGATCCGCTTCGACCAGAACCAGTATTCCTGGAAGAGCGATTCCTCGCAGATGCTGCGCGCCGGCCTGTTGCGCTGGGGCAGCAACCTGTTCCATTTCGGCGTGCTGTTCCTGTTCTTCGGGCACATGGTGGGCCTGCTCACGCCGCACAGCGTGTACGGCCTCTTCATGAGCGCTTCGGCCAAGCAGATGATGGCCGTGTCGGCCGGCGGCGTGGCGGGCGCGATGTGCTTCGCCGGCCTCAGCATGCTGCTGTGGCGGCGGCTGTTCGACCCGCGCATCCGCCACACCAGCCACGCGACCGACATCGCGGTGCTGGTAGTGCTGTGGGTGCAGTTGGTGGTGGGGCTCGTCACGCTGCCGTATTCGATGCAGCACACCGACGGCAGCGTGATGCTGATCCTGGCCGACTGGGCGCAGCGCATCGTCACGCTGCGGCCGGTGGATGCCACCGCGCTCGCGGTGCTGCCGTGGCCCTATCTGTTCCACATCGTGTTCGGCATGACGATCTTCCTGCTCTTCCCGTTCAGCCGGCTGGTGCACGTGTGGAGCGGCTTCGGCACCGTCGCCTACCTGCTGCGCGCGCCGCAGGTGGTGCGCTCGCGCCGCATGAACGTGCCGCGCGGCCACGACCTGCCGGGCCAGCCCAGCGCCGTGCCGTCGCCCGACGTGGCCCGCGCCATCGACAACCCGCGCGCCACGCGATAGCGGCTTTTCGCACCGGAGCACACCATGTCCTGCACCTGCCAAGACTCTCCTGCCTCCACCGGCTGCTGCGGCTCCGGTTCAGGCACCACCACGGATGCCGCCATCGGCACCGCCCCCGGCTTCGATGCGGACCTTTTCGGGCACGGCCCCGGCTCGCCCGCGCCGGCCGCCCCGGGCCCCGTCGCTTCGGTGAACGGCATCGCACTGCACCGCGCCGACGATGCGCCCGATGCGGACACGCTGCGCCAGCGCGCCTGCACCGAGCTGCTGCGGCAGGCCGCCCAGCGCGCCGGCCTGCTGGCGGCGGGCGATGCCCCTGCCGACGACGGCACCACCTCCGAAGCCGCGACCCAGGCCATCGAGGCGCTGCTGGAGCAGGCGCTCGCCGTGCCCGATCCGTCGGAGGATGCCTGCCGCCGCCACTACGGGGCGCACACCGCGCGCTACCGCGACGGCGAACGCGTGCACCTGCGGCACATCCTCTATGCCGTGACGCCGGGCGTGGACGTGCAGCGCCTGCGCGAACGCGCCGAGGCCACGCTGCTGCAGTTGCGCTGCGCCGATGATGGCGGCGAGGCCTTCGCACGCGCCGCCCGGGAGTCGTCCAACTGCCCCACGGGCGCGGAGGGCGGCGACCTGGGCTGGCTGGCGCACGGCGATTGCGCGCCCGAGTTCGCGCGCGAGGTGTTCGGCGCGAGCGAAGTCGGCGTGCTGCCGCGCCTGGTGCACAGCCGCTTCGGCCTGCACGTGGTGGAAGTGGTGGCGCGCGACGCGGGCCGCCAGCGCGGCTACGGCGAGGTGCGCGAGGCCGTCGCGCTCGCGCTGCGCCAGCAGGCGTGGGTGAATGCGCTGCGGCAGTACCTGCAGGTGCTCGCGGGCGAAGCCACGCTGCAGGGCGTGGACCTGGACGGCGCCGATACGCCGCTCGTGCAGTAGCGCCCGCCGGAACCGCCACGCCATGCCCGACGAGCTGCTGCAGCGCCTGCGGCGCTTCCACGACGACGCGTTCCCGCGCTACCGCCAGCGCTTCCAAGACCTGGTGGCGCAGGGCCAGCGGCCCACCACGCTGTTCATCGGCTGCTCCGATTCGCGCCTGGTGCCGCACCTGCTCACCGGCGCGGGACCGGGCGAACTCTTCCTGGTGCGCAACGTGGGCGCCTTCGTGCCGCCCTACGACGGCTCGCACGGTCACCACGGCACGGCCGCCGCCATCGAATTCGCGGTGCTCAGCCTGCAGGTGCGGCGCATCGTCGTCTGCGGGCACAGCCACTGCGGCGCGGTGAAGGCGCTCTACGGCGAAGTGCCGGCCGAAGCCCTCAACCTGCAGCGCTGGCTGGAGCTCGGCCGCGAAGCCGTGCTGCCCGTGCAGGCCACCCCCGAAGCCCTGCGGCGCACCGAGCAGCGCGCCGTGGTGCTGCAGCTCGAACGCCTCATGGACTACCCCATGGTGCGCCGCCGCGTGCAGGCGGGCGAGCTCACGCTGCATGGCTGGCACTACGTGATCGAGGAGGGCGAGGTACATGTCTTCGACCTGGAGCAGTCCGGTTTCGTCGCCGCTTCCAGCGCCGACCACAGCGGCACCGGGCCCTACGCGCCCTACGTCGAACACGACGGACAAATCCTTTGCGCCGACGTTGACATAGCCCAGTGCGGCGACACGGCGCAGGAGTAGAAAGACGGCTTGGCCGTGTTCAGGAAACTGGAACCCATGCAACGCGATCCGATCGACTCCCTCGCGCCCGATGCGGCGCCCCGCCTGCCCGAGCAGCCCATCAGCCTCGACGTGCTGCGCGAAAAGTACCTCAAGCCCGGCGAGGCCGATGCCGAGACGCTCTACCGGCGCGTGGCCCGCGCCCTGGCTTCGGTCGAGGCGCCGGAGGTGCGCCAGGCGATCGAGGCGCGCTTCCTCGCCAACCTGCGGGCCGGCGCGATCGGCGCGGGGCGCATCATGAGCGCGGCGGGCACCGACATCCAGGCCACGCTCATCAACTGCTTCGTGCAGCCCGTGGGCGACTGCATCCAGGGCATGGACGAGGGCGGCTACCCCGGCATCTACGAAGCGCTGCGCGAAGCGGCCGAAACCATGCGGCGCGGCGGCGGCGTGGGCTACGACTTCTCGCGCATCCGCCCGCGCGGCGCCGAAGTGAAGGGCACGGCTTCGATGGCCTCGGGGCCCTGCAGCTACATCAACGTCTTCGACCAGTCCTGCGCCACCGTGGAGAGCGCGGGCGCGCGCCGCGGCGCGAAGATGGGCGTGCTGCGCATCGACCACCCGGACGTGCTGGACTTCATCACCGCCAAGCGCACGCCGGGGCGCTGGAACAACTTCAACGTCTCCGTCGGCGTGCCGGATGCCTTCGTGCAGGCCGTGCTGGACGATGCGCCGTGGGAGCTGGTGCACCCCGCGCGCCCCGGCGCCGCGCTGCGCGAAGAGGGCGCCCGCCAGCGCGCCGACGGCCAGTGGGTCTACCGCACGCTGCCCGCGCGCGAGCTGTGGGACACGATCATGCGCTCGGCCTACGACTTCGCCGAGCCGGGCATCCTGTTCCTCGACCGCGTCAACACCGACAACAACCTGGCGTACTGCGAAAGCATCGCGGCCACGAATCCCTGCGTGACGGCGGACACCTGGGTGATGACGGATGCCGGCCCCGCGCAGGTGGCCGACCTCGTCGGCAGGCCGTTCAACGCCATCGTGGACGGGCGCGCCTTTCCCACGCTCAGCGCCGGCTTCTTCGCCACCGGCCACAAGCCCGTGCTGCGGCTGCGCACCCGCCAGGGCCACGCGCTGCGGCTGACGGAAGACCACTTGGTGCGGCGCGTGGCGAAGCAGACCCGCGACGTGCGCGAAGTGGAGTGGGTCGCGGCGGGCGCGCTGCAGCCCGGCGACGACATCGTGCTGAACGACCACCGCGCCCTGCCGGGCTGGAGGGGCGAGGGCACCGAGGCCGAAGGCTACCTGCTGGGCCTGCTGATCGGCGACGGCACCTTGAAGGCCGACAAGGCGGTGATCTCCGTCTGGCTCACGGAAGAGCAAGAGGAGGATGCGCTGCTCGTCGCCAACGGCGCGCCCGCGCCTTCCAGCGGCGCGCACGGCATCCTGAGGGCCGCCGAGGCTGCCGCGGCGACGCTCGCGCACCGGGCGGATTTCCGCGGATTCCAGCGCACGGTGGCACGCAGCGGCGGAGCCTGCGCGGAGCGGCGCATGGCCAGCGGCGCCGTGCGTGCGCTGGCGCTGCGCATGGGCATGCGCCCCGGCGCGAAAACCATCACCCCCGCCATGGAACGCGCATCGTCCGCGTTCTCGGCGGGCCTGCTGCGCGGCCTCTTCGATACCGATGGCTCGGTGCAGGGCCGCCAGGAGAAGGGCGTGAGCGTGCGGCTCGCCCAAAGCGACCTGGAGTTGCTGCGGACCGTGCAGCGCATGCTGCTGCGCCTGGGCATCGCCTCCACGCTGTACCCGGACCGGCGCACGGCCGGGTTGCGCCTGCTGCCCGACGGGCGCGGCGGCCGGCAGCCCTGCTCCACACGGGCGCAGCACGAACTCGTCGTGAGCGGCGACAACCTGCGCGTCTTCGCCGAGCGCATCGGCTTCGAAGATGCGGACAAGGCCGGGCGGCTGGTGACGGTGCTCTCCGGTTATCGGCGTGCGCTGAACCGCGAACCGTTCACCGCCACCGTGCAGGACGTGCTGCCGGACGGACACGAAGACGTCTACGACGTCACCGTGGCCGACTGCCATGCCTTCGACGCCAACGGCCTCTGCGTGCACAACTGCGGCGAGCAGCCGCTGCCTTCCTACGGCTGCTGCGACCTCGGCCCCATCATCCTGCCGCGCTTCGTCCGCCATCCGTTCGGCTTCGCCGGCGAGCCGGCCTTCGATTTCGAGGCGTTCGCGGCCAGCGTCGCCACGCAGGTGCGCGCGCTCGACAACGTGCTGGACGTCACCTTCTGGCCGCTGCCGCAGCAGCGGGCCGAGTCCGCGGCCAAGCGGCGCATCGGCGTGGGCTTCACGGGCCTGGGCAACACCCTCGCCATGCTGCGCCTTCGCTACGACACCGACGCGGGCCGCGCCATGGCCACGCGCATCGCCGAGTGCATGCGCGACGCCGCCTATGCCGCCTCGGTGGAGCTGGCGAAGGAAAAAGGCGTGTTTCCGAAGTTCGACGCCGCGGGCTACCTCGCGCCCGGCACCTTCGCGAGCCGCCTGCCTGCCTCGCTGCAGGAGGCCATCCGCACCCACGGCATCCGCAACAGCCACCTGCTCTCGATCGCGCCCACCGGCACCGTGAGCCTCGCCTTCGCCGACAACGCCTCCAACGGCATCGAGCCGCCGTTCTCGTGGACGTACACGCGCCGCAAGCGCGAGGCCGACGGCAGCACCAGCGAATACGCGGTGGAGGACCACGCCTGGCGACTCTACCGCGCGCTGGGCGGCGACGTGAACGCGCTGCCCGACTACTTCGTGAGCGCGCTGCAGATGCCTGCCGCCGGACACATCGCGATGATGGAGGCCGTGCAGCCCTTCATCGACACGGCCATCTCCAAGACCGTGAACGTGCCGGTCGACTACCCCTACGAGGATTTCAAGAACCTCTACCTGCACGCCTGGCGCGCGCGGCTCAAGGGTCTGGCCACCTACCGACCCAACGCCATCCTGGGCGCCGTGCTGGAGGCGCCGGCTGCCGCGCCGGAGGCCGGTGCCGCCGCAGCCACGACCGCATCCGCTGCGCACGACGCATCGGAGTCTGCGGAGGGGCCGGCTGTGCAGTCGTCAGCCATGCCTCCCGCCACGCCCGCGGACCCGATGCGCGCCGTGATCGAAAGCCGCCCCAAGGGCGCGCTCTCCGCCGTCGCCGAGAAGGTCGAGTACTGGACGCAGGACGGCCGCAAGACGCTCTACCTGATCGTCTCGTTCCTGCCCGTGCCGGACGGGCACGGCGGCACGGTGGACCGCGCGATCGAGTTCTTCATGCCCGTGGGGCAGAGCGGCGAATCGCAGCAGTGGATCACCTCCAGCATGCGCCTGCTCTCGCTCGCCGCGCGCGGCGGCTTCCTGGAGCGCGCGCTCAGCGACATGCGCAAGGTCGCTTGGGACCGAGGGCCCGTGCGCCTGGGCACCCACACGCGTGCCGACGGCGCCCGCGTGCCGCTCTGGCACGACTCCGAAGTGGCCGCCATCGCCTACGCGGTGCAGAACATCCTGGCCCAGCGCGCGGCCGAGCCCGTGGGCCCGATGCGCCAGCAGGAACTGCCGCTGGATGCGCCGGCCGCTGCACCGGGCCTGCCGCCCGCGATGGCGGGGCGCAAGTGCCCGGAATGCGGCGCGCATGCGGTGATCCGCAAGGACGGGTGCGATTACTGCACGCAGTGCGGGCACCTGGGCAGCTGCGGATAAGGAGCGCCCTTCAGACCGGCGGCGGCACCACCCGCCCCGCGTCCAGGTGCACCACCGACTGCGCCAGCGCCTCGACGTCGCTCGGGTCGTGCGTGACCAGCAGCGTGGGCACCTGCACGCGCTCCAGCAGTTCCGCGAGTTCGCCGCGCAGGCGCGTGCGCAGTTGCGTGTCGAGCGCGGAGAGCGGCTCGTCCAGCAGCAGCAGGCCGGGCTGCGGCGCCAGGGCCCGTGCGAGCGCCACGCGCTGCCGCTGGCCGCCCGAGAGGTGGCGCGGCCAGGCGCCGCGCAGCGTCTCCAGCCCGAACTGCCGCACGAGTGATTCGATGCGCTCGCGCGAAGCCGCGTCCGGCCGCTGGCCGAGCCGGCACAGCCCGAAGGAGAGGTTCTGTTCCACCGTCATGTGCGGGAACAGCGCATAGTCCTGGAACACCATTCCGACGCTGCGCTCGCGCGCGGGCAGGTGGATGCCGCGGGCGGTGTCCAGCAGCGTGCGGCCCGCCACGCGCACGTGGCCGTGCACGCCCGGCGCCAGCCCGGCGATCGCCATCAGCACCGTGGATTTGCCCGAGCCGGACGCGCCGACCAGGGCGGTACGCTGCGTCGCCGAGCGCAGGCATGCGTCGAGCGCGAAGCTGCGCCCCGGAGACTCCAGCGTCGTCCGCACGTGCAGATCGAGGATGGCGCCGTCCATCGCCCTCAGTGCCTCGCCCGCAGCAGGCGGCTCGACGCCACCAGCACCGCCACGCACACCCCCGAGATCACCAGCGTGAGCCACAGCGCCTGCGCGTCGTTGCCGGCCTGCACCGCGTCGTAGATCGCGATGGAGAGCGTCTGCGTCTTGCCGGGCAGGTTGCCGGCGATCATCAGCGTGGCGCCGAACTCGCCCATGGCGCGCGCGAACGCCAGCATCAGCCCGGCGGCGATCCCGCGCACCGCCAGCGGCAGCGAGATGCGCGCGAACACCTCGAACTCGCCCGCGCCCAGCGTGCGCGCGGCATGAAGCAGCCGGCCGTCCACTTCCTCGAAGGCCGCGCGCGCCGCCTTGTAGATGAGCGGCAGCGACACCAGCGATGCCGCGACCACCGCGCCCTGCCAGGTGAACATGAGGTTGATGCCGAACCAGCGGTCGAGGTACTGGCCGATCGCGCCGTTGCGCCCGATCAGCACGATCAGGTAGTAGCCCAGCACCGTCGGCGGCAGCACCATGGGCAGCATCAGCAGGGCGTCCGCCGTGTCCTTGCCCGCGAAGTCGCGCCGCGCCATCCACCAGCCCAGGGCGATGCCCACCGTCCCCGCCACGAGCGTGGCGAGCAGGGCGATCTGCAGCGTGAGCCAGAGCGGGGCGAGCACGGGGAGTAATGAGACGGAGGCGTGACCGGTCAGGGCTGCGAGAAGCCGAAGCCGCCGAGGATCTTCTGCCCCGCCTCGCCGCGCACGAAGGCGATGAAATCCCGGCCCAGCGCGGCGTTCCTGCTCGCCGCGATCTGCGCGATCGGGTAGCTCACCGGGGTGGCCGTCGGCACCGTGAAGGCGATGCGCGCCTTGCCCTGGTCGATCAGCGCATCGGTGCGGTAGACGAAACCGGCATCCACCTCGGCGCGCGCGACGTAGTTCAGCACCTGCCGCACGCTTTCGCCGTAGATCCATTTCGGCTCCAGCGCCGCGGCCAGCCCGGCGTCCTGCACGGCGGCCATCGTGTAGCGGCCGACCGGCACCGAAGCCGGCGTGCCGGTGGCGATGCGCCGCAGGCCGGGCCCGGACAGGTCCGCCAGCTTCTGCGGCACCACCGTGGCAGACGCGGGAACGATCAGCACCAGCGTGTTGCGCGCGAAATCGGCCCGCGTGCCTTCCGCCAGCAGCCGGTCCTTCGCGGCGCGGTCCATCGTCTCCTGGTCGGCCGAGGCGAACACGTCCACCGGCGCGCCCTGCCGGATCTGCGCCAGCAGCGGACCGGAGGCCGCGAAATTGAACGTCACCTTCGCGCCAGGATGCGCCTTCTCGAACGCCGTGCCGATCGCCTGGAATGCATTCGTCAGGCTGGCGGCCGCGGAGACGATCACCTCCTGGGCCTGTACCGCTGCGGGAGCGAACACGAGCGCGGCGGCCAGTGCCGCCGACAGCAGCGGGGAGGAGAGCGCGGAACCCACTGCGGAGCGGGCCGTCTTGCCGGGGCGGAAGGAAAAGGCATGCATGGGCGGGTCTTTCGAATCGCTATTCAGAAAATGAATAGCGAAATCATAGCAAGCCGACGCCAGCCGGTGATGTGTGCGGGATCAGCTCACTCCGCCGCGTGGCAGACCGCCTCGATGTTGTGCCCGTCCGGATCGCGCACGAACGCGCCGTAGTAGTTCGGGTGGTAGTGGGGCCGCAGGCCGGGCGGGCCGTTGTCGGTGCCGCCCGCCGCCAGGGCCGCGGCATGGAACGCGTCGACCGCCGCACGGCTCGGCGCGCGGAAAGCCACGTGGACGGTCGGCCGCTGGGGCCCGCCGCCGCCGATCCAGAAATCGGTCTTGGGCGGCTCGCCGAAGCCTGCCATGTCGGTGCTGCCCGTCAGCGCCGCGCTCACCTCCATGAGCAACTGGTAGCCGAGCGGCGCGAGCGCCTGGGTGTAGAACGCCTTGCTTTGAGCGAAGTCGGTGACGGCGACGCCAGTATGGTCGATCATGTCGGGAGCCCTCCTTGTCCTGACGGTTTCTGGTGGCGAAAGTGTAGGTGCCGGGGTGCTCGGCAGTAGTGCCTCCCATCGTGACCCCGCCGCCGGTTCTTCCTGCCGATGCCAGCCCGCAACGGGTTTATTCCGATGATCCGCTCGTCCGTTCCCTTCCCGCCCCGGCCCTCCCGCGCAGTGGCGCGCGCAGGCACCCATGCCGATGCCGGTGCCAGCGCCCATGAGGTTCCCGGCCTGCGCAGCCCCGCGGCCGGCTTCGATCAGCCGTTCGAGATGCTGCATGCCTGCCACGAGCGCGTGCAGCGCACGCTGGGGTTGCTGGCGCGCCTGCGCGACCACCTGCGCCACCAGGGCGCCGACGCCCAGGCCCGCGAGGCCGCGCGCGACGTGCTGCGCTATTTCGACATCGCTGCGCCGCTGCACCACGAGGATGAGGAGTTGCATGTCTTCCCGCCGCTGCTCGCGCACGGATCGGCCGCCGTGGTGGAACTCGTGCAGGCGCTGCAGGCCGAGCATGCCGCCATGGCGCGGCACTGGGCCGCGGCGCGCGTGCCGCTGGCGGCGTTGGCGGAAGGGGCCGCGGGCGCGGTACCCTGGTCGCCGGAGCAGGAGAAGGTGCTGGACGATTTCGCCGGGCTGTACGCGGAGCACATCGTGCGCGAGGAGTCGGTGGCCTATCCGGCGGCGCAGGTGTTGTTGGGCGAGAGCGGATGGGCGCCGATGGGGCTGGAGATGGCGCGACGCAGGGGTGGCGAATGAGCGCTAGGACGCAACGGCGCTCTGGACAGAGTGTGCAAAGCTGCTTCAGCTAGCGAGGGCATGTCGCTGAGATGCGCCAAAAAAGAAAACGCACCCGAAGGTGCGTACCAGTGCGCGTGCAAAGCGGCATGCAGAAGATCAGTGCATCACCACCGGATTCTGCGCCAGCCCCACATACCCGTCGAGCGTGTCGTCCACCTCTTCCTGCGTCGGGGTGTCGCGCTGCCAGGCGATGATCTGCTGCTGGAACATCTCGGCCCACGAGCCGTCGAGGTAGACCTCCTTGCCGGAGCGCTTGTCGACGATCTCGAAGCCGTGGCGCACCAACTGGTGCACGGGCGGTACGCCCGCGGGGGCTTCGGCTTCGCCGGTGTCCGGCTGCATGTGGACCACCACGAAGGAGTCGGAGTCGTAGAGCATGTGCATGGTGTTCCCCTGTCGGTCAATCGATCGAATCGGATCGTTTCATTGGGTCAGATGACCACCCGGACCGCGAAGTTCAAGACCCCCGGGGCCCGGTGCATGCATCCGGCGTGCCGGTCCGGCGGTGGCCGGGCGGAACGCCTGCTGGCTTCGGATGCGTAGCCCCAGTATTTCATGAAAAACCCGACCGTGCGGGGTGTGGGGCGAAGTCAGGTGCCCGTCCCACGAAGCTGTGGGCGAAACCGCACAGGGGCCCGGCATCGCCGCTGCCTTTCGGCGCACATGCCCCTGTCAGTGAGCAGTCGCTTGCACCGCGCGGATCAGGGATTGCCCTTGTCCGAGAGCTGCAGGTCCGCGTAGTCGCCGTTGCCCTGGGTGATGCGGATGCGCGCCGGCAGAAAACCGAGCGACGGGGCCAGCCACAGTTCGGCCTTCTGGTCCGCGTCGCGCGCATCGCGGCGGGGCAGCCGCTGCAGCTTGAGCGCGGGCGTGGGGCCGATGGGCAGGTCCAGCACCTCGGTGCCTTCGATCGAGAAGGCCCAGCGGTCGGCGTTGCGCGCGCCCACGGTGGTGAGGGTGATGCGGGTGCCGTCCGGATAGCGCTCGGGCGCGGCCGCCAGCAGCGCGCCGAGCTGGATGAACACGCTGAGGCGGTCCTGCGCCCCCGCGGCGATGGCAGCGGGCGCGTTGCCGCCACTGAACGTGGCGCGCCCCGCCGCGAAATCGAAACTCGCCGTCTGCGCGTTGCGGGCCTGATCGACGAAGCGCTGCGGCTGCAGTCCCGCGGGCGTGACGAGGCCGGTGCTGCTCTGCGAGCGCGACCCGAGCAGGAAGGCCTTGATCTCCTGGCGGGCCTCGTAGTGGTCGCCGTCGCGCCGCCAGGCCAGCGTGGCGTTGGCGCGGTAGTTGAACTTTTTCGCCTCTCCGCTCACCTCGAACGTGAGGCGCACGGACGGCGGCAACTGCACGGGCGGCGGATGGGCGCTCGCATCGGTGGCGGGGCCGTTGGGCGGGCGGATCTCCACCCCGGCGTTGCGCAGATCGTCCGGGGCGCTGGCGGATGCGGCGGGCGCGGTGGCAACGGCAACGGCGGCGGCGGTGGACGATGCGGCGCTGGCGGGGCCGGATGCCGGCGGTGCCGCAGCGGCGGCCACGGCCCCGACGGAGGGCGAGGGAGCCGCACCGTCCGCGGTTGCGGGCGGGGCATTGCCGTCGTCGGCCGGAGCGCTCTCCGCAGGCGATGCCTGTGCGGGCATGGCGGCATCGGCCGGGGGCTCCGCGGCGTCGGCGGATGGAGGGGAAGGGGACGCGTCCGGTGGCGGTGCGCTGTCGTCGGCCGGTGCGGGTGCTGGTGCGGCCGGCTTGCGGGCTGGAGCAGGGCGCTGCCGGGGCGGGGCCGCGCGCTTCGGCGTGGGCGCAGGCTCGGCGGCCTTCGAAGGCGCTGCAGGCGCCGCGGCGTCCGGAGAGGGCGAGGGCGGAGGCGAGGGCTCCAGCATGCGCGTATGGAACGCCACGCGCTCATCCCGCGGGGCATCGGGGCCGCCCGTCCAGCGCGGCAGGCCGAACAGCACCAGGGCATGCAGCGCGGCCACCAGCACGGTGAGCGCCGCCAGGGCGCGGCGCGGCATCAGCGGCGGCTCCTCCGGCATGGGGCCCCCAGGGCGGTGCGTGGGAATGCCCGCCGGGCGCACCGGCCGCGGGCGGTCGGCTCGCGGCTCATGCCTGCCCGTAGCCCAGATCGGCCGAGAGCTTGTTCGCCATGGCGCGCAGCGGCGCGTCGATGGCGCCGCCCCATTCCGGATCGAACGTGGCGACCGAGCCCAGCGTGGTGATGCCCAGCGCGAGGTGCCCATCCGCGTCGAACACCGGCGCGCAGAAGGCGACGATGCCCGGCAGCAGCGTGTCCACCACGCGCGCCGAGCCGCGCTGGCGCACTTCCTCCAGCATCGGCTGCAGCGCCTCGGGCGTGGAGGGAATGTCCTTGCGGCCGCGCCGGGCGGCTTCGGCCAGTTCTTCGGCGACGAGGCCGGCCGTCACGTCGGGCGCCAGATGGGCCGTGAAACAGCGCCCCGTGGCGGAGGACAGCAGCGGCATCACGTCGCCCAGCCGCAGGTTGGCCGTGACGGACTGGTGCGATTCCTCCCAGTGGACGATGGTCGGGCCCCGGTTGCCCCAGACGGCCAGCGCCAGCGTCTGCTGGAGGTCTTCCATGAGCGCCGGCAGGCGCTCGCGGGCGAGCCGCACCGGATCCAGCCGGGCGAGCGACGCCAGGCCGAGCTTCAGGGCCGCCGGGCCCAGGTCGTAGCGGGCGGTGCGCGGGTCCTGCGCGACCAGGCCCATGCGCTGGAAGCTCACCAGGTAGCGGTGCGCCTTGGCCGCGCTCATGCCGGCGGCGGCGGCCAGGTCCTTGAGCATCAGCGGGCCCCGGCTGCGCGTGAGGCCTTCGAGCAGCGAGAAGCCGACCTCGACCGATTGGATGCCCGCCCGTTCCTTGTCCATCTGCAATAGAATTCCTGGAGTTTTGTTTAGTTAAATCAATTTAACCATTCGTAATTCGTGCCAGGCCCCGGGCCGGCGCGACCGGACACACCAGGAGACGCAGCCCCCATGAAACTCGCCACCTACAAGGACGGTTCCCGCGACGGCCAACTGGTCGTCGTCTCCCGCGATCTGGGCACGGCCCATTATGCGACCGGCATTGCGAGCCGCCTGCAGCAGGTGCTCGACGATTGGGGCTTCCTCGCGCCGCAGTTGCAGGACCTCTACGACCAGCTCAACGCGGGCCGCGCGCCGCACGCCTTCCCGTTCGAACCCGAGCGCTGCATGGCCCCGCTGCCGCGCGCCTACCAGTGGGCGGACGGCTCCGCCTACATCAACCACGTCGAGCTGGTGCGCAAGGCGCGCAACGCCGAAGTGCCCGAGAGCTTCTACACCGACCCGCTCATGTACCAGGGCGGCAGCGACGACTTCCTCGGCCCCTGCGACGACGTGGTGGTGCCCAGCGAGGCCATGGGCATCGACTTCGAGGCCGAGATCGCCGTGGTGACGGGCGACGTGAAAATGGGCGCCACGCCCGAGCAGGCGCTCGACGGCATCCGCCTGGTGATGCTGGCCAACGACGTTTCGCTGCGCAACCTGATCCCGGCCGAGCTGGCCAAGGGCTTCGGCTTCTTCCAGTCCAAGCCCGCCACCGCCTTCAGCCCCGTGGCCGTCACGCCGGACGAGCTGGGCGACGCCTGGGAGGGCGGCCGCCTGAACCTCACGCTGCAGTCCACCTGGAACGGCCGCAAGGTCGGCATGTGCGATGCCGGCCCGGAGATGACCTTCCATTTCGGGCAACTGATCGCCCACATCTGCAAGACCCGCAACGTGCGCGCCGGCTCCATCGTGGGCAGCGGCACGGTGAGCAACAAAGGCGTGGAGCAGAACGGCCGCATGGAATGGCCCAAGGGCTATAGCTGCATCGCCGAAAAGCGCTGCATCGAGACGATCCAGGACGGCAAGCCCTCCACCGAGTTCATGAAATTCGGCGACACCATCCGCATCGAAATGAAGAACAAGGCCGGCCAGAGCGTGTTCGGCGCGATCGACCAGGCCATCGCCGAGCCGGCCGCGCGATGATGCTCCGCGCCCTGCGCCGCCGGATCGCCGCGGGGCTCTGGGCCCTCGCCGTGCCCGCGCTGGCGCTGGCCCAGGCCCCATCCGTTGCACCGGCGCCCGCCGCAGCGACACAGCGCGCGGACTGCCCGCCGCTGCCGCAACCCCTCGATCCCGCCGCCATCCCGCAGGCCCTGCGCGCCGCCCGCGACCACGGCCTGCTCTGGCGCGTGGAGCAGGGCGGCCGCACCAGTTGGCTCTACGGCACGGTGCATGCGGCGAAGCGCGACTGGATGCTGCCCGGCCCGACGGTGCTGGCCGCCGTGCGCGCGAGCGACCGCGTGGCGCTGGAGCTGGACCTGCTGGACCCCGCCGTGGCCCGCGCCCTGCAGGCCGCCATGCGCGCGCCGGCCGGCATGCCGCCGCTGCCGCCCGCGCTGGCCCGCCGGCTCGCCGCCCAGCGCGAGGCCGCCTGCGCCGATCCGTCGCTGGCGGAACTGCGGCCCGAGCTGCAGGTGGCGTCGCTAGCCGTGATGGCCGCGCGGCGCGACGGCATCGACCCGGCCTACGGCATCGATCTGGTGCTCTCGGGCCTCGCACGCGGGCTGGGCAAGCCGGTGGTGTCGCTGGAATCGGTCGAGCTGCAGGTGGGCGTGCTGGCCTCCAACGACCCGCAGGAAACCGCCGCCGCCGTCGCCACCGGCCTGGAGCAGCTCGAAGGCCCCGCCGCGCGCGACACGCTCACCACCCTGGCGACCGCCTGGGCGGACGGCCGCGCCCAACTGCTCGAGAGCTACGGCCAGTGGTGCGACTGCATGCGCACGCCCGAGGAGCGCAAAGCTTTCGACCAACTGGTGGCCGACCGCAACCCGGGCCTGGCGCGCTCCATCGCGGCCTCGCACCGGGCCGGGCAGAGCGTGTTCGCGGCCGTGGGCGCGCTGCACATGGTGGGCTCCCGCGGGCTGCCGGCCCTGCTGGCGCGCGACGGCTTCCGCGTGGAGCGCGTGCAATGGCCCGCGCAGGGAGCTGCCGCGGCTGACACCCCACCCCGCTGATTCAAAAAAACCGCAACAACAAGGAGACAACCCCATGCACCGCAGAACCCTGCTCGGCCACGCCGCCGCCGTGGCGGCCCTGGCCGTCCACCCCTTCGCCCGCGCCCAGGCCGACTACCCCAACCAGCCGATCCGCTGGGTCGTGCCGTACCCGGCCGGCGGCGGCACCGACGTGCTCGCCCGCACCGTGGCCGAGGCGCTGCGCACGCCCCTGGGCCAGCAGATCGTGGTGGACAACCGCCCCGGCGCCTCCACCAACATCGGCGCGCAACTGGTCGCCACCGCCAAGGCCGACGGCTACACGCTGATGTCCGCCGACAACGCCCTGCTGGCCTACAACGAGCACCTGTTCAGCAAGCTGCCCTTCAGCCCCGAGAAGGACTTCACGTACGTGGGCGGCCTCTCGCGCTTCCCGCTCGCGCTGGTGGTGCACCCGGGCTTCGAGGCGCGCACCTTCCAGGAATTCATCGCCTATGCGCGCGCCAACCCCGGCAAGCTCAACTACGCATCGCCCGGCAACGGCTCGCCGCACCACCTGGCGATGGAGATGTTCAAGAACCGCACCAAGACCTTCCTCACCCACATCCCCTACCGCGGCGCCGCGCCCGCGCTGCAGGACGTGATGGGCGGGCAGGTGCCGTGCATGTTCCTCGACCTCGCGGCCGGCCTGCCAGTGATCCAGTCGGGCAAGGTGCGCGCGCTCGCCATCGGCTCCGGCCGCCGCGCCGCCAGCCTGCCCCAGCTGCCCACGCTCGCGGAAGTGGGCGTGCCCGATGCCGAGGTGTACGCCTTCCAGGGCGTGCTCGGCCCGGCCGGCCTGCCGCCCGCCATCGTCTCCCGCCTGAACGGCGAGATCAACAAGGCCCTCGCCACCCCGCCCGTCGTCAAGCGCATGCAGGATTTCGGGATGGAGGCGCTGCCCGGCACGCCCGAGCAGTTCCGCGCCATGGCGCGCGGCGAGGCCAAGCGCTGGGGGCCGATCATCCAGGCGGCCGGCGTGAAGCTGGACTGAAGCCGCCCGCGGCGCGCGATCGCTGTAATGGACCTCGCCGAACCCGGCGTTTCTTGCCATACTGCGCCCGGGCGGCCCCGCCTGTGGCCGCCGGAGGAACGTTGTCCATGTCGCTGGAAATCTGGTTCGCCTTCGTCGCCGCCTGCTCCGTGATGCTCGTCATCCCGGGGCCCACCATCCTCACCGTCATCAGCTATTCGATGGCGCACGGGCGCCGCGCCAACGTGCCGCTGGTCGCCGCCGTGGCGCTGGGTGATTCGACGGCGCTCGCCGTGTCGCTGCTGGGGCTGGGCTCGCTGCTGGCCGCCTCGGCCTTCTGGTTCACGGTGGTCAAGTGGGCCGGCGGCCTCTACCTGCTCTACCTCGCCGCGAAGATGCTCCGCGCGGGCCTGCGCGCGCCAGGTAACGCTTCCGCTTCCGACGTCGCTGCGCCCAAGGTGCCGGCCTCGCGCTGGCGGCTGTTCGCCAACACCTATCTGGTCACGGCGCTCAACCCCAAGGGCATCGTGTTCTTCGTCGCCTTCCTGCCCCAGTTCATCCGGCCCGGCGCGCCCATCGCCCAGCAGCTCTGGATCCTCGCCGCCACCTTCGTCACCCTGGCGGCGATCAACGCCACGGCCTACGCGGTGTTCGCCGGTGCCGCCGGCCGGCTGCTGGCCTCGCCTCGCGCGCAGCGCCGCTTCCACCTGGCCGGCGGTTCGCTGCTGGGCGCGGCAGGCATCTGGGCGCTGATGGCACGCCGCCCGGCCTGAGCAAACCCGGGACGCGCGGGCATCCCGGCCCTGGTTGCGGGCCGGGCGCCTGCACGGGCTCGGACGTGGAGCCCGCCCCGGCCCGTGCGCCGCTGTAGGCCACCGCCGCGAACCGGGCCGTGCGCAGGGGCTGCGCGGGGGAATTGCGCTACGGTGCGGCGTTTGGTGCCTTGCCGGCACCTTCGTCCTTCCCTTCGACTTCCCCATGAAAGCGACACCCATGGCCCGCATCCTGATGGTTCTCACCTCCCACGACCGACTCGGCGACACCGGCAAGAAAACCGGCTTCTGGCTCGAAGAATTCGCCGCGCCGTACTACGTGTTCAAGGACGCGGGCGCGGAGATCACCCTCGCATCCCCCGAAGGCGGCCAGCCGCCGCTCGACCCCAAGAGCGACGACGAGAGCGCCCAGACCGACGCCACGCGCCGCTTCAAGGCCGATGCCGACGCGCAGCAGCAGCTCGCCACCACCGTGCCCCTCGCCAGCGTGCGCGCGGGAGACTTTGACGCCGTGTTCTACCCCGGCGGCCACGGCCCGCTGTGGGATCTGGCCGAAGACGCGCAGTCCATCGCGCTGATCGAAAAAACCTTCGCCGCCAAAAAGCCGCTCGCCCTCGTCTGCCACGCCCCCGGCGTGCTGCGCCACGCCAAGGCCCCGGACGGCCAGCCCCTGGTCAAAGGCCGCAAGGTGACGGGCTTCACCAACAGCGAGGAAGAGGGCGTGCAGCTCACGAAGGTGGTGCCGTTCCTAGTGGAAGACATGCTCAAGGCCAACGGCGGCGAGTACGCCAAGGGCGCGGACTGGGCGCCGTTCGTGCTGACGGATGGGATGCTGGTGACGGGGCAGAATCCGGCGTCTTCGGAGGGGGCGGCTAAGGCGTTGCTGCAGTTGATGAAGTGATGCTGCCGCTGGGGCGTGCTTAAAACGAGCAATAGTGCTTCTGAGAGAAGCGCTGTCGCTATTGGTGGATTGCAGTGCGTAACGCTTCAGACTTTGGGGGGCTGGCTATGCAGCTTCGCGGCGGAACTCTTCAATAGCTACTTTGAGCTTGCAAGCACTCGGAGTTCATTAAACTCACGCTCCAGTCCCACCTTCGTCGCGGAGCGATTCCATTAGCCCTTCGCGCCAGAGCTCTTCAAACCGGCATGATGACCTGCTATCTCAAGCGTTTGAAACGCATCGTTGAGGGCCCTTGGAGGTTTGCAGCACTCGCGGGTATTCTGGCCATTAACTCTGAGTGTACGAGTATGCGATGAAGCCGCATGCCTACATTCCTGGTCGACCTCTATTTCGCAAGCAGCGAGCTACGGGACTCAGCGGTCTCGCGCAGCATGGTCCCGGTGTAGACATGCCCGGTGGCGATGGCGTGGAATCCGTCGAGACGGTCTATTTCCGACGCAAGTTGCGCATCCTTGACGAGCTTTCGGAACGTGAGGTCCTAGACTCGAACCTGTTGGGCCTCGATCGATCCGTAGTCATTCTCGGCGAGCCAGGCATGGGTAAAAGCGAGCTCATTGGCGAACTTGGTCGAGCGAGCGGCGTGGCGCCAGTGTCTGCCCCAAGGTTCATGCTGAGCAGTAGTCCAGGGAACTTTGTGACCTCGGGATGCCCGTTGCTGATCGATGGCTTAGACGAAGCGATCGCGCGCGACGAAAATGATGCGTTAGACCGAGTTCTCGCTCAGCTTGAACATGCTGGCTGCCCAAGGTTCGTCCTTTCATGCCGCTCTCGGGAGTGGCAATCGCGTTCACTCCGCAGCTTCAAGGAGATCTACGGAGACGAGCCACTTGTGGTCTCGATCAAGGAGTTCACGCGCGAAGAGGCCAGCGCGTTCTGGTCCTCGCGCGGTTTCACGAGCTCCGTCGACCCCGTCTTGGACGGGTTGGACGAGCAAGGCCTTTCGGACCTGTACCGAAATCCGTTGACACTTGGCCTTCTTGGCCGCGTCGCCGACAGCGGGAAGTCACGGCCCACTACCCGTGCCGAGCTCTTCGAACACGTCTGCGAGCTGATTTGGCGTGAGGAGAACGATGCTCGCCAGAGCACGCAATTGGCGCAGATTAATCAAGAGCAGGCCCTTTCGTCGGCTGGCGCATGCATGGCGGCAATGATCTTCGGCGGCGTCGATGCGATCAGGTTGGGCGGGATCGTCGAACGTCAGGATGGCGAGGTATGGATCGGCGACTTGGAGAATCTGACCGGGGGCGCCCACGTGCGCTCAGTCGTATCTTCCAAGCTTTTTAAAAGTGTGGGGGTTGGCCGCGCCGCGCCCATTCACCGCGTCATCGCAGAATTTCTGGGCGCTCGGTGGCTTGCCGCTCAAGCGACTACCAGTCTCAGCAGGCGTCGCCTTCTCGCACAGTTTCACGGCGGCGGCGCGGTTCCATCTAGCTTGCGAGGTCTGCACGCTTGGCTCGCGTTCCATAGTCCCTATCTCAGGGCGCAAGTCATAGCAGCCGACCCCTTCGGCCTGCTTCGCTACGGAGAGACGTCCCTTCTTGATGCAGCTCAGGCTGCAGCCCTGCTCAACGCTCTTGAGCGATTGGCGCGCGCGGACCCGAATTTCCGCGCGCAAGATTGGAGTGCCCGCTCGGCGAAAGGGCTTGCCCATCCTTCTCTCACGCTTCGCATTACTGCAATCCTGGCGGACGCGGGATCGAACTTCCACCTTCGAACCTTATTACTGGAGGCGATCAAGGACACGCCGCTCGCCTTGTCCCTTTCTGCGGTACTTGAGTCACTCGTCTTCAATGAAGCGCGCTACTACGGCGAACGCAAGGATGCTTGGGAAGCGCTTTCTGCGCACCGCGGGCGATCGGACTGGCATATTGCTGCGCAAAAGCTGGTGGACCAAGCCAGCGAAGACTCGGCGCGGCTTGCAAGCCGAGTCATCGAGATGCTCGGCTACGACGTGGCCGACGATCTCCTCGCTTCAGCGCTGCTGGCGGAGATCGGCCTTCAGTTGTCGCAGCTCCCTCGCACGAGCGAACGCCAACCCATCAAGATCCACTGTTTCGAAGCGGTCGTTTCCGGGCTGACCCCTTCACGCGCGAAGCTGCTGCTGAGAAACATTGCGTCGCGCGTTCCGCCGCGGGCGATCGAAGACTATGCCTCTGAGCGCGACCTCTCCGAACTCCTCGCGCAGTTGCTCCTGCGAGCGCTGCGAGGCGGCGCCGTCGAACTCAGGGAAGCGCCGTCCGTTTGGGCTTGGCTCGGCCTTATCAACGAGCGGTCCTGCGCCGACGAGAAAGCTCTAGAGCAAATACGTGACGCGCTCGCGGAGCGCGACGCGTTACGGCACCGAATCCAGCGATATGGGATGTGGACCGCGCTTAAATCGAAAACGCTATGGCAGGCGGAGTACCTTATGCACTCGCGAGCCATTGGTCTTGCCGGTAATGCGGACGACGTCGCCTACTTTTTGCGTGAGCTGGCCGCAAAGCGATCGCGATCGCGACGCACGAGGTCCCATTGGAGCGATCTTGTCTTGCTAGGTGTCAGGACCGGAAAGGACAATGAGGAAGTGCTGGCGGCGGCTCAGGCCTTCCCAGCTTTCGGGCTCAAGGAACGCGCGGCCATTCGCCGCGCCACACATCCGTCAAAGCCTCTTTGGAAGATTCGTCAGGAGGCGGAAAAAACAGCACGACACGCGCGCAACGAGGCAGATCATCAACAAGCGATCGCCCATTTCACAGCGATCGAGCAGAAGATCAAGGCTGGGGACCTTGACGCGACAGTCCACGCTGCGAAGTTTTACCTGGGAGTTCAGATCACCGCGGGGACCCGGGAGAAGATTCCGCCGGAGGAGCGGTTGGTCGCAATCTTCAACGAGCAACTCGCGAAAAGTTTCAGCCTCGGCTTCGAGGCGACGCTTCATAAGTCGGATTTACCCACTACGCAAGAGATCGCGGCCAGTCACCTGGAAGGGAAAATTTGGCACGTTGCCTATCCGCTGGTAGCTGGCTTATTCCAAAGACATCGCAGTGGCCAAGGGTTCTCGGGGGTATCTACCGACACGCTGAAAAAGGCGCTTCTCATCTGCATGCAGCAGCGCGGGCTTTTCAGAGATGACGACAACGACCATCTGCGCGTTGCGCTCGAAGAGGTGGCCGCGCCGCAACTTGCCGACAAGCGCGCCCTGCTGCGCTTTTGGATTGAGCCGTATTTCAATGCCCGCTTGTCGCCGCATCATGAGCTTAGGGTAATTAAGCATGTGCCGTTGTGGACCGACGCCCTGGCATCGGTTGCACGCGAATGGCTTCTCGGTTACCCAGAGATGCTAGTGGACGCCGAAATGGACCTTGTAGATACGCTGAGTCACGCGGAGGGGGCATGCGCGATCGTCGAAGTTGCCAAGGCTCGCGACGGGACCATCTACAGGGACGACGAAAAGTCGCTTGCTTGGCTTGCGATCAACATGGCGTATCGGTTTGAAAAAGTCCGTCCTGAGCTGGTGAACGTCTGCCGTGACCATCCTCAGTTCCTATGGCATTTGCGTGACCGGCTGCAGACGGAGCGAGGGGACCTTATCGACGCTGACCTTGGGATCTTCGCTTGGATCATCTCCGAATTCCGGAGCGTATTTCCCCACACTGTCATCACGGGTCTCAGCAGTGGCGATAGAAACGCGTTCGACGCGACGGACTTCCTTGTCAATTTGGCCTCCACAATCGCGGGCAAGACATCGGATCAGGCCGCCGAGCTTATGGCGAAGCTCGTGGCGATGCCGAACGACACCTACTCCGACTCATTCCGGCACTTGGCCGCCGAGCAGTCGCAGAAGCGAGCCGAGGAGAGCTTCGCGCCACTCCTGCCAGCCGAGCTTTCCGCCATTTTGACTTCGGGGGCGCCCTCTAATATTGACGATCTGCGTTCTGTGATCGGGGAGGAACTGGTCGAAGCGCAGAAGGTCTTGTTGGGCGATGAACTAGACCAAGTTCGAGACTTCTGGACCGATGAGAACATCCCTCGTGATGAGAACCGCTGCCGCGACCGTCTTGCGGCTCTCATCCAAGGTCCACTATTTGACTCCTATAGCGTTAACCGCCTAACCGAGGCGGACATGCCCCAATCGAAACGGGCTGATCTAGCTTTCGCGCGTGGTCTCAAGCAACTGCCTATGGAGGTTAAAGGCCAATGGCATCACGATGTCTGGGATGCGGTTAATTCGCAATTGGCGTCGCAATACCTGATCGATTGGCGCTCGGAGGGCCGTGGAATTTATTGCGTCCTGTGGTTTGGCGACGTGCCCTCCGCCACCGGTCGGCGGCTGAAACCGGCCCCCTCCGGTGTCGCTTACCCCTTGTCCCCAGAGCAGATGCGTGAGGCGATCATTGCTCTCATCCCGGAGACGCGCCGGTCCTTCATTGATGTGTTCGTCCTTGATCTGTCCTCGGGTAAGAGGTGAATCGCGCTGGGGTACTCTGAGCTACTCGATCATGTCGCACGCAAGTCGTCGACCGCGTCCCCACTCGGTCCGCCATGGTCTAGCGGCTGTGGACGAAGGCGCGTCAGTCGCTCAAACTTACGTTCCCAAGCGACCTGTGATTGCCATTGCAGGCGTTCAGGGCCTTAAGTGACTGTGTCCAGGGTGATGCCGCCTCGCCAAGATTGGTTCTTCAGCGATTGCTGTCGACCGCGGGTAAGGCTCCGGTGGCGGGTATAGCCAGGATGCCTCCAAGCTCGCATGCGCTATCGTGGCCAGCACAGCGCCGCTGAAGCTGAAAGAAAGCCAGTCGCCCAGCACAGCCGTGCCCGCCGAGACGCATCAGTGCGTCCACCCTGCCAGAGTCGCCACAACAATCTCCATCCGATCCCGCCCCTGCCGCTTCGACGCATACAGCGCCTCATCCGCCCGCTTGAGCCAATGCGACAGCTCGGCGTCAGCCTGGTCGAACAAGGTCGCCCCGATGCTGAGCGACACGGGCTCCGGCGTCGCGAACATCGTGCTCGCCTGCTGGGCGAACGCCTCGCGCAATTCCCGGCCCAGGGCCTGCGTGGCAGGGGCCGACGCGTCGCGCAGCAGGATCACGAACTCGTCCCCGCCCAGGCGTGCGGCCAGCGCGCCGCTGGGCAGCGTGCTGCGGATCAGGTCGCTGAGCGTGATGAGCAGGCGGTCGCCGGCATCGTGGCCGTGCAGGTCGTTGACCTGTTTGAAATTGTCGATGTCCATCAACAGCAGGGCGCACGGGCTGGCCGGGGAGGCCCGCGCCAGCAGTGCCGGGGCGCGCAGGTAGAGCGCGCGGCGGTTGTCCAGGCCGGTGAGGGGGTCGCGTGCGGCGATCTGGGCCATGCGTTCCTCTCGGCGGTGGCGCTCGGTGCCGGTCATGGACATGGCGAGCAGCATGATCGCCATCACGCCTTCCACCAGCGATACCTGGATGACCACGCCCCGGAAGCTGGCCAGGTGGATGGATGCGTCGAGCGCCACCGCCGAAGCGGCCTTGGCCAGATAGAACAGGCCGTGCGCCCACAGGACGAAGCGCAGCTGTGTCGCGCCCACGCTCAAAACGCCGCCGCCCTGCGGGCGCAGCAGCAGGCCGGCACGCAAGGTGATGGCGGCGACGAGCAGCGATTGCACGCCCAGCATCGTTTTGGACCACCAGGGCCCCTCGGGCACCCACAGCATCGCCAGCCACACGGCGGCCAGCAGCCACCACCCGGCGCGCGACAGCCGGGCGCGCCTGAACGCGGCAACGCCGGCCAGGAACAGCACGTGGGCGACGATCAGCAAGCCGTTGGAGAACCAGATGCCCACGAACACGAAGCCGCTGGAGCGCAGCAGGGCGAGCGCGCTGCCGACGGCGATGACGGCGAACCCCGCGCTCCAGAGCAGCAGCGAACGCTCGCGCACGCTGTTCCATTCCGAGGCCAGGTACAGCGCAGAGGCGGTGGCCAGGGCAGCGGTGATGACGAGCAGGGTGAAGGGATCGAGAACCATGGACGGTGAACGCATGGAGGCGGTATCCGCACCGGCAGGCAGGGACGTGCTGGGACGGGCCCTGATCGGCGCGTTCCCCCAGACGTCGGATACCCTCCAGATTTATTATTTCTAGCAGTATCCAATAGACCTCAAACCCCGTGCAGGCGAACGCCTTTGGGGCATCCATCCATCAATACGGAAGAATCCCGGGCAGCAACGGCCGGTCCAGCCGCTGCCGCCACCACTTCAGCGCCTCCCCCATGTGCTCCGGCCGCCAGGCCAGCCAGAAGGTTTCATCCGGCCGGGGCTCTTCGACCTGCAGCTCCACCAGCACGCCGGTTTCCAGCTCCACCCGCACGCAGGCGCGCGGGACGAAGCCGTGTCCGAGGCCGGCGGCCTGGGCGGCTATTTTTGCCTGCATGTTCGGCACGGTGATGCGGCGCTGGCCCGAGAGCAGGCCGACGGTGCGGTCGGTGAGTTGCCGGGCGCCGTCGCCCACCACGATGGCGGTGTGTTCCAGCAGGTCGGCGCGGGTGAGGGGGCGCTGCAGTTGCGCCAGCGGGTGGGTGGCGGTGGTGCAGAAGGCGAAGGCCAGGCTGCCGACGGCCACGGCCTTGTAGCCGCCGCCGGCCGGGCCTTCGCCGGCGGCCACGATGATGTCGGCGCGGCCCTCGCGCAGGGCTTCCCAGGTGCCGGTCAGGGCCTCGCTGGCGATGCGCAGGCGGGTGCCGCAGTTCAGATCCTCGAAGGCGCAGATGTCGGGGTTGAAGGCCTCGGTGGGGATCAGCGAGTCGTGCACCAGCCGCACTTCGGATTCGAAGCCGGTGGCGATCTGGCGCATGCGCGATTCGAGCTGCCGGGCCGACGAGAGCAGCCACCGGCCCTCGCGGATCAGTTCCTGGCCGGCGGGCGTGAGCGCGACGCGCGGGCCGTTGCGGGTGAAGAGCGCGAAGCCCAACTGCTCTTCCAGCTTGGCGACGGCGTACGAGATGGTGGAGGGCACCTTGTGCAGCCGCTCCGACGCGCCCGCGAACGAGCCGTGGCGGGCGATGGCGTCCACCAGTTCGATGGCTTCCAGGGTGAGTTTCAGCATGGCCGGACCGGGGTTGTGTGCATCATCGAAATTATCGATGATGGCCCGCCAAACGTTTCAACCTGCGGGGGCGGCGGGCGCCGGATACTTCTTCCATCGCAGCACGCAACGTCCGGGAACAGCGACTCAGAGGCTCCCGGAATGCAGTGTGAATTCCATCGAACCCGCACAGGAGAAAAGACATGCTCGACATCCGCAAGGCCCAGCACCGCGGCACCGCCAACCACGGCTGGCTGCAGTCCCGCCACACGTTCTCGTTCGGCCACTACCGCGACGCGAACCAGCAGGGTTTCTCCGATCTGCTGGTGATCAACGACGACCGCGTGACGCCGTCCAACGGCTTCGGCACGCACGGCCACCGCGACATGGAGATCTTCTCGTACGTGCTGGAAGGCGCGCTGGAACACAAGGATTCGATGGGCACGGGCTCGGTGATCCGCCCCGGCGACGTGCAGATGATGAGCGCCGGCAGCGGCGTGCAGCACAGCGAGTTCAACCACTCGGCCGAGGAGCCGGTGCACTTCCTGCAGATCTGGATCGTGCCGAATGAGCGCGGTGCGCAGCCGCGCTACCAGCAGGTGCATTTCACCGAGGCGGACAAGCGCGGCCGGCTGCGCCAGATCATCTCGCCGGAAGGGGCAGACGGCTCGCTGGCGGTGCGCCAGGATGCGCGGGTGTATGCCGGGCTGTTCGATGCCGATGAATCCGCCGAGCTGGCGGTGGGCCCGAACCGCCATGTGTACGTGCACGTGGCGCGCGGCAGCGTGGAGGTGAACGGCGAGCGGCTGGACGCGGGCGACGGCGCCCGCATCCGCAACGCCGGGCCGCTGCGTTTCGCACGGGGCGAGGGCGCCGAGGTGCTGGTGTTTGACCTGCGGCCGAACGAGCTGCCGACGATGCCTTGAAAGCGGCGAACAAAACCCTTCTGGCGTCGTTGCCGCATCTTGTCGTACTACTCGTACTGCCTGCGATGCAGCGCCTCGCCAGAACCGCTTCGCTGGATTTTGTTCGCCGCTCTAAAAATGCCCGGTGGCCTGCGCGCCTCAGCCGTACAGCAGGCGCGCGGGCCAGATCACCAGGGCGGGGAAGGCCACCATGAGGAACATCATTCCGAACTCGGCCAGCATGAAGGGCCAGACGCCGCGGATCACGTCGTCCATGCGGATGCGCGCGACGCCGGCCACGACGTTGAGCACCGTGCCCACCGGCGGCGTGACGAGGCCGATCGAGTTGTTGATGATGAACAGCACGCCGAAGTAGATCGGGTCGATGCCCGCGGCCTTGACCACGGGCATCAGCACGGGCGTGAGGATCAGGATGGTGGGCGTCATGTCCATGGCGGTGCCGACGACGATCACCAGCAGCATGATCATCGCCATCAGCAGGATGGGGCTGCCGATGAAGGGCTCCAGCAGCGTGACCACCTTGCCCGGCAGGTCGGCCACGGTGATCAGCCAGGCCGAGACCAGCGCCGCGGCCACCAGGAACATCACCACGCCGGTGGTGCGCGCGGCGGTGACGAACACGCCGTAGATCTCGGAGGGCTTGAGTTCGCGGTAGATGACCACGGCCACGAAGAGCGAATACACCGCTGCGACCACGGCCGCCTCGGTGGGCGTGAAGACGCCGAAGCGCAGGCCCACCAGGATGATCAGCGGCAGCATCAGCGCCCAGCCGGCCTCGCGGAGCGCGGCCCACACCTCGCCCCGGGAGCGGCGCGGCGGCGGCACGATGCGTTCCTTGCGCACCTGCCACCACCAGGTGGCCCAGAGCGCCCCGGCGATCAGGATGCCGGGGAAGATGCCGGCCAGGAACAGCTTGCTGATCGACAGGTTGGCCGCCACGCCGAAGATCACGAAGCCGATGGAGGGCGGGATGATGGGGCCGATCACGCCGGCCGCGGCGATCAGGCCGCCGGAGCGCGCCTTGTCGTGGCCGGCCGCCACCATCATCGGGATCAGCAAAGCGGAGAGCGCGGCCGCGTCGGCCACCGCCGAGCCCGAGAGCGCCGAGAGCACGCAGGCCGCGACGATGGCGACGTAGCCCAGCCCGCCGCGCACGTGGCCGACGAGGGTGAGGGCCAGATCGACGATGCGCCTGGACAGCCCGCCGGTGTTCATGATCTCGCCGGCCAGCATGAAGAAGGGCACGGCCAGCAGCGGGAAGCTGTCGGCGCCGTTGATCAGGTTCTGCGCGAGGATCTGCGCATCGAACATGTCGAGGTGCCACATGAGCGCCACGCCGCACAGCAGCAGCGAGAACGCGATCGGGATGCCGATCGCCATGGCGCCCAGCAGCGAGAGGAGGAAGACGGCGATGGTCATGGTGCGGGGCTCCTCATCCGCGGGGCTTGCGCTGCGTGTCCGCGGCATCGGGCCCGCGCGCGGCACCGGCCCGGGCGGTCAGCCGGTCCTCTTCCGCCAGGCGCGCCTGCAGCGCGTCGAATTCCGCCGTCTCTTCTGATTCCTTGACCATCACCAGCGCGTCGCCGCGCAGCTGGCCGCTCAGCACGCGCCAGAGGTCGTAGAGCAGGAACACCGCGGCCGATGCGGCGAACACCACGCCGACCAGGTAGAAGTAGCCCATCGACCAGCCGGTGGTGGGCGCGGTCACGTCCATGTTCAGCCGGGTCTGCGCCCAGCTGCCCGAGAAGATCAGCCAGCAGACCCAGAGCATCAGCCCCTGGCCGACGACCACGCAGGCCTTCTTGCCCGCGTCGGGCAGGCGGCTCACGAGCATGTCCACGCCCAGGTGGCCGTGGTGCCGCATGGCCACGATGGCGCCCAGGAAGGTGAGCCAGACGAAGAGCCAGCGCGACACTTCCTCCGACACGGTGATGCCGGTGTTGAAGGCGTAGCGCAGCACGACGTTGCCGAACACCATCACCACCATCACCGCCAGCGCGCCGGCCATGAGGAAATCCAGCAGCCGGCAATAGCGGTCCATCCATCGTTCCATGGTTGTGTCTCCCGATCGGCGTGTGGCGGTCGCGTCAGAGGCTGCGGCCGTCCAGCAGGCCGCGCGCGGCCAGGTGGTTGATGAAGGCGCGCAGGCCGAACCGCCAGGGCGGCGCGGTCTCGCTGTGGGTGACGCGGTTGCGCAGCACGCCCAGGCGGGCGCTGCGGATGGTGACCTCGTCGCCCAGGTGGTGGGTGAAGCCGGCGCCGGGTTCGCCCCGGTCTTCGATGGGCGCGAAGAGCGTGCCGAGGAACAGCATGAAGCCGTCCGGGTACTGGTGCGCGGCCAGGGTCTGCGCGACGATGTCCGCCGGGTCGCGGCTGATGCTGGCCATGGTGTTGATGCCGCGCATGGTGAAGCCGTCGGTGCCGCGCACTTCCAGGTGCACCGTCTCGCGGCGCACGTCGTCCAGGCCGAAGCCGGCGTCGAACAGCCGGATGAAGGGGCCGATCGCGCAGGAGGCGTTGTTGTCCTTGGCCTTGCCGAGCAGCAGGGCGCTGCGGCCCTCGATGTCGCGCAGGTTGACGTCGTTGCCGAGCGTGGCGCCGACTATTTGTCCGCGGCCGTTCACGGCCAGCACCACCTCGGGCTCGGGGTTGTTCCAGGCCGAATCGGCGCGGATGCCGATCTCCTGGCCGGTGCCGACGGAGGCCAGCACGGGGGCCTTGGTGAACACTTCGGCGTCGGGGCCGATGCCGACTTCCAGGTACTGCGACCACAGGCCCTGCTGCTGCAGCAGGGCCTTGAGCGCCATCGCCTTGTCGGAGCCGGGGCGGATGTCGGCGAGGTTCTCGCCGATCAGCGCCTGCACCTTGCCGCGCAGGTCCTGGGCGCGCGATGCGTCGCCGTGCGCCTGTTCCTCGATCACGCGCTCGACCATGCTGGCGGCGAACGTGACGCCCGCGGCCTTCACCACCTGCAGGTCGCAGGGCGCGAGCAGGAAGGGCCGCGCGGTGTCCCGGTCGCCGAGCCGGCTGTTGCCCAGCAGGTCTTGCACTGAACACAGGCGCTCGCCGATGACCTGGCGCGCCGCCTCGGCGGGCCGTTCCGCGTCGAGCAGGGTGCTCATGGTGGGGAAGGTGCGGCTGATGTCGAACACGCCCTCGGGGCGCAATGCCACCACCGCCGGGCCGCCCCGCGGGCCGTCCGTCCAGGCCCGGGCCACCAGCGTGCCGGCCAGGCCGTCGTCGGGCAGCAGGCCCATGCTTTCGTTGTTCATGCTTCTCGTCCTCGAAATGGGGATGCGTCGGGGCGCAGCGGCCCCGGTGCTCAGTGGTTGTGGCGGGGCGTCTGCTCGGCGATGCGGCGGAACTGCAGCGCGAAATCCAGCGTGGCGCCGTCGGCGAGCTGGCCGGTTTTCTCGCGGTAGAGCGCCTCCCAGGGCGAGCGGCTGGCGGGCACGGGCGGCGGCGGCAGTTCGCGGCGGCGGCGGGCGATCTCGTCCTCGGGCACCAGGGCATTGCAGAGGCCGCGCTGCAGGTCGATGAGGACCAGGTCGCCGGTCTGCAGCCAGGCGAGGCCCCCGCCCGCCGCACTCTCGGGCGAGGCGTTGAGGATCGAGGGGCTGTCGGCGGTGCCGGATTGCCGGCCGTCGCCCAGCGTGGGCAGCGCCCGGATGCCGCGCTGGATCAATGCATCGGGCGGCTGCATGTTGACCACCTCGGCCGAACCGGGCCAGCCCAGCGGGCCGGCGCCGCGCATCACCAGGATGCAGTCCTCGTCGATGCCGAGCGCCGGGTCGTTGATGCGCGCGTGGTAGTCCTCGGCACCGTCGAAGACGATCGCCCGCGCCGTGAACACGCCCTCGTTGCCGGGCTGGCAGAGGTAGCGCGCGCGGAAGGATTCGGAGATCACCGAGGTCTTCATGATCCCGAAATCGAACAGGTTGCCCGAGAGCACCAGGAAGCCGGCCTTGTCCATCAGCGGATCGGCGAAGGGGCGGATCACCTCGCGGTCCTTCGATGCGCGGCCCTGCAGGTTCTCGGCGATGCTGCGGCCGGTGACGCTCGCGCAATCGCCGTGCAGCCGGCCGGCCTGCAGCAGCTCCCACATCACCGCGGGCACGCCGCCGGCGCGGAAGAAGCGCTCGCCCAGGTACTTGCCGGCGGGCTGCATGTTGACCAGCAGCGGCAGGTCGTAGGCGTGCTCCGTCCAGTCGCGCGGATGCAGCTCGACGCCGGCATGGCGCGCCATCGCCTGGATGTGCACCTGCGCGTTGCTGGAGCCGCCCGCGCAGCTGACCACCGCCAGCGCGTTGAGGAAGCTCTCGCGGGTGAGCACGCGCGAGGGGCGCAGGTCTTCGTGCGCCATCTCGACGATGCGCCGGCCGGTGGCATAGGCCATCTGGCCGCGCTCGCGGTAGGGCGCGGGGATGGCGGCGCAGCCGGGCAGCGAGAGGCCCAGCGCCTCGGCCACCGCGTTCATGGTGGAGGCCGTGCCCATGGTGTTGCAGTGGCCGGCGGAAGGCGCGCTGTCGCAGGCGCGCTGCAGGAATTCTTCTTCGTCGATCTCGCCGGCCGCCAGCATGCGGCGGCTGCGCCAGATCACGGTGCCCGAGCCGACCAGTTCGTTATCGTGCCAGCCGTCGAGCATCGGCCCGCCCGAGAGCACGATGGCGGGGATGTCGACGGTGGACGCGGCCATGATGCCGGCCGGCGTGGTCTTGTCGCAGCCGGTGGTCAGCACCACCGCGTCGATCGGGTAGCCGTAGAGGATCTCGACCAGGCCCAGGTAGGCGAGGTTGCGGTCCAGCGCGGCCGACGGCCGGCGGCAGTTCTCGAAGATCGGGTGGACGGGGAATTCGAGGGGGATGCCGCCCGCGTCGCGGATGCCGTCGCGCACCCGGCGGGCGAGTTCGAGGTGGATGCGGTTGCAGGGCGAAAGATCGCTGCCGGTCTGGGCGATGCCGATGATCGGCCGGCCCGAGCGCAGCTCCTCGGGCGTGAGCCCGTAGTTCATGAAGCGCTCGAGGTAGAGCGCGGTCATGTCGGAGCGCGCCGGGTCGGCGAACCAGTCGCGCGAGCGGAAGCGGCGGCCTTCGGGTGGGGTCATGTCGTTCTCGGTTACTTGCGGCGGGCCTTGTCCAGCTCGGCCATCATTTCGCGGGTGGTGTCCTCGCCGAATTCCTTGCTGTACTTGGCGACCACCGGCTGCAGCTTGTCGCGCAGCTTGGCCTGCTCGGCCGGCGGCAGTTCGGTCACCTGCATGCCGAGCTTCTTCAGCTCGCCCAGCGCCTTGGCCTCCAGCGCGCGGATCGCCTTGCGCTCGAACGCGGTGGCCTCCTTCGCGGCCTCCTGCACGATCTTCTGCTCTTCGGCCGACAGGCCGTCCCAGGCCTTCTTGGACATGAGGAACACCCAGGTGCTGTAGATGTGGCGCGACAGCACGAGGTGCTTCTGCACTTCGTAGAACTTGCTGGTGAGGATGGTCGCGGTCGGGTTCTCCTGGCCGTCCACCGCTTTCTGCTCCATCGCCGAATAGAGTTCGGTGAAGGGCATGGGCGTGGCGTTGGCGCCGAGCGCGTTGAAGCTGTCGATGAACAACTGGTTCTGGATCACCCGCAGCTTCAGCCCGGCGAAGTCTTCGGCCTTCTGGATCGGGCGGCGCGAGTTGGTGGTCTGGCGGAAGCCGTTCTCCCAGTAGCCCAGGCCGACGAGGCCTTTCTCGGGCAGCTTGGCCAGCAGCTTCTGGCCGAAGGCGCTGTCCAGCACCGCGTCGGCTTCCTCGCTGGTGTTGAACGTGAGCGGCAGGTTCAGCACGCCGAAGTCCTTCACCACCGACACCAGGGTGGAGCTGTCGGGCACCGTCATCTCCAGGGTTCCGCCGCGCAGCGCGGAGATCATGGTCACGTCGTTGCCCAGCGTGCCGTTGGCGAACAGCTTGGCGCGCATCTTGCCGCCGCTCTTGGCCGCCAGCACCTCGCCGAAGTGCCGCGAGGCCTGGGCCTGCGGATGGTCGTCGGTGATGCCGGTGCCGATCTTGAAGGTGTGCTCGCGCACCTGCGCCAGGGCCGGGCCGGCCAGCGCGGCGGCCAGGGCCGTGGCCAGCGCGAACGTCTTGAATGCGGTGTGGAATGGCATGGTGTCTTGTCTCCTGCGGATGTTCTGGGGTGTCGCGGGGGTGCAGACTAGGGGGCGGCGCCCGTGGCGTCCAATCAGTGTTTTTCCACGGGACATTCCTTCCAGTTATCGGCCATCCCAAAATGCAGGGCAAACCCTTATCCATCGCCACCGCCTGCAGCCGCCTGCGCTCCCGGCACCTGCAGTTCCTCGACATCCTGGGACGCACCCGCAACCTGCGGCTCACGGCCGAGCAGATGCACGTGACGCAGCCGGCCGCGACCAAGATCCTGCTGGACCTGGAGGAGATCTTCGATGCGCGCCTGTTCGAGCGCCTGCCGCGCGAGATGCGGCCCACCGAGCTGGGCCTGTTCGCGCTGGGCTATGCCGCCTCGGCGCTGGCGGGCCAGGCGAAGTTCGTGGACGAGTTCAATGCGCTCAAGCAGGGCGGGCACGGGCAGTTGTCGATCGGGGCGATTTCCGGCTCGGCCGCGCGGCTGCTGACCACGGCGATCGCCGAGATGCAGCGGCGCCGGCCGCTGCTGGTGCTGAAGGTGCGCGAGCAGAGCAGCGACCAGCTCATCGCCTGGCTGGGCGAGCGCAGGATCGACCTGATGATCGGCCGCTTCACCGACGAGGCGCAGCAGGCGCACTTCCAGTACGAGCGGTTGTCCGGCGAGACGCTGCAGGTGGTGGGCGGCCCGCACCATCCGCTGCGCGGCATCCGGGGGCTGGAGGTGGGCCGCCTCGCGCACTGGCCCTGGCTGCTCTACCCGGAATCGACGGCGCTGCGCAAGGTGTCCGACGACATCTTCCGCGCCATCGGCATGACGCCGACCTCGGGCGTGATGGAGACGCAGTCGTTCCTGTTCGCGCTGGAATCGCTGCGCATCACCGACATGCTCTCGCTGCAGCCCAGCGCGCTGGTGGAGAAGTACGTGGCCAAGGGCCTGCTCGCCCCCATCCACGTGGACGTGCCGCGCGCGATGCCCGACTACGGCATGCTGGTGCGCCTGGGCGAGACCCCGACGCCGGCGGCGCAGGCCTTCATGGCGGTGCTGCGCGACGTGGCCAGCGGCCAGGTGGTGGCGGCCGGGCGGCAGGGGTGAGCCGCCACCGCCGGCCGCCGGCCTTCAGCCGCCGGGCTGCACGGGCCGGCCGGCGGCGCGGCGCAGGCACTGCACCAGCATCGCCGCCGCGGGCGTGAGGCGCGCGCCGCGGCGGGTGACGATGCCGAAGGCCTCGTGGCGCGATCGGATCGCGAGCGGCAGCCGCCGCGCGATGCCGTGTTCTTCGCAGAACTCCATGGTCGCCGACGACATGAGCGCCACCAGCTGCGGGTCTTCCTTGAGCATCAGCATGGTGGCCAGCGACGAGGAGGTTTCGATCGGGTAGGGCGGCAGCTCCAGCCCGGCCTCGCGGAATTCGCGTTCCAGCAGCTTGCGCAGCGGCATGTTGCCCGGGTAGAACACCCAGCGGCAGCGGGCCAGTTGCGCGAGCGTCACGCGCCGCGACTTCGCCAGGGCATGCTGCGGGCCCACGGCGACGGCCACCGCCTCGTTCATCAGTTCCTCGTAGTCGAACTGCTCCACGTTGCCGGACACGGTGGTGCGGCCGACGGCCAGGTCGAGCCGGCCTTCGTTGATCGCGTCGAGCAGCTCCAGGCTGGTGCTTTCCCGGATCTCGATGGAGAGCGCGGGCTGCGTGCGCCGCAGCTCGGACACCGCGGCGACCAGCACCGAATGCAGCGCGCCGGTGATGGCGCCCACCGCCACCCGGCCGCCGGTGCCGCGCAGCACGCCGTTCATTTCCTCGCGCAGGTGCTCCAGGTCGGCACCCACCAGCCGCGCATGGCGGATCAGGCACAGGCCCAGTTCGTTGGGCCGCACGCCCTGCTTGGTGCGCACGAAGAGTTCGGCGCCGAAGGTGGATTCGACCTCGCGCAGCGCCTTGGTGAGGCCGGGCTGCGTCATGCCCAGGCGCTCGGCCGCGCGGTGCAGGCTGCCGCATTCTTCCAGCGCCACCAGCAGGCCCAGGTGGCGGAAGCGCAGGCGCGACGTGATCGAGGAGAGGCTGGGTATCACGGTGATTCCTCGGGGCTATCACCCCATGCGAAGCTTTCACTATGCAGCAGTCCTGCCGGGCTGGAGAATCCGCGGCAACACAAGGAGACATGCGATGAAGTTGCTGCGTTTCGGCCCCCCGGGCCAGGAAAAGCCCGGCCTGCTCGACGCCCAGGGCGTGGTCCGCGATCTGTCCGCCCATGTGCGCGACATCGACGGCGATGCGATCGGGCCGGAGGCATTGGCCCGGCTGCGTTCCCTCGACCCGGCCACGCTGCCGGCCGTGCCCGGCACCCCCCGCATCGGCGCCTGCGTGGGCCGCATCGGCAAGTTCGTCTGCATCGGCCTCAACTACGCCGACCACGCCGCCGAATCCAACATGCCGATCCCGGCCGAGCCCATCGTCTTCAACAAGTGGACGTCCGCCGTGGTCGGCCCGAACGACGACGTGAAGATTCCGCGCGGCTCGGAGAAGACCGACTGGGAGGTCGAACTGGGCGTGGTGATCGGCACGGCCGCGAGCTACGTGGAAGAGGCCGATGCCATGAACTACGTGGCCGGCTACTGCGTGGTCAACGACGTGTCCGAGCGCAACTACCAGCTCGAACGCGGCGGCTCCTGGGACAAGGGCAAGGGCTGCGACACCTTCGGCCCCACCGGCCCCTGGCTGGTGACGGCCGACGAGGTGCCCGATCCGCATGCGCTGGGCATGTGGCTGGAGGTGGACGGCCGCCGCTACCAGAACGGCAACACGTGCACCATGATCTTCAACGTGCCGCAGCTGGTGTCCTACCTCAGCCGCTTCATGACGCTGCAGCCCGGCGACGTGATCTCCACCGGCACGCCGCCCGGCGTGGGCATGGGCATCAAGCCGCAGCCGGTGTACCTGCGCCCCGGCCAGACCATGCGGCTGGG
>DHAE01000025.1:264991-320413 GCA_002397315.1 Comamonadaceae bacterium UBA4962
TCCAGTACGACTACGACGGCCGCACCGCGGTCGTGACGGGCGGTGCCCAGGGCATCGGCTTCGCCATCGCCCGGCGCCTGCTGGCGGGCAACGCGAAGGTCTGCCTGTGGGACCGGGACGCCGAGGCTATCGCCGCCGCGCGGCAGGCGCTGGCCGGCGCCGGTGCCGCGGGGGCGTTGAGCGGTGTGACGGTGGACGTGACCGACTTCGCGCAGGTCGAAGCCGCGGTCTCCCGCACCGAAAGCCTCTCGGGCCCCATCGCCATGCTGGTGCACAGCGCCGGCATCGCGGGCGCCAACCGGCCGCTGGGCGAGTATCCGCTCGAGGAATGGCGCAAGGTGCTCTCGATCAACCTCGACGGCGCCTTCCACGTGAACAAGGCGGTGGTGCCCGGCATGGCGGCGCGCGACTACGGGCGGGTGGTCAACATCGCGTCCATCGCGGGCAAGGAAGGCAACCCCAACGCCTCGGCCTACAGCGCCTCCAAGGCCGGCGTGATCGCGCTCACCAAGAGCCTGGGCAAGGAGACGGCGGCCCGCAACGTCGCGGTGAATGCGATCACCCCGGCGGCGGCGCGCACCCGGATCTTCGAGCAGATGTCGCCGCAGCACATCGACTACATGCTCTCGAAGATTCCACGCGCGCGCTTCGTCGAGGTGGACGAGGTGGCGGCCATGGTCGCCTGGCTGGTGTCCGAAGAGAACTCGTTCACCACCGGCGCCGTGTTCGACCTCTCGGGCGGGCGGGCCACCTATTGACGGCCTGCCGGCGCGCCAGCGCACCGGCAAGAAAAGACAACAAGGCACAGGAGACAACGAACATGCATTCCCATCCCAACAGGCGCCAGGTGCTCGCCTCGGCCTGCGCCGTGGCCTTCGGCGGCACGGCCGCCCTCGCGCGGGCGAGCGACTATCCCAGCAAACCCATCGAGCTGATCGTGCCGGTGGCGGCGGGCGGCGGCACCGACATCGTCGGGCGGGCCTTCGCCGAGGTGGGCAAGAAGTACCTGCCGCAGCAGCCGATGGTCGTGGTCAACAAGCCCGGCGCGAGCGGCGCCATCGGCACGGCCGAACTGATCAACGCCAAGCCCGACGGCTACAAGATCGGCATCGTGATCTGCGAGCTGACGATCATTCCGAACCTGGGCATCACCAAGTACACCGCGGCCGACCTGCGCCCCATCGCGCGGCTCAATGCCGATCCGTCGGCCATCACGGTGCGGGCCGATGCGCCCTGGCAGACGATCGAGGAATTCATCGCCGACGCGCGCAGGCGCAAGGAACCGGTGTCCATCGCCAACGCGGGCGTGGGCTCCATCTGGCACATGGCGGCGGCGGCGTTTTCCGAAAAGCTCTCGCTGCCGGTGAACCACGTGCCCTTCCTGGGTGCGGCGCCGGCGGCGGTGGCGCTGCTGGGCGGGCACGTGGATGCCCTCGCCGTGAGCCCGGGCGAGGTGGCGTCGCACGTCGCCGCCGGCAAGATGCGCACCCTGGCGGTGATGGCGGACCAGCGGGTGGGCGGGCTGTTCGAGAAGGTGCCGACGCTCAAGGAGCGCGGCATCGATCTGTCCATCGGCGTATGGCGCGGCCTGGCGGTACCCAAGGCGACGCCGCCGGACATCGTGGCGACGCTCGGCACCGTGGCCGCCAAAACGGCCGACGACGCGGCGTTCCGCGAGGTGCTCGCCAAGGCCAACCTGGGCTGGGCCTATGCCGATGCGGCGGCGTTCCAGAAGGTGATCGACAAAGACCGTGCCTTCTACGCCGAACTGGTGCCCCGGCTGGGGCTGCAGAAATGAAGCGGCTCGCCGGAAAGACCGCGGTCGTCACCGCGGCGGGGCAGGGCATCGGCCGGGCCACCGCGCTGGCCATGGCCCGGGAAGGCGCCCAGGTGTGGGCCACCGACATCCGTGCCGACCTGCTGGCCTCGCTGGACGGCACGGACGGCATCCGCACCGCGGTGCTCGACGTGCTCGACCGGGCGGCGATCGACGCCTTCTTCGCCACGCTGGAGCGGATCGACGTGCTGTTCAACTGCGCCGGCGTGGTGCATGCCGGAACCCTGCTGCAGGCCAGCGACGACGACTGGACGCTGGCGATGGACCTGAACGTGCGGTCGCAGTTCTGGACGATGCGGGCCGTGCTGCCGCGCATGGTGCAGGCGGGCGGCGGCAGCATCGTCAACATGGCGAGCGTGGCCAGCTCGCTCAAGGGCCTGCCCGGGCGCTGCGTCTACGGCGCGAGCAAGGCCGCGGTGATCGGGCTGACCAAGTCGGTCGCGGCGGATTTCGTGGGCGCGGGCGTGCGGTGCAACAGCGTGTCCCCCGGCACGGTGGACACGCCCTCGCTGGCCGACCGCATCGCCGCCACGGGCGATGCCGAGAACGCCCGCCGGGCCTTCGTGGCCCGCCAGCCCATGGGCCGGCTGGCGACCGCCGAGGAGATCGCGCCGCTGGTGGTCTTCCTGGCCAGCGACGAATCCTCGTTCGTCACGGGCCAGAACTACGCCATCGATGGCGGTATCACGCTCTGACGGCAGCGCGGGCGGCGGGCCGGGGGGGCACGCCGAAGGGGGCGCGGCAGGCCCGGCCGGAAGAAATCCGTGGTCCGAAATCTGGGGAATGGCCTGCGGATAAGCACAGATAGTCCAAGGCGAAAAGAGGAGAAGGGTGCAGAATTCGCGATTTTGATCACATTTGCGCGATATCCCGTGAGCAGCCTCCCCGAGAAATTACTCATCGCCTTGTCCGGGCGCCCCGTGGTGCATGGCGGGCGAGGCACCCGGGCCCTGGCGTTCAAATACCGCAAGACCGCGGCACTGCTCGGCTATCTGGCCAGCCAGGGGCGGCGCGAGGTGCGCCGCGAACTGCTGGCGCAGTGGCTCTGGCCCGACCTCGACATGCAGGCCGGGCGCGCCAACCTGCGGGTGGTGCTGGCCGATCTGCAGGCGCAGTGGCGGCAACTGGAGCTGCCCGATGCGATCCGCGTGGAGCGCGACTGGATCATGTACCAGCCCGGGGCCGGGCTGTGCACCGACCTCGAACTGCTGGTCTCCCCGCACCTGCCCCATTCGGCCGGGCCGCAGCAGATTCCCGGCTGGGAAGCGGTGCGCGAGGCCGACCCGGCCCACTGGCTTGCCGGGGCGGAGGAGGGCACTTCGGACGAGTTCCACCACTGGCTGGCCACCCAGCGCCAGCGCATGGAGGCCGCCCGGGAGGCGATGCTCGCAGCCACCGAGGCTTCCCGCATCGCCGTTCCGGCGGCCGATCCGCGCGAACCATCCGGCTCCCCGCCCGCAGGCGACGATTCTGCGGAGATCGCGGCGATCACGCTGCTGCGCGTGCAGTTGCCGGACGTCGCCGCCAGCGACCGCCATCCCAGCACGCCCGGGCTGGCCACGCTGCTGGCCGCGCTCGAAGCCGAGGCGCGGCGGTTCCACGGCGTGGTGCTGGCGGTGGACGACGCGGGCTGCATGCTCGGCTTCGGCATGGACACCCGGCACACCGGACAGCGCTGGCAGGCCCTGCGCTGCGCCACCGCGCTGGCCGCGATGATGCCGGCGGACCAGCCGCTCAGTGCCGGCGCCACCCACGGCTGGGTGCTGCTGGAGCGCGCGGGGGCCTGGCGGGCCGTCGGCTGGCGCGTGCGGCTGGCCGAACGGCTGGCGCAGCGGGCCGAGCCCGGCGAGATCGTGTGCGACGAAAGCATGGCCGACATGGCGCCGAGCTTCGGATGCCGGCCGATGGGAACGCAGCGCTTCCGGGGACTGGACCGCGAGTTCACGCTGTTCGGCTGCCGACTGAACGAACGCGGCACGGGGCTGCCGCCTGGCGGCGATTTCGCGGGAAGCAGTTTCTTCGGCCGCGGGCCCGTCGTCGATGCGCTGCTGCAATCCCTGCAGGCACCCCGGGCCGCTGATGCCGGCAGCGTCCCCGCCGGACCCGGGCTGCGGGCCGCCTGCCTGGTCGGCGAGCCCGGCGTCGGCAAGACGCGCACTGCCTGGGAATGCGCCCGGCGCTGGCAGGGCCAGGGAGGCTGCGTCGTCTGGATGGCCGCCTGGCCCGAAGGGGCGGACACGCCGTGGCGCACGCTGCACGACCTGCTGGCCGGTCTGCTGGCGGGCGAAGGCGGCGATGCCCTGGCGGGCGACGGAATGCCGGCATCCGCGCGCCAGGCCGTGCAGGCGTTCCTGGAGACGCGCAACGTGGCCCGCCGCCAGCGGTCCGATCTGGCCGACGGGCTGGGCCGCCTGCTGCATGCGCGGGCTTCGGAGCCGGTGCTGGTCGTCATGGACGACGTGCAGTGGATGGATCCGGCCACCGCGGAGTTCCTGCGGGCGGTGGCGGTGCAGCAGCCGCAGGTGCGCTGGCTGCTGACGCGCCGCCAGGATGCGCCCCAGCCGCTGCCGCTCCCGGGCCTGCAGGACATTCCGCTGGCGCCGCTGGACGATGCCGCGGCGAGCGCCGTGCTGCAGAGCCTGCCCGACGGCCCGGGCCTCACACCCGAAGCCCTGCGCGGCCGCGTCGCCAGCGCACGCGGGCTGCCGCTCTACCTGCTCGCGGGCTCGCTGCATCCGGACGGCGCGAGCCATTTCAACGAATTCTGCCGGGCCATGCTCAATCGCCTCGGCCCCTTGCGCGAGGGCCTGGAGGTGGCTGCCGTGCTGGGGATGCTGTTCTCGCGCGAGGACCTGGCCCACGTGTACGGCGAGGCGCAGGCCGCCGCGGCGTTCGAGCGCGCCCTGGCCACGGGGATGATCGTGTCGCGCGGCGGCAGCCATGCGGCGTTCTTCCATGCGCGGCTGCGGGAATACGTGCTGTCGACCCTCGTGCCCGAACAGCTGGAGCGGCATGCCCGCAAGGCTGCCGACCGCGCGTCGCAACAGGGGCTGCACGCCCGCGCGGCCGCCCTGCTGGAGCAGGCGCGCGAGCCCGCGGCCGCGGCCGCGGCCTGGTACCAGGCCGCCCGGCAGGCCGTGGCCGAGGACGACATGTCCGCAGCCTGCGATAGCTGCGCGCACCTGGCCCGGCTCGGCTACTTCCCGGGGGCCGCGGGCGTCGAGGCGCGCATCCTGCACGCCCGCTGCCTGATCGCCCGCCACGGCTACGGCGCGGACCAGGCCCATGCCGTGGTGGTGGAGCTGGGCCGGATGGCGCTGCCGCCGGGGCTCGATCCGGAGCTGCTGTTCGACATGCAGATGCTGGCGTACCTGGGTTCCAGCTCGCAGGGGTACGTGCACGGCCTGGACCACGCGCGCAGGCTCCAGGCGATGGCGCGCAGCCCCGTGCAGCATTTCGCCGCCGCCTGGGCCCTGGGCAACACGCTGTTCTGGCTCGGCCGGTTCCACGAGGCGCGCGAGTGGTTCGAGACCAACCGGCGCCTGGGGCGGGGATTGACGCTGCGCGAGCGCATGGCCCATCTGACCTCCGACCTGGCCGTGTTCGCGGGCGCGCAGTTGGCGTGGCTGCTCTGGTTCGTCGGCGACGATGCCGCATCGCAGGAAGTCATCGAGCAGGCGCGCTCGGAGGCGCTGCAGTCGGCGACGCGGCAGGATCTGTGCATCGTGCAGTGCTTCCACGCGCTGACGGCCTGGTGCCGGCGCGACCAGCAGGCCATGCTCGCCACGGCTGGCACCGCCTGGGCGGTGGCCGAGGCCGAGGGCCTGCAGTTCTGGCACGGGCTGGCAGCCATGCTGGTGGTGCTCGGGCGCGCCCACGCCGGCCTGCCGGTGGACGTGGCAGCGGTGACGTCGGGCATGACGGCGCTGCAGATCGGCTACCGCGCCGCGGCCACGACGGAAGCGTGGTTCGCCACCTCGGTGCTGTTCGAGACCGGCGACACGGCCGGCGCGTTCGCGCTGGCGGATCAGGCCCTGGCCACGGCCCACCTGAGCGAGCACCAGTACTGCTGCATGGACATCTGGCGCCTGAAGGCGCAGGCCCTGGCGGCGCTGGGGCGAGCGCAAGAGGCCGGGGAGGCGGCGCAGCGGGCGGCAGCGCAGGCGACCGAGGCCGGAGCGCACGGCTGGCTTGCGCAATGGCACGGCGCGCTGACGGCGCTCGGGGTCCGCTGAGTCGCCTGCGGTGTCCGGGGTGCCATGGCTCCTGGTCAATAGCACCGGATTACACGACAACGCGGCCGTGGCCTACAGCTAACACTTTGAAACGTCGCTAACGGTCTGCTAACGGTGCCCTCATAGCATGCGAACCGTCCCGATACCGGGATGCCGTCATTCCGCTTGCAGAGGGTCCGCATGTCAGCACACCAATTTTCCCGCCGCGCCGGCCGTGCCGCCCGTGCGGGCTTCGCCGGCCGCATCCAGCAGGGTTTCACCCTGGTGGAAATGGCCATCGTCCTGGCCGTCATCGGCCTGATCATCGGCGCCATCGCCATCGGCAAGGACGTCCAGCGCAACGCCGAATACACGAAGATCAAGAACAAGTTCATCGACCAGTGGGAGCAGGCGTACAACGCCTACTACCAGCGCACGGGCGTGGTGGTGGGGGATTCGCAGACCGCGCCGCGGCTGATGGTGAACGGGGCCAACTTCAATGCGGGCGCCGGTGCCTCCATCTCGGGCGGCAACATGACGGCGGCGGCAGCGCCCGGCGCCATCTGCCGCGGCGCCGCCGGCCCGGGCATGACGCGCAACATGCAGGGTGCTGGCGGTGCCGCGGGCGCCGTCAATCCCTTCGATCTGCGCCTGCTGATGAGCCAAGCCGGCGTGCGCATGCCGCCCGGCCGCGCCGAAGGGGCCGAAGACCGCTACGTCTATCTCGACACCAACGGCAACCCGCAGGAAGTCCAGGTCTGCTTCCAGTGGAATCCGCCGGGAACCCCGGCCAACTCCGGGAACGTGATGGTGATCACCGGCCTCACGCCGGACCTGGCCCGCATGCTGGACCAGATGATCGACGGCAAGGCCGATGCCCAGGAAGGGCGGTTCCGCCAGTTCGCGATCGGCAACGGCGTGGCCAATGCGGCCGGCGTGCAATGGGGTGCCAACAACACGTTCGGCGATGCCGACGGGGGTGCGCCCACCGCAGCAGGCGCGGGCCTCACCCAGGACGAAGCCCAGGTGATCCGCATGGTCGCCGTCTACAAGATGAACCAGTGATGCGCGCCATCGCCCGAGGAACCGCCATGCGCCACCACCGCTCCCCGCTCGCCCGCCGCATCCAGCGCGGCTTCACGCTGGTCGAGATGGCCATCGTGCTGGCCGTCATCGGCCTCGTCATCGGCGCCATCGCCATCGCCAAGGATGTGCAGCGAAACGCCGAATACCAGAAGATCGCCAACAAGTTCGCCTACCAGTGGAAGGCGGCCTACGACCAGTACTACCAGCGCGCCGGCGGGGTGGTCGGCGACTGCCAGCAGGCGCCGACCTACATGGTCAACGGCTCGGAAACTTCGTTCGCGGGCGCGGCGGCCGTCTGCACCCGCGCGGGCGGCGCGGCGCGCGCCGGCATTCCCGAGAACTTCACCAACACCGGCTTCAAGATCTGCAACGGCCAGGGCTATGCCGCGGGCCAGGTGGGCGCGGGCGATGCCACGCTGGCCGCGCAGAACCTGCGTGATCTGTTCAACCGCCTCGGCGTGCGCATGCCGCCGGGCCGCGGCGAAGGCCAGGAAGACCGTTACCTCTACCAGGACACGAACGGCAATGCGGCCGAACTGCAGGTCTGCTTCCAGTGGAACCCGCCGGGCACCGCCAGCGGCGCCGGCAACGTGATGGTGCTGCGCGGGCTCACGCCCGATCTGGCCCGCTTCCTCGACCAGGTGGTCGACGGCAAGCCGGACTCGCGCGAAGGCCGCTTCCGCATCCAGGGCCGTGCGGCGCATGCCGGGGCCGGCGTCGCCAATGCGCCCGGCACGGCCTGGGAGGCCAACAACACGATCACCAGCAGCATCCAGACCAATGACGCCGCCACCGGCCCCGACAATGCGGGCGCCGCGACCGCGACCGGACGCCAGTACGACGAAGACCGCGTGGTGCTGCTGACGGCCCACTGGACCATGGAAGAGTGACGTGGGCGTGCCGACGAAGTCCCAGCGTGCGGCCCGCCTGGTCGCCCTGGCGTGCGCGACGGTGCTGCTCGCCGTGGGCGTCTGGGTCGCCCGCGACGGGCTGCTGCAGCTGGCCTTCGAGCGGCGCGAGGCCGCGCTGGCCTCGGCCCGCGTGAGCGCGCTGCGCGCCGCCATGCCCGAGGTGCTCAAGCGCGAGGAATACGTCCGCCTGGCCGACCAGGCCCGCACGGCGGCCGGCCAACTGGGCTTCGATCCCGCGGCATGGGCCGAGCGGCGCATCAACCGCAGCGCCACGCCGATCTCGCGCGACGAAGCGGCCGAGCTGCTGCGCCAGATGGGTGCGGGCGGCGGAGAACGCTTCTTCGCGGGGGAGAGCTTCGAGCTGGCCGTGCTCTCGCGCGATGCCGGCCTTTTCACCCCGCCTGCCGCGGACGACAAGGGCCTGCTCTTCTCGGTCAACGGCACGCTCTACTTTCCCCTGGCACGCAAGCCATGAGTACCGACAACCTTCTCCTCGCCACCCGCGACGGGTGGCGGCAGCTGCGCGGCGGCGTGCTGACCGACGTCGCCCCCTGGCCGGTGCTGGACGCACCCGCCACCGTGGTGACGGATTTCGACGAGGCGGCCCTGGGCAGCTACCGTTTCGACGCGGGCAAGCCCTCGTATGCCGCGGCGCTGATCGAAAAGCGCGCGCGCGCCGAAGGCCTCACCGATGGCGCGGCCCACGTGATCGTGCACCGGACGCGGGCGGTGCAGGGCGGCCTGCAGACCTTCCATACCGTCGTGCCGCTGGAGCTCTGGCAGCGCACCATCGAATGGGCCGCGCAGCAGGCCGATCACTGCATCGTGCTGCCGCTGGGCGCGCTGCTGTGCGCGGGCGTCGGCACGGGCCATGCCCGCATGCTGCGCGCGGGCCGCACGCTGCATTTCTTCGGCGAATCGAAGGCGGGCCTGCTCTACCAGGGCACGAATGCGATGGGGCGCGGTGCCGACGACCTGCAGGCCGCCGTGCGCGTGCTCTCGGGCCAGACGCGCGCCGGTATCGCGAACGGCATCGTGCATCCGGTGGAGTGGGGCAGCCTGTGGGCGGCCGATCCGCAGCAGGACGTGCAGGCGGTGCAGCAATGGACCGCGCTGGCGGACGTGCCCGCCGTGCCGCTGCCGGCCGTGCCCGCGGGCACGGGCACCTCGGCGGCGCCCGCGCTGGTGCACCGCGCCGGTGTGCGCGCGGCGGTCAATCCGCCCGTGGCGCGGCTGGCGTGGTGGAGCGAGCGGCTCGTTCCGGGCATCGCCACGCTCACGGGCGTACTGGCCGTGGGCCTGGCGGCGCTCGGTTTCGTGGTGCAGGGCGAGGCCCGGGCCACCCGCGCGGGCGCCGCGGAGAGCCAGCGCGAAGCCGCTGCGCTCGAGGCGCGCATCGCCGCGGTGAACAGCACCGTGATGCCGCAGGATTTCGCGCCCGTGGCCGACATGGCGCGCAAGCTGGGCGACGGCGCCCGCTACGACCCCGTGGCCATGCTGGCCCTGCTGCGCGACTCCGCGGATCCGGGCACCCGCATCCTGCGGCTGCGCCTGGAGGGGGGCGTCGGCGGCAGCACCGAGCCCGCCTTCCAGGTGGACGGCGTGGCAGACACGGGCAGCGTGGCCTCGATCGGCAGCCTGCTCACGCGGCTGCGCGCCGCGGGCTGGACGGCGCAACCGGTGAACGCGCTCGATGCGGCGCCCGGCGCGTTCTCGTACCGCCTCACGGCAGCCCCGGGCTTGCGTGGTTGAAGAACAGGAAACGGCACATCCATGAAATATGCAGCGCTCATGCTCAACGCCCTGGCGTTGGCGCTTCTGGGCTGGGGGCTTTTCGCCCTGTACGGTCTGCTCACCCCGCGCGTGCCGCAGGCCCGCGTGCCGATGGTGGAACTCGCGCCCCTGCCGGCCCGGGTGGCGACGGACCGCAAGCAGGTGGATGCCACGCTCGACGCCATCGCCCGGATCGACGAACGCATGCGCACGCTGGCGCCGGTGTCGGGCCGCCCGCTGGTGGCCGTGCCCGCGGTGGGCACGCCCGGCGCCGTGGGGCCCACCATGCCCCGCCGCTCCGTCACGATGCTGATGCGCCAGGGCAATGAATTCGTGGCCATGGTGGACGACCAACTGGTGCGCCGGGGCGACCGCCTGCGGGACGGCGGCAGGGTGCTGAAGATCGACGGCGGCCAGGTCGTGGTGCGCGAGGCGAGCGGCCGGCAGACGCTGTCGGTGCCGACGGACCGCCTGCGCGTGGGCACGCTGCGGGCCCTGGAGGCCCCGGACGCCACGGCGGCGCAGCGCCAGTTCGATGCGCCGGCACCGGCACTGGCGGGAGGCGTGCGATGAACCGCGGCGTCCTCATCGGCCTGACCATCGGCGTCGGCGCGATCGCGCTGGGCGCGGTGCTGTGGATGCGCGGCGAATCGCCGGCCGTGTCCGGCCTGCAGCAATCCGCTTCCTCCTCCTCCCCTTCCTCTTCGTCCGCGCAGTCGCCGACCGCCGCATCGCCGATGCCCGGTGCCGGCCCGGACGGGACTGTGCCCGGTGCCGCGGCGCCGGGAGCCCCCGGGACCGGCGCCGCAGGCTCTTCGCTGCCGCCGGGCCGCCTGCCGGGCCAGACGGAAGCGGCCGCGCCCTGGATGGTTCCTTCGGATGGCGCGCGCACGCCCGCATCGGGCGAAGCGCCCGCCGTGCGGGCGGGCCGCGAAGGCGCGCCGACGCTGGACCAGATCCAGCAGCGCCTGCAGAACCTGCTGGCCTCTCCGCAGCCGGACGTCCGCGAGGTCGACGCCGTGCTGGCGGACCTGCAGAAGAACCAGGGCAGCAAGGTGGTGGCCGGTGTCGATCTGCAGGCCGTGCGCGACAACCTCGCGCGCAGCGAGCGCATCCGCCAGATCGCGGTCGAAATGCAGGCCCTGGCCGCGAAGCCGGGGCCGGAAGTCCCTGCCCAGCTGCAGGCCCGCATGGCGGAGATCCAGCGGCTGCAGGCCGGCATGAACGCCAGCGTCGCGGCCCCCGCGGCCTCCGCGGGAGCCAACCGGTGAAACGCCACCCTGCGCATGTGCGCCGGCTGCGGCAGCGGGGCTTCTCGCTGATCGAGCTGAGCGTCGTGCTCCTCGCCACGGGGCTGCTCGGATGGGCCGTGGCCTCCGGCTACGGCAATGCCGCCGCCCTGCAGGACCGAGACCGCGCCCGGCAGTCGGCCGAGAGCCTGCGGGAAGGCCTGCGCGCGTTCGCGCTGCGCAACGGCCGGCTACCGTGCCCCGACACGGGCGGCAGCGGCTGGGAGGGCGACGCGGCCGGCGCGTGCGCGAGCGGGGCCGAGGCGGGCTGGCTGCCCTACCGCAGCCTGGGGCTCGACCTGCCGCCGGACGCGCTGCGCGCCGCCTATGGCGTCTACCGCAACCGGAATGCCACCGGGGGCGATGCCGACCTGGCCGTGGCCACCGAGCGCACGGGCGATGCGGCCGGCACGCCGGGCTACCGCAATGCGCGCGACCTGGTGGCGGGCCTCGCGATCGCGGGCCGGCAGGCCCTGACGACCGCCCATGTGCGGCTGACGGGCGACGACGCCGCCGAAGGCGCCGTCGACTGCGCCGCCAACGTGCGCTCGCACCCGGCCTTCTTCATCGTCGTGCCGCTCGAAGACCGCGACGGCGACGGCAACCGTTTCGATGCGCCCCACACCGCAGGCGCCCCCTGCGCCTATGCGCCCGGCACCGCCCTGCGCAGCGACCGCGACGACGTGGTCGCGGCCGAATCGCTGGATGCGCTGGCGGGCTGGATCGGCGCGCGCGCTCCTTAGAAAAGATATGGAATCCGACATGTTCTCCCTCGACCTGCCGCACCCCTTCCGTCCCCGACGCGCCCTGCTGGCGCTGGCCGCCGCGGCGCTGCTGGCAGGTTGTGCCAGCGGGCCGACGCCGCGCAGCCTGCAGAGCCTGCGCCCCGTCGACCAGGAAACCCCCGACAAGCTGCGCGAGCACATGGTGGCGGAATCGCAGAAGCTGCTCGCCCACCAGATGGCGCTCAACCAGCAGCTGCGGCAGGCCGCACCCGCGCCGGAGATCGCTCCGGTGGCCCCGAAGTTCGACCTGCTGGAAGGCAAGGTGATCTCGGTGGCGATGTCGCGCGCCACGATCAGCCAGATCCTCGCCGCCTTCGCCGACAGCGCGAAGATCAACCTGATCGTGGACCCCGCCGTGGTGCGCGTCGGCCAGCTCTCCGACATGTACCTGCGGGACGTCTCACTGCGCGAAGCGTTCACCGAGGTGCTGCGCGCCTACAACGTCGCGGGCGAGATCCAGGGCAACACGCTGCGCGTCACGCTCAACGAGGAGAAGTTCTTCAACCTCGACTTCCTCAACAGCAGCACGGCGCTGGACCTGTCTTCCGGCGGCAACGTGTTCGGCAACTCGACGGGCGGCTCGGGCGGCGGTGCATCGAACGCACTGCGCGGCAACCTCTCGATCAGCGGCAGCGGCGGCGCCAAGTCCGATCCCTACCAGGAGATCGAGAACAACCTGCGGGTCATCCTCGGCGACGACATGCGCCGCGCCACCGCCCAGCCGGTGGCGGCGCAGGTGCCCGCGGCGGCCACGCAGGTCGGCACCGCGGTGGTGCCGGCGCAGACACCCTTCAGCGCCGACCTGGCCGACACCGCCGGGCTGGATGCGGGATTCAGCATCAACCGCCTGACCGGCACGCTGTACGTGAAGGCCCGCCCGGCGAAGATGCGCGCGATCGAGAAAATGCTCGCCAAGGTGCAGGGCATGCTGCGCCAGCAGGTGTACATCGAGGCGCAGCTGATCGACGTGCAACTGTCCGACAGCTTCGAGTTCGGCGTGGACTGGAGCATCCTGCGCGGCCGGCTGGCCGCGGGCTTCGGCACCTCGCCCATCACGCTCTCGGGCGCGCAGGGCGCGCTGCCCAACACCGGCGGCCCGCTGAGCCGCGCGGTGACGCTGCCCTCGGCACTGATCGGCAGCCTGACCGGCCCGGCGCTGGGCATCGGCTACCAGGGCAGCACGTCCAGCGTGGTGATCAACGCCCTGCGGTCGTTCGGCAACCTGAAGGTGCTGTCCAACCCCAACGTGCAGGTGCGCAACGGCACGCCGGCGCTGCTGTCGGTGGGCAACAGCATCCGCTACGTGACGCGTGCCTCTTCCACCCTGGTGGTGCCGGGCGGCGGCGCCAGCACCACCACGTCGGACGTGCAGACCGATTCGGTGTTCTCCGGCGTGATGGTGGGCGTGCTGCCCTACATGCGCGACGACGGGCGCATCGAGTTGCTGATCAACCCGATGCAGAGCGAGGTGGACCCGGCCAGCCTGGCGCTGGTGCAGGTCAACTCGGACAACCGCGTGACGCTGCCGGTCGTGAGCTACAAGGGCCTGACCACCACGCTCAACGTGGGCGACGGCGACGTGGTCGTGGTGGGCGGCCTGATCGACCAGCGCACCACCGACCGCGACCGCGGCGCACCCGGCGTGTCCGACGTGCCCGTGCTCGGCAAGCTGGTGGGCAACCAGTCCGACACCCATTCCAGCCGCGAGCTGGTGATCGTCATGCGGGTGCGCAAGCTATGAGTCTCATCCACCAGGCACTGCGGGACATGGACCCGCCGCTCGCGGCCGATGCCGCCGCGCTGGCGCCCCGCGCCGCGTCCGTTCCCTCGCGCAGCCGCCGCGTCCCGGTGCTGGCCCTGGTGGCAGCACTGTCCGTCGCGGCCGCCGGCGTGGCCGGCTGGTATGCGTTGAATGCGGGCCACCCGCTCGCGTTCCGCGCCGCTTCCGTGGCGCCGCCGCCCGCGATCATTCCCACGGCCGCAGCGGCTTCGCTGCAGAGCGCGCTCACCGCACCGCCGCAGCCGGCGCCTGCCGCCCCGGTGGCTCCCGTGGAGGCGCCCGCAGCGGCCGTGGCTCCTGCGGCGGTGGACGGCACGGTCGGCGTGGCAGCTGCCGCCACCGCCGGTCCTTCCGTCGCGGCCGTCGCCGTGGCCGCGGATGCCGTTCGGCCTGCGCCCGTATCGGCGCCCGCGCCTGCCGTGGTGGCGTTGCCCCCGTCCCGCGAGCGCACCGCCGTGCCTGCACCGGTGCTGGTGGCCGACGCCGCCACGGTGCCGAACCCGCTGCCGGTCCGGCCTGCCGCCGAGCCGCCGCGCAGCGCCCGCCCCGCGCACGCGCATGTGCCCGTGCAGGCCTCTCCGGTGCAGGCTTCCCCCGTGCGGGCCACCGCCGCGGCGCGGCCCGCCGCCGTACCGCCGGCCGCCGCCGCCATGCCCGTGGAGCAGCGCTTCAACGCCTTCCTGCAGGCGATGCGCACCGGCGACATGCCCGGGGCCGGCCAGCATCTGGCGGCGCTGCGGCGCGACCTGCCGCCCGGCAGCGTGTCGCTGCTGCGCGCCGAAGGCTGGTACGCCCTGGCCGGTGGCGACGCCGATGCCGCCGCGCGCATCTACCAGGATCTGCTGGACCGCCTGCCCGGCGACGAAGAGGCCAGCATCAACCTCGCCAGCATCGAGTCCCGCCGCCAGCGCGGGGAGGCGGCGCGCAGGATCCTGGCCGACGCCGTGCGCGTGCACCCCGAATCGGAGAGCCTGAAGTCCGCCCTGGCGCGCTTCCAGGCGAAGCCCTGATGTCGCTCGCGGCCCTGCATGCCCGGCTGGGACTGGCGCGCAATCCGTTTCCGCCCACGCCGGACGCCAGCGCGTATTTCTTCACCGACGCGCTGCAGGAGCAGTTCGCCGAAGTGCTGCACTGCATCCGCGCGCGCAAGGGCTTCGTGCTGCTGACCGGCGAGGTCGGGCTGGGCAAGAGCACTTTCGTGCGGCGGCTGCTCGACACGCTGCCGGAAGGCGAGGTGCGCTCTGCGCTGGTGTTCAACACCTTCCTGCAGCGCGAGGCGCTGCTGTCGGCGATCCTGCGCGATTTCGGACTGGAGCCGGCGGGCGACATGGACGAGGCGCTCACGCGCCTGAACGGCTTCCTGATGGACGAGCACCGCGCGGGGCGCACCTGCCTGCTCGTCATCGACGATGCCCAGAACCTGCAGCCTGCGTCGCTGGAACTGGTGCGGCTGCTGTGCAACTTGGAGACCGGCCAGGAGAAGCTGCTGCAGATCGTGCTCGCGGGCCAGCCCGAACTGGAGGAACTGCTGGGTGGGCGCGACCTGCGCCAGCTCAAGAGCCGTGTCGTCAAGCATGCGCGGCTGGAGGGCCTGCGGGCCGATCAGGTGCTGCGCTACTTCGAGATGCGGGTGTCGGCCGCCGGGGCCTCGGGCCGCATCGCTCTGCAGCCCCGCGCCGCGCGGCAACTGCACCGCGCCACCGCCGGCAATGTGCGCCGCATCCATCTGGTGCTGGACCGCTGCCTGTATGGCCTGGCCGCGCAGGGCGGGGGCACCATCGACCACCGGCTGCTGCGCGCCGCGCTGGATGACCTCGACCCCGGCAGCGCCTCCGCGCGCCGCCGTCCCGGCTGGCACGCGTGGCTGGCGATGGGCGGGCTCGGCATGGCCGCGATCGGCGTCGGCGCGGCCTATGTCTGGCCCGAGGCTCCCACGCCCGCAGCGCTGGAGGCTCCGGTGGCCGTGGCCGCTGCTTCCACGCCGGTCGCCCATCCCGCGGCCGGCGCATCCGCATCCGCGGCCCCGGTTCCGGTTCCGGTTCCGGTGGCCGCCGTCTCCCTGCCGTCCGCCAGCGATGCCAAGCAGGCTCCGGCCGCGGACGTGCCGCCGGCCGCCTTCACTGCAACCGCCGCCGCCGCCGCTGCGGCGACGGCAACGGCAACGGCGGCGGCGGCCTCTGCTCCGCTCGCCGCAGTGGCCGGGGTGGCCTCGGCACCTGCATCCGCCTCCGCCTCCACATCCACATCCACGTCCGCGTCCGCGTCCATGCCTGCGTCGACGCCGGCCTCCGCACCCGTGGCGGCGGCATCGCAATCCGCCGTGGCGCGACAGGCCGCGGCCCATGCCGATCCCGGCCAGGACGAGCAGCGCTGCCTCACGCGCATCGCCGCCGAATCGCAGGGCCGGCCCATGGTCCGCCAGGCGCTGCCTGCCGCCACGGCGGGCCGCCTGCAACCGTCGGCGGGCCTGTGCCTGTTCGAGCGGGACGGGCAACGCTGGGCCTTCTGGCGCGACACGCTGGACAAGACCGCCTACGTTCCCACGCCCCGGGCCACGCCGGCCGGCATGGCGCTGCAAAAGTCCCTGGTGCGGCAGGGTGCTCTCGGCGCGGCGGAGGTCGACGGCTTCTACGGCCCCCGGACCGTGGCCGCGCTCGCCGCTTTCCAGGGGGCGCTCGGCCTGCCCGCCACGCCGGTGCCCGACGAATTGACCTACATGCTTCTGGAGAAGATGAATGCAGCCCCCGTTTCCGGCGCCCGCCCTCACTGAAGGCCTGCTGTCCTCCGACAGCGGCAAGGCGCTGCTGATCGGCGAGCAGCTGATCGCCGACGGCGTGGTCACGCCGGTGGTGATCGAGTACGCGCTGCACAAGCAGAAGATCGAGAACGCGCCGCTGGGCCGCCTGCTGATGGAGCTGGGCTTCATCAGCGGCAAGGAGATCGCGCGCTACCTGTCGCACCAGCGCGGCATTCCGTTCGTGAACGTGGCCGATCTGCCTGCGCCCGATCCGGACGTGGCCGCGGCCTTCAACCGCAACGTCTGCCTGACCCACGCCTTCCTGCCGCTCCGGCGCGAGGGCGGCATGGTGGAGGTCGTCCTGGGCGACGCGATTCCCGCGGCCGTGGCCGAGGTGGTGGACCGCCGCACCGGCATGGGCGTGCGCTTCCTGCAGGGCGAATTCGACAAGGTGGCCCGCGCCACGCAGCAGCACTACTACTTTGCCGAGAACCCGGCGGACAAGCTGATCGCCAGCGAAGTGCGCCGGCTGGAGGCCGACGTGGACCGCGCCTACAGTCCGGCCCGCCTGCTCGACTACGTGCTGCACCTGGGCGTGCGCGAACGCGCCACCGACATCCACATCGCCCCCACCGCGAACAGCAGCACGGTGCTGATGCGCATCGACGGCGTGATGCGCCCGATGTTCGCGCTCTCGCGCGCGCTCGACCGGCTGGTGAGCTTCGTCAAGCTGCAGGCCGAGATGGACGCGAGCGAGCAGCGTCTGCCGCAGGACGGCAGCTTCACCGCCACGGTGCTCGAGGCCGCCTACACGGTGCGCGTCTCCACGCTCATCTCCGAGCAGGGCGAGCGCATGGTGATGCGGCTGCTGCCGGAGCGCGGCGACCTCGACAAGCTGGAGGACCTGGGCTTCCTGCCCGAGGACGTGCAGCAGATGACGCGGGTGTTCGCGCGGCCGCACGGCCTGATCCTGATCACCGGCCCCACGGGCTCGGGCAAGAGCACCACGCTGCACGCCGCGCTGCGGATGCAGCCGGTGGTGGAGCGCAACGTGGTCACCGTGGAAGACCCGGTGGAGTACCGCGTGCCCGTGGCCTGCCAGACCGAGGTGAACCGGCGCGCGGGCTACGACTTCTCGACCGCGATGCGGCACTTCCTGCGCCACGATCCGGACATCATCCTGGTCGGCGAAATCCGCGACGGCGAGACCGCGCGCGCCGCGCTGGACGCGGCCTCCACCGGCCACCTGGTGCTCTCGACGCTGCACGTGGGCGGGATTTTCGGCGTGGTGCCCCGGCTCAAGCTGCTCGGCGTGGATGCCGACAGCATCGCCGAGAACCTGGTCGCCGTGATCAACCAGCGCCTGGTGCGCCGCATCTGCCCCGATTGCCGGACCGAGCGCGACGCGACCGAGGCCGAGCAGCATTGGCTGGGCCGGCCGCAGGCGCGGCTCTTTCATGGCACGGGCTGCAGGCACTGCCGCGGCACGGGCTTCCTGGGGCGCCTGCCGGTCTACGAAATGATGATCGTGCAGCGCGAACTGGCCGACGCGATCGCCGCCGACGCGCCGCGCGGCACGCTGCGCGAGATCGCCGAGCGCGGCGGCCTGCGGCCGATCCTGGACCTCTCGCGCCGCCGCGTGCTGGCCGGCGAAACCACGGTCGAGGAAATCGAGCGCGCCGTGGGCGGCTACTGAAAAAAGCAGGCGAGCCATGGCCAAGATGCGTCTCTACTACTACCGCGTGCTGATGCCGCACGGCGCCCTCAAGCAGGGCCTGCTGCAACTGCTCGTGGAACGCGACCACTCCGCGCGCCTGCGCATCGAGCAGGACACGGAAGGCACCGTGCTCACGCTGCGGCGCCTGCCGGGATGGATGCTGGACGTGGCCGGCGGCCTGCGCCGCCTGGCCGGCCGCGGGCTGCGCCTGGAGGATCTGGCCGGCCTGCTGCGCGACCTGAGCCTGATGCTGGCCGCCGGCGTGCCGGCGATCGAGGCGCTGCGCACGCTGGTGGAAGAGGGCGGGCAGACCGGCAACCATGCCGCCGGCCGCGTCGCCAAGCGGCTGGCCGACGACCTGATGAGCGGCATCCCGATGGCCGCGGCCTTCGAGCGCCAGCCCGACGTGTTCCCCGAGACGGTGCGCAACCTGGTGGCCATCGGCGACCAGTCCGGCACGCTCGACCGCATGCTGGCCGAGGCGGCGGACCACGTGGAGCGGGTGGTGTCGATCCGGCGGGACATCCGCACCGCGATGATCTACCCGATCTTCGTCTTCGCGACCATCTTCGCGGTGGCGGCCTTCTGGGTCTACTACGTCGTGCCCAACATGGCGCGGCTCTTCCGCCAGCTCAACGCCAAGCTGCCGCCCATCACCGAAGGGCTGGTGCGCTTTTCCGATGCGCTCGCGGAACACGCGCTGGCGGCGGTGCTGGTCACGGCGCTGCTCGCGGCGGGCATCGCCTACCTGTTCCTGCGCGTGCCCCGCGCCAAGGCGGCACTGCACGAGGTGCTGCACCGGCTGCCCGTCACCCGGGTGCTGATGACGGCCTCCGGCATGGCGCACCTGACCGAACACCTGGCGATCCTGGTGCGCGCCGGGCTGGAGTTCGTCTCCTGCCTCGACATCCTGGAGCGCTCCACGCGCGACCGCTACTACCGCCGCCGGCTGCGGCGCGTGCGCGAATCGGTGGCGCGCGGCGAGCGCATCTCCCTGGCCATGCGGCGCGTGGGCGGCTTTCCGCCCATGGCCGTGCGCATGATCGCCGTGGGCGAGGAGTCCGGCAGCCTGGACAAGCAGCTCACTCACCTGGCGCTGGAATACCGCAAGCGGCTCGACACGCTCATCCAGTCGCTGTCGGAAATCATCAAGCCCGCCATCATCCTGGTGGCCGGCGGGCTGTTCATCTTCCTCATCGTGGCACTGCTGCTGCCGGTCTACGACCTCGTGCAGCAATCGGTGCAGCAATCGCTCGGAGCGCGCTGATGCTGCCCGCGCGCCGTCGCCGCCATCCTGCCCCTGCGCTCGGCCGCCGCGAGCGCGGCCTGGGCATGCTCGAATCCATGCTGCTGCTCTTGGTGGTGACGGGCGCGCTGGTGGCCGGGGCGATCGCGATCAAGGCCCGCCAGGCGTCGATCGCGGCCGAGGACGAGATGGCGGCGCTGACGCAGGCCGACCGCTTCCTCGCGAGCTTCGTGGCAGCCTACAACCGGCTGCCCTGCCCGGCGACCGGCGACGATGGGCTGGAGAACTGCGCCTCCGGCGCGCAGAAGGGCAGGCTGCCGTACCGCACGCTGGGCCTGGAAGGTTCGATGGCCGCAGCGGGCGTGGGGCAACTCGCCTATGAAGTGCAGCGCGGCGCGGTGGATCTGGCCCAGGCCGCGACCGGCAACAACGCCTTCGAGCCGATCGACTTCGGCGGCGATACCTACAGCGCCCGCCGCGCGCTCGGCAATTCCGGCACGACGGCCGACTTCTGCCAGGCCCTGGCCAGCGCCTCCGGTGCCGCGGTGCAGTCTTCCCACGCCCGCGTGGGCTCCATGGCCGATGGCTACCCCGTGGCATACGCCCTGGCCCATCCTGGCCGCAAGGATGCCGACGGCGACGGCCAGCTCTTCGACCAACTCAACGCCGGCACGGTCGCGTCGATGGAGTTGCCCAGCGCCGGATCCGTCCTGGCCAGCTACGACGACCGGGTGGTCGCACGGACTTACGACGGCCTGGCGCGCATGCTCGATTGCGGCCGGCTGATGGCCTCGCTGGACGTCATGTCGCTGGCCGCCGAAGTCACCGAGGAGGTCGATTCCCAGAAGACATGGACCGTGGTGACTGCCAGCCTCATCACGGGCGTCAATGCGGTGAAGGCCATCGTCAGCGGTGTGAAGATCGCCATCGGCTTCGGCAACATGGCGACGGCCACGACCTACATGACCACCGCCAGCGGCCTGCTGGCCACCGCCATCGGGACCTGCGTGGTCCTGGTGGGCTGCGCGGAAATCCCCCATGCCGCGGCGTCGGTCGCTGCGGCCGGTGTCGCGATTGCGGCGTCGGCGGTGGCCATCGGGCTCAATGCCGCAGCACTCGCATCCTCTTTGGTGGCTACCGGCATCGGCATCGCCGCGTCGATCGAAGCGGGCAAGGAAACGCAGCCGGTGGCGATGGACATGTCAGCCTCGGTCACTGCGGCGGATGACGCACGGAAGGAAGCCCGAAAATGGAAGGCAGACGCGCTGGCCAACCTGACCAAGGCGAACTCCGACAGAGACACTGCTGCGGCGAAGCGCGACACGGACGAGAAGGCGCTCTATGACGTGGCCCACAGCGTCATCACTGAAGCGAACAACAAGGGCTCGCCCAACAAGGGAACGACCAGCACGACCGCGTACGACAGCGATCTGGCCGCCGTCAAGGACAAGGCGAAGGCATGGCTTCTGGCCGGGCAGAACTACGAGAAGGCCAAGGACGCGCTCGAACAGGCCCGGAAGGCCCAGACGGGCACCAACACCGACACGGCGCAGAACGATGCGGCCATCGCGGCACTGCAGGCGCAGATCGATGCGGAGACGGATCCTGCCAAGAAGGCCGAGCTGCAGAAGGCACTGGAGAACCTGCGTGCCCAGCGCAACACGGGCGACAATTCCGCGCAGATCCAGCGCCTCAGCCAGCAGATCGAGGAAGTGAAAAGCCAGATCGAGGATCTGGACCGGCAGATCGGCGTCGAAACCGACCCGGAAAGGAAGGCTTCGCTGCAGGAGCGACGCAAACTCCTCCAGGACCAGAAGGACGCGCTCGGCTCGCAGCTCGCAGGCCTGTCCGTGACGGTGGCATCGGCCCAGGCCAACAAGGACGCGGCAGAGGCAGCGTTCAAGGCCGCCAGGACGGCTCTCGACTCTGCCCGGGACAGTGCCGCCGACAAGTTCAAGGCCTTGCCGTACGTCGTGCGTGAATGCACCAAGAAAGTCGTGGACAAGAAGGAGGTGGAGACCTGCACTGACGTGAGCTATACCTTCAATGGCCGCCAGCGCGTGCTCGATAAGCTCAACGACCTCTATGACACCGGCCGAGGCTCGTACATCGTGTGGTGGAGCAAGAACGAGGTCGCCGTATCCGCGCAGCAGTCGTACGACAAGAGCGTGCAGCAGGAATCCGACGCCGAGTCCCGGTACACGCAGTTGCTCGCCCTCTCCACCGGCCAGTCCGCTGGCCCGGCCAAGCTCAATCAGGTCTGGACAGGTGCGGCGGACATTCTGAAGCGCGTGGACCAGCGGGGAGGCATCCGATGACATACCAGGCACGGCGCCGGAGCGCCGGCTTTTCCGTGGTGGAACTGACCGTTGCCCTGGCGGTGGTGGGCGTGGCAGGGCTGGCCGCTTGGCAGTTGCTGCCTGCCAGCCGCGGCGTGGCGGAGGGCGATCAGCCGCAACAGCGTGTGCGCCAGGCGCAGGATGCGGTCGAGGGCTTCGCGCTGCGCAGCGCCCGGCTGCCCTGTCCGGCGCCCGTCGCCGGGGATGGCCGCGAGGTTTGCGGCGCGAACATGCTGGGCGAACTGCCCTGGCGGACCCTGGGGCTGCCGCGCGCCGATGCGCCGCTGCGCTACGGCGTCTACCGCACGTCCGCGGTCGATCTGGCCACCGCCACGGCGAAATTCTCACCGCACCTGCCGCCCGCTCCCTCGGTGGCGGGCTATGTGCCGGCTCAGGTCAACGGCCTCGACTTCTGTCAGGCGCTGCGCCTGGCCATCGCTGCTCCCGGCGGGCTGGAGGCGGGTGGTGTTCCGGTGGCCTATGCGGTCGCCGATGCCGGTGCCGACCGGGTCTTCAACCTGCCCTACACCGCCACCTTCCCGCTGCCCGGCACAGCCGCCACGCCGGAGTTCGACGACCGCGTCGCGGCCACCGGGCTGGGCGAGCTGTCCACGCGGCTCTCCTGCGTGACCCGGCTGGGAGAAGCCCAGGCCGCGGCGCGTTCCGCCTATGCGGCGTTCGACATCCACCGCGATGCAGAGATGTTCGACCGCTTCCGCGGCTTCGCCTACCAGGTGCGTATCACCAATACGAAATTCGCGATAGCCACCGTATCCCTGGCGTCGCTCGACATGTTGAACGCCATCGCCACGACGGCCAGCGCCATCTCGCTGGCGGCCAACAGCACGGGGGCGCTCGCCCCTTCGATCGCAGGCGGGGTCTTCGCCATCGGCGCCGCAGGCGCTTCTTTGGGGGTCGCCAGCACGCAGCTTGCGCTTGCCATCGTGGCGGAGGCCAAGGCCGGCAAGCAGGCCAATGGCTCGGCATTGGTGAAAGCACGGCTGCTCGCTGAGCGCGATGCCGCCGTCACCACGGCCGCGCAGCAAGACACCAAGGGGTTGCTGCCATGACGATGACGTGCCATCGTTCGGGGCGCCGCCGCCAGGCGGGCTTCACCCTGGTGGAGCTGGGTGTCTCGCTGGTGCTGCTGGGGCTCATGGCTCTGGCCTTCGTGGCCTACTGGCGCACGTCGGCCCAGGAGAAGGCCACCATCGCGGATCGCGATCTGCTCGCGGTGACCGAGCGCGCCGTGGTCGGATTCGCCCATGCCCGCTTCCGCCTTCCCTGTCCGGCCAGCGACCATGCCGGCGACGAAGACTGCACCGGCGGACGGCAGGTCGGTTTCCTGCCCTGGCGCACGCTGGGCGTTGCCGATGCGCGCGCCGGCCGACTGCTGTATGGCGCGTACCGCGCGGCCGATGCGGCCCAGCCCTGGCTCGACATGGATCTGGCGCAGTCCAAGGACCGCCTGCGCCCCTCGTTCACCGTCGGCCTGCCGCCCGTGCTGCCGGAAACGCCGCTGGCGCTCAATCCGGCCAACGCGAACCTGCTGGACTTCTGCTATGCGCTGACCCTGGCCTCCAATGCGCCTGCCAATGCGGCGGCCCTGGGCGTGGTCGATGCCAATGCGGCGGCGGTGCGCCGCGCGGTCGCCTTCACGGTCGCCGCGCCGGGTCTGCTGGATGCGGACGGTGACCGCAACCCCTTCGATGGCAGGCAGGCCAGCGCGTCCACCGCGCTCCCCACCTTCGACGCTGCCAACCGTACCGTCGCGGCCGATTACGACGACCGCGTACTGGCCGTGCCTTTCAATGCGCTGTTCGCCCAGATGCAGTGCGGCCAGGCGCTGTCGGCCGTCAGCCATTCACACGTCAATGCAGCGACGGCCGCCGTCTCCCTGCAGCAAGCGCTCATCAACTACAAGCGGCAACTGGAAATCGCGGAACTGGTGGCCGGCGCGGGCGTGGCGTCCGCTACGGCCGGCGTTCTCAGCGCCTCGGCCGGGCTCGCCACCGCTGTGGCCGGATCGGCCAATGCGGTGGCTTTCACCATCCTCACCTACGGCACGGCCTCGGCCGTGCTCGCCCCCGCCGTGGCCGCCGTCGTTTCGAATACCGCGGCCGTCGTGGCGTCGACCGCTACGCTGGCGCTGTCGATTGCGTCCCAGGTGGAGGCAAAGAGCCGCGTCACCCAGGTGGCTCCGCTGGTCACCGACAGTGCCGCACTGGCCTTGGACATCGACTCCGACGCCCGCACCGCAGACAACCTGGGTTTCTGATACATGCGCTTTTCTCACCTTCGCCGCCCCATTCCTGCCCGCACCGGTGCGCATGCGGCCTCGCAACGCGGCTTCAGCATGCTGGAGCTGTCGATCTCGCTGGTCGTGATCGGCCTGATCGTCGGCGCCGTCGCCATCGGTCGCGATCTGCAGCGCAACGCCAGCTACCAGCGCATCTCCTCCAGCTTCGTGCAGGGCTGGCTGATGGCCTACGACGCCTACGTCGCGGGCACCGGCATCGTGCCCGGCGATTCGGCCACCGCGCCCACCGGGCTGGTGAACGGCAACACGAACGAGCTGTGCGGCAATGCGCTGCAGGGCGTCTTCCTGGCCGCCGGCATCCGCCTGCCGCAGGGCCGTACCGAAGGCCAGGCGGACCGCTACGCCTACCTGGATTCCAACGGCAACCCGCAGGAAGTGCAGGTCTGCTTCCAGAACGTGAACTGGGCCGAACCAGGCTCCGCGGTCGGCGCCTACTTGGCGCGCCCGCGCAATGTGATGGTGCTCAAGAGCATGACCCCCGCGCTCGCCTCGCTGCTGGATGCGCAGATCGACGGCAATGCGGATGCGCGCTTCGGCCGCATGCGCGAAAACTCCCAGGCCGCCCAGGTGGCCGTGGTGGCCGGCGTGCCCTGGAGCGTCGATGAGCGCATGGCCTTCGGCAGCACGGCCGCCACCACGCTCGACGAAAGCCAGGTGGCCGTGGTCACCGGCTGGGTGCTGATGAACCGCTGACCGCCTACGCGCCGAAGGCGGATCAGGGGATGGCCAACGCCTCCACTTCGACAGCGCAGTCGTAGAACGTCGGCGCCGCCCCCAGGTCCGTGAGCGCCTGCCCCGTCACCTCGTTCACGTTCGTGCCCTGCAGGCCGAACTTGCGCCACCAGATGCCCAGGCCGTGCACCACGCCCGAGCGCGCGCGGCCGTTGAGCGCCACGCGGCAGGCATAGCTGCCGCGGTCGTTGAACACGCGCACGGAGGTGCCGTCGGCGATGCCGCGCGCGGCGGCGTCCTCGGGGTGCATCTCCAGCAGCGGTTCGGTCTCGATGTTGCGCAGGCTCGTGACGTTCACGAAGGTGGAGTTCAGGAAGTTGCGCGCGGGCGGAGAGATCATCGCGAGCGGGTAGCGCGCGCCCGGCTGGGCGGGCTCGCGGTTGGGCAGGTAGTCGGGCAGCGGATCGAGCCCCTGCGCGGCCAGCCGCTCGCTGTGGAACTCGCAGCGGCCCGAGGGCGTCGGGAAGCCGCCTTCCGCGAACGGCGCATCGGGAATCGACAGCGTGGCGAAGCCCGTGTCCAGCAGTTGCTGGAAGTCCACGTGCGCGCCGTAGGCCTGCCGGCAGAGGTCTTCGTCGCTGTCCGCGAAGCAGGGCTCGTCGAAACCCATGCGCGCGGCCAGCTCGCGGAACACCTGAGTGTTGGACTTGGCCTGGCCGAGCGGCGCCACGGCAGGCCGGTTCAGCAGCACGTCGGTGTGGCCGTACGCCACCTGGATGTCCCAGTGCTCGAGCTGCGTGGTGGCGGGCAGCACGTAGTCGGCATAGTCCGCGGTGTCGGTCTGGAAGTGCTCCAGCACCACGGTGAACAGGTCGTCCCGCGCGAAGCCGCGCACCACCTTGGCGGATTCCGGCGCCACGGCCACCGGGTTGCTGTTGTAGACCACCACGGCCTCGACGCGCGGGCCGAACTCCGGCGAGGCGGCGCGCAGCAGGTCGTCGCCGATGGTGGACATGTTGATGGTGCGCGGCCGCACGCCCGCGGGGATCAGGTCGGGCCGGTGCAGGGCTGGACGCTGCACGGGGAATTGCCCCGAGCTGGAGAGCAGCAGCCCGCCCGCCCGGTGCCGCCAGGCGCCCACGAGCGCGGGCAGGCAGGCCACGGCGCGCGTGGCATTGCCGCCGCCGCGCGCGCGCTGCATGCCGTAGTTGAGGCGGATCGCCGCGGGCTTGGTGGTGCCGTAGTCGCGCGCGAGCTGGCGGATCTGCTCCACCGGCAGGCCGCAGACCGCCGCGGCCCGCTCGGGCGGCCAGGCCAGCGCCCGCTCGCGCAGGCCCTCCCAGCCCACCGTGTGGCGCGCGATGTAGTCGTGGTCCAGCCAGTCGTGCACGATCAGCTCGTGCATCAGCGCCAGGGCCAGCGCGGCATCGGTGCCGGGCAGCAGTTGCAGGTGCTCGTGGCACTTGTCGGCGGTTTCGGTGCGGCGCGGGTCGATGCACACCAGCCGGGCGCCGGCGCGCTTGGCCTGCTGCGCATAGCGCCAGAAATGCAGGTTGCTGCCGATCGAATTGCTGCCCCAGACGATGATCAGCTGCGATTCGGCGAAGTGCTCCACCTTCATGCCCACCTTGCCGCCCAGCGTCTGGTTCAGGCCCTCGCCGCCGGCCGCGGCGCAGATGGTGCGCCCGAGCAGCGAGGCGCCCAGGCGGTGGAAGAAGCGCCGGTCCATGCTCTCGCCCTGCACCAGCCCCATGGTGCCGGCATAGCTGTAGGGCAGCACGGCCTGCGGATCGCGCGCCGCGATGGTGGAAAGGCGCGCCGCGATGTCGGTGAGGGCTTCGTCCCAGCCCACGGGCTCGAACTGGCCGCTGCCCTTGGGGCCGGTGCGCCGCAGCGGGGTCAGGATGCGGTCCGGGTGGTTGGTGCGTTCGGCGTAGCGCGACACCTTGGCGCACAGCACGCCGTCGGTGTGGGGATGGGCGGGGTTGCCCTGCACGCGGACGGCCACGCCGTTGTCCACGGTGGTGAGCAGGGCGCAGGTATCGGGGCAGTCGTGGGGGCAGGCGCCGCGCACCTGAACGGGGCCCGGCGCGGTTTCCGGAATGTGGGGAGAAGTTTCCATTGTGCGGGATCGATCGATACACTGCGGCCTTACGGTCGAGCCGGGCGCATGCCCGCTCTTCCGGGAGTCCGTGGGGTCCTGCCTATTTTCCGGGCAGGTGGATGGGGTACAAACAGGGGGATTTCACCATGAAGCAAGGGGTTTTGGGGCGCCGCCGGTTTTCCGCCGGGCTGGCGATCGCCGCGCTGTCAGGCACGGGAATGGCGCGCGCGCAGACCGACGGGCCGATCGTGCTGGGCCAGTCGGCGCCGTTCTCGGGGCCGGCCGCCCAACTGGGCGTGCAGTTCCATGCAGGGGCCCGGCTCCATTTCGACGCGGTCAACGCCCAGGGCGGCATCGGCCGCCGGCCGGTGGAGCTGCTCACGCTGGACGACGGCTACGAGCCGGACCGCTGCGTGGCCAACACGCGCAAATTCATCGAGCAGGACGTGCTGGCCCTCTTCGGGTACGTGGGCACGCCCACCAGCCTGGCCGCGCTGCCGCTGTTCACCCAGGCCCGCGTGCCGTTCTTCGCGCCGTTCACCGGGGCCGAGGGGCTGCGCCAGCCCTTCAACCGGCTGATCTTCCACGTGCGGGCGTCCTACCACGCCGAGACGGCGCTGATCGTGCGGCAGCTCACGAACCTGGGCCTGCACCGCATCGCCGTCTTCCACCAGGACGACGCCTACGGCAAGGCGGGGCTCGACGGCGTCACCCGCGCGCTGGCGACGCAGAACCTGCAGCCGCATGCCACCGGGACCGTGCCGCGCAATTCGGTCGACGTGGCCGGGGCCGTGGACAAACTCGTGGCCGCCCAGCCCGAGGCGATCGTGCAGGTCTGCACCTATGCGGCGAGCGCGGCCTTCGTACGCGCCGCGCGCAAGGCCGGCTACGGCGGCACCTTCTACAACCTGTCCTTCGTGGGCACGCAGGCCCTGGCCGATGCCCTGGGGCCCGACGGGGCCGGCGTGGTCGTCTCGCAGGTGATGCCGTCGCCCTACCAGACCAAGCGGCAGATCGTGCGCGAATTCCAGGAGGCGATCCGCCGGGGCGGCAACAAGGTGCAGCCCAACTACTCGAGCATGGAGGGCTACGTGGCCGCCCGCGTGTTCACCGAAGGCCTGCGCGAGGCCGGCGGCCGCGCCACGCGCGAGGCGCTCGTCTCCGGGCTGGAGGCCCTCGGCAACACGACCGTGGGGGGCTTCGCGGTCAATTTCGGCGCGAACAGCCATGCCGGCTCGCGCTTCGTCGAACTGTCGATGCTCACGGGCGACGGACGCGTGAAGACGTGAAGACGTGAAGACGTGAAGACGTGAAGACGTGAAGACGTGAAGGCGTGAAGGCGTGGGCGCGGCGGCTCAGAGCCCCTCGAACTCCCGCGTCTGCGCCAGGCCGCGCATGAACGCCTCGCAGCGGGCCAACTGCTCCAGGCTCACGTATTCGTCGGGCTGGTGGGCCTGGCGGATGCTGCCCGGGCCGCAGACCACGGTGGAGATGCCGGCGTTCTTGAAAAGGCCGGCCTCGGTGCCGAAGGCGACCAGCGTGGTGCCGGCCTCGCCGGCGAGGCGCTGCGCCAGGCGCGTGACGGGGTCCTGCGCGCTGCCGAGGAAGCTCGGGATCTCGCAGATGGTGTCGAAGGTGATGCCCGCTTGCGGCGCCACCGCCTGCATCGCGGGCTCGAGCGAGCGCGCATAGGCCACCACCTCGGCCTGCATGCGCGCTGCGTCGGCCGTGGGCAGGTCGCGGAACTCGTAGCGGAACTCGGCGTCGCGCGGCACCACGTTGTCGGCGATGCCGCCGTGGAACTGGCCCACGCTGGCGGTGGAGAAAGGCACGTCGAAGCCATCGAAGCGCGGCTCCTCACGCTCGAAGCCCTCGGCCATGTCGCGCACGCGACCGACCACGCGCGCGGCCATCTCGATCGCGTTCACCGAATGCGGCGTGAGCGAGGAGTGCGCCTCCTTGCCGCGCACGCAGCAGCGGTAGCGGTACACGCCCTTGTGCGCGATCGCCGGCACCATGTCCGTGGGCTCGCCCACGATGCAGGCGAGCGGCCGCACGCCGGCCTCGCGCAGGTCGGCGATGAGTTCGCGGGCGCCGAAGCAGCCCACTTCCTCGTCGTATCTGAAGGCGTAGTGGATGGCGAAGGGCGCATCGCTTTCCAGGAACTGGCGCGCCTGCGACAGCGCGATGGCGATGAAGGCCTTCATGTCGGCGCTGCCCCGCCCGTAGAGCCGGCCGTCCTGTACGGTGGCCGAGAGCGGGTCCATGCTCCAGTCCTGGCCGTCCCACGGCACGGTGTCGGTGTGGCCCGAAAGGATGATGCCGGCGGGCTTGCCCTCGCCGAGCGTCGCGAACAGATTGGCCTTGGTCCTGCTCGCGTCGTAGGTCAGCCGGCACTTCACGCCGAGGCTCTCCAGCTCCGTGCGGACGAAGTCGATCAGTTCCAGGTTGGAGCGTTGGCTCACGGTGTTCATGCGCACCAGGGACCGGGCGAGCGAGAGGGCGTGTTCTGACAGCATCGTGGGGGTGTGGAATAACCCTGTCTGGTGCGCATGCGGAGGCAGGGCTAGACTCTCCGCAACCGAAGGAAGACACCCATTATGAAACTCATCGACTCCATCGTCACCGAGGCCGCGGGCATCGCCGCCGTGCGCCGCGACATCCACGCGCACCCCGAGCTCTGCTTCGAGGAAGTCCGCACGGCCGACGTCGTGGCCGCCAAGCTCGCCGAGTGGGGCATCGAGACCCACCGCGGCCTGGGCAAGACCGGCGTGGTGGGCATCGTGCACGGCCGCGACGGCGGCGCCTCGGGCCGCGCGGTGGGCCTGCGTGCCGACATGGACGCGCTGCCCATCACCGAATTCAACACCTTCTCGCATGCCAGCACCCACCCCGGCAAGATGCACGCCTGCGGCCACGACGGCCACACGGCGATGCTGCTCGGCGCGGCCCAGCATTTCGCGAAGCACCGCGATTTCGACGGCACCGTGTACCTGATCTTCCAGCCGGCGGAAGAGGGCGGCGGCGGCGCGCGCGTGATGATCGAGGACGGCCTGTTCACGCGGTTCCCGATGGAGGCCGTGTTCGGCATGCACAACTGGCCCGGCATGCGCGCCGGCCAGTTCGCGGTGAGCCCCGGCCCGGTCATGGCCTCGTCCAACGAGTTCAAGATCGTCATCCGCGGCAAGGGCAGCCACGCCGCCATGCCGCACATGGGCATCGACCCGGTGCCCGTGGCCTGCCAGATGGTGCAGGCGTTCCAGAACATCATCAGCCGCAACAAGAAGCCGGTGGATGCGGGCGTGATCTCGGTCACCATGATCCACACCGGCGAGGCCACCAACGTGGTGCCCGACAGCTGCGAACTTCAGGGCACCGTGCGCACCTTCACGCTGGAAGTGCTCGACATGATCGAGCGCCGCATGCAGCAGGTGGCCGAGCACACCTGCGCCGCCCACGACGCGGTGTGCGAGTTCGAGTTCCACCGCAACTACCCGCCCACCGTGAACGCGCCGGCCGAGGCCGCGTTCGCGCGCCGCGTGATGGAGGGCATCGTGGGCGCGGAGCACGTCTCCCCGCAGGAGCCCACCATGGGCGCGGAGGATTTCGCGTTCATGCTGCAGGCCAAGCCCGGCGCCTACTGCTTCATCGGCAACGGCGAAGGCACGCACCGCGAGATGGGCCACGGCGGCGGCCCCTGCACGCTGCACAACCCGAGCTACGACTTCAACGACGACCTGCTGCCGCTGGGCGCGACCTACTGGGTCGAACTGGCACAGCAGTGGCTGGCGGCGCCGCGCCCCGCGGCCGACGGCACGGCGGCCTGACCGGGATGGCGGATACCCACGGAGCGTTTTCCTCCACCTATGCGCAGGCCCGGGCACGGTTTCTCGGTGCCGCGGCGGAGGCGGGCCTGACCGCCGAGTCGCATGCGCATCCGCTGCCGGGCCGCGAAGGCGAGGCGCTGGCGATGGACGTGGTGCGTGACGGCCCGGCCGATGCGCGCCGCCTGCTCCTCCTGAGCAGCGCCTGCCACGGCGTGGAGGGCCACTGCGGCAGCGGCGTGCAGGTGGCGATGCTGCGCGATGCGGCCTGGCGTGCCCGCGCGCACGAGGCGGGCGTGGCGGTGCTCTACATCCATGCGCTGAATCCGCACGGGTTCTCGCACACGCGCCGCGCGACCCACGAGAACGTCGACCTGAACCGCAACTTCCACGACTTCTCGCAGCCGCTGCCGGCCAACGACGCCTACCGCGAGATCGCCGCGCTGCTGGTGCCCGATGCGTGGCCGCCCGGCCCCGACAACGAGCGCGCGGTGGCCGCGTTCATCGCGGAGCGCGGCGAGGCGGCCTGGCAATCCGCCATCACGCGCGGGCAGCACGAGTTCCCGGACGGGCTGTTCTTCGGCGGTACCGAGCCCACGTGGAGCAACCGCACGCTGCGCCAGGTACTGCGCGCGCACGGCGCGCAGGCCGCGCACATCGCCTGGATCGACCTGCACACGGGCCTGGGCCCCAGCGGCCATGGCGAGCGCATCTACGCGGGCCGCGACGATGCCGACGCCATCGGCCGGGCGCGGTCCTGGTGGGGCGGCAACGGGGCGACGCCCGTCACCTCGATCTACGACGGCAGCTCCACCTCGGCCTTCCTGACCGGCCTCATGTGGACCAGCGTGTACGACGAATGCCCCGCCGCGTCCGTCACCGGCATCGCGCTCGAGTACGGCACCGTGCCCATCCTCGAGGTCGTACAGGCCCTGCGCGCCGCCCACTGGCTGCGGCTGCATCCCGAGGCGCCCGAGGCACAGGCCGAGGCCATCCGACGGCAGGTGCTGGCCGCGTTCTACACCGACACCCCCGAATGGCAGGCGCGCATTGTCGAGCAGGCCCGCGAGGCGCTGTTCCAGGCGGTGGAAGGCTTGGCCGGCCGGCGGTGAACGGCAGACCCGTGCCCGGGCCTGCCGGGCCCGGCGCGCACGTGGCTGGACAGCGGGCCAAGCGTGCGTCCGACGCCGCTTTCCGCGTTTGACGGGTGCGCGCCTCTGGCATTTTTGCGCGTTATTGCAAACAATCTCTTTCATCAACCACATCGGCAGTGGCCAGGGCGGGAGAGGCGCCAGGGAGCAGAACACGGCCGTACACCGTGAAGGGAGGCACCATGGCTGTGCAAGAGAGGGCCCGCTGGACATTGGCGCAGCGCCTCGTGGCGATCAATGCGCTCATCTTCCTGCTGCTGGCGGCGGTCGCCGCGTCCATCTGGGTCATGATGGAGCGGCTCGGCAGTGACGCCGAGATCGTGCGCGCCTACAACGTTCCGCAGCTGCAGCGCATCGCGGAACTCGAACTCAACGTCACGCGCGTCTCGCTGCAGTTGCGGCACGCGATCCTCTCGCGCACCCCTGAAGAGCTGAACGCCACCCTGGCCGACATCGCCGAGAAGCGCAGGCTGCTGCAGAAGACGCTGAAGGATTTCGGCGACAACATGATCTCCGACGACGGCCGCCAGGCATTCGCCCCGCTGCCGGCGCTCATGGACGAGTTCTGGGCCGTCGGGGGGCAGAACCTGGAGCTCATCCAGGCCGGCCGCAAGGACGAGGCGTTCGCCCTGCTGGTGGACCGCACCATCCCCGCGCGCAACCGCCTGCTCGCACCGCTCGCCACGGAAAAGCAGCGCCAGGGCGACAGGCTCTCGTCCCGCATCAACGACGTGCAGGCCCTGGCCCGTACCGACCGCAACCTCGCCACGCTCGCGGTGCTGGCCGTGGTGACCTGCCTCGCCGGGCTGGGCTGGTACCTGCGCTCGGTGGTGCGCCAGCTCGGCGGCGATCCGCCCGAACTCAAGCGTGTGGCGGCGGCCGTGGCGGGGGGCGATCTGGCCGTGCACGTCCCGGTGCGCCCGGGCGATGCGTCCAGCATCATGGCCGGGCTCGGCACCATGCGCGAGCGGCTGTCGTCCGTGGTGACGACGGTGCGGTCGAGCGCGGAGAGCGTGTCCGCGGCCAGCGGAGAGATCGCGGCGGGCAACCACGATCTCTCCGCGCGCACCGAGCGGCAGGCCTCGGCGCTGGAGCAGACGGCGGCCTCCATGGAGCAGCTCGGCTCGACCGTGCGCCAGAACGCCGACAGCGCGCGCCGCGCCAACGAACTGGCCCTGGCCGCCTCCCAGGTGGCCGCGGACGGCGGCACGGTGGTCGCCCAGGTGGTGGACACCATGCGCGGCATCCAGGACAGCAGCCGGCAGATCGGCGACATCATCGGCGTGATCGACGGCATCGCGTTCCAGACCAACATCCTCGCGCTCAACGCGGCCGTGGAGGCGGCCCGCGCGGGCGAGCAGGGCCGCGGCTTCGCCGTGGTGGCGGCCGAGGTGCGCACGCTTGCGCAGCGCAGCGCGACCGCCGCCAAGGAGATCAAGGAACTCATCACCGCGAGCGTGGAGCGCGTGGGCCGGGGCAGCGAACTCGTGGACCGCGCCGGCGCGACCATGGCGGAGATCGTCGCTTCCATCCGCCGCGCCACCGACCTGATGGGCGAGATCAGTGCCTCCAGCGCCGAGCAGAGCCAGGGCGTGGACCAGATCGCCGAAGCCATCACCCACGTGGACCAGGCCACGCAGCAGAACGCGGCGCTCGTCGAGCAGATGGCCGCGGCGGCCAGCAGCCTGCAGGTGCAGGCGCAGGAACTGGTGCGTGCGGTGGAAGTGTTCCGGCTGGGGGGGCAGGCCGACCGGATGGCGGTCGCATCGGGCCCGGTTCCAGGCGGAGGTGCGGTGCGCGCGCAGGTCCGTATGCCGGTGCCTGCACCCGGCGCACGTCCGGCGTCCGTGGCTGCGGCCCCCCGCGGGGCAGCGGCACCTGCGCCCACGCCCGCGCGCCTGCCCGCGCACAAGGTCCAGGCCCCGGCCCAGCCCCGGGCTCCTGCCGCGTCCACGTCCACGTCCACTTCCGAGCCCACGGCGCCGCGGGCCGCGGGCGGATCGGACGACTGGGAAACGTTCTGACCGCGCGCAGGCGCAGACACGCTGGCCGGAACGTCCTGATGAGATGGTTCTAAGATGGCGTTTCCACCATCCCGAAAGATCCTTGTCCCATGTCCGACCTGAACGCCGCCTTCGAAGCCGCCGTGGCCCAGTCCAAGAACCTCAGCGAGCGCCCCGACAACCCGACGCTGCTCAAGATCTACGCGCTCTACAAGCAGGCCACCGCCGGCGACAACACCGAGGCCAGGCCGAGCTTCTCCGACGTCGTGGGCCGCGCCAAGTGGGACGCGTGGACGAAGCTCAAGGGCACCGACGGCGATGCCGCCCGGCAGCAGTACATCGACCTGATCGAATCGCTGAGCTGAGCTGAGCTGAAAACCTTCAGTCCGCCGGCGCAGCGCCCGTGCGCGGGGCTTCTGCTGCCCTCGCGGGCAATCCGGCGCGCAGCCGCCGCAGACGTTCCGCGGGCGGCAGCGCGGCCAGTGCGCGCACGGCCGCATAGAACTCCGGCCAATCACCTCCGCTGCGCTCGAACAGCGCCTCGAACGCCGGCACGAGTTCGTCGTATGCGGCCTGGGCGCCGAAGGCCGCGTTGTTGGCCTCGGCCACCCAGCGGTCGTAGCCCGCGATCTGCGCGGGTTGCGTGCCCGTGGCCAGCCACTGCGCGCGCAGCGCGGCGTAGTCGGCACGGAAGCGCTCCATCGCCTGCTGCTTTTCGGCAGGCAGTGACGGGGTCCCCGCATCGCGCGCGTAGAGCGCCGCCAACCGCTCGCGCGCGGCACGGGTCAGCTCCCGGAAGGCGGTGCGCCGCGCGTCGCCCCGCGCGTACTCATCGCGCGCCTGCGGCGTGGCACGCTCGGCCAGCCAGCGGGCCACGCCCAGGCGCTCCACGGCCGTCGCGAAGGATTCGTTGAACATCGTGTCGCCGTTGGCGTACACCACCTGGTGGGCCAGTTCGTGGAACAGCAGACGCACGAATTCGCCCTCGGACCAGCCGATGAAGGTGTTCAGCAGCGGATCGCCGCCCAGCCAGTTGGTGTAGCCCAGCGTGGAATAGGCCGGCACGCCGTAGACGGCCGTCTCCAGCCCGTCGGCGGCGAGGCGTGCGGCCTCGGCCTGCGCGTCGGCCTCCGCGAAGTAGCCGCGGTAGCCGATGCAGCCCGTGACGGGAAAGCACCACGTGTGCAGCGTGAGCGAATCCGGCGGCGCGGCCACCACGTTCCATACCGCCGCGCGGCGGCCCAGGTCGGCATAGCGCCGGTAGCTGGCGTTGTCCGGCAGGTGCAGCTCGGACACCGCGAACGCCCGCGCCCGTTGCGCCAGCTCCAGCCGGGCCCGCAGCGGCGCGGCGGTGTCCGGCCGCGCGAGCCAGTCGTCCACCGGCTCCGCCGCGCGCATGATCTGCAGGTGGCCGCGCACCGATTGCCAGTAGTAGCCGAGGGTGTCGCCGGTATGGGCGCAGCCCGCGAGCAGGGCGCCCGCGAGGCCGGCCGCCGCGAGGCGCGCGGTGCCGGCGAGCGAGGAAGTCGAAGGGTTCATGGCGGAAGGGCAGGGCGGGGCGGGCGAGCGCGGCACGCGAACACGGTGGAGTGTACGGAGCGTCGCCCGGTTCCCGCCCGGTGCGGCTCCTGCGCGCGGCAGGGCCGCCGCGCAGCCGCCTGCCTAGAATGCCTCCATGCCCCACGACCCGACCCCGCCCGCCGCCGAACCCGTGTCCGCCGCTGCCGCCCCCGCACTGCCGGAAGGGCTGTTCGCGGATGCCCCGGGCGAGCCCGCGCGCTGCTTCTGGTGCCGCGCCACGCCGCTCTACCGCCACTACCACGACCACGAATGGGGCTTCCCGGTGGACGACGACCGGCGGCTGTTCGAGAAGCTGTGCCTGGAGGGTTTCCAGGCGGGATTGAGCTGGATCACCATCCTCAACAAGCGCGAGGCCTTCCGCGCGGCCTTCGCGAACTTCGAGGCCGAGCGGATGGCGGATTTCGGGGAGGCGGAGGTGGCGCGCCTGCTGGCCGATCCGGGCATCGTGCGGCACCGCGGCAAGATCGAATCGGCCATCCGCAACGCGCGGCGCGTGCTGGAGCTGCGGCGCGAATTCAGCTCGCTGGCGCATTACGTGTGGCGCTTCGCGCCCGCCGCGGCCGAAGGGCGGCCCGAGCGGCTCACGCTGGTGGCCGCGAAATCGCTCACCACCGCGCCGGCCGCCATCGCCCTGTCCAAGGATTTGAAGCAACGCGGTTTCGGCTTCGTCGGGCCGACGACGATGTACGCGTTCATGCAGGCCATGGGCCTCGTGAACGACCACATCGAGGGCTGCGCCACGCGCGCGGCCGCCTACGCCGCGCGGGCGGCCTTCGCGGTGCCTGGGCCGGGCGCTTTTCAGTAGGCCGTGTCCGAGCGGATCGCGATGCGGTCGAAGCCCAGGTGCTGCAGGCACTCGCGCAGGATCAGCAGGGTGGCGATGAAGCCCTGGTCGCCCTCGATGTCCTGGGCGGGCGCGGCGGCTCCGGCCATGGCCCGCCCGGCCACGCGCTGGTAGAGGTCTTCCACCGCGTCGCGGGGCAGATCCATCTCCGGCTGGGCCTCCAGGCCGGCGCGCAGCGCGATCTGGCGGATGCCCGGATCGGCGGTGTGCAGGGTGGAGTCCGCGGCGAGCAGGCCCTGCAGCGGCGCGATCGCATCCTCCACCGTGGCGACGGCGTTCTCCACGTCGTGCGCGGTGGGCGGGTCGTGGCGCAGGCACGCCATCGCGGTGGCGCGGGAGCCGATCTCCAGAATGCGCAGCAACTGCGGCTGCGGGCCGTTGCCATTGCCGCTGGCGATGGACGAATGGCCCGCACCGATGTGCAGCACGGTGATCGCGCTGCCGGCCAGCGGCCCTGCCTGCAGCGCGGCGTAGAGCGCATCGGCATCGTGGGGGGACGGGGCGGAAGAAGGCATGGGGGCTCCGGCAGCGGCGGCGGGACGACCATTGTGCCCGGCCGCCGCGCGGCATGCGCGCGGGCGTGGCGCGCCGGTGCCGTCCCGCAGCGTGCGCACCGGCCATTGCGCGTCCGGAAAAGAAAAAGCCCCCGGCTCGCGGGGGCTTTGTTCAGGGGCGTGGGCGGTGGAGGCGCCTGGCCACGGGACGGCAGGGCCCGGCCCCGAAGGGGGCGGCAGGCCGGCCTCCCTGGCAGGGGCTCAGCCGCCCTTCTTGGAGCGCTTGCCGGGGTTCTTCTTGCTGCGCGTGGCGACGCCGCGCTCCAGGCTCACGCGCTGGCCGCGGCCGCCGGTGGGCAGGGACATGCCGGGCAGTGGCTTGGGAGCGGGGGTGCGCTTGCGGTCGGCTTCGGTAACGATCTTGTTGCCCATGGTGTGACTCCTGCTGGAACGTGCTGTGAATGGAAACCCTCTATTAAGCCATAGGACGCGGCAGCCCGGCCAGCGGCCGGGCCGTTTGTAAGACAGTTGCCATTGCGCTGGCCGCGGTGCGGGCGAACAATCCACCGCATGAACCACCTGCTGCGCACCCTGGAGGAGCGGCTGGCCGCTTCGCCGGTCGGCCTGGCGCTGGAGCTTCCGGGCGGCCGGCGGCTCGGCGTGCGCGACGCCCGCGTGGTGCTGCGCTTCCGCGACGCGATGGCGCTGGCGGCGCTCGCGCGCGGCAAGGTGGGCGACGTGGGCGCGGCCATCGTGGAGGGCCGCGTCGCCGTGGAGGGGCGCGTGCGCGATCTGATGGCGGCGGCCGGCGCGGTGCTGCGCGGCGATCCCGTGCACGGGGCGGCCGGCCGGTGGCCGCAGTTCGTGCACCGGCTGCGTTCCCACCGCATGCACACGCTGGGGCGCGATGCGCGGCAGGTGCAGTTCCACTACGACCTCTCCGACCGCTTCTACGCGCTCTGGCTCGACCCGCGGCGCGTGTACTCGTGCGCGTACTACCGCGACGCCGGCATGACGCTCGCGCAGGCACAGGAGGCCAAGCTCGACCACATCTGCCGCAAGCTGCGCCTCGCGCCCGGCGAGCGGTTCCTCGACGTGGGCGCCGGCTGGGGCGGGCTGCTGCTCTGGGCGGCCGAGCACTACGGCGTGGAGGGCACGGGCATCACGCTCTCGCGCAACCAGCATGCGCACGTGTCGCGCCTGATCGAGGAGAAGGGCCTGTCCGGCCGGGTCCGCATGCTGCCGTGCGACTACCGCGACCTGCCCCGTACGGAGCCGCGGCCCTTCGACAAGATCGCATCGGTCGGCATGTTCGAACACGTGGGCCGCGCGCACCTGCCGGCGTATTTCGGATGCCTGCGCAGCCTGCTGCGGCCCGGCGGCCTGCTGATGAACCACGGCATCACGGCCGGCGGCACGAACAACGACCGGCTCGGCGCGGGCATGGGCGATTTCATCGAGAAATACATCTTCCCCGGCGGCGAGCTGGTGCACGTGGGCGCGGTGCTGCACGACATGGCCGGCGCGGGACTGGAGATGGTCGATACCGAAAACCTGCGGCCGCACTACGCGCGCACGCTCTGGGCCTGGTCCGACGCGCTCGAGGCGCGGCTCGCCGAGGCCGAAGCCATCCTGGCGGAAGAGGCCGGCGCCGAGCGCGGCGCCAAGGCCCTGCGCGCCTACCGGCTCTACCTCGCCGGCAGCGCGATGGGTTTCGAGCGCGGCTGGCTGGCGCTGCACCAGATGCTGGCCACCCGGCCGGACGGCCGCACCGACACCGGCGCCATGCCCGGCGCGCAGTCCGCCTACCCGTTCCAGCGCGGCTACATGTACGGCGAAGGCCTGCCGCACGCCGCCTGACGCCATCACGCAACCGTTTTCCTTTTTCTAATCCTTTCCCTTCCTTTTCCTTTTCCCTTTCCCGCTCCACCCATGCTCTACAAATTCAAGTCCCGCTCCACCGCCGACATCATCATGCTGCAGGCCCACGGCCTGCAGATCCTGCAGGCCATCGGCAAGTCGCCCGACGATGCGCACGGCATCGTCACGCCCGAGCAGATCCCGGGTGCCATCCAGGCGCTCGAAGCCGCCATCGCGGCCGACGAGGCCCGGCATGCCGAGGGCGGCGAGGCCAACGACGGGAACGGGCAGGAGCAGGACGAGCGCGGCGAGGCGACCGAGGCCGTGCGCCTGCGCCAGCGGGCAGCGCCCTTCATCGACATGCTGCGCCGCAGTGCCGCCGAAGGCAAGGAAGTCACCTGGTAAGGCGCCGAGGGCCCGACGCCGCTCTCAATCCACCTTGGCGCCCGAGGCCTGCACCACGCGGGCCCACTTGGCGTGCTCGGCCTCGATGTGGCGCGCGAAATCCTGCGGGCTGTTGCCGCCCGGGATCGCGCCCTGCGCGAGCATGCGCTCCTTCACGGCGGGCGTCGCGAGCGCCTTGGCCGTTTCCTGCTGGATGCGGTTCACGATCTCGGCCGGCGTGCCCGCGGGCGCGAGCAGGCCGAACCACGAACTGGCCTCGTAGCCCTTGAGCGCCGGGCCGCCGGCCTCTTCCACCGTGGGCACGTCCGGCAGCGCGGGCGAACGGGTCGCGCTGGTCACCGCCAGGGCCTTGAGCTTGCCGGCCTTGATCTGCGCCATCGACGAGGGCAGGTTGTCGAACATCACGTCCATGTTGCCGCCCACCATGTCCAGCAGGGCCGGGCCCGAGCCGCGGTAGGGCATGTGCAGCATGTAGGTGCCGGTCATGGTCTTGAACAGCTCGCCCGCGAGGTGGATCGAGGTGCCGTTGCCGCTGGAGGCCATGTTCAGCTGGCCCGGGTGCGCCTTGGCGTAGCGGATGAAGTCCTGCACGTTCGAGATGCCCAGCGTGCGGGCCTTCTCGGCATTGACCTCCATCACGTTCGGCACCGCGGCCACCAGCGTGATCGGCACGAAATCCTTGATGGGATCGAAGGGCAGCTTGCCGTAGAGCGCGCGGTTGATGCCGTGCGTGCCCACGGTGCCCATGAGCAGGGTGTAGCCGTCGGCTGGCGACTTGGCCACGATCTCCGCACCGATGTTGCCGCCCGCGCCCGCGCGGTTGTCCACCACGAACTGCTGCCCGAAGGCGCGGCTCAGCTCGGGCGCGACGGCCCGCGCCAGGATGTCGGTGGTACCGCCGGGGGCGAAGGGTACGACGATGCGCACAGGCTTGGCCGGCCAGGTGTCGGCGCGCGCGGGCGCGTTCCAGGCCGCGAGCGCGGCGCCCGCGAGCAGCGCACAGCCCAGGGCGATGGTGCGGCGGCGGCGCACGGGAGCGGCCTGCACGGCGGAGACGGCGGCAGAGCGGGAACGGCGGGAGGGCGATACGGTGTCGGGCAGGGTCATGGGGCAGGGACCTTTCATGGGCCGTGGATCGGGGGGCTTGCCGCGCGGGGTGCGCACGGAGCAGTCCGTCCGTTGTAGGCGGGCCCCTGTCGCGGCGGCAGATGGATAACCCTGAAGCCCGTGGAATCCGACGCGGGCGCAGCCGGTGCCGGTGTGCGGCAAGGGGGAATGCGCCAGGCCCGGGAAGCCCGGCGGCACTCTTTGCGAAAATCCGGGATCGCTGGTGTACGTACCCCTGGACATTCCCGGAGCCGCCCCGCGTTTCGAAAATGCCCATGTCCGTCCCTCCCGCATCCGATGCCGACCCGCGCAGCCCGTTTCCTGCCACGGGGGGCGAGTGCGCCAGACTGTTGCGCGCCATCGACTGGAGCCGCCACGCGCTCGGCGATCCCCGCGATTGGCCGCCGGAACTCAAGACGGCGGTGCGCACCACGCTGAGTTCCCGCTTCCCCATGATGGTCCACTGGGGCGACCGGCTGCACACCTTCTACAACGACGCCTATGCCGTGAGCCTGGGGCACAAGCATCCGGGGCACCTGGGGGAACCGGCCTTCGACTGGTGGTCCGAGATGTGGGAGCAACTGGAGCCGTTCTTCGCGAAGGTATTGGCCGGGGAAAGCTTCTACACCGAGGATGCGCGCTACACGCCCGACCGCGACGGCGCGGCGCGCGAGGCCTATTTCACGCACTGCCACAGCCCGATCTGGGACGACGAGGGGCGCGTGCGGGGCATCTTCCTCGTGGTGACCGAAACCACCCGCATCGTGCTCGCCGAGCAGGGCCGCCTCCGCGAGGAGCGCCGCAACCGCCAGATCCTCGACAGCGCGCGCGACTACGCCATCATCAGCTTCTCGCTCGATGGCCTGGTCACCAGCTGGAACGAGGGCGCCCGCGAGGTGCTCGGCTGGACGGAGGCGGAAATGCTCGACCAGCCCCCGGACCGGTTCTTTACCCCCGAGGACAACGCGCGAGGTCTTCCGCGCGAGGAAATGCGCCTGGCGCTGGCCCAGGGCTATGCCCACGACGAGCGCTGGCACCTGCGCAAGGACGGCCAGCGCTTCTGGGCCAGCGGCGAGATGACGCCGTTGAGGGACGAGGCGGGCCGGGTGCAGGGCTTCGTCAAGATCCTGCGGGACCGCACGGAGCACGAGCGCTTGAACCACGAGCGCGACAACGCCGTGCGGGAGCTCGGTCTGCTCAACGACAACCTGAAGACCCTGGTGGCCGAGCAGGCGGCCGACCGGGACCGGATCTGGCACCTGTCGACCGACCTGATGGACGTGTGCGACGCCAGCGGCCGGCTGCTGGCGGTCAACGACGCATGGGGTTCCACGCTGGGCTGGCCCGAGGAGGTGCTGCTGCGCACCAACTTCCTCGATCTGGTGCATCCGGACGACCGCGATCCGACCATCGCCGAGCTGCAGCGGCTCGACGCGGGCCACACGACCCTGCGCTTCGAGAACCGATTCCGCTGCCGCGACGGCAGCTACCGCGTCATCTCCTGGGTGGCCCAGCCGTTCGAGCAGCGCTTCTACGCCACCGGGCGCGACGTCACCGAGCAGCGCCGGGTCGAGGAACAGCTGCGCCAGAGCCAGAAGATGGAGGCCATCGGCCAGCTCACCGGCGGCATCGCGCACGATTTCAACAACCTGCTGGCCACCATCATCTCCAGCCTGCAGCTGCTGCAGCGCAAGCTCGCGCCGGTGCCCGAGGCGCAGGCAGTGGAGCGGTACATCGCGATGGCCGGCACGGCCGCCCAGCGCGCGGCATCGCTCGTCCACCGCCTGCTGGCGTTCTCGCGCAAGCAGACGCTTGACCTGCAGCACGTGGACGCCAACGCACTGGTGCTGGGCATGGAAGAGATGCTGCGGCGCACGCTGGGCGAGAACATCCGGCTCTGGCTGTCGCTGGCGCCGGGGCAGGGCAGGGTGCGCAGCGACCGCAACCAGCTCGAGAACGCCCTGCTCAACCTCTGCATCAACGCACGCGATGCGATGGCGCAGGGTGGCCGTCTGGCCATCGGGACCTCCGCGGTCGTGCTCGACCGGCTCTATGCCAATCAGCACCCGCATCTGGAGCCCGGGCGCTACGTCCGGCTCACCGTGACCGACAGCGGCACCGGCATGCCGCCGGAGGTGGCGGCGAAGGCGTTCGATCCGTTCTTCACGACCAAGCCCATCGGGCAGGGCACGGGGCTGGGGCTGTCGATGATCTACGGATTCGCGCGCCAGACCGGCGGGCACGTGGCCATCGAATCCCGCGTCGGCGAAGGCACGTCCGTGAGCCTCTACCTGCCCGCCGTGGCGGAAGGCGCGCCACCCGTGCCCGCCGCGCCGCCGGCCACGGCCGACCTGCCGCGCGGCCGCGGCGAAACCCTGCTGTTCGTCGAGGACGAGCCGGGCCTGCGGGCGATCCTGGGCGAGGTGCTGACGGACCTGGAGTACGTGGCGCACGAAGCCGTCGATGCGCCGTCGGCCCTGGCGGTGATGGATGCGCTGGGCGCTCCGGATCTGCTGATCACGGACGTGGGCCTGCCGGGCATGGGTGGCCGGCAACTGGCCGACGTCGCCCGCCGACGCGTCCCCGGCATGAAAGTGCTGTTCATCACCGGCTATGCCAACCAGGCGAGCGTGCGCGGCGAGTTCCTGGGGCCGGGCATGGACATGATGGCCAAGCCGTTCACGATCGAGGCGCTGGCCTGCAAGGTCCGGCAGATGCTGGACTGACCAGAACGAAAAACGCCCCGCGGCGCCGGAGCGCCGCAGGGCGTGGTGGCGGCGGGGGCATCGCCCCACCGCACGGGGAGCGGATTTCAGTCCGCGTAGGTGCCGGCGGCCTTGATGATCGGGCCCCACTTGTTGATCTCGGCCTGCACGAACTTCTTGTGCTCGGCGGGCTCGACGCGCTGGTCGGAGGCCACCACGGCGCCCAGGCCCTCCTGCTTCTTGATGAAGTCGGGATCCTTCAGGGCGGCCTTGAGGGCTTCGTTCAGCTTGGCCACCACTTCGGCGGGCGTGCCCTTGGGGGCGTAGAGGCCGTGCCAGATCGTGACCTGGAAGTCCTTCACGCCGGATTCGGCCAGCGTGGGCAGATCCTTGAGCGAGGGCGTGGAGAGGCGCTTGTCGGTGGTGACCGCATAGGCCTTGACCTTCTTGGCCTCGATCTGCGAGGTGGTGTTGGTCGTCTGGTCGCACAACAGGTCGATCTGGCCGCCGATCAGGTCGGTGATGGCCGGGGCCGTGCCCTTGTAGGCCACGGTGGTCATCTCGACCTTGAGCGCGTTCTGGTAGAGCAGGCCGCACAGGTGCGAGGCGGCGCCCAGGCCGGCGTGGCCCAGGTTGATCTTGCCCTTGTTCTGGCCGATCCAGGTCGAGAGTTCCTGGTAGTTGTTGGCCGGCAGCGAGGGGCGGCCGATGAGCGTCATGGGCACGTCGTTCACGATGCCCAGGTACTCGAAATCGGTGGGCACGTTGAACGGCAGCTTGCGGTAGAGCGCCGGCATCGTGGCCATGGCGATGTGGTTGAGCAGCAGCGTGTAGCCGTCCGGTGCGGCACGGGCCACCTTGGCGGTGCCGATGCTGCTGCCGGCACCGGCGGCGTTGTCGATCACCACGCTCACCCCGCCCAGCGGCTTGCGCATGGCCTCGGCCAGGTCGCGGGCGACGCGGTCGGTGGGACCGCCGGCCGCGAAGGGCACGACGATGGTGACCGTCTTGTCCTTGGAGGGGAAGGCTTGCTGGGCCTGGACGCCGAAAGCGGCGGCTGCGGCAGTGGCCAGCAGGGCGGTCTTGAACAGGGATTTCATGGTGCTCCTTACGTGAAGAGGCGCCATGATAGTCATGGGCTTTCGGCGCTACATCAAGGTAATCACTGAGGTCCGAAGCCCAAGGGTTTTAACTTTTTTTGCGCTGGATGCATTGACTGGCAATGATCCATTGCTATGAAAATGTGAGTGTAAGGTCCACGCAATTCTTCTGTGGCAGGCGTCGGACAGCGCTGCCCCGCGTCACCGGTAGCTGCGCGCGTCCTCGATCACGCGGCCGTCGTTGGGCAGCGTGCCCGGGGGCAGCATCTCGATGTCGGCGCGCAGCTTGGTGACGTCGCGCACCGCGGCGGCGAGCTGGTCGGCGAGGCCGCCCGCCGTTTCGGTGGTCTCCACGCGCAGCACCAGCGTGTCGTTGGCCATCTCGCCGGCCACCACCAGCCGGGCGCGCGACACCTGCGGAAATCGCCGCGCCACTTCGGCCACCTGCCCCGGGTGCACGAACATGCCGCGCACCTTGGTGGTCTGGTCGGCCCGGCCCATCCAGCCGCGGATGCGCCGGTTGGTGCGGCCCGTGGGGCAGGGCCCCGGCAGCACGGCCGACAGGTCGCCGGTGCCGAAGCGGATCAGCGGATAGTCGGGATTGAGCGTGGTCACCACCACCTCGCCCACTTCGCCGTCGGGCACCGGATCGCCGGTACCCGGGCGCACGATCTCCACGATCACGTCCTCGCCCAGCACCAGACCCTCGCGCGCGGCGGTTTCGTAAGCGATGAGGCCGAGGTCCGCCGTGGCATAGCACTGGAAGGCCGCGACGCCGCGCTCGGCGAACCAGTCGCGCAGCGAGGGCGGCAGCGCCTCGCCGGAGACCAGCGCCTTGCCGAGGTGCGGCAGCGCAATGCCCATCTCGGCCGCCTTCTCCAGCAGGATGCGCAGGAAGCTCGGCGTGCCGATGTAGCCGGCCGGCCGCAATTCGGCCATCGCCTGCACCTGCTGCTCGGTCTGGCCCGTGCCGCCCGCGAACACGGTGCAGCCCGCCGCCTGCGCACCGCCTTCCATCATGGAGCCCGCGGGCACGAAGTGGTAGCTGAAGCAGTTGTGGACCAGCTCGCCCGGCCGGAAACCCGCCGCATGCACCGCGCGCGCCATGCGCCAGTAATCCGCGCGGCGCCCCTCGGGCTCGTAGAGCGTGCCCGGGCTCGCGAACACCCGCGGCATCGCCGGCCCGAACGCCAGCGCGCTGAACCCCCCGAACGGGTTCACCGCCCGCCCCGCCTGCTGCCGCTCCAGCAGCTCGTGCTTGCGCGTGACCGGCAACGCGGCCAGTGCGCGGCGGCTGTCCACGGCCTGCGCATCCACCCGCGCTAGGATCTCCGCGAACGCCGCCGTCGCCGACCGCGCATGCGCCACCTGCGCCGGCAACGCCGCCATCAGCGCCGCCTCGCGCTCCTCCGGCGAACGGGTTTCGAGGGCGTCGTAGGAATCCATCATGCTCATGCCTTCATCCATGCGGTTGTGCAATCCATCGTCATAAGAAACCAGTGGCGTAGCCAACGTGTGCATCCGTGCATCCGGCCCCGCGCGCAGCCTTGGAACACCTGCAGCGCCACCCATCAAGAGGCCGCGGAGCAGGCCACGCCAGCAGACGCCGCGGAACCGGCTTCGCCGGGCCGCTGGCGTCGTCCCCCTTCCCGACGTGCGCAGCACGGCGAGAGAAGGGGGAAGGCGCGCAGCGCCACAGGGGGTAGTTCATCGGATCAGGCCAGCCACCGCTTGCGCCGCTTGTAGCTCTTCGCATCCTTGAAACTCTTGCGCTCGCCCCCGCCCATGCCCAGGTAGAACTCCTTCACGTCCTCGTTGCTCGCGAGGTCGCGGGCCGCGCCGTCCATCACCACGCGGCCGTTCTCCAGGATGTAGCCGTAGTCGGCGTACTTCAGCGCCATGTGGGTGTTCTGCTCGGCCAGCAGGAAAGTGACGCGCTCCTTGGCATTCAAGTCGCGCACGATGTGGAAGACCTCTTCCACGATCTGCGGCGCGAGGCCCATGGAGGGCTCGTCCAGCAGCACCATGCGTGGGTTGGCCATGAGCGCGCGGCCGATGGCGCACATCTGCTGCTCGCCGCCGGAGGTGTAGGCCGCCTGGCTCGTGCGCCGCGTCTTCAGCCGCGGGAAATAGGCATACACCTTCTCCAGATTCGCCGCGATCTCGCCGCGGTCGGTGCGCGTGTAGGCGCCCGTGAGCAGGTTCTCTTCGATGCTCAGGTGCGCGAAGCAGTGCCGCCCCTCCATCACCTGCACCACGCCGCGGTCCACCAGCGCGGCGGGCGAGAGCTTTTCGATGCGCTCGCCGCGCAGCTCGATGCTGCCCTTGGTGACTTCGCCGCGCTCGCCCGCGAGCAGGTTGGACACCGCCCGCAGCGTCGTCGTCTTGCCCGCGCCGTTGCCGCCCAGCAGCGCGACGACCGCGCCCTCGGGCACCGAAAGCGACACGCCCTTGAGCACGAGGATCACGTGGTGGTAGATCACCTCGATGCCGTTGACGACGAGCAGGGGAGCGGCATTGGCGGAGGATGGGGGGTCGGTGGTCATGGTCGTCCCTGACGTGGAATGGGTGGGATGCTTTGCAGACGGTGCAGGGCGCACAGGCGAAAGGCAGGGCGCGGCCCCAGGCCAGCAGACGCCGCGCAAGGGCCGCCCCGCCGCGCTGGCGTCGTCCCCCTTCCCGGACCGCGCAGCGGACCGAGAGAAGGGGGAAGCGGCGCAGCCGCTCAGGGGGATGTCATCCGCAAGTCCTCGGCTTGATGTTCTTGTCCTTCGCATACTTCGCCGCGTACTCCTTCACCAGCGGATCGATGTGCGTCTTGTCGGCCTGGTACCAGTCGGACTGGATGTTCCATTTGCCGCCGTCCCACTGCACGATGCGCGCCCAGTCGGTGCCCATGTGGTTCTGGCAGGAGGTCTTCACGGGCCGCATGATCTCGCCGAAGCCCAGGGCCTTGAGCTTGTCGGCCGTGAGGTCCAGGTTCTCGAAGCCCCAGCGCACCTGCTCGGGCGTGAGCACCTTGCCCTTGCCGTACTTCTCCTGCGCGGCGCGGATCGCCTCCACCTGCAGCATCGAGATCATCATCCCGCGCGTGTGCGCCAGCGTGCCCACGCCCGTGGCTGCGCCCGTGCCCTGGCCCTTGTCGTAGACGAACTTCTTCAGGTCGTCGTGCACCTTGTCCTTGGCGGCGCTGTTGTGGATGGTGATGGCGTTGTAGCCCTTGGCGCCCGCGCCGATGTCCTTCACGTCGTGGTCGGAGCCGGCCCACCAGATGCCGTAGATCTTCTCGCGCGGGTAGCCGCTGGCCTGGGCTTCGCGGATGCCGGCGGGCGTCATCACGCCGGCCGACCAGAACAGCACGTAGTCGGGCTTCTGCTGGCGGATCTGCAGCCAGGTCGATTTCTGCTCCACGCCGGGCGGCGTGACGGGGAAGGTGCTGAGCGTGAAGCCGTCGGCCTCGGCGCGCTTTTGCAGCAGCGGGATCGGCTCCTTGCCGTAGGGGCTGTCGTGGTAGACCAGCGCGATCTTCTTGCCCTTGAGGCTGCCCTTTTCCTTCTTGGCGATGTCCTGCAGCATCACGTCGGCGGCGGTCCAGTAGGTGCCCAGCAGCGGGAAGTTCCACTCGAACACCGTGCCGTCGGCCGACTGCGAGAGGCCGTAGCCCGGGGTCTCGACGGGGATCTTGTCCACGAAGGCCTTGTCGGTCACCGCGAAGGTGATGCCGGTGGATTGCGTGTCGAAGCCGGAGGCGCCGCCGCCCTTGCCCTTGAGGCGCTCGTAGCACTCCACGCCCTTGGCCGCGTCGTAGGCGGTCTCGCATTCCTCGAACGAGAGCTTCACGCCGTTCACGCCGCCGTCGCGCGCGTTCACGAGCTTGAGGTAGTCCTGTTTGCCGTCCGCCCAGGGAATGCCGAGCGGCGCGAACTGCCCGGTGCGGTAGACGAGCAGCGGCACGAACTGCTCGCCCGCGGCCTGTGCCTGCGCGAGCGGCGCGGTGGCGAGCGCGGAGAGGCCGGCCGCGAGGGCGGCGGCGATCGTGGCGATCTTCCTGGGTTGCATGGCATGTCTCCTTGGGGTGTGTGGCACTCGGATGGTGCGTTGGGGAAAACGGTGGGGGGCTGCGGCGCCGGTCAGTGCGGGAAGGGCCAGATGCGCAGCTTCTGCCGCGCGGTGGACCACAGCCGCGCGAGGCCGTGCGGCTCGACGATCAGGAAAAACACGATCAGCGCGCCGAAGATCATGTGCTCCAGGTGCGTGGCCGTGCCGGTGGACAGCGGCAGCCCCAGCCAGTGGGGCACGTAGTTCAGCAGCAGCGGCAGCAGCACGATGAAGGCCGCGCCGAAGAAGCTGCCGGCGATGGAGCCCAGCCCGCCGATGATCACCATGAACAGCAGCTGGAACGAGCGGTCGATGCCGAAGGCCGCGGGCTCCCACGAGCCCAGGTGCACGAAGCCCCAGAGGCCGCCGGCCACGCCGACGATGAAGCTGCTCACCGCAAACGCGCTGAGCTTGGCGTACACCGGACGGATGCCGATCACGGCTGCGGCCACGTCCATGTCGCGCATGGCCATCCACTCGCGGCCCACGGCGCCGCGCACGAGGTTCTTGGCCAGCAGCGCGAACACGGCGACGAAGGCCAGGCACAGCAGGTATTTCTGCACGGGCGTCTCGATGCCGAAGCCCAGGATCTGCAGGTTGCCGACGCTCACCGAGCCCGACGACGAATCGTTGGTGACCCATTTCACGCGGTTGGTGAACCAGTCGGTGAAGAACTGCGCGGCGAGCGTCGCCACCGCCAGGTAGAGCCCGCGGATGCGCAGGCTCGGGATGCCGAAGAGCACGCCGAACACCGTGGCGCAGAGCCCGCCGCCCAGCAGCGCGAGCAGCAGCGGCATGCCTTCGATGCGCACCTGCAGGTTGTAGGCCGCGTAGGCGCCCACCGCCATGAAGGCGCCCGTGCCCAGCGAGATCTGCCCGCAGTAGCCCACGAGGATGTTGAGCCCGATCGCCGCGAGCGACAGGATCAGGAACGGCACCGCGACGGCGCGGAAGAAATAGTCGCTGCCCACGAGCGGCACGCCGACGAAGGCCACCGCCAGCAGGGCGAGCAGGGCCCAGCGGTCCTGGGCGATGGGAAACAGTGCCAGGTCGGCCTGGTAGCTGGTCTTGAACTGGCCGTTTTCGCGGTAGAACATGTGGCTTGGCTCCTTGTGCTACCGGCTCAAACGCGATCAATAATTTTGTCGCCGAACAGGCCCTGTGGCCGGATCAGCAGGAAGCCCAGCGCAAGCACGTAGGCGAACCAGTTCTCGATGCCGCCGCCGAGGAACGGCCCGAGGTAGATCTCGGACACCTTCTCGCCCACGCCGATCAGCAGGCCGCCGACGATGGCGCCGGGCACCGAGGTGAGGCCGCCGAGGATCACCACCGGGAAGGCCTTGAGCGCCACGAGCGAGATGGAGAACTGCACGCCCAGCTTGCTGCCCCAGATGATGCCGGCCACGAGCGCGACGATGCCGCCCACCGACCACACGATCACCCAGATGCGCGAGAGCGGGATGCCGATGGACTGCGCGGCCTGGTGGTCGTCCGCCACAGCGCGCAGCGCGCGGCCGGTGCGCGTCTTCTGGAAGAACAGAGAGAGCAGCGCGACGAGCGCCGCGGCCACCACGGCGGCGTAGAGGTCCTCCTTGGAGAGCAGCAGGCCGCCCTCGAAGACGTTCTCCAGCACGATCATCGGGTCCTTGGGCATGCCCACGTCGATCTTGTAGGTGCTGCTGCCGAAGATGAGCTGGCCCGCGCCGTCGAGGAAGTAGGTGATGCCCAGCGTGGCCATCAGCAGCGCGATCGGCTCCTGGTTCACGAGGTGGCGCAGCGCCAGCCGCTCCACCAGCCAGGCCACGCCCACCATGCACGCCACCGCCGCGCAGAAGGCCAGCACGTTCGCGAGCAGCAGGCTGTCGAAGCCCAGCCAGCGCGGCAGCCATTCGGCGAAGCGCGCCATGGCGAGCGCCGCGAACAGCACCATCGCGCCCTGCGCGAAGTTGAACACGCCCGAGGCCTTGAAGATCAGCACGAACCCCAGCGCCACGAGCGCGTAGAGCATGCCGGCCATCAGGCCGCCGAACACCGTTTCGAGAAAGAAACCCATGGCGTATGCCTCCGATGTCCTGCGTGTCTAGTGGCCTGCGCCGAGGTAGGCGCGGATGACGTCTTCGTTCTCGCGCACCGATTGCGGCGTGCCGTCGCCGATCTTCTTGCCGTAGTCGAGCACCACGACACGGTCGGAGATGTCCATCACCACGCCCATGTCGTGCTCGATCAGCACGATGGTGGTGCCGAATTCGTCGTTCACGTCGAGGATGAAGCGGCACATGTCCTGCTTTTCCTCCACGTTCATGCCGGCCATGGGCTCGTCGAGCAGCAGCACCTGCGGCTCCATGGCGAGCGCCCGGCCCAGGTCCACGCGCTTTTGCAGGCCGTAGGGCAGCTGGCCGACGGGCGCCTTGCGCCAGGCCTGGATCTCGAGGAAGTCGATGATGCGCTCGACCACCTCGCGGTGGCGGATCTCCTCGGCCACCGCCGGGCCGATGCGCAGCGCCTGCATCAGCAGGTTGCTTTTGATCTTCAGGTTGCGGCCCGACATGATGTTGTCGAGCACGCTCATGCCCTTGAAGAGCGCCAGGTTCTGGAACGTGCGCGCCACGCCCATCTCGGCCACCTGGCGGCTGTTCATGTGGGCGAAGGTCTTGCCGCGGAAGGTGATGGAGCCTTCCTGCGGCGCATAGACACCGTTGATGCAGTTGAGCATCGAGCTCTTGCCGGCGCCGTTCGGGCCGATGATGGAGCGGATCTCGTGCTCGCGCACGTCGAACGAGATGTCGGTGAGCGCCTTCACCCCGCCGAAGCGCAGGCTGATGTTGCGCACGTCGAGGATCACGTCGCCGGTCTTCTTGTGGGGGGTCGTCGTCATGGCGTTGTCCCGGTGTCCTTTGCGCGGCGGCGGCTGCGGGCGTGGGGTCTCATGCGGCCTGCCGCACCGGCGGGAAGGTCTTCGCGTCCTCGATGCGCAGCGTGGCGCTCACGCGGCCCGTGCGGCCGTCCTCGAACTTCACCTGCGTCTCGATGAACTGCTCGGTGCGGCCCGCGTAGAGCGCATCGACCAGCACGCCGTACTTGTCGGCGATGAAGCCGCGGCGGACCTTGTTGGTGCGCGTGAGTTCGCCGTCGTCGGCGTCCAGCTCCTTGTGCAGCACCAGGAAGCGGGCGACCTGGCTGCCCGCGAGCAGGCCGTCGGCCGCGAGGTCGGCGTTCACCTTCTCCACGCAGTCGCGGATCAGCGCCAGCACCTCGGGCTTGGCGGCGAGGTCGGTGTAGCCCGCATACGGCAGGTTCTGCCGCTCGGCCCAGTTGCCCACCGCCTCGAAATCGATGTTGATCAGCGCGCAGACCTTGTCGCGGCCGTTGCCGAGCGCCACGGCCTCCTTGATGTGCGGGAAGAACTTGAGCTTGTTCTCCACGTACTTGGGCGCGAACATCGCGCCGTCGTGCGCGCCGCCCGCGAGGCGGCCCACGTCCTTCACGCGGTCGATGATCTTGAGCTGGCCGCTCGCGTCGAGGAAGCCCGCGTCGCTCGTGCGGTACCAGCCGTCCGGCGTGAGCACCTCGGCCGTCGCCTCGGGATTCTTGTAGTAGCCGCGCAGCAGGCCCGCGGACTTCACCAGGATCTCGCCGTTGTCGTCCACCTTGATCTCCACGCCGCGGATCGGTACGCCCACGGTGTCGGCATGCACCGCGTCGTCGGGCTGCAGGCAGACGAACACCGCCGTCTCGGTGGAGCCGTAGAGCTGCTTGAGGTTGATGCCGATCGAGCGGTAGAAGGTGAACAGGTCCGGCCCGATCGCCTCGCCGGCCGTGTAGGCCACGCGCACCCGCGAGAAGCCCAGTGTGTTGCGCAGCGGGCCGTAGACCAGCAGGTCGCCCGCCGCGTAGCGCAGCCGGTCCCACCAGCCCACCGCCTGGCCGCTCTGCAGCGCCGGGCCCACGCGGCGCGCATGCGCCATGCAGGTGCGGTACAGCCAGCGCTTGAAGGCGCCCGCGTCTTCCATGCGGATCGTCACGCTCGTGAGCAGGCCTTCGAAGATGCGCGGCGGCGCGAAGTAGTAGGTGGGCCCGATCTCCTTGAGGTCGATCGACACCGTGGCGGCCGACTCGGGGCAGTTCACCACGTAGCCGCAGGCCAGCCACTGCGCGTAGCTGAAGATGTTCTGCCCGATCCAGGCGGGCGGCAGGTAGGCCAGCACGTCCTCGGCGGCGGTGAGCCGGTCGAACTCGGCACCGGCCGTGGCGCGGTCCAGCAGCGTGGCGTGCGTGTGCACCACGCCCTTCGGGTTGCCCGTGGTGCCGGAGGTGAAGAACATCGCGGCCACGTCATCGGGTTGCACGGATCCGGCACGCGCGGCCAGCCAGCCCGGCGCGGCGCCCACGATGCGCTCGCCGTCTTCCAGCAGCGCATCGATCGACCGCAGGCCCGGCTCGGCATAGTTGCGCAGGCCGCGCGGATCGTCGTAGAAGATGCCGGCGATGGCGGGGCACTGCGCGCGGATCTCCAGCAGCTTGTCCACCTGCTCCTGGTCCTCCACCACGCAGAAGCGCACCTCGGCGTTGTTCAGCGGATAGACGCATTCGGCGGCCACGGCGTCCTGGTAGAGCGGCACGGGGATGGCGCCCAGCGACTGCGCCGCGAGCATCGTGGCGTAGAGCCGCGGGCGGTTCGCGCCGATCACCACGAGGTGCTCGCCGCGCGAAAGACCCGCGGCGTCCAGGCCCGCGGCGAGCCGCTCCACCAGCTGCGCGAGGCGCGCCCAGGTGGTCGTCTGCCAGATGCCGTATTCCTTCTCGCGCAGCGCGGCGGCCTGGGGGCGCTCGGCCGCGTGGCGCAGCAGCAGTCGGGGAAAGGTGTCGCTCATGCCGGTTCCTGCCGAAGGTTGGAGGGGCGTCGGGGCTGCGTGCACCGCGGTGCTGCGGCCCCTTCGCGGAGATTGCAACGGATGGTAGGAACCACTTTGACGCCATCCTGTCTTGCCGACGACAATTTCGGGGAAACTCCTGACGGGTGTAACCCTGCTCGGGCCGCCCGGCGCTCCCCTTCGGCCGGCCATCTTCCGGACGGTATCCTCGCTCCCCATGTACGCCCCGTTCTTCGGCCTCGAACACGCGCCGTTCTCCATCGCTCCCGACCCGCGCTACCTGTTCATGAGCGACCGCCACCGCGAGGCGCTCGCGCACCTGCTCTACGGGCTGGAGGCCGGCGGCGGCTTCGTGCTCCTCACCGGCGAGATCGGCACCGGCAAGACCACCGTGTGCCGCTGCTTCCTGGAGCAGATCCCGGCGCACTGCAACGTGGCCTACGTGTTCAACCCGAAGCTCACCGTGGGCGAGCTGCTGCGCTCCATCTGCGACGAGTTCGGCGTGGCCCATGCGCCCGCCGTGCCCGGAGCGGAGACCGTCAAGGACTGCCTCGATCCGCTCAACGCCTTCCTGCTGCGCGAGCATGCCGCGGGCCGCAACAACGTGCTCATCATCGACGAGGCCCAGAGCCTCGCGCCCGAGGTGCTGGAGCAGCTGCGCCTGCTCACCAACCTGGAGACCAGCGAGCGCAAGCTGCTGCAGATCGTGCTCATCGGCCAGCCCGAGCTGCGCGCGATGGTGGCCGACCCGGCGCTGGAGCAGCTCGCGCAGCGCGTGATCGCGCGCTACCACCTGGATGCGCTCACGCCCGAGGAAACCCGCCAGTACATCGCGCACCGCATGGCGGTGGCGGGCCTCAAGGGGCCGCTGCCGTTCACCGCGCGCGCGCTGGTGCGCATCCACCAGCGCGCCCGGGGCATCCCGCGACGCATCAACCTGCTGTGCGACCGTGCGCTGCTGGGCGCGTATGCCGGCGGGCTGCACGAGGTGAACGACACGATCGTCGACCGGGCGGCCGCGGAAGTGTTCGATGCCGGCGCGGCCTCGGCGCAGGCTGCGGCGGCCCGGGCGCGCGTGCGGACCGGCGGGCCGCGCTGGGCCGTGGCCGGGGCCGGCGCGCTGGCGGGCGCGGCGGTCATCGCCGGCCTGGGTTGGGGCCTGGGCTGGAGGCCGGGGGCGCAGTCCGGCGGAGCGGCTGCGGTCACGGCACCGGAGCCGAAGCCCGTGGCCCATGCTGCCGCGGGTGCGGCGTCCGGCACCTCCGCATCCATGGCTTCGCCATCGCCTGCCGCGGCCGTAACCGCCGCACCCCTGGCGCGCTCTCCGCTGCAGGACTTCCTGGCCGCCCAGCCGGCAGGTGAAGACGCCGCCTGGCGCACGCTCGCGGCCGCCTGGGGCGTGCGCGATGCCGACCTGGGGGCGGGCGACGCCTGCGATGCCCTGCAGCGCCAGGGCCTGCGCTGTTATCGGCAGCGGCGCGCCGGCCTGGCGCTGGTGCGGCAGCTCGACCGGCCCGGGTGGCTCACCCTCCACACCGCCGCCGATGCCGCGGTCCCCGTGGTGCTGTCGGGGTTCGATCCCGTGCGGCAGGTCGCGACCCTGGAAGGGGCGGAAGGCCGCCGCCTGCAGGTGTCCGCCACCGACCTCGCGCAGGCCTGGCGCGGAGAGTTCGCCACGCTGTGGCGCGCACCGCCGGAGCTGCCGCCGAGCGGCAAGGTGGAGGCCGCATCGGCGGCTGCGATTCCCTGGCTCGATGCGCAGCTCGCCCGTGCCGGGGCTGCGCCGGCGGCCGCCGCTGGCCAGCCGGCCGCGGCCACCACCGCGGCGCAGCGGCGCGCACGCATCCACCGCTTCCAGGTGGCGCAGGGCCTGGTGCCCGACGGCGTGGCCGGCCCCCTCACGCTCATGCTGCTCAACCGCGCCGCCAGCGTGGCCGAGCCGCGCCTGAACACCCCCTGACCGGATCCGATCCCTTCTTTCCATGTCCTACATCCTCGATGCCCTGCGGCGCGCCGAAGCCGAACGCGGCCGCGGCGCCGTGCCCGGCGTGCACACGCCTGCGCCGCCCCCTGCCGGCAGCCCGCCTGCCAGTGCGCCGCAGGGGCACCGCCGCACCGCGGTGGCCGTGGCAGCCGCGCTGCTGTTCGCCGCAGGGGCCGCGGCCGTGGCCTGGTGGGCTGCTTCGGCGCCGCGCCAGGGGGATGGAGCGCGCGTTGCTTCGGCGGAGAGGCAGGCAGCGGCCGAGGCTTCCGGGACGCGCCTGGATGTTCCGCCGGCTGCGGCGGTGCCCGCGATGACGGCGTCCCGCGCCATCGCGGAGCCGCAGTCACCACCGCCACTGCAGCCGCTGGCGCCCGTTCCTGCTCCGTCCCGCTCTGCCGTGGTGGCCGCGCCTGTGGCTGTCTCCGGTCCGGCGTCCGCTGCCACGGCAGCTCCCGCACCCGCACCAAAAGCTGCACCCAGAGCCGCGCCTGCACCCTCGCCCAGGGCGGCGGCTTCCGCACCGGCTCCCGCCAGCGCGTCGGTGGCATCCGCCCGCGTGCAGCATGCACCTGCACCTGCACCTGC
>DHAE01000025.1:320634-365399 GCA_002397315.1 Comamonadaceae bacterium UBA4962
ACCTGCACCTGCACCTGCACCCACGGTCGCGTTGAGGGATCTTCCCGACGGCGTCCGCGCCCAGTTCCCCGCGCTGCAGGTCAGCGGGGTCACGTACTCGTCCAATCCGCTCTACCGCATGGCCATCGTGAACGGGCAGGTGCTGCACGAGGGCGACTCGGCGGCGCAGGGCGTGGTGCTGGAGGGGATCGGACCGGAACGGCTGGTGTGGAAATTCCGCGGATACCGGGTGGCCCAGCCGGCGCGCTAGCAGATCGGCGGTGCTCTCTGGAAGCCCGGTCAGCGGCTGCCCCCGCGCTGGGCGATAATCCCCCCGTGAAGCGCGCCAGACCGCCGCTGGTGCACGTGCCGAAAGGCCGCACTGGAGGAACGTCCGGACTGCACAGGACGGCGTAGCAGCTAACGGCTGTCCACCGCGAGGTGAGGATCAGAGCAACAGAGACGAGTCCGGAAGGAGTGCCGCAAGGCAGACCAGCCGGGGTGAAACGGGCAATCTCTACGCGCAGCAATACCAAGTAGGCCAGCGTTGACGTGGTTCCGCGGAGCTGGCGGGTAGGTAGCATCGAGCCGGGTGGGCGACCCCCGGCCCAGAGTAATGGCGGTCACGTGCGGGCAACCGCATGCACAGAATCCGGCTTATCGGCGCGCTTCACACTTTTGATTTTTCCGTGCGCCTGCGCCCTGCAGGCGGCGCCGCACGCCGGGCCGCAGCCGCATCCTTCAGTTCCTTGCATTCCCTTCAAGGCCGAGCGCAGTGCGGCGCATGGCCGGCGCGCAGTTCGGCGGCGCGCTGCTCCGTGCCCGGATGGGTGGCGAGCAGGCCCATCCAGGCGCTGTCGCCGCTGTCCTGGCGCGCGGGCTCCCGGCGCGTGGCCGGGCTGCTGCCCGCGTCGCCCGGAGGCGCAGCGGCCACGTCGGCGGCCTGGCCGGTGGCGCCTGCCGGGTCGTCCTTCCGCGCTTTTTTCTTCGTATCGGAGTCGGAGGCGCCGTTCTTCTCTTTCGATTCCTCCCGCTGCTCCTGCGCGATGGCCAGCAGCAGGTCCGCCATGGGCGCGGTGGGCAGGCGCGCGCGATCCATCAGCGCGAGGGCATAGCAGTCGGCCTCGCGCTCGTGCGCGCGGCTGTAGGCCAGGCCGGTGACGAGGGCGCCGCCGGTGGACAGCAGGCTCGACACGTCCCCCAGCGCCAGGCCCAGGCCGATGTTGAGCACGCCCTGCTCGACGACGGTGCGCGTGGTGTGGCGGTGCACGACGTGGCCGATCTCGTGGGCGAGCACGCCGGCCAGGGCATCGTCGCCCAGGCCCCGGCGGGAGGCGGTTTCCGCGAGGCCGTCGGTGATGACGACGGTGCCGCCCGGCAGGGCGAAGGCGTTGGCGCCCAGGCCGCGGCGGAACTCCAGGCGCAGCGCGGGCGCGTAGCCGGCGTAGCGCTGCGGGGCTGCCGGCACGTCCCGCGCGAGCGCGTCGAAGCGCGCGCGCAGCGCCTGCTGGCGTTCCGGGGCGAGGCGGGAGGGCTTCAGCAGGTCGCCGTCCATGCGCTCCAGGGTTTCGCGGGCCAGGGCGGTTTCCCAACCCAGGGGCACGGCCCGCGTGAGCTGGGTGGCCAGCCACGGCGTGCCGTAGCGATAGAAGAGCACCAGCAGCAGCACCGAGGCGAGCAGCACCACGGCCAGCAGGCTCCAGCGGGCCTGCATGCGCTGGGCGATGCCCGCGCGGTGGCCGGCGGCCTGCAGCGCCGCATGCCAGCGCGCGATGCCGTCGCCCGCGATCTCCAGGCTGCCGCGTTCGCCCAGGTCCACCGCCAGGCGCGGCGGTGGGCGGTGCGGGTTCCAGGCCTCGGGCCAGTCCACCGCATCGTGGGCGAAATGCTCCGGCGCGCCGCCCTCGGCGCCCACGGGGTGCAGCGTGAGGTCGGGGCCGCGCGCCCCGGGCGCGATGGCTGCGAGCACGGCGCGGCCCTGGCTGCTGCGGCCGTCGAACCAGCGCGCGGGCACGGGCGGCGGCGCCCCGGTGGAGGCCGGCGATGCGGGGCCTGCGGCCTGGGCGGATGCGCTCTTGGAGTCTGGCGGCGGCATGTCGGCGGTCATGGCGGGCAGGTGGGGTTCAGCCGATCAGGTCGAGACCCGCGGCATCGGCCAGCGCGTCGCCCACGCCGTTCTGTTGTTGCCGCTGCAGCTGTCCTGTCAGCTGGTCCACGCCGCCCTTGACGTGCAGCGTGACGGATTCGAGCTTCATGCGGTATTCGCTCACGCGCGCGAAGGGCCGGTAGAAGCCCAGGGTGAGCAGGGTCAGCACGAGGTTCTTGATGCGCAGCGCGACGAAGCTGCGCGCGCGCAGGCCGCATTTGAAGCGGGCCACCTGGCTCACGCCGATCTGGTTCCAGGTGATCTGGAACATCCGCGCCTCGCGGTAGGCGCGCGCCGGCGCGGAGACCAGCAGCGCCAGGAAGGTGAACAAGACGATGCCGAAGAGGATGAGCAGGAACAACCACGGTCCCATCCCCCGGGCCTTGCCGGACAGCAGCGCCAGCGAGCCACCGAAGGCGGCGCCCACGGCGGCGCTCATGACCGCCACGGTGAGCAGGAACACGCCCAGGGTGGCGAGCCACACCTTCACGAAATCCATGTAGACCGGCTTCCAGCGGCCGGGTTCGGTGCCCAGGCGCGACTGCAGCACCAGCATGCTGCGGTAGTTGTACTCGAGCCGGATGGCGCACAGCACGGTGAGCAGCACGGTCAGCGCGAGCAGCCCCCACATGGCACCCGTCACCCGCGGCAGCCTGCGGCCGGAGGCGCCCGCCACGGGTTCCGGCGCGAGCGCCTGCAATCCGTAGAACGCCACCAGCCACAGGGCGGCGATGGCGAACACGGGCCAGCTCGCGGCATAGACCTGCCGCCACCCGGCGGTGAACTGCAGGCGCAGGCCGCGCCAGCGCGTGTTGCCGAGCCGGAAGCGCATGGCGCTGCCCCAGATCAGCGGGGCGAGCGCCGCGCCGCCGAGGATGAAGAGGCCCACGGTGGTGTCCTGGCCGGTGCGCGCGGCGATCTGGTAGGCGACGGTGAGCACCAGCAGCACGATGAAGCCGAACACCATGCGGCGCTGCTGCGCGGTGAACTCGAGCGGGCTGCCCGCCACCAGGGTGTGGCCGTAGAAATACTGCACGGTGCGGCGGCGCGCCCAGGGCGTGTAGAAGCCGAGGGTCACGATGCCCAGCAGCACGTTGACCAGCCAGACGCGGAAGTATTCGCTGCCGCTGCCGGTGAATTCCAGCGGATGCGGTTCGATGCCCTGCGGCGAAAGCGATGACGGCATGCGGCCCGCGCGGGGCTCGGCGTGCATATCCATGGTGTAGGGTCCCCCTCGAAGAGGCGGGCAGTGTAGCGCGCAGCCCCCGGTGCAGGGCGCGCGCCGCACTCTGCGCGCAGGCTTGGAGCCGCTCACAGAAACCAGCGAAGCGGTTCTGGCGAGGCGCCGCATCGCAGGCAGTACGAGTAGTACGACAAGATGCGGCAACGACGCCAGAAGGGTTCTGCGAGCGGCTCTTAGAAGCGTTCCCAGGGCAGCAGGTAGCGCCACTGCCCTTCGGGCACCTTGGCGAGCGATACGCTGCCGATGCGCAGCCGCTTCAGGGCCACCACCCGCAGGCCCACGGCCTCGCACATCGCGGGAATCTGCCCGGGGCGGATGCCCTTGACCGCGAAGCGCAGCCGCGTCTCGTTCTGCCAGCTCACCCTGGCGGGCGGCAGGGGCCGGCCGTTGAACTCCAGCCCCCGGCACAGGCGTTCGAGCCCGCCTTCGGCGATGCGCCCTTCGACGGTGGCGAGGCATTCCTGTTCGAGCAGTTCGATGTCTTCGGCCAGGCGGCGCGCCATGCGCCGGTCCTGCGTGTAGACCACGAGCCCGGTGGCCGCGGAAGCGAGCGGCGTGAAGCACTCCTGCTGCCGGAAATGCCGCTGCAGCACGCGCACGGGCGGGCTGTCGCCCACGTACCGGTGGCCCGGCTCCAGCAGCGCGATCGCGTCCGGAGCCCCGTCGCCGCGCGCCTGGCGCGGATCGCCCGCAGGCCCCTGGCCGATGCCGGCCTCCCAGCCGGCGGGCTTGTGCAGCAGGATCGTGACGGGCGGCGCTTCCTCGGCCTTCGCGTTCGGCGCGACCGTGACGTCCTGGTCGGGCCGGACGCGGGCGCCCGGCGCTTCGGTCATCTTGCCCTCCACCTGCACCCAGCCTCCTTCGATGAGCCACTCGGCCTCGCGGCGGGAGCAGCCGCGCATTTCCGCCACGCGCTTCGAGAGGCGGATGTGGCCGGCGTCCGCCGCGCCGGTGTCGTGGGACGAATCATGCATGGCCGGCCTCCAGGGTGCGCAGGCGCTCGACGTGGGCGAGCAGGGAGCGCTGCGCCACGGGCCACATCCGTTCGGGCACGTCGCCATAGGCATGGCGCACCCACTCCTCGGTGCTGCCCTCGGGCAGCGCCTGCATGGCGGCCAGCACCTTGGCCTCGCGCGCGAGCCGGTGCGCCTTCAGCCGGGCGATCGCCCCGCGCGCACCGGCGATCGCGTAGCCGTGGGCCGGCAGGATGAAGTCGACGCCATGGCGTTCGCAGAGCGCGTCCAGCCGGTCGAGCGAGGCGAGGTAGTCGTCCATATTGCCGTCGGGCGGGTCGATCACGGTGGTGCTGCCGTTCAGGATGTGGTCGCCGCTGAACAGCAGGCCGTCCTCGCGCAGCAGCAGGCACAAGTGGTTGGCGGCATGCCCGGGGGTGTGGACCACCTCCAGGGTGTGCACGACCACGCCTTCCAGCCGCTGGCCGCCGAGCGTGAGCAGCTCGCCGTCGGCCAGGGCCCGGTCGGGCGTGAAGCGGGCGGCCGCGCGCGCCGTCGGGGCCGAGGGCAGGCCCAGCACCGGCGGTCGCGGCCGGTCCGCGGCGGCCACGCGCGCGGCCAGCGGGGCGGCGCCCGGTGCGTGGTCGGCGTGGGAATGCGTGCAGACGATGGCGCGGATGTCGCCGCCGGCGGCATGCCAGAGGCGCTCCAGGTGCACCTCGTCGGCCGGGCCGGGGTCGATGGCGATGTAGCCGGTGGACGGATCGCCGACCAGGTAGCTGTTGGTGCCGGGCCCCGTCATCGCGCCCGGGTTGGCGGCGGTCAGGCGCTGCACGTTGCGCAGCAGCGGCACTGCGCGCTCGGGCTGCCAGTCGAGCGGATGCACGATCTGTCCATGGGGGCAGACCAGGGCGAGTTCGCCGTAGGGCGCCTCGTGCTCCATGTAGCGCGCCTCGCGGCCCGCGAGCAGGCCGGCGCGCGGGCAGCTGGTCCAGAGCGGCTGCTCGTGGGCCACGGCCGAGAGCACCGCGTCGGCGCTGGCGAATTCCGCCAGCCGCTCCAGCGTGCGGATGGTCGGGAAGATCATGAAGAACTGCCCGGCCGCATGCCGGTCCAGCGCATCCCGCGGGCGTACCCACACGGGCTCGAACTGCTCCGTTTCGTCGGCCACCGGCTCCTGCCCCTGGGGCATGCGCGCGACCAGGAAGGGCACGTCGAAGCGCTTGGGCAGGTCGCGGTCGGCCGTCCAGTGCGCGAGCAGGAAGACCGCATCGGCCGCCAGCCGCAGGCCGCGCGCGGCGCATTGCGCAACGAAGGGCGCGCCGCGGTCGAGCGCGGCGATGTCCCGGGCGTCGGCGAAGCGGCCGTCCGCATGCCGCGCGAGCAGCACGCCCAGTTCCTCGAAGCTTTCGCGGATGGCGGCGACGGCCTGGGTGACGCGCTCGCCCGCCTGCGCGGGGCGGTGGTCGACCTGGGCATGCGTGGCGGCCTCGGCGTCCTGCGCGTCGATGGCGCCGCCGGGAAACACGTAGGCGCCCGGCGCGAAGCTGGCCTGCGGCGAGCGCCGCGTCATGAGCACTTCGAGGCCGGCGCCGCCGGGAGCGTCTCGCAGCAGCAGCACGGTGGCTGCCGCGCGCGGGGCGACGGGCTCGCGGTGGGGATGGAGTTGTTGGGAAGGACGGGGCATCGGGGGATTATCGGCAGCGGCCGCCGCCCGCGCGAGGGGGCCGCCCCCAGGCCCCCGCGCCGCAAGGGCATGGGGGCGCTCAGGCCGCCGGCCGCGGTGCCGTCTGCCGGTGGCCCGCGGCGGCCTTGTAGCTGCGCACCCAGTCGGCGAGCAGCGCCGGATCGAGCACGTCGTCGATGCGCTCGAAGCCCTGCGGCGCACGTTCTTCCACCATGTCGAGGATCGCGTCCAGGCCTTCCGCGCGGTTGAGTTCCACGATGCGCGCGGTCATGGGCCGGCGGCCGTCCTCGTAAGCGTCGAGCGCGGCGGGCAGGTCGTGCGGGCAGGCGGCCAGGGCGTCGGCGATGGCGCGCGCATCCAGCAGCGCCTGGGTCGCGCCGTTCGAGCCGATCGGGTACATCGGGTGGGCCGCATCGCCCAGCAGCGTCACGCCACGGCCCTGGCGCCAGCGCGGCAGCGGGTCGCGGTCCACCATCGGCCATTCGAGGATCTGCGTGGCCTGCGCGATCAGGCCCGGCACGTCCACGAAGCCGAAGCGCCAGCTGCCGAAGGTGGGCAGCAGGTCGTCCACCGAGCCGGGGCGGCTCCAGTCCTCGCGGCCGGGCGCGGTGAGGCCGCCGCCGAATCCGTCCTCGCGCAGCCGGCGGTCCGCCACCCAGTTGATCAACTGCAGGCCGTCCTCGCGCGGCGGGGCGATGGGGTAGACGACGAATTTCGCGCGGCGGTGGCCGGCCTGCACCATGGTGCGGCCGTCCATGAACGGGCGGGCCCAGGTGGTACCGCGCCACATCATCATGCCGTTCCAGCGCGGCGCGCCCTCATGGGGATGGAACTGGCGCCGCAGCGCCGAATGGATGCCGTCCGCCCCGATCAGCAGATCGCAGCGCAGCGTGGCGGTGCCGCCGGCCGCGAGGTCGGCCTGCGCCAGCACATGGCCGTCCGCCTCTTCGGTGCAGCCGGTGACGCGGGTGCCGGGGCGCACGCGGTCTTCGCCCAGGCGCTGCAGGCAGGTGTTCCACAGCAGCATCTGCAGCCCGCCCCGGTGCACGCTGTACTGCGGATGGCTGTAGCCCGCCTCGGTGCCGCGCAGATCCTCGTAGATCGGCTGGCCGTGCCGGTTGGCGAACACCAGGGCACGCGTGCGCACCGCCATCGCGTCGAGCGCGGGCAGCAGCCCGAGGCTGTCCAGCACGTCCACCGCGTGCGGCAGCAGGTTGATGCCCACGCCCAGCGGCTGGGGCCGCGCCGCGGCCTCGCAGACCGTCACCCGGTGCCCCTGGGCGGAGAGGGCGAGCGCGGCGGCCAGGCCGCCGATGCCGCCGCCGGCGATCACGATGTCCAGCGGGCGCGGCGTGGTGATGGCGGCGTGCCGGTCGCTGCCGGCGGAGAGGGAAGAGGAAAGGGCCATGGCGGTGCTGTCTCCGGGTAATGCCGCTTGACGCGGGTCAGGTCGCATGCCTATTGTTGCGCCATGCAACAACTTTCCCGATCCGCAGAAACCCGGGGGCGCGGTATGGCGGCCGCCGATGCGCCGGAAGGCTCGCTGCGGCCGCTGCCCGGGCTGCGCTACGGCGTGCTGGACTCGCTCATGGGCTATGCGCTGCGCCGTGCGCAGAACGCGCTCTACCTGGACTTCCAGCGCGCGGTGGGCGACGACGTGAGCCCGCAGCGCTTCGCCGCCCTGGTGCTGGTGGTGGGCAACCCGGGCCTGCGCCAGGGCCTGCTCGCCGAGGCGATGGGCCTGCACCGCAGCGGCGGCATGCGCCTGGTGGACTGGCTGCATGCGCAGGGCTGGGTGCGCCGCGAGGCCGATCCGCAGGACCGCCGCTCCTGGCTGCTGCATCCCACGCCGGAGGGCACGGACGCGCTGCAGGCGCTGTCCGCCCGCGTGCGTGCGCACGATGCCGCGCTGGTCGCCGCGCTCGGCCCGGAGGGTGCGGCGCTGCATCCGCTGCTCGACCGCCTCGCGCGCGCCGCGCCCGGCGGCTGACGATTCCCACGCCCCCGCCGGCACGGGCTCTGCAGTGCGGCATGATCCGAACCATACAAAAGGAGACGACGACCATGGCATTCCATCCCCCCGCGCGACACCGCGCTTCCTTCCCTGCCGACGGGCATCCGCCGGCGCGAGGCCGGCATCGCCCTGGCCGGGCTGTGCTTCGGCGTGTCCGGGCCGGTGGCGGCGCAGCAGGGCGTGCAGCGCATCGTGGTGGGCTTTCCCGCCGGCGGCTCGATCGACGTGGTCGCGCGGCGCCTGGCCGAGAGCTGGCGCGCGCGCTCCGGCGCGACCACCGTGGTCGAATCCCGCGTGGGAGCGGGCGGGCGCATCGCGCTCACGGCGCTGAAGGACGCGCCGCCGGATGGGCAGATGCTGGTGCTGAGCCCGTCGTCCATGCTCACGATCTACCCGCACGTCTACAAGCGCCTGCAGTACAAGCCCGCCACGGATTTCACGCCCGTGGCGCCGGTGGCGCTCTCCACCTGCGGCTTCATGGTGGGCCCCAAGGTGCCCGAATCGGTGAAGACGCTGCGGCAGTTCTCCGACTGGTGCAAGGGCCGGCCGGAACCCGAAGGCTACGCATCGCCCGCGGCCGGCGCGATGCCGCACTTCATCGGCAACCAGTTCGCGCGCGCCGCGGGCATCGCGCTCACCCACGTGCCCTACCGCGGCGCGGCGCCGGGGCTGCAGGACCTGATGGGCGGGCAGGTCGCCTCGGGCTGCTTCAGCGTGGGCGACTGCCTGCCGCACATTCCCACGGGCCGCGTGCGCGTGCTGGCCGTGAGCGACGTGCGCCGCTCGCGCTTCCTGCCCGACGTGCCGACCTTCGCCGAGCAGGGATTCAACGGCATCCAGGGCGTGGAGAGCTATGGGCTCTACCTGCCCGCGCGTGCCCCTGCCGCCGTGGTGGAGCGCTGGGCCGATGCGGCGCGGCAGGCCGTGCAGGAGCCGGCCGTGATCGAGGCGTTCGCCAAGCTCGGCTTCGAGCCCGCCTCCGGCACGCCCGAAGAATTCGCGCGCCAGCTCGCCCAGGAGCGCGACCGCTGGGCGCCGGTGGTGGCGGCCTCGGGGTTCTCCTCGGAAGAGTAGCCGGTGCCGGAGACCCCGCGGGCGCCGATGCCCGGGCGCCCGCGGATGGCGCCTCTCCTCCTTACTTGAACGCGGCGAACCAGAGGTTCTGCGGGATGTCCAGGCTCAGTTCGGCCCGGCTGTCCTGCCGCCACACGGCCAGAGCCCGGAAGCTGTCGTCCAGCCCGATGACCGGCCGCGTCAGCGCGAAGCCGGGAGCACCGTTGGCGCCCGACGGCAGCGAGACGATCTGCGAGGCCGTGCCCCAGCCGGTGCCCGCCACGTAGGGACGCGCCCAGAGGTCGTAGCTGTTGGTCGGGCCCAGGGCGGCACGCCAGGTCACCATCGCGTCGCCCTTGGTGTTGCACGCGACCGCTGCCTGCGGGACGATGAAGCTCTGCCCCTCGGGCGGAACACGGGTCGCCGCTCCCCAGCCCGAGCCCACGGTGTAGCGCGTGGCGGCGACCTGCCCGAGGTCGGTCGGCAGCGTCACCACGACGGCATTGCCGTTCGCGTCGCCGCACAGGCCTGCGAGGTAGCCGTCGCGCCCGAGAGCATCGCCGCCGATCACGGCCGGCGCGCTCCAGGTGCTGCCGGCCAGCCGGCTCGCATAGATGTCGGTGCGCGAGCCGCCGGAGGTGGATGCCTCCCACACCGCGGTGGTGTCGCCGTTGGCGGCGATGGTGATGCGCGCCGGGCCGTAGCTGCGCGCCAGATCGCCGTCGATTTCGTGGCCGGCGCTCCAGCCGGTGCCGTCCCGGTACTCGCTCGCCAGCACGCGGAACTTGCGGCCGTTGTTGTCGTACTGCTTCCAGACGGCCGTGGCCGCCGTTCCCGCAGGCGTCGCCGCGAGCGACAGGTCCTTCGCTTCCGAGCTGGCGCCCGCCAGGAACCGGGCGGCCGGTCCCCACGCCCCGTTGCGGTACTGCTTCACCCACGCCCCGTCGGGCTGGTTCAGCACGCTGCCGACGGCAAAGGCATAGAACGCATTGCCCGCGTTGTCGAGCGTGACGCGGTGGCTGTCGAGGAAGCCGCTGGACAGGGCCGGGTCGCTGGTGCCGAGCAGGCTGGCGGGCGCGCCGTCCCACGCGCCCGTGCCGGCGGTGTAGCGCACCGAGGCGATGCCGACCTTGCCGGTGGCCGTGTCGATCCGGGACCAGACCAGGATGGCGTCTCCGTTGGCATTGATGGCGACCTCCGGCTGGTTGGCGCTCAGGGTTCCGGCGCCGTCGAACACCACCGGATTGCCCCAGCCCGTCGCGGGCGAGTAGGCGCGGGCGTGCACGCTGTACAACGACTGCGTGCGGGTGGAGCGGTCCTCCAGCCAGGCGGAAACCGCGGTGCCGTTCGGCGCCACCGCGAGGTGATGGTCCAGCACGCCGGGCGCATCGCTCTCCAGCAGTTGCGGAGCGCTCCAGGCGGCGGAAGGAGCGGGTGAAGGCGCAGGCGACGGGGCCGGCGCAGGTGCGGGACCGGGCGCGGGGGCCGGCGTCGGAGCAGGGGCTGGCGAGGGCGCTGGCGATGGTGCCGGGGAAGGGGAGGGTGCCGGCGATGGCGTGGGAGCCGGAGCCGGCGCAGGGGTGGGCGATGGCGCCGGTGCGGGGGACAGGCCGCCGTCCCCGCCGCCGCCGCAGGCGGTGAGGGCGACTGCCGTGAAGGTGGCGAATGCGGCAAAGGCGGCGGCTTTGCGGTGGCGGAGGGTGGGGTTGGACATGGCGGTAAAGGACAAGAGGGAAAAAACGTGTCGCATTGCACGGACCCGGCAGTCGGCATGCCGCGCCGCGGAACGAGGGGGAGACCGTATCGCCGATGACTCTTTCCATGAACCCTCACATTGTGGGGATCCTGTAAGCAGGTGTTCCGCGAGAATCGCTGCCCATGGCTTCCCCGCGACCTCCCGCCGCCGATGGCGCATCCCCCTCTGCCGTGTCCCTGTCCGAGGCCCTGCGCTTCTGGTGGAAGCTCGGCTGGATCGGCTTCGGCGGCCCGGCCGGGCAGATCGCGCTCATGCACGGCGAACTCGTGGAGCGCCGCCGCTGGATCTCCGAAAAGCGCTTCCTGCACGCGCTCAACTACTGCATGCTGCTGCCCGGGCCCGAGGCGCAGCAGCTCGCCACCTACCTCGGCTGGCTGCTGCACCGCACCTGGGGCGGCATCCTGGCGGGCGTGTTGTTCGTCCTGCCGTCGCTGTTCATCCTGGTGGCCCTGGCCTGGCTGTACATGGCGCATGGCGACGCGCCCGCTGTCGCAGGTTTTTTCTACGGCATCAAGCCGGCCGTGACCGCCATCGTGGCGCAGGCGGCCGTGCGGATCGGGTCGCGGACGCTGCGCAATGGCTGGCGGGGTGCCATCGCCCTGGGCGCGTTCGTCGCGCTCTTCGCGTTCGACGTGCCGTTTCCCGCCATCGTGGCGTCCGCCGCGGTGCTGGGCTATGCCGGCGGCCGGATGCGGCCGTCCGCGTTCGGTGCCCCGGTCGCGGCTGCGCCCGTGCCGGAAGAGGTGCCGGCGCAGGGCCGCGCGCTGATCGACGACGACACGCCCGTGCCCGCCCACGCGCGCTTTTCCTGGCGGCGCGCCGGCCGTGTGCTGCTGGTGGGGGCCGGTCTCTGGCTGCTGGCCATCGGCGGGCTGTGGGCCGCCTTCGGTGCCGATGCGGTCCTGGTGCGGATGGCCTGGTTCTTCACCAAGGCCGCGCTGATGACCTTCGGCGGTGCCTACGCGGTGCTGCCCTACGTCCACCAGGGCGCGGTCGAGCACTTCCAGTGGATCACCCCGGCGCAGATGATGGACGGCCTGGCGCTGGGCGAGACCACGCCGGGGCCGCTCATCATGGTGGTGTCGTTCGTCGCGTTCGTGGGCGGATGGGCGCGGGCGATCTTCGGGCCCGATGCCCTGCCGCTCGCGGGCGCCACGGCCGCGGCGGTGGTGACGTTCTTCACCTTCCTGCCGTCCTTCGTCTTCATCCTGCTGGGTGGCCCGTTCATCGAGTCCACGCGCGGCAACCTCCGGCTCGCCGCGCCCCTGGCGGGCATCTCGGCCGCGGTGGTCGGGGTGATCGCGAACCTGGCGGTGTTCTTCGCCCTGCACGTGTTCTGGCCGCAGGGCCTGCACGCCGGCCCCGACGTGCGCGCGCTGCTCATCGGGCTGGTGGCGGCGGTGGCGCTGATGCGCTGGCGGGTGGGCGTGGTCCCGGTCATCCTCGCCGCGGGGCTCGCCGGCCTCGCAATGGGTCCGTGATGCACGGACAGGGCGCCGGCAGGAGCCGGGGCCGGGGCGGGGACGGGCCTAGTTCCTCGCAGGAATCTCCAGCCCGCGCGCCACGGCGGGCCGCGCCACGAAGGCGTCCAGCACGCGGCGCACGTGCGTGAACCGGTCGAACTCCACCAGCTCGCCCGCCTCGTAGAAGCCCACCAGGTTGCGCACCCACGGGAACACCGCGATGTCGGCGATGGTGTAGTCGTCGCCCACCAGCCAGGCACGGCCGTCCGCCAGCTGCCGGTCCAGCACGCCCAGCAGGCGGCGGCTCTCGGCCACGTAGCGGTCGCGCGGGCGCTTGTCCTCGTAGTCCTTGCCCGCGAACTTGTGGAAGAAGCCGAGCTGGCCGAACATGGGGCCGACGCCGCCCATCTGCCACATCAGCCACTGCAGCGCCGCATACCGCTGCGCACCCGCCGGGGCCAGGAAGCGGCCGGTCTTGTCGGCCAGATAAATCAGGATGGCGCCGGATTCGAACAGCGCCAGCGGCTGGCCGCCCGGGCCGTTCGGGTCCAGGATGGCCGGGATCTTGTTGTTGGGATTGAGGGAGAGGAACTCCGGCGAGGTCTGGTCATCCTGGTCGAAGCGCACCAGGTGCGGCTCGTAGGGCAGGCCGGTCTCCTCCAGCATGATGGAAGCCTTCACGCCGTTGGGCGTGGGCAGCGAATAGAGCTGCAGCCGGTCGGGATGGCGGGCGGGCCATTTGCGCGTGATGGGGAAGGCGGCGAGCACGTCGTCGGTCATCGGAACTCCTCTTGTGCGGTGGGGAAGGATGGGCGCCATCATCGCGCGGCCCGCCGGCCCTTGCCGGCGCGGGGCCATGCGGGGCCCGCCGGGCGCAACGATAATCGTGCGGATGCAGATCCGCTTCACCAAAATGCAGGGCGCGGGCAACGACTTCGTCGTGCTCGACGAAACGCAGGGGCGCCTGGGCCTCACGCCCGCGCAGTACCGCTTCCTCGCCGACCGCCACTTCGGCGTCGGCGCCGACCAGATCCTCACCGTGCGGCCCTCGCCGGCCGACGGCATCGATTTCGAATACGTCATCCACAACGCCGACGGCGGCGAGGTCGAGCAGTGCGGCAACGGCGCGCGCTGCTTCGCCCGCTACGTGCGCGACAAGGGTCTGACGGCCAAGGACACCATCCGCGTGCAGACGCTGGCGGGCGTGATCGCGCCGCGCCTGACCGAAGACGGCCGCGTCACGGTCGACATGGGCCGCCCGCGCTTCACCCCCGAGGCGCTGCCCTTCGATGCCGCCGGCCTGGAGCCGGTGGCGCAGGGCGCCGGGCAGACCTGGCCGCTCGAACTCGGCGCCGGCCAGGCGCGCGAGACCGTCCAGGTCGCGGTCGTGTCCATGGGCAACCCGCACGCCGTGCAGCTGGTGGATGACGTGGACACCGCCCCCGTCGCGCGCACCGGCCCGCTCATCGAAGGCCACGCGCGTTTCCCGCAGCGCGTGAACGCCGGCTACCTGCAGATCGAAGACCGCGCCCACGTGCGCCTGCGCGTGTACGAGCGCGGCGCCGGCGAAACCCTGGCCTGCGGCACCGGCGCCTGCGCGGCCGTGGCCGCCGGCATCCGCCTGGGCCTGCTGGATGCGCGCGTCGACGTGCGCACGCGCGGTGGCCTGCTCACCATCGCCTGGAGCGGCGACCCGGCCGAGTCCCTGTTCATGACCGGCCCGGCCACCACCGTCTTCGAAGGCCAGATCGACATTCCCGACGCACCATGACCCACCCGCATTCCCCCGCCCAGGCCGTTCCTCCCATCACCGAAGAGGACATCGCCGAGTTCCTCGCCAACAACCCGGGCTTCTTCGAGCGCCACGCCGAGCTGCTGACCGGCGTCGTCCTCACCAGCCCCCACGGCCAGCGCGCCGTGAGCCTGCAGGAGCGCCAGGCCGAGATGCTGCGCGAGAAGATCAAGGCCCACGAGCAGCGCATCATGGAAATGGTGCGCCACAGCAACGAGAACACCGCCATCGCGCAGAAGATCCACCAGTGGACGCGCGAGCTGGCGCAGGCCGGCGACCCGGCGCTGCTGCCGGGCGTGGTGGAGCAGGGCATCCGGCGGCTGTTCGACGTGCCGCAGGCCGCGCTGCGGCTCTGGGACCTCGCCGCGCCCCACGCCGGGGCCGCCTTCGCGCAGGGTGCGAGCGCCGATGCGCGCTCCTTCGCGACCTCGCTCACGCAGCCGTTCTGCGGCCCGAACCTCGGCTTCGAGCCGGCGGGCTGGCTGCCCGATCCGGCGGCGGCGCAGTCGATCGCGCTGCTGCCGCTGCGCCAGGGCGCCATCGACGGCAGCGCGCCGGCCTTCGGCCTGCTGGTGCTCGGCTCGCACGACCCGCAACGCTTCGCGGCGGAGATGGGCACCGATTTCCTGGTGCGCATGGCCGAGCTGGCGAGTTCGGCGCTCTCGCGCCTGCGCTGAGAAAACCGCGCGCAGCAGGAATGGCTTCTCCGCCCGCCGATGCGCGCCCCGCTGCGGATGCCCCCGGGCCGGACGCGGCGGCCGCCGCCGATCCCCACGTGCTGCGCTACCTAGAGCACGTGCGCGTGGAAAAGCGCCTGGCACCGCGCACCGTGGCGCTCTACACGCTCGATCTCGGCAAGCTGGCCGCCTTCGCGCATGAGGCCGGGCAACCCCTGCTCGGCCTGCAGACCGCGCACATCCGGCGCTTCGTGGCGCAGATGCACGCCGGCGGGCGCGGCGGCCGCGGCATTGCGCTGATCCTCTCGGGCTGGCGCGGTTTTTTCACCTGGGCCGCGCGCCAGGGGCTGGTGCCCCACAACCCGGTACAGGGCGTGCGGGCTCCGCGTGCGCCCAAGCCCCTGCCCAAGGCGCTCGGCGTGGACGATGCGGTGCGGCTCGCGGATTTCGAAGCCTCCTCGGGCACGGACCCGTGGCTGGAGGCGCGCGACGCGGCGATGGTCGAGCTGCTCTACGGCTGCGGCCTGCGCGTGGGCGAACTCGCGGGGCTGGACGCGGTGCCGGGCCCGGACACGCAGCGCGATGGCCGCGGATGGATCGATCTGGAGGCCGGCGAGGCGCACGTCTTCGGCAAGGGATCGAAGCGGCGCAGCGTGCCGGTGGGCTCGGCCGCGCTGGCGGCCGTGCAGGCCTGGCTGGCCGTGCGGCTGCAGCCCTTCGGCGGCGCGCAGTCCGCCCGGGCGGACGCCGCGCTGTTCCTGGGACGTCGCGGCGCGCGGCTCACGGGCCAGTCCATCTGGCTGCGGCTGCGGCAGCGCAGCCAGCTCGCGGGCCTGTCCACGCCCGTGCATCCGCACATGCTGCGGCATTCCTTTGCCAGCCACCTGCTGCAGTCCAGCGGCGACCTGCGCGCGGTGCAGGAGCTGCTGGGCCACGCCAACATCACCACCACCCAGGTCTATACGCGGCTCGACTTCCAACACCTGGCCAAGGTCTACGACGCCGCCCATCCGCGCGCGCGCCGCAAGCCGGGCGGCTGACGGAACGACCCCGGCGCGCCGCGGCTGCCGTCGCGCAGTATTTTCCGTACTGCAGAATATCGGCATGGCCCTTTCCTCCCCCACACCGCCGTCCCGGCCCGATCCCCACCGCAGACGCCTGCTCGCGCAGGCGGCGGGGCTGTCGTCCCTCATGGCGGCCCCGCTCCTGCTGGAAGGCTGCGGCGGCGGGGAGGGCGAGGCCAGTGCGGCCGGGCCGCAGCGGCTTCCCCCCCGCTCCCTGCCGCTGCGCGCGAGCTGGATCTCGACGGTCCTGAACCTGGACTGGCCGTCTGCGGAGTCGGTGCGGATCGCCGACGATGCCCAACGCGCCGCCGTGCAGCAGGCGGAGTTGCTGCGCATGCTCGACGACGCCGTCGCCACCGGCCTCACCGCGGTGATCTTCCAGGCCAAGCCGTGCGCGGACGCGTTCTACGCCTCCGATCTGCTGCCCTGGTCGCCCTACCTGACCGGCACGCTGGGCCGGCATCCCGGATTCGATCCGCTGGCCTTCGCCGTCGAGCAGGCGCACGCGAGGGGGCTGGAGTTGCATGCCTGGCTCAATCCGTACCGGGTGTCGATGGGCGTGGGCCCGGACACGGTGCGGATGCTGGCCGGCGTGCCCGCCGACGGCCCGCCCAGTATCTACCGCACCCGGCCCGACTGGATCCGCACGGCCGCCCGGCGCTTCGTGCTCGATCCGGGGCTGCCCGAAGTGCGGGCCTGGCTGGGTGGCGTGGTGGCCGAGATCACGTCGCGCTATGCCGTCGACGCGATCCACTTCGACGATTACTTCTATTACGAAACCGCCGATTCGCCCCTGGACGACGCGCAGACCTTCGCCACCTACGGCCGGGGCTTCGCCGACAAGGGCGACTGGCGCCGCCGCAGCACCCGGCTGCTGGTGCAGGGGCTGTCGGAGCAGTTGCGCGCTGCCAGCCCCGGAGTGCGGTTCGCGGTCAGCCCCGCGGGCGTCTGGCGCAACCGGTCCGACGATCCGCGCGGCTCCGACACGCGGGCGGGCGCGCCCAGCTACGACACGGCCTTCGCGGATACCCGCGGGTGGGTGCTCGATGGCCTGGTGGACGATATCGTTCCGCAGGTGTACTGGCCGTTCGCGCGGCAGGCGGTGGGCTACGGCACCATCGCGCGCTGGTGGGCGGACGTGGCGCTGGCCTCGCCCGGCACGCAGGTCCACATCGGCATGGCGCTCTACAAGGCGGGGCGGCCCACGGCCCAGGAGCCCGACTGGGGCGTGGAGGACGGCGTGGCGGAAATCCGCCGCCAGGTCGACCTCAACGAGTCCACGCCCGGCCTCCATGGCAGCGTGCTGTTCCGCCATGCGTTCCTGCGCGACCCGGCCGCCGCCGCCGCCGCGGCCTACCTGCGGCAGCGGTGGGCCCCCGCGTCTCCCGGACAATACGTCCCATGAAAACCCTCCGCCTGCGCCCCGGCAAGGAACGCTCCCTCCTGCGCCGCCATCCCTGGATCTTCGAATCGGCCATCGCCAAGGGCGGCGGCGACAGCGGGGAGACCGTGCGGGTGGAATCCGCGGACGGCCGCTTCCTCGCCTGGGCCGCGTTCAGCCCGACCTCCCGCATCCGGGCACGCGCCTGGAGCTTCGACGAGGCGCAGCGCATCGATGCCGCGTTCTTTTCGGGGGCCGTGGACCGGGCCGTGCGCGCGCGGCAGCGCTTTTCCATCGAGAGCGACGGCGTGCGGCTGGTGCACGGCGAATCCGACGGCCTGCCCGGGCTCATCGTGGACCGCTACGGCGACACCCTGGTGGCACAGTTCACCAGCGCCGGCACCGAACGCTGGAAGGCCGTGCTCGCCGATGCGCTGCTCGCGGCCACCGGGCTCACCAAGCTGTACGAGCGTTCGGACGCCAGCGTGCGGCAACTGGAAGGCCTGGAGCCCGCCACCGGCTGGCTGCGGGGCGACGGGCCCACGGAGCTCTCCATCCGCGAGCACGGCTGGCGCCTCACCCTGGACATCGCCGAGGGCCACAAGACGGGCTTCTACCTCGACCAGCGCGACAGCCGCCACCGGTTCTCCGAAGCGGTGCGCCGCCTGGGCGCCCGCAGCGTGCTCAACTGCTACTGCTACACGGGCGGCTTCACCGTGGCGGCGCTCGCGGGCGGCGCGGAGCACGTGACCTCGATCGACTCGTCCGGCCCCGCGCTGGAACGCGCCCGGGCCCATGCCGCGCTCAACGGCTTCGACGCCGGGCGCACCGAATTCCTCGATGCGGACGTGAATGCCTCGCTGCGGCGCTTCATCCAGGAAGGCCGCCGCTTCGACGCCATCGTGCTCGATCCCCCGAAGTTCGCGCCCACGGTGGCGCACGCCGAGCGCGCCGCGCGGGCCTACAAGGACATCAACCGCCTCGGCCTGCAACTGCTCGCGCCCGGCGGGCTGCTCTACACCTTCTCGTGCTCCGGCGGGATCAGCGCCGACCTGTTCCACAAGATCGTGGCCTCGGCCGGCGCCGATGCGGGCGTGGACGGCTACATCCTGGAGCGCCTCGGCGGCGCGCCCGACCATCCCATGACCCTCGAATTCCCCGAGGGCGAGTACCTCAAGGGGCTGGCGGTGATGCGCAAGGGGGATTGAAGGGCGCCATCTCGACGCGTCCCCGGCCGCCGCGCTTGGCCACATAGCAGGCGGCGTCGGCATCGGCCAGCAGCGCCTCCAGCGGCTCCTGCGCGCCGCCGAAGAGGCGCACGCCCACGCTGGCGCCGATGTGGAAGCGGTGCCCCGCGGCGTGGAAGGGCTCGCCCCGCAGCGCCTGCACGATCTGCGTGCCGATGCGGCAGGCCTCGTCCGCTCCGCAGTGCCGCAGCACGATCACGAATTCGTCGCCCCCCAGCCGCACCAGCACGTCGTCCTGCCGCACGGACCGCGCGAGCCGTCCGGCCACCTCGCACAGCACCCGGTCGCCCGCAGCGTGGCCGGCTTCGTCGTTCACCGACTTGAAGCCGTCCAGGTCGATGAAGAGCAGGGCGTGCGGGCCCGGCGCGCAGGAGAGCGCGTGCACCTGCGCGCCCAGGCTGCGGCGGTTGAGCAGCCCGGTCAGTACGTCGTGGCGGGTCTCGGTGCGCAATTGCTCGGCCAGCACCCGCAATTGCTGCTCGCTTTCCCGGGCGCGCAGTTCCGCGGCACGCAGTTCGCTCTCGTGGCGCTTCACCGCGGAGATGTCCGTGTGCAGCGCGTAGTGCTGGCCGCCGACGCTGCGGTTCATGGCCACGCGCATCCAGCGGTGCCCGGGCAGCGGCACCTCGAACGGCGCGCCGGCGAAGTAGGCCGCATCGCGCAGGGCCGCGGCGAGGTCCTGCGCCCGCTGCCGGCGCTCGTCCGGGTCGGGCGCGGCGTCCCACAGCCGCTGCACGATCTGCACGTAGGTCGGCTGGTCCAGCGCCGACCGCGAGGGCAGGCCGTACAGCTGCACGAAGCGTTCGTTCGCGAACAGGATGCGGCCTTCGTCGTCCAGCACCGTCGCGGCTTCGCCGACGTCCTCCAGCATCTGCCGGGTATCGGAGGACGGCAGCGGCACCTGGCCGCCGGGCAGCGGCAGGCCCGCGCCGGAGTTCTCGTCCGCATGCGCCACGTGCTGCCAGACGCGCACGCTCCAGCCGCCCGGCTGCGGCACCGCGGCCACGCGCAGCCAGCGCCCCCGGTGCTGGAACACGTAGGGCCGCGTCTGCGTGCGGTGGCGGGCCAGGCCGTCGGCGATGAAGCGGTCGATGTGGGGCAGGTCGTCTGCCGGCAGGCGCCCGAGGTAGAAGCGCCGCAGGTTGTCGGCATAGCACTCGCCCGCATGCACGTGGCCCTCATGTTCCGGAAAGAAACGCAGGAACGACGGATTCCAGAGAACGGTGCGCTCCTCGGCGTCGAACACGCACAGGGCGATGCCCAGCGAGTCCAGCAGCGTGGCGGTCAGGTGGAAGTCCATGGCCTGGAACGGTGGGGAAACAAATCGGTGGGTGCGATCCAATAAAACTCGACTATGCAGCACTTTCGTGGAGGCGATGTCTTCTGGAAGGACCTGTCCTTGCCGCTGTTGGGGCTTGACAGCCTCGCTAAACTTTTGCCATTGGCGTGCCGCACCGGCGCGACGCACTTCACCGAAAGCATTCCAGACCATGTCCCTCATTCCCGTCACCATCCTCACCGGTTTCCTCGGCTCGGGCAAGACCACGCTGCTCAAGCGCGTGCTCACGGAAGCGCACGGCCAGAAGATCGCCGTCATCGAGAACGAGTTCGGCGAAGAGAACATCGACAACGACATCCTCGTGACGGATTCCAAGGAGCAGATCGTGCAGATGAGCAACGGCTGCATCTGCTGCACCATCCGCGAGGACCTGCGCGAGACGCTCCAGCTGCTGGCCGCCAAGCGCCGCAAGGGCCTGCTGGAGTTCGACCGCATCGTGATCGAGACCACCGGCCTGGCCGATCCCGGCCCGGTGGCCCAGACCTTCTTCATGGACGAGGAGATCGCCGAGACCTACCTCATCGACTCCATCCTCACTCTGGTGGACGCCAAGCACGCCGCCCAGCAGCTCAACGACCGCCAGGAGGCGCGCCGCCAGGTGGGCTTCGCCGACCAGATCTTCCTGTCCAAGACCGACCTGGTGCCGGCGGAGGAGACCGACGCGCTGATCCACCGCCTCAAGCACATGAACCCGCGCGCGCCGATCAAGGCGGTGCATTTCGGCGAGGTGCCGATCGCCGAGGTGCTCGACCTGCGGGGCTTCAACCTGAACGCCAAGCTCGACATCGATCCCGACTTCCTGAAGGAAGAGGACGGCCACGATCACGGTCACGACCATGCGCATGGCCACGACCACGATCACCACGACCACGACCATGCGCACGGCGAGCACTGCAGTCACCCCTCGCACCAGCACGGCGGCCATGGCCACCACCATCACCACGACGATGACGTGAAGAGCTTCGTCTACCGTGCCGACCGGCCGTTCGATCCGGCCCGGCTGGAGGACTTCCTGGGCGCGATCGTCAACATCTACGGCCCCCGCATGCTGCGCTACAAGGGCGTGCTGCACATGAAGGGCACCGAGCGCAAGGTGATCTTCCAGGGCGTGCACCAGCTCATGGGCAGCGACCTGGGCCCGCAGTGGGCGGAGGGCGAGAAGCGCCAGAGCAAGATGGTCTTCATCGGCATCGAGCTGCCGCAGGACATCTTCCAGCAGGGCCTGGAGCAGTGCCTGGTCTGACGCCTGTCGGGGGCGGCTTGTAGGATAACCGCCACTTCTCGACCCACGGCCGCGCGGACGCGGGATCGGCCGATACAATCGCGCCCCGGCAAAAACGGGAGGGAACCACCGCCGCACCGGCCGCTTTCGCGGCAAGGGCGGCACGGGTGGGAACCGGGTTTGCCGCAACGCCGTTCCATCGTCGTGGAAACCGCCGGACGTAGGAGGCGGACTTCTTCCCGTTTGGATCAATTGACCGTACCATCCACGGCACCGTCGCCGGCCCCCCTGCCGGCGCAGCCAGCCCACTAAATATCATGCCTACGACCCTGCAAGCGCAAACGCCCGTCACGGCCGCCAAGAAAGACCCGAAGCTGGCCAACAACTGGAAGACCAAGCCGGCCGAGGAGCTGTCCGACGCCGAGGTGCTTTCCATGCCCGACGGCGAGTACATGAACGAGAAGCAGCTGGCCTTCTTCCGGCACAAGCTCGTTCAGCTCAAGCAGGACATGCACAACAACGCAGGCGAGACGACCGAGCACCTGCGCGAGGACACCGTGGTGGTGCCCGATCCGGCAGACCGCGCCACCATCGAGGAAGAGCATGCGCTGGAGCTGCGCACCCGCGACCGCGAACGCAAGCTGCTCAAGAAGATCGAGCAGTCCATCGCGCGCATCGACGCGGGCGACTACGGTTACTGCGACGAGACCGGCGAGCCGATCGGGGTCGGCCGCCTGCTGGCACGGCCCACGGCCACCCTGTCGCTGGAAGCCCAGCAGCGCCGGGAGCTCAAGCAGAAGATGTTCGGGGACTGAGTCGGTGTAAGCTCGGCCTTGCGGAGGGTGCCGTCCCGCACGCTCCGCCCGGCATTCCGCCTTTCGCCATCTTCCGCCCGGCCGCCTGCGTGCCGCGGCGAGCGCCCCGGAGCCATGACCGTCCCATGAGCAAGGAAGAATCCTCCCGCGGCCTGCTGTCCAAGGTGGTGCGCTTCGTGCGCAACCCCACCGTCAACTGGAACGAACTCGATTCGATCGACGAGGATCGGGAGAGCCAGTACAGCAAGCAGATGCTCAAGGAGATGATCGAGCGCAAGCGCCGCAACGACTTCGTGCGGCGCCGCGAATTCGATCAGCTGCGCAAGCTGCGCCAGCGGGAGGCGCTGCACGGCCAGCGTTCCGAAGACCACGCCGCCCGCGCCTCGTTCTTCCAGACCAGCATGACCTCGCCGGACGACCGGGCCGTCACGCTCAAGAAGATCGACGAGATCGAGGCGCAGATGTCGCAGCAGTGGTGGAAGAGCAAACAGTCCACCGGGGCCACGCTGCCCGGCGCCCTCGCTCCCACCCCGCCCGCCGCGCCGGACGCATCCGATGCCGACATCGCCGCAGCGCACGCGCGCGCGTTCGCGCCGACGGCGCCGGCGAGCCTGCCCGCCGGGCTGCCCGAGGCCGGCGTGCGGCCGCTCTTCTCGGGGGAAAGCGTCGCGCCTGCCGGTGCGGATTTCGGTGCCGCGACCATTCCCCAGCCCTATCCGGGCGCGGCCGGGCGCGATGCCGCCTTCCCGGTGGCGCCGCCGCTGCTCACCGAGCGCGCAGACCCGCAGGACGCCAGGGCCGCCGCGGCCCCGGAGCCGCCGCTCTTCGTGCACGATCCCGACCTGGAGGAGGCCGCCATCCTCTTCGCCAACGGCGACCACGTCGGGGCGGAGTCCGCACTGCTGCACATGCTGGGCCAGCACGAAAGCGACGGACTGGACCGCCAGGCCGAGTTCTGGATGGCGCTCTTCGACCTCTACCGCGCCATCGGCGAGCACGAGCGCTTCGAATCCCTGGCGATCGATTTCGCGGCGCGGTTCGGCCGCTCGGCGCCGCTCTGGTTTTCTGTTCCCGAACTGCTGGGGCTGCAGGTGCCATCCCCGTCGTCGCCGGGGGGAGGCACCGGCGCCGCGGCCGCGCCGCGCGAATTCCTCTGGAGTGCCCCTTCGGTGCTCACGGCGCAGTCGCTGGCGGCGCTGCAGGCCTCCGTCGCACGGGCCGCACCGCCGCCCTGGACCTTCGCCTGGGCACGCCTCATGTCCATCGACGAAGCCGCCGTTGCGGGCCTCGCGCAGCTGTTCGGCCGCTGGGCGGACGGCACCGACGCGATCGTCTTCAAGGACGTGGACGCGCTGTCGAGCCTGCTCGAAGCCCGCACCCCCTCGGGCGACCGGGACGTGGAGCCCGACTGGTGGCGTCTGCGCATGGCCGCGCTCCGGCTCATGGGCCGGCCCGACGAATTCGAGCTGGTCGCCCTGGACTATTGCGTCACCTACGAAGTGTCGCCCCCTTCCTGGGCGGCGCCGCGCTGCAGCTACACCGACGACAGCGGCGGCCCCGGCGCGGCGGCGTCCGCGGGAGGCGGCTTCGAAGCGGAGCCTTCCTCGTCGGGTTTCGGCGAACCCAGCTCCCGGCCCGCGGGGCTGGAGGCGGCCGCCCCCGCGGCGACGCTCTCCGGGCACATCGAGGGCGATGCCACGCCCATGCTGGAGCCGCTGGAGGCGCACCTGCGCACCGGCGTGCCCTTCGCCATCGGCTGCGACCGGCTCGCGCGCGTCGATTTCGCGGCGGCCGGCTCGGTCCTCAACTGGACGGCCGCGCAGCAGGCCCAGGGCCACCTGGTGCAGTTCACGCAGATGCCGCGGCTGGTCGCGGTGTTCTTCAACGTGATCGGCATCAACGAACACGCGCGCATCGTTCCGCGCCGCAACTGAAGCCCGGCAACGGCGCCGGAAGGGTCCTGCGGGCCGCTGCGCTGTTGCAATCCGGGCGCCCGGCCCCACCTCCGGACGCTATGGAACAGTTTCACGGCACCACCATCCTCAGCGTCCGCCGGCAGGCCGCGGACGGCACCCTCCAGGTCGCCATCGGCGGCGACGGGCAGGTCACGCTCGGCAACATCGTCGTCAAGGGCTCGGCGCGCAAGGTGCGCAAGCTGCACCACGGCAAGGTGCTCGCGGGCTTCGCGGGGGCCACGGCCGATGCGTTCACGCTGTTCGAGCGCTTCGAGGCGAAGCTGGAGAAGCACCAGGGCCACCTGACCCGCGCCGCCATCGAACTCACCAAGGACTGGCGCACCGACCGCGTGCTGCGCCGCCTGGAGGCCATGCTGGCCGTGGCCGATGCCAGCGCCTCGCTCATCATCACCGGCAACGGCGACGTGCTGGAGCCCGAGCAGGGCATCGTGGCGATCGGCTCGGGCGGCGCCTACGCGCATTCGGCCGCCAAGGCGCTCTTGAACCACACCGAGCTGTCCGCCGAGGAGATCGTGCGCAAGTCGCTCGCGATCGCGGGCGAGCTGTGCATCTACACGAACATGCACCACACCGTCGAAACGCTCTGACGGGCCGCCCGTCCGCCTGCCTTTCTTCTTCCCTGCCGGTTCCCGGCCCGTTCCGTCCCGAGTGAACACCATGTCGTCCATGACCCCCCAGGAAATCGTCTCCGAACTCGATCGCCACATCGTCGGCCAGTCGGGCGCCAAGCGCGCCGTCGCGATCGCGCTGCGCAACCGCTGGCGCCGCCAGCAGGTCGATGCCGGCCTGCGCCAGGAGATCACCCCGAAGAACATCCTCATGATCGGCCCCACCGGCGTGGGCAAGACCGAGATCGCCCGGCGCCTCGCGCGGCTGGCGGACGCACCCTTCATCAAGGTCGAGGCCACGAAGTTCACCGAGGTGGGCTACGTCGGCAAGGACGTGGATTCGATCGTGCGCGACCTCGTCGAGGTGGCCGTCAAGCAGAAGCGCGAGGCGGACGTGAAGAAGATGCGCGCCCGCGCCGAGGATGCCGCGGAGGACCGCATCCTGGACGTGCTGGTGCCCTCCGCCCGCACCGGCGAGCAACCGGCCGACAACACCGCCCGCCAGGTGTTCCGCAAGAAGCTGCGCGAAGGGCAGCTGGACGACAAGGAAATCGAGATCGACCTCGCCGACGCCCGGCCCCAGTTGGAGATCATGGGCCCGCAGGGCATGGAGGAGATGGCCGAGCAGTTGCGCGGCATGTTCAGCCAGATGGGCCAGGAACGCCGCAAGACGCGCAAGCTGCGCATCGCCGAGGCGCTCAAGCTCCTCACCGACGAAGAGGCCGGCAAGCTGGTGAACGAGGAGGACGTGAAGACCCGCGCGCTGCAGAACGCCGAGCAGAACGGCATCGTCTTCATCGACGAGATCGACAAGGTCGCCACGCGCCAGGAAGCCAGCGGCTCCGACGTGTCGCGCCAGGGCGTGCAGCGCGACCTGCTGCCGCTGGTCGAGGGCACCACGGTGAGCACCAAGTACGGCATGGTGAAGACCGACCACATCCTCTTCATCGCCTCGGGCGCTTTCCATCTCGCCAAGCCCAGCGACCTGATCCCCGAGTTGCAGGGGCGCTTCCCGATCCGCGTCGAGCTGGAGTCGCTCTCGGTGGGCGACTTCGAGGCCATCCTCACGCAGACGCATGCTTCTCTGGTGAAGCAGTACGAGGCGCTGCTGGCCACCGAAGGCGTCACGCTGGAGTTCGTGCCCGAGGGCATCACGCGGCTGGCACGCATCGCCTTCGAGGTGAACGAACGCACCGAGAACATCGGCGCGCGGCGGCTCTCGACCGTGATGGAGCGGCTGCTGGACGAGGTGAGCTTCGATGCCACGAAGCTGTCCGGCCAGACCGTGCGGATCGACGCCGCGTACGTCGACGGGCGCCTGCAGACCCTCAGCCAGGACGAAGACCTTTCGCGCTACATCCTGTAAGAAGCGCACTTTTCCTACAGACAAACGGGAGTTTTGCAGAAAATTCCCGGGTTGCTCCGCCGCCGCCCGCGCATTCGCCGCCGGGCGGCGGCTTTGCTTTTGCGCCACAGTCGGGCCGCCCCGATGACGCCCCGCGCGGTTCCCGCAACGGGCGCACCCTCAGGTATCACCTGCATACGGTCCGCTAAGTGCTTGTCCATCAACGGATTTTGCCATCCCCAGATTTTGTCAATCGGCGCTAAGTTGTTGATTTCATTGCAATACTTTGTTGCACCCGGACCGCCGTTCGGGGCTTTTCCTGCTACAGTGCAAAAAAGTGCAATTAAGTGGTGAAAAGTGCCCTCCGAACCCGTTTCCACGGGATGCGGCGGCGACAACATTGTCGGGATCTGATCGGTGTTTCAAGGGGCGTCATCGCTGAGTCTGGATGCGAAGGGTAGGCTTTCCGTGCCCACCCGGCATCGTGACGTCCTGAGCGCCACCGCGGCGGGCCAGCTCACCATCACCAAACACCCCCACGGCTGCCTCATGGTCTTCCCCCGCCCCGAGTGGGAGAAGTTCCGCGAGCGCATCGCCGAGCTGCCGATGTCCGCCCAGTGGTGGAAGCGCATCTTCCTGGGCAATGCCCAGGACGTGGACATGGACGGCACCGGCCGCGTGCTCGTGGCGCCCGAACTGCGCCAGGCCGCCGGCATCACGCGCGACGCCATGCTGCTGGGCATGGGCCACCATTTCGAACTCTGGGACAAGGCCACCTACGAGGCCCAGGAGGCCCAGGCGATGCAGGGCGAGATGCCCGAGGCTTTCAAGGACTTTTCTTTCTGAAGGCCATGGCTGATACCGCTCTCATGCACACCACCGTCCTGCTGGACGAGGCGGTCGATGCCCTGCTCGGGGGCGCCGGCCCCGCGCCCTCGGGCGTCTTCGTCGACGCGACCTTCGGCCGGGGAGGGCATTCCCGCCGGATACTGGAGAGGCTGGGGCCGGATGGCCGCCTCGTGGCCTTCGACAAGGACCCCGAGGCGATCCACGAAGCAGCGCGCATCACCGATGCGCGCTTTTCCATTCGGCACGAAGGATTTCGCCACATGGCCGAGCTGCCGGAGCGCAGCGCCGCCGGCATCCTCATGGATCTGGGCGTGAGTTCGCCGCAGATCGACAGCCCCGAACGGGGCTTCAGCTTCCGTTTCGACGGCCCCCTCGACATGCGCATGGACACCACGCGCGGCGAGAGCGTGGCCGACTGGCTGGCGACGGCCGAAATGGGGCAGATTGCGGAGGTGATTCGTGAATACGGTGAAGAACGGTTTGCTGGCCCCATTGCAAAGGCGATTGTTGCTCGGCGCACGGAGCGCGGCCCGCTGCGCACCACTTCCGAGCTGGCCCAGCTCGTGGCTGGCGCGGTCAAGACCCGCGAAGCCGGGCAGAACCCCGCCACCCGGACCTTTCAGGCTCTTCGGATTTTCATCAACGCCGAGCTGGAAGAGCTGCAGGCCGCGCTAGACGCGTGCCTGCGCGTGCTGGCGCCGGGCGGCCGGCTCGCGGTGATCAGCTTCCATTCGCTGGAAGACCGCATCGTCAAGCAGTTCATCGCCCAGCATTCGAAAGAGGTCTACGACCGCCGCGCACCGTTCGCGGCACCGCAGCCGATGCGGCTGAAGGCGCTGGAGCGCATCAAGCCGGGTGCTGCCGAGGTCGAGGCCAACCCGCGCGCGCGCAGTGCCGTGATGCGCGTGGCCGAGCGCACGGAGGTGCCGGCATGACGCGCCTGAGCCTCGTGCTGCTGCTGGGCGTGCTCGCCAGCGCGCTCTACCTCGTGCACACGCAGTACGAGTCGCGCCGCCTCTTCACCGAGCTGGACCGCGCCATCGCCGAGTCGCGCCGCCTGGAGACCGAACACCAGCGCCTGCAGGTCGAAAAGCGCGCCCAGGCCACGCCGCTGCGCGTGGAAAAGCTCGCGCGCGACCGGCTGCAGATGCGCACCGCCACGCCCGCGATCACCCAGTACGTGGCGGACGACGGCACGCCCGTGGTGACGGCCGCCGCCCCCATGGCCGGCGCCTCCGTCAGCGCCGGCGCACCCCGGGGAGCGCGCCGATGAGCCGCAGCGTGCTCTACACCTCCAGCCCGCTGCTGGCGAGCAAGACGCCCGTCTGGCGCAGCAAGTTCATCGTCGCGATGGTGGCGCTGGGCTTCCTGGCGCTCGCCGGCCGCGCGGCCTACGTGCAGGTGATCGGCAACGACTTCTTCCAGCGCCAGGGCGAGGTGCGCTTCGCGCGCACGCTGGAGCTGCCCGCCAACCGCGGCCGCATCCTGGACCGCAACGGCCTCATCCTCGCCTCCAGCGTGCCCGCCGCCAGCATCTGGGCCATTCCGGAAGACGTCGAGCAGGACAAGCCCGAGGTGCAGGCCAAGCTGCCCCAGCTGGCGAAGCTGCTGGAGATGCCGCTGCCGGTGCTGAAGGCGAAGCTGGCCGACGAGGACAAGACCTTCGTCTGGATCAAGCGCCAGCTCGACTGGGAGGTCGGCCAGAAAATCGCCGCCCTCGACATCAAGGGCATCTACCAGCGCAAGGAATACAAGCGCCAGTACCCCGAGGGCGAATCCGCGGCGCACGTGGTGGGCTTCACCAACGTGGAAGACCACGGCCAGGAGGGCGTGGAACTCGCCTTCGACAAGGACCTGGCCGGCAAGGCCGGGTCGCGCCGCGTCATCAAGGACCGCATGGGCCGCGTCGTGGAAGGCGTGGGCGCCGAGGTCCCGCCGGTGGACGGCCGGGACATGCAGCTCTCGATCGACAGCAAGGTGCAGTTCTTCGCCTACCAGAAGCTGCGCGACCAGGTCGCGCTGCACAAGGCCAAGGCCGGCAGCGTGGTGGTGATCGACGCGCACACGGGCGAGCTGCTGGCGCTCGCCAACTACCCGAGCTACGTGCCCGACAAGCGCCAGAACCTCACCGGAGAGCAGTTGCGCAACCGCGCCATCACCGACGTGTTCGAGCCCGGCTCCACGATGAAGCCGTTCACCATCGGGCTCGCGCTGGAGACCGGCCGCGTGCGGCCCGACACCATCATCGACACCACCCCGGGGCGCGTCACGATCACGGGCTCGACGATCTCCGACACCCACAACTACGGCGTGCTGACCGTGGAGGGCGTGATCCAGAAGTCCAGCAACGTGGGCACCACCAAGATCGCCATGCAGATGCCGGCCAAGGAGATGTGGGAGACGTTCTCCGCCGCCGGTTTCGGCCAGAAGCCGCAGATCCACTTCCCCGGCGTGGTGAGCGGCCGGCTGCGCCCCTACAAGACCTGGCGCCCGGTGGAGCAGGCCACCATGTCCTACGGTTACGGCCTCTCGGCGAGCCTGCTGCAGATGGCGCGCTCCTATACGGTGTTCGCCAACGGCGGCAAGATCATTCCCGCCACCATGCTCAAGACGAGCGAGCCCGCCGTGGGCGTGCCGGTGTTCTCCGAGCGCACCGCCTCGCAGGTCCGCAAGATGCTGCAGATGGCCGCCGGCCCCGGGGGCACGGGCCAGCAGGCGCAGACCGTGGGCTACTCGGTGGGCGGCAAGTCCGGCACGGCGCGCAAGCAGATCGGCAAGAGCTATGCCTCCGGCAAGTACCGCGCCTGGTTCACCGGCATGGCGCCCATCGACAAGCCGCGCATCATCGTCGCCGTGATGATCGACGAACCCAGCGCCGGCTCGTTCTACGGCGGCGCCGTGGCCGCGCCGGTGTTCAGCGAGGTGGTGCAGCAGACGCTGCGCATGATGGGCGTGGCGCCGGACATGGCCGTGAAGCCCCGCATCGTCGCCGACAGCGTCGAGGAGTCGCTATGACCGAGATCGAATCCGTTCCCGAGAACCCGACTCCGCCGCTGCTCGCCTCCGTGCCCGAGGCGCTGGACTGGCTGCGCGCGCGCATCGGCGCCGGCAGCGGCACGCTGCGCACCGACAGCCGCCAGGTCGAGCCCGGCGACGTGTTCATCGCCTGGCCCGGCGCCGCCACCGACGGCCGCATGCACGTGGGCGAAGCCCTCGCGCGCGGCGCGGCGGCCTGCCTCGTCGAACGCGAAGGCGTGGAGGCCTTCCGCTTCGGGGCCGAGCGCGTCGCCGCGCTGCGCGACCTGAAGGCAGCCACCGGCCTGCTGGCGTCCGACTGGTTCGGCATGCCCACGCAGCGGCTGGACGTGATCGCGGTGACGGGCACCAACGGCAAGACCAGCACCACCTGGTGGCTGGCCGACGCGCTCAACCTGCTGGCCGGCGCCGGCCTCGCGCCCCAGGGCGGCTGCGGCCTCGTCGGCACGCTGGGCGTGGGCGTGCCGCCCGAGCTGGAGGGCACGGGCCTCACCACGCCCGATCCGGTACGGCTGCAGCGCGCCTTCGCCGGTTTCGTCGCGAGCGGCCTGGGCGCCTGCGCCATCGAGGCCTCCTCCATCGGGCTCGCGGAGCACCGCCTGGCCGGCATGCGCATCCGCGTGGCCGTGTTCACGAATTTCACGCAGGACCACCTGGACTACCACGCGGGCATGGCTGCCTACTGGCAGGCCAAGAGCGCGCTGTTCGACTGGCCCGGCCTGCAGGCGGCCGTGGTGAACATCGACGACGCGCGCGGCGGCGAACTGGCGGACACGCTCGCGCCGCGCCCGCTGGACCTCTGGACCACCTCGATCACCGGCCCGGCCCGGCTGCAGGCCCGCGACATCGCCTGGGGCGAAGGCGGCCTGCGCTTCACCGTGGCCGAAGGCGTGCAGGCCCACGTGCTGCAGACGCGCGTGATCGGCCACTACAACATCCACAACCTGCTGGCCGTGGTCGCCTCGCTGCGCGCGATCGGCATCCCGCTGGAGCACGCGCTCTGGGCCTGCGCGCAGCTCGCGCCCGTGCCCGGCCGCATGGAACTGCTCCACGAGCCCGGCCAGCCGCTGGTGGCGGTGGACTACGCCCACACGCCCGATGCGCTCGAGCAGGCCCTGCAGGCGCTGCGGCCCGTGGCGGCGCAGCGCGGCGGGCGCCTGTGGTGCGTGTTCGGCTGCGGCGGCAACCGCGACCGCGCCAAGCGCCCGCTCATGGGGCGCATCGCCCAGCACCGGGCCGACGCCGTGATCGCCACCAGCGACAACCCGCGCAACGAGGATCCTGGCGCGATCCTGCACGAGATCCTGCTGGGTACCGTGGCGGGCACGACCGTGCAGGTGGAGCCCGATCGGGAGGTCGCCATCGCGCGCGCCGTCGCCGAGGCGGATGCGCGCGACGTGGTGCTGATCGCCGGCAAGGGCCACGAGGACTACCAGGAGACCGCGGGCGTGCGCCGGCCGTTCTCCGACGCCGCCCATGCGCGCGCCGCGCTGGCGCGGCGCCCCACCGTGCCCATCACGCCCGCTGCGGGCCCCGGAGCCGCCGCATGAACGCCGTGGCGACGATGCTCACCCTGCAGGAGGCGCATGCCCTGGTGCGGGCGCGCGTTCCGCAGGCGCGCCTCGTGGGCGCGCCGGGCACGCAGCCGCTGCCGCTCGGCCGCGTGCACACCGACACGCGCACGCTGCAGGCGGGCGACCTGTTCGTGGCGCTGCGGGGCGAGCGCTTCGACGCCAACGATTTCCTCGCACAGGCGCGGGAGGCTGGCGCGGCGGCCGCGCTGGCCCATCCGGGCCGCCTCGATGCCGCGGGCCTGCCCGGCATCGAAGTGCCCGACACCCTCGCCGCGCTGGGCGCGCTGGCCGCCGGCTGGCGTGCGCGCTTCGATCTGCCCCTCGTCGGCGTGACGGGCAGCAACGGCAAGACCACGGTCACGCAGATGATCGCGTCGGTGCTGCGCGCCTGGAAGGGCGAGGCCGCATTTGCAACGCAAGGCAACTTCAACAACGACATCGGCGTGCCGCTCATGCTGCTGCGCCTGCGGGCCGCGCACGAGGCCGCGGTCATCGAACTCGGCATGAACCACCCGGGCGAGATCGCCCTGCTGGCCGGCATGGCGCGGCCCACGGTCGCGCTGGTCAACAACGCCCAGCGCGAGCACCTCGAATTCATGCACACCGTGCAGGCGGTGGCCGAGGAGAACGGCGCGGTGATCTCCGCGCTGCCGCCGGATGGCGTGGCGGTGTTCCCGGCCGCCGATGCCTATGCGCCGCTCTGGCGCGGCCTGGCCGGTGCGCGCCGCTGCCTCACGTTCGCCGACCAGGCGGGCGTGGCGGCGGACGTGCGCTGCACCCATGCCCGCTGGGAAGCCGGCGCCTGGAACGTACAGATCGACACGCCGCAGGGCGCGTTCGGTGGCACGCTGCGCATCGCCGGCCGCCACAACGTGGCCAACGCACTGGCCGCCACGGCCTGCGCGCTGGCTGCGGGCGCTCCGCTGCATGCCATCGCGCGCGGGCTCGCGGCCTTCGAGCCGGTCAAGGGGCGCTCGCGCGCCTTCGTCGCCACCGTGGTGCGGCAGGGCGGGGCGCCGCGGCGGATCACGGCGGTGGACGACACCTACAACGCCAATCCCGACTCCATGCGGGCGGCCATCGACGTGCTGGCCGAACTGCCCGGCCCGCAACTGCTGGTGATGGGCGACATGGGCGAGGTGGGCGACCAGGGCCCGCAGTTCCATGCGGAGGCGGGGGCGCATGCGCGCGGGCGCGGCATCGGCCGGTTGTTCGCGCTGGGAGCGCTCGGCATTCACGCCGTGCAGGCCTTCGGGCCGGATGCACGGCATTTCGACGACATGGCATCGCTGCTCGAAGCGGTGCGCAAGGCCGCACCCGAGTCGGGCAGCGTGCTGGTGAAGGGATCGCGGTTCATGAAGATGGAACAGGTGGTGCAGGCGCTGGAAGCGCCGGAAGTGCCGGACGTATCGGCGCAGGGCCACCATCGGCAGGGGGGCGTCGCATGCTCCTGATGCTCTCGCAGTGGCTGCAGGGCCTGTCGCCCGAATTCGGCTTCTTCCGCGTCTTCCAGTACCTCACGTTCCGTGCGGTGATGGCGGCGATGACGGCGCTGCTCATCGGCCTCGTGGCCGGCCCGAAGGTCATCCGCATGCTCACCGCGCTCAAGATCGGCCAGCCGATCCGCGGCTACGCGATGGAGTCGCACCTGTCCAAGAGCGGCACGCCCACCATGGGCGGCGTGCTCATCCTGGGCGCCATCGCCATTTCCACGCTGCTGTGGTTCGATCTCTCGAACCGCTTCGTCTGGGTGGTGCTGGCCGTCACCCTGGGCTTCGGCGCCATCGGCTGGGTGGACGACTGGCGCAAGGTCGTGCGCAAGGACCCGGAGGGCATGCGCTCGCGCGAGAAGTACTTCTGGCAGTCGGTCATCGGCATCGTGGCAGCGCTCTACTTGGTGTTCTGCATCTCCGAGAACTCCAACGCGCGCGTGTTCGAGCTGTTCGTCACCTGGATCCAGTCGGGCTTCTCGATGGACCTGCCGCCCCAGGCGGGCCTGCTGGTGCCGTTCTTCAAGGAAGTGAGCTACCCGCTCGGCGTGCTCGGCTTCGTGATCCTGACCTACCTCGTCATCGTGGGTTCCAGCAACGCGGTCAACCTCACCGACGGCCTCGACGGGCTCGCGATCATGCCGGTCGTGATGGTGGGTGCGTCGCTCGGCGTCTTCGCGTACGTGACGGGCAGCGCGGTCTATTCCAAGTACCTGCTCTTTCCCTACATCGCGGGCGCGGGCGAACTGCTGATCTTCTGCTCGGCCATGGCCGGCGCGGGGCTCGCGTTCCTGTGGTTCAACACCCATCCGGCCCAGGTCTTCATGGGCGACGTGGGCGCGCTCGCGCTCGGCGGCGCCCTCGGCACCATCGCCATCATCGTGCGCCAGGAGATCGTGCTGGCCATCATGGGCGGCATCTTCGTGGTCGAGGCGCTGTCGGTGATGCTGCAGGTCACTTGGTTCAAGTACACGAAGCGCCGCTACGGCGAGGGGCGGCGCCTGCTGAAGATGGCGCCGCTGCACCACCATTTCGAGAAGAGCGGCTGGAAGGAAACGCAGGTCGTCGTGCGTTTCTGGATCATCACCATGCTGCTGTGCCTGATCGGCCTCACCACGCTGAAACTGCGATGAACCCGAACGACCGCGACCGCCTTTCCATGCCCGACGGCAGCCTCCAGGATGCCGGGGCGGAGCCGTTGCCGCGCCCGCTGCCGCTGGCCGATGAGATGGCCGGCGGGGTCCCGCCTTCGGGCGCCATGCAGTCGCCGGCCGGGCAAAGCGGCCAAGTCGATGCTGACGCGGACGTGGCTGAAATTCCGGATGCAGTTCCGGCCGCTGGCGGCACGCAGTCCGCTGCCCCCGCCCCCGTCTCCGCCGTGGATGCGGCAATGGCCGGGATCGACATGACCGCGCCGCGGGTGTCCGCCGCGCAGCAGGCCGCGGAGTTCGTGGCCCGCATCTTCGCCGACGTGCAGCCGGAGGGAGAGGCGGCGCCCGCCGCGGCCGGCGCGGGCCAGCCCGCCGCGGCAGAGGCCCACACCGACGCCGGCAGCGCGAACGTGGAGGGCGACGCGCCGGCCACGCCGGAGCAGGGCGATGCCGCGGTGCCGCAAGGCCGGCCCGCCGACACGCTGCGCCCGCTGGCGGGACAGCGCATCCTCATCCTCGGCCTGGGCGCCTCGGGCCTGGCCATGGCCCGCTGGTGCGTGCGCTGTGGCGCCGACGAGGTGACCGTGGCCGACACCCGCACCGCGCCGCCGCAGCTCGCCGCGCTGCAGGGCGAACTGCCGCAGGTGCGCTTCGTGCCGGGGGCGTTCGACGCCGCGCTCGTGCAGGGCCGCGCGCTGCATGCGGTGTACCGCTCGCCGGGCCTCTCGCCGGACACGGTCGCGCCGGTGTTCGTGGCCGCGAGTGCGGAAGGCATCGCCACGGGCGGCGAGCTGGGGCTCTTTGCCATGGCGCTCGCCGCGCTGAAGGCATCGCACGGCTACGCGCCCGCGGTGCTCGCCATCACCGGCACCAACGGCAAGACCACCGTCACCTCGCTCACCGGCCTGCTGGTGGAATGCTCCGGCCGCTCGGTGGCCGTGGCCGGCAACATCGGCCCGACGCTGCTGGATACCCTGGGCGAGCGGCTCGACGGCGACGCGCTGCCCGACGTGTGGGTGCTGGAACTCTCCAGCTTCCAGCTCGACGGCGCCACCGGCTTCGAGCCGACGGCGGCCACGGTGCTCAACGTCACGCAGGACCACCTCGACTGGCACGGCGACATGCCGGCCTACGCGAGCGCCAAGGCCCGCATCTTCGGGGAATCCGGCCTCATGCTGCTCAACCGCGACGATGCCGCCGTCATGGCGATGCTGCCGCCGCCCGTGCGCGTGAAGCTCCAGAAGCCCCAATTGCGCGCCCACGTGACCTTCGGCGCCGACATGCCCCAACGGCCGGGCGACTTCGGCATCGAGACCGTGAACGGCATGGCCTGGCTGGTGCGGGCACTGGAGGCCGACGAGACGGCCAAGCGCACGCGCGGCCGCGCCGAGGAAGACCTGCACATCCAGCGCCTCATGCCGGCCGACGCGCTGCGCATCCGCGGCCGCCACAACGCCGTGAACGCGCTGGCAGCGCTGGCGCTCGCGCATGCCGCCGGCTGCGCCCTGGCGCCCATGCTCTACGCGCTGCGCGAATACCGCGGCGAGCCGCACCGCGTGGAGCCCGTGGGCCGCGTGAACGAGGTGGAGTATTTCGACGACAGCAAGGGCACGAACGTGGGCGCCACCGTGGCCGCGCTCGGCGGCCTGGGCGCGGAGCGCCGCATCGTCGTCATCCTGGGCGGCGACGGCAAGGGGCAGGACTTCTCGCCGCTCGCCATGCCCGTGTCGCGCTACGTGCGCGCGGCCGTGCTGATCGGGCGGGACGGCCCGCAGATCCGCGCCGCGCTGCGGGATGCGGGCGTGCCGCTCGTCGACGCGCCCACGCTGCCCGAGGCCGTGCGCGTGGCCGCGCAGCGGGCCCATGCCGGCGACGCCGTGCTGATGTCGCCCGCCTGCGCGAGCTTCGACATGTTCCGCAATTACGAGCACCGCGCCGAGGTGTTCCGCGAGGCCGTGCAGGCGCTCGCGGAAGAGGCCGGGCAGGCACTGGAAGGGGGGCTCGCATGAGCGCCGACGCAACGGTTTCCCGCGGATGGCGCCAGCGCATGTCCGGCTGGTTCGGCGGCGGCGACGCACCGGCGGCCGACGTGCTGCCCGTGCGCGTGGGCGGCACCGAATACCGCCAGACCACCACCACGCCCGCGCGCGTGCTCGGCTTCGACCAGGCGCTGCTCTGGGTCGTCGTGGCCCTGCTGGCCTGGGGCCTCGTCATGGTGTATTCGGCCTCGATCGCCATGCCGGACAACCCGCGCTTCGGCAAGATCGCGCCCACCCACTTCCTCATGCGCCATATCTTCGCGCTGGGCATGGGCTTCGTCGCCGCGCTGCTGACGTTCCAGGTGCCGATGTCCGTCTGGGAGCGCGTCGCGCCCTGGCTGTTCATCGCCTCCATCCTGCTGCTGGTGGCGGTGCTCGTGCCGCACGTGGGCACGGTGGTGAACGGCGCGCGCCGCTGGCTGTCGCTGGGCATCATGAACTTCCAGCCCTCCGAACTCGCGAAGTTCGCGGTGGTGATCTACGCGGCCGACTACATGGTGCGCAAGATGGAAGTGAAGGAACGTTTCTTCCGCGCCGTGCTGCCGATGGGCGTGGCGGTGGCGGTGGTCGGCGTGCTGCTGCTGGCCGAGCCCGACATGGGCGCGTTCATGGTGATTGCCATCATCGCCATGGGCATCCTGTTCCTGGGCGGCGTGAACGCCCGCATGTTCTTCCTGATCGCCGCCGTGCTGGTGCTGGCGTTCGCCATCATGGTGATGGGCAGCCCGTGGCGCCGCGAGCGGATCTTCGCCTACCTCGATCCGTTCAGCGAGGCGCACGCGCTCGGCAAGGGCTACCAGCTCTCGCACTCGCTCATCGCCATCGGCCGCGGCGAGATCTTCGGCGTCGGCCTGGGCGGCAGCGTGGAGAAGCTGCACTGGCTGCCCGAGGCGCACACCGACTTCCTGCTCGCCGTGATCGGCGAGGAGTTCGGCCTCATGGGCGTGCTGATGGTGATCGTGCTGTTCTTCTGGATGACGCGCCGCATCATGCACATCGGCCGCCAGGCCATCGCGCTCGACCGCGTCTTCGCCGGGCTCGTCGCGCAGGGCGTCGCGATCTGGATGGGCTTCCAGGCCTTCATCAACATGGGCGTGAACCTCGGCGCCCTGCCCACCAAGGGCCTGACCCTGCCGCTCATGAGCTTCGGCGGCTCCGCCATCCTCATGAACCTCGTCGCGATCGCGGTGGTGCTGCGCGTCGATTACGAAAACAAGCACCTCATGCGCGGAGGCCGCGTATGAGGTGCTTGTTTCGCCAAAACAAGCACTCGCCGCGCGCCAGCGTGGCGGGGCGCGCAGCGCCGATGAGAGGGGGACGCGTATGACCCCCCCCAAGACCGCCCTCGTGATGGCCGGCGGCACCGGCGGCCACATCTTCCCCGGCCTCGCCGTGGCCGAAGAACTGCGCGCGCGCGGCTGGACCGTGCACTGGCTCGGCACGCCGGGCAGCATGGAGTCGCGCATCGTGCCGCCGCAGGGCTTCGCCTTCGAGCCGATCGACTTCTCGGGCGTGCGCGGCAAGGGCCTGGCCACGCTGGCGCTGCTGCCGCTGCGGCTGCTGCGCGCGTTCTGGCAGGCGCTCGCGGTGGTGCGGCGCGTACGGCCCGACGTGGTCGTGGGGCTGGGCGGCTACGTCACCTTCCCGGGCGGCATGATGGCCGTGCTCTGCGGCAAGCCGCTCGTGGTGCACGAGCAGAACTCCGTGGCCGGCCTGGTCAACAAGGTCCTGGCCGGCGTGGCCGACCGCGTCTTCACCGCTTTTCCCGATGCGCTGCGCAAGGGCGCCTGGGTCGGCAACCCGCTGCGCACCGCCTTCACGCGGCAGGCCGTGCCCGAAGAGCGTTTCGCCGGCCGCAGCGGCCCGCTGCGTCTGCTGGTGGTGGGCGGCAGCCTGGGCGCCAAGGCGCTGAACGACATCGTGCCGCAGGCGCTGGCCCTCATTCCCGCGGAGCGTCGCCCGGTGGTCACCCACCAGAGCGGCGCCGCCCAGATCGACGCCCTGCGCGCGAACTACGCCGCCGCGGGCGTGGAAGCCGCGCTCACCCCCTTCATCGACGACACCGCCACCGCGTTCGCCGAGGCCGACCTCATCGTCTGCCGCGCCGGCGCGAGCACGGTGACCGAGATCGCCGCCGTGGGCGCGGCGGCCGTCTTCGTGCCGTTCCCGCATGCGGTGGACGACCACCAGACGGCCAATGCCCGGTTCCTCGCCGACGCCGGCGGCGGCTGGCTCGTGCAGCAGCGCGACCTCTCCGCCGAATCGCTGTCGCAATTGCTACAAAATACGGAGCGCGCAACGCTGTTGGAGCGCGCGCTGAAAGCCAAGACAATGCAGAAGATCCACGCCACCCGCGAAGTGGCGAACGCGTGCGAGGAGCTGGCCTCATGAAGCACGCCATCCGCCATATCCATTTCGTGGGCCTCGGGGGCGCCGGCATGTGCGGCATCGCCGAGGTGCTGTTCAACCTGGGCTACGAGATCTCGGGCTCCGACCTCGCCGACAGCGCCACGCTGCGCCGCCTCTCGGCGCTGGGCATCTCCACCCACGTGGGCCATGCGGCCGCGCACATCGAGGGCGCCGACGCGGTGGTCACCTCCACCGCCGTGCAGGCCGACAACCCCGAGGTGCTCGCCGCGCGCGAGCGCAAGATCCCCGTGGTGCCGCGCGCGCTGATGCTCGCCGAGCTGATGCGCCTCAAGCGCGGCATCGCGATCGCCGGCACGCACGGCAAGACCACCACCACCAGCCTCGTGACCAGCGTGCTCGCGGAGGCCGGGCTGGACCCGACCTTCGTGATCGGCGGGCGCCTCAACAGCGCGGGCGCGAACGCCAAGCTGGGGCAGGGCGACTACATCGTGGTCGAGGCCGACGAATCCGATGCCTCGTTCCTCAACCTGCTGCCCGTGATGGCGGTGGTGACGAACATCGATGCCGACCACATGGAGACCTACGGCCACGATTTCGGCCGCCTCAAGTCGGCCTTCGTGGACTTCCTGCACCGCATGCCGTTCTACGGCACGGCCATCCTCTGCACCGACAACCCCGCGATCCGCGAGATCCTGCCCGACGTGACCTGCCCGGTCACGAGCTACGGCTTCTCGGAAGATGCCCAGGTGCGTGCCGTGGACGTGCGGGCCGACGCGGGCCGCATGTGCTTCCGCGTGCAGCGCCGCAACGGCGTCACGCTGCCCGACCTCGACGTGGTGCTGAACCTCGCGGGCGAGCACAACGTGCTGAACGCGCTCTCCGCGATCGCCGTGGCCGTGGAGCTGAACATTCCCGACGACGCGCTGCTGCGCGCGCTCGCGCAGTTCAAGGGCGTGGGCCGGCGCTTCCAGCGCTACGGCGAGCTGCCCGCGCAGGGCGGCGGCACCTTCACCCTGATCGAGGATTACGGCCACCATCCCGTGGAGATGACGGCGACGATCGCCGCGGCGCGCGGCGCCTTCCCGGGCCGCCGCCTGGTGCTGGCCTTCCAGCCGCACCGCTACAGCCGCACGCGCGACTGCTTCGAGGATTTCGTGAAGGTGATGGGCAGCGCCGACGCGGTGCTGCTCACCGAGGTGTACGCGGCCGGCGAGACGCCGATCGTGGCGGCCGACGGCCGCTCGCTCGCCCGCGCGGTGCGCGTGGCGGGGCAGGTGGAGCCCGTCTTCGTGGACGACGTGGCGGAACTGCCCCGGCGCATCGCGGACAACGCGCGCGCCGGCGACGTGGTGCTGTGCATGGGGGCCGGCTCGATCGGCACCGTGCCCGCGAAGGTGGTGGACATGCTGCGCACGGACGTGCCGGCGATGCAGGAGGGTCGGTGATGGCCGCGGGCTTACCTGAAACCGAAATCGACGTGCGCGCGCTGGGCAAGGTGGCCGTGCTGATGGGCGGCGACTCCGCCGAGCGCGAGGTCTCGCTCATGTCCGGCGGCGGCGTCCTGCAGGCGCTGCGCGCGCGCGGCGTGGATGCGCATGCGTTCGATCCCTCGCAGTCCGACCTGTCGGAACTCAAGAGCCACGGCTACACGCGCTGCTTCATCGCGCTGCACGGCCGCCACGGCGAAGACGGCACGGTGCAGGGCGCGCTGGAGCTGCTGCGCATTCCCTACACCGGCCCGGGCGTGATGGCGTCGTCCATCGCCATGGACAAGATCATGACCAAGCGCATCTGGCGCTTCGAGGGCCTCTCGACCCCCGACTGGCGGCTGGTGTCGAGCGCCGCGGAAACCGCGCAGGCGTTCCAGGAGCTGGGCGCGCCGATGATCGTCAAGCCCTCGCGCGAGGGCTCCACCATGGGGCTCACCAAGGTCACCTCGCCGGGCCAGTGCGAGCAGGCCTACCTGCTGGCCTCGCGTTACGACCCCGAAGTGCTGTGCGAGGAATTCATCGAGGGCGAGGAAACGACCTGCCCCGTGCTGGGCCAGGGCGCGCAGGCGCGCGCGCTGCCGGTGATCCGCATCGTGGCGCCCGAGGGCAACTACGACTACCAGAACAAGTATTTCACCGACGTCACGCAGTACCACTGCCCGAGCGGCCTGCCCGAGGACGAGGAGCGCGAGATCCAGCGCATGGTGCTGCAGGCCTTCCTCACGCTGCAATGCCGCGGCTGGGCACGCGCCGACATCATGATCCGCGCGCGCGACCGCAAGCCCTTCCTGCTGGAGATCAATACCTCGCCCGGCATGACGGGCCACTCCCTGGTGCCGATGTCGGCGCGCGCCACGGGCATGAGCTACGAAGAACTCTGCCTGCGCATCCTCGCGAGCGCATCGCTCGATGCCGAGCAGGGCCGCCAGCCCGCGGCGGCACGGACGGGAACGCCATGACCACGACGACCCCGCTGCCCGCACCGCTGGACGTGAAGCTCATGAACTGGACCGCCGCGGTCCTGTTCGTGGGCTGCGCCGCGGCCGTGCTGGTGGCGGCGGGGTCCTGGGCGCGGCACCATCCGATGTTCGCGATCGGGCGCATCGTGGTGCAGGGCGAACTGGTGCACAACAACGCGGTCACGCTGCGCGCCAACGTCGGGCCGCACCTTGTCGGCAACTTCTTCACCATGGACCTGGCCGCGGTGCGCGAAGCCTTCGAGCAGGTGCCGTGGGTGCGGCGCGCGATGGTGCGCCGCGAGTTCCCCAACAGCCTGCGGGTCGAGCTGCAGGAGCACGACGCCTTCGCCTACTGGGGCCCCGAGGAGGGCTCGACCCTGCTGAGCACCCGGGGCGAGGTGTTCGAGGCCAGCGCGGACGACGTGGACGACGACGATCTGCCGCGGCTGCAGGGCCCGCAGGGCCAGTCGGCTGCGGTGATGCAGATGTACCAGCGGCTCTCGCCGATCGTCGAGCCGCTGGGTGCGCGCCTCGCGACGCTGGAGCTCTCGCCGCGCGGCAGCTGGCGCGGCGCGCTGGCGAGCGGCGCATCGCTCGAACTGGGCGGCGGCTCGCCGGACGAGGTCGAGATGCGGACCCGGCGCTTCGTGCGCACGCTGGCGCGCGTGACGGCCCAGTACGGCCGCCGGGCCGACGCGCTGGAATCCGCGGACCTGCGCCATCCGGATGGCTACGCCATGCGTTTGCGCGGCGTGACCACCGTCGAAGGCGACGTGCCGCGGGCGGTGGCGCGCGGCGGCGCGCGGCGTCCGGCAGGTGGGAGCGGCAGCAACCACAACGCGCGGCGCGAGCCGCCGAAGAATCGCTGACACAAGTCAGGACACACAAGATATGGCACGAGAATACAAAGACGTGGTGGTGGGGCTGGACATCGGGACGGCCAAGGTGATGGCCGTGGTGGCCGAGGTGCTCCCGGGCGGAGACCTGAAGCTGGCCGGCCTGGGCGTGGCCCCGAGCAACGGGCTCAAGCGCGGCGTGGTTGTCAACATCGACGCCACGGTGCAGAGCATCCAGCAGGCGCTGAAGGAGGCCGAACTGATGGCCGACTGCAAGATCCAGCGCGTCTACACGGGCATCACGGGCAGCCACATCCGCGGCCTGAATTCGAGCGGCATGGTGGCCGTCAAGGACAAGGAGGTCACCCCCGCCGACGTGGCGCGCGTGGTCGAGACCGCCAAGGCGATCAACATTTCGTCCGACCAGCGGCTGCTGCTGGTGGAGCCGCAGGAATTCGTGATCGACGGGCAGGACGTGCGCGAGCCCATCGGCATGAGCGGCATCCGCCTGGAGGCCAAGATCCACATCGTGACCGGCGCCCAGAGCGCGGCCGAGAACATCATCAAGTGCGTGCGCCGCTGCGGCCTGGAGGTCGAGCAGCTCATGCTGAACCCGCTGGCCTCCAGCCAGGCGGTGCTGACCGACGACGAGCGCGAGCTCGGCGTGGCCGTGGTGGACGTGGGCGCCGGAACGACCGACGTGGCGATCTTCACCGGGGGCGCCATCCGGCACACCGCCGTGATCCCGATCGCGGGCGACCTGATCACCAGCGACATCGCCATGGCGCTGCGCACGCCCACCAAGGACGCCGAGGACATCAAGGTGGAGAGCGGCTACGCCAAGCAGCTGCTGGCCGACCCGGAGGCGCAGGTGGAAGTGCCGGGCCTGGGCGACCGCAGCCCCCGCATGCTGAGCAAGCAGGCGCTCGCCGGCGTGATCGAGCCGCGCGTGGAAGAGATCTTCTCGCTGGTGCAGCAGGTGATCCGCGAATCGGGCTACGAGGAAGTGCTGTCGTCGGGCATCGTGCTCACGGGCGGCAGCGCGATCATGCCGGGCATGGTGGAGCTGGGCGAGGACATCTTCCTCAAGCCCGTGCGCCGCGGCATTCCGAAGTATTCCAGCGCGTTGTCCGACATGGTGGCCCAGCCCCGTGCTGCTACCGTTATGGGTTTGCTCGAGGAGGCGAGGCAGGCACGCCTGCGCGGTTTCAAAGTGGCCCAGAAGAGCGGCTCGGTGAAAACGGCTTTTGGTCGGTTCAAGGACTTCATCGTCGGGAACTTCTGACATGTACGTCCCTCTGCACCGGCTCGCCCGTGGAAGTCCTTCGGGCCGCTACCGCCACCGATGGCCCAGTACCGGTCCCCCGGGCGCGTGTTTTTGCACCGCCCCACCGTTTTTTTTGACAACCTTATCGGCCACAACGGCCGACCGTACATCGCACGTGAAAGACCAGGACTTAGGAGCACCAGCATGACCATCGAAATGATCGAAGCCGAAGAGTTCAACCAGGGCACGCAGATCAAGGTGATCGGCGTTGGCGGCGGCGGCGGCAATGCCGTCGAGCACATGATCGCGCGCCAGGTGCAGGGCGTGGAGTTCGTCTGCGCCAACACCGATGCGCAGGCGCTCACCCGCAGCAGCGCACACCGCGTGATCCAGCTGGGCCACAGCGGCCTGGGCGCCGGCAGCAAGCCCGAGAAGGCGCGCGAAGCCGCAGAGGCCGCGCAGGAAGACATCCGCCAGGCCATCCAGGGCGCGCACATGCTCTTCATCACCGCCGGCATGGGCGGCGGCACCGGCACAGGCGCGGCCCCCGTGATCGCGCGCGTGGCCAAGGAGATGGGCATCCTCACCGTGGGCGTGGTCACCAAGCCCTTCGAGTGGGAAGGCGGCCGCCGCATGCAGAACGCCGACAACGGCCTGTCCGAGCTTGAAGCCAACGTCGACTCGCTGATCGTGGTGCTCAACGAGAAGCTGCTGGAAGTGCTGGGCGACGACATCACCCAGGACGAGGCCTTCGCACACGCCAACGACGTGCTGAAGAACGCCGTGGGCGGCATCGCCGAGATCATCAACGAGTACGGCCACGTGAACGTCGACTTCGAAGACGTGCGCACCGTGATGGGCGAGCCCGGCAAGGCCATGATGGGCACCGCCGTCGCGAGCGGCCCCGACCGTGCCCGCATCGCCGCCGAGCAGGCCGTGGCCTGCCCGCTGCTGGAAGGCATCGACCTGTCGGGCGCCAAGGGCGTGCTGGTGCTGGTCACGGCCGCCAAGGGCAGCCTCAAGCTGTCCGAGTCGCGCCTGGCGATGAGCACCATCAACGCCTACGCCTCGCCCGATGCGCACGTCATCTACGGCGCGGCCTACGACGACAGCCTGGGCGACGACATCCGCGTGACCGTGGTGGCCACCGGCCTGTCGCGCGCCAACGCGCGCCGCCAGCCGATCTCGGTGGTGCAGGGCGGCCTGCGCACCGGCACCGACAACCTCGCCTACCAGGTGCCCATCGCGGGCGCGACCGTGGGCGTGGCCAGCGGCCTCGTGGGCGGCGCGGCGTCGCAGACCGACTACGGCAACATGGCGGTGCCCAGCGTCTGGCGCACCAACCGCACGCAGGCAGCGGCCCGCGTGGACGCGCTGTCTTCGGGCGGCATGGACGATCTCGAAATCCCCGCCTTCCTGCGCAAGCAGGCAGACTGATCGGTCTTCCCTGGGGCTTGTCCTCAGGGGGCCGCTGGCCGCTCCGCTCCTTTCCGGGAGCCGGGCGGCCTTTTTGTTTCCGTTGGTGACGTCTGCGCTATGGAAGCCATAGCCATGGATGCGCGCAGGGATGGAAGCCGCCACCTAGAATCGAAGGATGCTCCAGCAACGCACGATCAAGACCCTCACCCGCGCCGTGGGCGTGGGCCTGCACAGTGGCCAGCGGGTCGAGCTGACGTTGCGCCCGGCCGCGCCGGACACGGGCATCGTGTTCCGCCGCATCGACCTGCCCGAGCCCGTGGACATCCCGATCCGCGCCGAATCCGTGGTGGATACGCGCATGGCCTCCACGATCGGCGTGGGCGGTGCCAAGGTGCACACGGTGGAGCATCTCATGTCGGCCTGCGCGGGCCTGGGGCTCGACAACCTCTATATCGACATCACCGCCGAGGAAGTCCCGATCCTCGACGGGTCCTCCGCGTCGTTCGTGTTCCTGCTGCAGAGCGC
>DHAE01000025.1:365589-386412 GCA_002397315.1 Comamonadaceae bacterium UBA4962
ATCGTCATGGACGACTACAAGGTGCTCAACGCCGATGGCCTGCGCTACGACGACGAGTTCGTGAAGCACAAGATCCTCGACGCCATCGGCGACCTCTACATCGTCGGCCGGCCGCTGCTGGCGGCCTACAGCGCCTTCCGCTCGGGCCATGCGATGAACAACCGGCTGCTGCGCGAACTGCTGGCGAACGAGGATGCGTGGGAGATCGCCACGTTCGAGAGCGAGCGGCAGGCCCCCAAGGGCTTCGCCATGCCCGCCCAGGCCTGGTGAGGCGGCCGCGATGCTGCTGTTCCGCGGGCTGTTCTTCTTCCTGCTGCTCCTGGCGGTGGTGTGCTTCGTGTTCTACATGGGCACCGGGCAGCCGCGCTACAAGCGCTACGGCATCGTGATCGTGAAGTGGACCGTGCTCTCGGCCTTCGCCTTCTTCGCGGTGCTGGCGCTCGAACGCTTCCTCTGAATCTCCGTCCGGGCTGCTGCGGCCCGGAGTGACACGGCCGGGCATCGCTCCTATACTCGCGCCTGCTCCGGGGTGCACGTAGAGACTCAAGTGGTTTCTGGGCGTGCTGAGACGGCGGACCTGACCGCCGGAACCGCGAACTTGATCTGGTTAGTACCAGCGTAAGAAGAGCTGCAGCCGGGATTCCCGCGCCTGCAGGCGAAGGCCGTCGCCGGCGTTCGCCTGGCCGCCACGCGCCGCCGTTCCCTTTCATCCGGAAGGGGCACGGGCCGCGGGGCGGGCGCCTCCACGAAGGGGGCCGGCACGGGCGCACCGGCCCCATGCGGAGCACATTTCCATCCACCCGAGGAGATTGCCCGCATGAACGCCCCCGACAAGTTCGCCCAGCTGCTCGCGCTGACCCGCGAACCCTTCCCCGCCTCCACCAAGAGCTACCTCATCGGCAGCCGCCCGGACCTGCGCGTGCCCGTGCGCGACATCGCGCTCACCAACGGCGAGCAGGTCAGCGTCTACGACACCTCCGGCCCCTACACCGACCCGACGGCGGAGATCGACGTGCGACGGGGCCTCGCCAGCGTGCGCGGCGGCTGGATCGAGGGCCGCGGCGACACCGAGCGCTACGAGGGCCGCAGGCCGCAGGCGCTGGACGACGGCAGCAAGTCCGAAGACGCTGCCCGCCTCGCGGCCCTGCGCGCCGACTCCGCCGCCCTGCAGCGGACGCCCCTGCGCGCGAGGAGCGGCGCCGGCCACAGCGGCAACGTCACGCAAATGCACTACGCGAAGAAGGGCATCGTCACGCCCGAGATGGAGTACGTGGCCCTGCGCGAGAACGGCCGCCGCGAATGGATGGCGCCATACCAGCAGGACGCGGCACGCGAGCAGCGCCTGGCCGGCAATTCGATGGGCGCGAGCATTCCGAAGATCATCACGCCCGAATTCGTGCGCGACGAGGTGGCGCGCGGCCGGGCCATCATCCCGGCCAACATCAACCATCCCGAGGTCGAGCCGATGGCGATCGGGCGCAACTTCAAGGTGAAGATCAACGCCAACATCGGCAACTCGGCCGTCACCTCCAGCATCGAGGAAGAGGTCGAAAAGCTCGTCTGGGCGATCCGTTGGGGCGCGGACAACGTGATGGACCTCTCCACGGGCAAGAACATCCACACCACGCGCGACTGGATCGTGCGCAACAGCCCCGTGCCCATCGGCACCGTGCCGATCTACCAGGCGCTGGAGAAGGTGGGCGGTATCGCCGAAGACCTGACCTGGGAGATCTTCCGCGACACGCTGGTCGAGCAGGCGGAGCAGGGCGTGGACTACTTCACCATCCATGCCGGCGTGCGCCTGGCCTTTATCCACCTGACCGCGCAGCGGCGCACGGGCATCGTCTCGCGCGGCGGCTCCATCATGGCCAAGTGGTGCATGGCGCACCACCGCGAGAGCTTCCTGTACGAGCACTTCGAGGACATCTGCGACATCATGAAGGCGTATGACGTGTCCTTCAGCCTGGGTGACGGCCTGCGCCCGGGCTGCGCGAGCGACGCCAACGACGAGGCCCAGTTCGCCGAACTGCGCACCCTGGGCGAACTGACGCAGACCGCGTGGAAGCACGACGTGCAGACCATGATCGAGGGCCCCGGCCACGTGCCCCTGCACATGATCCAGGCCAACATGACCGAGCAGCTCAAGACCTGCCACGAGGCGCCGTTCTACACCCTGGGCCCGCTGACCATCGACATCGCGCCGGGCTACGACCACATCGCCAGCGCCATCGGCGCGGCCATGATCGGCTGGATGGGCACGGCCATGCTCTGCTACGTGACGCCGAAGGAGCACCTGGGCCTGCCGGACCGCGACGACGTGAAGCAGGGGATCATCGCGTACAAGATCGCCGCGCATGCGGCCGACGTGGCCAAGGGCCACCCGGGCGCCCGGGCGCGCGACGACGCGCTCAGCCAGGCGCGCTTCGATTTCCGCTGGCAGGACCAGTTCAACCTGGGCCTGGACCCGGAAACCGCGCAGCAGTACCACGACGAGACCCTGCCCAAGGACTCGGCCAAGGTGGCGCATTTCTGCTCCATGTGCGGGCCGAAGTTCTGCTCGATGAAGATCACGCAGGAAGTGCGGGAGTTCGCGGCCCAGGGCATGCAGGAGAAAGCCCAGGAGTTCCGCGGCACGGGCGGCGAGCTGTACGTGCCGATCCAGCCGGTCTGACCGGCCGGGCGCACCCGGCACGGGGACGTGCGCCGCCGGGGGCCGGCAGCCCGCGGCACCCGGATGGTGCACGCGCCTGTCACCGTGACTGATTCTCGTTGCGTGGTAATCAAGTCCCGCAGGAAACACCACTCGTGGTTTCCCTGCCGGGCTCTTCCGTGGGCCGCCCTATAGTGGGCTCCCGGCGGCCCACGAGGCTGCCCACAGGCACGGGCGCGGTTATTGCATGCGCCCGTGTAACCGTTTGTAGAAGGACCACATGAACATCCTGGGACGCCTGACGATACGCGCGCGCCTGTATTTCGGCACGACTTTCTCCCTGGTACTGCTCGTCATCATCGGCGGCCTGGGATACCTGGCCCTCGACCGCACGCGCGACACGCTGCAGGAGCTTTTCTCGCAGCGCGTGCGGACGCTCACGGACATGGCCGATCTGCGCACGACGCTCGGCACGCTGCGCCGTACAGAGAAGGACATCATCCTCAACTTCAACAACGCCGTGGAGGTCGCGGCCCAGCGCGAAGCCTGGACGAAGACGCTCGCCGCGCTGCGCAAGAGCCTGGCCGACGTGCGGCAGGTGCAGGCGGGCGACGCCGACTTCGTGGCCGCCATCGACAAGGCCCTCGGCGAGATCCAGCAGTACGAGGCCGGCATTTCCCCGATCTTCGAGCAGATCGAGCGGGCGCAGCTCGACGGCGCCGGCGGCGCGGCCTACGCCGACCGGCTCAAGGGCCACATGGAAGCGACCGACCAGTTGCTCGCGAGCCTCGCCAAGACCGCCCGGGAGACGATGGACCAGGCCCGCGAAGGCATGGACACGCGCACGGCCACCATGTCCGCGGTGATCGGCCTGGGCCTGCTGCTGGCCCTGGCGGTGCTGATCCCGCTCACGTTCTTCAGCGTGCGCTCCATCACGCGCTCGCTGGCCCAGGCCCGCGCGCTCGCCGAGCGCATCGCCGGCGGCGACCTGTCCCACGAGGTGCGGCCCGCGCAGCTGGACGAGGTCGGCCAGCTCGTGGTGGCCATGGGCCGCATGCAGGATGCGCTGCGCGGCCTCGTGCGGCAGGTGCAGGAGGCCTCGGGCAACATTTCGACGGCGAGCACCGAGATCGCGACGGGCAACCACGACCTGAGCCAGCGCACCGAGCAGACGGCGGCCAACCTGGAAGAGACCGCGTCGTCCATGGAGATGCTCACCGGCACCGTGCAGCAGAGCACCCAGTCCGCACGGCAGGCCAGCGATTTCGCCTCCACGGCGGCGCAGGTGGCCGCGCGCGGCGGCAGCGTGGTCTCGCAGGTGGTGGACACGATGGGGCAGATCACCGAGAGCTCTCGCCGCATCGCCGACATCACCGGCGTGATCGACTCCATCGCCTTCCAGACCAACATCCTGGCGCTGAATGCCGCGGTGGAAGCCGCCCGGGCGGGCGAGCAGGGCCGGGGTTTCGCCGTGGTGGCGGCCGAGGTGCGCACGCTGGCCCAGCGCTCCGCCGCGGCGGCCAAGGAGATCAAGGAGCTGATCGGCTCGTCGGTGGAGCGCGTGGAGAGCGGCTCGCGCCTCGTGGGCCAGGCCGGAGCGACGATGACCGAGATCGTGGACAGCGTGCGCCGGGTCTCGGAGATGATCTCCGAGATCACCGCCTCGTCGGCCGAGCAGAGCGACAACATCGGGCAGATCAGCCAGTCCGTGAGCCAGCTCGACCAGATGACCCAGCAGAACGCCGCGCTGGTGGAGCAGTCCACCGCGGCGTCGGAGTCGCTGCGCGAGCAGGCCGTCCAGTTGCTCGGCGCCGTGCGCCGGTTCCAGCTCGACGAGGCCGGCAGGGCCGCTGCCGGCGCCGTGGACGTGCTGCCCGCCTCCGGGAACGCGGCGCTGCTGCCGCGGTAGGCCTGGCCCCCAGGGCGGCCCGCGGCCGCCGCCCACGCGTTGTTACGGCTGCACGGCCGTGCCGGTGATACCCTGCGGCTTTTGCGACCGAGCATCGCCATGGCCATGACATCCTCTTCCGACCTTCCCTGCGCCGCTGCGGCAGCGGCGCCCGCCCGGCGCCTGCGGTCCCTCGGGTCGGCGCTGGCCGTGGGCCTGTCCGCACTGTGCGCGCAGGCCCAGCCGTTCGACGGGGTTCCGGGCCGCGAGTCCGCCCGTGGTCATGGCTACGCACACGGGCCCGGCCATGGGCCCGGACCGGGCCATGGCCGCGGCCCCGACCACCACCGGGGCGGGCCTGGGTACCACGGCCCGCGCCACGGCCCGCCGCCGCCCGGCTGGCAGGGCCACCACGCGAAGCCGCGGCACCACCACCCCGGTCCGCCGCCCCATGCGCACGCCCACGGCCGGCGCCATGGCGCGGGGCCGCACCACGACTGGTACCGCGGCAGCCGCGTGCCGCCGATGTACCGCTCGCACCATTACGTGGTGCAGGACTGGCGCATGCACCACCTGGCCCCGCCGCCGCATGGCTACCACTGGGTGCAGAACGGCCCGGACTACCTGCTGATTTCCCTGGGCTCCGGCGTCATCGCGCAGATCGTGTTCCGCTAGCGGTCCGCTACAAAGTCCTTCCACCGCGGTACATGGCGTGCTGGCGGCGGTTGAGCGTCGTCGCTTCCCCCAGCCGCGCCATCGCCGCGCCCGCATGGGCATGGGTGATGGCCAGGCCCAGGGCGTCGGCCGCGTCGGTGCCCGGCAGGCCGGGCAGGTGCAGCAGCCGCCGCACCATCTCCTGCACCTGCGACTTGGCCGCGCGGCCGCTGCCCACCACCGCCTTCTTCATCTGCAGGGCGGTGTACTCGGCCACGGGCAGGCCGCTCGCCACCAGCGCCGTCAGGCAGGCGCCGCGCGCCTGCCCGAGCAGCAGGGTGGACTGCGGGTTCACGTTGACGAAGACGATCTCGACCGTGGACGTGTCGGGCTGGTAGCGCGCGGCCACCTCGGTGATGCCGTCGAACAGGATCTTCAGGCGGCCGGGCAGGTCGCCCAGGGCCGCGCCCGTGGTGCGGATGGTGCCGCTCGCCACGTAGCTCAGGTGGTGCCCGTCCACGTCCACCACGCCGAAGCCGGTGGTCTGCAGGCCGGGATCGATGCCCAGGATTCTCATGGGGTGCCGTTCAGAGGCCGAAGTACCAGCGGGCCGAATGGAAGAAAACGGGGCCGGCGAAGCACAGCGCGTCCACCCGGTCCAGCAGGCCGCCCGCGCCGGTGGTGGATTGTCCCTGCAGGCCCCAGCTGGTCACGCCGCGGTCGCGCTTGAGCGCCTTCATCACCAGGTGGCCGAGCGTGCCCGCCAGGCAGGCCAGCAGCGACATGCCGAGCGCCTGCCCCACCTTGAACGGGGTGATGAACGACAGCGCCACGCCGGCCAGCCCGCCCACCGCCACGCCGATGCTCCAGCTCAGCCACTGGAAGCTCTGGCTCACCTGCGGGGCCACGGGCCGGTGCGGGAAGCGCCGGCCCAGCAGGTGCTGGGCGATGACGCTGGTCTGCACCACGGCCACGAGGAAGAAGACCAGGAAGGCGCCCCGGCCCTCGTAGTTCGGGAAGTCGAGCAGCAGCAGCGCGGGCACGTGGCTCATGCCGTACACGCAGACCATGATGCCCCACTGCAGCTTGGCATTGCGCTCCAGGAAGCGCTCCGGGTCGTTGGCCAGGGCGCTGGCCACGGGCAAGGCCAGGAAGACGTAGACCGGGATGAACACCGTGAGCAGGTCGAACTTGCGCATGCCCACGATCACGAACTGCAGCGGCAGCACGACGAAGAACGCCAGCGCGAGGCTGCGGTGGTCGCCGCGCCGCGTGGGCGAGAGCGTGATGAACTCGCGCAGCGCCAGGAACGAGACGATCGCGAACAGCGTCGTGGCCACGGTATCGCCCAGGGCCCAGCCGACCCAGAAGACCGTCGCCATGATCCAGGAGGTCTTGAGCAGGCTCCAGAAGCGGCGCCACTCCTGCTGGTGGACCTCGTGCGCGGCCTGGTCCTCGGGGCCGGGGCCGCGCGCCTCGCGCAGGGTCTGGAAGAACGCGTACAGCGTGACGAGCGACAGCAGCCCGAACATGGCCACGAACAGCGCGCCGATCTGCTGCGTGGTGGTGAGCTGGCGCAGGAAGTCCATCATGGCTCACACCTCCCGCAGTGCGATGACCGCGCGCCGTGCGCGGTCGAGGAAGGCGCGGCGCTCTTCGCCGGGCGCCAACTCGATCGGTGCGCCGAAGGTCACGGAGCACAGGATCGGCACGGGCACCACCTCGCCCTTGGGCATGACGCGCTGCACGTTGTGGATCCAGGCCGGCACCAGCACCACCTGCGGGAACATCTGCGCGAGCCGGTAGAGCCCGGACTTGAAGGGCTGGGGTTCGTCCCCGTGGCCGCGCGTGCCTTCGGGGAAGATCACGATCGAGTCGCCGCTTTCGAGGGCGCGCACGAGCGGCGCGAGCGGGTCGCCCTCCGGCAGGGCGGCGCGCAGTGCCTCGGGATCGGGCGTGCCCGGGACCGGGGCGGGAGCAGGCGCAGGCGCGAGCGGTGCCTCTCCGGCGGGCTGCGGAGCGGGCGTGCCAGACACCCGGTCCACGTACACCGCGTTGAACACGGCGGTGGTGATCCATTGCCGGAAGGGCGTCTTGGTCCAGTAGTCGCGGGCGGCGATGGGCCGCGTGATGCTGCGCAGCTCCTGGGGCAGGGCGGCCCAGATCATGACCAGGTCGGCATGGCTCTGGTGGTTGGCGAAATAGATGCGCTGCTCGGCCTTGGGCGGGCAGCCGTACCAGCGCGCCTGGGAGCCGGTGAGGAAGCGCACCAGCCCGAGCAGGAAAAGGCTCATCAACTTGGACAGCATGGCGGGGATCATACGGGGCGCGCAGGGGCCGCGCGCCCTGGCCTGGTGGGCGGCGGGCTCGCCCCGGTCTCTCTGGTACCGCACCGCGGGAAGGCGCATGATCCGTGGAATGGAGCGACATCGTTCCATTCTTCGGAATCCGGAATCTTCGCTGCCTATTCGGCGAATCCGGCTTTTAGACTTCCGTCACAAGGAATTCCAAATGTTTTTTGGTTCTTTTTCATCATATTTATCAAAAGAGGGATCTCCTGCCATGCTGCCCACGGATGCACTGAACCGACGAAAGGCGCTTGCCCTGTGCGTGGCGGGCTCATCCTTGCCCTGGGCTGCGCTTGCGCAGGGGCCCCAGGCAGGGGGGGCGGGCGGGGTGGCGATGGAGTTCCCGGTCAAACCGGTTCGGTTGATCGTGCCGTTCGCACCCGCGGGATCGACCGACATCCTCGCCCGGCTGCTGTCGAAGCACCTGTTCCCGGGCAGCGGCCAGCCGGCCGTGGTCGAGAACGTCGCCGGTGCCGGCGGCAACCTCGGCGCGGCGGTGGTGGCACGCGCGCCGGCCGACGGCTATACGCTCGAGATCGGGGCCATGTCCACGCATGCGATGAACGGCAGCCTCTACCGGCAGTTGCCGTTCGATCCGATGAACGACTTCGACACGGTGGCCATGCTGGCCTATGCGATCAACGTGATCGCGGTGTCCGCCAGCCTGCCGGTCCACACGTTTCCGGAACTGCTGGCCTACATCCGTGCGAACCCCGGCAAGATCAACTACGCCTCCGGCGGCATCGGCACCCACAACCACCTCACCCTGGCGCTGCTCGCCAAGACCGCCGGCCTGGACATCGTGCACGTGCCCTACAAGGGCGGCGGCCCGGCCGTGGCGGCGCTGGTGCAGGGCGAATGCCAGATGTTCGCGGGCGGCGCATCGCTGCTGCTGCCGCATGCGCAGGCCGGCAAGATCCGCCTGATCGCCGTCACCGAGAAGAACCGCACCGACCTGCTGCCGGGTGTGCCGAGCGTCTCCGAGACGATCAAGGGCTTCGAGGTGACCAACTGGTACGGCGTGTTCGCGCCGCGTGGCCTGGAGCCCGGCCGGCGCGCGCAGATCAACCAGGAAATCAACCGCATCACCGCACTGCCCGAGATCGCCGAGCGTTTCAAGGGCCTGGGCATGGTGCGTTCCCCGCTGTCGCCGCTGCAATTGCGCGCGGTGCTACAGGCCGACCACGATTTGTGGTCGCGCACCATCCAATCCCTGCGCATCGCACCCGAATGACCCTCACACCCTCCACCCCCCTGCCTCCCGAGGCGGCGGCCGCCCTGCACAGCGTCGACTGGAGCGCGCTGGAATGGCAGCCCGTGCGCCGCGGCATCGAGCGCAAGGCGTTCGGCAGCGACCACGTGACGCTGGCGCTGCACCGCCTGATGCCCGGCCACGAGCCCCGTCCCCACGCGCACCCGAACGAGCAGGTGATGTACATCCTCGCGGGCGTGCTGGACGTGCACGTGGACGACCGCATCGTGCGGCTGGGGCCCGGAGGGTTGCTGCTCATTCCCCCCAACGTGCGGCACTACGGGGTGGTGGTGGGCGACGAGCCGGTACTCAATCTCGACGTTTTCACGCCCGCGCGGCCGGAATACCTCGCATGACCGCCGCCACCGACGTTTCCCACGCCGAACCGTCCCCGCCGGCCCGGCTGCGCCAGCGCATCCTGGCCTGCGACCGGCTGCTGGCGACCTTCGTCAAGACGACCTCGCACCAGACCGTCGAGGTGCTGGCGGCGACGGGGCTGGACACGCTCGTGCTCGATGCCGAGCATGCGCCCTTCGGCCCCGAGAGCCTCGACCGCAGCCTGCTGGCGGCCCATGCCTGCGCGCTGCCCGTGCTGGTGCGCGTGCCCTATCCGCGTGCCGCCGCCATCCAGCAGGCGCTGGACCTGGGCGCGGCCGGCGTGATGGTGCCGCACGTGGACGATGCCCGCATCGCCGCCGAGGTGGTGCGCGCCGCCCGCTACGGCCAGGGCGGCGCCCGCGGCTTCAGCAATTCCTCGCGTGCCGGCGGCTACGGTGCCCGCGGCATGGCCGAACACCTGCGCGCCAGCGACGCGCACACCACCGTCATCGTGCAGATCGAAAGCGCCCAGGCCGTGGCCGAGGCGTCCGCCATCGCCGCCGTGCCGGGCGTGGACTGCCTCTTCGTCGGCCCCGCGGACCTCGCCGTGTCGCTCGGCGCCCAGGGGCTGGACGATCCGCGCGTGGCCGATGCGATCGCCGCCGTGAGCGCGGCCGGGCGTGCCCAGGGGCGCGCCGTCGGCTGCTTCGTGCCCGACGTGCGTACCGTGCCCGCGCTGGCAGCGCAGGGCGTTTCCTTTTTCGTGGTCGGGTCCGACCAGGCCCTGCTGCGCCGTGCGGCGCGGCAGGTGATGGCGGACGCGATCGAATCCGAGGCGGCCTGAACGCCGCCCGGCCCTCCCATCCCCCACAGAGAGAACGTCCCATGAGTACCGAAGTCCGTTCCGTGCAACGTGCGCTGCTGATCCTGCGCGTGATGAACGAGCGCTCCACCTGGAGCCTGCAGGAGCTGCACCAGCGCACAGGCCTTGCCAAATCGACGCTGCACCGCCTGCTGGGCACGCTGGAGTACGAGAAGTACGTGCGCAGCGATCCGCACGCCTACGGCCAGTACCAGCTCACGCTGGCCGTGAGCAACCTCAGCAGCGGCGTGAACGAGAAGCTGCGCCTGGCCGAGCTGGCCGCTCCGCTGATGATCTCCGCCACGCGGCAGATCAAGTGGCCGCTCTCGCTGGCCGTGATCGACGGCCACCAGATGCGCGTGGTGTTCTGCACCATGCCCTACAGCCCTTACGCGATCCGTCCGTCGAGCCTGGGCCGCCGCTACGACCTGATCCCCTCGGCGCTGGGCCGCGCCTACCTGGCCTACTGCACGCGCGCCGAGCGGCGCATCCTGGTGGAAGCGGCCAACACCCACGGCGAGCCCCACCAGAAGATCACCGACATGTGGGCGCTGCGCCGGACCGTGCGCGAGACGCGCCGGCAGGGCTACGCCATCCGCTACGCGAAGAACAACTCCGAGAGCACCGCCTTCGCCGTGCCGGTGTTCGGCGGCGGGGTGCTGCGCGGTGCGCTGGTGTATTCCACCTTCGCGAGCCAGATGGACGACCGCATGCTCAAGCGCTTCCTGTCGCTCGTGCAGTCCACCGCCTCGCGCATCGGCGAGGAAGCGGCCGCGTCCGCCCAGGTGTCCGGCATGCTGTCGGCACAACAGCCCGCGGCGCATCCCGCCAGTGCCGCCGTGCCGTCGTTCGCCCACCACCCCGTGGCCGCCTGACGGGCGGCATGCCGCAGGGCCCGCTCGCGTGAGCCGCTCTACGGCAGTTCGGCGCTGGCCATGCGGCCCAGGATCACCCGCGTGCGGCCCGACAGGTAGGCCGAGCCCGGGTTCTTCTCGAAGCGCCGGGGCGCGGGCAGCATCACCGCGAGGCGCGCGGCCTCCGCCGCACTCAGTTGCGCGGCACTTTTGCGGAAATAGCGCTGCGCCGCGGCCTCGGCGCCGAAGACGCCTTCGCCCCATTCGACGCTGTTGAGATAGATCTCCAAGATGCGCTGCTTGCTGAGCAACTGCTCCAGCGCCAGCGTGAGCACGAACTCCTGCCCCTTGCGCAGCAGCGTGCGCTCACCCGACAGCAGCAGGTTCTTGGCGAGCTGCTGCGTGATGGTGGAGCCGCCGCGGATGCGGGCCGGCCGCGCCGCGCGCCCGGGCCGCGCCTCCTGCAGCCGCTCGGCCTGCGCTTCGGCACGCGCATTGCGTTCCCAGGCTTTTTCCACCGCCGTCCAGTCCACGCCGTCGTGGTTGACGAAGCCGTCGTCCTCGGAGGCGATCACCGCGCGCTTGAGCGTGTCCGCGATGCGGTCGTAGGGTACCCATTCCTGGCGCCAGCGCAAGCCGTCGCCCGCCGCCACCTGGGCCCAGATCTCGGAACGCTGGAAGCTGGTGGACTGCGGATCGAGGGCTGCCATCGCGGCGATGCGCAGCACGAAGAACAGCTGCAGGGCCACGCCGGCCAGCAGCACGCAGCCGATCCAGCGCAGCAGTCCCTTCATAGCTGCGCGCGCAGTTCCTGCAGCACCTGCGCGGCCGGGGGGCGCACGCCGCGCCAGAGCGCGAACGCCTCGGCCGCCTGCTCCACCAGCATGCCGAGCCCGTCGCGCGGCGCCGCGCCCCGCGCGCGCGCCCAGTCCATGAAGCCCTGCGCCGCGGGGCCGTACATCATGTCGTAGGCCAGCGTGCCGTCGCGCAGCACCGTGTCGGGCACGGGGACTTCGCCGCCGGCCAGGCTGCTCGCCGTCGCGTTGACCACCACGTCGAAGGCGGTGCCCGGCTCTTCGATCGGCAGCGCCTGCAGTGCGACCTGCCGGGCCTCCGCCAGGTCGGCATGCGCCTGCACCAGGGCCTGCGCGCGGGCCGCGGTGCGGTTGACCACCACGATGCGCCGCGGCCGTTGCTCCAGCAGCGGGGCGAGCACGCCCGCGGCCGCGCCGCCCGCGCCCACGAGCAGCACGTCGCGGCCCGCCAGCGCCACGCCCGCGTTGCGCACGATGTCGGCCACCAGGCCCAGGCCGTCGGTGTTGTCGGCCTGCACGCTGCCGTCGGGCCGGAAGCTCAGGGTGTTGGCCGCGCCGGCCCGGCGCACGCGCTCGCTGGCCACCGTGGCGAGCCGCGCGGCATCGTGCTTGAACGGCACCGTCACGTTGCAGCCCCGGCCGCCGGCCGCCGCGAAATCCGCGAGCGCCTGGGCGAAGCCGTCCAGCGGCACCAGCCGCCGCGTGTAGCCGATGCGCTGGCCGGTGAGTTCGGCAAAACGCGCATGGATCCACGGCGAGCGGCTGTGCTCCACGGGATGGCCCATCACGCAGTAGGCGTCCGGTGCGGGGGTCGTCGTCATGCGGCAGGAAGAAAAAAGAAAGAGGGGCGGCGGCGGAAGGGAAGGGAGTGCGAGAAAACGGGCGGGGGGCGTCAGCGCACGCTGGTCTCCAGCGTCTGCTCGCGGGTGAACTTGAACCGCGACACCACCGCGATCTGGTCCGCCTGCGCGCGCATCGCCGGGCTGAACGTGCCGAACGGGCCCGAGGCGCGCACGATGGCCTGGGCGCGCTGGTCGAGCAGGCGGTTGCCGGAGCCCTGCACGATTTCGGTCTCGAGCACCCGGCCGTCGTGGTTCACGGTGACGATCATGGTCAGCTCGCCGTAGAGCTTCTTGCCGCCTTGTTCGGGAAAGCTTTCCGTGCCCTTGTCCTCGATCTTGCGGCGCAGCCCGTCGTAGTAGACGGCGTACACCTCCTCGCGCGTGGCGGGGCTGATGTAGCGCTTCTTGGGGCGCGCGTTCTCTTCGTTGATGCGCTTTTCGATCTCGGCGAGCAGCTTCAGGAGCTGGCGGCGCTTTTCTTCCTGCTGCACGCGGTCGGTGCTCGGGCTCTGGTCGCGCGGGTCCGGCGGGGGCATGGTCGCCAACTGCTTGCGCAGCTGCGCGAGCATCTGGGCCTGCTGCTCCTGCATGGCGTCGAGCTTGCGCTGCGTTTCCTCGAATTCCTCGCCCACGTGGGCGACGGCCGAGTAGGGCAGGGGGCTGGTCGCACGGCCCTTTTCCGCGTCGCCGCCGCCGGCCAGCGACGACTGGGCGATGGCCTGGGCCTTCTCCGGCCGCTCATTCGACCTGGCGTTCACCAGGATCACCTCCAGCGGCGTGTCCTGGAAGACGCGGTTGAAACTCTCCGGATCGATGAAGCGCACGGACAGCAGCGCCGCATGCACCGCCACCGAGAAGGCGAGGGCGATCTGCAGGGCGCTGAAGCGCTGGAGGAAGGCGGGAAGTCTCACGGCGGCAGATTATGCGGTGGCGCGGGCGAACCCGGCAGTATTCACGAAGAGGCCGGCGGCGTGCCGGCGCCTTCAGCCTCGTTCACGTCCACCGCGATGGCGATCGGGCCGGCCACGGCTTCTTCGTCGTCGCCCTCGGGCTCGGCCACGGCGGCGTCGTCGGACGGGTCGGCCGGATCGTCCAGGCGCTCGGTCACGGTGCCGCTCACGTCCAGGGTGATGTCGTCGATCTCGCCGAGCTTCACCCGCACGCGCGCGCCGCGCGGCAGGGCCTGCGCGCCCAGCACGGGCAGCACCAGCGGCAGGTCGTCCGCGCGCACCAGGTAGCTGCCGCCGCCGCCCTCCTTGATCACGCTGGCGTCGATTTCGGCGATGCCGTTCTGCCGCAGGTACTGCAGCGTCCAGAAGCGCTCCATGCCGGCCTGGTAGCCGTTGTAGGCGCCGTAGGCCGCGTCGAAGCTGCTGATGATGGAGAACAGGTCCGCGTCCTTGGGCTTGAACGGCGCGGCGAGCGCGGCCGTCTTGCCGTGGCGTACGCAGGCGATGATCTGCCACTGGTTCACCAGATCGACGTAGCGGCGCAGCGGCGAGGTCGCCCAGGCGTAGCTCTTCACGCCGATGCCCGCATGCGGCAGGGCCTTGGTGCCCATGCGCACCTTCATGCCGGGCGCGAGGCTCGCCTGGCTGCGGTAGATGCCGGGCACGCCGTGATCGGCCAGCAGGCCGCCCCAGGTGCTGTTGGCCACGATGGCGGCCTCGGCCACGATCAGGTCCAGCGGCGCGCCGCGGCGGCGCGTGGTGATCGAGACGGTCTCGGCGCCGGTCGGCTCGCCGCCCTCGGGCACGCCCGCGAGGCGGAAGTTGTAGTCGGGCCGGTTGAAGGTCTCGGGCTTGCCGCGCACCACCTCGCGCTGCGCCTTGAGCTTGCGCGCCAGGCGGTGCAGGAACGACAGCTCGGCGCGGCGCTCCTGCAGGGCGGCGGGCGTGCCCTCCACCTCCAGTGAAGGGTCCTGCAGCCATGCCTCGGTGACGATGTGGTCCAGCCGGTCGTGGCGCAGGTTCACGGCGACGGGCACGCGTTCCAGCTTCGTCTCGGTGCCGGTGATCTCCAGCGTCGCCTCGTCGATGGTCGCGTAGAGCGAGACGGCGGGGTTCGCGCGGCCTTCGTCGAGCGTGTAGATCTGCACCACGTCGTCCGGCAGCATGGTGATCTTGTAGCCCGGCATGTAGACGGTGGACAGCCGCTGGCGGCCGAGCTGGTCGAGCGGCGAGCCCGGCACGATCGCCAGGCCCGGCGCCGCGATGTGGATGCCCAGCACCACCGTGCCGGTGCCCAGGCCCTGCACCGAGAGCGCATCGTCGATCTCGGTGGTCTGCGAGTCGTCGATCGAATAGGCCTGCACGGGCGCCAGCGGCAGGTCGGCCGGCGGCTGGGGCGCGGTGAGCGACGGAAAGCCCGTGCCCTTGGGGAAGTTGTCGAACAGGAAGCGCTTCCAGTGGAACTGGTAGGGCGAATCGATCGCGCCGGCCTGCTGCAGCAGATCGAGCGGCGCCTTGTGCGTGGCGCGGCTGGCCTCCACCACGGCCTTGTATTCGGGCGCGTTCTTGTCGGGCCGGAACAGGATCTTGTAGAGCTGGTCGCGGATCGGCTGCGGGCATTCGCCGCGGCCCAACTGCTCCGCCCAGGCGGCGATCTGCTCCTGGATCAGGCGCTTTTTCTCGATGCCGGCCAGCGCCTGCTGCAGGATCTCGGCCGGCGCCTTCTTGAAGCGGCCCTTGCCGGCGCGGCGGAAGTAGTGCGGCGCTTCGTAGAGCGCGAACAGCGCGCCCGCCTGCTGCGCCAGCGTGGCGTTCTCGGAGAAGTAGTCGCGGGCCAGGTCGGCGAAGCCGAATTCCTCTTCGGGTGCGAACTCCCATGCCAGGGGCAGTTCGATCGTCGCGGCCAGGGCCTGGCCCTCGCGCAGCAGGTCGGCGGGGGCGGGCTTGTCGAACTTCAGCAGGATATGGGCGGCCTTCACCTTCACCCGCTTGCCGGAATCGAGCTCGATCTGGGCCGAGTTCTCGGCTTCGGACAGGATGCGCCCGGCGAGGAACTTGCCGGCTTCTTCAAACAGTGCGTGCATGGGGTGGATTCTCCCATGGGCCGGCCCGCCGCCCGTCCGGCCCGGCCGTGGCCGCGCGCCCTATGATCCTGCGCTGGCCGGCACGCGGTGCCCGGCTGCACGCCTCTCCCTTCGTCCTGCCCGCTGCCGCGGCCCACCTTCTTCCCGATGAACGCGCTTCCCCCTGCGCCCTCTGCAGCGCCCTTCGCCGCGCCCGGCTTCGCGCCCGCGCCGTCCTCCTGGCCGGCCCGCGCCCTGGGCGGCATCGCCGCGGTGGCCATCGCCCTGCCGTTCCTCTACGGGCACACGACCTCGCCGCTGTCCAACTTCTGGCCGCTGGTGGTGTCGGCCCTGTGCGCGCTGGTGGTGGCCACCGTCTTCGCCATCGCCTGGTCGCGCCGGCCGGCGGGTGCCGCGGGCCACGAGCTGCGCCACCGCGCCGCGCAGGCCGTGGCGGCGGGCGCGCTGCTGGCGGGGCTGGTCGGGGCGGTCATCGGCCTGGCCCAGTTCTTCCTGGGCGATCCGGGCTGGGCGCCGTGGATCTACCCCTCCACGCACGGCATCGCGATGGGGAACCTGCGCCAGCGCAACCAGCAGGCCACGCTGCTGTGCATGGGCGCCTGGGCGCTGGCGTGGTGGGTGGCGCGCATGCGTGCCGCACCCCACCTGCCGGGCGCCCCGCGGCTGCGGCCCGCCGCCGTGGGCGCGGGCGTGCTGGCCTGCTGGGCGCTGGCGCTGCTCGCGGCCGGCGCGGCCGCCACGGCGTCGCGCACCGGGGCGCTGGAATGGGGCTGCATGCTGGTTCTGCTGCTGCTCTGGCGCCGCAGCCTGGGCGCTCCGGCGCTCGTGCTGGGCCTGGCGGGCGTGGCGCTCTATGCCGCGTTCTCCGGGCTGCTGCCGGTGCTGCTGGAGCGCTGGACGGGCTTTTCGATGGACGGCCTGTTCGCGCGCCTGTCGGCCGCCGAACACGCCTGCGACAACCGCCGCGTGCTCTGGTCGAACGTGCTGCACCTCATCGCCGAGCGGCCCTGGACGGGCTGGGGCTGGGGCGAACTCGCCTATGCCCACTACGCCGCCGACTACCCCGGCAAGCGCTTCTGCCTGCTGGTGGACAACGCCCACAACCTGCCGCTGCAACTGGCCGTGGAGCTGGGCCTGCCCTTCGCCCTGGCCGTGTGCGGGCTGGCGCTCTGGCTGGCCTGGCGCGCACGCCCCTGGCGCGAGGCCGAGCCGGCGCGGCAGCTCGCCTGGGGGCTGCTGGCCCTCATCGGCGTGCACAGCATGCTGGAGTTCCCGCTCTGGTACGGGCCCTTCCAGCTCATGGCGGCCTGCGCGCTGGCGCTGCTCTGGCCGCGCCTCTGGCGGGCTCCGGCCCGTGCCGCGGTGCGCGGGCCGCTGCTGTGCGCCGCCGGGATCGCCGCGGGCGTGTGGCTGGCGGGCATCGCGCTGCTGGCGCGCGACTACCACCGCGTGTCGCAGCCCTATCTCGCCGCCGAGCGGCGCGACCCTGAATTCCGCGATGACACCGCCCGCCGCGTGGCGGCCGCCACGGTGTTCTTCCGCGACACCCTCGACTTCGCGGTGCTCACCACGATGCAGACCACGCGCGAGAACGCCGCGCGCGTGCATGACCTGGCGGCGCGCCTCGTGCATTACTCGCCCGAGCCCCGCGTCATCGAGGCCCTGATCGACAGCGCGACGCTGCTCGGCCTGCAGGACGAGGCCGCGCTGAATGCCCGGCGCTACCGGGCCGCCTATCCGCAGGAATACGCGCGTTGGCGGGGCCGGCAGCAGCCGGCCGGCACCCCCGCGCCCTGAGCCGGATCAACGGAGCCGCTTCACGCAGGGCGGGCATCCAGCCCGCAGAACGCCACCACCGTGCCGATGTGCTCTGCGAAATCGCTCAGGGCGTGGTCGCCGCCTTCCAGCAGCACCACCCGGGCGGATGCATAGCGGGCGGCCATCTCGCGCCAGTCCAGCAGTTCGTCGCCCTTGGCGATGATGGCGAGTTCCGGCCCGGCGGCGGGCAGGGTCCGCACCTCCAGCGCCCGCAGTTCGGCGATGTATCCGGGACGGAAGTAGAACTGCTCGGACGGATCGTGCCAGGCCGTCTGCTGGCCGATGTAGCGCTCCAGATCCCGCGCCGGGTCCACGGCCGGGTTCAGCAGCACGCTCGCGCAGCCGGGCTTGTGTTGCGCCACCCAGCTCGCGTAGAAGCCGCCGAGCGACGACCCGACCACCGCCATCCGGTCCGCCGGCCAATCGGCAATGCCGCGGGCCACCAGTGCCATGGCGTCGCGCGGGGAGGGCGGCAACTGCGGGCACCAGAACTGCACGTCCGGACGGTGGGCGGCCATCCAGTCCGCCATCTGGCGGGCCTTGGCCGAGCGGGGCGACGAGCGGAAGCCGTGCAGGTAGAGCAGGTGGGTGGTGGTGTGCGGCATGGGCGCGGATGGCATCGGCGTGGAGCGGGCATTGTGCCGCCACGGCCGGCCGCCGCGGGCCGCCGCCGATAATGGCGCCCCATGTCCGCCGCCTTCGACAAGCCTTCCCTGCTGCAGCGCATCCTGCCCCTGTTCCGCGGCTTCGACTGGCCGCTCATCGCGGTGCTGCTGACGCTCTCCGGCATCGGCCTGGTGGCGATGTACTCCTCGGGCTACGACCACGGCACCCGGTTCTACGACCACGGCCGCAACATGGTCCTGGCGGCGGGCATCCTGTTCGTCGTCGCGCAGATCCCGCCGCAGCGGCTCATGATGCTGGCCGTGCCGCTCTACACCGCCGGCGTGGCCCTGCTGGTGGCGGTGGCGCTCTTCGGCATCATCAAGAAGGGCGCGCAGCGCTGGATCAACGTGGGCCTCGTGATCCAGCCGAGCGAGATCCTCAAGATCGCCATGCCGCTCATGCTGGCCTGGTGGTTCCAGAAGCGCGAGGGGCAGCTGCGCCCGCTGGATTTCGTGGTGGCCGGCGCGCTGCTGGCGGTGCCCGTGGGCCTCATCATGAAGCAGCCCGACCTGGGCACCTCGCTGCTGGTGCTGGCGGCCGGGCTGTCGGTGATCTTCTTCGCGGGCCTGCCCTGGAAGCTCGTGCTGCCCCCGGTGATCCTGGGCGGCATCGGCATCGCGCTCATCGTGTGGTTCGAACCGCAGCTATGCGCCGACGGCGTGCGCTGGCCGGTGCTGCACGACTACCAGCAGCAGCGCATCTGCACGCTGCTCGATCCCACGCGCGATCCGCTGGGCAAGGGCTTCCACATCATCCAGGGGATGATCGCGATCGGGTCGGGCGGCGTCTGGGGCAAGGGCTTCATGGCCGGCACCCAGACCCACCTGGAGTTCATTCCCGAGCGCACCACCGACTTCATCTTCGCGGCCTTTTCGGAAGAGTTCGGGCTCGCCGGCAACCTGTTTTTGATCGTCTTCCTGCTGCTGCTCGTCTGGCGCGGCCTGGCCATCGCCCTGGGCGCGACGACACTGTTCTCGCGCCTCATGGCCGGCGCCGTGTCTATGATCTTCTTCACCTACGCCTTCGTGAACATGGGCATGGTGAGCGGCATCCTGCCCGTGGTGGGCGTGCCGCTGCCCTTCGTGAGCTACGGCGGCACCGCCATGGTCACGCTGGGGCTGGCCTTGGGGGTGCTGATGTCCATCGCCCGCTCGCAGCGGCAGCCGCTCACCCAGGGATAGCGCCCCGCGGAGCCCTTCTGCCGTCGGTGCCGCATCTGCCGTCGCCGCACCGAGAGGCCACGCCGCCGGACGGGGTGTGCGCGGGCCGCAGGGCGGCGGCGGCCGGGGGCTTCTAGAATCCGCCCATGATCTCCCGCGAACCGACCATCGAACGCCTGTCCATCGCCCGCCAACTGCTGCTGGAGCCTTTCGGGCTGGACGAAACCCACCTCGCGCGTGCGCTGTCGGACATCCGGGCGCACCGCGTGGACGATGCCGACCTGTACTTCCAGTACACCCGCAGCGAGGGCTGGAGCCTGGAGGAGGGCATCGTGAAGACCGGCTCCTTCAGCATCGACCAGGGCGTCGGCGTGCGGGCCGTGAGCGGCGAGAAGACGGCCTTCGCCTATTCGGACGACATCTCCGAGGCCTCGCTGCGCGATGCGGCCCGCACGGTGCGCTCCATCGCCGCGGCGTCGCAGCAGGGCCGCGCGAAGGTGGCGGCCCGCAAGGTGGCGGCCAGCCGCTCCCTCTACCCGGACCTGGACCCGATCGCCACGCTCGACAGCACCGCCAAGGTGGCGCTGCTGGGCCAGGTGGAGCGGCTCGCCCGCGCCAAGGACCCGCGCGTGGCGCAGGTCATGGCCGGCCTCGCGAGCGAATACGACGTGGTGCTGGTGGCGCGCGCCGACGGCACGCTGGCCGCGGACGTGCGCCCGCTGGTGCGCCTGTCGGTGACGGTGATCGCCGAGCAGGGCGGCCGCCGCGAGATGGGCTCGGCCGGCGGCGGCGGGCGCTTCGGCCTCGCGTATTTCGACGACGCACAGATCGGCCGCTACGTGGACGAGGCCGTGGACGCGGCCCTGGTCAACCTCGAATCGCGCCCGGCTCCGGCCGGCGAGATGACCGTGGTGCTCGGCCCCGGCTGGCCCGGCATCCTGCTGCACGAGGCCGTCGGCCACGGGCTGGAGGGCGACTTCAACCGCAAGGGATCGAGCGCCTTCAGCGGCCGCATCGGCCAGCGCGTGGCGGCCAAGGGCGTCACGGTGCTGGACGACGGCACCATCGCCGACCGCCGCGGCTCGCTCAACGTGGACGACGAGGGCCACGCCAGCCAGCGCAACGTGCTGATCGAGGACGGCATCCTCAAGGGCTACATCCAGGATTCGCTGAACGCGCGCCTGATGGGCGTGGCGCCCACCGGCAACGGCCGGCGCGAGAGCTACGCGCACATCCCGATGCCGCGCATGACCAACACCTACATGCTGGGCGGCGACAAGGACCCGGCCGAGATCGTCGCCAGCATCCGGCGCGGCCTCTACGCCACCAATTTCGGCGGCGGGCAGGTGGACATCACCAGCGGCAAGTTCGTGTTCTCCGCCAGCCAGGCTTACTGGGTCGAGAACGGCAAGATCCTCTACCCCGTCAAGGGCGCCACGATCGTCGGCAGCGGTCCCGAATCGCTCAAGCGCGTGGGCATGATCGGCAACGACATGGCGCTCGACAGCGGCGTCGGCACCTGCGGCAAGGAAGGCCAGAGCGTTCCCGTGGGCGTGGGCCAGCCCACGCTGCGCATCGACGGGCTGACGGTGGGCGGCACGGCCTGACGGAACGCCGAGACGCGGGCCGCGGCTGCGGCACACGGCAAAAAGCCCGGCGGGG
>DHAE01000025.1:386518-389464 GCA_002397315.1 Comamonadaceae bacterium UBA4962
CCCCGCCGGGCTTTTTGCCGTCCGGCACCCGGGCCGCGCGAGGGCGGGGGGCGCCGGGGAGGCCGCCTGGAAGGCGGCCTCCAGGGCGGGGCCGGTCAGGCCACGGCCACGCCGACCGTGCGCTGGCGGCGGAAGCCCAGCATGCCGGCGCCAGCGGCGACCGCGGCGCCGATCAGCAGCACCACCAGCGTGCCCCACGAGCCGCGGGCCACGTTCTTGGCGGCTTCCGCGCCGGCTTCGCGGGCCTTCTGCTCGGCCTGCTGCTTCGCTTCTTCCAGCTTGGCGCGCGCCTGGTTGTAGGTCTGCTCGTAGTTGTTGGCGATCTGCTCGGCTTCGGCGCGGGACTTGCCCGTGCGTGCCACGATGATGTTCACCAGCGCTTCCTTGTCGGCGGCGTTCAGCACGCGCTCGCCGCGCTGGATGACGCTCGCCAGCCAGCCCTTGGCATCGGCGTCGGCGGCCTGCGGCGTCTGGGCGGCGCTGCTGGCGCTGGCCTGGGCCTCGCTCGCGGCGGCCTGGGCCTCGTTCTTCAGGTTCTCGGGCTGCAGTTCGGGCTTGCCGGTCTGGCGCAGCAGCTTTTCCAGTTCGGACTGCAGGCTGTCCGCATCCAGCGAAATGCCGGCCTGGTCCAGTTGGCGCTGCACCGCGCCGCCCAGCGCCGGTGCGGCGGCCGACACCCCGGCGCCGGCCACGGCACCCGCGGTGGTCAGGCCGGCCTTGGCCGCCCCGCCCGCCACGCTCAGTGCGCTGCCCGTGGCGCTGATCAGCAGGTAGACGGTGAACAGGGTGGTCAGGCCCCAGGCCAGCAGGCCGTGCAGCGCGCCGGAGCGGCGTGCGAGGGTGCCCGCCACGTAGCCGCCCACGGCGATGGCCAGCAGCGTCGTCACGCCCGCCCAGATGCCGGCGCCCACGCCGAAGCCGCTGAACGGATTGCGGTCGCCCATCGGATCGATGGCGGAGGCACCGATGGCCGTGCCGAGAATGGACAGCACGAGGTAGACGATCAGCGAGAGAACGAGCCCGGCGAAGACGGCGCCCCAGGAGACGGGCGGGGTCCAGAGGCGCTCTTCGGGCAGGACGGCAGTGGTGTGGATGGACATGGTCGGCTTTCTTGGAAGTGGAGGGCGCACGCAGCCATCGGACGGCATGCACGAACGGTTCGGCACCAGGCCGCAGCGGTTGCCGCAGGCCCTCTCGCCCGCCGGCACTGCCGAGCTTAAGAACCGCCGTTATGGTCGAGCGTCTGCCGAAGCAGTACTCAACCGTAGGACAACGCCCGGTCCGTCGCCGTGCATTGCGCGGCAAGAGCCGCTACATTGATCCGTGCGGAAAGCGTTGCGGTACCCACTGCCGTGCAGTGCACCGCCCACCCGCACCCATGGCCGCCTCCACCCCCACCCCTTCCACCCAGCTGCCCTCCAGCCTGCAGACCTTCGGCGACATCAGCCGGTGGCTGCGCGAGAGCGCCGCCGATGAGGATTCGCTGCAGTTCCGCGATGCGGTGACCGCGCTGTCGGCGCAGGTGGAGCAGGCCGTGTCCACGCGCCGCGCGCCGGATGCCGATCCGCAGGCCGTGCTGGCGTGCGTCACGGCCCTGCTGGACGAAGCCCGCAGGCACCAGCTTTTCCTCTCGGGGCTCGGATCGGCGTGGCATGCGCTCTACGAATTCGGTGCCTACGAGAACGCGCTGCGACAGCTCGTGCGTGCCGCGGCGGCCTGGCAGCATGCGCTGCAGCGGCGCAGCCGCGACGAGTCGCCGTGCTTCCATGCCTTCGAAGGCCATGCTTGGCGCGCGCTGGGCCAGGCCGTGCTCGCCATCGATCTCTACCAGCAGGGCGGGGTGGATGCCAGCGAATGGCAGGACCTGCGCACGGGCGGGCCCGCGCCCGGCCTGCGGCGCGGCTGGTGGACGCGCCTCGGCGCGTGGTTGTCGCGCCGTGGCAGGACAAGGGGTTGAGCGCCCGAGGGATGCGCGCCTGTCGCCACGCCGCAACGCATGGCTGCGCCACGGCCCGCGAAAGAGTGCTACATTGCCAGTTATGCCGATTCGCAGCGCGTTTTACTTTTGGTCCTTTTGGTTCTCTGTCCCTGGCGGATGAGAGGTTAGCGCGCAGCCCCCTGAAAGCACCTACCCCCTGACGACCGCCGACGCTGAAAAGCCCGGCGGTTTTTGTTTTTTCCGGCCTCCCTTTTTCACGAACCACTCCACGAGGAAGCAGCCATGACGGCCTCCATCCAGTCCGCACCCTCCGCCAGCGATGCCTGGTACCGCAACGTCGAGAAAACCAGCCAGACCGACGACGAACGTATCCAGGACATCACCGTGCTGCCTCCTCCCGAACACCTGATCCGCTTCTTCCCCATCCGGGGAACGGCCATCGAGACCCTCATCGCCCGCACGCGCCAGCGCATCCAGGACATCATGGCCCGCCGCGACGACCGTCTGCTGGTGGTGATCGGCCCCTGCTCCATCCACGATCCCGCCGCCGCCCTCGAATACGCGCGCCGCCTGCAGTCCGTGCGTGCGCAGTACGCCGACACGCTGGAGATCGTGATGCGCGTCTACTTCGAGAAGCCGCGCACCACCGTGGGCTGGAAGGGCCTCATCAACGACCCCTACCTCGACGAGAGCTACCGCATCGACGAAGGCCTGCGCATCGCGCGCCAGCTGCTGATCGACATCAACCGCCTGGGCGTGCCGGCCGGCAGCGAATTCCTCGACGTGATCTCGCCCCAGTACATCGGCGACCTGATCAGCTGGGGCGCGATCGGCGCGCGCACCACCGAGAGCCAGGTGCATCGCGAACTGGCCTCGGGCCTGTCGGCGCCCATCGGCTTCAAGAACGGCACGGACGGCAACATCCGCATCGCCACCGACGCGATCCAGTCCGCGAGCCGCGGCCACCACTTCCTGTCGGTGCACAAGAACGGCCAGGTGGCCATCGT
>DHAE01000014.1:0-194 GCA_002397315.1 Comamonadaceae bacterium UBA4962
GACGCGTAGCGGCTCAGGGGGGTCAAATCACCCTCGCTTCGTTCTTGAGCTTGTCGACCAGCGTGGCGACGTCCGGCACCTTCACACCGGCGCCGCGCTTGGCGGGCTCGGTCACCTTCAGGGTCTTCAGGCGCGGCTTCACGTCCACGCCCAGGTCCTCGGGCTTGACGGTGTCGAGCTGCTTCTTCTTGGCC
>DHAE01000014.1:562-69603 GCA_002397315.1 Comamonadaceae bacterium UBA4962
GCACTGCGCCACGCCGCACGAAACCGCGATCACCTCCGTGACCACGCCCTTTTCCTTCAGCCGCACGGCCTCCTCCACGGCGATCTCGTCGAACGGATTCATGCTCATCTTCACGTTCGCGATGTCCACACCCGTGTTGTCCGACTTCACGCGGACCTTCACGTTGTAGTCCACCACGCGCTTGACGGGGACCAGGATTTTCATGGGATGACCTCGTTGGATAAAGAATGGAAGAAAAAGAGGGGATGCAGGGGGGATCGGGACGTCCGGTCACTCGGCTGCGACGCCCTTGTCGCGGATGATCCCGCCCCACTTGGCGTAGTCCTGCCGCACGCGCTCGGCCATCTGCGCCGGGTCCTGGAAGTGCGCGATCGCGCCCGCGCCCAGCAGCCGATCCTGCACGTCCTTCTCGGCCAGGATCTGCCGCACCTCGCCGGCCACGCGGTCCACCACCGCCTTCGGCGTGCCGCGCGGTGCCATCAGGCCGCCCCACGAGACCGCGTCGTAGCCCTGGAAGCCCTGTTCGGCGATCGTCGGCACGTCGGGCAGCATCGCCACGCGCCGCGGCGAGCCCACGGCGAGGGCGCGCAGCTTGCCGGCCTGCACGTGCGGCAGCGCGGCCACCAGGTCGGCGTACATCACCGGCACCTGGCCGCCGATGGTGTCGGTGATCGCGGGCACGCCGCCCTTGTAGGGCACGTGCTGCATGTCGAAGCCGCCCATCTGCTTGAGCAGCTCCATGCTCAGGTGGCCGAAACTGCCGGTGCCCGAGCTGGTGTAGTTCATCGGCGTCTTCTGCGCCTTGGCGTGGGCGATGAGCTGCGGCAGGGTCTTCACGTCGGGCAGTTGCGCGGGATTGACCACCACCACGATCGGCAGGTCGTACACCGTGGCCACGGGCGTGAAGTCCTTCAGCGTGTCGTAGCCGGTCTTCTTGTAGAGGTGCGGCGCCAGCAGCGTGGGCGTGGCCAGCATCATCAGCGTGTAGCCATCCGGATCGGACTTGGCCACCTGCAGCGCGGCGATCGAGCCCGAGGCGCCCGGCCGGTTGTCCACCACCACGGCCTGGCCGAGCCGCTCGGCCAGCTTCTGCCCCACGATGCGCGACGCCGTGTCGGTGGGCCCGCCCGCGGGGAACGGCACCACCAGCCGGATCATCTTGCCGGGCCAGGCACCGGCCGGCGCGGACGGCTGCGCCCCGGCCTGACCGGCCGACAGCAGCGCGAGCGGCCCGGCGGCGGCGAGGCCCAGCAGCGTGCGGCGGGTGGCGCGGGCCAGGGGGGCAGTGGGGAACAAAGGCATTCGGGGGGTCTCCGGTTCGGTTCTGGGTTCAGGGAAAACAGGGAAAGAAAATGGTGGCGGCGCTGCTCCGGCGCCACGGGGGCAGGGGTACCCGCGCGCAGCCGGCACTGTGGCCAGGGCGGCTGCGCGCGGGCGCGCGCATGCGTCAGTCGAGCTTGGCGCCGGCCGCCTCGACCAGCGCCTTCCAGACCGGCATGTCGCGGCGGTAGTTGGCCTGGAACGCCTCGGGGCTGTTCATGAGCGGCATGAAGCCCGCGCCGCGGATGCGTTCGAGCAGCTTCGGATCGCGGGCGATCTCGCGCAGATGCGCCTGGAGCACGTCCATCACCTCCCTGGGCAGGTTCGCGGGGCCGCCCATGGCGACCCAGCCGAAGATGGCATATGCATCGTCCGTCACGCCCTGCTCGTGGATGGTGGGCACCTGGGGCAGGATGTCCATGCGCTGCGTTCCGGTCACGCCGATGGCCTTGAGGCGGCCCGAGTCGATGAAGGGCTTGGTGTTCTGCGCGCTGGAGAAGCACAGCTGCAATTGCCCGCCGATCAGGTCCTGGATCATGGGCGCCTCGCCCTTGTAGGCGACGTGGGACATGTCGGCGTCCTGCGTCTTGCTCATGTAGGCGCCGCCCAGGTGCGCGTACGAGCCCACGCCCCAGGAGCCGTACGAGACCTTGCCCCGGTTCGCCTTCACGTAGGCGAGCAGTTCCTTCATGTTGCCGGCGGGCACGGAAGGGTGCACCACCAGCGTGACGGGCGCGGCCGCGATCTGCGTGATCAGCGTCAGGTCCTTCTGCGGGTCGTAGGGCAGCTTGGTGTAGAGGAACTGGTTGATCAGCATCGAGGTGCTGAGCGAGAGCAGCAGCGTGTAGCCGTCAGGTGCGGCCTTGGCGACCGCGTCGGTGCCCAGGATGCCGGCGGCGCCGCCCCGGTTGTCCACCACCACCGGCTGGCCCAGGCGCTGCGACAGGGCTTCGCCCACGCTGCGGGCGATGATGTCGGTGGCGCCGCCGGCGTTGAACGGCACGACGAGCCGGATCGGCTTCGTGGGCCAGGTGGCCGCCTTCGGGGTCTGGGCGGGGGCCGTGCCCAGCCAGCCGGCGCCGCCGAGCGCGGCCATGCCGTGCAGCACGGCGCGGCGGTTGAATCGGGAACCTGTCATGGTGTTGTCTCCGGGGGTTCTCTGTGGAAGGTTCGGCCCCGGTGCGCCGCCTCTGCGGGCGGCCTGGTGCACCGGGCCGGCGGGGGAAATCAGGCGGGCGGCAGGGGTGCCTCCGGCAGGGTCAGCACGCCGCGCTGCTGCAGACCCTGCAGTTCTTGGTCGCTCAGTTGCAGCAGGCGCTGCAGCACTTCGCGCGTGCCCTCGCCCAGCGTGGGCGGCGCATGGCGGATGGGCAGGCGCTGGCCGTTCAGCCGATACGGCGGCGCGAACACCGGCGTGGTGCCCACCACGGGGTGCGGCATGTCCTGCAGCAGGCCGCCGCGCCGCGTGCGCTCGCTGGTGAGCGCTTCGTGCAGGCCGGCCACCTTGCCGCAGGGAATGCCGCAGGCCGTCATGCGCTCCAGCAGCACGTCGCGCGGGAAGCCGCGGATCAGCTCCGTCAGCATCGGGCCGATCTCGTGGCGGTTCTTCGCGCGCTGCACGTTGGTGGCGAAACGCGGGTCTTCCACGATGTCGGGCCGTTCGATCACCTGGCGGCAGAACTTGTCGAACTGCGCGTTGTTGCCCACGGCGATGATGAGCGGGCCGTCGGCCGCCTCGAACATGCCGTAGGGCACGATGGACGGGTGGGCGTTGCCGTAGCGTGCCGGGTCGTGGCCCAGCTGCATCGCATCGAGCCCGTAGTAGCCGGTGACCATGAGTCCGCAGTCGTAGAGCGCCATCTCGATGAGGCGGCCCCGGCCGGTGCGGCTGCGCTGGAACAGGGCCGCCAGCACGGCCTGCGCGGCGTACATGCCGGTCATCAGGTCGACCACGGCCACGCCGAATTTCAGCGGCGGCTGCGAGGCCTCGCCGTTGAGCGCCATGAGCCCCGCCTCGCCCTGGATCACCAGGTCGTAGCCCGGCCGCTTGGCCTCCGGGCCGGTCACGTCGTAGCCGGCCACGGCGCAGTAGATCAGGTCGGGCTTGATGGCCTTGAGCTGTTCGTAGCCCAGGCCCAGTTTCTCGGCGCCGCCGGTCTTGAAGTTGTGGATCACCACGTCGAACTGCGGCAGCAGCTCGTGCACGATCTTCGCGCCCTCGGCGCTCTGCAGGTCCAGCGTGATCGACCGCTTGTTGCGGTTCATGCTGTTGTAGTAGGTGGTCTCGGTCTTGCCGATGCGCATGCCCCAGTCGCGCGTGTCGTCGCCGCGGCCGGGATGCTCCACCTTCACCACCTCGGCGCCGAAATCGGCCAGCACCTGGCCGCACAGCGGCCCGGCGAACACGCGCGAGAGGTCGAGCACGCGCACGCCCTCCAGCGGAAAGTCGATGGCGTCCGCCGATGCGGCGTCAGGGGTGGTGGCGTTCAATGTCTTGTCTCCAGTCATTCGTTCATTGTGGGGCGGCGGGCGGCGTGGCCGCTGCCCCCTGCGCGACCCGGCAGGGCAAGCGCTTCAGGCCGCAGGGCCGCGCAGTCGCCCGTAATCGGGCGCGCGCTTTTCCAGGAAGGCGGCGATGCCCTCGCGCGACTCATCGGTCTCCTGCGACAGCACCATGCTCTGCGCTTCGCTCTCCAGTTGCTCTTCGAGCGTGGCCTGGGGCGCCGCCAGACACAGCGCCTTGATGCGCGCCATGGCCTGCTGCGGCCCGTTCGCCACGCTGGCGGCCAGTGCCAGCGCGCCCGCCAGTGCCTCGCCCGGTTCGGCCAGGCGGTTGACGGCGCCGAGGGCATGCAGGCGCTCGCCCGAAATCCGCTCCCCCGTCAGGCACAGCTCCGTCAGCACCTGGCGCGACACGAACTCGGCCAGGAAGGCCGTCGCGCCGCCGTCGGGCGTGAGGCCCACCTTCACGTAGGCCACGGAGAAGACGGCATCGCGCGCCGCCACCAGCATGTCGCAGGCCAGCGCCAGCGACAGGCCCGCGCCGGCCGCCGCACCCTCCACGGCCGCGATCACCGGCTTGCCGCTGCCGCGCACCGCACGGATCAGGTCGTGCAGGCCTTCCAGCTTGGCGCGGCGCTCTTCGATGGGCAACTCGCGCCGCTTCGCCAATTGGCGCAGATCGCCGCCCGCGCAGAAGTGGCCGCCTTCGCCGGTGAGCACGATGGCGCCCACCGCGGGATCCTGCTGCGCAGCGGCCAGCGCCGCGGTCAGCGCGGCATAGAACGCGGGCGACAGGGCGTTGCGCGCGGCGGTGTTGTTGTTGCTGAGCACCAGCACGGCGCCTTCGCGGCGCTGCAGCAGGGGCGCGGTCGTCTCCGTCATGGGCTGGGATCCTTCTTCGTCTTATGCGGGTTGATTCAAAGCGATATAGCGCGCCAGGTGGTGGTCCTCATCGCCCAGCTGGTGGTCGATCATCACCAGCCGCTTCGCATAGTGCGCCAGCGGGAGTTCCCAGGTCATGCCGATACCCCCATGCATCTGGATGCTTTCCTCGGCCACGAGCGTGCCGATGCGGCCGATGCTGAACTTGGCGGCCGAGAGCGCCCGCTCGCGCGCGGTGCGGTCCGCGCCGTCGATCGCGGCCGCGGCGTTGATGACGGCCGAGCGGGCCTGCTCCACCTCCAGCAGCAGATCGGCCATGCGGTGCTGCAGCGCCTGGAAGCTGCCGATCGGCACGCCGAACTGCTTGCGGGTGCGCAGGTATTCCAGCGTGTGTTCCTTGGCCACGTCCATCGCGCCCACGGCCTCGGCGCAGAGCGCCAGCAGGCCCCAGCCCACGGCGCGCTCCAGCAGCGCGGCGCCCTCGCCCTCCGCGCCGAGCAGCGCGTCCGCGCCCACGGCCACGTTCGTGAAGACCAGTTCGGCCGTGCGGCCGCCGTCGATGCGGCCATGGCCCCGGCGCGTGATTCCGGCGGCATCGCCGGGCACCAGGAACAGGGAGATACCCGCGGCGTCGAAGGTGCTGCCGCCCGTGCGGGCCGACACCAGCAGCCAGCCGGCGCTGTCGCCGAACAGCACCACGCCCTTGGCGCCGTCGATCACCCAGCCATCGCCCGCGCGGCGCGCGGTGGCCGCCACGCGCGTCGGCTCGTAATGGCCGCCCGGCTCGTCGTGCGCCAGCGCGGCCACGGCCTCGCCGGCCACCAGCGGTGCCAGCACGGTGTCCTTCTGCGCGGCGCTGCCGGCCGCCGCCACGGCGCGGCCCACCACCAGGGCGCCGAGCAACGGTTCGGCGACGAGGCCGCGGCCCAGGCGCTCGAACACCACGCTGACGTCGAAGCCCGCTCCGCCGAAGCCGCCGTCGGCCTCGGTGAACAGCGCGCCGATCGCGCCCAGCTCGGCGAAGCCGCGGTACAGGCCGGGGCTGTGGCCCTGCGCGCCGTAGGCGGCATGGTTGCGCTGCTCGATGCCGGACTGCCCGGCGATGAAGCGGTCCAGCGTGTCCGCCAGCATGCGGCGGTCTTCGGTGTGTTCGAAATTCATGGCGTCACAGTCCGAGGATCATCTTGGAGATGATGTTTTTCTGGATCTCGTTGGAGCCGCCGAAGATCGACAGCTTGCGGTAGTTGAAGTAGTTCGCCGCAGCGGCAGCGGCGCCCTCCGGCCCCACGGCCCGGTCTTCGTGGCCGGCGTGCAGCGCCTCTTCCTCGAAGGGCAGCGCGTACGGGCCCATGGCGCGGCGCGTGAGCGAGAGGATCTCCTGGCGGATCTCGGTGCCGCGGATCTTCAGCATGGAGCTTTCCGCGCCCGGCACGCCGCCGCCGGCCACCGCGGCGATCACGCGCAGGTTGGTGGTCTTCATGTTCTCCAGGTCGATCTCCACGCGGGCGAGACGCGCCGCGAACAGCGGGTCCTGCGCGAGCGGACGACCGTTGCACTGCACGGTGGCGGCCACGCGCTTCAACTTCTCCAGCGCAGCCACCGAGAAGCCCACGCCCGCGATGTTGGTGCGCTCGTAGGTCAGCAGGTACTTGGCGTAGGTCCAGCCCTTGTTCTCCTCGCCCACCAGGTTCTCGGCCGGCACCTTCACGTCGGTGAAGAACACCTCGTTCACCTCGTGCTCGCCGTCCAGCGTGATGATCGGGCGCACCTCGACGCCGGGCGAGCGCATGTCCACCAGCAGGAAGCTGATGCCCGACTGCGCCTTGGCCTCGCGGTCGGTGCGCACCAGGCAGAAGATCATGTTGGCGTGCTGGCCGAGCGTGGTCCAGGTCTTCTGGCCGTTGACGACGTAGTGGTCGCCCTGGCGCACGGCGGTGGTCTTCACCGAGGCCAGGTCCGATCCCGCGCCGGGCTCCGAATAGCCCTGGCACCACCAGTCCTCGCCGTTCAGGATGCGCGGCAGCCAGTACTGCTTCTGCGCCTCGTTGCCGTATTTGATGAGCACCGGGCCCAGCATGTTCACGCCGAAGGGCACGATGCGCGGCGCACCGGCCAGCGCGCACTCGTTCTCGAAGATGAACTTCTGCACGGCGTTCCAGCCCGGCCCGCCGTACTGCTCGGGCCAGTGGTTCGCGAGCCAGCCGCGCGCGTTCAGGATCGCGTGCCAGCGCTCCATGTCGGCCTTGTCCAGGCGCAGGCCGGCGCGCACCTTGTGCGACAGGTCGGCGGGCAGGTGCTCTTTGAGGAAGGCCTGCACTTCGTCGCGGAAGGCTTCCTCCTGGGGGGTGAATTGCAGATCCATGGGGTCTTTCGTGGGTCGCTCGTGCTGTCGTTCGGTCAGTGCGCTTCGGCGGCGGCGCGGTTCAGGCTGCCGAAGTCGCGGCCCTCGGCCACGAGCTTTTCCAGCAGCGGCGCGGGCTTCCAGAACAGCGGGTCTTCCTGCGCGAATTCGCGGATGTCGGCCAGGATCTTCGGCAGGCCCACCGTGTCGGCGTAGTGCATCGGCCCGCCGCGGAAGCGCGGGAATCCGTAGCCCGAGAGGAAGGTCACGTCCACGTCCAGCGGCCGCAGGGCGATGCCCTCCTCCACCACCTTCGCGCCTTCGTTGACCATGGCGGCCATGTAGCGGCGCATGATTTCGTGGGGCGTGAAGCTGCGCGGCACGACGCCCTTCTTCGCGCGCTCGGCATCGACGATCGCCAGCACCTCCGGATCGGGCTGGCCGGTGCGGGCGCCCTCCGGGTACAGATAGAAGCCGCGCCCCGTCTTCTGGCCGAACCAGCCGCGCTCGCAGATGCGGTCGGCGATCTCCACGTAGCGCGCCTTCGGGTCGCGCGTGGCCGCGCGGCGCTTGCGCGTGGCCCAGCCGATGTCGCCGCCGGCCAGGTCGGTCACCTGGAACGGGCCCATCGGGTAGCCGAAGCCGCGCACCGCCGCGTCGATCTCATAGGGCGACGCACCGTCTTCCATGAGGTAGTCGGCCGCCTGCTTGTACACCGCCAGGATGCGGTTGCCGATGAAGCCGTCGCACACGCCGGCGCGCACCGGCACCTTCTTCATCGTCTTGGCCAGCGCGAACGCCGTGGCGACCACGTCGGCGCTCACCTTCGCCGGCACCACGATCTCCAGCAGCTTCATGATGTTGGCCGGGCTGAAGAAGTGCAGGCCGATCACGTCCTGCGGCCGCCCGGTGGCGGCGGCGATCGCGTCGATGTCCAGGTACGAGGTGTTGGTGGCCAGCACGGCGCCGGGCTTGCAGACGCGGTCCAGCTCGCGGAAGACGGCCTTCTTCACCTCCAGATCCTCGAACACCGCCTCGATCACCAGATCGGCCGCGGCGATGTCTTCGTAGCGCGTGCTGCCGGTGTAGCGCGCCATCACGGCGGCCTTGGCCTCGGCCGCCATGCGGCCCTTGGCGACGAGGCCGTCGTAGACCTTCTCGACGTGCGCGCGGCCCCGGGCCAGCGAGGCGTCGTCACGCTCGATCATGGTCACGGGCAGGCCGGCGTCCAGCGCCGACACGGTGATGCCCGCGCCCATGGTGCCGCCGCCGATGACGGCGATGGACGCCACCGGACGCGGCGCGGCGGCCTTCGCCTCGGGCACCTTGGCGACCTCGCGCTCGGCGAAGAAGGCGTGGATCAATCCCGCGCGCTGCGGGCTTGCGAGGCACTCCATGAAGGCCGCGCGCTCGCGCTGCATGCCTTCGTCGAAAGGCAGCTCCACGGCGTTGCGCACGCATTCGACGATCTTCTGCGGAGAAAACAGGCCGCGCGACTTTTTCGCCGTATCGGCCGCCAGCGCGTCGAGGTCGGCCAGCGCGGCGGCGCGGTCGGCGATGGCGACGTCGCGCGTGCGGCGCAGGGGCGCCTGCGCGGCCTGCAGCTCCTGCACGCAGGCCAGGCCCGCGGCCACCGGATCAGGGCCGTCCACCAGACGGTCCACCAGGCCCGCGGCCAGGGCCGCCTTGGCGCTCAAAGGCTTGCCGCTCAGCATCATCTCGGCGGCCGGCTTCACGCCCATGAGGCGCGGCGCACGCTGCGTCCCGCCCGCGCCGGGCAGCAGGCCCAGGTTCACTTCGGGCAGGCCGAGCTGCGCGCCCGGCAGCGCCACGCGGTAGTGCGCGGCGAGGGCCACTTCCAGACCACCGCCCAGCGCCGCGCCATGGATGGCGGCCACCACGCGCTTGCCGCAGGATTCGATGCGCTGGCAGACCTCGGGCAGCGAGGGCTCCACGGGCGGCTTGCCGAATTCGCGGATGTCGGCACCCGCGATGAACGCCTTGCCTTCGCCCACGATCAGCACCGCCTGCACGTCGGCCCGGGACTCGGCCTCGCCGATGGCGTCCCGCAGGCCCTGGCGCACCGCCGCGCCGAGCGCGTTCACGGGCGGGTTGTCGATGCGGACGACGAGAACGTCGCCCTGCAGGCGCGTTTGCACGGGCGACGCGGTAGCCGCTGCTGAGGTCATGCTTTGTCTCCTGGATAGCTGTTCCAGGACATTCTTGCGGCGACAATGTTTTCTGACAATCCCATCATCCATTGACAGACTGTCAAAGGATTTCAACCAATCCACCGGAACGCGCCCATGGATCTGCCCTCGCTGACCCTGCTGGTCGAGATCATCGACAGCGGCAACCTGAGCCAGGCTGCGCGCAAGCTGCGCATGACCCGCGCGAACGTGAGCTACCACCTCACCAAGCTGGAGAAGGCGGTGGGCGTGCAGCTGGTGCAGCGCACCACGCGCCGGGTCGAGCCCACCGAGATCGGCCTGCGGCTCTACGAACACGGCCGCACCATCCGCAACGAACTGATGGCCGCGCAGGAGGCCGTCACCACGCTGGGCCAGGGCCTGCAGGGCCGCGTGGGGATCAGCGTGCCCAGCGGCTACGGGCAGATCGTGATGGGCGACTGGCTGATCGAATTCAAGCGCCTGTACCCGGGCATCGTGCTGGACGTGCTGTTCGAGAACCGCGCCGACAACCTGCGCGACGAGGTGGACATCGCCATCCGCGTGGTGCAGGAGCCGCCCCTCTCGCTCGTGGCGCGCAGCCTGGGCAACGTGCGCTACCTGGCCTGCGCCTCCGCCGACTACGCCCGCCGGCACGGCCTGCCGCGCACGCTGCACGCGCTGCGCGCCGGCCCGGTCATCACCGCCGGCGTGACCGGGCGCCAACTGCGCCTGGCCGCCTACCAGGGCGCCGAGCGGCACGAGGTGCTGCTGGAACCCACGCTGATCTCCGAGCACTTCCCGTTTTTGCGCCAGGGCATTCTCGCCGGGCTGGGCGTGGGGCTGGTGCCCGACTATGTGGTGCAGGACGCGATCGCCACCGGCGAGGTGCTGACCACGCTCGACGAATACCGCCTGAGCATCTTCGGCACCCACATGTACCTGCTGTACCTGCCCAACCGCCACCAGACGCGGGCCGTGCGCACCTGCATCGATTTCCTGCTGGACAAGGCGCGGGCGGATGTCGAAACGGAGGCGCCCCCCCTGCCCGGCTGAACACGCCCGGCCGCCGGCCCCACGCCGCCGACGGCGCAAGCCCCGACGGCAGCGTACCATCGGGCGGATGCCGAGGACGCCCCACCACCGAGTCGATCTGCTGCCCTGCCGGCACCCGGGCATCGAAGCCGTGGCGGCCGACACATCGTTCGCCTTCAGCCGGCACGTGCACGCGCAGTTCGGCGTCGGGCTCATCCAGCGCGGTGCGCAGAAATCCGCGAGCGGCCGGGGAATGGTCGAAGCCGGGCCGGGCGACCTCATCACGGTCAATCCCGGCGAAGTGCACGACGGTGCGCCGATCGGCGGCGGCGGGCGCGCCTGGCGCATGCTGTACATCGATCCGGCCGTGCTGGCACGGGCCACCCGCGACCTGGGCGAGGAAGGGAGCCTCCCCTCTGCGGAGTTCACCCGGCCCGCGCTGCGCGATCCGGAACTGGCGCGTGGCTTCGGCCGGCTCTTCCAGGCCATGACGGCGCGGATCCGCGAAAGCGCGGACGAACTCGCTGCGGACGAAACGCTGGTGCTCGTGCTGGGCGGCCTGCTGCGACCCCGTGCACCCGCCGCCGGCCACATCCCGCCCGGGGTCGCCCGGGCCCGGTCGCGCATGGACGACGATCCCGCCGCCTCGCCAGGCCTGGGCTGCCTGGCCGAGGAGGCCGGCCTCAGCCGCTACCAGTTCCTGCGCGCCTTCGCACGGGCTACCGGACTCACGCCGCACGCCTACCTCCTGCAGCGGAGGATCCACCATGCCCGCCAGTTGATCGGCCAGGGAATACCGCTCGCGCAGGCGGCCACGGACAGCGGCTTCTACGACCAAAGCCACATGAACCGGCTCTTCGTGCGCAGCTTCGGCATGGCTCCCGGCTGCTATGCCGAGGCGCGCAGGCGCTGACCCACACCGCAATTTCATCCAAGACGGCAGCACACCGGCTGGGGAGGATCGGATATCTCCAATCCGCCCGAAGGCCCCCTGTGCAGCTCTCCCGTGAATTCCTGGCCACTTCGCTCATCGTCATCGCCGTCCCAGGCACCGGCACCCTGATCACACTGGCCGCAGCCCTCTCGCGCGGACGCCGCGCCGCCGTGGTCGCCGCCCTGGGCTGCACGCTCGGCATCGTGCCCCACATGCTGGCGGCGATCACCGGGTCGGCCGCCCTGCTGTCCGCCAGCCCCGCGGCCTTCACCACCCTGCGGTATGCCGGGGCGGCCTACCTGCTCTACATGGCCTGGACGACCGCACGGGCCGACGGGCCGCTGCAGTTGGCATCCATGCACGATGCACGCTCCCATGGGCGGGTGGTACGCGAGGCGATCCTCGTGAACGCCCTCAACCCCAAGCTGTCGCTGTTCTTTCTGGCGTTCCTGCCGCAATTCATCGATGCGGGCGAGGCGCAGCCCACCCAGCGCATGCTGGAGCTTTCTCTGGTGTTCATGGCGCTGACCTTCGCCGTGTTCGCGATCTACGGGCTGCTGGCAGCCTCGGTGCGCGACCACATTCTTTCGCGCCCGGGGGTGCTGCGGTGGATGCGCTGGAGCTTCGCCGCAGCGTTCTGCCTGCTGGCGATCCAACTGGCGTGGCTGCACCGCTGAGCACGGCATGCAGAAAAAAACCCCGCCGTGTCGCCACGGCGGGGTCGTGTTCCTTCTTGAGCGCGGCGGCCGGCCCGGCTGCCGCGCAGGGGAGTCATCAGCCCTGCGCGTTCTGCAGCGCGGCGATGCGCTCCTCGATCGGCGGGTGGGTGCTGAACAGCTTGCCGATGCCGCCGGCGATGCCCATGGCCTGCAGGCCCTTGGGCAGTTCGGCCGGGTGCATGCCGCCCAGGCGGGCGAGCGCGTTGATCATCGGCTGGCGGCGGCCCATAAGGCGGGCGGCGCCCGCATCGGCGCGGAATTCGCGCTGGCGGCTGAACCAGGCCACGATGATCGAGGCGAGGAAGCCCAGCACGATGTCGAGCACGATGGTGGTGACCATGTAGCCGATGCCGGGGCCGGAGCTGTTCTCGTCGTTGCGGCGCAGGAAGCTGTCCACCGCGTAGCCGATCACGCGCGAGAGGAACACCACGAAGGTGTTCATCACGCCCTGGATCAGCGTCATGGTGACCATGTCGCCGTTGGCGATGTGGGCCACCTCGTGGCCGATCACGGCCTCGACCTCCTCGCGGGTCATGCCCTGCAGCAGGCCGGTGGAGACCGCCACGAGGGCATTGTTCTTGAAGGCGCCGGTGGCGAAGGCGTTCGGGTCGCCCTCGAAGATGCCGACCTCGGGCATGCCGATGCCGGCCTGGTCGGCGAACTTGCGCACGGTCTGGACGATCCAGGCCTCGTCGGGCGAGCCCGTGCCGTCGATCACGCGCACGCCGGAGCTCCACTTGGCGACGGGCTTGCTGATGAGCAGCGAGATGATCGCGCCACCGAAGCCCATGATGAAGGCGAAGCCGAGCAGCGCCCCCAGGTTGAGGCCGTTGGCCGTCAGGTAGCGGTTGACGCCGAGCAGGCTGGCGACGATGCCCAGCACCACCACGACGGCGATGTTGGTGAGCAGAAAGAGCGCGATGCGTTTCATCGAAGGTTTCTCCACGAAGGGGAAGCGTTGGGTGCGGGGGAAAGAAGCAGCAAGGAACGGACCCGGCACGACAGCAAGATGGGGATGTCGGGCAGGCGTTCAAGCTGCCGTGTCAGCGCGGAGGGACCCCTGTTGTGTACTGTGATGCGGGGCGTGCGCTGCGGAACACGGAAGAGTCATCATAGAAGGAAAAGTTCTCGTTTTCGGCCCACCAGCCGGGCACCCCCAGCACGGGAAGGGGCGTGAACGGCTTGGACTCCAGCAGGCCGGGCTGCAGCACGCTGGCCAGCCAGCCGTCGACGTCCGCTACGCTTTCAGGAGCATCCTGCACCAGCAGCACATGGGCCGTGAGCGGTTTGCGGGGCCTCACCAACTGCTCCAGCAGGGCATGGCCGAAGATTTCGAGGCGCGCCTGCCGCCAGAGCGGGCGCAGGTCCGTGAACAGCCGGCGCCATGCGCGCGCGGCCAGCGCCTCCCGCAACTCCCGGGGAGCGAACAGCACCGCCCCGTTCTCGTCGAACACCGTGACCGCATCGCGCAGCGGACCGCGCACGGCACCGATGCCCTGGGCGGCGATGGCCCCGGCCTGCAGGGCATTGAGGCGGCGCTTGGCCTGCGGGTAGTGCAGCCAGACCAGGCCGTTGAAGAAGTCGTGCAGGTTCTCGCGGGTGGGGACCTGCGCGGTGCGGAAGATGAAGGCCTCGTAGGCTTCGCCCGCGGGCAGGCGCTCCTGGGGCACGAAGCGCGGGCGCGGGGCGCCCCGCCGGGCCTGCAGGGCATCGAGGGCTTCGCAGACGGGCTGCCCACCCTGCAGGGCCGCCGCGGCGGCCTGCCCTTCGGCGAGCACGGGAGCCAGCCAGGGACGGCTCCAGTCGATGGCACTCGCGACGTGCGCGGACGGCTCCGGCGCCGTCCGCCCGTGCGGCCCCGGTGGCTTCATTCCGGCGTGCCGCGCGGCAGCGAGGAACGCTTGTCCCGCACCGACACGCGCGAGGTGCCCTCGTCGCGCATTTCGAACGCCTGCGTGGCGGCCAGCAGCTTGGTGAGCGTGGCATAGCCGTAGTTGCGGGCGTCGAACGACGCCTTGTTGGCGATCTGGGTGCCGACGGCCCCGACCTTCGCCCAGCCGCTCTCGTCCTGCGTGGCGGCGACGGCATCGCGCAGCAGGTTCATGAGCGCCGTGTCCTGGCGCAGCTCCGGCGTGGGAACCCGCAGCCCCGCGGCCGGACGGACGGGATGGCCCGGCGCGGGGGAATCGGACGCGGACGGTGCAGCGGCAGCGGCGGCAGTGGCCGCCGCAGCAGGGTCGCGCGCCGGCCGCCCCGCGGCGGATGCGGCAGCCTCCTCGGCCGGCGGCGGCGGGACCGGCTCCGGCGGGCCAGTCACCGCCGGCGCGGCGGCAGCCAGCGCTTCGAGGTAGAGGAAGCGGGAGCAGGCGTTGACGAACGGCTTGGGCGTCTGCTGCGCCCCGAAGCCGTACACGGCCGCCCCCTTGGCCCGCAGGTGCATCACCAGCGGCGTGAAATCGGCATCCGACGACACGATGCCGAAGGCGTCCGGCCGGTCGGTGTAGAGCAGTTCCATCGCATCCACCGTCATGGCCATGTCGGTGGCGTTCTTGCGCTTGGAGTAATCGAACTGCTGGATGGGGCGCACCGCGAACTCCAGCAGCTTGGACTGCCATCCGGCGAGCGCGGATTTGGTCCAGTTGCCATAGGCGCGCCGGATGCTGATCACCCCCAGGGTGGACAGCTCGGTCAGGATCTCGTCGATCATCTCCGCCGGCGCATTGTCGGCATCGATCAGCAGCGCGATGCGCAACTGCTGCCGTTCGGGAAAGTCGGCCACCGGTGCCATGGCTCAGGCCTTCGCGCCGTCCACCACGCGCCACGCCAGCGCCTCGCCCGAGCGCAGCGGCTTGAGCAGCGCCTCGCCGAAGGGGAAGCTCTCGGGCGGGGTCCAGGATTCGCGGCGCAGCGTCAGGGTGCCCTCGTTGCGCGGCAGGCCGTAGAAGGCCGGGCCATGCAGGCTGGCGAAGCCCTCCAGCCGCTCGAGCGCACCGGCCTTGTCGAAGGCCTCGGCGTACAGCTCCATGGCGGCATGCGCGCTGTAGCAGCCCGCGCAGCCGGTGGCGTGTTCCTTGAGGTGGGCGGCGTGCGGCGCGCTGTCGGTGCCCAGGAAGAACTTCGGGCTGCCGCTGGTGGCGGCCTCCACGAGCGCGAGCCGGTGCGTCTCGCGCTTGAGCACCGGCAGGCAGTAGTAGTGCGGGCGGATGCCGCCCGTGAAGATGGCGTTGCGGTTGAACAGCAGGTGCTGCGGCGTGATCGTGGCCGCGGTGTACGCATCGCTGGCGGCCACGTACTGCGCCGCCTCGCGGGTGGTGATGTGCTCGAAGACGATCTTCAGTTCGGGGAAATCGCGGCGCAGCGGGATGAGCTGCTGCTCGATGAACACCGCCTCGCGGTCGAAGAGGTCGACCTCGCTGCCGGTGACCTCGCCGTGCACCAGCAGCAGCAGGCCGGCCTGCTGCATCGCCTCCAGCACGGGGTAGATCTTGCGCAGTTCGGTCACGCCGGCATCGCTGTTGGTGGTGGCGCCGGCCGGGTAGAGCTTGCAGGCCACGACGCCCGCTGCCTTGGCGCGCGCGATCTCCTCGGGCGGCAGGTTGTCGGTGAGGTAGAGCGTCATCAGCGGCTCGAAACGCACGCCCTCGGGCACGGCGGCCAGGATGCGCTGCTTGTACGCCAGGGCCTGCGCGGCGGTGGTTACGGGCGGCCGCAGGTTCGGCATGATCACCGCCCGGCCGAACTGCGCGGCCGTGTGGGGCACGACGGTCCGCAGCGGCTCGCCGTCGCGCACGTGCAGGTGCCAGTCGTCGGGCCGGGTGATGGTGAGCGTGTCCACCGGTGCGGAGGCGAAAGCGGAGGACGGGGAGGATGTGGAGGGGGTGGGGCGGGCGGCAGCGGTCATGGGGGCGATTGTCCCATCGCCGCCCCGCCGGGCCCATGGCGCGAAGCCATAAAAAACCCTGCCCTCCGTGAGGAGGACAGGGTGAAACCCCAATAGACGGGGTGAGGGGGGATGGGAGGAAGACCCCGTGCGGCGGGACTGCCGCGCTGCCCTTCCATGGATGCCCATCGTAGGGATCGGCCCGGCAGCGGGCTGTGGTCCGCTGGCGGTTGCCCACGTAGGACGGCGTGCCGCCCACCCAATGCGGAAAAACACCCGGTGGCGCGGGCGACATTCCGCAGGCGCGCAGCGTCAGGCGGCCAGCGGAAACGCGACCGTGAAGCAGGCGCCGCCCCCGGCCAGGTTCTCCACCCGTACTTCACCGCCCTGGCGCTGCACCAGCGCCTTCACGATGGAAAGCCCCAGGCCCGAGCCCTCGCGCCGCCGTCCCGGCTCGTGCGGGAAGCGCTCGAACGGGCGTTCCAGCAGCCGCGCGGGCAGGCCGGGCCCCGCGTCGCTCACGCGCAGCACGGCATGCGCCCCCTGCACCGCCACCTCCACGCCCAGCCGGCCGCCGGCACGCGCATGGCGCAGCACGTTCTCGACGAGGTTGAAGAGGATCTGCCGCATGCGGTCCGGGTCCAGCACTACGCGGGGCTCCTCGGCGCCCTCCGGCGGCAGCCGCAGCTCCAGCGCCACGCCGTGGTCCTCGATGCGGTGCGCGTGGCCGGCGAGCGCGTCGCGCACGAGATCGGCGAGGTCCACGGTGCGGATTTCCAGAGAGAGCTGGCCGGCATCGGCCATCGCCAGGGTGTGCAGGTCGCCGACGAGGCGACCCAGGTACTCGACCTGCTCCAGCAGCGCGCGGGATTCGGCCGCGTCCGCCTCGATGACGCCGTCGCAGATGGCATGCAGGCGCGCGCGCAGCACCGTGAGCGGCGTGCGCAGTTCGTGCGAGATCGACGCCGCGGAGGCGCGCTGCTCCTTGGCCATGCGCTCCAGCGAATCGATCATCTGGTTGAAGTGCCGCACCATGGCGGCCATCTCGTCGTGGTAGCGGCCGGGCTGGGCGCGCACCGAGAAGTCGCCCAGCGCCACGTGGGACGCCACCTCCGCCATCGAGGCCAGCGGCTGCGTGACGATGCGCGACACCCAGAAGCCCACGACCAGCCCCACGGGCAGGCACACCACGAGGCCGACCACCAACGACCATTTCTCGCCGAACAGCAGGTCGCCGTGCCAGTAGCGCCCGTAGATCTCCATCGCGCGCGGGCTGTCCTCCATGTCCCGCTCGCGCAGGTCGTCGAGTTCGCGCTGCACGTCGGTGGGCAGGCTGCGGTAGAAGTCGCGGTACTGCACCTCGGAGAACAGCATCACGCTCACGGTGAGCAACGCCATCGTGGCGAGCACGGTGGCCGCGATGCAGAGCCCGAAGCGGACCCAGACGCGGCTGAAGAAGGGGCCCTGCATGGTGTCGGACGGTCGCGCGCGCCGGTCAGGCGGGCGCGCCGTCGCCGGGCCAGAGCCGGTAGCCGATGCCGCGCACGGTCTCGATCAGGTCCCCCTGCCCGGCCTGCTGCAGCTTGCGGCGCAGCTTGGAGAGGTGGGAATCGATCACGCGGTCGAGCGCATCGCTCTCGGGCAGGCAGTGGTCGATGAGGTGGCTGCGCGAGAAACAGCGGCGGGGCTGCGCGGCCAGGCAGGCGAGCAGCCGGTATTCGGTCAGCGTGAGCGGCAGCGCCACGGGCCGGCCGTCCTCGCCGTGGGCGAACGCGGCATGCGCCTCCTGGTCGATCTCGATGCGGCCCACGCGGATGCGCTGGGTGCCCCGCGCCGGCGCCGCCGGCTGGGCCTGCGTGCGCCGCAGCACGGCGCGCACCCGCGCCACCACCTCGGGCGGACTGAAGGGTTTGACCACGTAGTCGTCCGCGCCCAGGCGCAGGCCCAGAAGTTTGTCCACGTCGTCCGCGAGGGCCGTGACCATGATGACGGGCGTATGGCCGTCCTCGCGGATGGCGCGCAGCAGGTCCAGGCCGTCCATGCCGGGCAGGTGGATGTCCAGCAGCACCATGTCGGGCTTGAGTTGCCGGAACAGTCGCAGCGCCTCCAGGCCGTCGTGGGCCTGCTGCGCACGCAGCCCGTCGCGCTGGAGGTAGGCCGTGAGGATGGTGGCGATGCCCGGCTCGTCCTCGACCACGAGAACGAGCGGGCCGGTGGCCTGCGGGGCGGCGGGAAGGTTCATGGCGGAGTGGGCAATGCTGGGCGGAATTATCCACAGCCTGCCGCGCTCCGGGGAAATCCCACGCGTCTCCACGAAGCCTCCATATGCCATGCAAGGCGGCGCAAGCTTGGGGCGGTCCAATGCGGTGCATCAGCCTGGACGGCCTTCCGTGCCCGTCCTGGATTTCCCTTTTTCGCAACGTAACGCCGCGCGTGTCCCTTCCGCCCCTCTCTCCGCGTCCGCTGCGCCCCGGCCTGCTCGCCGCGGCGATCGCGCTCCTGGCCGGCTGTTCGACCACGGAGGTCCACCGTCCGCCAGCGCCGGTCCTGCCGTCCGCCTGGACGTCGCCCGTGCCCGCGGGGGCTGCGGCGCAGCCGGAATTCCGCGCGTGGTGGAAGGCCTTCCACGATCCCGCGCTCGATGCGCTGGTGGACGAGGCCCTGGCCGGCAACCTCGACCTGGCGATCGCCACGCACCGGCTGCGCGAGGCGCGCCTGCAGGCCGGGCGTGCCGCGGTGCAGTTCCGCCCGTCGTTCAGCGCCGGCGCGCGGACGCTGCAGGACATCGAGGCCGCCGACAGCTACTTCCACGCCAGCGTCGACATGGTGTGGGAGCTGGGCCTGTTCGGCGCCGCCGAGAGCGCGCGCGAGGCCGCCGCGGCGGACCGGGACGCGGCGGCCGCGGACGGCCAGGGCGCGCGCGTCGCCGTGGTGGCGGACGTGGTGCGCAACTACCTCGACCTGCAGGCCGCGCGCCGGCAACTGCAGTTGCTCGACCAGCAGGCCGCACTCGATGAGCGCGCCCTGCAGCTCGCACAGGTGCGCCAGCGCACCTGGACCGGCGCCGCCGACGAGCTGGCCCAGGCCGGCGTGCAGCGGGCCCGCACCCGCGCGGCCCGCGCCGTGCCCGAAGAAGCCCTGGCGCGCGCCGCCCAGTCGCTGGCGGTGCTGCTGGGCCGCCCGGCGCCGGACCCGGCCTGGACCGCGGCGGGGCCCGTCCACGCCCCGGCCCTCGCCCCGTTCGCCTTCTCGGCCCTGCCCGCCGACCTGCTGCGCACGCGCCCCGACATCCAGGCCGCGGAGGCCGCCGTGCGCAAGGCGGCGGCCGACGTGGGCATGGCCCGCTCCGAGCTGTATCCCCGCTTCGCGATCACCGGCTCGCTGCTGTACGCGTTCAACATCACGCGCAACCGCCGCACCACCAGCGACAACGTGCCGGCCATCGGCCCCACGATCGACATCCCGCTCTTCGACTGGGGGCGCCGCCGCATGCAGGTGGACGCGCAGGAGGAGGCCCTGCAGAGCGCCGGCCTGGCCTACCAGCGCACCGTGCGCGGCGCCGTGGCCGAGGCCGAGGGCGCGCTCGCGGCCCTGGCCGCGCAGCAGCACCGCGCGGACGCGCTCGCCGAGGCACGGCCCGCGCTCGCGGAACGCGTGCGGGCCGGCGGCGTGCAGGCCCGGCTGGGGCTCGCCAGCGAATACGACGGCCTGGCCGCGCGCCGTGCCGCACTGCAGGCCGACGCGGAATGGGCCACCGCGCAGGACGCGCGCTCGCTGGCCTTCGTGGCGCTCTACAAGGCGCTGGGCGGCGCACCGCTGCCCGCCGGAGCGGCGCCATGATCGCCCTGGCCCGCAAGACCCTCGTCCACGAATGGCGCCGCTTCGTGCCCGCCGTGTTCGCGGTGGGCTTCTCCTGCGTGCTGCTCGCGGTGCAGGCGGCGCTGGTGCTGGGCATCTTCGGCAGCGCCGCGCTGTACGTGCGGGCCTCGGGCGCCGACCTCTGGGCCGGCTACCCGGGCACGCAGAGCGTGAACTTCGGCCGCGCGATCGGCCGCGACGTGGACCTGCGCCTGGCCATGGACCCGGCCGTCGCCGCCACCGAGCCCTACGTCTGGGTGGATGCGGACTGGCGCGGCACGCAGGCCGGCGGCGGGGTGTCGGTGTACCTGTCGGGCATCCGCACCGCGCCGGACGGCATGCTGTTCTCCCACCTGCTCGCGCCCTGGCAGCGCGATGCGCTGCGCGCCCCCGGCGCCGTCATCGTGGACCGCGCGGACCTCTCCACCCTCGGCACCACCGTGGGCGGCAACGCCTGGATCAACGGGCATGCCGTGCGCGTGGTGGCGGCCGTGGACGGGCTGCGCGGCCTGGGCGGCGCCAACGTGATCGCATCGCTGGACACCGCGCGCGAGATCGCCGGCGGCAACGCAGCCGCCAACCCCACCTACGTCGTGGCCCGCACCCACTCGCCCGAACAGGCCGCCCAGGTGCAGGCGCGGCTGGGCGCCGGCGCGCCGGGCTTCGGCCCCTTCGAGGTCTGGACGGCACCCCAGTTCGCCCGCCGCTCCCAGCTCTACTGGCTGCTGGACACGGGCGCGGGCGTGGCGGTGCTGTTCATGGTGGGCATCGTCTGCCTCGTCGGCACCGTGGTCACCAGCCAGTCGCTCATGGCCGTGGTGGCCGGATCGGCCCGCGAATACGCCGTTCTGAACGCGCTGGGCGTGAGCCGCCGCGCGCTCGGGCGCCTGGTGGTCGAGCAGGCCTGCTGGATCGGCGGGCTGGGCCTGCTGCTCGGCGGCATCGCCAGCGCGGGGCTGCTGTGGCTCGCCATGGCGCAGGGTGTGCCGGTGGCGATGACGCCCGCCACCGCCCTCGCCTGCGCCGGCCTCGTGGCGCTGGTCGCGCTGCTGTCCGGCCTGCTGGCCATGCGCGGCCTGATGGCCGCCGACCCGGCCCTGTTGCTGCGATGAACTCCGTCCCACCCATGGCCTCCGACATTTCCCGCACCGCCGCGCCGCGGCCCGGCGCGCCGAGCCTGCAGGCCGTGGAGCTGCAGAAATCCTTCGTCTCGGGCGTGGTGCAGGTGCCCGTGCTGCGCCAGCTCTCGCTCACGATCCACCCCGGCGAACTCACCCTCATCTCCGGCCCCTCGGGCTGCGGCAAGAGCACCCTGCTCTCGCTGCTCTCGGGGCTGCAGCGGCCGGATGCCGGCAAGACCTTCGCGCTCGGGGAAGACCTGGGCGCCCTCGGCCAGCGCGCGCTCGAGCGCTTCCGACTGCTGCACACGGGCTTCGTGTTCCAGGGCTTCAACCTGTTTCCCGCGCTGACCGCGCTCGAGCAGGTGCAGCTGCCGCTGGGCTATCTGGGCATGGATGCGCGCGAAAGCGCCCGCCAGGCGCGGCGCGCGCTCGACGAGGTCGGGCTGACGCAGCGCGCGCACATGCGGCCCGCGCAGCTCTCGGGCGGCGAGAAGCAGCGCGTGGCGATCGCCCGAGCCATCGCCAAGTCGCCGCAATTGCTCTTCGCCGACGAACCCACCAGCGCGCTCGATGCCGACAGCGGCCAGCGCGTGATCGACATCCTCCACCGCATCGCGCGCGCGCATGGCACCACCGTGCTGTGCGTGAGCCACGATCCGCGCCTCGTGCGGCACGCCGACCGCGTGCTCGGCATGGAGGACGGAGCCATCCGCAGCGACTGGCGCCAACCGGACGCCACCACCCCATGACACGCCTTTTCTCCCTCTCCCGGCCGCGGGCGGCACGCGGCATGGCCTGCGCGGCCTCGGCCCTGGCCCTGGCCTGGCTCGCGGCCTGCACCGACCATGGCGCCACCCCCGCGGCCTCGGCCGACGCGGCGGCCTCCTCTCCGGCTGCGTCCGCGTCCGCTGCGGCGGACGTGGCCATCGCCCGCGGCCGCATCGAAGTGCAGGGCGGGATGCTGGAACTCTCGCCCCTGCAGGACGGCGTGGTGGAATCCGTCGCCGTGCACGAAGGCGATACCGTCACACGCGGCCAGGTGCTGCTGCGCCTGTCCGGCACGAATGCCCAGGCCGAGGCCGGCATCGCGCAGGCCGAACTGCAGCTGGCCGAGGCCCGCGAACGTGCCCGTGCCCAGCAACTGCCGGCGCTGCGCCGCACCGCGGCCCGCCTGGCCGAGGCCGCCGCCGCCCACGCCGCCGAGCCGCAGCGCGCCGACGATGCCGCACAGGCCCTGCGCGCCGCCGAATCCGATGCGGCCGTGGCCCGGGCGGAAGCCGAAGTCGCCCGCAAGCGGCTCGCGCAGGTGCGCGGCCAGCAGGCGCGGCTCGAACTGCGCGCGCCGCAGGACGGCACCGTGGTCCACGTGCGCACCCAGGCCGGCCAGGCCCTGGCGGCCGCGTCCGCCAGCCATCCCATCGTCACGCTGCTGCCGCGCCGGCCGCTGATCGTGCGCGCCGAAATCAACGAAAGCTACGCCGCCTCCGTGCAGCCCGGCATGCGCGCTTCGGTCACCACCGACGGCGACACCATGCCGGTCGCCCTGCCGCCCGCGCGCGTGGTGCGCCTGAGCCCCGTGCTGGGCACCGCGCGGCTGCAGGACGACAGCCAGCGCGGCCCCGTGCGGGTCGTGGAATGCGTGCTCGAGTTCGACAAGCCCCCGCAGGTGCGGCCCGGCCAGAGCGTGCGCGTGAGCTTCCATCCCTGACGAGGAACGACCCCATGACGACAGCCTCCTTCCCCCTTTCCTCCCTGCGGCGCGCCGGCGCGCCTTCGCCGGCCGCCGGCCACGACGCGCCGATCCCGGGCTGGATGGTGCAGTGCGACTTCGACGGCACCATCAGCACCGTGGACGTGACCGACGCGCTGCTGCAGCGCTTCGGCCAGCCCGGCTGGCAGGCGCTCGAAGACGCCTGGGAGCGCGGCGAGATTGGCTCGCGCGAATGCATGAAGGGCCAGGTCGCCCTGCTCGACATGGACCGCGCCGAACTCGACGCGCACCTGGCCACGATCGGCGTGGACCCGCATTTCGCCGCCTTCGTGCGCGAGGCGCGCCGGCTCGGCATGCCGGTGCAGGTGGTGAGCGACGGCATCGACTACGCCATCCGCACGGTGCTGGCCCGCCACGGCCTGGAAGACCTGCCCGTGATCGCCAACCGCCTCGTGCAGGCCGGCCCGCGCCAGTGGCGGCTCGAATCGCCCTGGGCCAGCGCCGCCTGCGCGCGCGCCAACGGCAACTGCAAGTGCGAGCGCCTCGAAGAGCAGCGCGCGCTGCACGGCCGCGTGCTCTTCGTGGGCGACAGCACATCGGATTTCTGCGTCTCCGGCCGCGCGGACTTCGTGTTCGCCAAGTACAAGCTCATCGGCCACTGCGAGAGCCACGGCATCGCGCATGCGCCGTTCGCCGATTTCGCCGACACGATCGAACTGCTGCACCGGCTGGACGTGCTCGCGCCGCGCGCGCTGGAGCTGGCCGCATGAGCGGCACCGCCACCCTGCGCGCCACGGCGGGCGCGGGCGTGCCCGACACCCCGGCCTGCCGCCACGACACGCGGCACGAATACCTGCTCGAAGGCCACGGCCCGCTGGCGCAGACCGGCGTGCTGCTGATCCACGGCCTCACCGGCACCCCCAACGAGATGCGCCTGCTCGCCAAGGGCCTGCACCGCGCGGGCTTCACCGTGCTGGCCGTGCAGCTGGCCGGCCACTGCGGCACGCAGGACGACCTGATCGCCACGCGCTGGCAGGACTGGGTGGCCAGCGTGCGCCGCGGCGCGGACCGGCTTGTGCGGCACACCGGCCAGCCCATCGTCGTCTGCGGGCTGTCGATGGGCGCGCTGCTGGCGCTGGCACTGGCCATCGAACGTCCGGCGCAGGTGGCCGGCGTGGTGGCCCTGTCGACCACCTTCCGCTACGACGGCTGGAGCATGCCGGCCTATACGCGCCTGGCCTTCCTGCTGCCGCTCTTCCGGGCCCTGGGGATCGGCCGCCGCAGCGTGTTCATGGAAGCGCCGCCCTACGGCATCAAGGACGAGGCGCTGCGCGAACGCGTGGTCGCGCAGATGCATTCGGGCGACAGCGCGGCGGCCGGCCTGCCCGGCAACCCCTGGTGGTCGGTGATCGAGCTGCGGGCCCTGTCGGCCCACGTGCGGCGCAACCTGGACGCGGTGCGCGCGCCCTGCCTGGTGATGCATGCCCGCCACGACGACATCGCCGCGGCCGGCAATGCGCAGGACATCGTGCGCGGCGTGCGCCATGCCCCGGTGGAACTGGTGCTGCTGGACGACAGCTACCACATGATCACCATCGACCGCGACCGCCGCACCGTGCTGGCGCGCACCGTGGCGTTCGCCGAAGCGGTCGCGAAGCGCCGCGCCGAGGGTACTGCGCCATGACGCCGGCAGAAGGCGGCGGCATCACGCCGCTGGTCGCCGTGCTGTGGCTGCTGAACATGCTGGTGGACACGGGCGGGCAACTGGCCTTCAAGGCCGCGGCGACCGCGGACCCGCGCGCCGGCAGCGGGCTCGCGCGCTGGATCTGGATGGCGCGCCGGCCGTGGATCTGGGTCGGCATCGGCTGCTACGTGGCCGAATTCCTGGTCTGGCTCGCGTTCCTCTCGCTGGTGCCGCTCTCCGACGGCGTGCTGCTGGGCTCGATCAACATCGTGGCCGTGATGGTGGCCGGCCGCTTCCTGTTCCGCGAAAAGCTCTCCCCGATGCGCGTCGCGGGCATCCTGCTGGTGTCGGCGGGCGTCGCCGTCGTGGGCCTGAAAGCCTGATGCCATGAAGCGCTTCTACGCCATCGGCTTCTTCATCCTGGTCGCGTTCGACACGCTCGCGCAGATCAGCTTCAAACTCGCGGGCGAGCATGCGCTGCCGCTGGAATTCTCCGGTGCGTGGCTCGCGCGCGTGTTCGGCCAGCCCTGGATCTACGGCGCCTTCGTGGGCTACGTGGGTGCGTTTTTCACGTGGATGACGCTGCTGGAGCACGCACCCATCGGCCCGGCCTTCGCGGCCTCGCACCTCGAAGTGGTGTCCGTGCTGGCGCTCTCGGCCTGGCTGTTCAACGAACCCATCGGCTGGCCGCAACTGCTGGGCGCGGCGCTCATCGCGGGCGGCATCGCCTGCCTGGCGCGCAGCGAGGCCGCGGAGCAGCCGGCCGAGGCACCGGCCGCGCCCCATGGCGCCTGAGGCACCGCCCACCGCCGGCCTGCCGCTGCGCTGGCGCGACCTGCGCCCGGGCGGGGACGCCGATCTGGGAACTGCGCTCGCGCGCTTCCTCGGCGTGCCGGCCGTGCAGATCGAATGCTCGGGCACCGCCGCGCTGGTGATCGCCCTCTCCGCGCTGCGCGCGGCCGAGCCCCGCCGCGACGAAATCATCGCACCCGCGTACACCTGCCCGCTGGTGGCACTGGCCGCCGCCCACTGCGGCCTGCGCCTGCGCCTGTGCGACCTGCGGCCGGGCAGCCTCGATCTGTGCCCCCACTCGCTCGCCGCGCTCTGCGGCCCGCGCACGCTGGCCGTGCTGCCCACGCACCTGGCCGGCCGCGTGACCGACGTGTCGCCGGCCCGGGCCATCGCGCGGACGGCGGGTGCCCGCGTCATCGAGGACGCGGCCCAGGCCCTGGGCGCGCGGCAGGAAGGCGGTGCCTGCATCGGTACCGGCAGCGACATGGTCTTCTTCAGCATGGCCGTCGGCAAGGGGCTCACGCTGTACGAAGGCGGCGCCCTGGTGGTGGCCGACCCCGTCCTGCGCGCGGCCTGTGCGCAGGCCGCTGCCGCGCTCGCGCCCTGGCGCCGCGGTTGGGAATGGCGGCGCAGCCTGGAACTGATCGGCTACGCCGCGCTCTACCGCCCCGCCGGCCTGCCGCTGGCCTACGGACTGCCGCTGCGCCGGGCGCTCGCGCGCGGCGACCGCATCGGTGCCGCGGGCGACGATTTCGACGACGCCATTCCGCTGCACCGCGTGGGCCGCTGGCGGCAGGCCGTGGGCGTGCGCGCCCTGGAGCGACTGCCGGCATGGCTCGATGAGGGCGAGGCGCGCGCGCGACAGCGCATCGCCGTACTGCGCGACCAGGTGCCCGCCGTGGAGGTGCTGCAGGACAGCGCCACCGTGCCCGGCGCCCGCGGCACCTGGCCGACCCTGCTGGTGCTCATGCCCGATGCGCCCAGCCGCGAGACCGCCCTCCGCGACCTCTGGGGCCAGGGCCTGGGCGTGAGCCTGCCGTTCGTGCATGCCCTGCCCGACTATCCGCGCTACGCGCGCTGCGTCACCCACGACGCGGGAGACGACTGGCCGAACGCCCGCGACCTCGCCCGCCGCGTGCTCGCCATCAGCAACAGCCCCTGGCTGCCGGCTGCGGGTTTCGGCCGCGTGTGCGACGCATTGCGGCGCGCCATCGGCACGCACTCCGGGCACTCCCGACCACGGGCCCCGTGACCGCTGCCGCTGCCGCACCGCGCGGGCGGCTTGCTGCCGTCAGTCCGCCTCCAGCAGGTCCAGCAACCACACGTTGAACGCCGCCTGCGCCGTCTGCCAGGCCGGCAATTGCGCATGCTCCGCATCCGTCTGCTGACCGTCGCCCGCGCTGAGCCAGCGCTTCCACGCGGCGGCATAGCGGTAGGTGGAGACGTCGCCCGTCACGTCGCTGCCCACGATGCGGCCGCGCAGCCCGCCGATCACCGCGGCGGCGTGCCGTGCCTCCAACGTGCCCTGGTCCCAGTTGGTCTGCACCACGCTCCGGGAGAACACGTCCTTGTCGATGCTGAAATAGGTGGGCACCTGCTGCCGCGCCAGCATCCGGGTGAGTTCCGTGACCAGCGCATCCGCATCCGGGAACGTGCGGAACCGGTCGGCGATGCCCAGCCAGCGGCCCCAGCCGGTGTCGACACCGCTGCTCCAGTAGGTGAGCCGGCCCGCGCGCAGCGGACCGAGGTAGTTTTCCCACGCGTGGCCCCCGCCGATGTCCTCCGAGGTGATGCCCGCCACGTGCACGTGCGCCACCTGCGGCAGCATCGCCACGCGCCGCACCCAGGAGCCGCAGTGCACACCGAACGGAAACCGCATGTTGTCGGGATGGTTGTCCAGCACCACCACGTGCAGCGGCCGCGCCTGCGAGAAGCCGTGCGCCGCGATGCAGCGCTCGATGAGCGGCCAGCTCAGGTGGTGGAAGTCGCCGCTGCCCATGAACACCGTGCCGTGCGCGGGCACGGCCGGCATGCCCGCATCCAGCGCCTGACGGAATGCACGCATCGTGCGCAGCCCGCAGCCGAAGCGCATCCGCTCCTGCCAGTCCGTCGCAAGCGGCAGGCGGACTTCGCCGGGCAGCGTGCCCACGGAGCCGTCCACGTCCAGCACGACGGGGGGCGGAGACGAGGTGACCGTCATGCCGCGCCCTCCGTGCCGTCCTGCCAGCGCCGGTCGCTCTCGAAGTGGCCGGCGAACCGCCGGGCCAGCGCGCGCAGCAGCGGATTGCGCACGTACACGGCATGGCGCGTCCAGGTGAAGCGCGCGCCCAGGCTGCGCTTGACCTCCGGATCGGTCCAGCCCGCGATGTAGTCGCGGAGGCCCCGCTCCAGGGCGTATTCCAGGTTGACCATCCAGCTCACGAAATACAGGTTGACCTCGCGCGCCGCGGGGTACGAGAGGCCGATGTACTTGTCCACGAGGCGCCCGCCGTGCTCGTAGCAGAGGTTCCAGCCCAGCAGGTCGCCGGTCTCGGCGTGCCGGTATTCGAACACGATGCCGCCGCTCGATGCATCGCGCAGCAGCGCGGCGAAGAAGCCGCGCGTGAGCCGGTCGAAATGCACCTCGCTCTGCGCATGCACGCCCTCGTAGAGCGCGTAGCAGGCATCCACGCGCGCATCGTCGGCATAGGCCGCGCCCGTGGGCACCCGCTCGATGCGCAACTGCGCGCGGCTGCGCAGCTTGCGCCGCAGGTTGCTGCGCCGGCTGGACGACAGCCGCGCCAGGTACTCATCGAGGCTGCCGAAGTCGATCGGCACATAGGCCAGCGCCTGCCCCTCCACCAGCACGAAGCCCTGCCGCGCGCATTCCTGTGCGAGCGCTTCGGCATAGGCGTTGTCCTCGCTGCCCAAGAGCGGCGAATCCTGCGGGATGTCCTTCACGATCGCGAGCTGGAAGCCGCGGCCCGGGCCGGTGCGCACCGCCTCGGCGAACGCGGCCGGCGCCATCGCCTGCGGCAGCGGCGCGTACTCCGTCACCGTGGTACCCACGAAGGCCGTGCGCACGCGCAGCCACCGGGACCAGCGCCCGAACAGCGGCCAGCCGCGCAGCCGCGCCTTGAGCGCGTCGTCCGCCGTCGTGAGCAGATCGAACGGCGCCGAGAACACCGGCACCGGCAGGCCCTCGAGCCAGGCGAAACCCTCCGGCGGGTGCGCGCCGGCATGCGCCACGAGCGATTCCGGCTCCAACCGGTTGCGCCAGCTCATGGAATCGCTGCGGCGCCGAAACCCGGGCGCGCTCCAGAGGCGCGGACGCCGCGCAAGGGCCGCCCCGCCGCGCTGGCGTCGCCCCCCTTCCCGCGAAGCGAGAGAAGGGGCTGACGGCCGCGGCTCCGAGCCTGCCTGCGCAGGCTTGGACGTGCCGGAAGAGCTGCCTCCTCTGGCGGCTGCACGGAGCGGCGAAGCTGCTCAGGGGGTTGGCTCACTTCTTTGCGCGGGTCAGCAACTGATCCAGCAGCGCCATCGCCTCGTCGATCTCCGACCGCGAGATCATCAGCGACGGCGCGAACGTGATCACGTTCTTGTAGTAGCCGCCCACGTCCAGCACCAGGCCGCGCTTCTGGCCCTGGTACTCCAGCGTGCCCTCCAGGCCCATGTCCACCATCTTGTCGAGCAGCGCGCGGTTGGGCGTGAAGCCGTCGGCCTCGCAGATCTCGGCGCGCAGCGCCAGGCCCAGGCCATCGACGTCGCCGATTTCCTTGTGGCGCTTCTGCAGGTCCTTCAGGCCTTCGAGGAAGTAGGCGCCGCTGTCGCACACCTGTTTGCCGAAGTCCACCTCGTGCGTCATCTTCATCACCTCCAGGCCCAGGGCGGTGCCCAGCGGGTTGGAGGCGAACGTGGAGTGCGTGGAGCCCGGCGGGAAGATCGTCGGGTTGATCAGTTCCTCGCGCGCCCACAGGCCCGACAGCGCATTCAGCCCGTTGGTCAGCGCCTTGGCGAACACCAGCACGTCCGGCTGCACGCCGAAGTTCTCGATCGACCAGAGCTTGCCGGTGCGCCAGAAGCCCATCTGGATTTCGTCGACCACCAGCAGCACGCCGTGCTCGTCGAGCACCTTCTTGATGCCCTTGAAGTAGTTGGCCGGCGGGATCACGTAGCCGCCCGTGCCCTGGATCGGCTCGATGTAGAAGGCCGCATACTCGCACTGGCGCGTCTTCGGGTCCCACACCGCGTGGTACTCGTTCTCGAACTTGCGCGCGAAATCGCTCACCAGCGACTCGGCGTACTCCTCGGCCGTCATGCCCTTCGGGCGGCGGAACGGGTAGGGGAACGGCAGGAACTGCGCGCGGTCGCCGAAGTGGCCGAAGCGGCGGCGGTAGCGGTAGCTGGAGGTGATGCTGGAAGCACCCAGCGTGCGGCCGTGGTAGCCCCCCTCGAACGCGAACATCAGGCTCTTGCCGCCCGTCGCATTGCGCACCACTTTCAGCGAATCCTCGATCGCCTGCGCGCCGCCCACGTTGAAGTGCACGCGGCCGGCACGGCCCCACTTGGCCTCGGCGTCCTGCGCGATGGTCTTGGCCAGCTCGATCTTGGTCGGGTGCAGGTACTGGCTGGCGATCTGCGGCAACGTGTCGAGCTGCTGCTTGAGCACGTTCTCCAGCCGCTCGTTCTTGTAGCCGAAGTTCACCGCCGAATACCACATCTGCAGATCGAGGTACTGCGTGCCGTGGTCGTCCAGCATGTAGCTGCCGTTGCAGCCCGTGAAGATCTTGGGCGGGTTCACGTAGTGGACGGTATCGCCGAAGGAACAGTACTTGGCTTCGTCCGCGAGGAGCTGGGCAGCGTCGATGGTCATGGAAGGAAAAGGTCCGCAACTGGAAACAAGGATGGGCGCGAGTCTGCGCAGCCAACCTTGATCGACTATCGAGCGTTTGTGTGCGGTTTGTGCAGATGGTGGAGAACGCGTGCGCAGGGGGTGTGCGACGCGGGCTGGAGGCGCGGCAACCTTTCCTTACAGCCAGCTCGACCGTAGCGCATTAAATTCCTGCCCCGAAGGGGGGTAACGACATGCTGAAAATTGACCGGCAGGGGATGGTGATTCAGAACGCTCGCATCATCGCCAGGAGGGAAATGAAAATCGAACGGGGACGAATGGATAAAGTCCATGGCATTGTGGTTCACCAGACCAACACCCATTCTGAAGGCCCTGTCTTCAATAGCTATCAGACGGCGAAAGCCAATGGCGCGCATTTCCTGATCGCCAGAGACGGAAAGATCTACCAGACCGCATCGCTGTATTTCAAAACAAATCATGTCGGCCGGCTTCGAGCAAGGTGCCTTGCAGAGAAGCGTTGCGAACCATCTGACATAGCCGTCCAGGCGAGGGTTGGCTATCAGAAGATCCATGATTCGGAAATGACTAAAGAAGTCCCGGATCGATATCCGTCGAACGCAGACAGCATCGGCATCGAGATCGTGGGCATCGCTATACCGCCTCCCCCTGAGTCCATTCCACACGGACTTCAGGGAAAGTCACGAGAGCGCTACATTGACGAACACTCCAAGTATGAAGCCGTCAACCGAATACAGAGCATGGCGCTCCAGTACTTGGTCGATGAGTTAACCCGAATTTTGGCAGTTCCGAAATCCGAGATCCATCGACATCCGGACATCAGCTACAAGAACAGAACAGAGGCCTCTACCGCATCATGGCAATGATCTCGCACTCCTGGGGCTGCCGGATGCTTTTCGTACTTGCGCTCTTTGCGCATGTTGCAGTGAAAGCCGGGCAGGCTTCCCCGCCGCTGAATGCCAGGCTTCCTTCTATTCAGAAAATCGTGATTGACAAGCCCCATGCGCAGAGCGCCTACGGCAGCAACGCCGACTGCTCCGACATGCGGATCGACGCAACTCGCGTCCGTCATTTCTTAGCCCACGCCATCGAAGGTACGGCGGAGGAATACCGGCGTGGCATCGACCAAGCGGACTGCGAGGCGTCCGCCGAAGTGCATTGGCGGCGGGGAGGCAAAGCAACCATCTCGCTGGACGATGCCACGGGCTGGGGCTCCTTGGAGCAACGGGGCACTACCCGCTACTTCTACTGCAGCACCTGCGAAGGCATCCTGGGCCGCGACTTCCGTCCCGACGCTGCCCGTTAGCACGCCGCCGCCACGCACAGCCGATCAGCACCTCCACCCTCCAGGCTCGCAAAACCGCCCTTCCCTTCGCACGCCACGCCCCTCTGCCGGCACATCCCTCGTCCAATCACGCACCATGACACCACGCATCCGCACTTCCCCCTGGCTGCTCGCAGCCCCCGTGCTGTTGCTGTTCGCAGCGGGCGTGGGCCTGTTGCAGGCGGGAACGCCGGACGACGCCGCAGATGCCCATGCCGGCATGACTCCTGCCGCCCGCCCCGTGTCGGCGGAACTGGTCCAGGCATACAACCAGGCCGGCAGCCTGCGGGTTTTCGTCCGCCACGCCCTCGCACGTCCCGAAGCCGGTGGCGCGTTCTATGCGACGCAGGTGCTGCGCCGCTGCCGCAGCGTGCTGGCGACCGCCGCGCAGGAGCCCGAGGCGCGCACCATGGCGACCGCGGACTCCGCGCCCGCGCCCACGGCCAGCGGCAAAGCCCGCGCGGCGGCGGCCACCCTGCGCCAGCGCTGCGCCGGGCTGTCGCCAGACGACCTCGCGGAATCGCACATCGCCCAGGCGACCGCCAACGGCCTGGAGCGCGGCGATCCGCTCCTCACCATGGCACTGCAGGCGGGCAGATCCGCCTATCAGGCACCGGAGCGGCGCAGGTCCCTGCTGTTCGATCTGCTGGCCTCGGGCGATCCGCTGCTGGTGCAGGACGTGGCGCTGCGCATCGCGGTGCAGACGGACCCGGGCACGGGCGTGCGCGGCCACCGCTTCGAGGGCGTGTTCCATCCGCAGGCGCTGGACGACCCCATCGAACTCGCGCTCTACCTGCTGCCCTGCGGGCTGGGCCTGGATTGCACCTGGGCCGCCGACTGGGATCTGCTCTCGCGCTGCGCCAACGGTTTCGAGTGCGCGGCCAGCCGCCAGGACTACGTGGCGGCCGTGCTGCGCCGCCGGCCCGGCGCCTACGAGCACACGCTGGCGATCTACCAGCGCATGCTCGCGGCCGTCCGGAGCGGGCAGGTCGCCGTCTTCATGTGACGGCGCCCCGCGCCAGCACCGGCGCGATCGCCTGGCCGGTATGCGTGCCGAGCCGCACCACCTCTTCCGGCGGCGCCGCCGCCACGATCCGGCCGCCGTCCCGGCCGCCCTCGGGCCCCAGGTCGATGATCCAGTCGGCCTCGGCGATCACGTCGAGGTCGTGCTCGATCACCACCACGCTGTGGCCCGCGTCGACCAGCCGGTGCAGCACGCGGATGAGTTTGTGCACGTCGGCCATGTGCAAGCCCACGGTGGGCTCGTCCAGCACGTAGAGCGTGTGCGGCGCCTTCTGCCCGCGCCGGCCCACCTCGTCCCGCACCTTGGTGAGTTCGGTCACGAGCTTGATGCGCTGCGCCTCGCCGCCCGAGAGCGTCGGGCTGGGCTGGCCCAGGGTCAGGTACCCCAGCCCCACGTCCTTGAGCAACTGCAGCGGGTGCGCGATGCCCGGCATGCTGGCGAAGAATTCCACGGCCTCGTCCACTTCCATCTGCAGCACGTCGCCGATGCTCTTGCCGCGCCAGGTGACGGCCAGCGTCTCCGGGTTGAAGCGCGCGCCGCGGCAGGCCTCGCAGGGAACCTTCACGTCGGGCAGGAAGCTCATCTCGATGGTGCGCACGCCCTGGCCCTCGCAGACCGGGCAGCGCCCCTCGCCGGTGTTGAAGCTGAAGCGCCCGGCCCCATAGCCGCGCGCCTTGGCCTCCAGCGTTTCGGCGAACAGCTTGCGGATCGTGTCCCAGAAACCGATGTAGGTCGCGGGGCAGCTGCGCGGCGTCTTGCCGATCGGGGTCTGGTCCACCTCCAGCACGCGGTCCACCGACTCGAAGCCCGCCAGGCCCGTGCAGCCGACCAGCGGCGGGGCCTTGCCGGCATCCATCGCGTCACGTCCGGCCTTGGTGGAGCGCTGCTGCACCCAGGCCTGCACGTTGGTCAGCAGCACGTCGCGCGCCAGCGTCGATTTGCCCGATCCGCTGACCCCGGTGACGGCCACGAGGCGGTGCAGCGGCACGGTGGCCGTCACGTTCTGCAGGTTGTGCAGGCTCGCGCCGTACACCGTCAGCCAGCGGATGGCGGCGCGCTCTTTGGCGTCCTGCAGCGCGCTGGCCTGCAGGGCCGCGGCCTGCGTTGCCCGTTTTTTGGCGGCGGCGCTCTGGCGGCCGGCGGGCGCATCGACGGGCTGGGCCGGCGCCGCGGTGTCGGCGTCCACATCGGCGGGCTGCATGCTGCGCCGCGCCTGCAGCGGATGGCGCATGGCGTGCAGCAGGTAGCGGCCGGTCTGCGAATCCTCGGCGGCCTGGATGTCGGCCACCGTGCCCTGCGCCACCACGCGCCCGCCGCGCTTGCCGGCGCTGGGGCCGATGTCGATGACGTGGTCCGCGCGGCGGATGGTGTCCTCGTCGTGCTCCACCACCACCAGCGTGTTGCCCTTGTCGCCCAGCTTGTGCAGCGCGTTCAACAGGATCTGGTTGTCGCGCGCATGCAGGCCGATGGTGGGCTCGTCCAGCACGTAGCACACGCCCTGCAGGTTGCTGCCGAGCTGCGCCGCCAGCCGGATGCGCTGCGCCTCGCCGCCCGAGAGCGTGGGCGCGCCCCGGTCCAGGGTGAGGTAGGACAGCCCCACCTCCTCCAGGAATTCGAGCCGGCTGCGGATCTCGGGGATCAGGTCGCGAGCGATCTCCGCCTCGCGCGCGGTGAGCATGCCGCCTTCGAGCGACTGCACCCAGCGGCGCACGTCGCTCACCGACATCGCCGCGATGTCGGCGATGCCCACGCCCGCGAAGCGCACCGCGCGCGCCGTGGCGTTCAGGCGCGAGCCCTGGCAGGTGGGGCAGACGGTATCGACCACGTCCTCCGCCTCGGGCTCGGCGAAGGTCTGCTCCCGCCCGCGGTTGTCGTCGGATTGCACCGAATCGTCGAACACCTTGCGCTGCGCGGCCGTGAGCTTCACGCCCGTGCCCACGCAATCCGGGCACCAGCCGTGCTTGCTGTTGTACGAGAAGAGGCGCGGATCCAGTTCCGCATAGCTCGTGGCGCACACCGGGCAGGCGCGCTTGGTGGAGTGCACGTGCACATGGCCGATGCCGGCGGTGGACACGCCCTCCTCCATCGCGCGGCGCAGGTCGCCCAGGTCGCTCAGCACGTGCACCACGCCCTTGCCCAGGTCCAGCGCGCGCGCCAGGGCCCCGCGCAGTTGCGCCTCGCTGCGGGGCTCCACGTCGATGCTCTCCACGGGCAGCTCGATGGTGTGCTCCTTGAAGCGGTCGATGCGCGGGAAACCCGTGGTCGGCAGGAACTGCCCGTCCACGCGCAGGTGCGTGTAGCCGCGCGGCCGCGCCCAGTCGGCCAGCTCGGTATAGACGCCCTTGCGGTTCAGCACCAGCGGTGCCAGCAGGCCGATGTGCTGGCCCTTGAACTGCGTGAGCAGGTGCGCGGCGATGCTGTCGGCCGTCTGCGGCTGCACCGCGGCGCCGTCGTAGATGCAGTGCTGCACGCCCAATTTCACGTACAGAAGCCGCAGGAAGTGCCACACCTCGGTGGTCGTGCCCACCGTGCTCTTGCGCCCGCCGCGCGAGAGGCGCTGCTCGATCGCCACCGTGGGCGGGATGCCGTAGACCGCATCCACCTCCGGCCGCCCGGCCGGCTGCACGATGCTGCGCGCGTAGGCATTCAAGGATTCGAGGTAGCGGCGCTGGCCCTCGTTGAACAAGATGTCGAACGCGAGCGTGGACTTCCCCGAGCCCGACACGCCCGTGATCACGTTGAACTTGCCGCGCGGGATGTCCACGCTCAGGTGCTTGAGGTTGTGCTCCTTGGCGTTCACGATCTGGATCGCGTCCTGCCCCTCGGTGCGCTCGGCCTGCCGCGCGGCGCGCTGCTCGCGGCGCAGCACGGCGGCCTTCTCGTGCACCGAATGGCCGCCCTCGCCCAGCGCCAGTTCGTACTCGCGCAGCGCCTCGCCCGTGTGCGAGGTGCGGTGCTGGCGCAGGTCGTCCGGCGTACCCTGCGCCACGACCAGTCCGCCGGCGTCGCCGCCTTCCGGCCCTAAGTCGATCAGCCAGTCGCTCGCGCGGATCACGTCCAGGTTGTGTTCGATGACGATGATCGAATGCCCCGCGTCCAGCAGCTTGCGCAGCGCGCGCATGAGCTTGGCGATGTCATCGAAATGCAGGCCCGTGGTCGGCTCGTCGAAGAGGAACAGCGTGCCCTTGCGCGCGATCGGCTGCCGGCTGCTGCTGGCACTCTTTGCCGCCTCGGCCAGGAAGCCCGCGAGCTTGAGCCGCTGCGCCTCGCCGCCCGAGAGCGTGGGCACCGGCTGGCCGAGCTTCACGTACTCGAGCCCCACGTCCACGATGGGCTGCAGCGCGCGGATCACGTCGCGGTCCTGCGCGAAGGCCTGTGCCGCCTCGCTCACCGTCAGGTCGAGCACGTCGGCCACGTTCACGGTGCGCCCGCCGCGCTCGATCGTCACTTCCAGGATCTCGGGCCGGTAGCGCTTGCCGTCGCAGTCGGGGCAGCGCAGGTACACGTCGGAGAGGAACTGCATCTCCACGTGCTCGAAGCCCGAGCCGCCGCAGGTCGGGCAGCGACCGTCGCCCGAGTTGAAGCTGAACTTGGCGGCGGTGTAGCCGCGCTGGCGCGCGAGCGGCGCCACGGCGAACAGCTCGCGGATGGCGTCCCAGGCGCCCACGTAGCTCACGGGGTTGGAGCGTGCCGTCTTGCCGATCGGCGACTGGTCCACGAACACCACGTCGCCCAGCTGCTCGGCGCCCAGCAGGCGGTCGTGCGCGCCCGGCGATTCGGTCGCCTTGCCGAAATGACGCAGCAGCGCGGGCGCGAGCACGTCCTGGATCAGCGTCGACTTGCCCGAGCCCGACACGCCCGTCACGGTGACGAGGCGCTGCAGCGGGAACTCCACCGACACGTCCTTCAGGTTGTGCTCGCGCGCGCCCTCCAGCACCAGGCGCGGCGTGGACGGCGCCACCGTGCGCTGGATGCCCGCGCTGATCTGGCGGCGCCCGCCCAGGTACACGCCCGTGAGCGTGTCGGCGCGGCGCAGGTCGGCCGTGGTGCCGTCGAACACGATCTGGCCGCCGCGCTCGCCGGGGCCGGGGCCCATGTCGATCATGCGGTCGGCCGCGAGCATCACCGCCGGGTCGTGCTCCACCACCACCAGCGTGTTGCCGGCGTCGCGCAGGCGCAGCATGGCCTCGGTGATGCGGTGCATGTCGCGCGGGTGCAGGCCGATGCTGGGCTCGTCGAGCACGAACAGCGTGTTGACCAGCGAGGTGCCGAGCGCCGTGGTGAGGTTGATGCGCTGCACCTCGCCGCCGGAGAGCGTGCGGCTCTGCCGGTCGAGCGTGAGGTAGCCGATGCCCACGTCGCACAGGTACTTCAGGCGCGTGGTGATCTCCTCATGCAGCAGCTTGAGCGCCTGTGCATCGCCGGTGTTCGCCTGCGCGTCGCCGGAGGCATCCGCCGCACCGCCCTCGGGCAGCGCCATGCGGTCGAAGAAGCGCCGCAGCCGCTCGATGGGCAGCATCATCAGGTCGTGCAGCGCGAGCCCGGGCAGCGCCTCCAGCTGCGCGCGGCTCCACTCCACGCCCTGCGGCATGAACCGCCGCGCGGGCTCCAGCACCGCATCGGCGTCCTCCTTGCTGCCCACGCGCCACAGCAGGCTCTCGGTCTTGAGGCGGGCGCCGGCGCACACCGGGCAGGGCGTGTAGCTGCGGTACTTGGAGAGCAGCACGCGGATGTGCATCTTGTAGGCCTTGCTCTCCAGGTACTCGAAGAAGCGCCTGATGCCGTACCACTGCTTGTTCCAGTTGCCCTCCTTGAAATTGGGCGCGCCGCCGATCACCCACTGCTTCTGCTCCTCGGTGAGCTTGTACCAGGGCGTGTCGCGCGGAATGCCGGCGGTCTCGGCATGGCGCATGAGGTCGTCCTGCGCCTCCTTCCAGGCCGGCGTCTGGATCGTCTTGATCGCGCCCGCGCGCAGCGTCAGCCGGTCGTTGGGAATCACGAGGCCGTAGTCCACGCCGATCACGCGCCCGAAGCCGCGGCAGGCCTCGCAGGCGCCCACGGCCGAGTTGAACGAGAACATCGACGGGATCGGATCGGCGTAGCGCAGGTCGCTCTCCGGGCAGTGCAGGCCGGTGGAGAAGCGCCACAGGTCCGGCTCGCCCTCGTCGTGCAGCCGGTAGACGTTCAGGCGCCCGGTGCCCCGCTTGAGCGCAACCTCGATCGCCTCGACCACGCGGGCCCGTTCGGCATTGCCCAGGCGGAAGCGGTCGGCCACCACATCGAGAACCTTGCGGGGGCCCGTGGGGGTGCCGACTTCGCGCTCGGCCTGCACCTTCGTGAAGCCGCTGGCGGAGAGCCACTGCTCCACCTGCTCGGCCGAGGTGTTCGCCGGCAGCTCGACCGGGAAGGTGAGCACCACGCGCGGATCGCCCGCCTCGGCGCAGCGGCGCTGCAGTTCGGCATAGATCGTGTCCGGCGAATCGTGGCGCACGGGCTGCGCGGTCTTGCGGTCGAAGAGTTGGGCCGCGCGCGCGAACAGCAGCTTCAAATGGTCGTTGAGCTCCGTCATCGTGCCCACGGTCGAACGCGAGGAGCGCACCGGGTTCGTCTGGTCGATGGCGATGGCGGGCGGCACGCCTTCCACCTTGTCCACCGCCGGCTTGTCCATGCGGTCGAGGAACTGGCGCGCGTAGGCGCTGAAGGTCTCCACGTACCGGCGCTGGCCTTCGGCGTAGAGGGTGTCGAACACCAGGCTGGATTTGCCGGAGCCGCTGGGGCCCGTCACCACGGTGAGTTCGCCGGTGCGGATGTCCACATCCAGGTTCTTGAGATTGTGCTGGCGCGCGCCATGGATACGGATCAGGCCCTGGGTCATCGGGGGGATCTTTCGGTGGGGGGAGGCGGGCCATTCTAGGAAGGGCGGACGGCCGGCCGGAGTCGGAGGGAGGCTTATCCATATGGGGGAGTTCGTGCCGTTGACAACCACCGCAGGCAGCGGGATACCCCCACGGCTGGGGTTGTCACCTCTTGTCACATCTGCGGCGCTCGGGCATGGTGCGGTGCAGCACGTCTACGCCCCGCCGGGCCGTTCCATCCCCGCTTCCAGGAGAGCACGCCATGCCCCGTTTCTGGTCCAAGACCCGCCTCGCCCTGGCGCTCGCCGCCGCCGCGCTCGCTTCGGCGCCCTCCTGGGCGCAGTTGCTCATCGGACAGACGGCCGGGTTCACCGGTTCCGTCGCGGCCGGCGTACAGGAGACCACCGAAGGCGCCCGGCTGTACCTGAACGCGGTGAACGCCCGCGGAGGCATCAACGGGCAGAAGATCGAACTCGTTTCGCTCGACGACAAATTCGATCCCGCCCTCACCCAAAGCAATGCGCGCACGCTCATCGAGGAGCGGAACGTGCTCGCCCTGTTCCTCACGCGCGGCACGCCGCACACGGAAGCCGTCATTCCCCTGCTCGACCAGCACGGCGTGCCGCTCGTGGGCCCGTCCACCGGCGCGATGGTGCTGCACCGGCCCGTGCGCCGGAACGTCTTCAACGTGCGCGCGACCTACCAGCGCGAGGCCGAAAAGGCCATCGGCCACCTGGCCTCGATGGGCATCAGCCGGATCGCACTCGTGATCACCGACGACAGCTTCGGGGCCGACGGACTGGCCGGCGCGCTCAAGGGCTTCGAGTCCGCGAAGCTGAAACCCGTGCTGCAGGAGCGGTTCGACCGGGCGAGGCCCGACTTCTCCGCCATCGCGCCCAAGCTCGTCGAATCGCAGGCACAGGCCGTGCTCATGGTCGCCTCGGGCGTGGCGACGGCCGAAGGCTATGCGGCGTTCCGGGCCGCCGGCTCGGGCGCCCAGTTGGTCACGCTTTCCAACAATGCCTCGTCGGGCTTTGCCAAAAGCCTCGGCGCCAATGCCCGCGGCGTCATCGTGACGCAGGTGTTTCCCAACGAGCGGGCCATGAACTACCCCCTGGTGCGCGAGGCGCATGAACTCGCCAAGGCCCAGGGCAAGGAAGTGAGTCCCGCCATGCTCGAAGGCCTGGCCGCCGCCAAGGTGCTGGTGGAAGGACTGCGCCGCGCCGGCCCCAAGCCCACACGCGAGCGCCTGCATGCCGCGCTGGAAGGACTGCAGAAGTTCGACATCGGAGGGCTGGAGGTGAACTTCAGCCCCGAGGACCACACGGGCCTGGATTTCGCCGACCTGTCCATCATCGGCACGGACGGCAAGTTCCGCCGCTGACGCACGACGCCGGCCCGGGGCGGCCGGAGGCTGCGCCCGGTTACTTGGAAGCGGCCGTGCTGGCCGCAGCCGCGGGCAGGGATGCCGGGGCCGACACAGCCGACGCGGCCGGCTCGGGCGCATGGACCGCATCGGCGCCGTGCTTCTCCCCACTCATGTCCACCTTGTCGCCCGCCTTCATGATGACGAAGAGCGAAAGCGCTGCGAAAGCGATGAATCCCACGACGATCTTCCACATACCGGTCTCCTGGATTGAACTGTTGAACGGAAAAGCAGGCTGAAAAAAAGCCCCACAACCCGGGCGGGGTGTGAGGCCCTTCACACGGCGGCGGCCGGAGCCGCCACGCGTTCAGACTCAGAAGTTGTGGCGAACGCCCACGGCCAGCGAGCTGAAGTCCGCGCCGGCCACGCCGGTGGCGTAGGAGGCGTTGCGGTCGTTGTTCACGCGGGTGTAGTAGCCGTACAGCTTGGTGCGCTTGCTCAGGTTGTAGTTGTAGGCCACGGTGTATTGCGTGGCGGCGCTGTCGCTCAGGTTCTTGTAGCTGTTGGCGCGGCCCACGTTCAGGTGGAATTCCGAAGCGCCCATGATGTAGGCGCCGGACAGGCGGAAGTTGTCACGCTTGCCCACGGCACCGGCCGTGTCGGACATGGCGTTCCAGTCGTCGCTGCGCTGGTAGTAGGCGCCCACCATGAAGGGACCGGCCGTGTACAGGGCGCGCAGGGCGAACTGGTTGGAGTCGGCCAGCTTGGAGTAGCCGGCGCCCAGGGCCAGGGCGCCCAGGTTGTAGTTGGCGGCCAGGTCGTACAGGTTCTTGCCGCCCGAGGTCTGCTCGTGCATGCCCACGGCGCCTTCGACGGTCAGGCCGCCCAGGCTGGGGGTGCGGTAGGCCACCGAGTTGGAGTTGGTGAACTGGTTGCGCATCACGCTGGCGTAGAACGCGTCGGCGGACGAACCGGTGTCGTGGTTGTGCAGGCTGACGTAGTCGGCCGTGGCGAAGTAGGACTCGGCGGTCCAGCGGCCCAGGCGGACCATACCGAAGTTGCCGGACAGGTTCACTTCGCTCTGACGGGCGAAGAAGCCGCGGGAATCGGTCGTGCCGGTGTCGGAGTTGAAGCCGCTTTCCAGCTGGAAGCCGGCCTTCAGGCCGCCGCCCAGGTCTTCCACGCCCTTGAAGCCGAAGCGCGATGCGTTGTTGAACAGGCCGGTGACGGTGGAATCACCCACCTTCTGGCGCTCGACGGTGGTGTTCACGCGACCGTACAGCGTGACGCTGCTTTGCGCGAACGCTGCGGTGCTGCCCAGGAGGGCCAGAGCGGCGAGAGCCAGACGATGGGTCTTTTGCATGTGATGTCCTCGGATGCTTGTTCGAAAAGTTGGGTGTAGGCACCGCGGTCGGCTTTTGGCAACAGAATGCAAGTGCAGCTACTGCGCAAATTCTAGGTGTAACAACCCGATTACCACGGTTGAAAGTCACGGCGATAACGAAGCTGACGCGTAATTGCCACAAACTGGCGTGTTTTCCCCACACTTGAAGACGAACGGGGATCCGGTGTCAGGGTTTTCCCGACAACGTGGCGCAGGCTGGTTCAGCAGCGCGCTGCAGAGTGGTGCGTACCGCTTTTCAGTCAGTTCCATGCACCACTCGAGGGAGAATTCATTGATGGTTCTCATCCGGCGAGCGCTTTTCGAGGCCAATGCCTCTTAAAAATGTCCAAAAGCCCTACGCTTGCATAGAGGGCGTGAGGCTCCCGGATATGCGGCGGCGCGTCTGGGCGCGCCGCTGAAGTGCGACGTTCAGAAGTTGTGGCGCACGCCCACGCCGACGCTGCGCGGATCTCCACCAAGGATCGGAGTGACGCCGTCGATATTCACACGCCCGGCGGAATAGCCGTAAGTGGCCCCCGCCTTGTTCTTGATGACGGTGTAGGCCGCATACACCTTGGTACGCTTGCTCAGGTGGTAGTTGTATCCCAGGATCAGCTGCTGCGCGCTGGAATCCGCCATGTTGCTCCATTTGCCGGCCCAGATGTAGTTGGCCACCACCTCCGATGCTCCGAAAGCGTATTGGGCCGCCAGGCCCACCGAATTGCGGGTGCCCACGACGTCGTAGTCATTGCGCTGGTAATAGCCCGCGACCTGGATGGCGCCCACGGTGTAATGGCCGCGCAGACCCGCATCCCAGTTGTCGCCCAGCTTGGCATAACCCGCGCCGAACGCCAGCGGACCGCGCTCCCAGTTGGCGGCCAGGTCGTAGACGTACTTGGTGCCCGCAGGCAGGCCGGAAGGGGCGATCTGTGCCACCTTTTCATGGGCGCTCACGCTGGCCTCGGCCCAGAAGCCGCCGAATTCGGGCGTGCGGTAGCCGATCTTGTTGGCATGGCCGAAACTCCCCGACAGATTCACTTCGCTCTGGCGGCTGAAGAAGGTCTTCGCAGCCTCGCCGGTGGAACGGTCGAAATCGCCGGCAAAAAAGAGCGGGGGCGCGGCACTGCCCGTGCCGCGCCCCCCGCCTGGAGACATCGCCGTCAGTCGTTGGCGTAGATGTCCACGTCCTTCGTCTCACGGATGAACAGCGTGCCGATCACGGCAGTGACGCCCGCGATGACGATCGGGTACCAGAGGCCGTTGTACATATTGCCCGTCTGCGCCACGATCGCGAACGACATGGTGGGCAGCAGTCCGCCGAACCAGCCGTTGCCGATGTGGTAGGGCAGGCTCATCGAGGTGTAGCGGATGCGCGTCGGGAACATTTCCACCAGCATCGCCGCGATGGGGCCGTACACCATGGTCACCAGCAGCACCAGATAGGTCAGGATGACGATCATCAACACCTTGTTCATCTTGGCGGGGTCGGCCTTGGCGGGGTAGCCGTCGGACTTCAGCGTATCGGCCACGGCCTTCTTGAACGCCGCGTCCTTGGCCTTGGCTTCGTCGGCGGACAGGCCGCGCGCGGTGTAGCTCGGGATCGTGGTCTGGCCGATCTTGATCACGGCGGGCGTGCCGGCCGGGGCGGCTTCGTTGTCGTAGCTCACCGAGCTGGCGGCCAGCACCTGCTTGGCGACGTCGCAGGAGCTGGTGAACTTGGCCGTGCCGGTCGGGTTGAACTGGAACGAGCACTCGGCCGGATCGGCGACGATCACCACCTTGTTCTTCGCCTGCGCGGCGGCCAGGTCGGGGTTGGCGGCTTCGGTCAGTGCCTTGAAGACGGGGAAGTAGGTCAGCACGGCCAGCACGCAGCCCAGCATGATGATGGGCTTGCGGCCGATCTTGTCGGAGAGCGCGCCGAACACGACGAAGAACGGCGTGCCGATCAGCAGGGCCGCGGCGATCATCAGGTTGGCCGTGACGGCATCCACCTTCAATTGCTGCGTCAGGAAGAAGAGCGCGTAGAACTGGCCCGTGTACCAGACCACGGCCTGGCCGGCGGTCAGGCCGATCAGCGCCAGGATCACGATCTTCAGGTTCTTCCACTCGCCGAACGATTCGCGCAGCGGTGCCTTCGAGGTTTTGCCTTCGGCCTTCATGCGCTGGAAGGCGGGGGATTCGGACAGCGACAGGCGGATCCACAGCGACACGCCCAGCAGCAGGATGGAGACGAGGAAAGGAATGCGCCAGCCCCAGTCGCCGAAAGCCTCTTCACCCATGAGGGTGCGGGTGCCCAGGATGACCAGCAGCGACAGGAACAGGCCCATCGTGGCGGTGGTCTGGATCCACGAGGTGTAGGCGCCGCGCTTGCCCTGCGGCGCATGCTCGGCCACGTAGGTCGCGGCACCGCCGTACTCGCCGCCCAGGGCCAGGCCCTGCAGCATGCGCAGCACGATCAGGATCACCGGGGCGGCCACGCCGATGCTGGCGTAGGTCGGCAGCACGCCCACGATGAAGGTGGACAGGCCCATGATCAGGATGGTGACCAGGAAGGTGTACTTGCGCCCGATCATGTCGCCCAGGCGGCCGAACACCAGGGCGCCGAAGGGCCGCACGATGAAGCCGGCGGCGAAGGCCAGCAGCGCGAAGATGAAGGCCGAGCCCGCATCCAGCCCGCTGAAGAACTGCTTGGCGATGATGGCCGCGAGCGAGCCGTACAGGTAGAAGTCATACCATTCGAAAACGGTGCCCAGCGACGAGGCCAGGATGACTTTTCTTTCTTCCGGCGACATGGGCCGGGGAGCGACTTGGGTAGCCATGGTGCTTGTCTCCATGAGGTGATCGGTGCGACTGCTGCGCGGCCCCCCTCCAGGAACACCGCGTGCAACCTGGGCGCACTATCGAACCGCCATCTGACCGAAGTCTGACAAGCACGGCCCATCCGGGGAAAACCCTTCCCCGGGACAAACCCGGACGCGCTCAGTGCCGCGTCACTTCAACCCGTTCGGCACCCGCGACACCGCATCCCAGCGCGGGCCGTCGAACCAGGCATCGCCTTCCAGGCGCGCGCGCAGCATCGGCAGGCCGTCGAGCCCCCAGAAGAGCTGCCCGTCCACCACGAAGGCGGGCACCCCGAAGACGCCCTGCGCGGCGGCGGCATCGGTATTGGCGCGCAGCAGCGCCTTGGCGCGCGCCCCGGGCTCGGCGCCCGGCTCCTCGGGAACGGCCTGCGGCGCGAGGGTTTCGGCCAGGCGTTCGAGGCGCGCGGGATCGAGCGCATCTTCCCCGCCCAGCCACACGTGGCGCAGCACCGTGCCGGCCACGAAGCGGTTGATCGATCCGTCCTCGCTGCAGGCCAGCGACTGGCGCAGCAGGGGCAGCGGGTTGAACGGATGGCGCGCGGGCATGTCCAGCCCCGTGCCCAGCGCATGGCCCAGCCATTCGGCATGGCGGTACGTCCAGTCGCGCTTGGGCGCGATGCCGGCGGGGCCGGGGTTTCCGTGCTGCTGCAGCAGCGCCCCGAGCAGCACCGGGCGGTATTCGACCGAATGGCTCAGCCCCTCCAGCACCTGCGGCAGGCGCTCGAAGGCCAGCCAGGCATAGGGCGACACGAAATCCAGGTAGAAAACGATGTGCTTCATGGGGGTCCTTCCTTCTCGGTGTGTACTCGGCCGCCGCCCTGCCCCGTCAGCCCTGCGGCCCTGCCTGCGCCTCCGGGGCCAGCCCCGCGCGCTGCAACAGCACGGCCCAGATGGCGCGCTGCCGGGCCGGCGGGGCGGCCGACCAGTCGCGGATCTCGTCGAGCGTGCGAAAGCACCCTTCGCAATAGTGGCCGGCCGCATCCATGCGGCAGACGCCGATGCAGGGCGATGGCACCGGCGCCCGGCCCGCCACCGCGAAGCCGCCCGCGGCAGCGGCCTGCGCGGCGCGCTCCGCAAGCGCCTGCAGCGCCTCCCGGCTCATGCCGCGGCGGGCGGCTGCACCACGTCCACGACCGGCGCACCCGTGAGCGCCTCCAGGTCCTGCGGCCGCAGCGGGAACACGCCGTTCGGATGGCCCGCCGCGGCCCAGATCTCGTCGAAGCGGAACAGATCGCGGTCGATCAGCGTCACCGGCGGCGTGGCATGGGCCACGGGCGAGACGCCGCCGATGGTGAAGCCGGTCTTGGCCTTGACGAACTCGGCATCGGCGCGGCCCGTCTTGCCCACCAGCGCGTCCACCTTCTTCTCGTCCACCCGCCGGTCGCCCGAGGTGACCACCAGCACGGCCGCGTCGTCGCTCTTGCGGCGGAAGATGATGCTTTTGGCGATCTGTCCGACGGAGATGCCGAGCGCGTCGGCCGCCTCCTGCGCGGTGCGCGCCGAGCTGTCCAGCATGCGCGGGCCGTGCGGATGGCCCTTGGCCTGCAGTGCGGCGGCGACGCGCTGCACGCCGTCGGGAAGGGTTCGAAGTTCGGCGCCACACATGTGCACGGTCTCCTGGAAAGGGGTGGAACAGGCTCCGGATTGTGCCGCGCCGAAGAACCGATGCGTCAGCCGGCGCGCTTGTTCAGCAGCGCGGTGGCCGCGCGCGAGTTCGGCTTGCGGCCGAGGAAATCGCTGATGTAGGCGCCGGCGTCGACCAGCGCATCCAGGTCGATGCCCGTCTCGATGCCCATGCCGTGCAGCATGTAGACCACGTCCTCCGTCGCCACGTTGCCCGTCGCGCCCTTGGCATACGGGCAGCCGCCCAGGCCCGCGACCGAGGTGTCGAACTGCCAGATGCCCATCTCCAGCGCGGCCAGGGTGTTGGCGAGAGCCTGCCCGTAGGTGTCGTGGAAGTGACCGGAGACGTCATTCACCGCATAGTGCGCGAGCGTCGCCTCGATGGCGCGCTGCACCTTGCGCGGCGTGCCCACGCCGATCGTGTCGGCCACGCCGATGTGCTGCACGCCGATGCCTTTCATCAGGCCAGCCAGGTAGCCCACGCGGTCGGGCGACACCTCGCCTTCGTACGGGCAGCCCACGGTGCAGCTCATCGCGCCGCGCACGTGGATGCCCGCGGCGCGCGCGGCCTCCACCACCGGCGCGAAGCGCTCGATGCTCTCGGCGATGCTGCAGTTGATGTTCTTCTGGCTGAACGCCTCGCTGGCGGAGCCGAACACCACGATCTCGTCGGGCCGGTCCTGCACGGCCGACTCGTAGCCTTTCATGTTGGGCGTGAGCACCGAATAGCGCACGCCGGGGCGCCGTTCGATGCCGGCCATCACGGCGTGGTTGTCGGCCATCTGCGGCACCCACTTGGGGCTCACGTAGCTGGTGACTTCGATCTCCGTCAGGCCGGCCGCCTGCAGGCGGTGCACGAGGCCGATCTTCACCTCGGCGGGCACGGGGGATTTCTCGTTCTGCAGCCCGTCGCGGGGGCCGACATCCACGATCTTGGCGCGGGTGGGAAGGGAGGACATGGAAGAGGTTCCTGAAAAGGGTTCGTGGGAGACGGACGGCGTCAATAGCCCCGCGCCGGATCGACCTCGCCGCGCACCGACGCAGCCCCATTGCGCAGCGCGTCGATCTTGCGCGCGATCTGGGCGATGCTCTCCGCGCGCAGCGTGCGGGCCGAGGTGTGGGGCGTGACGGTAACGCGCGGGTGGCTCCAGAACGGATGGCCGGCCGGCAGCGGTTCGGTGCGGAAGACGTCGAGCGTGGCGCCGGCGACGTGGCCGCTCTCCAGCAGCGCCAGCAGGTCGTCCTCGACGAGGTGCGCGCCGCGCGCGACGTTGATCACGTAGGCCCCCGACAGCAGGCGCGAGAGCGTCTCCTGGCGCAGGATGTCCGTGGTGTCGGGCGTGAGGGGCAGCAGGTTCACGAGCACGCGGCTCGCCGCCAGGAAATCCTGCAGGCCGTCCGTGCCGTGGAAGGTGCGCACGCCCTCCACCGCCTTGGGCGAGCGGCTCCAGCCCATCACGGGGAACTCGAAATGCGCGATCGCGCGCGCCACGCGCTCCCCCAGCACGCCCAGGCCCATCACGCCCACGGGGAAGTCCTGGCGCAGCCGCGGCTTGCGGAAGGCCCAGCGGCCTTCGCGCTCGGCGGCCTCGTAGGCATCGAATTCTCGGAAATGGCGGATCACGGCGTGGCTCACGTACTCGGCCATCTGCACGGCCATGCCGGCATCGTCGAGCCGCACGATGCGGCAGCCCGCGGGCATGCGCAGCTTCACGAGCGCATCCACGCCCGCGCCGATGTTGAACAGCGCGCGCAGCCGGGGCTGTTCGTCCAGGAACTGCTGGGGTGGAGCCCAGACCACCGCATAGTCGGCCGGGGGGGCGCCGGGCTCCCACACGGTGATGCGGGCGTCGGGCAGGGCGGAGCGCAGTCCCTCCAGCCAGGGAGCGGGTGGGGTATCGGTACAGCAGAAAAGAATGTCGGTCATGCCCTGGAGCCTATCGCAGCATGGCCCGCCGACGCTGTCGCGCGGGCACGCGTTCCCAGCGTTCCGTCAGGCGGCGGCCGCGAGCCGCAGCAGTTCGGCCCCTTCGGTCACCTGGTCGCCCGGCGCATAGAGCAGCTCGGCCACGGTGCCGTCGGCCGGCGCGGCGATGGTGTGCTCCATCTTCATCGCTTCCATCACCGCCAGGGCCTGGCCCTTGGCCACCGTGTCGCCCGCCTTCACCGCGAACGACACCACCTTGCCGGGCATGGGCGCCGTGAGGCGGCCACCCTCGGCCTGCACCTCGCCGGCATGCGCCAGCCGGTCGATGGCGGTGAGCTGCGCCGCACCGCGCGGCAGGAACACATGGCGCGATTCGCCGCGGGCATGGACCACGGCCCGCGTGCGCTCGCCCGCGAACGTGAGGTCGATCGCTTCGGCGCCTCGGCCCTCGCCCTCGCCCTCGCCGTCCACGGCCTGGAACATGAGCGGCCCTTCGGCCAGCACCGCGCCCTCCGACTCCACGCGCAGCACCGGCGCATCGCCCGGACGGTAGGTGAGCACGGCGGACGCGGCCGCGCCCGCGCACTCCACGTCGAAACGGCGGCGGCTCTCGCCCCAGCCCTGCCAGCCGTCGCGGCGGCCAAACGGATCGCCCGGGCGCTCGGCCGCGCGCTCGGCCCGCAGCGCGTGCGCCACCGTGGCGGCCAGCGCGAGCGGCAGCGGCACGGGGGTCTGGTGGAACAGCACGGCCTGTTCGCGCTGGATGAGCGCCGTGTCCAGCCGGGCCTGCGCGAACGAGTCCGAGCGCAGCACGTGGCGCAGGAACTGCACGTTGGTCGCCAGCCCGACGATGTGCATGCGCGACAGCGCCTCGTCCAGCCGCGCCAGCGCCTGCGCGCGCGTGTCGCCGTGCACGATGAGCTTGGCGATCATCGAGTCGTAGAACGGGCTGATCGCATCGCCCTCGCGCACCCCGGCGTCGATGCGCACCGTGCCGCGCTCGAAATGCGTGCACGGCCCGTGGCGGTAGACGGCCAGGCGGCCCGTGGCGGGCAGGAACTGGTTGTCCGGGTTCTCGGCGCAGATGCGCGCCTCGATCGCATGGCCGGTGATGCGCAATTGGTCCTGCGCCAGCGGCAGCGGCTCGCCGGCCGCCACGCGCAGTTGCCACTCCACGAGATCCTGGCCGGTGATCGCCTCGGTGACCGGGTGCTCCACCTGCAGGCGCGTGTTCATCTCCATGAAGAAGAAGTCCATCGCCCCGCCCTCGCGCTGCTCGACGATGAATTCCACCGTGCCGGCGCCCACGTAGCCCACGGCCTGCGCGGCGGCCACCGCCGCCTCGCCCATGCGTGCACGCATCTCGGGCGCCATGCCGGGCGCGGGGGCTTCCTCCAGCACCTTCTGGTGCCGGCGCTGCACGGAGCAGTCGCGCTCGAAGAAATAGACGCACCGGCCATGCGCGTCGGCGAACACCTGGATCTCGATGTGGCGCGGGCGCTGCACGTACTTCTCGATCAGCACCGCGTCGTCGCCGAAGCTGTTGATCGCCTCGCGCTTGCACGACTCCAGCGCTGCCGCGAAATCGGCCGCCTTCTCCACCGCGCGCATGCCCTTGCCGCCACCGCCCGCGCTCGCCTTGATGAGCACCGGATAGCCGATGCGGTCGGCCTCGCGCTGCAGCAGCGCCGGGTCCTGGTCGGCGCCGTGGTAGCCCGGCACCAGCGGCACGCCCGCCTTCTCCATCAGTTGCTTGGATTCGGCCTTGAGGCCCATGGCCTGGATCGCCGAGGGCGGGGGGCCGATGAAGACGAGGCCGGCGTCCTGGCAGGCCTGCGCGAACTCCTCGTTCTCGGACAGGAAGCCGTAGCCCGGGTGGATGGCCTGTGCGCCCGTGCGCCGGGCCGCTTCGAGGATGCGCTCCCAGCGCAGGTAGCTCTCCTGCGGCGCGCTGCCGCCGATGTGCACGGCCTCGTCGCAGGCGGCCACGTGGCGGGCCGATGCATCGGCATCGGAATACACGGCCACGGTCTTCACGCCCATGCGGCGCGCAGTGGCGGCCACCCGGCAGGCGATCTCCCCACGGTTGGCAATCAGGATCTTGTCAAACATCTTTGCGTCTCACTCCAAAATCAGGCCGCCCGCACTCATCGCGTGGCCGGGGCCGCAGGCCGGGAAAAGAAAACGGACAGCCGCCGCAGCACGGCGCGCAGGAACTTCCACAGCAGCACCAGCAGCAGCACGGAGAACGCCACCATGCAGGCCAGGGCGATGCCGAACATCACCGGATGCTGCGTGGCGAGCCACACCACCACCACGACGAGGCCGTCCTCGAAGAACGACAGCAGCCAGTTGGACACGGGCTCGGGCGAGGTGTTGACGGCGGCGCGCGCCGTCATCTTGGTGGCGAGCGCCGTGGCGGACAGCGATCCGCCCATCAGCCCCGCCGCCAAGGCCATCGCGCCGTTGTCGGCACCGAACACGCCCGCGGCCAGCAGCGCACCCGCCGGCACGCGGATCGCCGCATGCGCCGCGTCCCAGAGGCTGTCGAACCACGGCACCTTGTCGGCGATGAACTCCACGCACAGCAGCATCCCGCTCACCAGCAGCACCACCGGGTGCTGCAGCATGCGCAGTCCCTCCGGCAGCGCGATCCAGCCGCCCGCGCCCATCGCGCCGACGAGGAAGACCACCGCATACAGCCGGAAACCGCTGGCCCAGCCCAACCCCGCGGCGAGCGCCAGCAGGCCCGGCATGTCCAGCGCGCCCGTGGCACGCCGCGCCTGCTCCGCCACGGCCTGGGCGGTGCCCGCGTCCACGTGCAGTCCGGCCGCATGCAGCCACTGGACGATGTGCAGCCAGAGGGCATCCATCGGATCGCGGCACGCGGCCCCTCAGTCCTGCGCAGGCAGCCACGCGGGCTTGCGCTTCTGCAGGAAGGCCTGCACGCCCTCGCGGCCTTCGTCGCTCGCGCGGATGTCGGCGATCGCCTCCACGGTGGAGGCGATGAGCGCATCGTCGATGGGCCGCCCGGCGATGTCGCGTACCAGCCGCTTGCCCGCGGCCACGGCCTGCGGGCCGGCCGCCGCCAGCGCCTGCAGCACCGCGTCGAGGCGTTCGTCCAGCAGTTCGAAATCCACCACCTCGTGCACCAGCCCGATGCGCAGCGCCTCCAGCGCGCCGAAGCGCTCGCCCGTGACGAAATAGCGCCGCGCCGCGCGCTCGCCCATGGCCTGCACCACGTAGGGGCCGATCGTGGCCGGGATCAGTCCCAGGCGCACCTCGCTCAGGCAGAAGGCGGCCGTATCGACGGCCACGGCCACGTCGCACGCGGCCACCAGGCCCACGCCGCCCGCATACACGTCGCCCTGGATGCGCGCGATGGTGGGCTTGGGGCATTCGTTGATGGTGCGCAGCATGGCCGCCAGCAGCCCCGCGTCCTGCACGTTCTCCGCGCGCGAGTAGTCGGCCATGCGGCGCATCCAGTTCAGGTCCGCGCCCGCGCAGAACGCCGTCCCTTCGGCCGCGAGCACGATGGCGCGCACGCCGTCCTGCCGGCCCAGCGTGTCGAACGCACGCGTCAGCTCGGCGATCACCTCGTCGCTGAACGCGTTGCGCACCTGCGGGCGCGCGAGCGTGACGCGCGCGACCGTGCCGGCCTGGCCCACGTGCAGATGCTGGTAGTCGGGGGTGGTCATGGATGGATCCTCCTCGTGTTCAAAGATAGGCGCCAGCGCCGGCACTCACATGCGGAAAACGCCGAACTTCGTGTCCTCCACCGGCGCGTTGCGCGCGGCGGCCAGACCCAGCGCGAGCACGCGGCGCGTGTCGGCGGGATCGATCACGCCGTCGTCCCAGAGCCGCGCGGTGGCGTAGTAGGGATGGCCCTGTTCCTCGTACTGGCGGCGGATCGGTGCCTTGAAGGCTTCTTCCTCTTCCGCGCTCCAGGCGCCGCCCTTGGCCTCGATGCCGTCGCGGCGCACGGTGGCGAGTACGCTCGCGGCCTGCTCGCCGCCCATGACGGAGATGCGCGCGTTCGGCCACATCCAGAGGAAGCGCGGCGAATAGGCGCGGCCGCACATGCCGTAGTTGCCGGCGCCGAACGAGCCGCCGATGACGATCGTGAACTTCGGCACGGCCGCCGTGGCCACCGCCGTCACCATCTTGGCGCCGTTGCGCGCGATGCCCTCGTTTTCGTACTTGCGGCCCACCATGAAGCCGGTGATGTTCTGCAGGAACACCAGCGGGATCTTGCGCTGGCAGCACAGTTCGATGAAGTGCGCGCCCTTCAGCGCCGATTCGGAGAACAGGATGCCGTTGTTCGCGATGATGCCCACGGGCATGCCCTCGATGCGCGCGAAGCCCGTGACCAGCGTCGTGCCGTAGCGCGCCTTGAACTCGTCGAACTCGCTGCCGTCCACGATGCGCGCGATGATCTCGCGCACGTCGAAGGGCTTGCGCGTGTCCACGGGAATCACGCCGTACAGCTCCTCGGCGCCGAACAGCGGCGCTTGCGGCGCGGCACCACCGTCAGCCACGGGGGCGGGCCGCTCGCGGTTCAGGTTGCGCACCGCGTTGCGGGCGAGCTGCAGCGCATGCAGGTCGTTCTGGGCCAGGTGGTCGGCCACGCCGGAGAGCCGTGTGTGCACGTCGCCGCCGCCCAGGTCCTCGGCCGTCACCACCTCGCCGGTGGCGGCCTTCACGAGCGGCGGGCCGCCCAGGAAGATCGTGCCCTGGTCCTTCACGATGATGGATTCGTCGCTCATCGCCGGCACGTAGGCGCCGCCGGCCGTGCAGCTGCCCATCACCACCGCGATCTGCCCGATGCCCTGCGCGCTCATCTGCGCCTGGTTGTAGAAGATGCGGCCGAAGTGGTCGCGGTCGGGGAACACCTCGTCCTGGTTCGGCAGGTTGGCGCCGCCCGAATCCACGAGGTAGATGCACGGCAGGCGGTTTTGCTGCGCGATCTCCTGCGCGCGCAGGTGCTTCTTCACCGTCATCGGGTAGTAGGTGCCGCCCTTCACCGTGGCATCGTTGCACACCACCATGCAGTCCACGCCGCTCACGCGGCCGATGCCGGCGATCAGGCCCGCGCCGGGCGCCTCGTCGCCGTACATGCCGAGCGCGGCCAGCGGCGCGATCTCCAGGAAGGGCGAGCCGGGATCGAGCAGTTCGCGCACGCGGTCCCTCGGCAGCAGCTTGCCGCGCGCCACGTGCTTGGCCCGCGCGGCGTCGCTGCCGCCCTGGGCCACCTGGGCTGCGCGCTCGCGCAGGTCCTGCACGATCGTGCGCATCGCGGCGGCGTTGGCCTGGAAGTCGGCCGAGCGGGGGTTGAGGCGGGATTCGAGGATCATGGTGGAACGGGAAAAAGGTTCTCTGTGGAGGTCCGCGTGCGGCTCAGGCGGTGGCGCGCTCGGCCAGGCCCAGCTGCTCTTTCATCGCGTCGCGGATCTTGAATTTCTGGATCTTGCCGGTCACCGTCATCGGGAACTCGGCGACGAAGCGGATGTAGCGCGGCACCTTGTAGTGCGCGATCTGGCCCTGGCAGAACGCGCGGATGCCGTCCTCGGTCGGCTGCTCGCCGGGCTTGGCGACGATCCACGCGCACAGCTCCTCGCCGTACTTCTCGTCGGGCACGCCCACCACCTGCACGTCCTGCACCTGCGGGTGGCGGTAGAGGAACTCCTCGATCTCGCGCGGGTAGATGTTCTCGCCGCCGCGGATCACCATGTCCTTGATGCGGCCGACGATGTTCACGTAGCCCTCGGCATCCATCGTGGCGAGGTCGCCCGTGTGCATCCAGCCCTCGGCGTCGATCGCCTCGCGCGTCTTCTCCGGATCGCCCCAGTAACCGTGCATCACCGAATAGCCGCGCGTGCAGAGCTCGCCCGAGCGGCCGCGCGGCACGGGCTCGCCGGATTCCGGATCGATCACCTTCACCTCCAGATGCGGCTGCACCTGACCCACGGTGGACACGCGCTTGTCCAGCGGCGTGTCCGTGCTGCTCTGGCAGCTCACGGGGCTGGTTTCGGTCATGCCGTAGGCGATGGTGATCTGCTCCAGGTGCATGTCGCTCACCACGCGCTTCATCACCTCGATCGGGCAGGGCGAGCCCGCCATGATCCCGGTGCGCAGCGTGGAGAGATCGAACTCGGCGAAGCGCGGATGCTGCAGCTCGGCGATGAACATGGTCGGCACGCCGTGCAGGCCCGTGCACTGCTCCGCCTGCACCGCTTCCAGCACGGCCAGCGGATCGAAGCCGTCGCTCGGGTAGACGATGGTGCTGCCGTGCGTCACGCAGGCGAGGTTGCCGAGCACCATGCCGAAGCAGTGGTAGAGCGGCACGGGAATGCAGAGCCGGTCTTCCGGCGTGAGCCGCATGCACTCGCCGATGAAGAAGCCGTTGTTGAGGATGTTGCGGTGCGTGAGCGTCGCGCCCTTCGGGAAGCCCGTCGTGCCGCTCGTGAACTGGATGTTGATCGGCTCGTTGGCATCCAGCGTGGCGGCCACGGCGTCGATGCGCGCGTCCTGTTCGTCGCCCCGCGCGATCAGCTCCGAGAAGCGCAGCATCCCCGGCTCCTCGGTGCCCTCCTGGCCCGGTGCATCGATCCACACCACGGTGCGCAGGTGCGGCAGGCGGCGCGCGGCCAGCCGGCCCGGTGGCTGCGAGGCCCACTCGGGCGCCAGTTCGCGCAGCATGCCCAGGTAGTCGCTGGTCTTGAAGCGCGACATGGCCACCAGCGCCTTGCAGCCCACCTTGTTGAGCGCGTACTCCACCTCGGCCGTGCGGTAGGCCGGGTTGATGTTGACGAGGACCAGGCCCACCTCCGCGGTGGCGAACTGCATCAGCACCCACTCGGCATTGTTGTGCGACCAGATGCCGACCCGGTCGCCCTTCTGCAGGCCCAGGCCCAGCAGCGCGCTGGCGAGGCGGCGCGACGCCGCATGCAGTTCGGCATAGGTGTAGCGCAGCCCCTGGTGACGGCTCACGAGGGCCTCCCGCCCGGGCTGGCGCGCGGCCATGTCCGCGAAGAAGGCGCCCAGGGTCTGCTCGATGAGGGGCACGTCGGTGGCGCCCTTCGCATGGCTGACGGCGGACGGCATCTGGGACGGGTCGGACGGCTGTGTCACGGTGTTTGTCTCCTTGGGGCAGGCAGTCTCTGGCGGACGCGCAGCGGCCACCCTGGGGCGGCGGGCGTGCCGGTCGATGGCCACAGCATACGCCGCCATGCGTTGACAGAGGCCACGGATCGGGTCACGCAGGTTGCAAATCGTGCCACACGCCTTCACACTCGCCGCATGCCGCGCCTGCCGATCTTTCCCGCCGACGCCACCCCGCCACCGGCCCCGGGCCCCGTGGCCGCCACGCCCATGGCCTTCGTCCAGGCCATCCTGCAGGCGTATGCGCAGCGCGGCATGAACCCCGCCCAGGCCCTGGCCGCGGCACAAATCCCGCCAGAGAGCGTGCAGAGCCTCCGGGCGCGCATCACGGCCCTGCAGATGGAAGCCCTGTCCGCGGCCGCGATGCGCGAACTCGACGACGAGGCCCTGGGCTGGTTCACCCGCCGCCTGCCCTGGGGCAGCTACGGCATGCTGGCGCGCGCGTCGATCAGCGCCCCCACGCTGGGCCTCGCGCTGCGGCGCTGGTGCCGGCACCATGCGCTGCTCGCGGACGACATCGGCCTGCACCTGGACACGGACGGCCACACCGCCACGCTCGCGTTCGCCGAGCACCGCGACCTGGGCCTGCTGCGCGAGTTCTGCACCGTCTCCGTGCTGCGCAACGCGCTCGGCCTCGCCTGCTGGTTCATCGACTCGCGGCTGCCGCTGCTGGATGCCGCCTTCCCGTTCGCGGCGCCGCCCCACGCCGAGGTCTATCCACTGCTCTTCGGCGTGCCCCCGCGATTCGACGCGCCGCAGGCCGTGCTGCGATTCGACGCCCGCTACCTGGACCTGCCGCTGCAGCGCGACGAAGCGGCGCTGAACCAGATGCTGCAGCGGGCCCTGCTGCTCACCGTACGCCAGTACCGGCGCGACCGCCTGCTGGTGCAGCGCGTGCGCCAGGCCCTGGCCCATGCGCCCGAGCTTTCCCACAGCGCCGAGACGCTCGCGGCGCAACTGCACGTGTCCCCCCGCACGCTGCACCGGCAGCTCCGCGAAGAAGGCGCCTCGCTGCAGGCGCTCAAGGACGAAGCGCGCCAGCAGCGCGCCCGGGATCTGCTGCAGCGCACCGACCGCCCCATCAAGGCCGTGGCGCAGGCCGCAGGCTTCGCCAGCGAAAAAAGCTTCATGCGCGCATTCCGGCAATGGACGGGCCTCTCGCCCGCCGCCTACCGGCAGCGCCAGCGCGCCGCGGTGTGATCGCCGCTCAGGCCGCGCCGAGCAGCGCCGGCAACTCGCCCATCGCACCGATCACGACCGCGGCCCCGGCCGCGCGCAGCGCCTCGGCGGGATCGTGCCCCCAGGCCATGGGGCTGTAGCCCACCACCGTGGCCCCCGCGGCCACGCCCGCGGTCACGCCCGTCACCGTGTCTTCCACCACCAGGCACTGCCCGGGCGGCACGCCGAGCGCCGCGGCGGCGGCGAGGTAGACGTCCGGCGCGGGCTTGGTGCGCGGCATCTCGTGCCCGCTGAAGACGCGGCCTTCGAAATACGGCATCAGGCCGGCCTTGGCCAGCTGCAGTTCCACCTTGTACCGGTCGGCGCCCGAGGCGCAGGCGATGCGCCCCGCCATGCGCCGGTGCGCGGCCTCCACGGCCTGCAGCGCGCCGGCGATCGGCTCCAGCTCCGCGGCCAGCGCGGCGTTGCGGCGCTCGTAGAACTCCGCCATCCAGGCATCCGTGAGCGGTGCACCCGTGTGCGCCTCGATGCGCGCCGCCTCGCTGCGCACGGCCTTGCCGATGAAGATGCGCATGCATTCCTCCAGCGTGAGCTTCCAGCCCGAGGCCTCCAGCATGGCGCGCAGCACGCGGTGCGTGATGGGCTCGCTGTCCACCAGCACGCCGTCGCAGTCGAACAGCACGGCATCGAAAGAAGGCAGCGCCACGGCGGGCGTGTCTGTGGTGGCGGGCAGGGCAATGGAAGGCATGGAGGGACGATCGTGGACGAAGGGCAGGCGCAGCGGCAAAAAAAGAGCGGCGTCCGGGGGAACGCCGCGAAAGCACGCTCGAATCTACCGCATGCGGGATGCCCGCCCTGCAGGCCGGCGAGGCCGCGCGTGGCCCGGACGCCGGGGCACCCGGCACGGCCTGCCGAAACAACGGCCCCCGCCCCGGGGGATCGGTGCATTGTCCCCGCGTGCCACGGCAGCCCCCACCCCACCACGGTGGGTATTTTGTTACCGCGACCGCGGCACAAGTCGCGTACGCTTACCGTATTGCCGAGCTGCTGCCAGACCGGCCCGCATGCCGCCGGCCGATACCGATGCCCCCGTTCGCCGTCCGTCGGACGTATACGGCCTACGGCGCGATGCGCTCCTTCACGCGCCATCGGTGCCGAGGTGCGTGGGCGGGCAACCCGGCCCCTTCTTCCCGACGAAAGTGTCCGTGCCCTTCACCATTGGTTCCCCTCCGCCGTCTGCCGCCCCCTACGGCCTCGTGGTCGACGACCATCCGCTGGTCGCGCAGGGCATGGCCGAATTCCTCCGGCTGCATCCGGGACTTGGCACAGCGCACCACGCCATCGGCATGGCGGAAGCCCTGCGCCTGGTGGCACGGCATGGCCCGCCCGCGGTGGCCCTGGTCGATTTCTGGCTCGCCGACGGGGCCACGGCACCCTTCGTCCACAACCTGCTCGCCATGGCGCCGCAGGCGCGCATCCTCATCGTGAGCGGCGACCACCACCCCGCCATCGCCCTCAAGGCCCGCAAGAGCGGCGCCCACGGTTTCGTCCACAAGCAGGAAACACCGGACACCTTCGCCGCCGCCGTGACGGCCGTGCTCGGCGGCGCACTGTGGTTCGGCCCCGATGCGCCCGATGCCGCGGGCCCGCTGGCCTCCGGCGCGGCCGCGCTCGCGCGCGAGGTGCACCTGAGCCCGGCCGACCTCGGCCTCACGCCGCGGCAGGGCCAGATCCTCGCGATGGTGCTGGAGGGGCACCCGAACAAACCCATCGCGAGTGCGCTGCACGTTTCGGAACATACGGTGAAGGAGCACATCACCGCCATCCTGCAGAAACTCGGCGCCCGCAACCGCGTGGAGGCGATCGCCAAACTCCGCGGCGTGCGGATCGAGGCCGGCTGAGCCGGCCGAGTCGCCGGGCTGCACGGGCGCATCCGCCCCTGCACGGCCCCGTCAGGCACGCCCTGTGAGCCAACGCGCCAGCACGGCATGCAGCGCTTCGGGTTCCAGCGGCTTGGCGAACACGAGATAGCCGTCTTCCTCCGCCTGCGCCAGGGCCGCAGAACCATGTTCCCCGCTGACGAGCGCGCCATTCGCCGCCGGGCAACGCTCCAGCAGATGCACCAGCACCGCGAATCCGCTCTCGCCGCCTCCCAGGCGCTGGTCGCACAGCACCACGTCCGGCGTCCAGTTCGCCGTGACCTGGGCCTGGGCCGCCTCTCCCGTCTCCGCCAGCCGCACCTGAAGTCCCCAGGACTGCAGCAGCTCCGACAGGGCTCGGGCCACCTGCGGGTCGTCCTCGACCACGAGGCACCGGCCGGAGAGCGACGCCAGCCGCTGCTGCCAGGGCGCGCGCGGGATCACGGCCAGCTCTCTGTGCGCGCCCGGCGCACCGGCGCCCGTTCCCGCAGCATCCAGCGAAAGCCAGAAGCACGATCCCCGTCCCGGCGTGGAATCGAACCCGTAGTCCGCGCCGATCAGCCGCGCCGAGCGCGCCACCACCGAGAGCCCGAGCCCGTGCCCGGACACCTCCTGCGTCCACCGCGCCTCGCCCCGGTAGAAGGGTGCATAGATGCGGTGCCGGTCTTCCCGCGGCACGCCCGCCCCGGTGTCCCGGACCTCGATGCGCCAGCCACCTCGCCAGGCCCGCGCGCCGATCAGCACGCCTCCGGTACGCGTGTAGCGCAGCGCGTTCTGCACGAGGTTGAACACCATCTGCCGCAACAGGGTCGCGTCGGCACGAACGATGGCGGCGCGGCGGCGGGGCAGAAAAATTGTCAGCCGCAGGCCCCGGTGCCGCGCGTCCGGACCGAACACCGTGCCCACGTCGCCGAACACCTCGGCCAGCGGCACGTCCTCCAGCGTGACCGCATAGGTGCCCGACTCCAGCCGCGAAAGATCCAGCAGGGCGTTGAACAGAAAGGTCAGCGAGCGGGCACAGTCCTGGATGCCCTCCAGCACCGGCGCCAGCCGCGCATCGCCGTTGCGCTGCTGCGCCGTCTCCACGAGCAGCCCCATCGCGTGCAGCGGCTGCCGCAGATCGTGGCTGGCCGTGGAGAGGAACCGGTTCTTCTCCTGCAGCGCACGCTCGGCCTCCTCCTTGGCCATCCGGTAGCGCTCCGCCATCTCCAGCCGCTGGCGCTCCATCTCCACCTGCTGCACGACGAAGCGCCGCGAGCCCCAGGCGTGCCGCAGCACCACGCCGCCATAAAGCACCGTCAATGGCAGCATGGCCTGCCATCGGTCCGGGAAATACCAGGCCGCGGCCAGCAGCGTGGGTCCGTAGATCGCCCCGAAGAACGGATAGAACACCCGGGGATGCGGCGCAAGGAACGTGGTGCCCACCGCCAGCACCGCACAGATGACGAGATACGCCAGCAGCCGGAACTCCAGCGGCGCGCCGTGCGTGAGCAGGATGGGCACGGCCCAGAACGCGCCGTCTCCCGCCGCCATCGCCTGGAACGTCCGCTCCCAGCGCGGCACCACCACGTCGTCGGGCAAGGCCGCGTCGCGGCGGAAACGCCGCAGCAAGTACAGCAGCAGGCCAATGAAGGCGAGAAAGCATCCCCACCACACCAGCATCTGCGTGGCCGATGCCCCGTTGCGCGCATACAGCCAGGTCAGCACGCCGGGAATCACCAGCGCGGGAATCTCCGAGGTACCGCCGCGCGACGCGAGCGAATCCAGCAACCGGCGGCGCACCGCCAGATCGAGTCCGTCGCCGGACGACTGCGCGTCGTCCGCGGGCACGGGGCGCCACGCGTCGGGATAGCGGCTGTCGGAAGCAGGCATGGAGGGCCGGAGAGACGGGGATGGCGTGCGCTCTCAGCCGCGCGGGAACTCGCCGTCCACGTACACCCAGCGCCCGTCCTCGCGCACGAAACGGCTGCGCTCGTGCAGGCGGTGCGCACGTCCGCCGGCATCGCGCTGGCGGGCCACGAACTCCACCTCGGCGCGGTCCGCGTCCAGGCGGCGATGCGCACGCACCTCCAGGCCGAGCCAGCGCACACCGGGCTCGAAGGCGATCGACGCGGGCCGATGCGCTTCGGCCCACGTGGCGCGCAGGTAATCCGCATCGCAGCGCACGAAGGCGGTGTAGCGCGATCGCATCAGGCTCTCGGCATCGGGCGCGGGCAAGGCGCCCCCATCGTCGATGTAGCGCCCGCAGCATGCGGCATACGGCAGCGGAGCGCGCTTGTCCGACAGCCGCCCGCAGGGGCAGGCGGGCGAGCGGGAAGAGGAAGGATCGGGCACGGCCATCGTCGTCGGCATCGGAGCGGGCCTGCATTCTTGCAGATGCTCGGCAGGTGGCACACTCGCAGCCGTCGCGGCGCAGTGCCGTGCGCCTTTCTTTTCCCGGAGATCGACGATGTGGACCCTGAGCGTGCCCTGGTGGGAATTCATCCTGCGCGGCGTGGTGGTGTATGCGTTCCTGCTGGTGTTCCTGCGCCTGACGGGCAAGCGCCAGACGGGCCAGTTCGCTCCGTTCGATCTCGTGCTGCTGCTGATCCTGTCGAACGCGGTACAGAACTCGATGAACGCCGGCGACAACTCCCTCATCGGCGGTCTCATCTCCGCAGCCACCCTCATCGCCTGCCACACGGTGCTCGCCCGGCTCACGTTCCGCTTCCCGCGACTGGAGCAACTGGTGGACGGCCGCCCGCAGACCCTGGTGCAGGACGGCCAGGTGGACCGGCTCCTGATGCAGCGCGAACTGCTCTCCACCGAGGACCTCGCCGCCGCCCTGCGCGCGGGCGGTTGCCTGCACCTGCATGAAGTGGAGCGCGCGACGATCGAGACCAACGGCCAGATCACCGTGGTGCTGCGTGATCGCGACAGCGCGGGTGGCGGAAGCACCGCCGACCGCTGACGGCAGCCGCACGCCCCCGGCCTTTCGGCCTTTTCCACCCCGCTCCCCGCAGCCCGCCCGGGGCGCACGCGATACTTCCACGCTGCGCGCAGCACGCCCGCCTTCTTTTCACTTCGTACCGTTTTCCGCCATGAACCTCCTGCTCCTCAGCAACTCCAGCAGCGATGCCGGCTACTTGGCCCATGCCCGCGACTGGATCGACGACTGGTCCGCCGCCCAGGGCACGCCGGGCGACGCACTGTTCATGCCGTTCGCGGGTGTCTCGCGCGGCTGGGATGCCTATGCCGAACAGGTCGCGCAGGCCCTCGCCCCGCTCGGCCTCGCCGTGCGTTCCGCCCACCAGGCCGCGGACCCGGTGGCGGCCGCGGCCCAAGCGCGCTACATCGTGGTGGGCGGCGGCAACACCTTCGCACTGCTCGGCCACCTGCGGCGGCTCGGGCTGCTGGCGGCGATCGCGGAACGCGTGCGCTCGGGCGAGGCCTCGTACCTGGGCTGGAGCGCCGGCTCCAACGTGGCGTGCCCCACCCTCCGCACCACCAACGACATGCCGATCACCGACCCGGGCGGCTTCGACGCCATGGGCCTCGTGCCGTTCCAGATCAACGCCCACTACACGGACGCGCATCCACCCGGCCACCGCGGCGAAACGCGCGAGGAACGGCTGCGTGAATTCGGCATCCTCAACCCCGAGACTCCGGTGGTGGGGCTTCCCGAAGGCACGGGCCTGCGTGTGCGTGGCCAGGCCATCACCGTACTGGGCAGCACCGCACCGGTGCGAATCTTCCTGGGCACCGGCGCGCCGCGCCAGCAGGGCCCCGGGCCGCTGGACGTGCCGACCGCCTGAACGGGATGCGGCCATCCGCCCGCCGCCGCACCGGCACCTGCAGCGGCGGCGGCGTGAACCGCCTCAGGCCAGTGCGCGCGTGATCAAAATCTTCTGCACGTCGCTCGTGCCCTCGTAGATCTGGCACACGCGCACGTCGCGGTAGATGCGCTCCACGGGGAAGTCGTTCACCACGCCATAGCCGCCCAGCGTCTGGATCGCCGCGCTGCACACGCGCTCGGCCATCTCGCTCGCGAACAGTTTGGCCATGGCCGCTTCCTTCAGACAGGGCCGCCCCGCATCGCGCAGCGCCGCGGCATGCCAGATGAGCTGGCGCGCGGCCTCGATCTGCGTGGCGCAGTCCGCCAGCCGGAAGCCCACCGCCTGGTGCTGGAAGATCGGCTGGCCGAAGCTCTCGCGCTCCTTCGCATACTGCAGGGCCACGTCGAACGCGCTGCGCGCCATGCCCACGCTCTGCGCCGCGATGCCGATGCGCCCGCCTTCGAGCGCTCCGAGCGCGATCTTGTAGCCCTCGCCCTCCGCGCCGATGAGGTTCTCCGCCGGAACGCGGCACTGGTCGAAGGTGATCTGCGCCGTGTCGCTGCTGTGCTGCCCGAGCTTGTCCTCCAGCCGCGCGACCACGTAGCCCGGTGCGTCGGTCGGCACCAGGAACGCACTCATGCCGCGCTTGCCCGCCGCCCGGTCGGTCACCGCGATCACGATCGCCACCTGCCCGTTCTTGCCGCTCGTGATGAACTGCTTCACGCCGTCGATCACGTAGCCGTCGCCATCGCGCGTCGCCGTGGTGCGCAGTGCCGAGGCATCCGATCCCACATGCGGTTCGGTGAGGCAGAACGCACCCAGCATCTCCCCGCGCGCGAGCGGCGCCAGCCAGCGCCGCTTCTGTGCCTCGCTGCCATGGCGCATCAGGATCGCGTTCACCGGGCAGTTCGTCACGCTGATGGCCGTGCTGGTGCCGCCATCGCCCGCCGCGATCTCCTCCAGCACCACCGCCAGCGAGAGATAGTCCAGCCCCGCGCCGCCGTACTCCTCCGGCACGCAGATGCCGTAGGCGCCCAGCGCCGCCAGCCCCTGGTGCGCCTCGCGCGGGAAGTGGTGCTCCCGGTCCCAGCGGGCGGCATGCGGCCACAGCTCGCGCTGGGCGAAATCGCGCACCGCGTCGCGGATCATTTCCTGGTCTTGGGTGAGCAGCATGTTCTTGTCTCCGTTGTTGATCGTTCCAGTGGCGGACGGCGGTGCTGCCGGCTACCAGTGCGTGGCCCTGCGCCCGTCCTGGTGCAGCAGCCGCCCTCCGTCCGCGGGCGTCACGCCCTCCAGCACCGAACACATGTTCCGCACGCTGTCGTGCACCGCCAGCGCCCCGTCCTCTCCGCCCATGTCCGTGCGCACCCAGCCCGGGTCGAGCGTGATCAGGGTCGCGCCCGGGTAATCGTGCTGCGCGGCGGCCACGGCCATGTTGAGCGCCGCCTTGCTGGTGCGGTACAGCCAGCAGCGGCTGTCCGGCACGCTGCCGATGAGCGACATCGTCGACGACAGGAAGGCGAACACCCCGCCCGCGTCCGCCACGAGCGGGGCCACCTGCGGCAGGGTCTGCATGGCGCCCAGCGCGTTGGTGTGCATGACCGCGTCGAAATCCTCCCTGGTGGGCGGGGCGAGCGCGTTCGGCCTGCGGATCACGCCCGCCACGTAGAGCGCCAGGCCGATCTTCTCGCCGTCGAGCTGCCATGCCAGCCCGCTCACGCTGGCCGGCTGGGCCACGTCCACCGTCAGCGTCTCGGCACCCAGCTCGCGCAGGCGCGCGCACCCTGCCTCGTCCCGCGCCGTCGCGATCACGCGGCACCCCGAGGCGCGGTACTGCCGCACGAACTCCAGGCCGATCCCCCGGGAAGCACCGATGACGAGCACGGGGTGCGCCATGGCACGCGCCTGTACCGTCGGCCCGCTCATGCGAGCTCGATCGCCATCGCCGTGCCCTCGCCCCCGCCGATGCACAGCGTGGCCAGCCCGCGCCGCTTGCCGCGCGCCTGGAGCGCATGGATCAGCGTCACGAGAATGCGCGCGCCGCTCGCCCCGATGGGATGGCCCAGCGCGCAGGCGCCGCCGTTCACGTTTACGATGTCGTGCGACACATCCAGCTCCTTCATGAGCGCCATGGGCACCACCGCGAAGGCTTCGTTCACTTCCCACAGGTCCACGTCCTGCACGCTCCAGCCCGCCTTGTCCAGGGCCTTGCGCGTGGCCCCGACGGGCGCCGTCGTGAACCAGTTCGGCTCCTGCGCATGCATCGCATGGCTGACCACGCGCGCGATCGGCTGGGCGCCCAGGCGCCGGGCGGTCGATTCGCGCACCATCACCAGTGCCGCCGCGCCGTCGTTGATGCTCGAACTCGACGCCGCCGTGATGGTGCCGCCCTCCTTCTTGAACGCCGGCTTGAGCGTGGGAATCTTGTCCAGCCGCACCTTGCCCGGGCCCTCGTCGGCCGACACCACCGTCTCGCCGGCGCGCGTCTTCACGGTCACCGGCGCGATCTCCGCGGCGAAGGCACCCGACTCGGTCGCGGCCTTGGCGCGCTGCACGCTCGCCACGGCGAAGGCGTCCTGCTGCTCGCGCGTGAAGCCGTACTTCGCGGCGCAGTCCTCGCCGAACGTACCCATCGAGCGGCCGGCCTCGTAGGCGTCCTCCAGCCCGTCGAGCATCATGTGGTCGAAGATGCGGTCATGGCCGAGGCGGTAGCCGCCGCGGCCCTTCTGCAGCAGGTAGGGCGCGTTGGTCATGCTCTCCATCCCGCCGGCCACGATCACCTCGTGCGTGCCCGCGAGCAGCATGTCGTGCGCGAACATCGCGGCCTTCATGCCGGAGCCGCACATCTTGCTCAGCGTGACCGCGCCCGCGCTCTTCGGCAGCCCGCCCTTGAAACCCGCCTGGCGCGCCGGCGCCTGCCCCTGGCCGGCCATCAGGCAGTTGCCGAACAGCACCTCCTCCACCAGCTCCGGCGCGATGCCCGCCCGCTCCACCGCCGCGCGGATCGCGACGCCGCCCAGGTCGTGCGCGGCCAGGCCGGAAAAATCGCCCTGGAAGGCGCCCATGGGCGTGCGCGCGGCACCGATGATCACGATGGGGTCTTGTTGCATGGGGTGGTCTCCTTGGAACGTTTGGGTGAAAAAGAAGGGGAAGGAAGGCCCGGCACGATCACGCGCCCGGCCCGTGCGGCCGAGAATTCAAGCCGAAGGGGGTCCGGAGGAAGGCCCCGCGCCGCTCTCGGGGAACCGCCTGTCCGCGTCGTAGGGGAACACGTCGTACATGTGCCCCGCCTGGATGCGCTCCTTGTGCGACTGCCAGAACGCCGCATCCAGCAGATCGGCGTGGTGCCGCATGAACACCTCCCGCACGGCATCGTTGCCGAGCAGGAACGGCCCGAAGGTCTCGGGGAACACATCCCGCGGCCCCACCGCCCACCACACCTCGCCCGACACCTCGTCTTCCTCGTTGCGCGGCGCCGGCACCCGCCGGAAGTTGCAGTCGGTGAGGTATTCGATCTCGTCGTAGTCGTAGAAGACCACCTTGCCGTTGCGCGTCACGCCGAAGTTCTTCCACAGCATGTCGCCGGGGAAGATGTTCGCCGCCACCAGGTCCTTGATCGCGTTGCCGTACTCCACCACGCTGCGCTCCATCTGCCGCTGCGCACGCTCATCGCCCGGCCCGGCGTCGAAGGCCTCCTGCAGGTAGATGTTGAGCGGGATCATCCGCCGCTCGATGTACACGTGCTTCAGGATCACCTCGATCTGCCCGTCGCCGTCCCGGTCGCTGATCTCCAGCTGGCTCGGCGCGAACTTCTCGATCTCCGCGATCAGATCGTCCTCGAAGCGCTCGCGCGGAAACGCCACCTCGCTGTACTCCAGCGTATCCGCCATGCGGCCCACCCGGTCGTGCTGCTTCACCAGCAGGTACTTGCCCTTGATCTGCTCGCGGGTCGTCTCCTTCTGCGGCGGGTAGTAGTCCTTGATGAGCTTGAACACGAACGGGAACGACGGCAGGTCGAACACCAGCATCACCATGCCCTTGATGCCGGGCGCGATGCGGAAGCGGTCGCTCGAATAGCGCAGGTGGTGCAGAAAGTCGCGGTAGAACAGCGTCTTGCCCTGCTTGGCCAGGCCCAGCGCGTTGTAGAGCTCCGCGCGCGGCTTGCGCGGCATCAGGCTGCGCAGGAACTGCACGTAAGCGCTCGGAATCTCCATGTCCACCATGAAGTACGCCCGCGCGAAGCTGAACAGCATCTGCAGGTCGTCCTCGCCGAACAGCGCCGCGTCGATCCGGTAGCGGCCGCCCGCGCCGTGCAGGATGGGCAGCGCGAACGCGATCTCCTGGAAGCCGTTGATCACCTTCCCCACCACGTAAGCGCCCTTGTTCCGGTAGAACAGGCTGGAAAGCACCTGGAGCTGGAAATTGGCGCGCCATTTCGCCTGGCCGAGCCGCGGCAGCATCACCTCCGCCACGCGCGCGGCATCCCGCGCCAGGTCTTCGAATTCGCCCTGGAGCTGGAAGTTGTCCACCACCCGCACCAGGGTCTCGTGCAGCGTATCGGGCGCTGGATAGTAGGCGCGATAGGTGGGGCGCGCGCCGGGCTCCTCGTTCTCCAGGTACTCCGTGCTGATCGCGGGCCACACGAAGATGAAATCGTTGTGGAAGTGCGTGCGGTGCAGGATCTTGGTCGTGACCGAATTGAAGAACGTCTCCGCCAGCTCGGGCTGGTGGTGCCCCACCAGCAGGCCGATGTAGTGCAGCTTCACCTGGTGCCACACGTCCATGGGCTGCTCGCCCGCGGCGAATTCCTTTTCGAGGCGCCGCACGCACTCCTTCACGCGCAGGTCGTAGAACTCGATGCGCTCGCGCTGCGCGCGCTGCTGTCCCGCCCAGTCCGACGTCTCGAACCGGTGCTTCGCGCGCGCCGACTCCGCGCGGAACAGCCGGTAGTGGCGGTTGAAGCCGTCCATCATCGCCTGCGCGATGCCATAGGCGGCGGGGGAATCCAGCCGCCGTGGAAACATGGTGGTCCGCTCCGTCGACACGTCGCTCGCTCCGGTTTACTCGCGCCGGCGGTCCGCCACGCCCTGCACCGCGCGCTGGTAGACCGCGTCCAGGTTCTGCGTGCCCGACACGGTCATGTTCAGGTTGTTGATCAGCCCATCCTTCAGGCCATAGCACCAGCCGTGCAGCGTCACCGTCTGCCCCCGCGCCCAGGCGTCGGCGATCACGGTCGTCTGGGCCGTGTTCATCACCTGTTCGATCGCGTTGAGCTCGCACAGCACGTCCAGTTGCCATTCCACGGGCGTCGCCGCGATCAGCGCCTTGTGGCGGTCCCGCACGTCCTTCACGTGGCGGATCCAGTTGTCGGCCAGCCCGACACGGATGTCCTCCAGCGCCGCGCGCACGCCGCCGCAGCCGTAGTGGCCCACCACCATCAGGTGCTCCACCTTCAGCTGGTCCACCGCATACTGGATCGTGGAGAGGCAGTTCAGGTCCGTCGGCACCACCACGTTCGCCACGTTGCGGTGCACGAACACCTCGCCGGGCTCCAGGCCCGTGATCTGGTTGGCCGGCACGCGGCTGTCCGAACAGCCCACCCACATGTAGCGCGGCTTCTGCTGCGCCAGCAGGTCGGTGAAGAAGCCAGGGCGCTCCCGTTCCATCGCCGCGGCCCAGGACCGGTTGTGGACGAACAGTTCTTCGATGCTGGGAGCGGTCATCAGTCAGGCTTCTTTCTATCTGTCATGGGAAAGGGTCAGGCGGTCTCGGCGAACAGCTCCCGTCCGATCAGCATGCGCCGGATCTCGCTGGTGCCCGCGCCGATTTCGTAGAGTTTCGCATCCCGCCAGAGCCGGCCGAGCGGATACTCGTTGATGTAGCCGTTGCCGCCGAAAATCTGCACGCCCTCGCCCGCCATCCAGGTGGCCTTCTCCGCGCACCAGAGAATCACCGAAGCGCAGTCCTTGCGCACCTGCCGCACGTGGTCCGTGCCCAGCATGTCCAGGTTCTTCGCCACGGTGTAGGCGAACGAACGCCCCGCCTGCAGCACCGTGTACATGTCGGCCACCTTGCCCTGGATGAGCTGGAACTCGCCGATGCTCTGCCCGAACTGCCTGCGATCGTGGATGTAGGGCACCACGTTGTCCATCACCGATTGCATGATTCCCAGCGGGCCGCCCGTGAGCACGGCGCGCTCGTAATCCAGCCCGCTCATGAGCACCTTGGCGCCCCCGTTCACCTGGCCGAGCACGTGGGAAGCAGGCACCTCCACGTTCTCGAACACCAGCTCGCCGGTGTGGCTGCCGCGCATGCCCAGCTTGTCGAGCTTCTGCGCAATGCTGAAACCCTTCATGCCCTTCTCGATCAGGAAGGCCGTGACACCGCGGGCGCCCAGTTCGGGCTCCGTCTTCGCATAGACCACCAGCGTGTCGGCGTCCGGGCCGTTGGTGATCCACATCTTGTTGCCGTTGAGCAAGTAGTAGCCGCCCTTGTCCTCGGCGCGCAGCTTCATGCTGATGACGTCCGAGCCGGCACCCGGTTCGCTCATCGCCAGCGCCCCGACGTGCTCTCCGGACACCAGCTTGGGAAGGTATTTGCGCTTCTGTTCTTCCGAACCGTTGCGGTGGATCTGGTTCACGCACAGATTGCTGTGCGCACCGTACGACAGGCCCACCGAGGCGCTGGCCCGGGAGATTTCCTCCATCGCCACCATGTGCGCCAGATAGCCCATCTGCGCGCCGCCGTACGCTTCGGACACCGTGATCCCCAGCACCCCCAGCTCGCCCATCTTGCGCCAGAGGTCCATCGGGAACTGGTCGTCGCGGTCGATGGCCCCTGCACGGGGTGCGATCTCCGCCTGGGCGAACTCCCGCACGGCGTCACGCAATGCATCGATGTCTTCGCCCAACTGGAAGTTCAGGCCGGGCAGCGAGGAAAGGCTCATGGATGTCTCCTGAAGTGGTGATCGTGCGACCGACACCCGGCCTCGGCACTTGCCCGTCCTCCGCCCACGCGGTCTTCCAGGCCGTGCCCAGCCGTCTTGCGGCGCACTATGACGTTTACGTAAACGTCAATTATGCGGCATTCCGGCCTCTGCCGGTTTTTTCCAACTTGGCGAGCAGCGAACGCGCTTCCTTTTCATGCTCGCGGATCTCGTCGAGGTTGGCCTGCAGGTCGGCCATCTGTTCTTCCAGCTGCTGGCGGTGGCTCGCCAGCACGTCCAGGAACTTCTGCAACTGCACGCCAGTGTCCCGCGGGCTGTCGTAGAGATCGATGATGGACTTCGCATCGGCCAAGGACAGTCCCAGCCTTTTCGCGCGCAGCGTCAATCGCAGGCGCGTCCGGTCCCGGGCCGAATAGAGGCGCGTGCGACCGCCGGGCCCCGTTCGTTCGGGCTGCAACAGGCCCATGTCCTCGTAGAAGCGCATCGCGCGCGTCGTGAGATCGAACTCCTTGGCGAGATCGCTGATGGTGTAGGTGGCGGCCATGGGCGGATGGTGGGAAGCGATGGAGTGGGGAGCGCTCCCCGGCGAAGGCCTGGAGTTGACGCGCACGTCAATCGTACCGCAGTCGCCCCCGATCCCTGTCACCCCGCGCACTGCCGCGATGTTCCCGCAGCGTATCGATCTCCGAGAAAAGAAGATCGAACGGGATTCACAGGAACCGCGCCCAACATGCCGACCCTGGATGCGTATCAAAGGTGGGGAGAAGATATTCAAACGTATTGCATTGCGCAGTCACGGGCTTGGCATGGGCACCGGCGGCATAGCAAAACGAAAAGCCAAAAGCAAAACGCCCCCAGACC
>DHAE01000026.1:0-237 GCA_002397315.1 Comamonadaceae bacterium UBA4962
GCCGAGGACACGCGCGCCGGGATGCCGCGGCCCGTGCAGGGCGCGGCCTGAGGCGCACCGCGGCGCCGGCCGCGCGCCACGGCCCCGGGCCCGCGGCCTCAGGGGGCCGATGCAGCGCCCACGGGCGGCGGCGGGGGCAGCGGCGCCGCCGGCTTGCGGCCGGAAGCCGCCGCCTCGGCATTGGCGCGCTCCCGTTTCTCGCGGCGCTCGCGTGCGGCCTGCTGCTTGGCCTCGTAG
>DHAE01000026.1:283-896 GCA_002397315.1 Comamonadaceae bacterium UBA4962
CCTGCTGCTTGGCCTCGTAGCTGGCCCGTGCCGCGGCCGAGCGGGCCGGCTGGGCGGCTGCGCGTTCGGCCTGGGCGGCCTCGTGCGACTGCACGCGCGCACGCTGCTGAGCGGCGCGGGAGCGGGCCTCTTCCTCGCGCTGCGCACGCTCCTGCGCCTGGGACTGCAACTGCTCCTCCGCAGAGGGCTGTGCGCCGGACGCCGGCCGCGCCTGCGAGCGGGACTGCGAACGCGATTCGGCGCGCATGGGCGCCGGGCGCTCGCCGCTCTCGATCTTGCGGCGCTGCTCGGCCTGTTTCTGCTCGATCGACTGCATGCGCAGGGCCGCTTTCTCGCGGCGCTCCGCATCGTTCAGCACGACCTCGCGCTTGCGCAGCACCGCCTCGGCATCGCGCGCCTGCGAACGCACCTGGGCCAGGCAGTCTTCCACCGAGAAGCGCTGATAGCAGACGGCCTCTTCTTTCACCTTGCGCTCGTTCAGCGCCCTGCGTTCCTGACCGATGCGCGCGTGTTCGGCCTGCCGGGCTGCCTGTGCCTGCTCGAACGCGGCGCGGGCCGCCGCATCGCCGCCTTCGGCTTCAGCGGCACGGGCGGCGGTGGATGCCAGGCAGGC
>DHAE01000026.1:987-65137 GCA_002397315.1 Comamonadaceae bacterium UBA4962
CCGGCGGCGTGGCCGGCCTGCGGGGCCTCAGGTCAGCCCGGTATCCACCACCCGGCGCTCGAGCGCCAGGAATTCCTTGGATTGCATCTCGTTGAGGCGGGACACGGTGCGGGGGAACTCGTGCGCGAGCGGCCCCTCGGTGTAGAGCTGCTCGGGCGGCACCGCGGCCGACAGGATCAGCTTGACCCGCCGGTCGTAGAGCACGTCCACCAGCCACGTGAAGCGCCGTGCCGGCGAGGCCATCGCCACCGGCATGTAGGGCACGTTCGACAGCAGCACGGTGTGGAACTGCGAGGCGATCTCGAGGTAGTCGTTCTGCGAGCGCGGGCCGCCGCAGAGCACGGAAAAGTCGAACCAGACCACGCCCCCGGCCTTGCGGCGCGCCAGGATCTCGCGCGCCTCGATGTGCAGCACCGGGTCTTCGTCGCGGGTCTCGGCGAGCTGGTCGAACGCGGCCTCCATTTCCGCATCGGCCTGCGGGCCCAGCGGACAGTGGTAGAGCCGCACCTGCTCCAGCGTGCGCCGCCGGTAGTCGGTGCCGTTGTCGACGTTCACCACTTCCAGCTTCTGGTTGAGCAGGTCGATCGCCGGCAGGATGCGGTCGCGGTGCAGGCCGCCCGGGTACAGGTCGTCGGGCTTGAAGTTCGAGGTGGTGACGAAGCCCACGCCGTTGTCGAACAGCGATACCAGCAGCCGGTGCAGGATCATCGCGTCGGTGATGTCGGCCACGTGGAACTCGTCGAAGCAGATGAGCTTGTAGCGCTTGGCGATGCGCTCGCCGAGCACGTCCAGCGGGTTCACCGTGCCCTGCAGGCCGGCCAGTTCGCGGTGCACCTCGCGCATGAATTCGTGGAAATGCAGCCGCACCTTGCGGCGGATGGGCACCGCGTTGAAGAAGCAGTCCATCAGGAAGCTCTTGCCGCGGCCCACGCCGCCGTACATGTACACGCCGCGCGGCACCTCGGGGCGGTGGATGAGCTTCTTGAGCGCGTTGGAGCGCTTTTCCTTGTAGGCGGCCCAGTCGTCCGCGCAGCGCTGCAGCGCCTCGACGGCGCGCAACTGCGCCGGGTCGCTGCGGAACCCCTTGGCAGCCAGCTCGGCCTCATACGCCTGCTTCACGTTCACGGACGTTTCTCCCACGCAATCATCGATCCACGCATCCACACGAAAAAACGACGGCTGCCGGCCCACGGATGCGTGCGCCGGCAGCCCGGGAGAGCGCAGCGCGCTCCCATTCAGGACACGATCAGAAGTTGAGCGTGCGCTTGTCCACGGCCAGGGCCGCTTCCTTGGTGGCCTCGGACAGCGAGGGGTGCGCGTGGCAGATGCGCGCGATGTCTTCCGCGCTCGCCTTGAACTCCATCGCCACCACGGCTTCGGAGATCAGCTCGCTGGCCATCGGGCCGACGATGTGCACGCCCAGGATCTCGTCCGTCGTGGCGTCGGCCAGGAACTTGACCATGCCGGTCGTGTCGCCCAGCGCGCGCGCGCGGCCGTTCGCCAGGAACGGGAAGGTGCCTGCCTTGTACTGCACGCCGTCGGCCTTGAGCTGCTGCTCGGTGCGGCCCACCCATGCGATCTCGGGGTGCGTGTAGATGACCCAGGGAATCGTGTTGAAGTTCACGTGGCCGTGCTGGCCCGCGATGCGCTCGGCCACCGCCACGCCCTCTTCCTCGGCCTTGTGCGCCAGCATCGGGCCGCGCACCACGTCGCCCACCGCCCAGACGCCGGGCAGGTTGGTCTTGCAGTCGGCATCCACCACGATCGCGCCGCGCTCGTCGAGCTGCAGGCCCACGGCTTCGGCGTTCAGGCCGATGGTGTTGGGCACGCGGCCGATCGACACGATCAGCTTGTCCACCGCCAGCTCGCGGGCTTCGCCCTTGGCATCGGTGTAGGCCACGGTCACGCCGTCGCCGCCGGTCTTCACTTCGCCGATCTTCACGCCCAGCTCGATCTTCAGGCCCTGCTTGTCGAAGGCCTTCTTGGCTTCCTTGGCGATCTGCTCGTCCACCGCGCCCAGGAACGTGGGCAGGCCTTCGAGCACCGTCACGTCGGCACCCACGCGGCGCCACACGGAGCCCATCTCCAGGCCGATCACGCCGGCACCGATCAGGCCCAGCTTCTTCGGCGTGGCACCGATGCGCAGTGCGCCGTCGTTGGAGAGCACCTTCTCTTCGTCGAACGGCACGCCCGGCAGCGCGCGGGCGTTGGAGCCCGTGGCCACGATGATCTGCTTGCCCACCAGCGTTTCCTGGGCGGCGCCGGCCACCTGGATCTCGTAGCCGCCATCGGCCGCCTTCACGAAGGAGCCGCGGCCATGGAAGAAGCTGACCTTGTTCTTCTTGAACAGGTACAGGATGCCGTCGTTGTTCTGCTTCACGACCGCGTCCTTGCGGCCGATCATCTTGGCCACGTCGATCTGCACGTCGGTGGCGGTGATGCCGTGCTCGGCGAAATGCTTGACGGCGTGCTCGTAATGCTCAGAAGACTGCAGCAGCGCCTTGGAGGGGATGCAGCCCACGTTCGTGCAGGTGCCGCCGGGCGCCGGGCCGCCCTTCTCGTTCTTCCACTCGTCGATGCAGGCCACGTTGAAGCCCAGCTGGGCGGCGCGGATGGCGGCGATGTAGCCGCCGGGGCCGCCGCCGATGACGATCACGTCGAATTGTTTGCTCATGTCGTTCTCACTGTGTCAGTTGGAGAAAGACCCACTGCCGGCTGGCTGATGGGCCAGCCACACATGTGGGTCAGTCCAGGTGTTTGAATGGCTGTGGCGTCAAATGCCGCCACCAGCCCTTGGAGCGCGCGCGGCCCAGGCCAGCGACCGCCGCGCAAGGGCCGCCCCGCCGCGCTGGCGGTGTCCCCCTTCCCGGATTGCGCAGCAATCCGAGAGAAGGGGGAAGGCGCGCAGCGACTCAGGGGGTTGTGCCACTGCTTCAAATGTCGAAGAGGAGGCGGGCCGGGTCTTCCAGCGCTTCCTTCATCGCCACCAGGCCCAGCACGGCTTCGCGGCCGTCGATGATGCGGTGGTCGTACGACATCGCCAGGTAGTTCATCGGGCGCACCACGATCTGGCCGTTCTCCACGACGGCGCGGTCCTTGGTGGCGTGCACGCCCAGGATGGCCGACTGGGGCGGGTTGATGATGGGGGTCGACAGCATCGAGCCGAAGGTGCCGCCGTTCGAGATCGAGAACGTACCGCCGGTCATGTCCTCGATGCCGAGCTTGCCTTCCTGGGCCTTCTTGCCGAACTCGGCGATCTTCTTCTCGATGTCGGCGAAGCTCATCTGGTCGGCGTTGCGCAGGATCGGCACCACCAGGCCCCGGGGCGAGCCCACGGCGATGCCGATGTCGAAGTAGCCGTGGTAGACGATGTCGTTGCCGTCCACCGAGGCGTTCAGCACCGGGAACTTCTTGAGCGCGTGCACGGCGGCCTTCACGAAGAAGCTCATGAAGCCCAGCTTCGTGCCGTGTTCCTTGGTGAAGCTGTCCTGGAACTTCTTGCGCAGGTCCATCACCGGGGCCATGTTCACCTCGTTGAAGGTGGTCAGGATGGCGTTGGTGGACTGCGACTGCAGCAGGCGTTCGGCGATGCGGGCACGCAGGCGGCTCATCGGCACGCGCTGCTCGGGGCGGTCGCCCAGGTTCGGGGCGGCGGGCGCCGACACCTGCGGCAGCGACTTGGTGGGCGCGCCGGTGGGGATGACGCTCGGCGCGGCGGACGGCTTGGCGCCGCCGGCCACGGCCGCCAGCACGTCGCCCTTGGTCACGCGGCCATCCTTGCCGGTGCCGGCCACGGCCGACACGGACAGGTTGTTGTCGGCCAGCAGCTTGGCGGCGGCGGGCATCGCCACGTCGCCCTTGGAGCCGCCCGCGGTGGGTGCCGCGTCGGCCGCGGCTGCCGCCACGGCGGGTGCCTGGGCGGCCGCCGTCGGAGCGGACTGCGCGGGCGCGGCGGCGGCACCGGCCTTGCCTTCGGTGTCGATCTTGGCGATGACCTGGTCGGCCACGACGGTGGCGCCGTCGCCCTGGACGATCTCGGCCAGCACGCCGGCGGCCGGCGCGGGCACTTCCAGGACCACCTTGTCGGTTTCGATCTCGATCAGGATCTCATCGATGGCGACGGCCTCGCCGGCCTTCTTCTTCCAGGTGAGCATCGTGGCTTCGGCCACGGATTCGGACAGTTGGGGAACTTTGACTTCTACGATAGCCATGACGATTCTTTCGATTCTTTCAGAACGTGTACGTGTCGCTGCGGGTTGCGGATCGTGGGGAGCGTGCGGTGCTCACTTCGAGAGCACGAAGCCCTTGAGCTTGCCGAACGCGCCTTCGACCAGCGCCTTCTGCTGTTCCTGGTGCAGGTGCGAGTAACCCACGGCAGGCGATGCGGAAGCGGCGCGGCCGGAGTAGCCCAGCTTCTGCCCGTCCTGCATGTTCTCGTGGATGTAGTGCTGCACGAAGAACCAGGCGCCCTGGTTCTGCGGCTCGTCCTGGCACCACACGATCTCGGTCGCCTGCGGGTACTTCTTGACCTCGGCGGCGAAGGCCTTGTGCGGGAACGGATAGAGCTGCTCCACGCGGATGATCGCCACGTCGTCGGTGCCCTTCTCTTCGCGCTTCTTCACGAGGTCGTAGTACACCTTGCCCGAGCAGGCGATGATGCGCTTGACCTTGTCGGCCTTCTGGTCGATGGCTTCGTTCTGCTCCGGGATCACCGTCTGGAAGCTGCCCTTCGTGAACTCGGACAGCGGCGAGGTCGCGTCCTTGTTACGCAGCAGCGACTTCGGCGTCATGATGATCAGCGGCTTGCGCAGGTGGCGCACCATCTGGCGGCGCAGCACGTGGAAGATCTGGCTGGCCGTCGTGGGCTGCACCACCTGCATGTTGGCGTCGGCCGACAGCTGCATGAAGCGCTCGAGGCGCGCCGAGCTGTGCTCAGGGCCCTGGCCTTCGTAGCCGTGCGGCAGCATCAGCGTGATGCCGTTCACGCGGCCCCACTTCACTTCGCCGGAGGCGATGAACTGGTCGATCACCACCTGGGCGCCGTTGGCGAAGTCGCCGAACTGCGCTTCCCAGATCACCAGCGTGTTGGGATCGTTGGAGGCATAGCCGTATTCGAAGCCCAGCACCGCCTCTTCGGACAGGATGGAATCGATCACGACGAACGGAGCCTGGTTCTCGCTGGCGTTCTGCAGCGGCACATAGGTGCCCTCGTTCCACTTCTCGCGGTTCTGGTCGTGGATCACGGCATGGCGGTGCGTGAACGTGCCGCGGCCGCAGTCCTCGCCGGACAGGCGCACCGGGAAGCCGCTGGCCACCAGCGATGCGAAGGCCATGTGCTCGCCCATGCCCCAGTCCACGTTCACTTCGCCGCGGCCCATGGCGGCGCGGTCGTCGTAGACCTTCTTGACCAGCGGGTGCGGGGTGACGCCTTCGGGGATCGTGGTGATGCGCTCGGCCAGGCGCTTCCACTCGGTGAGCGGAATCGCGGTGTCGCCGGCATCGGTCCACTTCTTGCCCAGGAACGGGCTCCAGTCGACGGCGTACTTGCTCTTGAAGTTGGTCAGCACCGGATCGACCGTGTGCTTGCCGGCGTCCATGGCGGCGCGGTAGGCCTTCGCCATGTCGTCGCCCAGCGTCTCGCCCAGGCCCTGCGCGCCCAGCTTGTCGGCGTAGAGGCGGCGCGTGCCGGGATGCTGGCTGATCTTCTTGTACATCAGCGGCTGCGTGAGCGCCGGCGTGTCCTGCTCGTTGTGGCCGAGCTTGCGGTAGCAGATGATGTCCACCACCACGTCCTTCTTGAACTCCATGCGGAATTCGAGGGCGAGTTGCGTGGCGAGCACCACGGCTTCCGGATCGTCGCCGTTCACGTGCAGCACGGGCGACTCGATCATCTTGACCACGTCCGTGCAGTACAGCGTGGAGCGGCTGTCGCGCGGATCGGAGGTGGTGAAGCCGATCTGGTTGTTGATCACGATGTGCACCGTGCCGCCCGTGGAGTAGCCACGGGTCTGGGCCAGCGCCAGGGTTTCCTGGATGACGCCCTGGCCGGCGAAGGCGGCGTCGCCATGCACCAGCACCGGCAGCACCTGCTGGCCGTGCGGATCGCCGCGGCGGTCCATGCGGGCGCGCACCGAGCCTTCCACCACGGGGTTCACGATTTCCAGGTGGGAGGGGTTGAAGGCCAGCGACAGGTGCACCGGGCCGCCGGGGGTGGAGACGTCGGAGCTGAAGCCCTGGTGGTACTTCACGTCGCCGGCCGGCAGGTCTTCGGGGGCGGTGTGGTCGAACTCGGCGAACAGGTCCTTGGGCATCTTGCCCAGGGTGTTCACGAGCACGTTCAGGCGGCCGCGGTGGGCCATGCCGATGACGATTTCCTGCACGCCCTTGGTGCCGGCCGACTGGATCAGCTCGTCCATCGCGGCGATGAAGCTCTCGCCGCCTTCGAGCGAGAAGCGCTTCTGGCCGACGTACTTGGTGTGCAGGAAGCGCTCCAGGCCTTCGGCGGCCGTCAGGCGGTCGAGGATCTGCTTCTTCTTCTCGTTGCCGAAGTTCGGCTTGCTGCGGATGGTCTCGAGCTTTTCCTGCCACCAGCGTTTCTGGTTCTGGTCGGAGGCGTACATGTACTCGACGCCGATCGTGCCGCAGTACGTTTCGCGCAGCGCGTTGATCAGCTCGCGCAGCGGCATCGATTCCTTGCCGAAGAACGTGTTGCTGGTGTTGAACACGGTCTCCTGGTCGGCGTCGGTGAAGCCGTAGAAGGACAGTTCCAGCTCGGGGATGGAGGGGCGCTCGGTGCGCTTCAGGGGATCGAGATCGGCCCAGCGCTGGCCGACGTTGCGGTAGGCGGAGATGAGCTGCTGGACGGCGGTGCGCTTGCGGCCGAGTTCGGAATCGGCGCCGGTGGCCACCACGACCTGCGTGCCGCCCTGCTTGGCGCGCTCCGCGAAGGCGTTGATGACGGGCTGGTGCGGAACGTCCTTGGCGTTGGAGCCATCGACGGCGGGCACGTGCTGCAGCGCGTCGAAGTATTCACGCCACGTGTCGGGCACGCTGCCGGGGTTGACGAGATAGCTCTCGTACATTTCTTCGACATAGGGCGCATTGCCGCCGAAGAGGTAGGTGTTGCCCTGGTAGGCTTGGTAGACGGATGTCGTCTCGCTCATTTCCGCTGACCTCCGCTTCCCTGGGGGAAGCATTAGCTGGTTGGTGAAACCTTCCGCGACACGGCTGAACCGGTTGGCGGATGCGACTGTGGCTGGGAAGGGCCTTGATCTTGCGCCCACGATTGTGCCACCGATCGCAGGAACGCGCCTACACGGCCGTGTCCCACAGCGCGGCAGTTCCGTCCTCGCGTACATTTGCGCCACTTTTCGCCACCGCCCTGCCATGAAGACCACCCTGCTGCAGAACCGCACGTTCATTGCCCTGCTGATCGCCGTCAGCGCGGCCTTCGTGGCCATCCTCTGGCCGTTCCACGGCGCGGTCTTCTGGGGGGTGATCCTCGCGATCCTGTTCGCGCCGCTGCACCGCCGCCTGCTGCGCCTGATGCCCCGCCGCGCCAACCTCGCGGCCCTCTGCACGCTCCTGCTGTGCCTGCTGATCGTGATCCTGCCGATGACGCTGATCACCATTTCGCTGGTTCAGGAAGCCAGCCTGGTCTACGAACGCATCCGCTCCGGGCAACTGGATTTCGCGGCCTACTTCAGCCAGGTGATGCAGGCCATGCCCTCCTGGATGATGCAGATCCTCGACCGGCTCAACCTCACCACCGCGTCCGACCTGCAGGCGCGGCTGTCGTCCGTCACCGTGCAGGCCACGCAGTTCGTGGGCAGCAAGGCGATCGACTTCGGGCAGAACACGCTGCAGTTCCTGGTGAGCTTCGGCATCATGCTGTACCTGCTGTTCTTCCTGCTGCGCGACGGCCCGGCGCTGGCGGCGCGCATCCGCGAAGCCACGCCGCTGGACGAAGGCCACAAGCGCCAGCTCGCCACCAAGTTCACCACCGTCATCCGCGCCACCGTCAAGGGCAACATCGCCGTGGCCGCGGCCCAGGGCGCCCTGGGCGGCCTGGCGTTCTGGTTCCTCGGCATCCAGGCCCCGGTGCTCTGGGGCGTGCTCATGGCCTTCCTCTCGCTGCTGCCGGCCGTGGGCGCCGGGCTGATCTGGGCGCCCGTGGCCATCTACCTGCTGGCGACCGGCGCGTTCTGGCACGGCGTGGGCCTCGCCGCCTACGGCATCGCCGTGATCGGGCTCGTGGACAACGTCCTGCGTCCGGTGCTGGTGGGCAAGGACACCAAGATGCCCGACTACATCGTGCTGATCTCCACGCTGGGCGGCATGGCGCTCTTCGGCCTGACGGGCTTCGTGATCGGGCCGGTGATCGCCGCGCTGTTCATCGCCACCTGGGATCTGTTTGCGCCGCCCCACCATACGCGGCAACAATAGCGCACCCTGCCGAAGCGGGCCGTAGTTCCCGCGACGACCCGCGCGGGGCGGCCCGCTGCAGGCGGTTCCATCCGCCACCGCCCCATGCGCCTGCCCCTGTACCACCGACTGACCCTGCTGACCCTTGCGCTGTCCGTCGGCATCGGTGCCCTGTTCGCGCGCGCCATCCTGACGATCCGCGACGACGAATGGAATTACGCGCGCGACGCCAATGCGGCGCTGGCCCGCACGCTGGAGCAGAACATCGACCGCACGCTCGACAGTTTCGACCAGTCGCTGCAGGGCGTGGTGGAGGTGCTTGGCCGCCCGGATTACGACGGGCTGCCGGAAGAAATCCGGCGCGCGATGCTGTTCGACCGCTCCCTGCGCACGCGCGGCCTGGGCAGCGTGGCGGTGATCGACCAGGGCGGCAACGTGCTGATCGCCTCGCCCGTCACGAGGACCGACATGCCCAACCTCGCGGACCGCGATTACTTCCGCATCCACACGCGCGAAAAGGTGCAGGGCGTCTACGTCGGAAGGCCCATCCAGGGGCGCGTGACGGGCGAGTACAGCATCCCGATGAGCCGGGCCTACTACCGCGAGGACGGCAGCTTCGGCGGGGTGGTGGTCGGCACCGTGCGGCTGAGCTACTTCAGCGAGCTGTTCGATTCGCTGGGGCTCGGCCCCCAGAGCCTGGCGGAGATCGTGCGCACGGACGGCACCGTCGTCTCCCGCTCGCCCTTCGTGCCGGCCGACGTCGGAAAACCCGTGCTTTCCACCCGCATGCAGCGGCTGGACGAGGGCCGCGAAGGGCACTTCACCGAGACCGAGGCGCAGTCGGGCGACGGCGTGGCGCGCCTCTACGCCTACCGGCACGTGGGCAACTACCCGCTCGTGGTGTCCGTGGCCCAGTCGGTGGACAGCATCCTCTCGCAATGGCGCCGGAGCGCGCTGGTGCTCGGCAGCTTCGCCGCGCTGCTGATGCTGTCGAGCCTGGGCCTGGCCCTGCTGTTCGCCAGGGAACTCTCGCGCCGCCAGGCCCTGGTCGCCCAGCTCGAAGGTGCGCGGCACGACATGCGCACCATCCTCGACAACCTGCCTTCCATGGTCGTCTACTGGGACCGGGACCTGCGCAACCGGTTCGCCAACAAGACGTATCTCGACTGGCTGGGCAAGTCGCAGGACGAGATACGGGGCGTGCACATCCACGACCTGCTGGATGCCGAGGCCCTCGCCATCGCGCGTCCCCACCTCGAGCGGGCGATGCAGGGGCGGAGGCAGGTGTACGAGCGCACCATCCAACAGCCTTCGGGCGAGGTGCGCTACGTGGCCATCTCCTGCGTGCCCGATCTCGACGGCGCGGACACCCAGGGCATCTTCGTGCAGATCGACGACCTGACGGAGCGCAAGCGCATGGAAGACGTGCTCTTCGAGGAGAAGGAGCTGATCCGGCTCACGCTGCAGTCCATCGGCGACGCCGTGCTCTGCACCGATGCCGCGGGCCACGTCACCTACATCAACCCCGCCGCCGAAAAGATGACGGGCTGGCAGGCCTTCCACGCCGCAGGGCAGGACATCGACACGGTGGTTCCGATCCAACCCGCCAGCGGGGTGCGCGCCGACCATCCCGCGCGCAGAGCACTGGAGGGCGCGGGTGCGGCGCCGACCGAGCGCGGCCTCGTGCTGCACTGCCGCGACGGACGGCGGATCGACGTGGAAACCACCGTCAGCCCCATCACCGACCGGCACGGCCAGATCACCGGCAGCGTGACCGTGCTGCGCGACGTGACCGAGGCGATGGCGCTCGCCCGGCGCATGGCGCACCTGGCCCAGCACGACATGCTGACCGACCTGCCCAACCGCATGCTGCTGCAGGACCGCGCCCAGCAGGCCATCGCCCAGGCACGCCGCGACGGGCACGGCCTCGCGCTGATGTACATCGATCTGGACGGCTTCAAGCAGATCAACGACACGCTGGGCCACGACGCCGGGGATCTGCTGCTGGTGCAGGTGGCCCGGCGCCTGCGCCGCTGCGTGCGCCGCTCGGACACCGTGTGCCGCCAGGGCGGCGACGAGTTCATCGTGCTGCTGCCCATCGTGGAACGGGCGGAGCAGGCATGCCACGTCGCGCGCAAGATCATGGCGGCCTGCGAGGCGCCCATCGTGCTGGACGGGGAGCCGCGCCGGATCGGCCTGAGCGGCGGCATCGCCCTGTTCCCCCAGCACGGCGAAGGCTTCGAGGAACTCGCGCGCAACGCGGACGTGGCGCTCTATGCCGCCAAGCATGCAGGCCGCGGGCAGTTCATGCTCAGCGCCGGCCCTGGCGAGGACCCGGTGCCGGTGAGCGCGCAGGCGCCCTCGTCCGGGGCGGAAGGCGATCAGCCGCTGGTGTAGGCGGCCTCGGGCAGCGCACCCTCTTGCGCCGCGGCCACCAGCCGCCGCGTGTAGGGATGGCGCGGCGCATCGAGCACCTGCGCCATCGGGCCGGACTCGACCACCTCGCCGTCCTTCATGACGATCACGCCGTGCGCCATGGCGCGGATCACCGCCACGTCGTGGGTGATCAGCAGGTAGCTCAGGCCCCGCTCCTTCTGCAGCCGCTGCAGCAGCACCAGCACCTGCTGCTGGATCGTCACGTCGAGCGCGCTGGTGGGTTCGTCGAGCACCAGCAGTTGCGGCTCCAGGATCAGCGCGCGCGCGATCGCGATGCGCTGGCGCTGGCCACCGGAAAACTCGTGCGGGTAGCGCCCCAGCAGTCCCGGGAATTGCGCCTGCGTGAGCCCCACGTCGGCCAGCGCGGCCTCGACGCGTGCGCGCCGTTCGGCCGCACCGCCTTCCGGCGCGTGCACGCGCAGGCCCTCGCCAACGATCTCTTCCACCGTCAGCCGCGGCGACAGCGAAGAGAACGGATCCTGGAACACCACCTGCACGCAGCGGCGCAATGCCTGGTTGGCGGCGCTGTTGCGCTGCGCCGGCATCTCCCACGTGCCGCCGGCCACTGCCAGCTCGCCCTGGAAGGGCAGCAGTCCGAGCAGCGCCTGCGCGAGCGTGGACTTGCCCGAACCCGACTCCCCCACCACGCCCAGCGTGCGGCCGGCGGGAATATCCAGGTCGGCGCCCTGCACGGCCACGAATTCGCCGCGGCGGAACCAGCCGCGCAGCCCCGGCTGCGGAATGGCATAGGCCACGCGCAGCCCGCGGGCACGCGCTGCCGCGGGACGATCCGCATCGACGGGTGCCTCGACCACGTCGCGGCGCGGCACGCTGCCCAGCAGCCGGCGGGTGTAGGCATGCGCGGGCGCCGCGAACACGTCGGCCACGGGGCCCTGCTCGACCAGAACGCCCCGCTCCATCACCGCCACCCGGTCCGCGAAGCGCCGCACCAGGTGCAGATCGTGCGTGATCAAGAGCACCGCCATGCCGGTCTGGCGCTGCAGGTCCGACAGCAGCTCCAGGATCTGCCCGCGCAGGGTGACGTCGAGGGCCGTGGTCGGCTCGTCGGCCAGCAGCAGCCGCGGCCGGCTCGCCAGCGCCATGGCGATCATCGCGCGCTGGCGCTGCCCGCCCGAGAGCTGGTGCGGGAACGCCCCGGCGCGGCGCGCCGGCTCCGGCACGCCCGTGGACGCCAGCAGTTCCACCGCCTGGGTCGTCGCCTGGCCCCGCGTGAGTGCCTGCTTGAGCTGCAGCACTTCGGCGATCTGCGCACCCACCGTCATCAGCGGGTTCAGCGCCGTCATCGGTTCCTGGAAGACCATCGCGATGTCGCCGCCGCGCAGGCCGCGCATCGCCTGCTCCGGCAGCGCCAGCAGATCCTGCGCGGGTGCTCCGTCCCGCCCCTGCAGCAGCGCCCGGCCAGACACTTCCGCATCGGCCACCAGCCGCAGCAGCGACAGCGCCGTGATGGTCTTGCCCGACCCGGATTCGCCCACCAGCGCCAACTTCTCGCCGGCCCCGATGTCGAAGCCCACGCCGTGCACCACCGCCTTGTCGCCGAAGCGCACGCGCAGGTCTTCGACGCGCAGCAGGGGCGCGGTGGACGACGGAGAAAGAGATGTGGTGCTCATTGTTTCCGGGGGTCGAGCGCATCGCGCAGCGCGTCGCCCATGAAAGTGAGCAGCAGCAAGGTGCCCACCAGCACGGTGAAGGTGAAGATCGAAATCCACCAGGCGTCGATGTTGTTCTTGCCCTGGTTCAGCAGTTCGCCGAGCGACGGCGTGCCGGGCGGCACGCCCAGGCCCAGGAAGTCGAGCGACGTGAGCGACAGGATGGCCGCGCTCATGCGGAACGGCAGAAAGGTGACCACCGGCGTCATGCTGTTGGGCAGGATGTGGCGCCAGATGATCTGCCCGTTGGGCACCCCCAGCGCACGGGCCGCCTTGACGTAGTCGAGCTGGCGGTTGCGCAGGAATTCCGCCCGCACGTAGTCCGACAGGCCCATCCAGCCGAACAGGCTCAGCAGGATCAGCAGCAGCGAGAGACTGGGCGAGAACAGCGCGCTGAAGATGATCAGCAGGTACAGCTCGGGCATCGAGCTCCAGATCTCGATGAAGCGCTGGAACGCCAGGTCCGTCCGCCCGCCGAAGAAGCCCTGCACGGCCCCGGTGGCGAGCCCCAGCAGCACGCCGGTCACGGTGAGGGCCAGCCCGAACAGCACGCTCACGCGGAAGCCGTAGAGCAGTTGCGCGAGCATGTCGCGGCCCCGATCGTCCGTCCCCAGCCAGTTCTCCGCCGTCGGGGCGGAGGGGTTCGGCGATTTCGCGAAGTAGTTCAGCGTGTTCGGGCCGTAGCGGTTCAGGGTGTAGAGCGCCCAGTTGTCGCCCGCGCTCAGGCGCTCCTGGATGTACGGGTCGAGGTAGTCGGTGGGCGTGTCGAAATCGCCGCCGAAGGTCGTCTCCGGATAGGTCTTGAACAGCGGGAAATACGTCTGCCCTTCGTAGCGCACGATGAGCGGCCGGTCGTTGCTGACCAGCTCGGCGCCGAGGCTGATCACCACCAGCACGCAGAAGACCACGAGGCTCCAGAACCCCAGCCGGTTGCGCTTGAAGCGCATCCAGGCACGGCGCGAGGGCGACGGGGATGCCGGCGCGGCGGGTATCGCCGCCTGCACGGAAGGATCGGTGAGGGGAAGGCTCATGCGCTCAATCGAACTTCACGCGGGGATCGGCCCACACATAGCAGAGGTCGCTGACGAGCTTGGTCACCAGCCCGATCAGCGTGAACAGGTACAGCGTGCCCAGCACCACGGGATAGTCGCGGCGGATCACGCTCTCGTAGCTGAGCAGGCCCAGGCCGTCGAGCGAGAACAGCGTCTCGATCAGCAGCGAGCCCGTGAAGAACGCGCCAATGAACGCGGCGGGAAAGCCCGTGATGATGGGAATGAGCGCATTGCGGAACACGTGCTTCCAGAGCACCTGCCGTTCCGACAGCCCCTTGGCGCGCGCCGTGAGGACGTACTGCTTGCGGATCTCCTCCAGGAAGGCATTCTTGGTGAGCATGGCCGTCACCGCGAAGCTGCCCGCCACCATCGCCGTCACCGGCAGCGTGATGTGCCACAGGTAGTCCACGATGCGCGCCCCCCAGCCCATCTGCTCCCAGTTGGACGACACCAGCCCCCGCAGCGGGAACCACTGCAGTTGCCCGCCGAACACCACGAGCAGCGCCACGCCGAGCACGAAGCCCGGAATGGCATAGCCCAGGAGCACGATCAGGGTGGTCACGAAGTCGAACCGCGAGCCCGCGCGCACTGCCTTGGCCACGCCCAGCGGCACGGCCACCAGGTAGCTGATGAAGAAGGTCCACAGTCCCAGGCTGATGGAGACCGGCAGCTTCTCCAGCACCAGATCCCACACCTTCTTGTTCTGGAAAAAGCTCTGCCCCAGGTCGAAGCGCGCGAACTGCGACAGCATCTGCAGGAACCGCTCGTGCGCGGGCTTGTCGAAGCCGTACAGCGCCTTGATCTGCTCCAGCCGCTTCGGGTCCACCCCCTGGTCGCCGCGGTAGCTCATGCCGCCCGACTCCGCGCCGCCCCCGCCCTTGCCCGCGGCCGTGCGGGCCTCCGCCAGGTACTGCTCCACCGGGCCGCCGGGCACGAACTGGATCACGGCGAAGGTGAGCAGCAGCACGCCCAGCAGCGTGGGCAGCATCAGCAGCAGGCGTTTGGCGATGTAGACGAGCATGCGGGAGTCCAGAGGATCGGAGCTTCAACGGCCAGGGCGCTGCGCGCCGTCCCCATGCCACCATGTGGACATCACCCACTCTTCCGCACGCGCATACGGCGGCATCGGGGCCTGGTAGGCCAGGCGCTGCTGGTTGTAGACGAAGCGGTGCGAAGACAGCCGCCACTGCGGAATGAGGTAGTGGCTGTGCATGATCACCCGGTCCAGCGCGCGGCACACGGGCAGCAGTTCGGCCTTGGATTTCGCGCGCGTCAGGGCGCTCGCCAGCGCGTCGACCGCCGGGCTCTTCACGCCGGCATAGTTGCCCGATCCCTCGACGTCGGCCCGCTGGCTGCCGAACAGCTCCTGCATCTCCTGCCCCGGGTTGTAGGTGCCCGGAAAATTCAGCGTGATCAGGTCGAAGTCGAACTTGTCCAGCCGCTGCAGGTACAGCGCGAAATCCACCGAAACGAAGCGCAGCGTGATGCCCAGCTTCTCCAGATTGCGCATCCAGGGCGTGACCGTGCGCGCGCCGGCCTCCTTGCTGTCCAGGTAGTCGAGCACCATCGGCTCGCCACGGGCGTTGCGCAGCGCGCCGCCCCGGTACGTCCAGCCCGCGTCGGCCAGCAACTGGCGCGCGCGGCGCAGGTTGGCGCGCAGCGAATGCCCCTCGCCTTCCGTCACGGGCGGTTGGTACATCGGCCCGAACACGGCGTCGGGCACCTTGCCGCGCCAGCGCTCCAGCAGGGCCAGTTCCTCCGGCCCCGGCGTGCCCGTGGCCTGGCAGTCGGTGTTGCCGAACAGGTCCGTCACGCGCGGGTAGCTGCCGTAGAACATCTGGCGGTTCATCCACTCGTGGTCGACCGCCAGCCCGAGCGCCTCGCGCACCCGCGGATCCTGCAGCAGCGGCCGGCGGGTGTTGAGCACGTAGCTCTGGAAGCCCGCGGGCAGGCGGTGTTCCAGTTCCTTCTTCACCAGCACGCCCTGCTTGAACAGCTTGCCGTCGATCCGGCGCGCCCAGTCGCCGGCTGAATACACGGTCATGAAGTCGAACTCGCCCGCCTTCACGGCCTCCAGGCGCGCGGTGTTGTCGCGGTAGATCTTGACGGTGATGCGGTCGAAATTGTGCGCGCCCCGGTTCACGTTCAGATCGCGCCCCCAGTACTGCGGATCGCGCACGTAGGTGATGTCGCGGCCGAACGCCACCGGGCCGATGCGGTAGGGCCCGCTGCCGATCGGCGTGTCGGTCACGATCTCGTCGAAACGCTTCGTCTTGCCGTCCGGCCCGCGGCCCCAGGCCCGGCTGAAGATCGGCAGGCTGCCCACCGTGAGGGGCAGTTCGCGGTTCGGGTGCTTGAAGCGGAAGCGCACGGTGCGCCGGTCCAGCACGTCGACTCCGGCCACGTCCTGCAGCAGCGTGGCATAGCTGGGCGAGGCGTAGGGTCCGATCAGCGTTTCGTAGGTGTATCGGACGTCCGCCGCCTCCACGGCGCTGCCGTCGTGGAAGCGCGCCTCGGCCCGCAGCCGGAAGGTGGCGCTCAGCCGGTCCGGCGGCACCTGCACGTCTTCTGCCAGCAGGCCGTAGCCGGAGGCGGTTTCGTCCATCGAGCCGGTCAGCAGGCTCTCGAACAGCAGGTCGGAGAGGTACGCCGGGGGCGACCCCTTCATCGTGAACGGGTTGTACTTGTCGAACGTGGAATAGCGCAGGTTGCTCACCATGCGCAGCTCGCCGCCCTTGGGCGCGTCGGGGTTGACATAGTCGAAGTGCTCGAAGCCGGCCGGGTACTTGAGATCGTCCCACAGCGCATACCCATGCGCGGCCCACGCCGGCGCCGCGCACAGCCAGCTTGCCAACAGCCAAAAGAGCATCCAGAACCGCATGCGACAATTCTGCACTACGGTGGCGGCCATCCCACGCCCGGCGGGGGATTTCCCTGGTCCGGTGCCGCGCCGCCGTGCCGTCCGCCATGGGCCACACGGCGCCCCGCGCCACTCCCCTCCGCTCTTCCTCTCTCTCACCGCATTTCACTGGAGAACAACCAATGGGTTTCCTGTCCGGCAAAAAGCTGCTGATCACCGGCGTGCTGTCCAACCGCTCCATCGCCTACGGCATTGCCCGTGCCTGCCACGCGCAGGGCGCCGAGCTGGCGTTCAGCTACGTCGGCGAGCGCTTCAAGGACCGCATCACCGATTTCGCGGCCGAGTTCGACTCCAAGCTGATCTTCGATTGCGACGTGGCGAGCGACGAGCAGATCGAGCGCATGTTCACCGACCTGTCCGCCACCTGGCCGAAGTTCGACGGTTTCGTGCACAGCATCGGCTTCGCGCCGCGCGAGGCGATCGCGGGCGACTTCCTGGAAGGCCTGTCGCGTGAGTCCTTCCGCATCGCGCACGACATCAGCGCCTACAGCTTCCCGGCCATGGCCAAGGCCGCCCTGCCCTACCTGAACGACAAGGCCGCGGTGCTGACGCTGAGCTACCTGGGCGCGCTGCGCGCGGTGCCCAACTACAACACCATGGGCCTCGCCAAGGCCAGCCTGGAAGCCAGCGTGCGCTACCTGGCCGAATCGCTCGGCCCCAAGGGCATGCGCGCCAACGGCATCAGCGCCGGCCCGATCAAGACCCTCGCCGCCAGCGGCATCAAGGACTTCGGCAAGCTGCTGGGCACCGTGGCGGATGCTTCCCCGCTGCGCCGCAACGTGACGATCGAGGACGTGGGCAATGCCGCGGCCTTCCTGCTCTCCGACCTCGCCAGCGGCGTGACGGCGGAGATCATGTACGTGGACGGCGGCTTCAGCCAGACCGGCGGCATCAGCCGCGACAGCGCCAACCTGGCCTGACCGCCGGGCCGCATCGCCCGGCCGGCACGGTCGACCCGGACCGGTTCAACCGCCAAAAAGCCGCAAGGGCCTTTCCGTGGAGAGGCCCTTGCGGCTTTTGCGCATCCAGGCCCGCCCGGCACCGGGGGGCGAGGCGGACGGCCTGGCGGCGACAGGGACTGCGCTTACTTGGGCAGCAGCACCTTGTCCACGACGTGGATCACGCCGTTGGACTGGTAGACGTCGGGGATCGTGACGGTGGACATGCCGCCCTTTTCATCCGTGAGCGCGATCGACGAGCCGCTGGCCTTGGCCGTGAGCGTGCCGCCGGCCACGGTCTTCAGGCTGGCCGAGCCCTTGCCGTCGGCGATCATCTTCGACAGCGCGGCCGCATCGATCTTGCCCGGCACCACGTGGTAGGTCAGCACCTTGGTCAGCGTGGCCTTGTTCTCGGGCTTGAGCAACGTGTCCACCGTGCCGGCCGGCAGCGCGGCGAAAGCGGCATTGGTGGGCGCGAACACCGTGAACGGGCCGGGGCCCTTGAGCGTATCCACCAGGCCCGCGGCCTTCACGGCGGCGACCAGCGTGGTGTGGTCCTTGGAGTTCACCGCGTTGTCGATGATGTCCTTGGTGGGGAACATCGGCGCGCCACCGACGGTCACCTGCGCGAAGGCCGGCATCGCGGCGGCGGACAGGGCGATCGTGAGGCTGGCGGCGGCAAGACGGGCATTCAGGCGAAAGGTCATGAAAATCTCCCTTGGGAATCGGTGTGAAGGCCGTGCGGGAATTCGCGCGGCTGACACTGAATACGGAGCCCGTGGCCGCCTGGATTCAACGCCACCGTATCCGCCTGTAAAAAAACCCGGGGCGCTTGCGCGCCACCGGGCTTTCCGGGGTCTTCGACCCGTGGCCAGGGCGAACGGTGCCGCCCGGCGCGCCGTCAGATCTTGCGGCCGAACGGGCCGTCGCTGCCCACCTGCACGATGTCCTCGGCATCGGGCGCGTCCTTGCGGCCGCCGCGGCGGCCCGGCTTGGCCTGCACCGCCTTGGTCACGCAATCGGCGTAGTAGCGCACGTGGCCGTTGTCGTCCTCGATCTCCACCAGGCCGTGGATGTCGGTCTCGAAGCCCGGGCAGAGCTTGGCGAACTCGCGCGCGAACTTGAGGTAGTCCACGATCTTCTTGTTGAAGACCTCGCCCGGGATCAGCAGCGGAATGCCGGGCGGATACGGCGTGATCAGGCTGGTGGTGATGCGGCCTTCCAGGTCGTCGATCTCCACGCGCTCGGTCTTGCGGTGCGCGATGTGGGCGAACGCGTCGCTGGGCTTCATCGCGGGCGTCAGGTCCGAGAGGTACATCTCGGTGGTCAGGCGGGCGATGTCGTACTTCGCGTAGAGCTCGTGCACGTGCTGGCACAGGTCCTTCAGGCCCATGCGCTCGTAGCGCTTGTGCTGCTGGCAGAACTCCGGAAGGATGCGCCACATCGGCTGGTTCTTCTCGTAGTCGTCCTTGAACTGCTGCAGCGCGGCCAGCAGCGTGTTCCAGCGGCCCTTGGTGATGCCGATGGTGAACATGATGAAGAAGCTGTAGAGCCCCGTCTTCTCCACCACCACGCCGTGCTCGGCCAGGTACTTGGTCACGATCGACGCGGGAATCCCGGTCTTGTCGAACTTGCCGTCCAGGTTCAGGCCGGGCGTCACGATGGTGGACTTGATCGGGTCCAGCATGTTGAAGCCGTCGGCCAGCGGGCCGAAGCCATGCCATTTGCTGGCGTTCTTCTTGCCCTTGCCGTCGCTGCGGATGATCCAGTCCTCGGCACGGCCCAGGCCCTCGTCCACCAGCTTGTCCGGGCCCCAGACCTTGAACCACCAGTCGTCCTTGCCGAACTCCTCTTCCACCTTGCGCATGGCGCGGCGGAAGTCCAGGGCTTCGAGCAGGCTCTCTTCCACCAGCGCGGTGCCGCCGGGCGGCTCCATCATCGCGGCGGCCACGTCGCAGCTGGCGATGATGCTGTACTGCGGGCTGGTCGAGGTGTGCATCAGGTACGCCTCGTTGAAGAGAGGGCGATCCAGCTTCACCGTCTGCGAATCCTGCACCAGCACGTGGCTGGCCTGGCTGATGCCGGCCAGCAGCTTGTGGATCGACTGCGTCGCGTACACCACCGAGTGCTTCGGGCGCGCGCGCTTCTTGCCCATCGCGTGGTAGCTGCCGTAGAACGGGTGGAAGGCCGCGTGCGGCAGCCAGGCCTCGTCGAAGTGCAGGTTGTCGACATAGCCGTCCATCATCGACTTGATGGTCTCGGTGTTGTAGAGCACGCCGTCGTAGGTGGACTGCGTGATGGTCAGCACGCGCGGCTTCACCGTCGCGGCGTCCACGCCCTTGAGCAGCGGATTGGCGCGGATCTTGGCCTCGATCGCATCGCGCTCGAACTCGGCCTGCGGGATCGGGCCGATGATGCCGAAGTGGTTGCGCGTCGGCTTCAGGAACACGGGGATGGCCCCGGTCATGATGATCGAGTGCAGGATGGACTTGTGGCAGTTGCGGTCCACCACCACCACGTCGCCCGGGGCCACCGTGTGGTGCCACACCATCTTGTTCGAAGTGCTGGTGCCGTTGGTCACGAAGAAGCAGTGGTCGGCGTTGAAGATGCGCGCCGCGTTGCGCTCCGATTCACCGATGGCGCCGTTGTGGTCCAGCAGCTGGCCGAGTTCCTCCACCGCGTTGCAGACGTCCGCGCGCAGCATGTTCTCGCCGAAGAACTGGTGGAACATCTGGCCCACGGGGCTCTTCAGGAACGCCACGCCGCCCGAGTGGCCCGGGCAGTGCCACGAATAGGAGCCGTCTTCCGCGTAGTCCAGCAGCGCCTTGAAGAACGGCGGCTGCACGCCCTCCAGGTAGCTCTTGGCCTCGCGGATGATGTGCTTGGCCACGAACTCCGGCGTGTCCTCGAACATGTGGATGAAGCCGTGCAGCTCGCGCAGGATGTCGTTGGGCAGGTGGCGGGCCGTCTTGGTCTCGCCGTGCACGTAGATCGGCACGTCGGAATTCTTGCGGCGCACCTCGGCGATGAAGTTGCGCAGGCTGAGCACGACCGGATCGAGCCCCGAGCCCAGGGTGAACTCCTCGTCGTCGATCGACAGGATGAAGGCGCTGGCGCGGCTCTGCTGCTGCGCGAACTGGGTCAGGTCACCGTAGCTCGTGACGCCCAGCACCTCGAACCCCTCGGCCTCGATCGCCTGCGCCAGGGCCCGGATACCCAGGCCCGATGTGTTCTCGGAACGGTAGTCCTCGTCGATGATGACGATGGGAAAGCGGAATTTCATGCACAGCCTCCGAGCGAGCGGGCCCAAAAAACGAAATAGGCGCGAAGTGTAAGGAATAACGGTGGCATTCCTTTGAAGACATCGGCATTTGACCCAGAATGGACGGGAAAGCGCCGGCCCGCCGGGCACGGACACGAACGCGAAGTGACACGACAAGGAGGACCCGCCCCGTGATGCAGCATTCCACCCTCTGGTGGCTGATGGCCGGCGCCATGGTCGCCGCCGAACTCGTGACGGGCACCTTCTACCTGCTCATGCTGGCCGTCGGACTCGCGGCCGGAGCGCTGGCGGCGCATGCCGGCCTGCCGATCACCGCGCAGCTCGTGGTGGCCTCCTGCGTGGGCGTGGCCGGCGTCTTCGCCTGCCACCAACTGCGCCGCCGGCGCATGGCCGCCGCGCAGCCGGCCGCGAGCAATCGCGACGTGAACCTCGACGTCGGCGAAACCGTGCAGGTGGGCGCCTGGAACGCCGACGGCACGGCGCAGGTGCGCTACCGCGGCGCGCAGTGGACCGTCGTGCTGCGCAACGGCCCGGCCGGCGCAGCCACCGCCCTGCCCGGCACCTACCGCGTGGTGGAAGTGGTCGGCAACCGGCTGGTGGTGGACGCCGCCGCCTGAGACGCGCGCGCCGCGGCCACCTTGCCGATCGCGTGGCAACGGGCTGCGCTGCGACGCCGTGTTTTTCTTTCCGTCTGCGCCCCGGCGCAGGTTCTTTCAACCCATCCCTTCCCGGACCCGTTCCGGGGCAGCAAAGGACACCATGGAAATCGCCCTCATCCTCTTCGTCATCGCCGGCATCTTCGTCGCCCGCTCCATCAAGGTCGTGCCCCAGCAGAACGCCTGGGTCAAGGAGCGGCTCGGCAAGTACGCGGGCACGCTCACGCCCGGCCTCAACTTCCTGGTGCCCTTCGTCGACCGCGTCGCCTACAAGCACAGCCTGAAGGAGATCCCGCTGGACGTGCCCAGCCAGGTCTGCATCACGCGCGACAACACGCAGCTGCAGGTGGACGGCATCCTCTACTTCCAGGTGACCGACCCGATGCGCGCGAGCTACGGATCGAGCAACTACATCATGGCCGTCACCCAGCTCGCGCAGACCTCGCTGCGCAGCGTGATCGGCAAGCTGGAGCTCGACAAGACCTTCGAGGAGCGCGACATGATCAACGCCCAGGTGGTGGCCGCGATCGACGAGGCGGCCCTCAACTGGGGCGTGAAGGTGCTGCGCTACGAGATCAAGGACCTGACCCCGCCCAACGAGATCCTGCGCGCCATGCAGCAGCAGATCACCGCCGAGCGCGAAAAGCGCGCGCTGATCGCCGCATCGGAAGGCCGCCGCCAGGAACAGATCAACATCGCCACCGGCGAGCGCGAGGCCTTCATCGCCCGCTCCGAAGGCGAGAAGCAGGCGCAGATCAACAACGCCCAGGGCGAGGCCGCGTCCATCACCGCCGTGGCCGAGGCCACCGCCCAGGCCATCGAGCGCGTGGCCGCCGCCATCCGCCAGCCCGGCGGCGAGCAGGCCGTGCAGCTCAAGGTGGCGGAGCGCGCCGTGGACGCCTACAGCCGCGTGGCCGCGGACGCGACCACCACCCTGGTCGTGCCGAGCAACATGACCGAGGTGTCGACCCTCATCACCTCCGCGATGAAGATGGTGCAGGGCGCGCAGCGGCCCTGAGCGCGGATCGTGGGCCGTGGGCCGCGAGCGCGGCTTCGGGCGACGCAACGGGCCGCGCGAAAAATTCCTGCCCCGGCTCGCCGGGAGTCCCCGGAATCGCTGCTATACTTGCGGGCTTCCGGAGAGGTGGATGAGCGGTTTAAGTCGCACGCCTGGAAAGCGTGTGTGGGCTAATCCCCACCGCGGGTTCGAATCCCGCCCTCTCCGCCAGATGCACACAGCCCAAGTAGTTCGCGCTACTTGGGCTTTTTTGCTTAGAGCGGCTCACACGACCCTTCTGGCGTCGTTGCCGCATCTTGTCGTACTGCTCGTACTGTCTGCGATGCGGGGCCTCGCCAGAACCGCTTCGCTGGGTCGTGTTCGCCGCTCTTGATGTGCCCACTTTGCCTGCGCGGCAGCATGCGACCTCGGGCGTGGCGCCCCGGGTTTTCCTGCAGGCGCGGGGCAACGCATCCGCGACCGGTTGGCGTTAAGGTCGGAGGCTGCACCCCCTTCTTCCTCTCCCATCCTCCAGGACACTCCCCGTGACGACCCGGTCCCTGACGGCCCTGTGCGCCACCGCCCTGTCGCTGTGCCTCGCCACCGCCGTGGCCGGCCCGCTGGACCGCACCGAGTGCATCGTCCCCGCCAAGCCGGGCGGCGGCTTCGACCTGACCTGCGGGCTCGTGCAGGCCGCGCTGCAGCAGAGCGGCGCCATTCCGGAGCCGATGCGCGTGGGCTACCTGCCCGGCGGCATCGGCGCGGTGGCGTACAACACGGTGATCGCCCAGCGCCCCGGCCAGGGCAGCGCCTTGGTCGCGTTCTCCAGCGGCTCGCTGCTGAACCTGGCGCAGGGCAAGTTCGGCCGGCACACCGAGCAGGACGTGCGCTGGCTGGCTGCGCTGGGCACCGACTACGGTGCGGTGGTGGTGGCGGAGGATTCGCCGTACCGCACCCTGGCCGACGTGATGCGCGCGCTGCGGGACGACCCGGCCAGGGTCGTACTGGGCGCGGGCGGCACGATCGGCAGCCAGGACTGGATGAAGGCGGCGCTGCTGGCCCGGGCCGCGGGGTCGCACCCGAAGCGGATGCGCTTCGTGGCCTTCGAGGGCGGCGGCGAAGCGATCCGGGCGCTGCAGGGCGGCTACATCCAGGTGCTCACGGGCGACGTGGCGGAAACCCGTCGGCAGCGCGAGGCCGGCGCGAAGGTCCGCATCCTGGCCGTGATGGCCCCGCACCGCCTGCCGGGCGATCTGGCCGGCGTGCCGACGGCGAAGGAGGCCGGCGCCGACATCGAGTGGCCGATCCTGCGCGGCGTGTACCTGGGGCCGGGCGTCTCCGATGCGGACTATGCGGCCTGGGCGCAGGTGTTCTCGCGCACTGTGGCCACACCCGCGTTCGAGCAATTGCGTGCAGGGTATGGGCTGTACCCGCCCGCGCTCGTGGGCCGGGATCTGGACGAGCGCGTCCGGCAGCAGGTGGCGCGGTACCGCCAACTGGCGGAAGATTTCGGCCTGCGCACGGCCCGGTAGGCCGCCTGCACCGGCAGGCGGGCCGGCGGACCTTCCACTCAAGGCCGCGGAAACTCCAGGCGCACGACCAGGCCACCCTCGCCGGTCGCAGGCGCCAGCACGAGGCGCGCGCCGTGCCGCCGGGCGATCGCGCCGACGATGGCCAGCCCCAGGCCGGAGCCGGTGCCCTGCGTGTTGCTCGCCCGGAAGAACCGCTCGGTCACGCGCGGCAGTTCCTCGATCGGAATGCCGGGCCCGTCGTCGGCCACGCTCAGAACCACCACGCCGTCGCCCGCAGCCACGCGCACGGTGACGCATCCGCCCTCCGGCGTGTACTTCAACGCGTTGTCGATCAGGTTCGACAGGGCCTCTTCCAGCAGCCCCGGGTCGGCCTGGACGGCGGGAACCGGCTCCGGCATCTCGAACCCGAGGTCGATCCGCCGAGTCCGGGCGACGGCCCAGTGGCGTTTGGTCACGTCGCCTGCGAGCCGGCCCAGGTCCATGGGTTGCAGTGCGGCGTCGGGCGTGTCGGCCCGGGCCAGCGCCAGCATCTGGTTGGTCTGGCGGATCGTGTGCTTGAGCTGCTCGCGCAGGGCCGCGAGCGCGTCCTGCATGCTGTCCATGTCGCCGGCCCGCTGGGTGAAGGTCACCTGGGTGAGCAGCGTGCTGAGCGGTGTGCGCAACTGGTGCGATGCATCGTCCACGAACCGGCGCTGGCCTTCCAGCAGTTCCCGGTAGCGGAAGATGTGCTGGTTCATCGCCTCCACCAGGGGCAGCACGTCGCGCGGCACGCGCTGGGTGTCGATCGGAGAGAGGTCGTCCGGCGCCCGCGCCTGCAGGTCCTGGCGCAGTTGCCGCAGCGGTCGCAGCGACCACGCCACGGCCGCGGCGACCATGGCCGCCGCCAGCGCGGCCAGCAGCAGGTCCGGCCCGATCGCGCCGACGAGGAACTGCCGGCTGAACTGCTCGCGCGAGGCGAACGGCTCGGCCACCTGCACCACCAGGCGCCGGTCGCTGCTGCCGCCCACCGCATGCCGTAGCGGCCGCGCGTAGGTACCCACGCGCACGGTTTCGCCCGCATAGTCCACCGTGGCGAAATGCGGTTGCCGGTCCCGCAGCAGGTCGGGCGGCGGCATCGGCAGGTCGGGGTTGCCGATCTCCACCAGCCCGTCCTGCGTGGCGACGCGGTAGTACACGGGGCCGGCGGCCGTCAGCTCGAAGAACTCGAACAGCGCATAGGGCAGCTCGACCGCCAGGCCGCCGCTGTCGGTGGAGACGTTGGCATCGATCGCCTTGATCGCGCCGAACAGCGACCGGTCGAACGCGGCATCCACGGCCGAGCGCGCCGTGTGCCAGGTCAGCCAGACCTGCACGAAGCTGCCGACCATCACGCCGGCCAGCAGCACCACGATCAGCGTCCTGCGCAGGCTGACGCGGTGCAGCGCATCGACATTCATGCGGCCGGCTCGAGCAGGTAGCCCAGGCCCCGCAGCGTGGCGATCTGCACGCCCGTGCCGGCCAAACGCTTGCGCAGGCGGTGGATCAGCACCTCGATCGCTTCCGCCTGCACGCCGGAATCGTCCGGGAACACGCGGTCGAGCAGTTCCCGCTTGGTCAGCGGTTCACCGCCGCTCTGGATGAGCGTCCGCAGCAGGGCGTGCTCGCGGGCCGTGAGGGTGATCGGCGCGCTGCCGGCCTCGAACCGCTTGGTGGTGGCGTCGAACGTGAGGTTGCCGCAGGTGAAGCGCCGGGTCTCGCGCCCGCGGGCGCGGCGGGTGAGCGCGAGCAGGCGCGCCTCCAGCTCTTCCACCTCGAACGGCTTGGCCAGGAAGTCGTCGGCGCCCGCCTTCAGCGTGGCGACGCGCTCGGCCAGGGTGTCGCGGGCCGTCAGGATCAGGATGGGGACCGGATCGTCGTCTTCGCGCAGGCTCTTCAACACCTCGTCGCCCGCCAGTCCAGGCAGGCCCAGATCGAGGATGAGCGCGTCGTAGCGCTCGGCACGCAGCGCCCGGCGCACCAGGCGCCCGTCGGCGACCCAGTCCACCTGGTTGCCGCCCTGGGCCAGGGTGCGCACCAGCCAGTCGGCCAGGGCCGATTCGTCTTCGGCGAGGAGCAGTCGCATGCGGTATCGGTGGGTGTTCGGGAATGGTCCGGCCACCGATTGTGCAGGCCGCAGGCTGCGCGCGCCATGCAGGCGCACGCGCGGGCCGCGGTCAGTCGGGCTTGATCTGCGCCCGGGCGATCACCTTCTTCCACCGCGCCTGCTCGGCCGCGATGAACTCGGCGAACTGCGCGGGCGTCCCGCCGATCGCCTCGGCTGCGTCGCCGGAGAGCCTGCGCATCGATTCGGGCGCCTTCACGGCCTTCATGGTCTCCGCGGCCAGCTTGTCGATGTGGGCCTGGGGCAGGCTGGCCGGCGCGAGCATGCCGTACCACTGCGTCATCTCGAAGCCGGGGTAGCCCTGCTCGGCCACCGTGGGCACGTCCGGCAACTGGGGCAGGCGCTGCGCCGAGCCCGTGGCGATGCAGCGCACCTTGCCCGACTTGATGAACGGGATGATGGCCGCCGCGCCGATGGCGGAGGCATCCACGCGGCCGGAGATCAGGTCGGTGAGCATGGGCCCGGTGCCCTTGTAGGGGACGTGCAGCATGAACACGTCCGAGGCCATCTTGAGGTACTCGAACGCCAGGTGCCCGGCGCTGCCGTTGCCCGCGGAGCCGTAGCTCAGTTTGGCGGGATTGCGCTTGGCGTACGCGATGAACTCGCGCAGGTTCTTGGCGGGAACATCCGGGTGCACCACGTAGAGGCTCGGCACCTTCGCGAGCAGACTCACCGGCTTGAAGTCGTTCGGCGACCACGGCAGCTTGGGGAAGATGTACGGGTTGACGGCCAGCGTGCCGATGTGCCCCAGGATGATCGTGTGCTGGTCGTCCGCGCGTGCCACCTCCGACATGGCGATGTTGCCGGCGGCGCCGGGCTTGTTGTCCACGTAGACGTTTTGCCCCAGGGTCTTCGACAGCTCGGCCGCGGTGGAGCGGGCGACGATCTCGGAGCTTCCGCCCGGGGCGAAGGGCACCACGAAGCGCACGGACTTGGACGGCCACGCGGCTTCGGCGCGCGACATCTGCGGCCACAGGCCCAGGGCACCGGCCGTGCCCGCGGCGGCACCGGCGAGCAGCAGGCGGCGCCGGGCGATGAAGGGATGGCGGTCGTCCGCCGTAGAGAGGATGGGGGCCACGCGTGTCTCCGGTGTTGTCGTCGATGCGGCGATCATCCCGCCACCCGCCTTTCAGCGGGCTTTCACGCGGCCCCCCTGTTTACCCCAGGGGCCGCCCCCCGTTCGCACGCTACATCTTGAAGTTCAGCGACACGTACACCGCCCTGCCCGGCCCCGGCGCGAACATCGGCTGCGTGCTGCCCGCCGGCCAGAAGAAGGTATCGTCCCAGACGTAGACGGTCTTGCGGTTGGCCAGATTCTTCACCTGGAGGTCCAGGCTCACGGTGCGGGTCATCTGATAGCGGACATTGGCATCGAAGAGCACAAAGGCGCCGTACTTGCCCTTGGCGTTCAGGCTGTCGATGTAATAGCTGCCCTGCGCACGCCCCTGCAGCCCGAGGCGCAGTTCCGGCGTGGCGCGGTACTCGATGCCTGCGTTCGAAATGTGGCGGGGCGTGGAGAACACCTCCTTGCCCGCCAGCGAGACGCCGTCGGCCGTGAAGGCGCTCACCACCTTGGCCTCCTGCAGCGAATGCGAGGCCCATACCTGCCACTGGCTGCCGACCTTGGTCGAGGCCTGCAGATCCAGCCCGCGGCGGCGGGTCTGGCCCAGGCCCACCGTGGTGCCGGTGGCCGGCATGTTGGCGACCTCATCCGTGGCATCCTGTTGCCAGATGGCGGCGCGCATCTCGGTGCCGGGCGCGGGCGTGAACTTCACGCCCAGCTCCTTGCCGGTGTTCATCGAGGGCGCGAAGCGCGGCTGCGTCGGCGAGGTGACGTAAGCCGGCGCGCGCGAGCCGGTCAGGATCTGGAAGGTGCGGCCCCAGTTGGCATACACGCTCACCGTCTCGGTCGCGCCGTACACCAGGCTGAACTTGGGCTGGTGGATCCAGCCGTAATCCTGCAGCGCACCCTGGGCCCCGGTGTTCAGCACCGTATGGCCCGTGAAGCGGTCGGTGCGGATGCCCGGCACCAGCTTGAGCCGGTCGGTGGCCTGCACCACCGCCTGCACGTAGGCGCCCACGTTGTTCAGCGTGTACCGGTCGTTGTTGGAGACCGCGCCCGGCACGTTGAAATCGGTCGGCACGGCGTACGGATACCGGTAGCGCTCGTAGGTATTGCGCTGGCGCTCCACGTTGATGCCGCCATCGACCGAGAGCGATTGGCCGGCGCGCCACGTCAGCGTGCTCATCAGGCCGTGCTGGGTTTCGTCCCAGCGCCGCACCTGCCGGGGTCCGTTGAACAGGCTCGCCGCCTGGCTGTCGGTGAAGGTGATGCGGCGGTCGTCCTCGTAGCGGTTCAGGTACAGCTTGTTGCTGAGGAATAGGCGCGGGTCGATCTGCCAGTCCAGGTGGGCGCTCAGGTGCCGCATGTCGCGGTCGTCGCCGTCGTTCGCGTTCTTGGGCGGAGACTGCCAGCGGTCGCGCGCCAGCTCGGCCGCGGTCAGGAAACCCGGTTCTTCGGCCTGGTGGGAATAGAGCCGCGCCACCAGGCCCGCCTTCACGGCGCCGCCCTCCGACGTCACGAACCACTTGCCGCCCAGCGAATACTTGTCGGAATGGGCATTCGGCCGGTAGCCGTTCGACTCCTGTTTGGCCAGGAAGTAGTTCTGCGCGAAGCCACCCGATTCGCGGCCCAGCGCCAGCTGCACTTCGCGCGTCGCATCGCTGCCGTAGGTGAAGCGCCCCTCGGTGTAATCGCCGCCCTGGCGCGTGCCGAAGTTGATGTTGCCGCCGATGTTGTGCAGGCCGTAGCGCGGATCGTTGGTGCCGCGCACCACCTCGATGTAGTCGATCTCCAGCGGGAAGATCATGTCGATGAAGCGCTGGTTGCCGCTGTTCACGTTGCTGGGAATGCCGTCGATCAGCACCTTGATGCCGTTGATGTAGCCCTCGCCGTTGAAGGCGCGGAACGTCGCCTTGCCGGACTCGGCACCCATGCGGGTTTCGGTGAGCTGGATGCCGGGCAGCTGGCCGATCAGCTCCCAGCTGGTGCCCACGTTCTGGTTCTCGATCTTGTCGGCGCCGAGAATGTCGACCGAGGTCAGCAGCGTATTGGGCGCCAGGGCGCCGCTGGCGCCGGTGCGCACGGACACCTCGCCGAGGGTGGATACGGAATCGCCGGCCGTCTGGGCGGCGGCGGCAAGGCACAGGAAGGGGGAGGCCACCGCGAAGGGCAGCACTTTGGGGGAGAACAACACGACAAATCTCTCCACGGACGGATAGGTCCGGACGAACAAGGGCTTGGCGCCGCCGCACGGCGACGCCCGGCGCGCGCACGTTCCCTATCCGAAGCGGGAAGGAGAAGGTGCGCGACCAGCGATCAGAGGAACGTGGAGAGACCGGGAGGGGCCCGGGAGACGGCCAGCAGCCAGGGAACGCGTGGCGGTGGGCGTTGCGCACCATCCGGCAGCCGTTCGGAAGGGCGTCGGAACGCACCCGCGGAGGGGAACGGCGCCTGCGCCGGCAGTGCGGCACAGTTGCCCGCCCAATGCACGCACAGCGCGCAATCGTCCGCATCGGCGGTCCCGTGGGTCAGGGGCGGCCGGGGGGCCTCGTCCGAATCCGTCGTACCCGGAGGGTCCGACAAAGCCAACGCGTGGACGGCGCCGCGCAGGTGCGCATGCTGGTGCAGCGCTGGCAGGAGGTCGTGGCCGAGCGTGGCCCACAGGGCGCACCACAACCAGAACACGGACCAGCGCCTGCACATCCTCCGATTCTAGCCACGGCCGAGCGCGCACCGTGGCGTCCGCGCGGCCCGTGACCGCCACCCTCCGCCCGCCGGCGCGGCATGGCGGCGGCCCGCGGGCCGTCAGCCCTGGGCCATCGCTCGCAGGATCAGGCCCCCTGCTCCACCACCGGCGCGGGCACCGCGGGAACCCGCCCCCGCTGGCGGAAGAACGACACCACCTGCCAGAGGATGAACGCGCCCACGAAGGTCAGCAGCGTGCCGCTGATCGGCCGCGACACGAACACGCCGAAGCTGCCGCGCGACAGCAGCATCGCGCGCCGGAAGTTCTCCTCCAGCATCGGCCCCAGGATGAAGCCCAGCATCAGCGGCGACGGGTCCAGCTCCAGCCGCATGAACAGGTAGCCCAGTACGCCGAACACCACGGTGATGTAGATGTCGTCCAGGTTGTTGTTGATGCTGAACGTGCCGATGCAGCAGAAGAACAGGATCGCCGGGAACAGCACGTTGTACGGGATCTTGAACACCGACAGCCAGTAGCGCACCAGCGGCACGTTCAGGATCAGCAGGAAGCAATTGCCGATCCACATGCTCGCCACCAGGCCCCAGAACAGCTCGGGGTGGCCGGCGATCATGTTCGGGCCGGGCTGGATGCCCTTGATGATGAAGGCGGCCATCATCAGCGCCATGACCGCGTTCTCGGGGATGCCGATGCTCATGAGCGGAATGAAGCTGGTGCGCGCGGCGGCCTCGTCGGCCGCGGCCTGCCCGGCCACGCCCTCGATGCAGCCGGTGCCGATCTCGTGCTTGTACTTGCTGACCTTCTTGTCCAGTGCATAGGCGGCGAACTGCGCGATCACCGGACCGCCGCCGGGCAGGATGCCGAGGGCCGATCCCACGACGCTGCCGCGCAGCGCGCTCGGGATGATGCGCTTGAACTCCGCCCAGGTCGGGATCAGCTTGATCTTGCCGTTGAAGGGCGAGCGCTCCTCGCGGGAATCCAGGTTCTTGGTGATCTCCGCGATGCCGAAGCACCCCAGCGCGATGCTCACGATGCCCACGCCGTCGGCCAGGAACGGCAGGCCCAGCGTGAAGCGCTCCGCGCCGCTGTTCACGTCGGTGCCCACCGAGCCGAGCAGCACGCCCACCAGGCACATCGCCAGGCCGTTCAGCAGGCTGCCCGTGGTCACGAAGCTCACGCACACAAAGCCCACGAGCATCAGCGCGCAGTAGTCGGGCGGCCCGAACAGGAACGCCACCTCGCCCAGGCTGGGCGCCAGAAAGGCCAGCACCACGATCGCCACCGTGCCGCCGATGAAACTCGACATCCCGGCCGTGAACAGCGCCAGCCCGGTCTTGCCCTTGAGCGTCATCGCGTAGCCGTCGATGCACGCCACGATGCTGCTGGCGTGCGGTATCTTCATCGTGATCGCGCTCACGCTGTCGCCGTACTGCGCGCCGTAGTAGATGCCGGCGAGCATGATGAGCGCGCCGGTCGTGTCCATCGAATAGGTCAACGGCAGCAGCAGGCTGATGGTGGCGAGCGGACCCAGGCCGGGCAACAGGCCCACCAGGGTGCCCACCGTGCAGCCCAGCGCGCAGAACATCAGGTTCTGGACCGTGAGCGCGTGGCCGAAGCCGAACGCGAGGTTGTGCAGGACGTCCATGTCGGTGCTCCCTTCGGCTCAGTACAGCGGCAGGCTCAGGCCCAGCAGCTTCTGGAACGCGAAGGCGATGGCGATCAGCACCGCCGCGATCTTCACGTTGCGCGCCACCGAGTACGACGTGCCGGCGAATCCGGAACAGAACACCAGGAAGACGATGCCCGCGATCATGTTCACGAAATGCGAGATGAGCGCGAAACCGCACAGGCTCGTCAGGATGATGGCGATGTTGCGCGGGTTGAAATTCAGCGGCACGGGCGCCACCAGCCGCGCGCGCAGCACCGTGATGCCGCCGATCACGAACAGCATGCAGCTCACGATGAACGGGAACATCCCCGGCCCCGCGTGGCTGAGCGAGCCCAGCGAGTAATGCACCGACGGCAGGCCGAAGGCCAGCGCCAGCGCCATGAGGACCAGGCCCCGGACGAGATTGCGGTTGTTCATGATCGAAGCGTCTCCTTGTGGTTCCGCCGCGCACGGCAGCCACGCGGCGGCGCCGGTGGCTGCGGTATGCTGGCAGGGGCACTATTGCCGTCCAACCTGATCGCCGGCTGACCCTCAGCGTGCGTAGTTCCACGTAGCCCCACGTCCCCCTTTCCCCGCCGCGATGCGCATCCTTCTCGTGGAAGACGACCCCGTCCTGAGCCGCACCATGGCGCAGGGACTCGAACGCGCGGGCCACCGCGTCGAACTCGCGCACAACGTGGAAGAGGCCCGGCACTGGTGGACCGTGCAGTCCTTCGACGCGGTATTGCTGGACCTGAACCTGCCCCATGGCCCGCAGGCCCGCAGCGGGCTGGGCAACGGCCTCGCCGCGCTGCGCGCCGCACGCGCCCGCGGCGACCGCACCCCCGTGCTGGTGCTGAGCGCCCGCGACAGCACCGAGGAACGCATCGCCGGACTGGACGCCGGGGCCGACGACTACCTCGGCAAGCCCTACGAACTCAAGGAGGTGGAGGCGCGCCTGCGCGCCCTCGCGCGCCGCGCCACGGGATCGGGCGATCTCGTCGCCGTCGGCCGCCTGCAACTCGATCGCAAGGCACGCCGCTGCAGCGTGGATGCGCAGCCGCTGGAGCTGCCCGCGCGCGAGTTCGAACTGCTCTGGGAACTGATGACGCCGCCGGGCCGCGTGCTGAGCAAGAGCGAGCTGTCGCAGCGCCTCTCCGACGCGGGCGAGGCGCTGGGCGACAACGCGCTCGAAGCCTTCGTGTCGCGCCTGCGCCGCAAGCTCGCGGGCAGCGGCGCGGCGATCCGCACGCTGCGCGGCCTGGGCTACACGCTCGAAGAAGATGCCGCCTGAACCGCGCGCCGCGGGCAAGCCGGCGCTGCGCCAGCGCATCGGCCGGCACGTGCTGCTGTCGCTGCTGCTCATCTGGGCCCTGGGCAGCGCGGTGGTACTCGTCGTCGGCAGCCACTTCGTGGCCGAGGCCTTCGACCGCGCGCTGCTCGACGACGCCCATGCCCTGGCGCTGCACGTGCGCGGCGGCCCCGACGGACTGCTGCACCTGGACCTGACGCCCCGCGAGGCGGACCTGCTGCGCTTCGACCAGCACGAATCCGTGCGCTTCGCCGTGTGGAGTGACACGGGCGCGCTGCTGGGCGGCGACGAAGCCCTGGCCGCAGGCCCGCTGCCCGGCGGCACCAGCCACGGCATCGCCGGCGGCGACCACCGCTACCGCTTCTCCGACACCGTGGTGGACGGCCGCGAGATGCGCCGCACCACGCTGCGCATCGAAGGCCCGCCGGCCTACACCGTGGTGATGGCGGAAACCACCTCCCAGCGCGCCCAATTGCTGGGCCGGCTGCTGCTGTTTTCGGTGCTCGCGCAGCTCTGGCTGCTGGTGGTGCTGGGCTCGTGGCTGCTGCGCGGCATCGAGCGCGACCTGCGCCCGCTGGCCGACCTGCAGGACGCCATGGCGCGGCGCGACGCGGCCGACCTGCAGCCCCTGCCGGGTGCATTGACCGCCGGGGCGCGCACCCGCGACGTGCAGCGGCTCGGCGAAGCGCTCGACGGCCTGCTCGCCCGCGTGCGCCGTGGCCTGCAGGCGCAGCGCGAATTCGCGGGCAACGTCGCCCACGAACTGCGCACCCCGCTCGCCGGCATCCGCGCACAGGCCACCAACGCGCTGGCCCAGGACGACCCCGCCGTCTGGCGCAGCGAGCTGCAGGGCATCGCCGACGCCGAACAGCGCGCGAGCCGCACCGTCGATCAACTGCTGGCCCTCGCGCGCGCCGCCGAAGGCGAGATCGCCCTGCCCCTTCAGACCGTGGCGCTCGACGCCCTGGTGCGCCGCGTGCTGCTGCGCTACCTGCCGCGCGCCGATGCCCTGGGCGTGGACCTGGGCGCCGAAGGCCTGGATGCGCCGATCGCCGTGCGCGGCGATGCCGGCCTGATCGAAGGGCTCCTGAACAACCTGTTGGACAACGCCCTGCGCTACGGCCGTGGCGAGCCGCCGCGCATCACGGTCATCCTGGAGCGCGCTGCGCCCTGGGCGGTGCTGCGCGTGGCCGACAACGGACCCGGCATGGATGGAGGCCTGGAGGGCGGCAGCGATGGCGAAGTCGCCCCCCTGGCCCGGCGCTGGGCGCAGGGGGAACAAGGCCAGCGCCTCGGCCAGGGCGCCGGGCTGGGCTTGGCGATCGTGACGCGGTATGCGGAGCTGATGAAGGGCCGCGTGTGGATGGAGGAGTCGCCTGGCGGGGGCGCGACCGCGTGCGTGCATCTGCCGCTGACGGGGATGGAGCCGGGCCAGAATCCGCCAGGCATTCGACCGCCCTTGGTTACAAGGTGAAGACCCATGCCATTCCCGCGACCGGGCATGGCTGTGCGCCCGACGCGGACGCCCTGCCCTGCGGATCCGCAATTCAGCAGTAGAACTACTGCGAGCGGCCGACCCAGTTTTCCATTTCCAACGCGAGTATCCGCTCGAACTCGGACAGGTTGTCCGTTAGCAGCACGAGGCCCTCGCTGCGCGCATGCCCCGCGATGTGCAGATGGTTCACGCCGATGGAAATGGGTGCGAAATCGGTATGAATTGCAGGACACCGCCACCAGACCCCACAGGGCATAAAAAAACCGCCACACGCTGGTGTTTCCAATGTGTGGCGGTGTCTTGAGTGGTGGAGCTGGCGGGAATTGAACCCGCGTCCGCAAGCCTTCTTCGGGCAGATCTACATGTTTAGCGGTCTGTTTTGGATCTCACCTTCCGAGCCGCGCAGTCGCACGCTGCAAGGAAGGCCAGCACCCTTGGATCTCGCCCCATGCCAAGGTACCCGGCAGGAGGCCAGCTGACGTGAATAACCTTGCAGCCGGGAGGCCTTGCGGCCCCCTTGCCCAGCCCGTCAGCGTGCTGTTGCAAGGCTCACCGGTGTTTAAGCGGCGAGTGCGAAACGTTCGTCGTTTGCAGTTGGTTTGTTGAATGCAGATTTACGAGCGCCAATCAAGCTCGACATGCACCACACCGATTCCGAACCCACGTCGAAACCAGGGCAGCCCCAGACCTCCCATTTTAGGCCTTCGGCAGCCATTGCAAGAGGTCGAGGGGAAATTTAATCGCGCAGTGCGCACCCCAGAGCTCCGGCTCCTTGTGCTGGCCGAGGTAGCCGTAGAGCGCGGCGACCGTGCCCATGCCGGCCGCGTTGCCCGCGACGATGTCGCGCTCGTCGTCGCCGACGTAGAGGCACTCTCCGGGCGGCACGCCCAGGCGGGAAGCGGCTTCCAGCAGGGGCGCGGGATGCGGCTTGGCATGCGGCGTGGTGTCGCCGCTCACGAGCACGCCGGAGGTGCGGAACAACGGCATCGCCTCCGTGAGCGGCACGGAAAAGCGCGTGGCCTTGTTGGTGACCACGCCCCAAGGCAGGCCGGCCTGCGCCAGCCGTTCGACGAGCGCCTCGACGCCGTCGAACACGATCGTCCGGTCGTGGATGCAGGCTTCGTAGTTGACGAAGAACTCTTCCCGCAGGGCCGGAAAGTCGGGATGGTCGGGTGCTATGCCCAGCGCCACCGCGAGCATGCCGCGGGCACCGGCACCCGCCATGGGCCGGTAATCCGAAAGCGGCAGCGACGGCAGGCCGCGGTCCGTGCGCATCTTGTCCGCGGCCGCGCCGAGATCGGGCGCGCTGTCCACCAGCGTGCCGTCGAGGTCGAAGAGCACCGCGCTCACGCGGGCGGGAAAGGGAGGCATGTCCGCCCTCACGCGTGCGCCTTCCGGCAGGCCAGCAGGTAATTGACGCTGGTATTCCCGCTCAGCGCATAACGCCGCGTCAGCGGGTTGTATTCCATTCCACGGGAATGCTGCACGTCCAGATGCGCGGAACGGCATGCGGTGGCCAATTCACTGGGTTTGATCAACTTGGCATATTCATGCGTTCCGCGTGGCAGCATACCCAGCACATATTCGGCGCCGACGATCGCCAGCATAAAGGCCTTGGCATTGCGATTGATGGTCGAGAAAAACACCCAGCCTCCCGGCTTCACGAGCCGGGAGCAGGCATCGACCACCGATGCGGGATCGGGCACGTGCTCGAGCATTTCCATGCAGGTGACGACGTCGAATGCCGCCGGTGATTCATCGGCCAGCGCTTCCACGCTGACTTCGCGGTACTGGATATTCGGGGTGCCGGCCTCCAGGGCGTGGAGTTGCGCGACCTTGAGCGACTTGGTGGCCAGGTCGATGCCGGTGACCTCGGCGCCGCGGCGGGCCATGGCATCCGCCAGGATGCCGCCGCCGCAACCCACGTCGAGCACGCGGCTCCCGTGCAACGGCGCGATCGATTCGATCCACCCCAGCCGCAGCGGATTGATCTCGTGGAGCGGACGGAACTCGCTCTCTTTGTCCCACCAGCGGTGGGCCAGTTCGGAGAATTTGGCCAGTTCGGCCGGGTCGACGTTGGCGGAGGATGCGGTCATTGCCAAATTGTGCCCCATTGCCGGGCGGCCATAAAAAAAGCCCCGGAGACCGGGGCTTTCAGAGGCTGGAAACCTGTCGAAATCAGTTGGCGCGGGTGCCGACCACTTCGATTTCCACGCGACGGTTCTTGGCGCGGCCTTCCTTCGTCTTGTTGTCGGCGATGGGCTGCTTCTCGCCCTTGCCTTCGGTGTAGACGCGGTTCTTCTCAATGCCCTTGGACACGAGGTAAGCCTTCACGGCTTCGGCGCGGCGCACGGACAGCTTCTGGTTGTAGGCATCGGTACCGATGGAGTCGGTGTGACCCACGGCGATGATGACTTCCAGGTTCACGTTCTTGACCTTGGAGACCAGATCGTCCAGCTTGGCCTTGCCTTCGGGCTTCAGCACGGACTTGTCGAAGTCGAAGAAAGCGTCGGCGGCGTAGGTCACCTTGCTGGCCACGGCGGGAGCCGGAGCGGGAGCAGGAGCCGGAGCAGCGGAAGGTGCGGGAGCAGCGGCAGGAGCCGGAGCAGCCTGGGCCACCAGGGCGCCGTCGCAGCCTGCAGCGGCGGTGGCGGGCGTCCAGTTGGCATCGCGCCAGCACAGTTCGTTCGTGCCGTTCTTCCACACCAGCTCGCCGGTGCCGTTTTGCCAGTTGTCGATCACCTTGCCGCCGTCAGCGGCCTTGACTTGGGCACCAGCCGAGGTAGCCAGCACGGCAGAGGCCAACAACATCGCCACTTTGTTCAGTTTCTTCATGGTTCTCCTCTTGGGGAAAAAGCCGCAGCCGCGCTGCGAATATGGACGTCGTCAGTGACCATCACCAAAAACGTTGAATTGATTGTGCCATACGTAACAAGGCAAAGTGACCGTACCCCAACCCTCAACCGTAGGACAAAAGCGCTTTACCCCCGATCTGTTGCGCACTTGCGACAAGGCGTTGCGCCTTAGAATGTCCGACCTCCGCCGCCCCGATCCTGATCGCCGATCCCCATGACCCAGTTCGCCAAAGAAACCCTGCCCATCAGCCTCGAAGAGGAGATGCGGCGCAGTTATCTCGATTACGCGATGAGCGTGATCGTCGGCCGCGCGCTGCCGGATGCGCGGGACGGCCTCAAGCCCGTGCACCGGCGCGTGCTGTTCGCGATGCACGAGCTGAACAACGACTGGAACCGCCCTTATAAGAAGTCGGCGCGTATCGTCGGTGACGTGATCGGCAAATACCATCCGCACGGCGACAGCGCGGTGTACGACACCATCGTGCGGATGGCGCAGGACTTCTCGCTGCGGCACATGCTGGTCGATGGCCAGGGCAACTTCGGCTCCGTGGACGGCGACGGCGCTGCCGCGATGCGGTACACCGAAATCCGCCTCTCGAAGATCGCGCACGAGATGCTCGCCGACATCGACAAGGAAACCGTCGATTTCGGGCCCAACTACGACGGCAGCGAGAAGGAGCCGCTGGTGCTCCCGAGCAAGCTGCCCAACCTGCTCGTGAACGGTTCCGCCGGCATCGCGGTGGGCATGGCGACGAACATCCCGCCGCACAACCTGAACGAAGTGGTGGACGGCTGCCTGCACGTGCTGCGCCATCCCGATGCGACGGTGGACGAGATCATGGAGATCATCCCCGCGCCGGACTTCCCCACCGCGGGCATCATCTACGGCATCAACGGCGTGAAGGACGGCTACCGCACCGGGCGTGGCAAGGTCATCATGCGCGCGCGCTGCCACTTCGAGGACATCGACCGCGGGCAGCGCCAGTCCATCATCGTCGACGAGCTGCCCTACCAGGTCAACAAGAAGACGCTGCAGGAGCGCATGGCCGAACTGGTGCACGAGAAGAAGATCGAGGGCATCAGCCACATCCAGGACGAGTCCGACAAATCCGGCATGCGGCTGGTGATCGAGCTCAAGCGCGGCGAAGTGCCCGAGGTGGTGCTGAACAACCTCTACAAGCAGACGCAGCTGCAGGACACCTTCGGCATCAACATGGTGGCGCTGGTGGACGGCCAGCCGCGGCTGTGCAACCTGCGCGACCTGATCGTCGTCTTCCTGCAGCACCGCCGCGAGGTGGTGACGCGGCGCACGGTGTTCGAGCTGCGCAAGGCGCGCGAACGCGGCCACGTGCTGGAAGGCCTGGCCGTGGCACTGGCCAACATCGACGACTTCATCCGCATCATCCGCGAATCGCCCACGCCGCCGGTCGCCAAGACCGAGCTGATGAACCGCGCCTGGGACAGCCAGCTGGTGCGCGAGATGCTCACCCGCTCCCGCGCCGACGGCGGCGTGGTCAATGCCGACGACTACCGCCCCGAGGGCCTGGAGCGCACCTACGGCATGGGCCAGGACGGCCTCTACCGCCTCTCGGAGACGCAGGCCCAGGAAATCCTGCAGATGCGACTGCAGCGCCTGACGGGCCTGGAGCAGGACAAGATCGTCGCCGAGTACAAGGAGATCATGGCGGTCATCGAGGACCTGCTGGACATCCTGGCCAAGCCCGAGCGCGTTTCGGTCATCATCGGCGACGAGCTCACCGCGATCAAGACGGAGTTCGGCCAGCACAAGCTCGGCATGCGCCGCACCCTGGTCGAGCACAGCGCGCAGGATCTCTCCACCGAGGACCTGATCACGCCGACCGACATGGTGGTGACGCTCTCGCACACCGGCTACATCAAGAGCCAGCCGCTGTCGGAGTACCGTTCGCAGAAGCGCGGCGGCCGCGGCAAGCAGGCCACCGCCACCAAGGAAGACGACTGGATCGACCAGCTCTTCATCGCCAACACGCACGACTACATCCTGTGCTTCTCGAACCGCGGCCGGCTGTACTGGCTCAAGGTGTGGGAAGTGCCGGCGGGCTCGCGTGGCTCGCGCGGCCGGCCGATCGTGAACATGTTCCCGCTGCAGGAAGGCGAGAAGATCAACGTGGTGCTGCCGCTCACGGGCGAGATGCGCACCTTCCCGGCCGACCGCTTCGTGTTCATGGCGACCAGCATGGGCACCGTGAAGAAGACGGCGCTCGACGAGTTCAGCAACCCGCGCAAGGGCGGCATCATCGCGGTGAACCTGGACGACGGCGACTATCTGATCGGCGCGGCGCTCACCGACGGCAAGCACGACGTGATGCTGTTCTCCGACGGCGGCAAGGCCGTGCGCTTCGACGAGAACGACGTGCGTCCGCTGGGCCGCGCGGCGCGCGGCGTGCGCGGCATGATGCTGGAAGAAGGCCAGAGCGTGATCGCCATGCTGGTCGCCGAAGACGAAACGCAGAGCGTGCTCACGGCGACCGAGAACGGCTACGGCAAGCGCACCTCCATCGTCGAATACACCCGCCACGGCCGCGGCACCAAGGGCATGATCGCCATCCAGCAGAGCGAGCGCAACGGCAAGGTCGTCGCCGCGACGCTGGTGCATGCCGAGGACGAGATCATGCTGATCACCGACAAGGGCGTGCTGGTGCGCACCCGCGTGGGCGAGATCCGCGAACTGGGCCGCGCGACGCAGGGCGTGACGCTGATCGCGCTCGACGAAGGCGCCAAGCTGAGCGGCCTGCAGCGCATCGTCGAGAACGACGCGAACCCCGTGGTGGCCGAGGCCGGCGACGAGCCCGCACCCGATGCCGGCCCCGACACGGACGCTGGCCCGGACGGCACCTCCGACGCGTGACAGCGCAGTGCGCCGGCGCGGGCCCACGGCCCGGGCTGGACGCCTTCCTCCAACGGCCCTGCCGCCCCGCGCGGCACGGCCTTTTCGATCGCCTGAACCGATGAACCGCCCGTACAACTTCTCCGCCGGCCCCGCCGCCATCCCTGCCGAAGTCCTGCAGCAGGCCGCTTCCGAAATGCTGGACTGGCACGGCAGCGGCATGGGCGTGATGGAGATGAGCCACCGGGGCAAGGAATTCCTCTCGATCTACGAACAGGCCGAGGCGGACCTGCGCGAGCTGCTCGCCGTGCCGCAGAACTTCAAGATCCTGTTCATGCAGGGCGGCGGCCTGGCCGAGAACGCGATCGTGCCGCTGAACCTCTCGCGCGCCGCGACGGTCGACGTGGTGGTGACCGGCAGCTGGAGCCAGAAGTCGCTGAAGGAGGCGCGCAAGTACGCGTCCGAGGTGCACGTCGCCGCATCGGCGGAGGACAGCGGCTTCACCACCCTGCCCGACCCGGCGAGCTGGCAATTGAGCCGCGGCGCGAGCTACCTGCACCTGTGCAGCAACGAGACGATCCACGGCATCGAGTTTCACGAACTGCCGGACCTGCGCGCGCTGGGCAGCGATGCCCCGCTGGTGATCGACTTCTCGTCGCACGTGGCCTCGCGCCCCGTGGATTGGTCGCGCGTGGGCCTGGCCTTCGGCGGCGCGCAGAAGAACCTCGGCCCCGCCGGCCTCACGCTGGTGGTGGTGCGCGAAGACCTGCTGGGCCACGCGCTGCCCGCCTGCCCGAGCGCCTTCGACTACAAAGTGGTGGCCGACAACCAGTCGATGTTCAACACGCCGCCCACCTGGGGCATCTACATCGCGGGCCTGACGTTCCAGTGGCTCAAGCGCCAGCGCGAGGGCGAGCTCTCCGGGATCGCGGCGATGGAGGCACGCAACGTCGCCAAGGCGCGTCTGCTCTACAACTTCATCGACCAGTCGCAGCTCTACCTGAACAAGGTGGCGCCGAACGCGCGTTCGCGGATGAACATTCCCTTCTTCCTGCGCGACGAGTCGCGCAACGATGCCTTCCTGGCCGGCGCGAAAGAGCGTGGGCTGCTGCAGCTCAAGGGCCACAAGTCGGTGGGCGGCATGCGCGCGAGCCTCTACAACGCCATGCCGCTCGCGGGCGTGGAGGCGCTGGTCGCCTACATGCAGGAATTCGAGCAGCGCAGCGCCTGAAACGCGGCGGCGCACCGCGGCCCCTTCGGGCCACGGCGCCGCCCGCAGTACCGATCCGATCGACCGATCCATGTCCACTTCCCCACAAGCCTCCCCCGATCTCGCCAGCCTGCGGGTGCAGATCGACAACATCGACCAGCAGCTGCTCACCCTGCTCAACCAGCGCGCGCTGGTGGCCGAGCGCGTCGGCGAGGTCAAGAAGCGCGAAGGCACGCCCTTCTTCCGCCCCGACCGCGTCGCCCAGGTGATCGAGAAGATCCAGACGGCCAACCCGGGCCCGCTCAAGGGCCCGCACGTCGCGGCGATCTGGCGCGAGATCATGTCAGCCTGCCTGGCGCTCGAATCGCCCCAGCGCGTGGCGGTGCTGGGCCCGGCCGGCACGTTCTGCGAGCAGGCCGCCGTGGAGTTCTTCGGCGGCGCGGCCGACCTGATGTACTGCGCCAACTTCGACGAGGTGTTCCATGCCACGGCCGCGGGCAGCGCCCAGTACGGCGTGGTGGGCGTGGAGAACTCGGTGGAAGGCGTGGTGACGCGTTCGCTCGACCTGTTCCTGCACACGCCCTGCCACGTGGTGGGCGAGGTCAGCCTGCTGGTGCGGCACAACCTGCTGCGCCTCTCCGATTCGCTGGAAGGCATCGAGGTGGTGCTGGCGCATCCGCAGGCGCTGGCGCAGTGCCAGGCCTGGCTCTCCAAGCACCTGCCGCATGCGGAGCGCCGCCCCGTGTCGAGCAATGCCGAGGGCGCGCGCCTGGCCGCCGGCAACCCGGCCTGGGCCGGCATCGCCAGCGAGCGGGCGGGCACGCAGTTCGGCCTGCACCTCGTGTCGCACGCGATCCAGGACGATGCCTACAACCGCACGCGGTTCGCCGTCATCTGCCTGCCGCACACACTGCAGACGCCGCCGCCGTCCGGCAAGGACTGCACGAGCCTCGTGGTGTCGGTGCCCAACCGGCCCGGCGCGGTGCACGACCTGCTGGTGCCGCTCAAGACGCACGGCGTATCGATGACGCGCTTCGAGTCCCGCCCCGCCCGCACGGGGCAGTGGGAATACTATTTCTACATCGACCTCGACGGCCACCCGAGCCAGCCGCACGTGGCCAAGGCCCTCGAAGAACTGCGCTCGCTGTGCGCGTTCTACAAGGTGCTGGGCACCTACCCGGTGGCGCCATGACCGAAGCATCGTCCCCCCCGGTGTTCGAGCAGCTCGGCCTCATCGGCTGCGGGCTGATGGGCGGATCGTTCGCGCTCGCGATGAAGAAGGCCGGGCTCGTCAAGCGCGTCGTCGGCTACAGCAAGTCGCCTTCCACCACGGACCGCGCACGCCAGATGGGCGTGATCGACGTCGAGGCGCCCTCGGCGTTGCTCGCGGTGGCCGGCGCCGACATCGTGCTGCTGGCGGTGCCGGTGGCGGCCACGGAATCCACGCTGCGGGCGATCAAGCACCTCGTCACCCCGCAGATGCTGGTGATGGACGTGGGCTCGACCAAGGCCGACGTGGTGCAGGCGGCCCGCAGCGCGCTACGCGACCAGATCGGCTCGTTCGTGCCGGCGCACCCGATCACGGGCAGCGAATCCTCGGGCGTGGACCATGCCGAGGCAGAGCTCTACACCGGCCGCCAGGTCATCCTGACGCCCATCGAGCGCACCCTCACCGGGCAGCTGCGCCGTGCCGAGGCGCTCTGGACCGCGCTCGGCTGCAAGGTGCGCAGCATGTCGCCGGAATCGCACGACGCGGCGTTTGCCGCCGTCAGCCACCTGCCGCACCTGCTCGCCTTCGCGATGATGAACGGCATCAACGCCCAGCCCGAGGCGGACACCTTCCTGTCGCTCGCCGGCCCGGGCTTCCGCGATTTCACGCGCATCGCCGCCAGCGATCCGAAGATCTGGCGCGACATCCTGCTCGCCAACCGCGAGGAACTGCTGGCGCAATCGCGCCACTTCGGCCAGGCGCTCCAGCAGATGGAGCGGGCCATGCAGCAGGGCGACGGCCAGGCGCTCGAAGACCTCATCACCCTGGCCAGCGAGACCCGTGCGCACTGGCGCATGGGCGCCCGCCGCGCTTCCTAGTTGCCCCTCTTCTTCGCCGATGTACAGCACCGCCTTCCTCGACATCCCTCCCCTGGCCGCCGCGGGCGGCACCGTGCAGCTGCCGGGCTCCAAGAGCATCTCCAACCGCGTGCTGCTGCTGGCCGCGCTGAGCGAGGGCACGACCGACGTGCACGACCTGCTCGCATCGGACGACACCCGGGTGATGCTGGATGCGCTGCGCGAGATCGGCTGCGGCGTCGATGAAAGCGGCGCGGCGCAGGGCCTGGTGCGCATCACCGGCCTGGGTGCGTCCCCTGCCCGCTCCCCGGCAAGACTCTTTCTGGGCAATGCCGGCACGGCCATGCGCCCGCTCACGGCGGCGCTCGCGCTGCTGGGCGGCGAGTTCGAACTCTCGGGCGTGCCGCGCATGCACGAGCGGCCGATCGGCGATCTCGTGGAGGCGCTGCTGCAGCTCGGCTGCCAGATCAGCTACCTGGGCAACCCGGGCTTTCCGCCACTGCGGATCGCGCACGCGGGCGGCGTGCCGCCATTGGCGCTCGACGCGCCGGTGCGGGTGCGCGGCGACGTCTCCAGCCAGTTCCTGACCGCCCTGCTCATGGCGCTGCCGCTGGTGGCCCGCGCGAAGGACGTGGTGATCGAGGTGGTGGGCGAGCTGATTTCCCGACCCTACATCCACATCACGCTGCAACTGCTGCAGCGCTTCGGGATCGCGGTGCGGCACGACGACTGGCAGCGCTTCACCATTCCGGCCGGCAGCCGCTACCGTTCGCCGGGCACGATCCACGTGGAGGCCGATGCCTCCTCGGCCAGCTATTTCATCGCGCTCGGCGCCCTGGCTGCGCCGGACGCCGCGCGCGGGCCGCTGCGCATCCAGGGCGTGGGGCTGGACTCGATCCAGGGCGACATCCGTTTCGCCGAGGCGGCGCGCGCCATGGGCGCGGAAGTGACCGGCGGGCCGAACTGGCTGGAAGTGCGCCGCGGCGCCTGGCCATTGAAGGCCGTGGACCTGGACTGCAACCACATTCCCGATGCGGCGATGACGCTGGCCGTCATGGCGCTCTACGCGCAGGGCACAACCACGCTGCGCAACATCGCGAGCTGGCGCGTGAAGGAGACGGACCGCATCGCCGCGATGGCCGAGGGTTGCCGCCGCCTGGGCGCCACCATCGAGGAAGGGCCGGACTTCCTGCGCATCACCCCGCCCGCCACACCGGCCGGCTGGCGCGCCGCGAGCATCCACACCTACGACGACCACCGCATCGCGATGTGCTTCTCGCTCGCGGCATTCAATCCTGCGGACCTCCCGGTGCGCATCGAGGATCCGAAGTGCGTCGCCAAGACCTTCCCCGATTATTTCGAGGCGCTGTTCTCCGTCGTGCAGACGCCCGTGGAGCGCATTCCCGTGATCTGCATCGACGGGCCCACGGCTTCGGGCAAGGGCACGGTGGCCGCCGCCGTGGCCCACCGGCTGGGCTACCGGTTCCTCGATTCCGGCGCCATGTACCGCATCACGGCCCTGGCTGCGCTGCGCGCGGGCCTGTCGATCGATGCCGCCCACCAGGACGCCATCGCCACGCTGGCGCGCACCCTGCCGGTGCGCTTCGAGGAAGGCCGGATCTGGCTCGGCCGGGACGACGTGACGGACGCGATCCGCACCGAGGAGGCCGGTATGAACGCCTCCCGCGTCTCGGCCCTGGCCCCCGTGCGCGAGGCGCTGGTGGCGCTGCAGCACAGCTTCCGGCGGCTGCCCGGGCTGGTGGCGGACGGCCGCGACATGGGCACGGTGATCTTCCCCGGAGCCACTCTGAAGGTGTATCTCACGGCCAGCGCGGCCTGCCGCGCGGAGCGGCGCCATAAACAGTTGATTTCAAAGGGGATTTCAGCTAACATTGACGACCTTCGCGCGGATTTGGAGGCGCGTGACGTCCGGGACAGCACCCGGGCCGTCGCGCCGCTCAGGCCCGCGCAGGATGCGCTGGTGCTGGACAACTCCCTGCTGTCGGTCGACGAGGCCGTCGAGCAGGTGCTCGTCTGGTGGCAGCGCCTGCAGCCCTTCGCGCAGCCCGCGCAAGGGTGACACCGGCCCGCAAGGCCCCTCTCGCGCCTGCAGCGTGCGGCACTTGCGGAGTGTTCAACCCCAACCGTGGCCGACAAGCCACACCCCCGCAGGCAACGATAGAAACGCCGGCAATGGTGCCGGCGGAAGCGCGCCCGCGGACCTAGGAAATACATGTCTGAATCTTTTGCCGCCCTTTTTGAAGAGTCCTTGACGCGCACCGAAATGCGCCCGGGTGAAGTCATCACCGCCGAAGTCGTGCGCGTCGAGCACAACTTCGTCGTGGTGAACGCAGGCCTCAAGTCCGAAGCCTACGTGCCCCTGGAAGAGTTCAAGAACGACAAGGGCGAAGTCGAAGTGCAGGTCGGGGACTTCGTCTCCGTGGCCATCGGCTCGATCGAAAACGGTTACGGCGACACCATCCTGTCGCGTGACACCGCCAAGCGCCTGGCCTCGTGGCTCGCGCTGGAAAAGGCCCTGGAATCCGGCGAATTCGTCACCGGCACGACCAGCGGCAAGGTCAAGGGCGGCCTCACGGTCCTGGTCAGCGGCATCCGCGCCTTCCTGCCCGGTTCGCTGATCGATACGCGTCCGATCAAGGATCTGACGCCGTACGAGAACAAGACCATGGAATTCAAGGTCATCAAGCTCGACCGCAAGCGCAACAACGTGGTGCTGAGCCGCCGCGCCGTGGTGGAAGCCTCCATGGGCGAAGAGCGCGCCAAGCTGATGGAAACCCTGAAGGAAGGCTCCATCGTGCAGGGCGTGGTCAAGAACATCACCGAATACGGTGCGTTCGTCGACCTGGGCGGCATCGACGGCCTGCTGCACATCACCGACATGGCATGGCGCCGCGTGCGTCACCCCTCGGAAGTGGTGACCGCCGGCCAGGAAATCACGGCCAAGATCCTGAAGTTCGACACCGAGAAGAACCGTGTCTCGCTGGGCCTGAAGCAGATGGGCGACGATCCCTGGATGGGCGTCTCGCGCCGCTATCCCTCGGGCACGCGCCTGTTCGGCAAGGTCACGAACATCGCCGACTACGGCGCGTTCGTGGAACTCGAGCCCGGCATCGAAGGCCTGGTGCACGTCTCCGAAATGGACTGGACGAACAAGAACATCGCCCCGTCCAAGCTCGTGTCGCTGGGTGACGAAGTCGAAGTCATGGTCCTCGAGATCGACGAAGACAAGCGCCGCATCAGCCTGGGCATGAAGCAGTGCAAGGCCAACCCGTGGCAGGAGTTCGCGCAGAACACCAAGCGCGGCGACCGCGTGAAGGGCCCGATCAAGTCGATCACCGACTTCGGCGTGTTCGTGGGCCTGGCTGCCGGCATCGACGGCCTCGTGCACCTGTCCGACCTGTCCTGGAACGAGCCCGGCGAAGCCGCCGTGCGCAACTACAAGAAGGGCCAGGAAGTCGAGGCGATCGTGCTGGCCGTGGACGTGGACCGCGAGCGCATCTCCCTGGGCATCAAGCAGCTCGACGGCGACCCGTTCACCACCTTCGTGACGGTGAACGACAAGGGCCAGACGGTGACCGGCAAGGTCAAGACCGTGGACGCCCGTGGCGCTGAAATCGACCTCGGCGAAGACATCGTGGGCTACCTGCGCGCTTCGGAAATCTCCCGCGACCGCGTGGAAGATGCCCGCAACGTGCTGAAGGAAGGCGACGAAGTCACGGCCGTGGTGGTGAACGTGGATCGCAAGACCCGCAACATCCAGCTGTCGATCAAGGCCAAGGACATGGCCGACGAGCAAGGCGCCATGGCGTCCCTGTCGCAGCAGTCGGCCCGCGAAAGCGCCGGCACCACCAGCCTGGGCGCCCTGCTGCGCGCCAAGCTGGACAATTCCGACAAGTAATCGGAACCCGACGCCCGCAAGGCGAAGGAAGGCCGTGCCGACCGCACGGCCGCGAGCGGCGGGCGCCTCGTGCGCCCGCCGCTTTTTTTCCAAGTGAGCATTCCATGACCCGATCAGACCTCGTCGAAGAACTCGCCGCACGTTTCGGCCAGCTCACGCAGCGCGATGCCGAAGCCGCCGTCAAGACCATCCTGGATGCCGTGGGCGACGCCCTGGTGCGCGGCCACCGCATCGAGGTGCGCGGATTCGGCAGCTTCTCGGTCAACCGCCGGCCGCCCCGCATGGGCCGCAACCCGCGCAGCGGGGAAGCGGTGCACATTCCCGAAAAGCGCGTCCCTCACTTCAAGCCCGGCAAGGCGCTGCGCGAAGCCGTGGACGAGCGCACGGCCGAGATGGGCATCGGCACGCCCGGCGATGCCACCGCCGGCAAGTCCTGAAACAGGCATCGACCCGGGCCGCGGCCACGCCGTACCGCGCATGGACCGCCAGGTCACCCGGAAGCCCGAAGCGGCGGGCGCCTGCCCGTAGAATCGCCCCACCCCCGGGGAGACGCATGAAATACTTCCTGTGGCTGCTGAAGGCAGCCATTTTTTTCACCCTGTTCGCCTTCGCCCTGAACAACCAGCAGGACACGACGGTGCATTTCTTCTTCGGCACGCGCTGGACCGCGCCGCTGGTGCTGGTGGTGCTCGCCGCCTTCACGCTGGGGCTGGTGGTCGGCGTGCTCGGCATGGTGCCCCGCTGGTGGAAGCACCTGCGCGCCGCGCGCCGCGCGGAGGCCGCCCTGCCTGCCGTCGCTCCCGTCGCAGCGGGCACGGCCACGCCGCCCGGCTCCGCCGCCGCCCCCGCGGCGCCCACCGTCGATCTGCAGCAGCAGCCGCCCATCCATGGAATTTGACCTGAGCTGGCTGCTGCTGGGGCTGCCGCTCGCCTTCGTGCTGGGCTGGCTGGCCTCGCGCTTCGACCTGCGGCAATTGCGCGAGGAGAACCGGCGCGCACCCAAGGCGTACTTCAAGGGCCTGAACTACCTGCTCAACGAGCAGCAGGACCAGGCCATCGACGCCTTCATCGAGGCGGTGCAGAACGATCCGGACACGTCGGAACTGCACTTCGCGCTCGGCAACCTGTTCCGCCGCCGCGGCGAGTACAACCGCGCGGTGCGCGTGCACGAGCACCTGCTGTCGCGGGGCGACCTGAACCGCACCGACCGCGAGCGGGCCCAGCATGCGCTGGCGCTCGACTTCCTCAAGGCCGGACTGCTGGACCGGGCGGAAGACGCACTGCAGCGCCTGGAAGGCACACCCTTCGAGAGCCAGGCGCGGCTGGCGCTGCTGGCCATCTACGAACGCTCCCGCGACTGGCCGCAGGCCACGGCCATCGCGCGCAAGATGCATGGCTCGCAGCAGGGCGACTTCAGCACCCGGCAGGCGCACTATCTGTGCGAACAGGCGCTGGCACGCGCCGCCCAGGGCGACCTGGACGCGGCGCAGGCGCAGTTCGAGGAGGCCATGGTGTCCGCCCCGGACGCGCCGCGTCCGCGCATCGAGCTGGCGCGCCTGCAGCAGCGCCGCGGCGATGCGGCGGCAGCCCTCGCCACGCTGCAGGAACTGGCGCGGCAATCGCCCGGCGCCCTGCCGCTCGCGGCACCGCTGCTGATCGAGCTGGCCGCATCGACGGACCGGCAGGCCCAAGTGGTGCAGATGCTCCGCGAACACTATGCCCAGGCCCCGTCGCTGGACGTGCTCGACGCGATCGTGGCGATGGAGAGGGCCGCAGGCGTTGCCGGCGGCGCGCCGCGCGACTGGTATGTGCGCCATCTGGAGAAGGAGCCCTCGCTCGTGGCCGCCGCCAAGTGGCTGGCCCAGGAACGGCTGGAGCACGAGGAGTTCCATCCCCAGGTGCAGCGGGCGCTCGACCAGGCGGCCAAGCCGCTCACGCGCTACCGCTGCGCGGCCTGCGGCTTCGAGGCGCGCCAGCATTTCTGGCAATGCCCCGGCTGCCAGAGCTGGGACAGCTATCCGGCGCGGCGCGTGGAAGAACTGTGACGTGAGCGCCGCGGCGCGGCCGGCGCGCGCCGCTCCGCAGCCCTCCGTGGCCCATGCATCGCTGCGGTCCAGGTCGCCCCGCGGGAGTGCGCCCATACACCGGAGTCTGCTCGGGTTTTCATAGCGGCTGCGGCGGACCTTGCCCGTAGAATGGTTCGCACATGTCGCTGATCTTCCTCGTCCTCCTGCCGTTCGCGGGCAGCCTGCTGGCCGCCCTGCTGCCGGCGAACGCGCGCAACACCGAGTCGACGCTCGCCGGTGCCGTGGCGCTGTTCTGCGCGGTACAGGCGGCGCTGTACTTCCCGGAGGTGGCGGCGGGCGGCGTGGTGCGGCAGGAGATCCCGTGGCTGCCCTCGCTCGGGCTGAACCTCGTGCTGCGGATGGACGGGTTCGCGTGGATGTTCTGCATGCTGGTGCTGGGCATCGGGGCGCTGGTGGTGCTGTATGCGCGCTACTACATGTCGGCCGCCGATCCGGTGCCGCGCTTCTTCTCGTTCTTCCTCGCCTTCATGGGCGCGATGACCGGGGTCGTGCTCTCCGGCAATCTGGTCCAGCTGGTGTTCTTCTGGGAACTCACCAGCCTGTTCTCCTTCCTGCTGATCGGCTACTGGCACCACCGCAAGGATGCGCGCAGCGGCGCCCGCATGGCCCTCACGGTGACGGGGACGGGCGGCCTCTGCCTGCTGGCGGGCGTGCTGGTGCTGGGCCACATCGTCGGCAGCTACGACCTGGACCGCGTGCTGGCCGCCGGCGAGCTGGTGCGCGGCCACCCGCTCTACCTCACCGCGCTGGTGCTGGTGCTGCTGGGTGCGCTCACCAAGAGCGCGCAGTTCCCCTTCCACTTCTGGCTGCCGAACGCGATGGCCGCGCCCACGCCCGTCTCGGCCTACCTGCACTCGGCCACCATGGTGAAGGCCGGCGTGTTCCTGCTGGCGCGCATGTGGCCGGTGATGGGCGGCACCGAGCCGTGGTTCTGGATCGTGGGCGGGGCCGGCCTGCTCACGCTGCTGGTGGGGGGCTATGCGGCCATGTTCCAGCACGACCTCAAGGGACTGCTGGCCTATTCCACCATTTCGCACCTCGGGCTGATCACCCTGCTGCTGGGTCTCAACAGCCCGCTGGCGGCCGTGGCCGCGGTGTTCCACATCATGAACCACGCGACGTTCAAGGCGTCGCTGTTCATGGCGGCCGGCATCATCGACCATGAAAGCGGCACGCGCGACATCCGGCGCCTGTCGGGCCTGCGGCGCATGATGCCGGTCACGTCCACGCTGGCGACGGTCGCGAGCGCGGCCATGGCCGGCGTGCCGCTGCTCAACGGCTTCCTCTCGAAGGAAATGTTCTTCGCGGAAACGGTGTTCCTGGAAGCTTCGCCGTTCGTGGCCACCGCCCTGCCCGTGGCGGCCACGATCGCCGGCGTCTTCAGCGTGGCCTATTCGCTGCGCTTCACCGTCGACGTGTTCTGGGGACCGAAGGCGCAGGATCTGCCCAGCGAGCCGCACGAGCCGCCCCACTGGATGCGCGTGCCCGTCGAACTGCTGGTGCTGGCCTGCCTGGTGGTCGGCATCTTCCCCGCCTGGTCGGTCGGCCACTACCTGGCCGCTGCCGCCCTGCCGGTGGTGGGCGGCGACCTGCCCGAATACAGCCTCGCGATCTGGCACGGCTTCAACACGCCATTCGTGATGAGCCTGATCGCCCTGGCGGGCGGCACCGCGCTCTACCTGCTGCTGCGCCGCCAGCGCGAGGCGGGCCGGATCGATGCGCCCCCGCTCATCTACCGCCTGAACGGCAAGCGCATGTTCGAGGCCGTGCTCACGGTGCTCACGCTGGCCGGCTCCCGGGGCCGCCGCATGCTCGGCACGCCGCGGCTGCAGTGGCAGATGCTCTGGCTGGTCTGCGCGGCGCTCGTGGCGGGGGCGCTGCCGCTCTGGTCGCGCGGCTTGCAGTTGGGCGACCGCGGCACGCTGCCGCTGTCGCCGGCCTTCGTCGCGGTCTGGATCGTGGGATCGGTCTGCGCCGTGGCCGCGGCATGGCAGGCCAAGTACCACCGGCTGGCCGCGCTCACCCTATTGGGCGGGGCGGGGCTGTGCACCTGCATCACCTTCCTGTGGTTCTCTGCGCCCGATCTGGCGCTGACCCAGATCGTGGTGGAAATCGTCACCACGGTGCTCGTGCTGCTGGGACTGCGCTGGCTGCCGCGGCGCGACGAGCGGCTGCGGGAGGTGGCGCCCGTCGTCGGCCTGCCGCGGCTGCGCCGGGCGCGCGATCTGTTGATCTCGCTGCTCGCGGGCGGGGGGCTGGGCTGGCTGGCCTACGTGATGATGAGCCGGCCGTTCCCCGAGAGCACGTCCACCTTCTTCCTGGAGCGCGCGCAGGCCGAGGGCGGCGGGACCAACGTGGTGAACGTCATGCTGGTCGATTTCCGCGGCTTCGACACCTTCGGCGAGATCGTGGTGCTGGGCATCGTCGCCCTGACCGTGTATGCCCTGCTGCGCCGCTTCCGCCCGGCGCGCGAGACGATGGACCTGCCGGAGCAGCAGCGCAACATGCCGGCCGATCTGCAGACCGACCTGCTCAATCCGCGCAACGCGACCGACACCGCCGTCGGCTACCTGATGGTGCCGGCCGTGCTGGTGCGGCTGTTGCTGCCGTTCACGCTGCTGGTGTCGTTCTACATGTTCATGCGCGGCCACAACCAGCCCGGGGGCGGTTTCGTGGCGGGCCTGGTGCTGTCGGTGGGCCTGCTGCTGCAATACATCATTTCGGGCACGCAATGGGTGGAGGCGCACCTGGCGCTCTATCCGCGCCGCTGGATCGCCACCGGGCTGCTGTTCGCCCTGGGCACGGGCGCGGGCGCGCTGTTCTTCGGCTACCCGTTCCTCACCAGCCACACCGCCCACTTGCACCTGCCGGTGGTGGGCGAAATCCACGTGGCCAGCGCCCTCTTCTTCGACATCGGCGTGTTCTCGCTCGTGGTGGGCGCCACGCTGCTGATGCTCACGGCCATCGCCCACCAGTCGGTGCGCGGGCACCGCTACCACGCCCGTCTCGCGGAGGAGCGCGAGGCAGAGGAATCGGCGCAGTCCGCGCAGGCCGCCGACGCCGCCGAAAGCAAGCTGCCGGCGGCGCTCGAGGGCGCCCGCGGCGGAGCCGCCGCCACCGCACCCGGAGGGAGCCGCTGATGGAAATCGTTCTGGCCGTCGCGATCGGCGTGCTCGCGGGATCGGGCGTGTGGCTGGTGCTGCGGCCCCGGACCTACCAGGTCATCATGGGGCTGGCCCTGCTCTCTTACGCGGTGAACCTGTTCATCTTCAGCATGGGCCGGCTGGGACTGGCCGTGGGCAAGGAGCCGGTGCTGGCCGACGGTGTGCCGAAGGACCTGCTGCATTACGCCGACCCGATGCCGCAGGCGCTGGTGCTGACGGCCATCGTGATCGGCTTCGCCATGACGGCGCTGTTCCTGGTGGTGCTGCTCGCCTCGCGCGGCATGTCCGGCACCGACCACGTGGACGGATCGGCTTCGCGCGACGTGCAGGAGATGCCATGACCGCGTCGCACCCGATCCTTCGCCATGGCCGCCCGGGCCGCTGCCGCCGCCACCCGGCCGGGAGCCGCCGATGAACGGGGCCGTGCAGGCACAGTTCGCGCAGTGGATGTCGGCGCTCATGCCGCATCTGATGCTCGCGCCCATCATGCTGCCGCTGCTGACCGCGGCGCTCATGCTGCTGCTGCGCGAGGAGCGCCAGCGGCTCAAGCTGGGCATGAATTTGCTGTCCACGCTGGCGGGCCTGTGCATCGCGGTCGCGCTGCTGTTCTGGACCCACCTGGGCGACAAGCCGGCGACCATGGGTGTGTACCTGCCGGGCAACTGGCCCGCGCCCTTCGGCATCGTGCTCGCGCTCGACCGGCTCTCGGCGCTCATGCTCGTGCTCACCAGCGCGGTCGCGCTGTGCTCCATCATGTTCGCCTCGGCACGGTGGCACCGCGCGGGCGTGCATTTCCATCCGCTGTTCCAGTTCCAGCTCATGGGGCTGGCGGGTGCCTTCCTCACGGCGGACCTGTTCAACCTGTTCGTGTTCTTCGAGATCATGCTGGCGGCGTCGTACGGGCTGCTGCTGCACGGCTCGGGGCGCCCGCGCGTTCAGGCGGGCCTGCACTACATCGCGATCAACCTCGCGGCCTCCTCGCTGTTCCTGATCGGCGTGTCGATGCTCTACGGCATCACGGGCACGCTCAACATGGCGGACCTGGCTCAGACCATCCCGCACGTGGCGGACGCCGACCGCGGCCTGCTGCATGCGGCCGCGGGCATCCTGGCCACGGCCTTCCTCATCAAGGCGGCCGTCTGGCCGCTGAACTTCTGGCTGGCACCTGCCTACAGCGCGGCGAGCGCGCCGGCCGGGGCGCTGTTCGCGCTGATGACCAAAGTGGGGGTCTATACCATCCTGCGCCTCTGGACGCTGATGTTCGGCGCCGAGGCAGGGCCTTCGGCGCTGTTCGGCAGCCTGTGGCTCATCGGCGGCGGCCTGGTCACCATGGCGTTCGGCGCGATCGGCATGCTGGGATCGCAGCGCATCGGCGTGCTGGCGGGCTACGCGGCCATCCTGTCGTCGGGCACGCTGCTGGCGGCGGCGGGCTTCGGGCAGAACGTGCTCACGGCGGGCCTGCTCTTCTACCTGCCCAGCTCCACGCTGGCGATCAGCGCGCTCTTCCTGCTCACCGACCTGATCGACCGATGGCGCAACGACGGCGCCACCCTCGCCCCGCACGAACTGGACGACGATGCGCCGTTCCTCACGCCCGAGCTGGTGCCCACGCAGCGCATGAACCTGGACGAGCAGGAAATGGTGCTGGTGGGGCGCGTCATCCCGGCCGCTGCAGCGTTCCTGGGGCTGGCGTTCCTGGTATGCACGCTCGTGGTCGCGGGCCTGCCCCCGCTTTCGGGTTTCGTGGGCAAGTTCGCCATGCTCACGGCGCTGCTCAATCCGCTCGGCCTGGGCCCGTCCGCGGGTGTGCGCACGTCCACCCTGGGCTGGGTACTGTTCGCGATGCTGATCGCCACCGGGCTCATGGCGCTGCTCGCGCTCACCCGCACGGGCATGCGGCATTTCTGGACCACGCACGACCGCCCCGCCCCGCAGTTGCGGGTGCTGGAAGGCATTCCCATCGCGGTGCTGCTGGCATGCTGCGTCGGGCTGACGCTGCAGGCGGGCCGGGTGATGGATTTCACGCAGGCGACGGCGAACGCGCTGCATGCGCCGGCCGGCTACATCGACGCCGTGATGTCGGCCCGGCCGAAGCCCGGCCCCGCCACCCCGGAGGGCACGGCCGCCACCGCACGCCGGCTCGCGCCTCCAGCTCCGGCAGGGGGCGCTCCTGCGCCAGCGGAGGTCGCTGCACGGCCCGTGGCCGGGACGAGGGCCCTGCCGTGATGAAACGTCTTTTTCCCGCCCCGCTGCTGTCCGCCGCACTGGCCGGCATGTGGCTGCTGCTCAACCACTCGCTGAGTGCTGGCCATCTGATTCTTGCGGCCATCGTGGGCGTGGCGATCCCGTTGCTCACGCGCGGACTGCGGCCGCTGCCGGTGCGCGTGCGTCGTCCCGGCATGATCCTGCGCCTTGCCCTGTCGGTGCTGGTGGACACCTCGCTCTCCAACCTGAACGTGGTGCGCTTCCTCCTGTTCAAGTCGCAGCGCAAGCATCCCCCGGGGTTCGTGCAGATCCCGCTGGACCTGCGCGACGCCAATGGCCTGGCCGTGCTGGCGGTGATCGTCTGCATCACGCCCGGCACCTCGTGGGCCGAGCTGTCGCTGGACCGCTCCGTGCTGATGCTGCACGTGCTGGAGCTGGACAGCCACGAGGCCGTGATCGGCCACATCAAGCAGCGCTACGAACGCCCCCTGATGGAGATCTTCGAATCATGACGATGACCACCAGCCCCGTGCTCTCCTGGGCCCTGCCCCTGGCGCTGGCCATGCTCGCCCTGGCGATCGTGTTCGCGCTCGTGCGCATCCTGAAAGGCCCTTCGGCCCAGGACCGCGTGCTGGCGCTGGACTGCATGTACCAGAGCGGCATGCTGGCGATGCTGGTGCTGGGCATCTACTACGGCAGCACCAACTACTTCGAGGCGGCGCTGCTGATCGCTTTGCTGGGGTTCGCCAGTTCCACGGCCATGGCCAAGTTCCTGCTGCGCGGCGAGGTGATCGAATGACGGCGGCGATCCCGCTCTGGGCCGAGATCGCCGTGGCGGTGCTGGTGCTCGTGGGCGCGGCCATCGCCATGCTGGGCTCGCTCAGCCTGTTGCGGCTCAAGACGTATTTCGAGCGCGTGCACGCGCCCTCGATCATCGCCACGATGGGCTGCTGGTGCATCATGCACGGCACGCTGCTGTACTTCTCGATCGCGGGCCATGGCCTCGCGCTGCATCCGTTGCTGATCGCGCTGTTCGTCGCGGTGACGGTGCCCGTCACCAACATTTTCCTGATGCGCGCGGCACTGTTCCGTGCGCGCCGCGCGGGCCGCGACGTGCCGCCCAGCCTGAGCCGGCACGCCGACCAGGCGGCAGAGCGCGACTCCTGACGGCGGGCGGAATGCGGCAGGCGGGTCTCTTGCGCACGGCTGCCGTCCGCGGCCGCCGCACATGTCGAGGATTCCAGCGTGCGGGGCCGGGCGTGGCGAAAAGAGCCCTCCTTTTCCCATAATGGGGGCGGGTTCGCCACGGCACCTCTCCGTGCATCGCCGACCACCCGCCCTCATCGCCTTCGCCCATCCTGCCGCCATGCCCCATTCCGCTTCTCCCAGCCTCCATACGGTCCTGCTCGATCGGACGGAAACCCGCACGCTGGACGACTGGACGATGCAGTTCGCCGCGCCGCAGTGGCGCGGCCGCTTCGTCGAAGGCTGGCTCTTCGAAGGCGCGGCCGAGCGCCGGGCGGCCGAACGGCGGCTCGCCGGGGCCGGCGTGCATGCGACGCTGCGCAGCGCCTACAAGCCGCTCGTGCACTGGTTCGTCGAGGAGTTGCCCGGCCATGTCGCAGGCCGGCAGCTCGGTGCCGTCCACGTGCGTTACCCGGTGCATCCGCCGGCGGGAGCGCAGCGCTTCCTGCTGGAGGCTTATCCGCTGGCGGCGATGCTGCCCGGCTGCGCACTGGAGTTCGAGGCGGGCAGCGCCGATCTGCATTACGGCGTGTCGCTCACCTTCACCGACGGCAGCCGCCAGGAACACCGGGTGTTCGCGCCCAACCAGGTGCGCCCCGATGTGCTGCAGACACCCCAGCTCTGCCCCACCGGATGGCTGCGCGCGGGCAGCACGGAGGGTGCATGCGACTTGGTCGACGCTGCGCAGGCAACCGAGTTCGAGCGCCTGTTCTGGAGCGCCATCGATGCCGTGCTTGCCTTTCCCTGGCCGCAGCAGGAGCCGTATTTCGAGCGGCTCGATCTGCGCGTCGACCTGCCCGGCTACGAGTGCCCGCTGGACGTGGCGGGTGAATGCGTCAGCACCTTCGAGGCCATGCACGAAGACCTGTACTTCGGATTGCTCGAATTCTTCCAGCGCCACTCCGGCCGTCCTCCGGGAGACCGGCGCCTGCAGCCCGGCCAGATCGTTCCCGACGTGCGGCCCACGGCCGCCGGTGCGGCGCCGCGCGTGCGGGTGGTGGCGCGGGCTTTCGACACCGCCGCGCAGGACGCGGCGGCCTGGGCCGACACCGCGGTCGACCAGCCCCTGGAGGCGATGGACCGGGCGCCACCGCCTGCGCGGATTGCGCGCGAACTGGAGAAGCTGGGGGGCGAGCCGTTTGAAGCGCGGTCGCGCCAGGGCCGCGCCGTGGCGGGGCGTTACTTGCGTGGCGACGGTCCGGCCATGCTGGTCTCCGGCGGGCAGCACGCGAACGAAACCTCCGGCGTGGTGGGCGCGCTGCGGGCCGCCCAGGCCCTGGCAGGCCACCCCGGCAGCCATTTCGCGGTGCTGCCGCTGGAGAATCCCGACGGCTATGCGCTGCACCGCGAGCTGGGTGCGCACCATCCGCACCACATGCAGCACGCCGCACGCTACACCGCGCTGGGCGACGACGTGGAATACCGGGAAAGCGGCCCGGCCTACGAACGCGAGGCGCTGCAGCAGGCGCTCGCCCTGTCCGGCGCGCAACTGCACGTGAATCTGCACGGCTATCCGGCCCACGAATGGACGCGCCCGCTGACCGGCTACGTGCCCCGCGGCTTCGATCTCTGGACCATTCCCAAGGGCTTCTTCCTGATCCTGCGCTACCACGCCGGATGGGAGCCGCGCGCTCGGGCGCTGCTGGAGCGCGTGGCCGCTGAATTGCGCAGCGTTCCCGGACTGGAGGAATTCAACGCGCGGCAGATCGCCCTCTACCAGCGCCATGCGGGAGCGCTGCCGTTCGAGCGGATCCATGGCACCGCCTGCACCCGGTCGGAAGTGCAGCGCGGCGCACCGGTCACGCTCATCACCGAGTTTCCCGACGAAACCGTGCACGGGGACGACTTCCGCTTCGCCCACACGGTGCAATGCGCCGCGGTGCTGGCGGCGGAGCGGGCCTGGCGCGACATCCTGGCCGGCCGCTGAGCCATCCTCGGCGCCATGACACGGGAGCCTGAGATACTCCGCGCATGCTGCTCAACATTTCCGTCATCTGCCTGGCCGCCTGTGTCGGCGCGCTGATGCGCTGGGGCTTCGCGCTCTGGCTCAACCCGGGCGGGATCATCCCTTGGGGGACGCTGGCCGTGAACCTCATCGGGGGCTACTGCATCGGCATCGCACTGGCGGTGTTCACGAGCCGGCCTGACATCGATCCCGCCTGGAGGCTGCTGGTCATCACGGGCTTCCTCGGCACGCTCACCACGTTTTCCAGTTTTTCCGGCGAAGTGGTGACCATGCTCATGCAGCAACGCTTCGCTCTCGCATTCGCCACCATCGCCGTGCACCTGGGCGGCTCGCTGGCCCTGACCTGGGCCGGCATGCGCACCGCGCTCTGGTGGATGGCGCGCTGATGGGCGCGCACCTTGCCTCCGTTTCCCGGTGCGGCCCCGGCCGCGCCCTTTTCGTCCCGCAACAGCTCCTTCATGGAATCCAACACCCAACTCAACGACAGCCGCCTGGCCAATGCCTGGGCGGAACTCCAGAACCACGCCGTCAACGGAAATCCGCTGCACGCGGACGCCTACCGGCTCGCCTTCGCCGATCCGGAATTCTTGCTGCGCCGCGAGACCCGCGGCATCCGCTTCCAGCTGGAGATGCTCAAACCCGATCTCGGGCAGACGGCGCAGGGCATCGAGAACACCATCGTCGTGTACGGCAGCGCGCGCTTCCTGGCGCCTGAAGACGCCGCGCAGCAGCTCTCCGATGCCGAAGCCAGCGGCGACGCAGCCCGCATCGCGCGGGCGCGGCTGGCCGTGCGCAATGCACGCTACTACGACCTCGCGCGCCGCTTCGCCCGCGTAGTGGCGGATTACAGCCAGCAGCGCCAGCCCTCGGAACGCATCTACATCTGCACCGGCGGCGGCCCGGGCATCATGGAGGCCGCCAACCGCGGCGCGCACGAGGCCGGCGCCCTCAACGTGGGCCTGAACATCGCACTGCCCCACGAGCAGAGCGGAAACCGCTACATCTCCCCCTCGCTGTCCTTCAAGTTCCACTACTTCGCACTGCGCAAGATGCACTTCATGATGCGGGCGAAGGCGCTGGTGGCCTTCCCCGGCGGCTTCGGCACGCTCGACGAACTGTTCGAGGTGCTCACGCTGGTGCAGACCGGCAAGGCCAAGCCCGTGCCCATCGTGCTCTTCGGCACCGAGTTCTGGAAGAGCCTCGTCAACTTCGACGCGCTCGTGGAACAGGGCACGATCTCGGCGGCCGACCTGGAACTCTTCCGCTACACGGACGATCCGGAAGAGGCCTGGGGGTTCATCAAGGCGTTCTACCAGCTCTGAATGCCGCGCGCGGCGGGCGGAGGAATCCGCGGGCCGGCACCGACCGCCGGGGGCCCGGGTTTCGCCGGCAGATGCAGCGCTTCGCGTCGTCGGTGCGCCGTGGCACAAGCGCCGGGAAGAATGGAAGCCACCCATTTCAGGACCCTCGCCATGCGCCCCATTTCCAGCCACGGCGCCGGTACGTCCGGCGCCGGCCCGTCGCACAGCGACGACTCCGATACCTCACCGCCCCGCCAGCGCGCAGCGGCCCGGCACGATGCCCCCGAAGGCCTGCCGCCGCGCCAGGGCGGCGGTTTCTCTATGCCCTCGGCGCGCACGGTACTGAGCCGTACCTACAACACCACGGCCGTGGGATTGATGGCGACGGGAGTCCACCATGCGGTGACCCAGGCGCAACGCGGGGACGGGACGGCCGCCGCGCAGGGCGTGCATCTGGCACAGACGGGCTTCACGATGCTGGCAGGGCGCGCGATCGCCACCCTGGCGGCACCGATGGTGCAGGAGGCGATCGCAGCCGTCCGGCGGATGTTCGCCCCGCAGATCGACAGGGACCTGCTCCTGGGGGCGCTGAACCATGTCGCCGCGACCTCGGAGGACGACCCCGACGACATGACCCATGTGACCGGGCGCCACAACCAGCAGGTAGTCGATCACCTGGCCGACCTGGCGGACGGCGTCGCTGACCGCCGCGTGGTCGATCTGGCCCTGCAAGCCACCGATTCCAGGACCCTGGTCCACCTCCTGCTGGGGCTGGCCCGGGGGGACCACGGCCAACCGGTGATCTCCCGCCGCGCGACCTCGTCCTCCGGCGGCCGCTGAAGGAACACCCGCGCCCGCCTCAGATGCGGCCGGCTTCGGGAGCCGGGCCGCTGCCCTGCCCCAGACGGCCCGCGGCACGCGCGCCCAGACCCACGGCGGCGCCCACGACCCAGAACAACCCCGCCACACCTATCAGGGCCCCCGCCGAGCCGAACAGCACGGGCATCGCCACGCTGGACGCGTTGATCGCCATCAGGCGCAGGCCCAGGGCTTCGCCATGGCGATGGTGCGGCGTGATCTGGTGCAGCATGCTCATGATCATCGGCTGCACCGAGCCGAGGGCGAAGCCCAGCAGCACCGAACACAGGCCGAGCGTCCAGGCGGTCGGCAGCAGCGGGTAGACCGCGAACAGCAGGGCCGTGGCCACCATCGCCCACATGACCACGGCGGCCTCTTTCAGGCGCGCGGCCAGCAGCGGCATCAGCACGCGGATCGCCGCAGCGGCGATGGCGAAGGCGCCCAGGATGGAGCCGATCACCGACGCGGACAGGCCCCGTTCGTGTCCGAGCAGCGGCACGACGAAGGTGTGCACGTCCCAGCAGGACGACAGCAGCCAGTTGACGAGCAGGAGACGGCGGAATCCCTCATGGCCCAGCAGATCCCAGGCGCGGCGGCGCGTACCGCCTTCGGGCGCGACGATCGGGGGCAATTCCACGGTGGTGCGCACCCAGAACCACGTCGCCACCGGCAGCAATGCCGTGAGCGCGAAGGCCGCGCGGTAGCCCGTGGTGCTGCCGGGCAAGGCGCCCGCATGGTCGATCAGCAGGCCGGCGAAGAACGGCCCCACGAAGTTCGACACGGCCGGGCCGATCGCCAGCCAGCTGAACACCCGCCGCAACTGCGCGGAATCGTGCGCCGCGCGGCCGACGTGGCGCTGCAGCGCGATCATGGCCGCGCCCGAAGCGCCGCCCGTCATGAGGGCCGCCAGGCACAGCATCGGGAACGCCGGCCACACCAGCGCGCCCGCGGCGCCGGCCGAGGCCACGCCCACGGCCCAGCCCACCGGCCGCTTCAGGCCATGGCGGTCGGCGTAGCGTCCCGCGGGCAGCGAGAGAAACACCTGCGTCAGCGCGAACAGCGCCAGCAGCGCGCCCACGGCCGCGGGGCTGTACCCCTCGCGCAGCGCCAGCAGCGGCGCCGCCAGGCGCATGCCCGTCATGCTGGCGTGGATGCACACCTGGCCGGCGATCAGGCGCGCGAGGGCCGCGTCCATCTCAGGCGCCTTCCTCCCCGGCCGTGCGGGCACCCTGCGGCGCGCCGAGCGCAGCGGCGGCCTCGTCCTTCGGCGCCGGCAGCTCCTGCACGTCGCGCAGCCGCTTCTGGATGGCGCGCGTGCGCACGCCTACCTCGTCGAAGCGCTTGGCCGCGGCGTCGATCGACTTGCGCGTGGCCTCCACCACGTCGCCGAACTTGGCGAACTCCGTCTTCACCGCGCCGAGCAGGCCCCATACCTCGGAGGAGCGCTTCTCGATCGCCAGCGTCTTGAAGCCCATCTGCAGGCTGCTGAGCATCGCCGCGAGGTTGGCGGGCCCGGTCACCATGACGCGGCACTCGCCCTGCAGCGCCTCCACGAGGCCGGGGCGGCGGATCACCTCGGCGAACAGTCCTTCGGTGGGCAGGTACAGCACGGCGAAGTCGGTGGTGTGCGGCGGCGACACGTACTTGGACGCGATCTTGCGCGCCTCCAGCCGCACCGCAGCCTCCAGCGCATTGCCGGCCGCCACGATCGCGGGCTTGTCGGCCGTGTCGTGCGCATCCAGCAGGCGCTGGTACGACTCCACCGGAAACTTCGCATCGATCGGCAGCCAGACGGGCTCTTCCTGGCCGCGGCCCGGTAGCCGGATCGCGAATTCCACCAGATCGGCACTGCCCGGCACGGTCTTGACGTTGCGCGCGTACTGCTCGGGCGCGAGCACGTTCTCGATGATGGCGCCAAGCTGCAGCTCGCCCCAGGTGCCGCGCGTCTTCACGTTGGTCATCACGCGCTTGAGGTCGCCCACGCTGCCGGCGAGCGTCTGCATCTCGCCCAGGCCCCGGTGCACCTGCTCCAGCCGGTCGCTCACCAGCTTGAAGGATTCGCCGAGCCGTTGCTCCAGCGTGGCGTGCAGCTTCTCGTCCACCGTCCGGCGCATGTCCTCCAGGCGCGCGGCGTTGTCGGCCTGGATCGCGGACAGGCGCTCGTGCAGCGTGCCGCGCATCGATTCCGACGTCTGCGACATCTCCGCCCGGAACGCGCCGAGCGCATCGGCCAGTTCGCGGCGCGCGACCGCGGCGTCGGCCTGCACCTGGGCCATGCGCTGGCCCAGACGCGCCTCGAAGGCATCGAAGCCTTCGCGCAGCTCCGCACGGCCCGAGCGCGCATCGTGCACCGCGTGCGCGAGCCGCTCGTCCAGCGCCGCGCGCTGGCCTTCGAGGTGCGCCTGCGTGGCATGGGTGAAGCCGCGCAGCTGCTGCGCCATGCCCTCCAGCGCGCCGTCGTTCTTGGCGACGGCGAGTTGCGTGGCCTGCGCCACCTGCTCCAGGCGCTGCAGGCGCATGGCCCACTCGGGAGGAAGCTCGAGGCGGGGGCTGCGCAGCAGCAGCATTCCCAGGAGCACGATGGCGATCACGAGCATCACGATCACCACCAGCCATTCGATCGACATGGAACTCCAGACGTTTCGGTTGCTATGCGTTCAATCGGGGACGTCAGCGGGGCCGGGGCGTGTTCACGGGCGTGAGCGGGCCGCGGCCGTCGAAGAACGCGATCAGGTTGTCGGCCGCGAGGTTCGCCATGGCGCGGCGCGTGGGCACCGTCGCGCTCGCGATGTGGGGCGTGAGCACCACGTTGGGCACCGTGAGCAGGTCCGGATGCACCTTCGGTTCGCCCTCGAACACGTCCAGGCCCGCAGCGGCGATGCGCCGATCGCGCAGCGCCTGCGCCAGCGCCGCATCGTCCACGATGCCGCCGCGCGCGATGTTGATCAGGTTCGCCGTGGGCTTCATCTGCGCGATTTCGGCCGCGCCGATGGCGTGGTGCGATTCGGCCGTGTAGGGCAGCACCAGCACGAGGTGGTCGGCCTCGCGCAGCAGCTCTTCCTTGGAGACGTACCGGGCCTTGCACTCGGCTTCGAGCTCCGGCGAGAGGCGCGAGCGGTTGTGGTAGATCACGTTCATGCCGAAGCCGTGGGCGCCGCGGCGCGCGATACCCTGGCCGATGCGCCCCATGCCCAGGATGGCCAGCGTGGAGCCGTGCACGTCGGAGCCCGCGAACATGTCGTAGCTCCACTTGTTCCACCGGCCTTCGCGCAGGTAGATCTCGCTCTCGGTCACGCGCCGCGCGGTGGCCATGAGCAGCGCGAAGCCGAAATCCGCCGTGGTTTCGGTCAACACGTCCGGCGTGTTCGTGGCCTGCACGCCCGCGGCGGTGAGCGCGTCCACGTCGAAGTTGTTGTAGCCCACGGCCATGTTGGCGACGATGCGCAGGCGCGGGCATGCCGCGACCAGCGCCGCGTCGATGCGCTGGCTGCCGGTGGTGAGGGCGCCGTCCTTGTCGGCGAGGCGCTCGGCCAGTTCGGCCGGGCTCCAGATCACGTCCTCCGGGTTGGCCTCCACCTCGAAATGCCCGGCGAGGCGGTTCACCACGTCGGGGAAGATGGCACGGGCAACGAGGATGCGGGGTCGGGTCATGGACGTGGATTCCTGGTGAAAGAAGGACGGGGCCGAACCGCGTGGAGCGGACGGACGGACGGACGGACGCGCGGTGCGCCGAAGCGCGGCGGATCAGGCCGGGGCGGGTATCTCGAACACCTGCCGCAGGTAGGCGAGGTATTTCTCGTCGTCGCACATGCCCTTGCCGGGCGTGTCGGACAGCTTGGCCACGGGCTGGCCGTTGCAGCGCGTCATCTTGATCACGATCTGCAGCGGCTCGCAGCCCAGGTCGTTGGTGAGGTTGGTGCCGATGCCGAAGGCCAGCTGGCAGCGGCCATGGAACTGCCGGAACAGCTCGATCGTGCGCGGCACCGTGAGCGCGTCGCTGAAGATCAGCGTCTTGGTCAGCGGATCGACGCGGTTGCGGCGGTAGTGCTCCAGCAGCCGCTCGCCCCAGGCGAACGGATCGCCGCTGTCGTGCCGGGCGCCATCGAACAGCTTGCAGAAGTACAGGTCGAAATCGCG
>DHAE01000026.1:65262-256200 GCA_002397315.1 Comamonadaceae bacterium UBA4962
CGGTATTCGCGCGCCCACATCTCGAAGCCGTAGATCTGGCTGTCGCGCAGCCGCGGCCCGAGCGCCTGGCAGGCCTGCAGGTATTCGTGCGCCATGGTGCCGAGCGGCGTCATGCCGAGCTTCATCGCATAGAGCACGTTGCTCGTGCCCGCGAACTGGCCCGGCCCCGCGCGCCCGTCGGGGCGGCGGTCGCCGGTGCCCAGGCGCGCGAGCAGCACGCGCAGCACCTCTTCGTGCCAGGCGCGGCTGAAGCGGCGGCGGGTGCCGTAGTCGGCGATCTTCAACTCGCCCAGGCCATCCGCCTGCAGCTGCGCGATCTTCGTCTCGAGCCGGCGGCGGCCCTCGGGAAAATCCGGCACCTTCTGCGTGTTGCGGAAGTACACCTCGTTGACGATCGCCAGCACCGGGATCTCGAACAGGATGGTGTGCAGCCACGGCCCGGCGATGTGGATGTCGATCTCCCCGCTGGGCAGCGGCGTGACGGTGATGTACTTCTCGTTGAGCCGGAACAGGCCGAGGAAGTCCACGAAATCGCTCTTCACGAAGCGCAGCGAGCGCAGGTACATCAGCTCGGCGTCCTGGAAGTGCAGGCTGCACAGCGACCGGATCTCGTCGCGGATCTCCGCCACGTAGGGCGCGAGCTGCACGCCCGGGTTGCGGCAGCGGAAGCGGTACTCCACCTGCGCACCCGGAAACTGGTGCAGCACGACCTGCATCATGGTGAATTTGTACAGGTCGGTATCGAGCAGGCTGGTGATGATCATGTCGGAGGCATCGGCGCGCGGCATGGCGGCGGGGCCATGGCGCGGGAGGGAAAGCTGCAGGTGGCGCAGAGCATTGTGTCACCAAGCGCGGGGCCGCGCGCGGCGTCGGCCGCCCGCGGCCGCGCTGCCTTGGCGCCGGCGATGCGCGCGATTCCACGATGCGGGCCGAATGCACGGGTCCGCACTCCCGCAAGTCCCTCAGGAAGCATATGCTTGCACGGCGCCCGGGCACGCAGCGGCCTCGGCGCACCTCCCCCTCCCTTCATTCAGAAAGCGACTCCGGATGCACACCTTCGGCCAGCTCCACGCGTCCCCCTCTGCCCGCCCCGCCTGGGGCCTCACCGCCGTGCTGACCGCCGCGCTGCTCGCGCTCGCGGGCTGCGGCGGCAACAGCGACGGCCTCGCAACGCCGCCCGAGCAGGACGCCAATGCCTGCGCGGTTTCGAGCGACAGCGGCCTGGTCACCGTCGGCTCGGGCCTTCCCGGCGATCCCGCGGCACCCGAACCCGCCTCGGGCTACCGCGTCGGCAAGACCGCCGTGTATGCCAAGCAGTACATGGTGGCCACCGCGAACCCGCTCGCCTCGCGCGCGGGCTGCGAGGTGCTGAAGAAGGGCGGCTCGGCCGTGGATGCGGCCGTGGCCGTGCAGATGGTGCTGGGCCTCGTGGAGCCGCAGTCCTCGGGCATCGGCGGCGGAGCCTTCATGCTCCACTACGACGCCGCGCAGAAGAAGGTGCAGGCCTATGACGGCCGCGAGACCGCGCCCGCGGCCGCCACCGCGAACTACCTGCGCTGGGTGAGCGACACCGACCGCACCACGCCCCAGCCGGGCGGCGCACGCGCCAGCGGCCGCTCGATCGGCACACCGGGCGCCGTGCGCATGCTGGAGATGGCGCACCGCGACTACGGCAGGCTGGCCTGGGGCGACCTGTTCCAGCCCGCGGTGCAGCTCGCGCGCGACGGCTTCCGCATCAGCGGCCGCATGGCCGCCGCGATCTCCGGCTCCGCGTCCGGCCTCTCGCGCGATTCCGAGGCCGTCGCCTATTTCTTCAATGCCGACGGCACGCCCAAGGCCCTGGGCACGGTGCTGAAGAACCCCGCCTATGCCGACACGCTGTCGTCCATCGCCGGCGGCGGCGCCGACGCCTTCTACAGCGGCCCGATCGCCCGGGGCATCGTCGACAAGATCAAAACCACCAGCGGCGGCTCGCCGGCCGTGGCGATCACCCCCGGCCTCACCGAGGTGAGCGACCTGGCCAACTACCGCGCGAAGCGCCGCGACCCGGTCTGCACCACCTACCGCGACTACTGGGTGTGCGGCATGTCGCCACCGTCCTCGGGCGGCATCGCCGTGGCGTCCGCGCTCGGCATCCTGGAGAACTTCGACCTCGCCCCATACAAGCCCACGGCCATCGACATCGAGGGCGGCAAGCCCACGGTGATGGGCGTGCACCTGGTGAGCGAAGCCGAGCGCCTCGCCTATGCCGACCGCGACAAGTACGTGGCCGACACCGACTTCGTTCCGCTGCCGGGCGGCTCCCCCGCGCGCATGCTGGACAAGGGCTACCTGCGCACGCGTGCCAACCTGATCAGCACCACCCGCAGCATGGGCACGGCCACGGCCGGCGACTTCGGCACCGGCGCGGCGGGCGTGGTGCCCGTCGAGGAGCGGGGCACGACCCACTTCACCATCGTGGACCGCAACGGCAACGCCGTGGTCATGACCACGACGGTGGAAGCCAGCATGGGCTCGTTCCACATGACGCAGGGCTTCCTGCTGAACAACCAGCTCACGGACTTCTCCGCCACCCCCACCGATGCCTCCGGCGCGCCGGTCGCCAACCGCGTCGAGCCCGGCAAGCGCCCGCGCAGTTCCATGGCTCCCACGCTGGTGTTCCGCAAGGCCGCAGACGGCAGCATGGGCGACTTCGTGATGGGCACCGGCTCGCCCGGCGGCGGCACGATCATCCAGTACGTGGTGAAGACCGTGGTCGGCGCGCTCGACTGGGGCCTCGATGCCCAGCAGGCCACCTCGCTCGTGGACTTCGGCGCCAGCAACAGCGCCACCACCTCGGTGGGCGGCGAGCACCCGAACGTCAACACGGCGAACAACGGCAACGACGATCCGCTGATCACCGGCCTGCGTGCGCTGGGCCATACGGTCTCGACCTCGGCGCAATCGAGCGGCACCGCGACCATCCTGCGGGTGAACCGCAACGGCGCCAGCGTGCTGCAAGGCGGCGCCGATCCGCGGCGCGAAGGCGTCGTGCTGGGCGATACCTTCAAGCCCTGAGGGCCTGAAGAGGCACCCTACCCGGCCGGGGCCCGCTCCGTGGGCGCCAGCCGGGTCCCCGGCACCCGACGAACCATGTGCCGGGCTATGCGCCGGCCTGCGCCACGCGCAGCGGCTCCAGCGCCCGGCGCAGCGCCTCCGGCAGCGGGCGCGGGCGCCGGTCCGAGCGGTCCACGTACACATGCACGAAGTGGCCCGCGGCGGCGCACAGCGGTTCGCCGCGCGCGAACAGTCCCACCTCGTAGCGCACGCTGCTGCCGCCCAGCCGCGCCACGCGGATGCCGGCTTCCACGAGTTGCGGGAAGGCCAGCGGCGCGAAATAGTTGCACTGGGTCTCGACCACGAGCCCGATGGTCTCGCCGCCGTGGATGTCGAGCGCGCCCTGCTCGATCAGGTAGGCGTTCACGGCCGTGTCGAACCAGCTGTAGTAGACGACGTTGTTGACGTGCCCGTAGACATCGTTGTCCGCCCAGCGGGTGGTGATCTCGCGGAAGACGGGGTAGCCGGAGCGCGTCTCGGGGGCGCGCCGCGGCGTTGCGGCGGGGGCGGAAGGCGTGGCGTGGGTCATGCGGACGATTCTGCCAGCGGCTTGTCGGAGCACCCGTCGCCGCCTCGACCGCGGTTTTGGAGCCCCGCCTCTAAAAATGCTGCATCGCAACAAAAGGGCTTGCATCCCTGCGGGAAGACCCTAAAATTCATTCCATGCTGCACTGCAACATCGAGTGCGTGCGGCGCGGTTCCGTCCAGCTACCTTAACTTCCCGAGGAGATATCCCATGTCCCTGACCCCTGAACAAGTGATCGCCACCCAGAAGGCCCATCTGGAGACCCTGTTCGGCCTCACGAACAAGGCTTTCGAAGGCATGGAGAAGCTGGTCGAGCTGAACGTGACGGCCTCGCGTGCCACCCTGTCCGAGGCCGCCTCGCACACCCAGGCCCTGCTGTCCGTCAAGGACGCGCAGGAGCTCCTGTCGCTGCAGGCCGCCTTCTTCCAGCCCCTGGCCGAGAAGACCGCCGCCTACAACCGCCACCTGTACGACATCGCTTCCAGCACCAGCGCCGAGTTCGGCCGTGCCTTCGAAGCCCAGGCCGCCGAAGCGCAGCGCAACCTCAGCAACCTCGTGGACACCGCCGCCCGCAACGCACCCGCCGGCACCGAAACCGGTGTGGCCGTGTTCAAGAGCGCCGTCTCCGCCGCCAACAACGCGTTCGAAACCGTGCAGAAGGCCGTGAAGCAGGCCAGCGACGTGGCCGGCGCGAACTTCAACGCCGTGGCCAATACGGCCGCCAGCAGCACCGCAGCGGCCACGAGTGCCGCCACGGCCGCCACCGACGCCGCCATCCGCAAGCAGCGCTGAACGGGCCTTCCAGTTGTCTCCTTGGATCCCTCGGGCTTCGCGTTCGTGGATCCAATTCCAAGCCCGGCACTGCCGGGCTTTTTTTCGTTCGGCCACGCCATGTGCAGGCGAAGGAATGGCCATGGCGGGGAACATTTTGGCGAGCGGCACCTCCAATGGATTGCAAATGCGATGAATTCGCATTTATAATGGTCCATCGCCAACAGTTTCAATGCCACTGCCCCATGATCGTCTGTGTATGCCGCCGGGTGTCTGACCGGGAGATCGCCCGCCACGCGCATGCGGGGATGAGTTTCGACGAGATCCAGTTCGAACTCGGCGTGGCCACGCAGTGTGGCCGCTGCGAATCCTGCGCACGCGACGTCGTCGCCCGTTGCGGTGCGAGTGCCCAGGTGGCCGCGATCCACAAGGAAGAAGCCGTGCCGCAGGCCATCCTGCTGGCGCCGTCCATTCTGGAGAGCAAGGCATGGAACTGCTCTACGTCCTCGCTGGCAGCCTGATCTTCGTCGTGGGATCCATGTGGTGGATCTTCCGTAAGTAACCTCTTTTCCCTCCCACTGCGCCGCCCGTGCGCCGGTGCCTCGGCTCCGCTGCCGCGCCCGCAGGCTTTCCCTCCTATGTCCCAGTTTGATCGCTATGGCTCCTCCCGGGGCGTGAGCCGCAATGCGGTGATCGCAGGCTCGGTCGTGCTGCTGCACGTCGCAGGCCTGTGGGCGCTGCAATCCGGCCTGGTGCGCAAGGCCGCCGAAGTCATCGTCCCCGCGGAAATCCTGAGCGAATTCATCACGCCGCCCGCGCCGCCGGCCCCCCCGGTGCCTCCGGTGCCTCCGCCGCCGCCGCCTCCGAAGCCGGCCCCTCCTCCCCCGAAGCCCGCGCCGCGCACCCCCGCGCCCCGGCCCGCCCCCATGCCGGTGGCCGTGCCCGATCCCGCGCCCGCGCCCACCGCTCCCGTCGGCATCACCGAGCCGCAGCCTCCGGCGCCGCCGATCGCCGCGCCCCAGGCTCCGCCGACGCCGCCCCCGGCCCCGCCCGCTCCGCCGGCACCGCCCAAGATCGAGCTGCCTTCGAGCGATGCGGCCTACCTGAACAACCCCAAGCCTGCCTATCCCGCGATCAGCAAGCGGCTGGGCGAACAGGGCAAGGTGGTGGTCCGTGTGCTGATCGGCGCGGACGGGCTGCCCCAGAAGGTGGAGCTCAGCAAGTCCAGCGGCTACGACCGGCTCGACCGGCTGGCGATGGACACGGTGATGCGCTACAAGTTCGTGCCCGGCAAGCGCAACGGTGTCCCGGAAACCATGTGGAACCTCGTTCCGTTCAATTTCGTTCTCGAATAAACATTTCGACCCTCTCTACCGCTTCAGGAGTTCTCATGGAATCGCATTTCGGCATTGCCAACGTCTGGATCCAGGGTGATTTCGTCACCCGGGCCGTCGCCGTGCTGCTGCTCGGCATGTCCCTCGCCTCGTGGATCGTGATCCTCATCAAGGCGCTGGACATCGTCAAATTCAAGAAGCACGCCCGCGCGGCACGCGATTTCTGGCACAGCGAGGACTTCGCGGCCGGCATGGAGAAGCTCGGCAACGATGCAGACAACCCGTTCCGCCACCTGGCGCTCGAAGGCCGCGAAGCCACGGCCCACCACCGCAACACCAAGGCCCACCTGCACGACAGCCTGGACGTGAGCGACTGGATCACGCGCAGCCTGCGCAACACCATCGACGAGTTCACCGCCCGGCTGCAGTCGGGCCTGGCCATCCTGGCCTCGGTCGGCTCGACGGCACCGTTCATCGGCCTGTTCGGCACGGTCTGGGGCATCTACCACGCGCTCGTCGCGATCGGCACCTCGGGCCAGTCCACGATCGACAAGGTGGCCGGCCCGATCGGCGAGGCGCTGATCATGACCGCGCTGGGCCTGGCCGTGGCCATTCCCGCGGTGCTGGGCTACAACGCGCTGGTGCGCGGCAACAAGTCGATCCTGAACGGCCTCAACAGCTTCGCCCACGACCTGCACGCCTACTTCGTGACCGGCGCCCGCGTCAGCGCCCCCGGCGACCAGGCCAAGGTCCTGCCCATCAAGAAAGGCTGACGCGCCATGGCATTCGGAACCCAGGACGACGCCGACGAGGTGATGAACGAGATCAACATGACGCCCCTGGTGGACGTCATGCTGGTGCTGCTCATCATCTTCATCATCACCGTGCCGGTCATGAAGCATGCGGTGCCGGTGGACCTACCCCGCGCCTCGGCCGAACGCGAGAACGTCAAGCCCGAGACCATCCGGCTGAGCGTGACCGCCGACGGCAAATACCACTGGAACGAGACCGACATCAGCGATGCCGAGCTGGAGCCCCGCCTGAAGGCCGAGGCGGCGAAGGATCCGCAGCCGGACCTGCACATCCGCGGCGACAAGGAAGTGCGCTACGAACGTGTGGCGCAGGTCATGGCGGCGGCGCAGCGCGCGGGCGTGCGCAAGATCGGTTTCGTGACCGATCCGCAGTGAGACAAATGCTTGCAATACGGCCGGGGCGGGCCTTGACGATCAATTGAGAATGGTTATCATTAAGCAATTGCCAACGCTCTGAGGACCCACCCATGCACGCCAGCCTGACCGCCCTGTCCCCTTCCACCGCCTTCTTCGGCGCGGGCCTCCACGACCGGCACACGGACGTGAACGGCCTGCCCGCCGCCGCCCCCGCGGTGGACAGCAGCGATCTGCTCAAGGGCCAGAAGACCGTGGCGATCTTCCACAACGGCTCGATCTACCGTCTGCAGGCGACCAAGCTGGGCAAGCTGATCCTCACCAAGTGAATACATCCGGAGCGGCCGCAGGGCCTGCTCCAACGATTTCATCGTGGGGCGACTCCCGGGCCCTGTCCAGGGCCTGCCGGGTCGTATTCGCCAGCCAAGGGTTCGCCCGCGTAGCCAGGCACTTTTTTCCACCACGCAATCCACGTAGAAAAACCGGCCAATGGCCGGTTTTTTCATGGGCGAGCCGCACTGGCGCAACGCCGCCGGTGGGCACCCTCGCTTGCAGGGCGCGCCGTTCAGAGGCCGATGGCGGCGATGCCCGCGCGGGCGATCTGCGCATCCTCGCTCGACTTCACGCCGCTCACGCCGACGGCGCCCAGGCATTGGCCGTCCTTCATGATCGGCACGCCGCCTTCCAGCATGCCGTCGATGAACGGCGCCGTGAGGAAGGCGGTGCGGCCGCCGTTGATGGTGTCTTCGTAGAACTTGCTCTCGCGGCGGCCCAGCGCGGCGGTGCGGGCCTTGCCGGGGGCGATGTGCGACGAGAGCGGCGCCGCGCCGTCCAGGCGCTGCAGCGACAGCAGGTGGCCGCCGTCGTCCACGATGGCGATGGTCACGGCCCAGCCGTTGCGCACGGCCTCGGCTTCCGCGGCGGCGGCGATTTTCTTGACGTCGGAGAATTCGAGTGCGGATTGGGTCTTCATGGAAATGGCGTCGGAATAGAGGAAGGAAACGGAATCGGGGGAATGCGGAACACCGCATCCGCTTCGAGGCGGCGCGGTACCTCCGGCAGGATAGCGCCCGCAGAGGCCCCTCTCCGGCCCATTCCCGGCAAAACACTCCATCCAAAAAGGTCGGGATTGGCCAAGGTTATTTGAAAGCCGTTTGAAAGCCTCCACCTAGAATTTGTCCGTCTGCGATGTGCAGGCCTCAACAGGCAAAGGGAGAGATACAAGATGAACGATCGCGTCACCACCTACGATTCCGCGGGATACGGCATCTCGCAGGAGCAGCGGCACCGCGTGCTGCGCAACACCTACTGGCTGCTTGCGCTGAGCATGCTGCCCACCGTGCTGGGCGCCTGGATCGGCGTGGCCACGGGCATCACGGAGTCCCTGCGGGGCGGCGTGGGGCTCATCGTCTTCCTGGGCGGCGCGTTCGGCTTCATGTTCGCCATCGAGAAGACCAAGAACTCCGCGGCCGGCGTTCCCGTGCTGCTGGGCTTCACGTTCTTCATGGGCCTCATGCTGTCGCGCCTGATCGGCATGGTGCTGGGCTTCAAGAACGGCACCGACCTCATCATGACGGCCTTCGCCGGCACCGCGGGCGTGTTCTTCGTCATGGCCAGCCTGGCGAGCGTGATCAAGCGCGACCTCTCCGGCATGGGCAAGTGGCTCTTCGTGGGCGCCATGGTGCTGCTGGTGGGCTCGGTGATCAACGTCTTCGTGGGCTCCTCGGCCGGCATGATGGCGATCTCGGTGGCGGCCATCGGCATCTTCAGCGCCTACATGCTGTACGACCTGAAGCAGATCCTGGACGGCGGCGAGACGAACTACATCAGCGCCACGCTGGCGCTCTACCTGGACGTCTTCAACGTGTTCCAGAGCCTGCTGGCCCTGCTGGGCATCATGGGTGGCGAGCGCGACTGAGCGCCGCACCACGGGCCCGGGGCGTCTTCCGCGCCCTCCGCATCGAAAAGGCCTCCCCTGGCGGGAGGCCTTTTTGCTTTTCGTCATGCCCTGGACGGGGCGCGGCCCTCAATGATCGGGCGCCGCTGCCGATAATGTCGGGAAGATGCCCTATCGCCGCCTCCTCCACCGCCCGGCCGCACCGCACGTCCGACTTTCCTGGATCGCCGCGTGCCTGGCCGTGCCCCTGCTGCTGGCCGGGTGCGACATCCCCGGGCTGGGGCCGGACCCGCGCGCCGTGCAGAAGGAGTCCGAGGCCAAGGCCATCGGCGGCGCCTGCCGGCACGCCCTGCGCGGGCTGGAGGACTGCTTCACCCTCAATCCGAAGGCGGCCAAGGCCCAGGTCTTCGCCGGCTGGAAGGAGATGGACCAGTACATGCGCGAGAACAAGCTCGAAGGCGCGCCTTCCGTGCTGGGCAATCTGGAGAAGCCCCCCGCCACCCCTGCGGCCCCCACGCGCCGTGGCGAGGCCGAAACGCGCGACGGCGCAGCAGGGCGCAGCCGCAGCTGACGCTGGCTCGGCTCGTCCGGCTTCCCCGCAGGGCGGCCGGGTACGCCCAGGCGCTCAGGCCCGCTCGAACACCGCCATGCTCTCCACGTGCGCCGTGTGGGGGAACATGTTCACCACGCCGGCCGCCACGCAGCGGTAGCCCGCCTGGTGCACCAGCAGGCCCGCGTCGCGCGCGAGCGTCGCCGGGTTGCAGCTCACGTAGACGATGCGCTGCGGCGGCGTCCAGCCCTCGGCCGAGGCCGGCAGCGGCGGGGCGTCTTCCGCGCCGATGCGCGCCTGGTGGATGTCGGCCAGCGCCTTGGCGAGGGCGAACGCGCCCTCCCGCGGGGGATCGACCAGCCATTTGTCCGCCACGCCGTCGGCGATCAGCATCTCGGGCGTCATCTCGAACAGGTTGCGCGCCACGAACGTGGTGGGCGCCAGCGCCTGCCCCTGCGCACGGCCCTCCTGGTTCTTGCGGTAGTTCTCGCGCGAGCGGGCCACCAGCGCCTCGCTGCCCTCGATGCCGACCACCTCGCGGGCCAGGGTGGCGATGGGCAGCGTGAAGTTGCCCAGGCCGCAGAACCAGTCGATCACCCGGTCGGCGCGGCCGGCATCCAGCAGGCGCAGCGCGCGCGTAACCAGCACCCGGTTGATGTGCGGATTCACCTGCGTGAAGTCGGTGGGCTTGAACGGCATGGTGATGCCGAAATCCGGCAGCGCATAGGCGAGCTGCGGGCCGCCCTCGTCCAGCAGGCGCACGGTGTCCGGCCCCTTGGGCTGCAGCCACCACTGCACGCCGTGCGCGGCGGCGAAGGCGCGCAGCCGGTCGAGGTCGGCACCCGAGAGCGGCTCCAGGTGGCGCAGCACCAGGGCGGTGACCTCGTCGCCGCAGGCCAGTTCGATCTGCGGGCAGGTGTCGCGCGCGTCCATGGAAGCGATCAGCTCGCGCAGGGGCATGAGCAGGGCGCTCACATGGGGCGGCAGCACCGGGCAGACCTCCATGTCGGCGATGTACCGGCTCTTGCGCTCGTGGAAGCCCACCAGCACCTTGCCTTTCTTGGCGACGTGCCGCACGGCCAGGCGCGCGCGGTAGCGGTAGCCCCAGGCCGGCCCTTCGATGGGGCGCAGCACCATTTCGGCTTTCACCTTGCCCAGGTGCCAGAGGTTGTCCTCCAGCACGCGCTGCTTCACGGCCACCTGCGCGCCGACGTGCAGGTGCTGCATCTTGCAGCCTCCGCAGGCGCCCGCATGCAGCCCGAAGTGCGGGCATCCGGGCCGCACGCGCTGCGGCGATTCGCGGTGGATGGCGGTGAGGCTGGCCTGCTCCCAGTTGTTCTTCTTGCGGTGGGTGTTCGCGCTCACCCATTCGAAGGGCAAGGCGCCGTCGATGAAGACGACCTTGCCGTCGGGCCTGCGGGCCACGCCCTGGGCGTCCATGTCCATGGACGTGACCTCCAGCCAGCCGGCCGGGAGATCGGCGGCACCGGGGGCCGGCGCGGGGAACTCGGAAATATCGGGGATCGCGGTGTTGTCTGTGGGGTCGCTCATCCCCCGATTGTCTCAGGCCGCCGCGAACCCGCCGCAGCAGCGGGCCGTGCCGGTCAGCTGCGTTCCGGGCGCACGAGGCGCGGCACCGGGTCGGACGGGGGCAGGCCCCGGCGCGCCGCGGGCATCGAGGCGGCGGAGGGCAGGCGGTTGAACTCCACCTGGCAATCGCTGGAATCAAGCGAGAACACCAGCGTGCTGCCCGGCGCGACGGCCGGCAGGGTCTGGTGGATCTGCCGCGACAGGTCCACCGGCGGGGTCTGCGAGCGGTAGATCACCTGCTGGGCGGGCGAATAGACCACGTAGCAGGCGGCGGACGCGGCGGCACTCCAGAAGCCCGCGGACAACGCGGCGGCGTACAGGGCGAAACGGCAGGCGGTCATCGGGAAACTCCTCGGAAGGGGCGCGGGCGGGAACCGGAACAGGCAACGCTGCGTTGCCGCGCCGCAAAGCACTGCGGAAGATTATTGCGGACTTTGCGGGCCCTGGGGCGTCAGGCGCGCGTTCCGCGCGTCTCCAGCGCCAGGTGGAAGGAATGCTTCACCTCCTCCATCACCGCGTAGGTGCGCGTCTCGCGCACGCCCGGCAGTTGCCAGAGCACCTCGCCCGCGAACTGGCGGTAGGCGTCCATGTCGGCCTGCCGCGTCTTGAGCAGGTAGTCGAAGCCGCCGGCCACCATGTGGCATTCCATGATGGCGGGATGCACCTGCACGGCGGCCTTGAACTGGTCGAACACATTCGGCGTCGTGCGGTCGAGCAGCACTTCGACGAACACCAGCATGCCGGCCCCGAGCTTCTGGGGATTGAGCCGTGCCTCGTATCCCAGGATGTAGCCCTCCCGCGTCAGCCGCTGCACCCGCGCCAGCACCGCCGTGGGCGACAGCGCCACGCTTTCCGCGAGCTTGAGGTTGGCGATGCGGCCGTCGCTCTGCAGGATCGCCAGGATCTTGCGGTCGATGCGATCCAGCTCATCCATGGTCTCTCCAATTCATAGTGAATGATTCGTTGGTTCCGCCTATTTTTACGCATTCATTCGGCGACCGGAGACGGATGATGGCGGAAATCCACTCCCCTGCCCGGTCGCCATGAACGCCCCCCAGCCGCTCCTGCATTCCGCCCCCTTCGCCGACTTCGCCCCGCACGCCGGCAAGCCCCTCGCCTCGCCACTGCGCCAGGCCATCGCGGCCGCCTGCCGCATTCCCGAGCCGGAAGCCGTCGCACCGCTGCTGGACGCCGCACGGATCGACGGGCCCGCGGCCGGGCGCGTGCAGGCCCTGGCGATGCGGCTGGCCGGCGGGCTGCGCGAGCGCAAGGCGGCCAGCGGGCGCGCCGGCTGGGTGCAGGGGCTGCTGCAGGAGTTCGCGCTGTCCTCGCAGGAGGGCGTGGCCCTGATGTGCCTGGCGGAGGCGCTGCTGCGCATTCCGGATGCCGCCACCCGCGACGCGCTGATCCGCGACAAGATCGGCGGCGGCGACTGGGAGGCGCACCTGGGCAAGAGCCCGTCGCTGTTCGTGAACGCCGCCACCTGGGGCCTGCTGCTCACGGGCCGGCTGGTGGCCACGCACAGCGAGCAGGGCCTGGGCGCTGCGCTGCGGCGCATCACCGCGCGCGGCGGCGAGCCGCTGGTGCGCAAGGGCGTGGACGTGGCGATGCGCATGATGGGCGAGCAGTTCGTGACGGGCGAGACCATCGGCCAGGCGCTGTCGAACGCCCGTGCGCGCGAGGCGCAGGGCTTCCGCTACTCCTACGACATGCTGGGCGAGGCCGCGCTCACCGGGGCCGATGCCGAGCGCTACCTGCAGTCGTACGTGGATGCGATCCACGCCATCGGCAAGGCATCGGCGGGCCGCGGGCCCTACGAAGGCCCCGGCATCTCCATCAAGCTGTCGGCGCTGCACCCGCGCTACAGCCGGGCCCAGCATGCCCGGGTGATGCAGGAGCTGTTTCCCCGCGTGCTGGGGCTCGCGGAGCTGGCGCGCGGCTACGACATCGGGCTGAACATCGATGCCGAGGAAGCCGACCGGCTGGAGATTTCGCTCGACCTGCTCGAAGCGCTGTGCGAGGCGCCCTCGCTCGCGGGCTGGAACGGCATCGGCTTCGTGATCCAGGCCTACCAGAAGCGCTGCCCGTTCGTGATCGATTACGTGGTCGATCTCGCGCGCCGTTCGGGCCACCGCCTGATGGTGCGGCTGGTGAAGGGCGCCTACTGGGACAGCGAGATCAAGCGCGCGCAGGTGGACGGGCTGGAAGACTACCCGGTCTACACGCGCAAGGCGCACACCGACGTGTCGTACATCGCCTGCGCGCGTCGGCTGCTGGCCGCGCCGGAGGCCGTCTATCCGCAGTTCGCCACGCACAACGCCCACACGCTGGCCGCGATCCACGAGCTGGCCGGGCCGGAGCGCTACGCGCCGGGCCAGTACGAATTCCAGTGCCTGCACGGCATGGGCGAGCCGCTCTACGAGCAGGTGGTGGGTGCGGCGGGCCTGAACCGGCCATGCCGGGTGTATGCCCCGGTGGGCACGCACGAAACGCTGCTGGCCTACCTCGTGCGGCGGCTGCTGGAGAACGGCGCCAACACCTCGTTCGTGAACCGCGTGGCCGACGCCACGCTGCCGCTCGGCACGCTGGTGGCCGACCCGGTGGCCGCCGTGGGCGCGGAAACGCCGCCCGGTCGGGCGCATCCGCGCATTCCGCTGCCGCCGGCCCTCTACGGCACGGAGCGGCGCAATTCCGCCGGGCTGGACCTGGCGAGCGACGCGGTGCTGGAGCCGCTGGCCGATGCGCTGCGGCAGCATGCACAGCAGGCCTGGGAGGCCGCTCCGCTGCTGGCCGGCCCGGCGGAGGCCGGGCCGCGCGTTGCCGTGCGCAACCCCGCGTGGCACGCCGACGTGGTGGGCACCGTGCAGGAAGCGACCGAGGGCGATGCCGCGCAGGCCCTGCAATGGGCGCAGGAGGCCGCGCCCGCCTGGGCCGCGACGCCTGCCGCGGAGCGGGCCGCCGCGCTGCGCCGCGCCGCCGATGCGCTGGAGGAGCGCATGCCCGCCCTGCTCTCGCTGCTGGTGCGCGAGGCGGGCAAGACCTGCGCGAACGGCGTCGCCGAGGTGCGCGAAGCGGTGGATTTCCTGCGCTTCTATGCGGCCCAGGCGGAATCGCAGCTGGCTGGCGACGGCTGGGCGCCGCTGGGCCCGGTGGTGTGCATCAGCCCCTGGAATTTCCCGCTCGCGATCTTCATGGGGCAGGTGGCCGCGGCGCTCGCGGCGGGCAACACCGTGCTGGCCAAACCCGCGGAACAGACCCCGCTGGTGGCGGCCGAGGCCGTGCGCATCCTGCATTCAGCGGGCGTGCCGCGCGGCGCTGTGCAATTGCTGCCGGGCCGCGGCGAAACCGTCGGCGCGCGGCTGGTGGGCGATGCACGCGTGATGGGCGTGCTGTTCACCGGCTCCACCGACGTCGCCCGCATCCTGCAGCGCAGCGTGGCGGGCCGCCTGGATGCCGCGGGCCGGCCGGTGCCGCTGATCGCCGAGACGGGCGGGCAGAACGCGATGATCGTGGACTCCTCCGCCCTGGCGGAGCAGGTGGTGGCGGACGCCGTCGCTTCCGCCTTCGACAGCGCGGGCCAGCGCTGCTCGGCGCTGCGCGTGCTGTGCCTGCAGGAGGACGTGGCCGACCGCGTGATCGAGATGCTGCGCGGCGCGATGGCGGAACTGCACGTCGGCCGCCCCGACCGGCTGGCGGTGGACGTCGGCCCGGTCATCGACGACGAGGCGCGCACGGGCATCCTGCGGCACATCGACGCCCTGCGCGCAAAGGGCCGCAAGGTGCACCAGGTGCCGGTGCCGCGGGACGCCGATGCGGCGGGCACCTACGTGCCGCCCACGCTGATCGAGCTGAAGGATCTGTCGGAGCTGGAGCGGGAGATCTTCGGGCCGGTGCTGCACGTGGTGCGCTATCCGCGCAGCGGGCTCGACACGCTGCTGGACCAGATCGCGGCGACCGGCTACGGGCTCACCCAGGGGTTGCACACGCGCATCGACGAAACCGTGGAGCGCGTGCTGCGCCGCGCACGCGCCGGCAACCTCTACGTGAACCGCAACATGGTCGGCGCCGTGGTGGGCGTGCAGCCGTTCGGCGGCGAAGGCCTCTCCGGCACGGGGCCGAAGGCGGGCGGCCCGCTCTACCTGCTGCGGCTGGTGGCGCAGGCGCCTGCGGACGCGGCGCGCACCGCCGTGGCCGCGGTGGGAGCGGACGCTGCCGCTGTGCGCGGCGCGGCAGGTGGGCAAGGCGAGCGGACGGTTCCGGGCCCGCTGCAGGCGCTGGCGGCCTGGGCGGCCACGTCGGGCCACACGGCGTTGCAGGCGGCCTGCGGCGCGTTCGCCCGGCAATCGCCGGCCGGCGCCACGGTGCTGCTCCCGGGGCCTACCGGGGAGCGCAACCAGTACAGCGTGCTGCCGCGCGAGCGCATCCTGTGCCTGGCGGGCAGCGATGCCGACCGGCTGCTGCAGCTGGCCGCGGTGCTGGCCGTGGGCGGCCATGCCGTGTGGCCGGCCTCCGCAGCCACGCTGCATTCCACGCTGCCCCCGGCGGTGCAGGAGCGCACGGTGCTGGTGGCGGACTGGCAGGCCCCGGCCGTGGCCCTGGATGCCGTGCTGCACCACGGCACGCCCGAGGCACTGCGCGACGTCTGCCGGGCGGTGGCTGCGCGCCCCGGGCCGATCGTGGGCGTGTCGGGCTACGCACCCGGCGATGCGGACCTGGCGCTGGAGCGCCTGGTGGCGGAGCGGGCGGTGAGCATCAATACGGCCGCGGCGGGCGGCAATGCGAGCCTGATGACCATGGATTGAAGTTTCTCAATGGCCGGCGAGGCGGTCTATTTCACCGGGGATTTTTGATGTAGGGATACGTCAATCCGTAGTTGCCGACCATCCCGGGTGTAGCGTTGGGATTCGTCAACTTGATGAATGACGCGCCGATGATGGGAAGCCCATCTGCATCCGGCAGAAGGACATTGGCCCAACCGTTGGTGAACACGGCGGTATAGGGCGTCGCATTGACGGAAGACGACAATGCGCCGCCCAGGCCCAATGTCAGCACCGACACGGCGCCACAGCTTTCCAATCCGAAAGGGTAGAACTGACCGGGCTGTATGCCACTTGACGACTCTCGATCGAGATAACGGATACGCCAGGTGAAATACTTGCTGCAAATGCCCAGCTTGCGCAATTCGGTATTGGCTGAATGGAAGTACTGATTTCCAGTGCCAGGAACCGATACCACGGAGTAAACGCGCTGGTTTGACTTGTCGGATTGGTTGTAGTCCTGGGCGACGCTGTAGCGCTTGGTAGGCATGGCGATCACCCAATCCGTCCGTGCCGAAATGGACGAATCAGCAGCGTACTGGTTCTTCAAATCCTTCACTGCCAGCAGGCTGGACAGATCGCCGGCCGTGGCGCGGGCATTTTGTGCAGTCGCAGGCAGGTAAACGGGCGTGGAGAGATCGGGGAGGTCGTTGAAGCGGGCCGTCAGTACGGGCGCGGTCGTGGGTTGCGAGGTATTGCCTTGCGCGTCTTTGCCACGGAACGCCAGACCGGCGGACACCAGCAAGGGATCGGCCGTGTAGCGCTCCGGCTGCGCAACGTCCTCGTCGGTGGGGGGGAACAGCATGTAGTTGCCCCGTGCGGACAGGCCTGCGTTGTTCACGGCCTGTATGGCGGTGGCAGTGCCGGTGAACGTGGTGGCGCCCGGCACGTCGATGATGTACCAGGTGGCTGCGACCTGCCCCGTTGGCGTGGCGAATCCAAGGCCCGCGGCAGTGGCCTCACTGCTGATGTCCGACAGCAACGCCTCATCAAACGGTCGGCGAACGGGAGAGTAGAAAAGATTGCAAGGGGCGGTGCCGTTCACCTGCTTTATGGCCGTGAACACCGTCGAGTTGCTCGCGCCATCCGCTCCATAGACGCGTGCCTGAGGAACGTCGGCCACCACGATGGCTTCGATGGAGCCTTCCCGGGTGTTGCTCGCCCTGGTATCCGTGGGCCAGGCAGGATCCAGGCGATCCGTCGAGAAAGGCTGTGGCGTATCCCGGATCAGCTCGGGCCGCGTACAGGTGGGAAATAAGTAACCAATTGCGAACAACACAGAAATGCAGTGTGGCAAATGACGTCCTGTATTTCGAAAAACCAGTACTACGAACTCAAAAAAAACCGTGACCGGATAATTCTTCCGCCCATTTCATACCGGATTCATGAGCCCCATTTCGTAAATCCTCGATGGCTTTCAGCGTGGGTGCCTATCCCCCTAACCACCCCACGGATTCCTGCGTCCCGGCCCGGGCCAGGCCGCGCATGACATGCACCACCTGGGGCTGGTCCACCAGTACGCAGGGTTTGCCGGTGCGGCGGCAGTGGTCCTGCACGCGCCAGTAGTCGTCGTGGCCGACGCAGCCGGTCTGGCAGATGACGAAATCGGCGGCGCGCAGGCTGGCCTCGAACGCGGCGGGGTCGTCCGGCATGGTGGCCACGTCCTGCGCAGTGGCCGCGGCATCGCGGGCCGATGCCGATGCGTCCGCACCACCGAAGGGCTGCGCGACCAGCGCGCCGCGCGGCCCCCGTGCGATGCACACCACGGACTTCGGTGCCAGGGCGCGCATGCCAGCAGACTTCGCAGCGGTGGCCACGGCCATCCCGGGGCCGGCAGCCCCGTCCGCCGGCACGTCGCGCGCCCCGGCACGCCACTGCCAGTGCAGCACCTCGCGCATCAGGCCCTGCAGGCGGTGCGTGAGCCCCTCCACCTGGCGGGCCAGCGCGCGGCGCCGGGGCAGGCCGGGCAGCGCCTCTTCCTGCACGCGGCGGTCTTCCAGCGCATAGGCGAGCGCCGTCTCGGCCACGATGGCGCGCGCCCGCAACCGCACCACCTCGGCCTGCAGACCGTCGATGCGGCGCGCCTGCGCCGCCAGATCGCGGCTGCAGCGCCGCTGCGCGCGACCGTACTCCGCGAGCAATGCGCGGTGCTCGTCGAGCACCGGTTCCGAACCAGCTTCCATGCATCTTCCTCCTGGGCACGGGGCCCGCACGGCGCCCAAGACAAGCGCACGCCCCGCCGTTGTCGTACCGCCTTCGCGGATAACCATTCATCCAGCATTTGTATTGATAAGCATTCTCATTGAGTGCTACACTGCCGTCAATCGCCGACCCCACCGCCTCCCCGGCGATCGGGCCGGCCGCTCCCGACAGGTTTCATCGTGGGGCGACTCCGGATCTGTTGCAGATCCCAAGGGTCGTTTTTGCCAGCCAACGGTTTTCCCGCGTAGCCAGGCTTTTTTTTGCGATGATCTGCCGGAGTGGAAGCTGATGGTTGCGGGCCATCCCGGGTGCGCCGACCAGAACCGGCCTTTCGCCAAGGTTCATCATTCGCCGTGAACCACGCCTTCGGGCTGAGCGATCCCTGCGCACGGAAAGCCATGACTGACGACCCAGACTTCCTGAACGCGTTCTCGATGCACCGCCTTCGCGGTGAAGCGCCTCCCACCGACCTCGCGATCTTGCTGCGGCACCGAGACGCCCTGGCATGCCATGCGGGGTTCTCCTTCGATGGCTCACCGGATTGGGCCCCCTGGCTCGACACCAGCGATCTCACGGAGAGTGATTGGGGCGATCCCGGTATTCGCGCCAATGTGAGGGCGACGGGCGAAGTGTGCGCCCTCGTCGACTTCGTGGCTGCGGACGAGGAGCGGAACTATTACGGCTACTGGCGCGGGCCGGCGCATACCGCCCTATCGCAGGCTCCCCTTGTCCGCCTGGACAACGAAGGTCAATTCGATGTCTGCGGGACTGCGAACCTTGCCGGTGCCATCCTGATCGCTGGTGGCGACGATCTGTTCGACCAGTTGCAGTCCTGGATGCAGGAAATCGGCATCGGTATGCTCCCGGCCGATCCATATGACTTGCTGGAGGGGGAGACCGGGATCGGGCCGCGGGAACTTCACGCGACCCTCTACGAGAAATTCCTGGTAGAGGCGCAACGCGGATAGTGCGACCGCCTGCGGCCGAGAGCCGTCAGCGGGGATGCGGCGCACCTCACGCCCCGCCTTCGCCCCGCCGCAGCAGCACGATCACGAAACACGCTCCCAGCCCCGAGGTGACGATGCCCACGGGCAGTTCCTGCGCGCCCAGCAGCGTGCGGGCGACGAGGTCGCTCGCCAGCAGCAGCACGGCGCCCAGCGCCACCGCGGCGGGAGACGATGCGCCGTGCAGCGGCCCCTTCCAGCGGCGCGCGAGGTGCGGCACCATGAGGCCCACGAAGCCGATCAGGCCGGTGAGCGCGACGCAGCAGGCGGTGGCGAAGGCCGCCACCACGAAGGTCTGCGTGCGCAGCCGCTGCGGGTCCACGCCCAGGCTGTGGGCGGTGTCGTCGCCCGCCAGCAGCGCGTCCAGCGCCCGGTGGCGCCGGGCGACGAACAGCGCCGGCACCAGCAGGCCCGCGCCGGCCAGCCAGAGGTTGTCCCAGCGCGCGAGCCCCAGGCCGCCCAGCGACCAGAAGACGACGGAATGCGCGGCGCGCTGGTCTCCCGCGAAGATCAGCGCGTGCGTGAGCGCGCCGAACAGGAACGAGACCGACACGCCGGCCAGCACGATCCGCGCGGGCCCCTGCCCCGCGCCGCCGCGCACGATCAGCAGCACGGCCGCGGCTGCGACGAGCGCGCCCGCGAAGGTGGCGAGCGGCAGCGTCCACATGCCGAGCGCCGTGCCCGCGAGCGTGATCACGGCCACCGCGCCGGCCGATGCGCCGGACGAGAGCCCGAACAGGAACGGGTCGGCGAGGTCGTTGCGCGTGGTCGTCTGCAGCAGGCTGCCGACGAGCGCGAGCGCGCCGCCCACCGCCATGGCGAGCAGCACGCGCGGCAGGCGCAGGTCGCGCACGATGGCCTGGGCCATCGCGGCACCGGAGTCGGCCGGGGCATCGCGGCCGGCCAGCGCCCACAGCACGTCGCGCCCGCCGATCGGCACGCCGCCGGACATCAGCGACAGCAGCACGAGCGCCACCATCGCGAGCGCGAGCAGCCCCGGCATCCAGCGGCGCCAGCCCGCCTGCGGACCACGCACGCTCACCGCGCGCTCCGCAGCGCCCGGGCGATCTTCTCGATGGCGTCGATGTTGGCCGGCCCGGGCGTGAGCTCCGCGTACCGAAGCACGATGAAGCGGCCGTTGCGCACGGCATCCGTCAGGCGCATGGCGGGATGCTCCCGCAGCACGCGCTCGAGGTGGTCCGGGCCCTGGCCATTCTGGTAGTCGAGCAGGATGATGAACTGCGGATTGCGCCGCGCCACGGCCTCCCAGGCGGCGTTGCCCCAGCTCATGGGCAGGTCGTCCAGCACGTTGCGTCCACCCGCGGCGTCGATGAGCGCGGTGGGCATGGCGGCCCGGCCGGCGGTGAAAGGTTTGTCCTCGCCCGAGTCGTAGACGAACACGCCCGGCCGGCCGGCGAGCGCGGGGCGCGCCGCGGCGGACACGCGCGCGCGCCAGCCGTCCACCAACTGACGCGCCTGGGCGCTGCGGCCGAACACCTGGCCCAGGCGCAGCACGTCGCCGTAGAGCAGGTCCATGGTGGCATGCGGCTTGTCGGCGCGGTTCTGCGCGCAGCTTTCGGTCAGCACCAGGGTCTGGATGCCATGGCGCGCCAGCGTGGCGGGCGTCACCTCGCCACCGGGCTGCATGCCGTAGTACCAGCCCGCGAAGAACAGATCGGGACGCGCGGCCACCAGCGTCTCCAGCGTGGGGTACTTGGGCGCCAGCTCGGGCACGCCGTCCAGCTTGCGCAGCAGCGCCTCGCCGGTCTGCTTGTACCAGCCGGTGATGCCCGTGACGCCGACGAGCACGGGCCGCAGGCCGAGGGCGAGCGCCATCTCCGTCATGTTGAGGTCGTGCACGACCAGCCGTCGCGGGGGCTTGTCGATGCGCAGCGGCTCGCCGCAATTGGAGACCGTCACGGGGTACGGGGCGTCGGCCGCGAGCGCGCCCTGCCCCATCGCCAGTCCCGCGACCGATACGCAGGCCAGGGCCAGGGCCAGGGCCACGGCCCGGCGCCGCCATCCGTTCATGGTCATGCCGCCTCCCGCTCGAACGACCACAGCAGGCCGCCATGCCGCGGATGGCGCGTGTGCACCAGCTCCATGCCGAACACCTGCGAGACGCATTCGCCGCGCAGCGCCTCGGCGGGTGCGCCTTCCGCCACGAGGCCGCCGGACTGCAGCACCCAGACCCGGTCGGCGAACGCCGGCACCAGCGCCAGCTCGTGCAGCACGGCGACCACGGTGATGCCCAGGCCGCGCACCAGCGCCAGCACATCGGCGCGCGCCGCGAGATCGAGGTGGTTGGTGGGTTCGTCGAGCAGCAGCAGCTCCGGCGCCTGCGCGAGCGCGCGGGCCAGGTGCATGCGCTGGCGTTCCCCGCCGGAAAGGCTGGCCAGCGCGCGGTCGGCCAGCGCCTCCACGCCGCAGGTGCGCAGCGCATCCGCGACGGCGCGGGCATGCTCGGCGGCCGCCATGCGGCCTTCGTGCGGCAGGCGGCCGAGCGCCACGTAGTCCCACGCGCGCAGGCCGCCCTGCGCCGCGTCGTCCTGACCGAGCACCGCCACGCAGCGCGCACGCTCGGCTGCCGGCCAGCGGGCCACGTCCTGCCCGAGCCAGCACACGGTGCCCGCCGTGGGTGCGATGCGGCCCGCCAGCAGTTTCATGAGCGTGCTCTTGCCGGCGCCGTTGGGGCCCACCAGCGCCACGCATTCGCCCCGCACGGCCTGCACGTCCACGCCCTGCAGCAGCCAGTCGCCGCGGGGCGCGCACCATCCGAGGCCCCGGGCCTGCAATGCCACCGACACGTCCGTCAGCCTTCCGCGGTCACAGCGTCCAGCGCAGCGCCAGCTCGAAGCTGCGCGGTGCGCCGAGCAGGATCTGGTCGGGGTAGAACGGGTCCGCCCAGGCCGCATAAACCTTGTTGGTCAGGTTGCGGCCGCGCAGCGTGAGCTGGGTGCCCGGCGCGATGTCCACGCTCCACGAGGCGTCCAGCACGCGGTAGGACGCGAGCCGCACGGTGTTCGCATCGCTGTGGAAGCGCTCGCCCACGTGCCGCAGCGAGGCCGAGACCTGCATGGGCCGGCCCGCCGTGAAGCGGTAGGCGGCGCCCAGGCTGCCCATCACCTTCGGTGCGTTGGGTGGGGTGTGGCCCGAGAACGAAGTGCCGTTGGCCAACTCGAAATCCTCGTAGCGCGCCCGGTTGACGGCGAGCTGCGTCCACACGCTCCACGCCGCGGCAGGCCGCAGCGCCAGCGACAGTTCCGCGCCGCGCGATTGCAGCGCGCCCGCCCGCGCGAGCGATTGGCCGCCCTGCCCCGCATAGACGTTGCGGCGCTCGGCATCGTAGAGCGCGAGCGTCCATTCGCCGCGCTCCTGCCAGAAGCTCTGCTTGACGCCGACCTCGGCATTGCGCGCACGCGTCAGATCGAGCGGCTGCGTGGGCCCGAGCAGGAAGATGTTGTTGGCCGCCACGTCGGCACCGGTCGCGGCCTGGGCGTAGAGCGTGGTGCCCGGCGCGGCTTCCCAGGTCAAGCCCAGCCGGCCGGTGGTCGGGTGCCAGGTCTTGCCGTAGGGAAAGCCCCGCCGCGCCGCGCCGGCCGCATCGGTGGAGGTGCGGTCCAGCTCGATCGATTCATGGCGCAGCCCCGCGACGAGCGCCACCGCGGGCGTGAGGCGCAGCCGGTCTTCCAGCGCGAGCGCGGTGTTGCGCAGGCGCGTGGTCTGCAGCTGCTGCACGAGCGGGCCGTAGAAGCCGCGGTCGGGCGCCACCAGCGACACGCTGTCGCCCGGGAAATTCGCGGCGCCGGGCCGCGTCAGGTCGGTGTGGCTGAATTCGAGCGCGGCGACGGCGCGGTTCTCCAGCCCCGCGATCCGCCCGTCCCACTGCAGCTCGGTCTTGTTGCCGGTGGTGGTCTGGTCCTGCGCGACGAAGAAGCGTTCGCGGTCCACCAGGCCGGTGCCGGTGTTGAAGGCGAGCACCTCGTTGTTCAGCCACGAGCGCGTGGCGGTGTAGCGGTAGAACTGGGTGCGCACCGCCCAGGCCGGGTCGATGCGCCAGTCCGCGCCCGTGCGCAGCCAGGTCTCGCGCGCTTCGTTGCGGTTGTCCAGTACGTTGTAGTTGGTGCGCAGCGTGCGCCGGTCGATCGCCACGGGGCCCAGCACACTGCCGTTGAAGCCCGAGGTGTAGGTGCCCGAGACGACGCCAGCCTGCGGCTCGATGCCCGCGGAGCCGGCCGACACCAGCGGCGTGCCCCAGTACGGGTGGCCGCGATCGCGCTGCACCTCCGCGGCCACGAACAGCTTGAGCCCGGGCTGCAGGTGCCAGTCCAGCCCGCCGGACAGGTGCCAGAGGCGCTGGCCGGTGCCCTGCACGAAGCCGTCGCCATCGGAGCCGCTGGCGTCCAGCCGGAAGTCCACGTCCTTCCAGGCCGTGGTGCCACCGGCCCCGAGGGAAAAGCGGCGCTCGCCGAACGAGCCTGCGGCGGCCGTCACTTCGGTCTCGACGGGCCCGCGGTGCGGCGCGCGCGTGACGAAGTTCACCGCGCCGCCCGCGGCTCCCTCGCCCGACATCAGCGAGGCAGGCCCCTTGAGGAATTCGACGCGCTCCAGATTCGCCGTACCCATGACGCGCGAGGTCATGTTCGGCGGCCCGATCTTGATGCCGTTGTAGAGGGTGTTGATCTGGCTGTTGGCGAAGCCGCGCATGGAGAACGCGGCCGGCTCCGCAGGGAAATCCCCCGCAAGCACGCCCACGGCCGCCTGCGCGGCCTCGGACACCGTGCGCAGGCCGCGCTCGGCCAGCACCTCGCGCGGCACCACGTCGATCGAGGCGGGCGTCTCGCGCACGGTGAGGCCCAGGCGGGAGGCCGACGCGGCGGGCTGCGCGAGGCGCGGGGTTTCCGCGCGCTCGCGCACGTCCACCGTCGGCAGCGAGGCGGCGGGTGATTCGGACAGGGGTGCGGACGGCTGCGCCAGCACGGCCGCGGGCGCGGCGCCCAGCAGGAGGGCCCACGCGCGCGGACCGGACACGAAAGAGAAAGGCATGGAGTATTGTCGGCGAGGCTCGGGCACGAGCGCACGGCCCGCTGCCCTGCGAGCGTACGTGAAGGGAATGCGATGCCGCTGCAGGACCAGGGGCGGGAAGCCCCGATATTAACGCAATCGTGTTGCGTTAGAAAAAAGCTTCGCGACGTTCTGGAATAGCCAAAAAACATAGCTGATATAGGCCTTCCACGCTTATCGAACTACGCTCCGCGGCACAGACTGCGGGCATGACGACCACACCACCCGAGACCAACCCTCCCGCGCGCCGGCTCGTGCGCTACCGTCCCAGCCCCGATGCTCCCGAAGTCCGGATCGAGTACGCCGACCAGGGCGCGGGCCCCGTGGTCTGCATCCTGCCGTCGCTGGCCCGCTCCGGGCGGGACTACGACACCGTGGCGGAGTTCCTGCAGCAGGACGGATTCCGCGTGCTTCGCCCCGAGCCGCGCGGCATCGGCCGCAGCGAGGGACCGATGCACGGACTCGACCTCCACGACTTCGCGGCCGACGTCGCGGCCGTGCTGGACGCGGAGCGCACGGGCGCCGTCGTGGTCGTGGGCCACGCCTGGGGCAGCCAGCCGGCACGCATGCTGGCAGCCGACCGGCCGGACCTGGTGTGCGGCGTGGTGATGGCGGCCGCCTCGGCCGGCAAGCTGCCGCCCGGATCCACCGAACAGCCCTATGGGCGGCTGCGCGATGCGATCGACGGCGCGGGCGATCCGAGCCTTCCCGAGGCGCACCGCCTGGAATGCCTGCGGCGGGCGTTCTTCGCCCCGGGCCACGATCCCAGCGCCTGGCTGGAGGGCTGGAGTGTGGCGGCCCATGAAGCGCAGAGCCACGCGCGCCGCACCACGCCCGTGGACGCGTATTTTTCCGCGGGGACGCAGGTGCCGATCCTGGACCTGCAGGCCGAGCACGACGCGGTCGTCGTTCCGAACGTCATGCAGCCCTATCTCGGCGACCGGGTGACCGTGCAGGTGATCCGCGACGCGGGCCACGCCCTGGCGCCGGAGCAGCCGCGCGCCATGGCCGACGCCATCGCCGCCTTCGCGCGCAGGGTGTACGCCGCGGCCACGGCGGCGTCCCCGGCCAGCGCCTGACGGCGGCTCCCCCCGCCCGCCGCGCATGCCGGCGGGGGCACCGCCACCATTTCCCCATAAAAAAGACCACGGAGACTTTTCATGCAACCCATCCTCCATCGCTGCGCCCGCGCCTGCGGTCGCCTGCTCGTCGCCTTCGCGGCCACCGCCTCCCTGGGCCTCGTTCCCCTGCACGCGCACGCCGCCTATCCGGACAAGCCGGTCAAGCTGGTGGTGCCGTTCGCACCGGGTGGCGGCGCCGACCTCATCGCGCGCACCCTCGCGGTGGAAATGTCCAAGGAGCTCGGCCAGTCCGTCTATGTGGAGAACAAGCCCGGCGCCGGCACGATCATCGGCTCCGACATCGTCGCCAAGAGCGCGCCGGACGGCTACACCCTGCTCGTGTCGTCCATCGCGCACGCGGTCAATCCGAGCCTGATGGACAAGCTGCCCTACTCGACCGAGAAAAGCTTCGCGGCGGTTTCGCTGGTGGTGCGCTCCCCGAACGTGCTGGTCGTCCGCGCGGACAGTCCCTACCGGTCCGTGCGCGATGTCGTGAGCGCCGCCCGGGCCCGACCCGGCCAGCTGACCTACGCATCGCCGGGCAACGGTACCTCGTCCCACCTCGCGGGCGCCCTGTTCGCGGATCTCGCGAAGGTGCAGCTGCAGCACATCACCTACAAGGGCTCCGCCCCTGCGCTCACGGACCTGCTGGGAGGCCAGATCGACATCCTGTTCGGCACCTCGGGGTCCGTCGGTCCCTTCATCGACAACGGCAAGCTGCGGGCGCTGGCCGTCACGTCGGCCAGCCGCTCCACGGCCTATCCGGACGTGCCGACCATGAGCGAAGCGGGCGTGCCGGGCTATCTCTCGGAAGGCTGGTACGGGCTGCACGCGCCTGCCGGCACACCGGCCGCGGTGATCCAGAAGCTCAACGCGGCGGTACTGAAGGCGGCACGCACCGAGTTCTTCCAGTCGAAACTCGTCCATGAAGGCATGGTGGCGCAGACCGGAACCCCGGCGGAATACGACGCCTTCGTGCGTGACGAGATCGCGCGCTGGTCCCGGCTCGTCAAGTCGGACGTGATCTCCAAGTAAAGCGCCGCGCGGCCGCCACGCACCGATGCCATCCGATCCGCAATACACCCCCACGCCGGCCCTGCCCGCCGATGGCTGGCTCCCCACCGACGTGATCCTGCTGCGCCTGCGCGGCCAGCCGGATGCGGTGGACGCGTTCGCAGGGCAGCTACCCGGCTCGCCCGTGTGCAGGCGGTTGAACGGCACGGTGCTGCGGCATGCCCGGCGGGATGGCGCCGGCATGGACTACGTCTACATCGGTCTGCCGCACCGCGCCGCACTGTCGATGGCCCTGCTGGCGCCGCTGGCCGCTTCGGCGGGCGATGGCGTGCAGGCCGCCGTGTGCCGGCTGGCAGCCATGCACCGGATCGCCGGCGCGAGCCATGGCCGGGAGGCGTCGTTCCACTATGCCGTCGAGACGACCCCGGAGGCCGGCTGGGAACTGGAACTGCAGCAGTGGTACGACGGCGAGCACCTGCCGGGCCTGGCCGGCGTGCCGGGCTGCGTGCAGGCCCAGCGGTTCTGGAACCACGACGATGGCCCCCGCTCCTTCGCCTGCTACGACCTCGTGGACCCGCAGGCCCTGGAATCACCCGCCTGGCTCGCCGTGCGCCACACGCCCTGGAGCAGCCGGGTGCGTCCGCATTTCACCGGCACGCTGCGCACCATGTTCACCCTCCGCCGCTAGCCGGGCCGCCATGCCGCGCCCTGCGGCACTCCATGGCCCTTTGCCCACGCGATCGGCCTTCAGCGGGAGTGCGTGCCGCTGCGGAAGTCCAGCTCCCGCAGCAGCCGTGCGGTCTCGGCGATCAGCCGGCTGGCCGGCCGGGCGCGCGGCATCGCGAGCACGAGCTGGTTGCGCATCGCGGGCGGCCCGATCGGCACGGCCTGGATCGCCGCGTCCGGGCCCCGCAGGCGCAGCGCGCTGTCGGGAAGGATGGAGCACGCCAGCCCTTCCTCGACCACGGCGAGCGCCGTATGCACGGCCCCGACCTCGGCCACGACGTTCAGCACGATCCGGCGTGGCAGCAGCACGGCATCGACCAGGCTACGGATCGGGTTGTGCGAGCCCGGCAGCACCAGCGGGAAATCGGCCAGGGCCGCGAGCCCGACCTGCGCTGGCAGCCGGTAGTGGCTCGGCGCCACCAGCACCATGCGTTCGCGCACCAGCGGCTCGTACGACAGCAGCGGCGTCGGGGCGGGGTCGAACAACAGCCCCAGGTCGATCCGCCCGGCGATCAGGCCCTCGCGCAGCGACAGGCTCAGCCCCTCCACCACCGACAGCAGGGCCTTGGGCAGCCTGCGCCGGAACTCCCGGATCAGCGGCACGCCCAGGCCCATGGCGACCCGGTTGGGCAGCCCGACGACGACGCGCCCCACCGGCTCCGCATGCATCTCCTTGAGATCGGACAGTGCCTGGCTCGCCGCATTGAGCATCACGCGGGCATGGGCGAGCAGGGTCTGCCCGGCTTCCGTCGGCGTGACGCCGCGGCCCGTGCGCTCCAGCAGGCGCTGCCCCAGTTCCTCTTCCAGCAGCGCGATCTGCCGGCTGACGCTGGGCTGGGCCAGGTTCATGGCCGCCGCGGCGCGGCTGAAGCTGCCCTGCTCCACCACCGCGACGAAATACTCGAGCTGCCGCAGATCCATAGCCGAAGAACATATCTGATATAGGAGCCATCGAGTTTAACTGGTCCACGCGCCTGCGCACACTGCGTGCATGCGTGCGGCCGGCAGCGTGCCGCCGGACGAAAACCAACGTACGAGGAGCAAGCAAGCATGAAACGATTCGAATCCCGGGTGGCCATCGTGACCGGCGCCGGCTGCGTCGGCGCCGGGTGGGGCAACGGCCGCGCGATGGCCGTGCGCCTGGCGGAAGAAGGAGCGAAGGTTCTGGCGGTGGACCGCGACCAGGCGCGCCTGGACGAAACCCTGGCGCTCGCGGGCGATGCCGCCGCCTCCATCACCACGGCCCTCTGCGACGTCACCCAGGCCGGCAGCGTGCAGGCCATGGTCGAGGCCTGCATGGCCGCCTACGGCCCGCCGGACATCCTGATCAACAACGTAGGCGGCTCGGCTGCCGGCGGCCCCGTCGAACTGAGCGAGGACGCCTGGGACAGCCAGATCGACATCAACCTGAAGAGCGTGTTCCTGACCTGCAAGTACGTACTGCCGCACATGGTCGCGCGCGGGCGCGGGGCCATCGTCAACGTGGCCTCCACCTCCGGCCTGCGCTGGACCGGCAGCGCCCAGGTGGCGTATGCCGCGAGCAAGGCGGGCGTCATCCACCTCTCGCGCGTGGTGGCCGTGCAGCATGCCAAGGACGGTGTGCGCGTGAACACCGTCGTGCCCGGGCAGTTGCACACGCCGATGGTGGAAGTGCGCCTGGCCAAGCAGCGCACCGGCGGCGACGTGGAAGCCCTGCTCGCCTCGCGGGTGAAGCGCATTCCCCTCGGCTTCATGGGTGACGGGCGGGATACGGCCAGCGCGGCCCTGTACCTGGCCAGCGACGAGGCCCGGTTCGTCACCGGCACCGAATTGATCGTGGACGGCGGGATGACCGCGCGCTGCGACTGAGCCTGCCGACACCGAGGAAGAAGGAGACGAGACCATGAACAAGCGACACATCCTGGTGGCAGCCGCAGCGCTGTCGCTGTCCGCCCTCTGCTCGGCGCAGAGCGCCGACCGGCCGCTGCGCATCGTGACGTCGTTCAGCCCCGGCGGGCCGGTCGATTTCGTCGCGCGCACCCTGGCCGAGCAGTTGGGGCGCGAACTCAAGCGGCCGGTGATCGTGGACAACAAGCCGGGCGCCAACGGAGCGATCGGCGCGCTGGAAACACTGCGCGCCGAGCCGGACGGCAGCACCCTGTGGATCACGAGCGTCGGCGCCGCGGCGATCCATCCATCGCTGCTCGACAAGCCCCCCTACGACACGCTGCACGACTTCGCTCCGGTGTCGCTCGTCGCGAACAACGTGGAAGTGCTGGTGGTGGGCGCCAAAGACCCGGCGGCGGACGCCGCTGGATTCATCCAGACCGCCAAGGCCCAGAAAGACCCGACGCCGATGGCCTCCTCCGGCTCGGGCAGCATCCCCCACCTGGCCCTCATCCAGCTCGAGGAATCGACCGGGGCGAAATTCCTGCACGTCCCCTACAAGGGCATGGCGCCGGCCTTCACCGACCTGATGGGCGGGCAGGTGCGGGGCGTGTTCGCGGACGTCGCCGCCATCATGCCCCACGTGCGCGGCGGCCGGCTCAAGGCCATCGGCATCGCCGCGGACGCACGTCACCCGTCGCTGCCGGACGTCAAGACCTTCAAGGAGCAGGGCATCCGCGCGGTCGACACCAACAACTGGTACGCCCTGTTCGCGCCGGCCAGGACACCCCCGGCGGTGGTCCAGCAGCTCAACGCGGCCGTGCGCGCCGCCATCGCCCGCCCGGACGTGAGCGCCCGGCTCCTGCAGGGCGGTGCCGAGCCCCGAAGCTCCACGCCCCAGGAACTGGCGGCGCTCCTCAAAGCGGACACCGACAAGTGGGCCGCACTGATCAAGTCCCGCAACATCAAGGCAGACCAATGACCACCGACCACATCCGCGTGCCCCTGGTCACGCCCGGCACGCGCCCGGAACTCGCCGACGTGGAGGCGCGCATCCTGGCCGAGCGCGGCCGCATCTCGCTGCTCTACCAGGCGCTGCTCAACAGCGCTCCCATCGCCGCCGGCTGGGAGGCGATGCTGACGGCCGTGCGCAACCGGACCAGCGTACCGGCCGACCTGCGCGAGATGGTGATCCTGCGCGTGGCCGTGCTCAACGAGGCGGCATTCGAATTCGAGGCGCACGTGCCGCATGCGCTGAAGGCCGGGTTCCCGCAGCACAAGATCGACGCGCTGCGCAGCCCGGTTCCCGACCCTGCCGCGTTCACCGAGGACGAGGCGCTGCTGCTGGCGCTCACCGACCGCATGACGCTCGACGTCAAGGTGCCAGGGGAGCTCATGGCCCGCCTCAACGCGCGCCACGACCCGCAGGCGGTGGTCGAGCTGGTGGCCACCGTCGCCGCCTACAACATGGTCTCGCGCTTCCTGGTGGCGCTGGACATATCGCACTGACGCGTCCGCGCCCGCACCCTTCCGCCCGTCCTCTCCCGGATCACCTCGCCATGTCCACTGCCCTTGCCGACGCCGCTGCGGCGTCCCCCGTCCGCACCTACCTCGAGCACCCCACCACTCCGGCGCTGCGCCTGCCCCCGCTGTCCTGCGACAGCCATGTCCACGTGCTCGGGCCCACGGCCCGCTTTCCCTACGCGTCCGACCGCCGCGCCACGCCGCTCGAAGCGCCGAAGGAAACGCTCTTCGCGATGCACCGCCGCATGGGCATCGAACGGTGCGTGATCGTCCAGTCGGTCACGCACGGCACGGACAACCGCGTGGTGGAGGACGCCATCGCGGCGGGCGGCGGCCGCTACCTCGGCGTCGCGCTCGTGTCCCCCGACGTCCCCGACGCGGAACTGCAGCGGCTGGCGCAGGCGGGATTCCGCGGCGTGCGCTTCAACTTCATGCGGCACATCGGCGGCGGCGCTTCGATCGACGCGGTGCTGGCGCTCACGCCGCGCCTCGCCGCCGCGGGAATGCATCTGCAGGTGCATTTCGAAAGCGAACTGGTCCATGAACTGGCCGCTCCGCTGCAGCGCAGCCAGGTGCCGGTGGTGATCGACCACATGGGCCGCGTCGACGCGACGCGCGGCCCGGAACACGCCGACTTCCAGGCACTGATGCGCCTGCTGGAGCACCCGCGCTTCCACGTGAAAGTCAGCGGCATCGACCGCATCGACGCCCACGCGCCTGCGCAACAACGCTACCGCCACGGCGTCGCGCTGGCCCGGCTGCTGGTGGAGCGCTTTCCCGAGCGCTGCGTGTGGGGCACCGACTGGCCCCACCCCAACCACACGCACATCCCGGACGACGGGGTTCTGGTCGATGCGCTGTCGGACATCGCCCCGGACGCTCAGGCGAGGGAGCGGCTGCTGGTGCTCAACCCCCAGGCGCTCTACCGGTTCCCTGCCCTCCACGGGTGACGGGCCGCGCGCCGGCATCGCCCACGGTGCCGACGGAACATGCCCGGACCGACGGGCGCCCCGCACCGCGAGCAGCCGGCGTGCCTCAGGCGCCGCGGCCCTTCGACGGGCGCACCAGCCGATCCTTCGCGTTGAGCAGTTTCTGGACCTTGGAGCCCATCTTCATCAACTGCGCCATCGACTCCGGCGACAGCCGCTGCAGATCGTCGAACCAGTTGTTGGCCAGATCCACCAGTTCGTGCATCTCGCGCATCCGTTGCTGCGCGAACGCATCCTCCGGCGATGTCGTGCCGGCCATGAGCGACTCGCGCAGCACGGAGAGCGTGGGCGCGATCTCGCGGCGGCGGCGTTCGGCCGCCACGACCCGGAAGATCTCCCAGACGTCGCCCAGGGAAGAGAAGTACTCGCGCCGATCGCCGGGTATGCGGCTCTGCCGCACCAGCCCCCACGATTGCAGCTCCTTGAGTCCGATGCTGACGTTCGAGCGGGAGATGCCGAGCTGTTCACCGATGTCGTCCGCATGGAGCTGCCGCTCCGTGACGAACAGCAATGCGTAGATCTGCCCCACCGTGCGGTTGATGCCCCAGCGGCTGCCCATCTCGCCGAAATGGCTGACGAAGGTATGCACGAGCGGAGTCACTGGGCTGGATTTTTCGAAGTTTCGGAAATTTCATTATTGCATGGCGTGTTTTCGGACTGAACGAATGCCGCGCTCGGCCCAGACCATGCAGGGATGGTGACGGGGATCGCAACAACCGCTAAACTTTCAAAGTTTTCTGAATTTTTGAAATTCTTTGCAGCCTCCCTGCGAAGCCGACACGTTTGCGCATGTTCCGGCACCGTCCTCGCTCCCGCCTGCTTTGGCTGGCCTTCGCGGCCATCCTGTGGGGAAGCCTTGTGCCGGCATGGAGCGGCGTGTTCGCAGCACCGTCCGGCAATGCATGGATCGAAGTCTGCACTTCCCAGGGCCCGAGGCTGATCGCGGCAGACCCGGACGGCACGCCCGCCGGCCATCCGATGCCCTCCGGCATGGAGTGCGCCTGGTGCCGGATGCCGCAGGAACCGCCTGACGCCGCCTTCCTGCCCGCCGCGCCCTCCACGGCCGAGGCGCCTCCACACGGCATGCCCACGGCACGCCTGCCGTGGCGGGCCCGGCGGGATGCGCCCTGGTCCGCGCCACCCAGCCGCGCGCCTCCACGCCTGTCCTGAGCCAGCTCCCGCGGTTCGCCAACCGCTGCCCGGTGCCACTGGCCCACGGGCCGGCAGGCCTGCGCGCGGGCCTTCGCGATTCCACCTCTGGAGAGTTTCCATGCCCCATACTGCAGCGGCAGGCCCGCGCGCGGCCGGTGCCCCCGCGCTCCCCTCGCCTTCGTCCCTGTTCGATCCGCCCTCCGGATACCGGAGCGGCGCGGCCTGCCTCGCCGCGGCCTCCCTGCTGTGGCTGCCGCAGGCGGCGCTGCTGGCGTGGGCCGTGCAGTGCCTGGCGGCGGGCGGCGGCTGGCACAGCGTCGCCTGGGTGGCTGCGGCGTATGCCGCCCTCGGCACCGTCCGCGCCACCGCCGAAGCCTGGGGCGCCCGGAGAATCTTCGCCGCATCGCGGCGCGCCATCAGCACATTGCGGAAGCAGGCCTGCGCCGCGCTGGCGGGCAGATCTCCGCTGGACAGGGGCCGGCCCGCCTCCGGACTGGCCGCCAGCGCCATCGCCGAACAGGCGGAGGCGCTGCTGCCCTGGCTGCTGCGCCACGAACCCGCCCGGTGGCGCGTACTGGCCGTGCTGCCTGCGATCGCGATGGCCGTCGCCAGCGTGTCCTGGGCGGCCGCGCTGATCCTGGTGACCGCCGCGCCGCTGATTCCGGCGGCCATGGCGCTGATCGGCTGGCGTGCGCAGGCAGCCAGCGCGGAACAACTGCAGGCGATCGGGAGCATGAACGGCTTCCTGCTCGATCGCCTGCGCGGCCTGAGCACGCTGCGCGCGCTGGGCGCAGTGGATGCCACGGCCGTGCGCCTGCGCGCCTCGGCCGAGGACCTCCGGCGGCGCACCCTGCGCGTGCTGCGCATCGCCTTCCTGTCATCGGCGTCGCTGGAGTTGTTCTCGGCACTGTCCGTGGCCTTCGTGGCGGTGTATGTCGGCTTCCACCTGCTGGGCCAGATCGGCATGGGCAGTTGGGGCCGGCCGCTGGGTCTCGGCCAGGGGCTGTTCATCCTGCTGCTCGCGCCCGCATTCTTCGAGCCGCTGCGCGACCTGTCGGCCGCCTGGCACGACCGGGCCGCGGGCCGGGCCGCCCTGGCGGCGATCGCCGCACTGCACCGCGCAGGCATGGAGCTTCCCGGCGGCCTGGACGATCCGGCCCCGGCCCCGGCGCCACGGCACGCCCCGCCCCGTCCGCCCACGGTGGACATCGAAGGGCTGTGTTTCGCGCACCCCGGCGGCGCGCCCGTCTTCGAAGGGGCGCATCTGCACGTCGGCGCGGGCGAGCACGTGGCGCTGGTCGGTGCCAGCGGCGCGGGCAAGTCCACATTGCTGTCGATCATCGCCGGCCTGGTGCCGGTGGCCAGCGGGTCGGTTCGCATCGACGGCATCCCGCTGCACGGCGGCAGTGCCGCGGCCCTGCGCGGCCGGATGGCCCGGGTGGGACAGACGCCGCACGTCTTCGCGGGGCCCCTGCACGACAACGTCGCGCTGCACCGTCCAGGCATCTCGCGCCGCGATGTCGCTGCGGCGCTGCGCGACGCCGGCCTGGACCGCGGCGGCTTCCGGGCGCCGGGGGAAGCGCTGGGGGAAGGCGGATCGGGGCTGTCCGGCGGAGAGGCGGTCCGACTGGCGCTCGCCCGCGCTGCGGCCGCGCCGCAGGCCGGGCTGTGGCTGCTGGACGAGCCGACCGCGCACCTGGACCGCGAAACAGCGCTCGCCGTAGCGGACTCCGTGGCGCGCATGGCGCGGGGCCGGACACTCATCGTCGCGACGCACGACAGGGCGCTCGCGGCCCGCATCGGCCGCGTCATCGACGTCGGCCACATCGCCACCGCCTGCGCATACCGGAGGGCCGCATGAGCGCCCCCGTCCGGTCCCGCCACGCACTGGCCGCGGTGCTGCGTCTCTTCATGCAAACAGGGGGCCGCAGGATGTGGCTCGGCGCGGTGCTCGCGTTCGCCACGCTGGTGGCGGGCATGGCGCTGCTCGGCCTCTCCGGCTGGTTCATCACGGCGACCGCCCTGGCCGGGCTGGCCAGCGGTGCCGCCCTGGCATTCAACGTGTTCATGCCCAGCGCCGGCATCCGCCTGCTGGCGCTGGGGCGCACCGCGGGCCGCTACGCCGAGCGCGTCGTGACCCACGACGCCACCCTGGCCGTGCTCGCCGCGCTGCGCGAGCGCCTGCTCCGGGGCTGGGCCCGGCCGCTGGCCGCGCGGGCGCTGCTGCGCCGTCCGGCACGGCTGCTCTTTCGCCTCACCCAGGACATCGATGCGCTGGAATCCATCTACCTGCGCGTGCTGGTGCCCGCCGCCACGGCCTTCGGCGCCGCGCTGCTGGCTGCCGGCGTGCTCGGCGCCCTCGATGCGCGCCTGGGCGCCGCGGCCTTTGCATGGATGCTGGGGTGCGGCGGCGGCACCGCCCTCTTCGCGGCCCGGCGCGCACGCGCAGCCGCGTTGCGGCGCGCCCTGGCCACGGAGCGCCTGCGCGCGCAGGCCATCGACCTCGTCGCGGGCCAGACCGAACTGGCCATGGCCGGTCAGTTGCCGGCGCAGTGCCGCGGCATCGCGCGCACCGACGCCCGGCTGGCCCGCGCCGACGACGAACTGCACCGCATCGACACCCGCTGCGGTTGGCTCCAGTCCATGGGCTGGCACCTGGGCGTGGCGTGCGTGCTGCTCTCGGTGGGCGCGCTGGCGGGTGCGGGGGTGCTGGGCGCACCGCTCGCGGCGCTGGCCCTGCTGACGGCGCTGGCCGCACAGGAGCCCCTCCAGGCCCTGCGGCGGGGCGCGCTCGAAGCGGGCCGGAGCCTGCTGGCCGCGCGCCGCCTGGCGCCCCGGCTCGTGGACCCGCCCCCGGAACCGCAGGCGCCATGCGCCCGCCGCGGCATGCCGGGCGGAGAGGCCGCCGCCTGCCTGGCAGGCGTCGAGGCCGGCGGCACGCCGGCCGCGGCGCCGCTGTTGCGCGGCATCGACCTGCGCGTGGCGCCCGGCGAACGGGTGGCGTTAGCAGGCGCGAGCGGCGCAGGCAAGTCCACGCTGCTGTCGCTGGTCGCGGGCGAACTGCCGGCGCGAGCGGGCATCGTGCAGGCCTGGCCCTGCACCTGGCTCACCCAGCGCACCGAGCTGTTCCAGGACAGCATCCGGGACAACCTGCGCCTGGCCCACCCCGCCGCGACCGACGACCAACTCTGGGCCGCCCTGCAGGCCAGCGGTCTGGCAGACGACGTCCGGCGCCTGGCGCACGGCCTGGACACCCGGCTCGGCGAAGGCGGACTGGGTCTCTCGGGCGGCCAGGCGCGCCGGCTCGCCCTCGCCCGGCTGCTGCTGCATCCGGCCGGCTTCTGGCTGCTGGACGAACCCACCGAGGGCCTGGACGGCCCGACCGCCCGGGACGTGCTCGCCCGGCTGGACCGGCATGCCGCGCACAAGACCCTGCTGATCGCCACGCACCTGCGCCGCGAGGCCCGGCTCGCCGACCGGCTCGTGGTGATGGCGCACGGACGCGTCGTAGCCCAGCACCGGCGCGGCACGGCCTCCTTCGACGCAGCCCTGCAGGCGCTGCGCACGCATTGACCCACCGCTTTTTCCTCTCCAAGAAAGGACTCCACCATGGACCTCGACGTCGTCGGCCTGTCGCGACTGCAGTTCGCGATGACCGCGCTCTACCACTTCCTTTTCGTTCCGCTCACGATCGGGCTGGCCGTGCTGCTGGCCATCATGGAGACGGTCTATGTGATGACCGGCCGCGCCGTCTGGCGCCAGATGACCAAGTTCTGGGGCGTGCTGTTCGGCATCAACTTCGCCCTGGGCGTGTCCACCGGCATCGTGATGGAGTTCCAGTTCGGCATGAACTGGAGCTACTACAGCCACTACGTGGGCGACATCTTCGGCGCACCGCTGGCCATCGAAGGGCTGATGGCCTTCTTCCTGGAGGCGACCTTCGTCGGCATGTTCTTCTTCGGCTGGGAGCGCATGTCCAAGGTGGCGCACTGCGTCGTCACCTGGCTGGTCGCGCTGGGCACCAACTTATCGGCCCTGTGGATCCTGGTCGCCAATGGCTGGATGCAGAACCCCGTGGGCGCCCGGCTCAATCCGCAGACCCTGCGCATGGAGGTGGACAGCTTCTACGACGTGGTGTTCAACCCCGTGGCACAGGCCAAGTTCGTCCATACGGTGTCGGCCGGCTACACGGTCGCCGCCCTCTTCGTACTCGGCGTTTCGGCGTGGTACCTGCTCAAGGGCCGGCATGTCGAACTGGCCAGGCGCTCGATGACGGTGGCGGCCTCCTTCGGCCTGGCGGCGTCGCTGTCGGTGGTGGTGCTGGGCGACGAGAGCGGCTATGCCGCCAGCGAGCACCAGAAGATGAAGCTCGCGGCCATCGAGGCCATGTGGGACACCGAGCCCGCCCCGGCCTCGTTCACCGCGATCGGCTGGCCCGACCAGGAAGCGCGCAAGACCCACTACGCCGTGCGCATCCCCTGGGTGATGGGCCTGATCGGCACGCGCTCGCTCGATACGCAGATCCCGGGCATCGACGACCTGGTCAAGCAGGCCGAGGGCCACATCCGCGATGGCGTCCAGGCCTACGATGCGCTGCAGCAGATCCGCGCCGCCGGCTCGGACGCCGCCATCCCGAACCACGCCCGCATGGTCTTCGAACTGCACGGCCACCGGCTGGGCTACGCCCTGCTCCTCAAGCGCTACGTGGACGATCCGCGCCAGGCCACCGAGGCGCAGATCGCCCAGGCTGCCTGGGACACGGTGCCGCAGGTCGCGCCGCTCTACTGGTCGTTCCGCGTGATGGTGGGCCTGGGGCTGTTCTTCATCGTACTGACGGCCGCCTTCTTCTGGCTGTCGGCCCGCCGCCGGCTCGATGCCCACCCCTGGCTGCTGAAGCTGGCCGTCTGGTCCATCCCCCTGCCCTGGATCGCCGCCGAATGCGGCTGGATCGTGGCCGAGCTGGGCCGCCAGCCCTGGGCCGTGGAAGGCGTGCTGCCCACGGCCGTGGCCGTGTCCGAACTGGGCGCGGGCACCGTGCTGTTCACGCTGCTGGGCTTCGCCGCACTCTACACCGCGCTGATCGTGGTGGAGATGAAGCTCATGCTCAATGCCATCCGCAAAGGCCCCGATCCGGAAACGCCGCGGTCGCACGGCGCCGCCGCGCCGCTGATCGGTGCCGTGACCCCGGGCACCTCGCAACCCACCACCTTCGAACCCGCCGGAGACGCAGCATGACTCTTCACACCCTTCTCGACTACGACACCCTGCGCTTCATCTGGTGGCTGCTGCTGGGCGTGCTGCTGGTGGGCTTCGCCGTCACCGACGGCTTCGACCTGGGCGTGGGCACGCTGCTGCCCTTCGTGGCCCGCGACGACGTGGAACGCCGCGTGGTCATCAACACCGTCGGCCCCGTGTGGGAGGGCAACCAGGTGTGGCTGATCCTGGGCGGGGGCGCCATCTTCGCCGCGTGGCCGCACGTCTACGCCATGGCGTTCTCGGGCTTCTACCTGGCGATGTTCGCCACGCTGCTCGCGCTGATCCTTCGGCCCGTGGGCTTCAAGTACCGCAGCAAACGCAAGAGCGCCGCATGGCGCAGCGCCTGGGACTGGGCGCTCTTCGTCGGCGGCTTCGTGCCCGCGCTGATCTTCGGCGTGGCGCTGGGCAACGTGCTGCAGGGCGTGCCCTTTCGCCTCACGGAAGACATGCGCATGGTCTATGCCGGCAGCTTCCCCGGCCTGCTCAACCCGTTCGCGCTGCTGGCCGGGCTGGTGTCCGTCGCCATGCTCGCCCTGCACGGCGGCGCCTGGCTGGCGCTGAAGACCGAAGGTGCCGTGGCCGATCGCTCGCGCCGCTTCGCCACCGCGGCCGCCATCGCCACCATCGCGCTCTACGCGCTGGCCGGCGTGCTGCTGTGGAAGCTGGTGGGCGGCTACCAGCTCACCAGCGCCCACGCGGCCGGCGGCCCTTCCAATCCGCTGGCCAAGACCGTGGCCGCGGGCGTGGCCGGCGGCTGGTTCTCCAACTACGCACGCCATCCGTGGACGATGCTGGCACCCGCGCTGGGCTTCGCCGGCGCGCTCCTGGCGCTCGCCGGCCTGCGCGCCCGGTGGGAGCGCGCCACGGTCGTCTTCAGCGGCCTGTCCGTGGCCGGCATCGTGCTGAGCGTGGGCGCCTCGATGTTCCCGTTCATCGTGCCGTCCTCGCTGGAGCCGCGCTCGTCGCTTCTGGTGTGGGACGCCTCGTCCAGCCACCTGACGCTCTTCATCATGCTGGTGTGCGCGGCCATCTTCGTCCCGCTGATCCTGGCCTACACCAGCTGGGTGTACCGCGTGATGTGGGGCAAGGTGCGCGCGCACGACATCACCCACGGCGACCACGCCTACTGACCGCACCGCCCTCCCCGGATGAACGGATCGATCCATCAATGACTGAATGCTGAAAGGACAACACCATGTGGTATTTCGCCTGGATACTCGGCCTGCTCCTGGCCGCCGCTTTCGCCGTGATGAACGCGATGTGGTACGAACTCCTGGATGACCAGGCCCTGCAGCGGGCCTCGGGACAAGGGCCCGGCCCGCAGCCGGGAACCTAGCGGCGCGCTGCCACGGGGCAGGGCTGCGCTCCTGCCCCGCCCGGTTCCGGCGGGCTTCCGCGGCCGTGGATAGACTGCGGGGACACCGCCCCGCCGGGCGGCAGGAGCCCCCTTTGAGCATCGCGCACCGCATCCGCATCGACGACGTCACCACCCTCTCGGACGACTGGTACGTCCTGAAGAAAACCACGTTCTCCTTCCAGCGCAGCGACGGCAGCTGGCAGCGGCAGTCGCGCGAGACCTATGACCGGGGCAACGGAGCGACGATCCTTCTCTACGATCCGCAGCGCCGCACCGTGATCCTCACGCGGCAGTTCCGTTATCCGGCGTTCGTCAACGGGCACGACGATCTGCTGATCGAAACGCCTGCGGGACTGCTCGACGACGCGGAACCCGAGGCGCGCATCCGTGCCGAGGTGGAAGAGGAAACGGGCTTCCGCGTGCGCGAGGTGCGCCAGGTGTTCGATGCGTTCATGAGCCCCGGGTCGGTGACGGAACGCCTGCACTTCTTCGTGGGGGAGTACCAGCCCGGCGACCGGCACTCCGCGGGCGGCGGCATCGCATCCGAAGGCGAGGACATCGCCGTCATGGAACTGGGCATCGCCGACGCGCTGGCGATGATCGACTCGGGAGCGATCCGGGACGGCAAGACGATCATGCTGCTGCAGTACGCCGCACTGCATCTTCTTCCCGCCACGCCGCCGTCGGCTCCCTGAGACGGCGCCGGGCATCGCTGCGCAGGCCGGGCCGCCAGCACCGGGGGCGGGCTTCGCAATGCATGCCCCACACTACAGGCACTCCAGCGGGAAGCCGGCGTCCGCTGCAGCTCCCCCCAAGCATAGACATCCGGCCCCCGCATGCGCAAGAAATCAGACCTCCCGCAAAAGACCTGCCAGCACTGCGGCCTGCCCTTCACCTGGCGCAAGAAGTGGGAGAAGGTGTGGGACCAAGTGAAGTACTGCTCGGACCGTTGCCGCAGCGAGCGCAAGCGCCACGGCACCGGAGGTATGCCGTGAGCCGCGCACGGCCCCGCACCCACACGCTGCGCCTGCTGCTGGGTGACCAGCTCAACCCCCAGCACGCCTGGTTCGCCACCCAGGACGAAGGCATCGTCTACGTGCTGATGGAAGTGCGGCAGGAAACCGACTACGTGCTGCACCATGCGCAGAAGATCCTCGCCCTCTTCGCCGCCATGCGCGAACTGGCCCGCCAGCTGCGCGAAGCCGGGCACCGCGTGCGCTACGTCGCCATCGACGATGCAAGCAACCGCCAGTCCGTTCCTGGCAACCTGGCCGCCCTCATGGCCCACTACGGCGCGCAGGTGCTGCAATACCAGCATCCCGACGAATGGCGTCTGGACGAGCAATTGCGCACCTGGGGGGCAAAGCAGGCCTTCGACGTGCAGGCCGTCGATACCGGGCACTTCTACACCCGCCGCACGGAACTGGCCGAGATCTTCCAGGGCCGCACGCAGTGGCTCATGGAGCATTTCTACCGCCGCATGCGCCAGCGCCACGGCGTGCTGGTGGACGGGGCGGGCGAACCGGAAGGCGGGCAGTGGAACTACGACCACGACAACCGCAAGCCCTGGCCCGGCACCGGGGACGCGCCGGCACTGCCGCCCGACGCACGCCCCGTGCACGACCACGGCGCCCTGTGGGCCACCATCGAGGCGGCCGGCGTGCAAAGCTTCGGCAGCCCAGAGGCCACGCACTTGCGCTGGCCCCTGAACCGGGCCGAGGCGCTGGCATGGCTCGATCACTTCATCGATTCCACGCTGCCGCATTTCGGCGCGTTCGAAGACGCCATGCACACGCGCAGCACGCGGCTGTTCCACTCGCTGCTGTCGTTCGCGCTCAACACCAAGATGCTCAGCCCACGCGAGGTGGTGCAGCGCGCCCAGGCGGCCTACCACGCAGGCGCGGCGCCGCTGCCGGCGGTCGAGGGCTTCATCCGCCAGATCCTCGGCTGGCGCGAATACGTGCGCGGCATCTATTGGGCCCACATGCCCGGCTACGGCGAGCGCAATGCGTTCGGCCACAGCGCACCATTGCCCGGATGGTTCTGGACCGGCGATACCCGCATGCGCTGCGTGCGGCATGCCGTGGGCCAGTCGCTGCAGGGTGCCTATGCCCACCACATCCAGCGCCTGATGGTGATCGGCAACTTCGCGCTGCTGGCGGGGCTCGATCCGGCCGCCGTGCACCGCTGGTATCTCGGTGTGTACATCGACGCCTTCGAATGGGTGGAGCTGCCCAACACCGTCGGGATGAGCCAGTTCGCCGACGGCGGCCTGCTGGCCACCAAGCCCTACGTCAGCAGCGCGGCCTACATCGACCGCATGAGCGACTACTGCAGCGGCTGCCACTACGACAAGAAGCAGAAACTGGGCGACCGCGCCTGCCCTTACAACGCGCTGTACTGGGACTTCTTTGCCCGCAACGAAGGCATGCTGGGCAAGAATTTGCGCCTTGGCATGGTGTACCGCCAACTGCGGAAAATGCAGGGCCCGCAACTCGACGCACTGCGCGGGCATGCCGCCCTCCTCCGCGCGCGCCTCGACACGCTCTGAACCCATCCATCGCCGCCGGGCCTCCCGTGCATCGCTCTCCCGGCGATCGCGCACCCGTCATCGGGCCACGGGCGCCATCGGCAGCGCACTGCTGTCCCGCAAGGAACGCGGCGCCAGAAAGAATACTGCCGCCTCCTACATGGGCACAGGAAAAGTGACTACACACATTCTTAAAAACAACACGCAAAAACAGCAAAAATATGAATTATTTCCAATAAAAATGCAACGACAAGTACACTTGGTAAATATTTAAATCATTTCAACGGTGATCGAAATCGATCCACACCACGGGCCCATCGCGAATCTGCGAATTTCCACAGTATTCGCTTTCGTCTCCCGGCATTCATCTTGACCACTCGACCGATCCCCTTCCTGCCGCCGGAATGCGCAGGGACTCTCCCGCCTCCCCCCACCCGTCACGTGCGTGCCACGTCCCTCGCGGCCATCATGCTCGCCCTCGTCCCGGGTCTGCCGGCCCAAGCCCAGGAATCGGCCGACGGCCACTTCGCCCTCAGCGGTTTCGGCACCGTGGGCGTGGTCGAGAAGACCGGCCTCTCGAATTGGGGGCTCATCCGCAGCACCGCGCAAAAGGGGGCGGCCACGGGCCTCAGCGCCACGCCCGACTCCCGGCTCGGCGCGCAAATCGACTGGAGCAACGACCGCGGCTGGGAAGCGGCCGCCCAGGGCGTCCTGCTGCACAGGGCCGACGGAGCGTTGTCCAGCGACGCGATCGAGCAGGCCTATGTCGGCTACCGCCCGCAGGCGAACACCCGGATCCGCCTGGGCCGCATCAGCCCGGACATGTTCCTGTATTCCGAAAGCCGCAACGTCGGCTATGCGTTCACATGGGCGCGCCCGCCCATCGACTTCTACGCCTTCGCGCCGGTCGTGGCCGTCAACGGTCTCGACGTGGAGCAGCGCTGGGACATGGGCAATTCGTCGTGGCGCCTGCGCGCCACCGCCGGCATGATCCGGACCAGTTCGACCGATGGGGGCCGATCCAGCCACCCGGTGAAGGTCGACGACATCCTGGCGGTCGGCCTGACCCGCGAATCGGGCGGGTTGCTGCTGAAACTCAGCTATCTGCAGGCCCGGGTGGGCATGGATCTGGGCCCGGAGTACGCGGCGCTGCGCCAGGGCGTCGACAATTTCCGGAACTCGCCCGTGCCCGCCCTGCGGGAGGGCTTCACGCCGATCGGCGACAGGCTGTGGTCCGGCGGCGCGACCCGTTACCTGGCACTCGCCGCGCAGTACGACAGCGGCCCCTGGACGTTCGTGGCCGAAGGCAGCCGCCTCACCGTGCCCGGCAGCCCGCTGGGTGCCTACCGCGCCTACGCCAGCGCGGCGTGGCGCAAGGACACGGTGACCTACTACGCCATCGCCAGCCGGGTGAAACCGAGAGAGGCCGCACTGGCCGAACCCGCGCTCGCCTCGCCGTTGGCCCCCGTCGTGGGCCCCGCCGCGGCCCGGCAGGCGCAGATGCTGGCGGGCTACGCCACCGACGCCGTCAACCTGTTCCGGTTCGACCAGAGCACGGTCGGCGTGGGCCTGCGCTGGGATTTCGCATCCAACGCCGCCCTGAAGCTGCAGGCCGATCGATTCAACGTGCGGCGGAACGGCGGGGCCAACTGGCGCAACCATGGCGGGCAGGCCGCCAAAGGCACGCTGTTCTCCATCCTGGTCGATTTCGTGTGGGGTCCCTGATGTCGCCTGCGTTTCCGACACGTCCGCGCCTGCTCGGCGCCCTCGCACTCTCGATCTGCTTCCTGCAGTTCCCCGCGGCTTCCGCCCCCCTCTACGTGGTGGTGTCGACCCAGAGCCCGCTGCGCACCGTGAACCAGAACGAGCTGGTGGCGATCTACACCGGCAGGACGCGGGCCTTCCCCGACGGCACCGCGGCCACCCCGCTGGACCAGAAGCGCGACGGTCCGGCGCGCGCCGAGTTCTACCAGTTGCTGACCGGCATGGACATCGCCCGGATCAACAGCTACTGGGCACGCCTGCATTTCACCGGCCAGGTGCGGCCGCCGCAGACCGCCGAGGACGACACGGCCATGCTGCAGCGCCTGCGCAGCGACCCCTCCGCGATCGGCTACGTCACCCGCCCACCGCAGGACAACTCCGTGCGCGTGGTGATGCACCTTCCATGACCGTGCACGCGCGTTCCCTCTTCTGCCCGGCTCCCCATGCGCAGCAATAGCCTCCATCACCGGTTCCAGCGCGTGATCGCGAGCGTGGCGGGCGTGATGGCGGTCCTCGTGGCCGTCGTCCTGTTCCTCAGCGCCAGGTCGCACTACCTGGAGAATTCCGAGGCCTCCGCGCGCGCCATCGCCGCGGCCGTGCAGCAGACGATGGCGGTCGGCGTGTACGCGCGGGACGAGGTCCTGCTCAAGGAGCTGGTGGACGGCCTCGCCCACCATCCCTCGGTCGCCCGCGTGGGCGTGCGCGATGCGTCAGGCACCACGATGGCGATGAACGTCAACCCGGACGCCGGGCCGAACGCCACCGGCAAGCCGTTCCCCCAGGAGCCGACCTTCCAGTCGCCACTGATGTCGCCCTTCCGGCAGGAGGGCCGGATCGGCGATCTGCAGGTCTGGCTGAACTACCAGCGGCTCACCTCCGAGGCGGGCTGGCAGGCCGCCCTGCTGGTCGCGGCGATCACCGTGCTGCTGGTGGTCGTGCTGGGCGTGTTCAGCCTGCTGGCCCGGAGCATGCTGTCGCGCCCCATGCACCAGCTGGCGGCGGGCCTGGCCAGGATCGTGCCCGGAACGTCCCACCGGATGTCGATCGATCCGCGCCATGCGGTCGACGAAGTCGGCGTGGTCACCACGGCCGTCAACCGGCTGCTGGAGCTGCAGCAGGACGCGCTGGAACGCGAGCGCGGCATGCGCGAAGAGATCTCGGCGCTGGAAGCCCGCTACCGGAACATCTTCGACTCCACGAGCGCGGGCATCTTCATTCTCTCCGCCACCGGCCGGCTGCTGCATGCCAACCCGGCCTTCGAGCGGCTGCTCGACCTGCCGGCGGGCCGGGTCACGGTCACGCACGCCGCGGACTTCATCGCTGCCTTCTTCATCCGCCCGGCCCAGTTGCTGCACCTGATCGAGAAAGCCCGCAGCTCCCGCGAGCCGGAGGCCGAGGATCTCGAGCTGGTCCGCCCGGACGGCACGACGCTCTGGGTCCACTGCATGGTGTCGTGCATGGAGCGATCCGCGGGCGGGGAGCCGCGCATCGAGGGTGTCCTCTACGACATCACCCGGCGCAAGACGCAGGAGACATCGGCCCAGTACCGCGCCGAGCACGACGCGCTGACGGGGCTCAAGAGCCGCTCGTACATCGAAACCCTGCTCGGGCAGCATCTCCCCGCCGTCGCTTCCGGCCAGGTCGCGGAGGGCGACGTCACCCTGATGTTCATCGATCTCGACGGCTTCAAATCCGTCAACGACCGCTGGGGCCATGCTGCCGGCGATGCGGTCCTGGTCGAGGCCGCCCGGCGGCTGCGCAGGCTCTTCCAGCGCCATTGCGACGTCATCGGCCGGCTGGGTGGCGACGAACTGGTGGTGATCATCCTGGGCGTGGATGCGGTCCACCCCAGCGTCTCGGGCCTGGCGCGGCAGTTGATCGCCAGCTTCGAGGCGCCGTTCGTGCTGCCCAACGAGCAATCGGCCCGGGTCGGAGCGAGCGTCGGCGTGGCCAGCTACCCGCGCCATGCCACCACCGTCGAGACGCTGATCCAGGCGGCCGACGCCGCGATGTATGCGGTGAAGCAGGCCGGCAAGGGCGGATTCGTCATCGCGGAAACCGCCCCGCCCCCCATCCCCGGGCAGATCGACACAACGCAGGAGGCGTCGGCGGGCCCGCCGGCTCCCAGCGCGCATGCGCCGCTCGATGCGCTGACGGGCCTGATGGACCGCCGGCACCTGCTCGCGCAACTGGCAGCGGAGCAGGACCGGGTGGCCGCGGGCACGGGGCCGACGGCGGTCATCTGCCTGGACATCGACCAGTTCAAGCTGCTCAACGTGGCCCGCGGCACGCAGATCGGCGACGAAGTGCTGCGCGAGACCGCACGGCGCCTGAAAAGCGTGCTGCGCCGGGGGGACACGCTGGCCCGCACGGGGAGCGACGAATTCGTGGTGGTGCTGCGCACGGAAGGCCTCGGCGACGGCGAGGCCCGCAGCCTCTCGGAAGGCGTGGCCGCCAAGCTGCTGCGCAGCCTCGCCGCACCGTTCGACCTGGACGACGGCAGCCTCACCATCCGCGCCAGTGCGGGCATCAGCCTCATCCACGCCGATACCCGCGACGGCCTCGACGCGCTGCGCGAAGCGCAACTCGCGCTGCGCCGCTCCAAGACGCAGGGAGACAACCATCCCGTGTTCTTCGAGCAGAACATGCTGGCGGGCTTCCATGAACGGCTGACTCTGGAGCAGGACCTGCGCACGGCGATCGGCTCGGACCAGCTGTTCCTGCACGTCCAGCCGCAGCACAATGCCCGAGGCCAGCTGACCGGCGGCGAGGCCCTGCTGCGGTGGCGGCATCCCGAGCGCGGCATGGTGCCGCCGGACCAGTTCATCGCCCTGGCGGAAGCCTCCGGCCTCATCATCGAGCTGGGTGCCTGGGTGCTGAACACCGGCTGCCGGATCCTCTGCGACCTCCACCGCGAAGATCCTTCGCTCACCCTGGCCGTCAACATCAGCCCGGCCCAGTTCAAGCATCCGGATTTCGTGGATGAAGTCCGGCGCGCGCTGGAGGCGGCCGGCGCCTGCGCGTCGGGGCTGATCCTGGAGATCACGGAAGGCCTGCTGATCACCGACGTGAACCATGCTGCGGAACGCCTGGCGGAACTGGTCGAGCTGGGCGTACGGTTCTCGATCGACGATTTCGGCACGGGCTTTTCGAGCTTCGCGTACCTGCGGCAGCTGCCGCTCTACGAGATCAAGATCGACCGCAGCTTCATCAACGGCCTGCCCGGCGACAAGGCCAGCGTGGGCATCGTCTGCTCGATCCTCTCGATGGGATCGCACCTCGGCCTGCACGTGGTGGCCGAAGGGGTCGAGACGCAGGAGCAATCCGACTTCCTGCAGGCCAACCTCTGCCCCTCCCAGCAGGGTTGGCTCCATGGGCGGCCCATGCCGACGGATAGCTTCCTGGAAGGCGTGCGGGCCCTGTCCGCCGCAGCGCACCCGGGGGCGCCGGCCGTGCAGTAAGCGGCGCCGATGGACTTGCAGGCGGCCCCTGCAAGCACCGAGGCAGGAACCTAGCGCAGCCTGATGGCGATCCGGGTCTTCTCGTCCGTCAGCTGCAGCGACGCCGCGCTGAAATCCGGCGGCCCGAACAAACCCATGACGTTGTTGGAGAACCCGTAGCGCTCGCTGGGTATCCCCAGGAAATTCGTGTCCAGCTTGCCGTTGGAATTTTCGTCCGCGAATGCGACGAAGGCGTACGTTCCAGGCGCCAGATCCTTGAGGAGCACCGTCGTCGGTTCGCCTTGCGCCTCGGAGATGTTCGTGTGCGACGGCTTGTTCCTGGACATGGCATCCGCGCTGGGATAGACGGCCACGAACACACGGCTCGGCGCCGCCGGCAGGTTCTCGATGGCGATGGCGACGTCTCCCGCCCGAACGGCGGAGAACCCGAGGAGCGACAACAGGAGTATGGGTAGTTTTTTCACGTAGGCCTGGGTTCCGTGCGTGTTGACAGGAACCGTCATGGGACAGGCGGCCGATTGTGGCAGCGGCCAGATACCCGCCGATGGAGACACGAACTGGCAGACCGTCTTCACGGGTCGTCTCCACGGATCCAAAACGGCGCACGCAGTCCGTTTTTCCGCCGTGGTGTACTCCACGGCCCATCGCCGGCACGTCCGCTGAACGGCGGACGCAGCGCTCCGGCGGAAGCCACGCCAGCAAGAGGGTTACTCCGCAGACCCTCCCTTAAAAGATAGCTAGCTAACTAAACTTCAAACCATGCCCGACGCCCCAAAAACCCATTCCGCCGATCCCGCGGAACTGCGCCACCTCACCTTTTCCCTCGGCCTGCTGCAACGCGCCTACCGCGCCGCGGCCGACCGGGCGGTCGCGCCGCTGGGCGTGTCGCAGGCGGGCGGCTGGGTGGTGCTCACCATCGGCCGGCACGGCGACGGCACCCGCCAGGGCGTGATCGCCGACCTGCTGGGCATCGAGGGGCCGACCCTGATCCGCACGCTGGACCAGCTGGTCGCCGCCGGCCTGGTCGAGCGCCGGGAAGACCCGGCCGACCGCCGCGCGCGCACCCTGCACCTGACGGAAGCCGGGAACGCGATACTCGCCCGCATCGAGGACGCCCTGAACGGCCTGCGCGCCGAGCTGTTCCAGGACGTCCCGGCCGAGGACGTGCGCGCCTGCCTGCGCGTCTTCGCAACGCTCTGGGCCCGCCTGGGCAAGGCCGACCGCGGCGGCGCCGCTGCGGAGGGCTGACGTGCGCCTGCCCCGCCTGTTGCCGCGCTTCAGCCCGGCCGAACTACTGTTTTCCGCCAAATGCTTCGCCGCCGCGATGCTGGCGATGGCCGTCGCGAGCTGGGCCGGCCTGCCGCGGCCCTTCTGGGCGCTGATGACCACCTACATCGTGGCCAACCCGCTGGCCGGCGCCGTCCGGTCCAAGGCCGCGTTCCGCCTGGGCGGCACGCTGCTGGGCTGCGCGGCCACGCTGCTGATGGTGCCGGCGATGGTCGATGCGCCCGAACTGCTCACGCTCGCGCTGGCCGCGTGGGTGGCGCTGTGCCTGTTCGTTTCGCTGCTCGACCGCACGCCGCGCTCCTACCTCTTCATGCTCGCCGGCTACTCGGCTGCGCTGATCGGCTTTCCGGCCGTGAGCGCGCCCACCGGCATCTTCGAGACCGCCTCGGCCCGCGTGCAGGAAATCGGCATCGGCATCGTCTGCGCCGGGCTGGTGCACAGCCTGGTGTGGCCGGTGAGCATGGGCCCGACGCTGATCGGCATGGTGGACCGCACCCTGGCCGATGCCGGCGCATGGCTGCGCGCCATGCTGCAGCCGCCCGATTCTGCTGCTACCGCCGATGCCGGCCGGCCCACGGCGCGCGCGCAGCAGGCCGCGCGGCGCAAGCTGGCGGGCGACATCTCCCAGTTGCGCGTGATGGCCACGCACGTGCCCTTCGACACCAGCCACCTGCAGTGGACGGCCGAAGCCATCCGCGCGCTGCAGCACGAGGTGGCAGCGCTCACGCCCTTCGCCTCCGCCGTGGACGACCGGCTGCGCGCCCTGCGCGATGCAGAAGGCCGCCTGCCGGAGGACGTGGAGCGCACCGTGGGCCGGGTACTGGCGCGCCTGGCCGACAGCGGCCGCGCGGCGCCGGGCCAGCCCGGCCTTCCGCTCCCCCTCGCCGCCGCCGACGTGGCCGAACTGCGCTCGGCGGCCCGCGCGCTGGCCGATGGCGCACCGCCCTCCGCGGATGGCTGGACCCTGGCGCTGCGCACGGGCCTGGCCGTGCGCCTGGAAGAGCTGATCGATGCCTGGGCCGCCTGCGTGCAACTGCGGGAACGCATCGACGCCGGCCTGGCCGGCCGCCCGCAGCCGCTGCCCCTGCCCGGCCACCGTAGGGCCGTGCCCGCCGCGCACGACGTGCTGCACCGCGACGTGGGCATGGCCGCGTGGTCGGCCCTGGCCGCGGCGCTGGCGATCTGCCTGTGCTCGGCCTTCTGGATCTTCACCGGCTGGTCCGGCGGCGCGGCCATGCCGATGATGGCGGCGGTCTTCTGCTCCTTCTTCGCGGGCATGGACGACCCCGTGCCGGCCATCTACTCCTTCCTCAAGGCGCTGCTGCTGTCGCTGCCCCTGGGCGCGCTCTACGTGCTGGTGCTGATGCCGCTGGTCGTGGACCTGCCCACGCTGGCCGTGGTGTGCGCGCCGGTCTTCCTGGTGCTGGGCGCCTACATGGCACGGCCCGCGACCCTGCTGATGGCGATGGGGCTGCTGCTGTCGGGCGTGCTCGGCACGCTGTCGCTGCACGACACCGGCCAGGCGGACTTCGCCAGCTTCGTCAACAGCTCCATCGGCCAGGTGCTCGGCGGGGCCACGGCCGCGGTGGTCACGGCGCTGGTGCGTTCGGTGAGCGCCGAATGGAGCGCCCGCCGCATCCAGCGCCGCACCTGGCGCGAACTGGGGCGGCTGCCGCGCGAGGCCGATGCGTCCCAGGCCCGCCTGCACGCGGCCCGCGTGCTCGATCGCATCGGCCTGCTGGCGCCGCGCATCGCCCAGGCCGGCGGCACGGTGGCCGGCGTGAACGCCGACGACGCGCTGGTGGACCTGCGCATCGGCACCGACCTGCATGCGCTGCGCCGCCACGCCGCGCTGCTGCCGGCGCGGCTGGGGCCGGACATCCTGGCGCAGGTGGCGCGGCTGTTCCGCGACCATCCGTCGCAGTCCACCACCGAGCAGGCCGCGCAGGCGCAACCGCTGCTCGCCGAGCGCATCGACGAGGCACTGCGGTCGCTGCTGCCCCCGGCGCCCGCAGCACAAACAGCGTCGGCGGCCCACGGCGCGGACACCGGCACCACCGACGAGCGCCGCCGGGTGCTCGCCGCCCTGGTCGGACTGCGCCGCAACCTGTTTCCCTCGCGGCCCTGGACGGCCGCTCCCATCCCCGCGCAGGAGGCCCTGGCATGACCGGCGAAGCGACGTTCTATGGCGTGTACGTGCCCTGGCTGCTGGTGCTGGCCGTGCTGGCCTGGGCCCTGTGCTGGGGCGTGCGCCGGCTGCTGGGCCGCCTGGGCGTGTACCGGTGGGTGTGGCATGCCGCCCTGTTCGATACGGCGCTCTACGTGCTGATCCTGTTCTCGCTCACCCGGCTCACCGCGCCGGGAGGATTCCTCTCATGACAACGACTTCGACGACGACAAAGACCAAGACGATGAAGGCGCGGGCCCGCGCCTTCGCCGCCCCGCTGGCCCGCGTGCTGCTGACGCTCGGCATGGTGGCTCTTGCCGCCTGGGCCGCCCTGCGCCTCTGGGACCACTACGAACTCGCGCCCTGGACCCGCGACGGCCGCGTGCGCGCCAACGTCGTGCAGGTGGCGCCCGACGTGTCGGGCCTGGTGCATGCGGTGCAGGTGCAGGACAACCAGGCCGTCAAGGCCGGCCAGGTGCTGTTCGAGATCGATCCGGCGCGCTTCACGCTGGCTGTGCAGCAGGCCCGCGCCGGGGTGCAGTCGGCCCGGGCCACCCTGGCGCAGGCGCGCCGCGAGGACGCCCGCAACGACAGCCTCTCGGACCTGGTGCCGCGCGAGGCGCGCGAGCAGTCACGCGCCCGGGTGGAAGCCGCCGCCGCCGCGATGGCCCGTGCCGACGTCGATCTGCGCGCGGCCGAACTCAACCTGCAGCGCGCCACGGTGCGCGCGCCGGTGGACGGCTGGGTCACCAATCTGGACCTGCGCACGGGCGCCTACGCCGCCGCCGGCCGGGGCGCCATGGCGATCGTTGATCGCGGCTCCTTCTACGTCGAAGGCTATTTCGAGGAGACCAAGCTGGCCCGCATCCATCCCGGCGATGCCGTGCGGGTCACGCCCATGGGCAGCCGCGTGGCGCTGGCCGGCACGGTGCAGAGCATCGCCGCCGGCATCGCCGACCGCGACCGCTCCACCGGCGCCAACCTGCTGCCCAGCGTCAGCCCCACCTTCAACTGGGTGCGCCTGGCGCAGCGCGTGCCGGTGCGGGTGCAACTGGACGCGCAGGCGGACGGCGCCGGGCTGGTGGCCGGCCAGACCGTGCTCGTCGAATTGGTGGCTCCGGGAGGCCGGACATGAGACGCCGCGCCGCCCTTCTACGCACCGCCCTTCTACGCACTGCCCGTTTACGCACGGCCCTGCCCCGCGCCGCCGGCCTCGCCCGGCGCGCCACACCGCTCTTCGCCGCCCTGCTCCTGGCCGGCTGCGGCAGCCTGGCCGTCGGGCCCGATTACCACGTGCCCGACGAGGCGGCCGTGCGCGATCCGGCCGCGGCCGGCCCCTTCCAGGAGGCGCAGGCGCAGGCACAGTCGGCAACGCCCGGCGCCGATGCCGCCCTCTCCGCCGAGCCGCTGCCGCCGCGCTGGTGGCACCTGTTCCGCGACCCGACGCTCGACGCACTGGTGCAGGAAGCGCTGGCGCACAACACCGACCTGCGTGTCGCAGCCGCCAACCTGGAGCTGCAGAACGCCACCCTGGCCCAGGTGCGGGCCGCCGAACAGCCGCAACTGTCGGTCTTCGGCGGCCCGGGCTTCGGCCACGTCTCGGGCCTGTCGGAACTGGCGCCGGGCCTCAGCCCGTCCAACCAGTTCGCCTACCGGCTGGAAGGCGGCCTGTCCTACCAGATCGACGTGGTGGGCGAGCTGCGGCGCGCCGCCGAAGCCGCGCAGGCCGACTCCGCGGCCGCGGCGGCCGCGGTCGGTCTGGCCCGCGTGAACGTGGCCGCCGGCACCGCGCGCGCCTACGCCATGGCCTGCGCCACGGGCCAGCAATTGAAAGTGGCCGAATCCTCCGTCGCCCTGCAGAAAGAACAACTGGGCGTGGTGCAGCGGCTGCACGATGCGGGCCGCGCCGGCGCCACCGACCTGGCCCGCTCGCGCGGGCTGCTCGCCCAGCTGGAAGCATCGCCCCCCGCGCTGCGGGCGCAGCGCCAGGCCGCGCTCTACCAGCTGGCGGCCTGGCTGGGCCGCACGCCGGGCGCGCTGCCGGCCGCGGTGCAGCAGTGCGCCGCCGTGCCCCAGGTGGCCGGCGCGCTGCCCGTGGGCGACGGCGCCGCGCTGCTGCGCCGGCGGCCCGATCTGCGGCGCAGCGAGCGGCAACTGGCCGCCGCCACCGCCCGCATCGGCGTGGCCACCGCACAGCTCTACCCCAAGGTGTCGCTCGGCCTGTCCGCCAGCTCCGCCGGGCCGGCCAGCGACTTCCTGGGCCGCGACACCTTCGCCTGGAACCTCGGTCCCCTGATCCGCTGGAGCCTGCCCAACACCGGCGCCGTCCGCGCGCGCATCGCCGGCGCCGAGGCGTCCACCCGCATGGCCCTGGCCAGCTTCGACGGCACCGTGCTGCAGGCCCTGCGCGAGACCGAAACCGCGCTGTCGGCCTACCGGCAGGAGCTGGTCAGCGTGGAAGCGCTCCAGCGCGCCCGGGACGACAGCGCCCAGGTGGCGGGGCAGGCCCAGCGCCTGTATGTGAGCGGCCGCAGCGCGTATCTCGATACGCTGGATGCGCAGCGCTCGCTGGCCACCGCGGAGGCCAATCTTGCCGCCGCGCAGGCGCGGGTGGCGCAGGAGCAGGTGGCGGTGTTTATGGCGTTGGGTGGGGGGTGGGAGTAGAGTGTGTTGTGAGCTATTTTTTGTGGGCGTTGAGCCAAAGGCAGAGTTTGCAGGTGCCCACTAATGAAGAATGTAATTTTGATGCGCCTACTGCCCCTGATGGACTAGCACGCGCCACAGTACACTGAGGATAACCCAGTGCGTAATGCAGCGGAGTTGCTTACATTACACCGACAAACGGCAGCTATGCGGGGCGGTAAAAATAGACGCAGCACGTACCGACTGAGCTAAGCCACAAGCGCCCCGCACAGCTTATTCGAAACGTTGCTCGCGTCGGCTGTGTTCTGCCGCCTCCCGCTCTCGTATCTGTCGCACGACTTCCTCCACCCCCTCGAGCTTCTTAGCTGCGATATCCCGCACTTCGGGCAAGGGGTGTTCGAGCAACTCGGCGAAGGCCCTGGCCCGAATTTCCATAATGTCGGCCTGAGAGCCGGACCAACTCATAGGCTCGATTCCCGAAAACATCGTATTGACGATGCCCTGCTTATCAGTTGCGGCGTCCAACAAAGCTTTGATTGGCTCGCTGAGCACCACGCGTTTCGGGTGATCCAGTGGAACATCGCTTGCCTCGGTAGCTGAGTATGCGCACACCGCAGCGGCCACGCGCGCAATCCGATCCTGATCACCCTGACACCATGCGATCAGGCGAGCCACGGGGGCGCTATTGAGAGACGGTGAACCACGGCTCAAGGGATCCCTAAACATGTGGTGAATCAACCGGCGCTCCCTGTCGTCGCCCGTGAACACGTTGTTGAGGACAATCTCCGGGAAGTTGATGATCAACGTCGTGATCATGATATCGAGATAAAAACTGCAAAAGCGGAAAGCATCCAAGCCGTCGCAAAGCAGTTTCACAATCTCCTTGATCTCCTGTTTTGGGGCGGACGCAGACAAGCATTGACGGACGATGTGCCCAGTTCTGTCGATGCGGCTCAGTTCGACTTGCTCTCGTTTCACAGCTAACAAATTGCGAATCGCTCTGCGTCCAACGGAAACAATCTCTTCACTCGGCACATAATTGGTCTCCTTTGCGCCGAAGAACCGGATTTCCAGTATTTCCAGCGTGGTGGATATGCCGTCATCTCGCTCGTTCAGAATGGAGAGCAGTTCGGACAGTTGGCGGTCGGAAATTGCCTCATGCATGCGGCCGTAGGCAAGCTGCCGGAACCGCCACGGCTCGAACTCTTCGCCTCGCGCGAGTTCGAGCAGTTTCTTGATCGCCCATGGCGCGAGCTTACTAGCGCCGAGCAGGTAAACAAAGGCCGGCCTCAACAAGGGGTGATCAAGCGCGCGTTCCTGCATCGCCCTGCCCATACCTGTATCCAGGTTGTGAATCGCACTGATATAGCCTAAAAGCACGAGCGGATGGATCACAGCGGGCGCCTGCCGTTGCGCTAGGTGCGAGAGATGCTCAAAAGTGGCCATCTTGTCGGCAGAACCGCGAGCCAGGCCAATGCCGAAGTGATACAGCGCATCAAACTCGCCTTGCCAGAGCCTAGAACCCAATCGCTCCAAATAGCTCAGCTCTGCTGCGGCCACCTCACCCAGCGAAGCAATCTTCGTTTCAATCGCTTGGACGCTAGCGGTGTATGGCTCGCCCCGGCTATCAACGTGATCCCAAGTACTGGCCAGCACATAAGCCTCGATTTCCGAATAGGGGTCGGATGGGGCCGAAAGGCGTTCAAGGGCCTCCAGCCGGGTCCGTAGTGTGGGATGAGCGGCGTCGCGGTCGAAATTAAGCGTCTGCTTGATGGCCATCCAAATCTTTGGCCAACTGCCCCTCGCGGCATGGTTGCGGACGATTTCCTCCAGTTCATCGAAGCAGCCCGCGAATGTCCACAGGCCCCGAAAGTGACCCGCCAGCAATGAGCGCGCCCATTGGCGCAGCTCTGGGTCGTCACCTGCCAGCGCTGGCCGCAGCAAATGCAGAAAGCCGACATACCAGTCGAGCTTTTCGGCGCGTGTGCGCGGACTCCAGCCGGCATCTCGCCTCCGTGCGCCGAAGTCGAACATCGAGAACGACATCCAATGCATTGCCTCAAACGCGGCGCGAAACATTTCGCCTGCGATTTCCCGGTGTCTTTGGCTACGCGATTCCAATAGCTTTCCGACGAAGGCACGTCTGCGTGACGGTGACGCCTGCGTGCCTGAAAGGTGCAACGAGAACAATTGCCGCATCCGGCTGACGATGCTGTCGCGATTCTCGCCTGACTTCTCGCTCTCAGCAAATTTCAGCATGACCGCCACGGCCCGATCGAACTTGTCATCGTCATAAGCAAGCTGACCCAGCAGGCGCACGAACTCGCGAAAGTGCGGATTCTCGCGAGAGGCAAACCCAGGATCAATTGCGGCGTCCTCGATCAGCCTCAGCACGGTCTCTGGGAAGACCGGCGCGATGTACTGCAAGGCCGACAAGCTTTCTTCGCTGCACGATCCGATGTCATACAGAGGCCCGCCAGAGGCAACCCAGCTATGTGCCAAACGAAGCGCGGGCTCGAAATCATGAAGATATCCCAACCGATGTGCGCATGAACGGAATAGGCGCCGGTTCTCGGGCTTCAGGAATTCGGCATTGATCTCGGCAGGATCAATATTCTCCAGCGCCCGCTTCGCCAAACGGTTGGCAAGTGCGTGCGGAAGAATTGCCCTCCATTCGCCGCGTCGCTGCGCCAACTGACGACGCAGCAATTCGGCCTGCGACCGATGCAGCACGCGGCGCTCAACACCGGCGATGGCGCCCAGGACGCCGAGTTCATCATTGAAATCGGACGAAGATACATTGAACGAATAGACGAGCGAGAGCGCTTCGGCACCTTCCAAGAGCTGATCGGACGCGCCTTTGCGCTGACTAAACAATCGCTGGAACAAATCTTCGTCGGAGAAGTTTGTCAGCGTCTCGTCTGCGTCCACTCGGCTCGCCAGAGCGATTGCGATCCGCGCATTGCCGCCGGAAAACTCAGCGATCTTGTCTGCGTTCAACTGCCCCAGGTCCGGGTAGCGCTTATGGATCAACATCGAAACCGTTTTCTCACTGCAAGGCTCTAGATGGATTACCTCGGTTTCTTCGGGACGGTCATCGGAGATGTCGTACTCGATAGTCAGCAGACTGAGCTTGGCACTGCTCTCCGAGACCTGCTTCTGTAACTGCCGATGCACGTCTGGCGGACAGTTGTCGAGCACCAGATGCACGGCGTGATCGTTGGCGATGAGGTATGAAACCAGTTCGGATGCCGTCGGCGCTAAGTCCTCACCCAAATCGGCGTAGATTGCGCTGGCATGAGGCAAAACCTCTTCGCCTACCTCCGCCTCGAATAGCGCTTGCGCGAATCGTGTCTTGCCTACCCCCGAGAGACCAGTGATGCGCACGGCACTGCCGGGGCGGCGAAGTCGGCCACGAGTCAGCTTGATGCCTTCGGATACGGGCATGGGATCCTTCGCACTCGAATTCGCATCAATCACGCAAGGGTGGTCGTCGACCAAAAACACGTCGTCCTGCCCTGGGGGGGTCATCGCCCACCGCCCGAACGGTTTCCATCCGGACAAGGGCCGACCTAGGCGCGTTCGAACCCATAGCGCGACACTTGGATGCCGCCGAAGCCAGGTCGCTAGTCGATCTCGGCCGTAGAAGTCCAGATGTAGAGACGCCTTGTTGGGCAGAAGCGCGACAGCCTCCTCCATTCCCCGCAATCGACTTTCGAGCATGCTATCCGAACAGTCGTCTTTACCGCTGACGATAATGTAGGCGCCATTCCGATCGGCCAACTCTGTGATTACCGGTTTCAGGACCCCGTGTTCAAGCATCTCGTCCCTGCATGCCGCTCCTGCTATCGAGTGCTTCTTGACCTGGAAGCCACAGATTCCACGCGGAACAAAACCGTTGCTGGGCGCCAGGCCGATATCCTCAATACGCACATCCAACCCGCCGTCGGGCGCTTCCTGCGCGCCGCCCCACGTAACGCTCTTCGAACAACGCCCCTGCTGTATCACCTCCGCTTCACTCAAACGGGCGACCAACTCACGTAGGTCGGCCGCTCCAAGCGTCGTGATATCTTCAGCATTAATTTCGAAGAACGTCATAACTCCCTTTCGTTGATGACTAGGCTCTCGAATTAAACTAGGAAAGTTGGCTAACTTGGAGCCACATATCGCCTGAGGTAGAATCGCGCACTCAGAAACACATGTCTCAGACAACAGGCCAGCGACTCAACCAAGGTCGCCATTGAGCGCTCAATCAGAGGAGTATGGGATCGAGTACCGAATATGGCATCAGGTTCTAATGGTACCATCTACCATGCCACAGAAACCTGGGTGCTTGGCGATGCGAAAATTTGCCAAACAATGCCACTCCAGAAACGGAAAAAGCCCGCATTTACGCGGGCTTAAGGGTACTTTAATGCTCTTTGGTGCCGGACACGGGATCACTCCCACTCAATTATCAATGACGCTCTAAGAACGAGGCTTGGCGCGGCCCTCGGGGAGAATGGAAGATCAGGTGCCAGCATCCGTACCATCGCCAGAGGGATGCTGGGCGCCGACGTGAAACCGACCTCGGAGGCGGCATCCTATCAGGAGGCAACCCCCTCCACCTTCGGCGTGGCGCCCGGCTCCAGCAGCCCGTCCAGCAGCGCCTTGAAGCTGCGGCCCAGCGCCAGGGCCTGAGCGGCATCACCGGACAGCATCGGACCGACCGCTGCCACCAGGACGGCGGTGAGTTCCTGCCGTTGTGCGGCGCGCGGGTCCAGTTCGGTCCCCAAGCCCGGGGCGGGCTTGGCGCCCAGCAGGGTGTAGCCTTCCTCGAACGCCTGCGCCGGGGAGTACGACAGGTATCCATCTGCGTACTGCACGTAGTAGCCGCCGGGCTGTGGCCGGTGCTTGTTCACGTACTCGGCTGACACCTCGAACGGGGGGTATTCCTGCTTCTCGGGGTAGATCATGGCCCCATAGGAGGAGGAGCACGAACGCCCCGTGCGATCCGGGTTCGGGCCGTGCACGACAGCCTTGATCTTGAGCGCCCACACGTGCTTGTGGCTCTGGTACCGGGGCAATTCTCGGGAAATTTCCATGGTCTTCAAGCCTCGGTGGTGAAGGGTGCGCTCGGCCCGGCTGCCGCCAGCTCCTCGGCGGTCGGCGTCCACCCCTGGTTGCGGCCGGCTTCCTCGAGGCACTCGCGCGAATGATGCAGGCCATTCTGGGTCGTCGCCATGCAGCGCTCGCCCTGGCAGCGCACCTGGGCATGGAGCTTGTCGCGCAGCCGGAAGCCCAGCAGCTCCCACACCTTTTCCACGGCCATCTTGCGGGCCTCCTCCCGGCCCATGGTCGCATCGTGCCGCGCCCGGTCGATCGCCCCATAGTTCACGCCCAGCACCTTGGCGCCATTGCGCAGCACCAGCACGCAGATCGTCACCTGGTCCAGATTCGTCCAGGTCGCCGGCCGCGTGCCCATTTCGGACTGCCCCAGCACGCCGTCGGCCGCGGTGAAATAGAACTCGGCGGCGATGGCGGCCGCCACGTCTGCGGGCGTCACGCGCGGCGCAACGCTGGCGCGGGCCTGGATTTCACGCTCGAGGGCGTCGGGACCGGGGTCGCGGACGGGAAGGGTGATGGGGTCGTTCATGGTGTGTTCCTCGGTGGTGGATGGTGCGGCGGCGGCTTGCTCCGGCTCGCCGCGCGCCGGGCGGCGGCCACGGGTGACCGTGGTGGTGGTCACGACACGGCCGTGGTCGTTGTCATGGGTGGAAATCAGCCCCTCGCCAGTGCGGCCAGCCAGGAAAAGGCGCGAGTGCGCCAGCTCCTGCACGGCATCGGCAACGTAGGGCTGCACAGCCTCGTGCTCACCAGCGCCACGCACGGTGATGCCGATGGTCATGTGGAATTCGGTTTCTTCGGCTTGATGGGTCACGGTGTGCTTCCTTGGGTGCCGGCATCCGGCCGGCTCGGCGGGATCACCGGCCAGGCGTCCCGGAGGGTTCGGACATCAGCTGCGTGGCCTGCAGCTTTTGCTGCCATGTCGCCATACGCTGCGCGGCAGTCGTCGTATACGGCGTTGACGGCAAGGGCGTAGTCACGGCTGGCGCTTGGGGGAGCCGCGGCAAGTCGCCGGGCGGCATCTGCGGCTTGGTCGCGCAGGCCGTCAGAAGCAGTGCGCAGCAGGTCAAGCTCCTGGCGCAGCAGCGCCTCACGGGTTCGGGCGGCATTGAGGGCTCCTTGGTACTTGGTGCTGGTCGCGCTCTCGGCGGCGCGGATACGGGCATCGGCGGCGCGCTGCGCAGTGCTCACGTCGAGCTGGTAGGTGGTGGCCCGCAGGTTGGCGTCGGCCACCTCGGCATCCATCCGCGCGCCCTGGAATGCCCAGGCGATCGCGGCCGCCGCACCGGCAGCAGCCAGGTGCGTGTAGAGCGCCGGGATCACTGCAACCTCAAGTTGCGGCAGATCTCGTCGTTGCTGTCGCCGCGGATCTGCAGCCCAGGCAGCACGGTCGATATGCCTCGCACCGTGCCGCGGTTCCACCGGGGGTTCTCCCTGCACGCGCCCTCGAGGTCGCCGCGGTTGGCCTTCGCGCGCATGGTGCTCGTCTCCAGCTTCTGCGGGCCCTTGTTCCAGACAAAATCGATGAACGTGGCCTGGGCGAAAGCGTCGTAGGTAGCCCAGTACCGCAGGAGACGCGCCGCGTCGCGCTCGGCCTCGATGTACCGCGCGCGCTCCAACTGGTAGCAGTCGCTGGGCGTGTAGTACCGCCCGGCGTCCACTTCCGGGCCGGTGACGCCGTTGCAGACCGTGAGCGGCTGCCCGCGCCCCGCGCGGTCGATGTAGGGCGTGCCGATGTGCCGCCCGCTGGACTCGTATTCCGAGCCCATGACCATGGCGATCTTCACGGCCGGCGACGTGCTGGGGTCAGCGGCCACAGCCTGCACGTACTCGTTGCGCTGCGCGGTGTCGGTCGCCTGCTGGGCGACGTAGGTGCCGCCGCCCAGGCCGGCCAGCAGCACAAGGGCCGCCAGCTTCTGCGCGAGTTGGGGTGGGATGCGGGACATCACAGCGGCGCCCGGTCCGTGTCCTGCTGCTCCTTCAGATCATCCAGCGTGATGATCCAGCGCTTGCGGGGCTTCACCCAGCCGCGGCGCTCGGCCAGCGGTCGCAGGAGCTTTTTCCACAACCACTCCCCGATGAGCAGCGCGGTGTACGCCGCAGCCATGATGGAAGCGATGGTGCCCCACGGGATGGCGTTGACGGCGGCCCACGCGTCAGGCCCCGGGCCGCCGGCCGCCGCTGGGGCAATGCGATCCACCACGTCCGCCTTCGCTGCCGCGGCGACTGTGATGGCACTACTGGCTTTCACCAGCGGCATGCTGATCTCTGCAGCGGAGGATGTGGGGGTGGTCCAGGTCATGAGCCCGGATCATTCCGGGCCGGGGCGGATCTGACGAACCCTATACGGGGGCGAACCGGGCCACGGCGGCCCGAAGGACGCACGGATCGAAGCGTTCCGGGTCGGGGAAGGCGGCCGCCGCGGCCACCGCTTCCGAGCAGGTCCAGCGCGAGGCCTTCTGGGGGATCGCCCACGCGACGAAGCCGAGGACCAGCTGCCAGTCGTAGAGCGCTCCCTCGTGCTCGAGGAACCACCGCGCCGCCCGCTGCGCGTCGCCGGGCAGCGGAAGCAGCTCCCAGCGGGCAGGCTCCAGCACCACCCTCTTCAGCCGGACGCCGCCTGTCCGCCCGGGCCGGCGGGCCGAATACGCAGGCACGGGCTCGGCCGCCACGCTGGAGCCGCACCACAGCGATCCATCCCCGCCGGCCGCGCACGTGCCATCGGGCATCAGCGCGTCCACGCCGTCGCCTGGCTCGAACACCAGCTCGGTGTGGCTGTAGGGTCCGCCCAGGCGGAAGCGGATAGCGCGGTTGGCCAAGCCCTGAAGCCCCGGGCGCGTGCCGGTGTACGAAGCAAGCAGCATGGTCAGTCCCTGTGCACAGTGTGCAATTCGTCTTCTACGGACACCGGCCACCCGCTGGTGAAGTCGTAGGCTCCCGGATCGTCCGATGCCTCCATGGCAACGCGGTGCGCTTCGGCGGCGGCGAACACCGCCATGTCGCTCGCTGCGGTGGCGTTGAAGATCGCCACGGCCAAGGCCGGCGTCATGGCCACGAACACCGGCGGCGGTGTGGATGTGAGCGTTTTCCACTGGATTCCGGCCGGCATGGCCTGCCCCATCAGCATCAGCGACATCTGCTGGATGCGGCTTGCGTCGTCGCTGTGGAACCAGTGCGCTCCCACCTTGACGCCGAGGTACTTTCGCCGGTCTCGCTCGGCCTTGATGCGCTCCCAGACTTCCGCCGCGGGCAGCGGGTCAGCAGGCTCGGGCACACCGCCGGCAGTGAGCCAGTCCTTGTATGCGAGGAAGTCGGGATTGGCATTCGGGTAGGCCGGCGTGTCGCCAGTCGGAACTTTGACGGACCCATCACGGATGACGTAGCCCTCGCGGGTCAACTTGTAGCTGGTCACAGGTACTGCCCCCCGGTCGAGGTCGATCCAGCCGTATTCCCCGGCAGATAGGTGGCCCCACCACCGTTGGTGATTAGCAGCGCGTTTGAGGCGACGGCGTAACGCGGGCCTGTGGGGGTATAGGTGCCAGCAAACGTGATGTTGTAGAAGCTCACCGCAGAGAGGGTGATGCTATTGATGAAACCGGAGGGAAATGGGACGGTGCCCGAGAGCGTCACCGTGACGCCGGTGCACACCACGATCGCACCCGATTCAGCATACACGTGGAACGGGCGGTTCCCGCTAATCGTGTGGGCACCAATCGTCACGTAGGACTGGTATCCGGCGTAGATTGACCCTCCGGCGCACGCGCCAAAGTCGATCGATGCGATGGAAATCCGCGCGCCCGGCGAGACGATCTGGAAACCAGCGCCTCCGGTGCTTGCTACCGCCAAATTAGTCACGCTCCACTGCGCCGCAACAGCGAGTGCGAACATCTGGCCGCTGCCACTCACGATGGTCGACGACCCCTGACCAACAACAGAGCACGCCCCACCGACGAGCGCTCGTAACGTGTTCGCAGCTGGGAAGGTGCCAGCACCCACGCTGATAGTGCAACTCTGCAGGTTGAGGTCCAGGCCGGCGACGGTATCGATGGCTTTCTGTATCGTGGCGAATGCACCGGCGCTAGTGTTGGCCAGGCCTGTGTTGCTGTCGCTGCCATCGGTGCGGACGTAGTAGGTTCGTGCAGCTGACAGCCTCTCGCGCACGTCTTGGAGCGTGTCACCGGCGGGCAACTGCCGGACGCGCCCACCCACCCTGACAAGAGGCCGCCGCGCTGCCATTTCAGAGGATCACGTAGCCCAGGTCGTCCGTCACCAGCTCGGTCGCGCTCTTGGCCGTGCCCAGCTCCTGGCAGACCTTGCTCGCGTTGGCCGTGTCGGTGGCGTCGAGCGGCGCCGCGATCACGCCGCCCGCGGTGCCCAGCCAGTAGGTGGCGCCCGGCGTCAGCCCGGTGAGCGAGGCATTCGTGGTGTCGAGCGGGTACGCCGTGCCGCTCGCGCCGGAGGCCACGGCGTCCTTCACGTAGCCGTTCGCCTGCCGGCCGTTGCTGTTGTCCGCGAGGCGCATGTTCAGCGCGCCGGCATTGGTGTGGAAGTTCACGAACTTGCCGGCGCCGATGGCCTCGCTCGCCGGGGCGATCGTCGTGTTGGCGCCGATGCCCGTGGGCAGGAGGGTGGGATCGATCCGGCCGTCGGGCCCGGTCGCCACCAGTTTGCCCGCGTCCGCCGCACCAGCGGAGACAGCGAGCCCGAAGAGCTGGCGGGTCTTCCCGGCGATGCGGGTGAGGTAGCCCTGGGTGGGTTGAGTTGCCATGGTTCTACTCCAGTGCGATGGGGTCTTGAAGGTTGAGAAGAAGGCGGGTCGGAGACAGCGCCGTGCCGATCAACACGTCGAAGCCGGCCGCGGGCGCGGTGGTGGTGAGAGCCCCGCCGAGCCCCAGATAGACGCGCTGGCCTGGCGTCCAGACCCAGGCCGAATCGGTGATGGCACCCGAGCGCTGCACGTCGATGGGCTGGCCAGGGCCGGCGGCGGTGAGCGTGATGCCCAGCAGCAGGAACACGTGGTCCCCGTCGTCTTGGTCGAGTGCGTGCACGCGGCCAGCCGCGTCCTCCCAGACGGCGACCAAGGCGGAAAGCGTCGAGCCGGCCACACGCGACACGGTCGCGCCACCCGCTGGGCCGACTTCGCCGCGCGGGCCGGGCGGCCCCTGCTCGGCTTCGGCCACCACCTGGACGACCTCCACCTCCTCGCGAAGCACCGAGCTGTCGGCCTCCAGAGCCAGGATGGTGGTGACCTCCTCCACCAGCACATCAGCCACGCGTCACCTCCTTGGAAACCCCGATGGAGCCCTCGGCCAGGCGGGTGACATCGCCGCTGGGGTGCACGATCTCCAGATCCCACACGCCAGATTCCCAGCCCATGGCCGCGGTGGCCGCGTCGCTCAGGTACAGGTCCACCGTGCCCGAAGCGCCGCCCAGCGTGATGCCGCCGTTTTCGGTGGTCAGGTCCGCCAGCGTGGTCGGGGTCTCCTTTTCCAGGCGGACCTGCATGCGCGCGGTGGCGCCCGTCAGGTCGATGGGAGCGCCGGCAGGCGACTCCCACCGCAGGCGTTTGCGGAAGGTCGCGCCCTGGTAGATGGTGATCTTCTTGAGCTTGGCCGGGGTGGACATGCCGGGCAGTGTCCCGCCCGGCCGCCACCTCGCCTAACCCTATGCTGGGGCCTGCCCTGCCTCGCGCATCTGCTGGCGCAGCGCTTTCGGCGCGGTGTCGGCGATCCGCTGCGTGCGGTCCTTGTCCATCTCGCGCACCCGCTTCCACACGTCCGGCATCTTCACCACGATCGGCTGCTCCGGATTGTTCCGGTTCCAGTCGGCCAGCCGCTCGCGCGCCGCGGCCAGGGCGGTGTCGTCCTTGCGATAGAGCGCATCCGCCCACTGCGCTTTGATCTCGCTGCTGGTCTGCGTGTAGAAGCTCTTCGTGCGCTGCATGAAGCTGTTGGCCTCCTGCACCTCGGCCACGCTCTTGGGCTGGAAGCCCAGGAATTTCGATCCCGCCTCGGCCAGCGTCGTGTCGATGACCTTGTAGCCCTTCTTGTCCTTGTAGATCCCGGTCGCGGCCATGTCGATGCCCTTGACCGCGTTGCGCACCGCGGTGGGGGACAGCTCGAGCGCCGCGCCGCCCACGTCGCCGGTCAGCCCCTTGCGCACGGCGGTGAAGCCCCGGGCCACCACGTCACCGGCCGGGCCGGCCACCTCCAGCAGGTCGCGCTCGCGGTTCTGCTTCGACAGGAACAGGCCGGTGCCGGGCAGCAGGTTGCCCATTCCGAGCCGGCCCGAGACATCGACGGGCGCGCCCGGCAGCCCGGACAGCCCCTGCTCCAGGAAGTCGGCCACCTCCTTCCCCACCACGTCGCGCAGCGCCTGCTTGCGCCACTGCTTGGCGCTCAGGTTGTAGCCCATGAGCTGGCCGGCGCCGTCGATCAGATCCTCGGCATCCTCCATGAACGGCAGGCCGCCCGCGCCCGACATCAGCAGCAGCATGGCGACGGCCCAGCCCACGGCCCGCTTCCCCTCTGGCCCGCCCTGCGTCCACATGCGGTGCATCAGCTCCAGGTAGGACACGCTGTAGGTCTTGAAGGTCATCAGCGTGCCGCCCACCGCGCCGCGCGCGAAGCGCATCTTGTTGGCCTTGGAGTAGAGGAACTGGGTTTCGAGCACGGCCTTGCGGGCGAAGTTGGACGGCTCGGCCATCCCCTGCTCCTTGGCGATCCGGTAGGCGGCGATGAAGGTGCTGCGGCGGTTGAACTGCTCGGCCAGGGCGAACGGCTGGCCCCACGCCACCTTCACGCGCTCCCAGTTGTTGGCCGCCGCGGCGCGCGCGTCCCCCGCCTTCGTGCCGTCGCCCGTGCGCAGCGACCCCGTGCCGCGGGCCTGCGCCATCAGCTGGTGGATCTCCTGGGGAGACACCACACCATCCTCCTCTGCGGACTGCATCGCGGCGGCCAGATCGGGCTCGTACTCGAAGCCCTTGCGGCTCATGTCCTTGAGCGCACGCGCCATCTGCGCGCCGGCCCGCTTCATCCCGCCGAACTGCGTGAGCCACGGCAGCGTGACGGCGAAGGGCTGGGTCATATTCACGAACGCGGAAGCCAGCGAGCCCCCCAGGTACTGGGCGAACAGCATGCCGCGCACCGCCTGGCCCTCCTCCTGGGGATTCGCGATGTAGTCGCGCAGCCCCATGGCCAAGTCTTTCAGCTCGCCCTGCTCCTTCGGGATGGCGTTGATCGCGCTCTCCATGGTGCCGGCGTTCAGGCCGCCAGCGCCCAGGCGGGCATTCGAGTAGACGAAGCCCGCCAGCACGCGGCCCACGTCCTCGCTGTAGCCCGCGATGCCCTTGCGATGGATCAGGCGCTTGAGCGCGCTGTGGTTGTTCTTGGCCAGCTGCAGGTAGGCCTGGAACGCCTTGTCCTTCGGGTCGTCGCCCGTGCCGTCCAGCCCCAGCATGCTCCCGAACATCTCCAGGCTCTCGGGCGTCACACCCGCGAACAGCTTGAACGCGTCCTGGCTCATGGTCCCCTGGGTGACGGTGGCGCCGGGGAACTGCTTTTCCATCTCGGCCTTCATCCGGTTGGAATCGCCCTTGGTCTCGAACATGCCGAAGTACTGGCGATCGCCCGCGGCGTCCACCACGTCCACGGTGTAGCGGCCGAACCGCGACAGCGGGGCATAGCCCTCGTCCATCAGCTGCTGCGCCCTCTCCCGGGCCTTCACCACCGAGTTGTTGAGTTCCATCAGCCGCTCGGACCATTCGGGCCGGTCGCGGGCGTCGTCCATCAGCGTGCGGGTCAGCAGCTCCACGGCGTCGTCCATGGTTTCCTGCGCCAGCACCGCGTCGCGCATGCCCGCGTACTCATCGCCCAGGCTGCGCAGCATGTCGGCGCGCGCGGTCATGTCGATGGAGCGGTCGATGGCGGCCCGGCCCTCTTGGTAGAGGCTCACCTGGTTGGCGTCGAGCCCGAACATGGTTTCCAGCTCCCGCTGGCTCCACACCACGCCGGCCTTGAGCACCCGGCTGTTGAAGCTGGTGTTCACGTTGGCCTCGTACATGCCCACCGGCAGGCCCTGCCAGGCGGTCAGGATCTTCGGGTCCAGCCGGCCGCCGCGCAGCAGCAGCTGGGCCTTCTGATCGGCCGGCAGGTTCTGGTACTTGGCCGTGAGGTCGTCCAGCAGCACCGGTGTTCCGTCGATGTCGCGCGCCCACATCAGGGTGCCCTCGAAGAGCGGGCGGGCCACGGCCTTGTTGTCCGCCGCCGTGATCGGCTTCTTGGTCAGGTCTCGCCAGCTGTCCACGCGCGGCAGCAGGCGCGGGGCCATGTCGGCCGCGTCGTTGCCCAGCATGGACACGTCATCGATGAAGCGCTGGGCCGACTCGAACACCGGCTTGAACGCGGGCGCACGCTCGGCCAGGTTGCGCATCGTGCCGATCGTCTTGTCCCAGAGCGACACCTGGCCGGGGTGGCTCATCGTCTGCGTGATCTGGTCCAGGGCCGATTCCTTCAGCGCGGCGATGCGCTCGCGGCTGAACATCACATCCGGACCGTCCCCCGTTTGCGGCAGATCGGCCTCGGTTTTATAATCGGCGCGGAAGCCGGCAGCTCGCTGTACCACCCCAGGCAATTGGAGCCTGGCCGTCGTGGCGAGGTGTCGGCTTTCTTTTTTGTTCGCGAACTGCAGCAGGCCGTCCCGGATCCAGCGCGTGAACGTCCGGTCCGCGTTGTCCTTCGGGTAGGCGCTGGGCACATAGACCACCTCGGCCCGGTTGCTAGCGCCGTTCGGGTCGACGGCCACCACCACCGGGTTTCCGCGCACCACCAGGCTGGTCACCACCACCATCCGCCCGGGCTGGGTGTCCGACTTGAACACCATCACCGGGTTCGACAGCAACTCCCCCAGCCGCTCCAGCTCCGCGCGCGGCACGCCGTGCTCGAAGTGCATCTTGGCGATCAGGTTGCGGTTCGTCACCACCGGCTTGCGCACCACGCCCAGCGCCTCCAACGCTGCCGGCGTCTCGATGCCGAGCGGCACCTGGGCACGCAGCGCACGTTCGTCGTTGTTCAGGCCGGCGGTGATGGATGCACGCACCTCGGCCGCGAACCCGGACCGGGCTTCGTCCTGCGCCAGGCTGTACTGCATGGCTGCCGAGCCCATTCCGCGCTCGCGCTCCGCGGCGGCCCGTTCCACCCAGTTGCGCGCCGGCAGGATGTAGGCCTGGATGATGTCCGCGTCACGCAGGCGCAGGCTTCCGAACCCGGGCACGTGCGCGCGCAGGAAGTTGCGGATCGCGGCCACGGCCCGCTGCACGAAGGACTGCTGCGGGTTCTTCTCGGCCATCTCCGCCAGCACCTCCTCCGCCGCCCGGATGCGGCTGATGCGGTCCACGCCACGCATGCCGTACTCGGCCATCTTGGCGTCCACGTCCGCGCGGCGCATGGTGGCCACCTGGTTCAGGATCTTGTCCAGCTCCGGCCCGAAGAGCCCCCGCAGGCCGTGGTGGCCGGCCACCTCGTGGTACAGCACCCGTGCGGCATCGGCCGGCGTGGTGAGGCGCGAGGCCATCAGGTACGCCTTGCCACCGAAATAGAAGCCCTCCGGAGCCCCATGGGCACCGCCGGTGCGCTGGCGCAGGTCGGCGTCGCGCACGCGCTGCGGGATGACCGGGTCGTCCAGGTCGTAGGCCACCACCACCTCCGGGGCGTTCTGCCAAGCCGCCACGATCGGGTTGACGGTGGCGCGCACCGTGTCCACGGCCTGCCGCTGGGCCGCGGCCGAGAAACCGTCCCCCTTGCCCATGATGCGCAGGAGGTCGGCCGCCATGCCGGCGCCCAGGTCATCCTCCGCTCCGCGGCGGAACAGCGCCACGCCACCGGAATCGCTCTCGCGGGTCTGGATCGTCGCAGCCAGCCGCTCCAGTGCCTGATTGATCGCCACCCGCTCGGCGCCCGCAGGGAACGGACGTTTGAAGCCCCAGGGTGTGGGGATCGCCACGCCCTCGGGCCCGTAGTTCAGGAACGGGCTGCGTCCGCCGCCGGCGGCGATCTTGTCCTCCACGTAGCCCTGGAATGCTCGGGCCGCCAGTTCGTGCGGGCGGGTCCAGTAGTCCTGGCCGCGCCCCTGGTCCAGTTCCTTCGCGCTCATCACGAAGTCGGTGGGCACCATGCGCGACTTCTCGTTCGCCTGCTGGGCGTCGGCCAACATCTTGAGCCGGGCGCTGTAGTTCCGCATGAGGCCGCCCATGCGGTCGAGGGGCCCGTCCTGCGCCGCCGAGAAGCCCTGCCGGCCGCGCACGGCCTTGATGACGGCGCTGATGCGGTTGAGCGCGTCATTCGTCCACCGCATGCCGGAGGCGATCGACCGCGCGCTGCCCTTCGTTTCGATCCGCAGGTCCAGCAATTCGCCAGCCAGGATCTTCTCCGCCACGGAATCGAATTCCGCCAGCTGATCCGCAGAAGCCGCCTTGTTGAACCGCTTGTAGTACCTGGCGTCCAGATCACGCGCGAGGTCCGCACGGATCGAATTCAGCTGCCGTCTCACATCCTCACGCGCGGAGGCGACGAACCGGTCGGCCCGCGCCGTGTCCTCCACGTAGGCTTCCGCCTTGCGCGCGATGGTGCGCATCACGTCCGCGAAGGCCTCGCGCAGCTGGGGCCGCATGGCGGAGCGCTCACCTCGCGTGCCGCCGCTGACCATGTTGCTCTCCGCAGCGTCGTTGATCTCCAGGGAGCGGGTGCCGTCCTTGCCCACCACCCATTCCGCGGGTGCCTTTCCATCCTGCCGGCCGAAATAGTGATCCAGTGCATGGAACCACTCGTGCGCCAGCGAGCCCGCGCCGTTCATCTTCGTCAGGTTGATGACCGCCTTCGCGGGTTCGTAGTGCGCGCGGGCGCTGCTCAACCCGTGGCCGCGAGCCCCGAATGCCAGGGCGAGGTCGCCATTCAGGCTGATCGCTCGCGGCGGCACGCCCATCACCTCCGCGAGGTCGAGCAGGCCGTCGTAGGCGTCGTTGAGCAGCTGCTGGCGCTCCTGCTGGTTGTTCCAGTTTCCGAACTCCACGCCACGGAAGCCGAAGACGTCCATGAAATCGCTGTCGCGGGCATCTCCGGAACGGCGCGGCACGCCCACGCGCTCTTCTGACGGCGGCCGGGGAAGGTCGGCCTCCCCGAAGGTGGTGTTCGTCTCGATGATGGCCTGCGCGTTCTTGGCCATGTACTCCAGCGCCGCGTCGCGGGTGGAGAACACCTGGTCCACCACCTTCACCCGCTTGCGGTCGCTGACCTCCCGCCAGATCTCGTACCCGGCGCCGTCACCCCGGAGAGGCACAGGGCTGTGCTTCTGAGAGACGGCCAGCAGCGGCACGGCCTGCTCCGCATCCTCGCGCGTCGCATACGTCTCCGCCCCCACGCGGCGCGGCTGCTTGAAGGCATCGAGGCTGCGCGCATCGCGCACGACCCAACGGCCCTCCTCGCCCAGGCGGCTGCTCTTCGCGATCTGGCTGATCTCGAACCGGCGGGCCCAGGCGGGCCGCTCATCGGAGGACCGCGGCTTTATCGCCTTGGGCGCCCTGGTCGCCTGGTCCTTGCGTGCCCCGCCGATCTTCTCGCCGAAGTCCGTGATCCGACCGGCACCCAGGCCGTCTTCCCTGGTGCCCGCGTCCAACACCAGGGCGGGGGCTGAGGCGGGAACGAGGGGCTCGACGGCAACGGCCGCGGCCGGCGCGGGGTCGACCTTCATCCGGGCAGCCGGGCCCGCCGCATAGTTCATCTTGGAGGGCTCGGTCCCGTGGGTGCGGTCGACCGCGCCAGCCTTGTCCGCCCACGCGCCGTTCCCGTCCTTCTGCACCTCGCGCACGGTGACGCTCCAGCGCCCATCCGTGTCGGCCGGCTGGTAGCTGACCACGCGATCGAACCCGCCGCCGTATCCCCGCACAACGTTGCCAGGGGCGAAGTAGGCGGCGCGGCGCTCCTCGGCCTCCCGCGCTTCGCGCACGGCCTTGCTCTCGCGCTTGGCCTTCGCGTCCTTCATCTTCTCGGGCACGGTCTTCGGCTTGGCTGCCGGGCTCGCTTCACCCGCCGCGGCGGGTGCTGCAGGCGCGGCGGCCTTTTCCGCCTTCACGCGCTTCATGCGTTGCGGCACCGTCTCCGCCGCAGCCGGCAGCGCCTGGGGCGCCGGGGGCGCAGAAGATCCGCTCTCCGCAACCGGCAGCGCTGGTGCTGATGCCTGTGCTGGTTCCGCATCCTTGGCGGGGGCTGGGCCGGCCTCCCCCGTCGCCACCGGGGGCAACGCGTCGCCGGTCACCGGTGCCGCGGCGGGCTTCACGGTTCTGGCAGGGTCACGCACCCAGTCCTTGAACTCGGCCTGCGTCATCCGGGTGATCCCGCCGAGCCCCGTCCACCCCTTCTCGTTGTTCCCCAGGTAGGTGCTGCGAGCCTCGGCCTCGTCGGCCGCACCCATCACCACCTTGTGCTCGTCGAAAGATCCGTCGCGGTTCACCTGGTCGACCACGAATACCGGCAGGCCGGCATCCTCCGCCCGGTCGGTCATGAACACGTCGACGTGATCCTTGTCCGCACCCTTGGAACCCTTGATGTACCCGTAGTGGTTCTGCAGCGGCGGCCATTCGGGGCGGCGGCGCGTGCCCGCGGGGTTCTCGATGCTGATGTCGTGGCCGTTGACCTTGACGTGGCCCTTCTTGTAGTTGCCTGCGTCCTTCTGCGCCGCCGTCGGCTCCGGCAGGTCATTGCTCAGGCTGGTGGCCGCCTCTTGCGCCGCGGCTTGCACCATAGCAGGCGCTGATACCGGAGCCGCAGCTGCGCGCGCCCGACGGGCGCTGGTGCCAGCAGCCTTCGGCGGCGCACTCGCCGCGGCGGCAGCCGGCGCTGGCGGGGCGTCCAGCGGCGGGAACGTGGTGCCCCGCGCCATGGCGACGGGTGCTGCACGTGCTCGCGCCGGCGCGGCGGCGGCCTCCTGCGCGGGCGCGATCAGGTCGGCGATCTTCCGCTTCAGATCGGCGTTCAGGTTGTCCCATTTCGCGCCGGCGAGGTTCTTCTGCAGGACGGGCTTGAGCCCCTTCAGCTGCTCGGCCACCACCTGGCGCTGCACGGTAGGCAGTCGGGTCCAGGTCTGGCCGGCGGCGTCGATGCGCTGGGCGCGCTGGTCCGCGCTTTCCGGCGCTGCTTTCGCGCCAGCCGCTGTTTTTCCTTGCGCTCCAGGGTCCGCAGTCGTGGTGCCGGCATTGCTCAGTGCCCCTTGCGCTGGTGCGCCAGCAGCGGCGACGGCCGGGGCCTGCGCTGCTCCTGCAGGTGGTGGGGGGCTTGCTGGCTGGGTTTGGTAGCCATCGGTGCTTCCTTTCACGGGGGGGGAGTGCTCGGCGGCGCGGGCGGCCTTTCGGCGCGACAGCTCCTGCGCCAGCTTGATGCGCACGTCGCGGCCCTGGGCGCTGCGGAAGGACGCGGACAGCTGTGCGTCGCTCCAGTTGGCGACCGCATCGGGTCCAGGGATCTCGCCCGTCTCCGGGTCGGCGCCCTGCGGGGCCCGCTCTGGCTGTTCCTGCTTCTGGGCCTTACCGCCCTTCTCTGCGGCCTCGGCCGCCTGGGCCAGCGCGGCGGCCTGCTGCATCTGGTCGGACACGCCGGTGTCCACCGCCATGGCGGCGCCAGCGGACAGCGGGCCGCCAGCGGGGTTGATGCCCATGCGCACGGAGCGCGGCACCTCGGCGCCGGTGGACTGGTAGATCTCGTCGTCTGGGCTCTCCACCGCGCGCGAGGCCTCCATGTCGGCCTGGCGCTGCGCCTCTGCGGTGGCGCGCTGCTCGGCCAGGGCGGCGGCACCGTCCGGCGGCGTGGACTGGGGCCCGAGCACTTCGCCCTGCTCCTGCTCCTGCAGCATGCGCAGCTGCTCCGCGAAGGCCTGGCTGACCCGCTCGAGGCCGGGATTGCGCGCCGGGGCCTCGGCCGCCGGTTCGTTGCCGGCGGGTAGGGCCGCGGCGGGATCGCTCTCGCCGACTGCGCCGGCGCGCGGCCGCGCCGCGGCATGGTAGCCAGCAGCACCAGCCCCCATCGCCCCACCGGACAGGGTGCCCAGCACGATGGCCGAGTCCACCTGGTCGTACCAGGGCTTGTCGAGGGCGACGTTCTGGAAGATCTGCTCGGCGACGGACTGCGGCAGCTCCTCCAGCAGGCCCTCGGCGATCGCGCCCTCGATCACGTGGCGCGGGATGCTCTTCACGGCCTGCTGCTGCAGCGGGTTCACGGCGGCGCCTGCCGCCTCGTCGGCGAACTGGCGGGCCATGCCGCTCTGACCCTGCGCCAGCATCGTTTCGGCGTCGCCGATGCCTAGGCGCTGCGCGATCCGGCCGCCCACCGCACCGAATGCGCCCCCCACAGCACCGGTGGCGGCGGCGAGCCCGGCCTGGCCCGGCGTCAGCAGCCCATCCGGAGTTTCCTGGCGGATCTGCTCGGCCTGCGAGCCGGCCATGGTCAGACCTTCCCCGGCAGCCCCGGCGAGCGCGGCGCCCTTGGCCCCCAGCTGCCCCAGGCGCGTTGCCGTCAGGAGCCCCCGGGCGGCGACACCGCCTGCGCCCATGGAGGGGAGCGATTCCCCGATGGCCGTGGCGATCAGGCTGGGGTTCTGCACGGCCGTCACGGCCTTGTCCACGATGCCATCGGCTTCCTGGAATTTCCGCTGTGCCTCCAGGGTTGCGTCGGAGTGCCATTCGTTGACGGCCTCGCGCGCCTGCTTGGGGCGGAACCCCACGGCGCCGCCCTCGTTCTCCAGGAACTTGCCCACCCGGCCGCCGGTGGGGATGTCCGCGAGGCCCACCACGGCCTCGGGAACCGCGATGGCGCCTTTCACCGCGGTAGCCGCGATGTCCTGGCCCCATCCCTTGAGCCCGCGCGCGGTGGTCGGCGCATCGCTCAGGGCAGCATCGATCTCGGAAGGCGGCGCTGCAGGGGGCGCGGTGCTGGTGCTCTGCGCGCCGGGCTTGTACTCGGGTGCGCCCTTGAGGATGGAGTCGATTTCGCTCATGCCCGGGACTTTCCCCGGGTATGGCCGCGCCGTCGAACCCTATGCGGGGCCGGTCAGTTGTAGCCGAGTTGGCGCAGGCTGGCCGCGCGCTGCTCCTTGGACAGCGCCTGGTTATTCACGATCGCCATGGCCGCCGGGTTGTCCTTCAGCGCCGGCAACGCTGCCTGGCCGCCCTGGCCCACGAACTGGCGGGTGCGGGCATCGAACACCCGCTGCGGCACGTTGCGCATGGCGTTGGCCGTGGTGTCCCACTCCTGGCCGCCGCCCACCAACATCAGGTCGTCCTTCGGGCTGGTGGCCTTGCCGGACAGGTCGCGGATCTCCTGCGCGATGGCTGCGCGGGCCTCGGGGGTCTTCGCCTCACCGTACCGCTGGTACAGGCGCTCCTCGCGCTGGCCCTTGCGGATGTCGAAGCCCCGCACCTGCTCCTCGACTCCTACGCGGCGCTCGTCCACGGCGTTGCGCGCGGCCGCGCGGCCGTTTTCGCCCTTCTCGCGGAGGACGGTCCGGCCGGTGTCCCCTGCTTCCCGCATCACAGCGCGCCCCATGTCGCCCTGCTCGCGCAGCGCAGCAAGGTCGCGCTGCACTTCGCCCTGCATCTGGGTCTGAGCCAGCGCCGTCTGGTTGTTCGCCTGGGCAATCTGCGCCCGGTTCCCGTCCGTCACCTGCCGAACACCCAGGAAGCGCCGCAGCTCCGCGGGGTTGCTGATGGAGCTTGCGGAAATGGTTGCGTCCCGTTGCAGCTGCTCAGGGCTGCGGCTCCACATGTTGCCCACGCCCGAGGTCTGGCCGATGACGCCGGTGAAGCCTGGCGTGAAGCCCCGCGCGGCGGTAACTCGACCCAGCGATTCCGCCTGGGAGCGTTCAGCCAGCGCATCGGCGGCGGCCATGTTGCGTGCCGAGGGCAGGCCGCGCGGCGCGGCACCGGCCACGGCGCCGGCTTCGCTGTCGGAGTAGCTGTTGCCGCTGCGGAAGACGCCTTGCATGCCGGCCACGCGCTGGACCTGCGCCGGGTCGGCCGGCGCGACCGCTGGCACTGCAGCGGACTTGCCCATGGCCGGCGCGGGGGCCGCGACGCCGGGCGCGGGGGCGGCACCGGCCTGCGGCGCGACCGGCGCGGCCCGCGCGGGCGTTGGCGCGGCTGGCGCTGGGGTCGGTGCAGCAGCATCCTGCCCGATGGGCGTGCTGTCCCCGGTGACGAACGTCTTGAGCGCCTGGGCGGCGGGGTCCAGCAGCTTGGCCGCGCCCGTGGCCACGTCGTCGGCCAGCCCGATCAGCGGAGTCGCTGCCACCCGGGCCGACTGACCCAATGCCGCGCCCATGCCGGCCTGCTGGTATGCCGTCCGGGCGTCGGCCGCGCTCTCGCGGATGGCGTTGGCCGTGTTCGGGAATGCCCCCGCCACGAAGCCCGCCGCGCTGCGTGCGGCTGCGCCCAGGTCCGGGCCTGCGCCGGCGGTGGCCGGCGGGCGCGCCGCCGTGGAGACGGCCGGCAGCTGTTCGATGGGAGCCGCGGGCAGGCCGCGGCCGGTCGGGATCTGGCTCACCAGTGCCTGGCGGTCCGCCTCCGATCGCTGAACCTGCGCCTGCGGCGCTGCCGGCTGCGCCGCGGGTGCGACGGTGCGCCCGGGCTGCTGCCCGATCGTGTCGGGCACGCGCGCGAACTGGCCCCCGCTGCCGAACTCGGGCCCGCTGCCGTAGACGCTGGCGCCCGCGCTGGGGTGGCCCTGCGGGAAGATGTTCGAGGGCGAGAGGGGCGCGCGCTTGCGCTCCTCGTCCACCACGCCGCCGTCGGCGAAGAACATCCGGGGCTCACCGACCTCCTGCTGCGCGGCCCGCGCTCCAGGCGCGAAGCCCACCGGTGTGTGGGTCGCATTCTTCACCTGGTCCAGGGCCTGCACCCCGATGGCGTGCACCTGCTCGGGCGGCATCTTGAACTCGCCATTGCTCAGGCTCACGGGCACATCCCGGCCCATATCGGCCAGCCGCTGCTCGCCCAGGGTTTCGGTGCTGTCGGCCGGCATGATGTACGTGCCCTCAGGCACCTCGTCCTGCACCTCGTCCGACGTGCCGGTGCCCGGGCCGCGCACAGGGCCGCCGTTGGCGAATTTCGGCCGGCTCCCGCCCTTGGTCTTGGCGCCATGCGCCGGTTGAAAGCCTCGCATAGAGCCTCCTGTGTTCAATTGCGCCAATGTTCCACGCTGGGGCGGGACTGTCTAACCCTATACGGGTGGCTCGCGCGTGAGCCACCAGCGGTGGGCGAGCTGGAGGCACTGGCAGGAGAACAGCCCAAGTCTCACGGTCGGACGGCTGATCTCGTTAGAGGAAGTTGAGCAGCGGTCGGACGCAGATTACTGTCAACCCATCGCACTCCTTTTCATAGACAGTTCCAAGAGAATGAGTTCTCCAACCTTTGCGAACCCAACGAGGCCAACTTCGAAGCCAACTTGCATTACCTGCACGAGGGATACTTCGAATAAATGGTATTCCCGATAAGGGCAGCGATACTGTGTCAGCGGCTAGAGAACGCTGATTTGTGCCAGGAAAACGGCGCCTGTTGGCCAGGTTGTTTCAACAGGATTGACCGGGCGCGATATTCCTCCGAATTTGCGCTAGAATCCGCTCGCCAAAACGAATCCGAGCGCCTTTCTCGACGAGGCGTGAATTCCGGGCAGGCCATATAATCAAGCACCCAGTACCTTCGACGGTGGCGTGCAATCTGAGAGAAACAGGAGATACTTACCTAAAAGTTCCCCATCTGGGCGGTTCCCGAGGCGCCCAACGAAAAACGCCACCTGGCAGGGTGGCGTTCTCGGGTAATCGAAGTCCTAAACTCACGATCACCGGTCTTTGCTGAGACGGAGTGGAGTGTACGCCTGCGTGCGCGAGTGAGCAAGGATTTCTATTCGAAACCTCATGGGGCTCATACCCTATGAAGGAGACAGATGATGACTTCTAGTGAGCATCTCGACGCCCTCGTGTACGTACGTCAGTACGAACGCTACCGCTTTGAAAAGTGGGAACAGGTCTGCCAGCACTACCGCCGGTATCCCTCCTGAGCCTGACTCAGCGCCCCTGGTAACGCCAGGGTGAAACAGCCCGCCTCGAGCGGGCTTTTCTACGCCTCCACTGGCCCAGCGTCGTACACCTCCACAGGCGCTAGCCGCAGCAGCTTGGACGCCTCCGCTACGGTGCCAGCCAGCCAGGTGTCCACGTCTTCCAACTCGATCGGGATCACGCTGCGCTTGTCCTGACGGGCTGCCGGCCGCTTCGGATCTGGGCGGTGCATCCGGCTCATGAGCGGATCGTGGTCGGCGTTGATGGTGAGCATGGTGTAGCTCTCGTGCGCCTCGCCTGTGTCGCGGTCCGTCCAGGTGTTCCACAACCCTGCCAAGCCCCACGGCTTCCCGTCCGCACGGCGGAAACGCCACCAGATGTTCTTCCCCGTCTCCCAGTTCGGCTCGTCGAAGTCGGCGGCCGGAATGATGCAGCGCTGGCCGCGCGCCCATGGCTCCTTGTAGCTGGCCTTCTGCGCCAACTCCTCCGACCTGGCGTTGTTGGTCGGGTACTTGAGCTTCGGCTCCTTGGCGAACCAGGGGATCAGCCCCCACTGCCCTACCACCAGCTCGCGCGAGTACCCCGCGTCATTCCGCGCTCGGCGGATCACAGGGCCCTGCCCGCGCGGGTGCAGCACTTCGTCCCACCAGCGCCCGTCGCCAGGGTGCTTTCGGGAGATCTCCCAGGTGAGCTCGATGTCCCTGACGTTTGGTGGCGGCTTGTAGCGATTGCACATGCGCACAGCATGCGCCTCGGGCCGGGCGCCGTCTGTCGGATCGCGCGCACTTTCCATGCTCCAACTTTTGCAGCACGGGGACACGGCGGGCCAATGGCAAGCCCCAATTTCCCTGGGTGCCCGGCAGAACCGCGAGGCGGCCGAGCAGTTCCCGAGGCCGAACAAGAACTGTATATTTAAACAGTGTTCATCCATATCTACGTCCTTCGCAGCAGTGGCAAGCGGACCCCCGCCCGGGAGTTGCTTGAGCGGCAGCCCGTGCGCGGCTGGCTCCAGTACAAGCAGGCGCCGCTGGACGACTACGGGCCCAGGTGGGAGGCCCACCTGCTCGAGGCCGCCGGTGGCAAGCCCCTGCTGCGCTCCCTCCACTGGGCGCGCCTGCGCCACGTCGAGGGGGTGATGCATCTGGTGGGGCGCGAGGACGGCGGCCGGCAGACGAAGAAGTCGTCGCCTCTGTGGCAGCGGCAGTCATGGATGTGCGCACTCGACCCCGCCGACGCGCGGCCCTTCATCCAGCGCATGGTCGCCGCCGCGGCCGCCCGACCCTACGACCCCTTCGAGGACGACCATGATGACTTCATCGACCCGCTGGCTTGGCAACCCCCCGAATGACCACCCCACCCTGCTCCACTTACCCGCCTGGTTCGGCGTGCCGGAGCAGGTGCTGCTGCCGCTGCCGGTCGACGGCTACGTGATCAAGGAGCGGCACCCGGAGTGGTTTGAGGTCCGGGAGCGGGCAACGGACAAGCTCATCTACTCCGGGCTCGGACCGGTGGCCGTGGCCGTCTCGCGCGCCCCGTTCTGACGCATTGCCACCCTGGTGCTACATTCCGGCCAGGAGGGAGCCCTACATGTCCAGTCTTCGAACGACCGCCGCGCTGGCGGTGCTTTTTGCTGCGTGTGCAGCATCAGCCCAGGTATTCAAATGCCAGGACGCGGCAGGTAAGACGATCTACTCGGACGCTCCTTGCAGCACCAGCCAGACTGGTCAGCAGCTGGAGCGCAGGCGCACCTTCGAGGAGAAGATGCAGGAGCGTGAGCAGGCACACGAAGCACAGATGACCAAGGAAGAGCGCAGGGCGCGCGAGGAAGAAAGGGAGCGCGTCGAGGCGGAGCGCCGCGCGACGGCAGCGGCGGCCCAGCCAAAAGCGCCCCCTCACAAGGGGTATGCGGAGCGGCTGGCGGAACGCAATGCGGGCGTTCGCAGCACGTTGACGGGCCCAGCATCGTCACTCCCACCCCGGCGAAAAAACACCGCGATGCCCACCCCGCCGCCGGCACCGTCCGTGATTACTCATTGCGGTGGCGGGGTTTGCCACGACAACCTTGGCGGCGTCTACCAGCAGCACGGCAATGGAACAACGATGACAGGCCCAAGCGGTAGTACCTGCATCCAGACAGGAGGGATGGTGCAGTGCCCTTGAATTATCCCCCGACGCCATAGCTGTAGTTGTGGTTCGTATTGGTGCCCGTCGAGTTGGTGGTGGACCAAGTTTCGGTCTGGTTTCCGGTACCGCCGACGCTGGCCGACACGTGCAGCGCGGACATGGCGCCGGCCGCGAGCTGCGCGGCGTATTGCCCCATGGCCTTGGCCGCCTCCAGGGCGATGTTGGCCTGCTGGCCCGCCTTCTGGATATTGGCCTGGTACTGGCTGATCTGCATTTCCGAGAACGCGATGTTGGTCCGGCTGTTCATGTCCGCGAAACGGGCGTGCACCTCCGATTCGGAGATGCTGGCCTGTGAGGCCGCGCGCCAACCGTCCACACGGGCCTGGAACACCTGGGTGGCGTACTGCACTGCGTTGAGGTTCGCCTGCAGGTTCGCCTTGTAGGCGTCTTGGTCGGCGACGTACTTCTGCACGTGCACGCGCGCTGCCTCCATGCGGATCTGTGCGCCCTTGGCCTTGATGTCCGCCTTGCTGGCGATCGCCTGGATGGTCGAGGCGTAGGCCTTGGCCTGGGTATCGAACACGCCGGCCTTGGCCACCTCCCCATCCACCTGGGCCTTGTAGGCGTCGAACTTCACCTTCTCGGCCCCGATCTGCTCGGCGTAGGCCTGCACGTCCGCACGGTAGGCGTCGAACTGGTTCTTGATCACGTCGGCCTTCACCTGGGCGCCACGCATCATCGCTGTGAACACCTCCACCGAAGCCTGCACAGCGGACAACTTCGCCTTGTAGACCTCCACCCGCTGGGTGTTGATCTGCCCTATGGCCACCTGGGCGTCGATGGCGGCCTTGTACGCCTGCAGCTTGGCCAGGGCGCCGTCCAGGCGGGTGCGATAGACCTGCGCCAGCGTCTGGAACGCGGAGTTCTGGGCGTTGAACAGGCCGATCTGCGCGTTGAAGACGTTGATCTGCGATTCGGCCTGGAACCGCGCCGCCTCAAACATGCGCTGGGTGGCGTTGGTGTAGAGGTTCACCGTCAGCTGCTCGAGCGCCATGCCCTGGCCGACGGCGAAGCGCAGGTTCTCGATCTCCCACGTCGCGGCCTGGGTCAGGATGTCGCGGTTCAGCTCGGCCGCCTTGAGGCGCCCCTGCTCGCGGATCACGTTGGCCTGCTTGGCCAGCATGCCGGGCGGCATCGAAAAGCCCCGGCTCGCCCAGGTATCGACGGCCTCCTGCACCGCGCGCGCGGTCTCGGCGCTGTCGCGCTCCCGTGCACGCGCGAACAGCGCGTCCTCCACGGCGGCCGGCAACCCGGTACCGCCCGCCATCATGCTGCGCACCTGGGCCTGCAGCTCGTCCAGCAGCTGCGAGTCGTAGCGGGGCTCGCTCCAGTTGATGAACACGTTCGGCACCGTGATGCCGGCCGCGCTGGGGGGCTGCGCGTCGAAGTCCGCCAGCTGGGGGAACTCGAAGGCCGGGATCGTGATGCGCTCCAGCTCCTCCATGGTCGGCAGCGCGATGTCCGGCGGCGCCGGCAGGTCCACGCTAGTGTCGATCGCCGGGCGCACCGGCACCGGCACTGCGGCCATGCCGGGCGCGGCCGGCAGCTCCAGCGCGGGCATGATCGGCGCCGCGGGCATGCTGTCCATGTCCCCGATGTCCAGGTTCGCCAGAAGGCCGTCGATGTTCGGCGCCGTGGGCTCGGGTGGCAGCACCAGTGGCGTGGGCGAAAACGCGGGCTCCTCCCCCACGTTGATCGTAGGCGTGGGCACGGCGGGCGCCTGCATGATCTGCGGCTGCGCCACGTCGGCCATCTTGACGTTCCCCATGGCTGCGAGCGAGCCCTGCAGCATGGAGTTGTACTGGTTGGCGGTCGCATCGAGCTGCGCCATCTTCTGCGTGACGACGTTGACCGCCGTCTCCATTGCGTAAGCCATCAGACACTCCTTTTGCTGGGCGCGGCCAGCACGTTCCAATCGTTGATGTAGGCATGCTGGCCGGTGAGGCGCAGCGTGTAGGCGAAGTGGCGGCCCGCGAGCCCCCGACCGAACTCGAAGCGGGCATTGGTCAGCGCCGCGGCGGCGGGCCGGGCCTTGAGCGGGTAGCTGTAGGTCTTGGCAGCGCGGCCGCTCTGGGTGAGGGTCACATCCATGACGGCCTTCCCGGCCAGCTCGTATTCGATATGCGACTCCACCAGGTTGGCCAGGCTCCCGCCCGTCATGTCCACCTGCCCCGTGCGCAGCTGCGCGGCGATCTGCTCTGTGGCGCCATCGAGGGCGTACACGCCGTCCGGGCCGGTGGCGTACACCGCGCCGTCGATCACTGCCAGGCCGGTGAAGCCGAACGGGTCGTAGCGCGACATGGCCCAGCTGTCGGCGTGCGCCGTCCAGGCTTGGCCGATCAGCGCTCCCAGCGTGACCAGTTCGTCCTGAGCCACGGCCGGGAGGTCTTGCACCAGCTCGCGGGCATGCAGGAGATCCACCACCGCCGCGGCGCCGCGCGCGCTCTCGATCAGCACCACCGGCCGCGACACGGCGGTGTCGATCACGGCGTCGGCCGCAGTGGCCGCCTCGGACACCAGCACGCGCGCGTGCGCTCGCCCCAGAACCATGTCGGAGCCGCGGCCGGCTTCCACCACCAGCTGCCGCTGGAGGGCGATCAGCACGTCGCGCCCCTTGCCGGCCTCGGTCACGCTCTGGCGGTGGGTGCGATGCCCGATGACCGTCTCGGACCCGCGGCCGCGCTCGGCCACCACCTGCGTGGCGCCGCTCGTGAGGGCGTCGAAGCCCACCGCCTCCTCCACGATCAGCGTGCGAGTCCGGCCGATGATGGCGTCCGCACCGCGCGCGCGCTCCACCACCAGCGTGCGCGCCGAGGCGGCGACCATGAGCTGGTCCGAGCCCCGTCCGCGCTCGATCAGCAGCGTGTGTAGCCGGTCGTGCACCGAATCGGAGCCGATGGCCGTCTCGATCGTCATGAGCCCCAGCCCCAGCAGCACCACGTCGCGCATGCGGGCCGTGCTCTCGGCGATGGTCCTGATGCCCGCCCAGGTGGAATCCCGAGCGACGGCAATTTCGTTCGTGTCGTCGCGGTAGCTAGCCATTGATGACCCCTATGAAGTGGTGGGCGGCCTTGTGGTCCGCCAGGCGGCACCAGCCCTGGAACGCTCGCGCGCCTGGGAGGGACGGGTGGGCCTCGGAGACGCTGGCGTATTCGCACTCCCCTGCCGCCACCTTGATGGCGTCCCGGTAGAAAACTCCCACATACTGGTCCGGGGACTTGAGGAAGTAGGTTGACGCGGGCTGCGCCATCAGCGTCAGCGGTGTGCCCAGAGAGGAAAAGTTGATGCGCCCCTCGGTCCTGCCCGGCTGCGTGGTGGACGTGGAGCCTTCGTTGACCGAAGGCGGCCCGCCGCCGCCGCTGTGGCGCCATTCGCCCTTGTTGGGGTGGATCAGCCAGGTGAAGTCCGCCGGCAGCCCTGGAATCCATGGGCCCTGGTCAGCGAAATCGCTGCACACCCCCGGCGCGTAGTTCTGCTGCACCACCCACACCGGATTCCCGTCCTTCGGGTACACCGGCACCTTGGCCTGCGGCCCGGCCACACCTCCGATCCACGCCCAGATGAAGTCGTTGGTCCAATACCGGTAGGTCCACGGGTCGGCGATGGAAAACAGGCTGGTTGCCTCGCTGGTGGTCTTCCCGCTGTGGCTGTCCGAGCGCACGTGCAGCACGGCGTTTCGGTCGAGGTACGGCAGGCACACCGCCACGGCCCGGGAGTAGCCACGGGTGGTCTCGGTGCTGGTCCGATGCTTGATGTACCGGTTGCGCCACAACGTCCCCGGCCGCCAGAAAAAGTCATCGAACGAGAAGAACGGCGTGTGGTCGTAGCCCAGATCGGTGCCCACGATGCGGGTGATCTCGGTGGTGTCGGCCGCCGCCTCGCGGTCATCGAAGTCGCTGGTGTAGAAATTGCCCATGAGCGTGGAGCTGCCCGTGGTCACGGTCTGCTCCCAGGAGCCGATCGTCATGCACTCCTCGTAGTTGTTCCGCCCCTCCTGGAACCACCCTCGATCGTCCTTGAAGAACTTGACCACCTTCAGGGAGTCGCCGACGTAGTAGCCGGCCAGGATCGTGTCCGCGCGCGGCGCCGCGAACGCGGCTGGCTGGCGCGCAGGCCCCTCGAAGGAAATGCACCCTTGCAGGAAGGGCTCCGGGAACTTGAACCCGGGCAGTTGCCAGTCGATCGGCCCTGCCCCCACGCGCGACACGCTGCCGGCGTGGGTAGCGATGGGCGGCGCCTCCAGGTTGTCCCAGTAGTCCACCTCCGCCTGCACGTTCGCGCCGGTGCGGAGCGCGGCCACGGCGCGCTCTAGGATCTCGGCCACCGGGGTGCGTCCCAGCTTGTACCTGATGGCGAGCGAACGGGCACGCTCGCCGGGAAGGGCCTCGTAGAGCTTGGACAGGTAGGCGTTGAGTGCCCGTGCGTCGTCCGGGTCGTTGACCTCGAAGGACGGCGGCAGCTTGCCGTCACCCTCGGCCGCTCCCAGCTGCAGCTTGAGCTTGTAGGCCAGGCTGGAGCACTGCCGCCGCTCGGGCTCGAAGTCGTAGCAGGTGTTGAACCCCTCGGAGCCCCGGCTGTTGAAGCTCCAGCCCATCGCGGACCCGTACATCAGGTGCTGGTAGAAGTCGCCCACGTCGCACACCTTCACGATCACTCCCGCCCGGCGCCAGGCCTGGAAGTCCGCCGCGACCGCCGGGAAGCTCTCCCCCGAGGGCATGCCGCCGAAGCGATCCAGAACCCATTTCAGCTCGTCGTCTCCGTGGTACTCCACGAACTCGCGGAAGGCCTTCGTGGTCGTGGCCGGGATGAGCGGCAGCGGCATGGCGTACACCCCTGCCGGGCCCACGCGCAGCAGCCACGGGCGCTGCTTCGTGTCGAAGCCCACACCGTGGGTCTCGTTGAACTTGTAGTCGTAGCGGATCTGCCCGTCGATCGGCGGGAAACCGGTGTAGCCCGGCAACCGCCGGTTCCCCAGCTGCTGCTCGATCGCGCGCGTGACACCGGGCGGTAGCGCCATGCGCGCGCGCTCGACGGGCGTGTCCGGCAGTTCGTTCAGAGCCAGCCGGCCATATCCCCCCACGATCTGCACCACTTCGGCCATCGCCCCGCTGTACCAGGTGGGGCGCAGGTTCGCGTACTGGGTGAAGGTGTACGTCTCGGGCGGCGGGATCGGCATCAGCTCGAAGAAGCGCTGCGACAGCTCGATCACGAACCGCTGCAGCACCTGCGTGTCGGCCACCGCGGCGGCGCGCTTCGGGTCGTAGCCGCCCAGCCGCCGGCGCGTCTCGGCTGTCAGCCGCACCCGGATACCCTCTCCATGCAGCGCGGTGCCGCGGTCGATGGCGCCCGAGAACATCATGGGGATGTAGCTGCTGGCGAGGCCGTCGGCGCCGGCCTCCGCGGGCTGCTCCACGATGCGCGGCTGGATGATGACCTTGAACACCCCGCCCATGTCCTGGGCGATGGCAATGGCTCCGCTGGGCAGCGTGCGCGCCATGCGCAGGCTGCTCAGACCGGACTGCTGCTTGAGGTTGGTGAGGCGCCGCGCCAGCAGCTCGGCCGCCGCGGCATCCTCCTCGGTAGCAGCCCCGAAGGTGCCATGTGGGCGGGGCTGGTGCATCGGGTCAGCTGGTGAGGTTCAGCCGGTAGCCGAGGTCGTAGGTGTCGCCGTTCTGGAACGTGCGCGGTGCGGCGTAGAGGGATGCCGATACCAGGGCGCCCGTGGTGCCGCCGCGCTGGTTGCTGGTCAGCAGGGCCGCCCCGGTCACGTTCAGCTGCGAGGCCGTGGCGATGGTCAGCGTAGCCACGGTTGCCATGTTGTCGATGCTGCCCGTGGTGGTGTTCGCGGTGGTCCAGGCCGGGCGCGTGGCGCCGGTGTGGCCCTCGGTCAGGCTGACGATCTCGCTGGCGACGGCGGCGAAAGACGCGGCGGTCCAGTTCGCAGCTGGGTTCGTGTTGCCCGAGAAGATGGCCAGGTAGTACCCGGCGGGCTTGGCGGTGCTGCCGAACGCCACGTTGAGCATGTGCGCGAAGCCCTCGGTCACGATCAGGTTGTCGCCCTCCTTCTCCCAGGCCCCGCCGTTGACGCGGCCGAAGTATTCGCCCGCGGCGATGGCGCCCAGGCGGGGCAGGTACAGCCCTTCGGGCGTGAGGTCGTAGCGCTCGGCGCGGATCTCGCGCGCGATCTCGTGCTGCAGGTTCATGGAATGCTCCTTGGTGGTTGGCCAAGGCGCACTCCTGCGCGCCGATTGAGGGATCAGGTTACGGCAGTGGTCAGGCGCTTTGCAAACACTATGCTGGTCGAGCGCTGCCCCGTGATGCCGCGCAGGCGCCCTGCCCGCGTCTCCACCACCGACCCGTCGGGCGTGCCGAGCACGTAGCCGTTCTCCGCCAGCCACGCCAGCGCCGCCTGGCCGCCTCCGGACAGCTCGCCAGCCGTCTCCGCATCGATCGCCACCGCGCTGCCCGGCACGGGCGCCTTGCTGGTCTTGCGCTCGAGCGCCAGGCCGCCCGGCTCGGAGCCCCGCAGGAACAGGACGTGGTCGACTTGGCCGACCCACAGGCCGCCATCGACCGGGAACACGAACGTGATGCGCTGCGGCAGCTGCACGAAGCCGTGCCGCGGGTCGTGCAGGTGGTAGGCCATGGCCTCGGAAAAGCGCAGCATGTTGGCCCGCGCCGTCACCAGCCGCCCGCGCCAGTAGCTCAGGAACTGCCCGGTGGGCATGGGCTCCATGTGCTGGAACTGCGCCGCCGCGCCGAGCTGGGGCAGCAGGGGAAGCTCCACCTGCAGCAGTCCGATGGGGTAGTCCTCGGCCCGCGCCAGCTCGCCGCCGTTCTGCCGGGTGAGGTACAGGCGCGCGTGCGTGACGCTCTGGTCCAGGCACAGGGGCAGCGTGATGGACAGCGCCCCGGCCGCGCCCACCGTGCACGTGGTCATGGGCGACAGGGGCGATTCCATGGCGCCGCGCAGCCAGGCCACCGCTACGCCATAGGCGCCCGGCTCCAGGGAGCCCGCGCCAGCCGCCACCATGGGCGCGGGCGGGCGATCGAGGGTGAACCGCTGCGCACCCTGGCCGTTGAACTGGAACAGGCCCGCCGGGCCAGCCACCAGCACCACGTTGTTCAGCACCAGGTGCGAGAGGTCAGGGCCACCGATGGCGGCCAGCGGCTGCGTGCTCCAGGTGAGCGGATCCACCTTCACCCAGTCGCCGCCCAGCGCCCCAAACACGTCGCCATGCAGGGGGCTCTGCCACAGGCTGGAGAGTGCCAGCGGCGACACCTTGCGCAGCCCGGGCCGCATGCTCGCACGCCCGTTTTCGCTGATGTCCACGTTCACCGCATCGCGCAGAAACAGGCGCCGCTCCTGGCCGCCGATCTGCAGCGCATCGTCGTGGGTGGAGGCGTTGTCGATCCCCGCCAACGGGTGCATCTTGAAGGTCTTCATGAGGGGGCTCCCTTGCGGTATTGGTCTGCGTTCCCGTCCGGGCGGATGTAGTGCACGCCGAGCCGCGCGCCGGGCGTGCCCACCAGCTCCATGCGGTCGCCGCGCGGCAGCACGATCTGGCGGGGGCGCTCGGTGCCGGTGGCGTTGCGCACGCGCATGCGCAGCGCGAAGGCCCGATAGTCGTACTCCATGACGAAGGAATCAAACCCTTCGACCGCCACCTGCCGAACCCGGTGCGAGATCCACGTGGCGCCGAAGCGCGCGGCGTCGAACCCTTCGGCGACGTTCGGAACCCGCTCGCCCACGCGCAGGCTCTGCCACATGAATGGCGCGTCGGGCCGCCGCGAAAACCCCATCGCCGTAGCCTCGAACCCCTGGACGGGCATGGCACGGTGGAAAAGCTCCAGCCGGGCCTGCCCGAGCGTGGCCGCCACGAAGCCCTGCCCCATCACGGTCTGCGGTCCCAGCTGGGGTGGGCGCGCGACTGTCGGCTGCCCCATGGCCATGGTGCTGATGGTCGTGAAGAACTCCACGTGGATGGGGCCCGGAACGGTGAGCCATCCGAACCGGGCCGAGTGGGTTCCGGAGGGCCGAAGGTACTGACGGCGGTTCACCACATCGGTGATCCCGAAGGCGGGCGGCGCCGTGCCAGCGGCCGCGACGATCCGGTGCCGGTTTTCGAGGGCAGGATTTCCGAATGTGACCTCCGACCGGACCAGCTCCTGCCGGCTTTCCGGGTGGTTCAGCACGGCCTGTTCTGGAGCGTCCACCACGGCCCAGATCGTGTGCGGGCTCAATCGCGGCTTGCCCGGCGTCGACGTCGAGGCGATCCCCTTCGCCGTGAGCGTCCGGCGCCAGAAGTCCACGACAGGCTCCCCCACCAGCAGGTCGAAGTACCCGGGCTCCACGCGGATGGAGTTCGCGGTCACGGTCGGCGAACCGAAGTTCCCGACCGTGTCCATGCCGGACGGGTAGACCACCTGTTGCTGCAGGCTCGGGACAGGCACCTGCTCGGCGGGCACCTTGATGCCGAACCCGGCTTCCGGATCGCCGCTGGGATCCTGGGAGTCCAGCCAGATGTACTGGGTGGCAAGCGGCGGAGTGCCCGTGCGCACCACCTCCAGCTTGTCGCTCACCGCCATGCTGCTCCAGCCCGCCAGGAAGATCGTCCGCCGGCGGTCGGCGATGGTGGTCCGTCCGAACAGCGCCGTATTCGTGCCTACCGGCGCCAGCGGCCGCCACTGCAACCTCACGCGGTTGTCGCCCCACAGCTCCATCACGTACCCCTTTCCTCGCACCTCGGGGGTCACGTTGCGCACCACGGGGAAGCCGTAGAAGTTCTGCAGGGTCCACCGTGGCGTGATGATGCTCTTGTGGATGGTGAGCGCCGCCGCACCCACCTCAGGATTTCCGATGGCGCGCGGGCCCAGGTACCGGCTGCGCAGCTGCACGCGGGCCACCGGGACGACGGGAGGGGCGATGGTGTAGCGCGCCTCGATGCCCAGCGAGCGAACGCGGGGTGCGATGAACGGGTAGCCCAGCACCGCCGCGTCGAAATTCCCGATGCGGTTGAACACGCGTGTTCGGTTCACGGCACCGGCCGAGCCGAAGGCCTGCGCGTCCAGCCCCGGCGGGTGCACCAGGCGCGCCGCGTTGCGCACGTTGGCCCAGGTGCTCAGGTGCGGTGCTTCGATTCCGCGCAGGGGCAGACCGCGGATGCGGTAGGCCACCATGCCGGCGCGCTGGTACCCCGGCAGCGCAGGCGCCGCCGTCCCGGCCGGCAGGATCTGCCGCGCCTTGTTGTCCACCTGCACGGCCCCATAGCGGGTCATAAGGGTGCCGGTGACGCCGAGCAGCTTGTTCCGGTTCTCGATCCGCGTCCACTGGGACCACCGCGGCGGGTTCAGGTCGCTGTCCACGTCGGGGAACATGGTCACGTGCTGCCGAAGGTTCCACGTGCGGGCCGAGCCGAAATGCTGCTGCGGCTCCGCGTACAGGCGGATGCTCGATGGCGCGAGGTACTGGCGCCGGTTCGCCACGGCGGGCCATCCGACCATCCCGGCGAAACCGAGCGCGTACACCACCCGGGCTTCGGGAATGATCCGCGTGCCCCATCGCGTGGCCACGAAGCCGTCGGGCCGCAGGAACCGCGAGCCCGCCACCGCGTGGTTCGCGCCCTGGATGGTCCGGAAGCCGGCTGGCGCGAGGGCGCGACGCGCGAAGCTGGCCCAGCCCGTACCGTAGGCGTTGTCGCTGAACCCGGCCACCAGCAGCTCGCGGTTGCCGTGGTCGATGCGGCCGACACCGGGCTGGAAGGCTGCAAGCCCCTCGGGCGCGATCCATCGGTAGGCGAACCCCACCGTGGGTGTGCCGTGCCGCGCCATCGCTGCACCCTGCCCCAGCAGGTACCGGCGTCCGTTCGTGACCGCTGGCGGTGGAACTGCGGGCGCCTCGATACCATCCGGCTTGAAGTCGGGCGTCTTCCACAGGGACGGCCCGGCCACCTGCGCCACGGGCAGCGTGACCCCTGTGGGCGTGACATATCGAATCCTCGCACCCACACCTGCCGCGCCGAACCGCGTGGCGATGAATCCCGGCGGCGCGAACGAAGGCGTGGCATTGCGCCCTGCGGGCGCGCCCACGGCGGCCGGCGCGATGCCGGCGGCGCGCACCCACCGATTGAGGTTGCGCACCTCGGCCCAGGGCGACACCTCCATGCCCGTGAAGCCAGCCGGGCGGGTCCGCAGGTTCTTGAGCCGGACGGCGGTATCACCGAACACGGCGGTGACGGGTGACGCGGCGTGAAGGATGCGCTGCGCCCAGTCGCCCACCCGTGGGTAGCCTGGCGCGTAGGCGTCGATACCCGCCGGTCGCAGGAACCGCGTCCGGTAGTAGATCCGCGGCGTGCCATAGAGCGCCGAGCCCCAGCCGGCCGGGTGGGGATTGGGCTGCACCAGGGGCGTGCCCATGCCTGCCGCGAACAGTCCCTGCGGGAGCACGAAGCGCGGCGAGACGTTGGGCGTCGGGATCCCCGGCGGCTCGATGCCTCGCGGCGCCACGGACCGGTTCGCGGTGGTGTTGATGACGTTGACCGTGCCGTAGGCCGCGCTGGCGAGCCCGTCCAGCAGCACGGTCTTCACCCCACCCTGCACGTAGGCAGTGCCGAACAGCGCCGCGTAGAAGCCGCCGACCGGTACGTACTGACACCAGTTCCACACTCGCGGCTCGCCCGCCGCATGTGCGTCGAAACCCGCTGGGCGTAGCGGCACGGCCGAATTGCGCACGGTCGGGCGGCTCGGCGCGACGGTTGCCACGCCTTGGGGCCGCACGTTGCGAATGCTCCCCTCAACGAATGGCGCGCCCACCACCGCCGCGGACGGGATGCCGGCCGGGCGGACCTGCTGGGGCTTGAACACCCCGGGTTCGCCCACGCCGCCGGCCATGCCCACGGTCGCACCGAGAACACGCCCGTAGCCTACCGCGCCGAATTCCAGCACCACCGACGAACCAGGCGGAGGCGCCAGCGGCTCGGCGAAGTTCAACGTGATGTGGGAGCCAGGGGCCGGCTGGTAGCCGCCCGCCAGGCGCAGGGACGGCACGGGCGGGGTGTCGTTGGCGGCCCAGCTGGCGGGGGTGATGAACCGGCGCCACCGCACATAGGTCGGAGCGGGCACGGCGCCCGACAGCCAGCCGGCTGCCGTGATGCGCTGGGCCTCTTTCTCGATGCCGGGCATCCCCACGCCGCCCCCGGCGCCGGCCGTCGCGTGCTGGATCAGCCGCGACTTGAAGCGCACCCCAGGCGCGCCCATGCCGCCCTGGTCGCTCAGGCCGACGTAGAACGGGTCTTGCCGCGGCCGCGGGGCGAAGTCGAGCCCGACCCTATCGCCCGCGGGTGGCGCGCCCGGCACGCCGAACGCGAGGATGATCCGCCCGCCTGGTGGGAGTGCCATCGGCGGCCCCTACATCAGCACGGCCAGCACGTGGGTGTAGATGACGCCGTTCTGCGCGCCCGTGTCATCCACGCCCACCACCTGCCACGGGCCTTGCTCGATGTGGGTGAACTCGAAAGCGCCATCCTCCGCCGTGATCTGCTCCCGCGCCAGCCGCCCGTCGCGCTGGTTGTAGAGGCGCACGCGCCGCGGCACGGGATCACCCAGGGAGGTAGTGGAGCCCGCGAGCTTGTAGACCGGGTTGAGCCCCATCATGCCGACGAACTGCAGCCCCGGCCGCTCCCGGTACTGGGAGTCCGGATTGAACACCGGCTGCGCAGGCGTGCCCGGCGAAGGCCGCGTGTATGCCAGGAACGCTGGAGGGAACAGGCGGTTCTTGACCTGCGACGGGTCCAGCTGGAACACGTCCAGGACGGTGGTGCTGTCGGCGGGGAAAGAACCCGAGCCCACCCGGGCCGTGGTCCAGTCGGAGCCGTCATCGCTGTACTCGAACGCCCAGCTGTTGGGGGACCACGAGGCCTCGCTGCGCTGCGAGTAGACGATCTGCACGATGTCCTTGGCGTTGCCGGCACCGAAGTCGTAGCCCAGCCAGTTGTTGCCGGCGCCCGCGCCATCGGAATGCCACTCGGGCATGCCGGTGTTGCCGTCGAAAGCGCGCGCAGTCAGGTAGGTTCCCTGGTAGACGGATGAAGCGATGGGCGTTCCGCCGCCAACGACGTTGGGGCCGCCCGCCACCTCGCGCATCTGCAGCTCGGTGCAGGTGAAGTAGGAGGTGGCCAGGTTCCTGAGCCGCCAGTACCGGTGCGCAGCCATCAGCGCCAGGGCCCCGTCACGTCGAATCCCAGCAGCCCGATCTGGTCGTAGCATCGGGCGTGGAAGCAAATGAGCCGCCGCCCTTCCAGCCCGACGATGGACCCGTTGAACTCGGACCAGTTGGTCACCAGGCCGCCTGCGGTGCCATGCAGGGACTCGTAGAGCCCGGGCATGGCGGCGCGGATAGTGTTCTGCTGCGCCATGCGCACCGGTGCCAGGTAGAACCCGTTGTCCGTTCGGTGGGGGTAGGTCAGGCACCCAGCCACACCCAGGCAGTTCTGGTCCCACCCATGGCCCCAGAGGTTGTACTGCAGTGGCGCGCCCTCCAGCTCATCGACCCCGCGCAGCGTGTACCCGGATGCCGAATTGCCCTCGGCGGAGTTGCGGCGGATGGGGAAGAAGGCCCCATTCCACACGCTCTCGTTCAGGCGGTTGGAGTCAGCCATGCCGCCCAACACGGTAGCGTACTGGTCCACCTCGCGGGTCGTTCCCACCAGCTCGCCGAAGGTGTACCAGTAGGGGAAACCGCCGCCGTACCACAGCTTGTTCGTCGGCGAGTCGGCTTCCTGGATGCCCAGGTAGAAAAACCGCTCGTCCGCGATCAGCACCCAGGGCCGCGAACTGGCATCGGAGCCGCTGGACTTGTAAGCGTAGAGCGCCGCCTTCTGGGCCGTGCTGGGGAAACGCTCTTCACCGGCATCCACGCTGCTCATGGTCCGGAAGCCCTGCAGCTGCGCCTCGCGCGCGCCGCCGGCGGAACTGGCGTCGTCCACCACGCGCAGGTAGTGGCGCAGCCCCGACTTCGCCCGGTACACCGCCTTGTTCTCGCCCGTGAAAGCGCGCTCCCAGCCGGCCGAGGTGCGGCGGACGGTCACGGTACCCGTAGCCGGTGTGGCGGGAGAGCCCGTCACCGCGAAGGTGAACGTCGTCGCGTTCACGCGCGTGACCAGCGTCTCGATGTTGTAGGCCGCCTCGGATGCACCCGCGATCCGCGCGTAGTCCCCGGTGTTGAAGCCGTGCGCGGACTCCGTCACCACCGTCACCACCCCGCCGTCGCGCGTGACCGATGTGACCGTGATCGTGGGGTACCCGTCTACCAGGCACGCGGTCAGCAGCGCGACCAGGCTCCCTATCTGGCCCGTGAGGGTCGGCGCGCCCACCTGGGCGCTGTGGAAGAGTTTCACCGGCATCAGGACACCTCCCATGGGCCTGTCAGGTCGACGAAGATGCCGCCGAGGTAGCTGGTGCTGCCGCCCCGGCCGCCCAGGTACACGAACCGATGCTTCTCCTTGCCGACCACGTTCACGTTCTCGAGCATGCGGCCCTGCGTGTGGGTGCGGCCATGGAGAGATTCATAGGCCCCGGGCAGCTGCGCCCTGAGGTACCCGCCGGGGTCGTACATGAGCACGGGCGTCAGGTAGTACCGGTTGTCCGGAAGGTTGGGGTACGGGATCGCCACGCGCTCGCCAATGACGTAGGGCGAGTTCATCCCGTGGCCGATGTGTGCCACGGCGTAGTACGACCCGGGCGCCGCGTTGAACATCCGGGCCACGGCGACCGGGCAGTTTCGATCCTGCGGGCTGGGGGTCGTGGTGCCCGCGGAGCGCAGCACCCCACAGTTCGAGGAGTTCTGGTCCTCCCCCTCCATGCCCGACACGAACGATGCGTAGGCATCTGGCACGAAAGTCGAATACTCGCCGAAGGCGTTCAGCTGTGCGTAGCTGTCATCCGTGAAGTCTGCGGGCCCGCGGCCGCCGCTGATCATGAGGTAGACGGTCTTGCCGTCCGACACGACGATCCATGCCCGCGCGTAGGCATCCAGGAAGTTCGACTTGTTGAGCCAAAACCCATCGTTCGGGAACAGGTGCCCCGGCGGGAACGGCAGCGCGCCATCGTCCACACCCGCCATGGTCTCGAAGCCCCTGATCCGCGCCGCGCGCGCGCCGAGGCCGCTGGTACCGTCGTCCACCACGCGGAAGAAGTGTCGACGGGAGCTGGGGTCGGTGGACTGGTACACCGCTTTGTTGGTGGCCGCGAACGGCTTCGCGAAGCCCGCGGGAGCCCGTCGCATGGTGATCGTGCCGGTACCGGGCGTCACCGGGTCGCCCTGCACCTCGAACGTCAGCGTGAGCGCGTCCACGCGCGTCACCTGGTGCTCACCGTTGTAGCCGGCCTGGTCAGCCCCGGCGAGGGTCGCCCAGTCGTAGGTGTTCAGGTTGTGCGGCGCGATGAACCCCGCCGTGACGACGTTGCCCACGCGTGTGAGCGTGGCGACGTTGACTTGGCCGAAGCCATTCACGAGGCATGCGTCCAGCACCGCGATCAACGTGCCGTTCGTGCCGCTGAGCGCGGGCGCGCCCACCTGGTCGCTGCGGTAGAGCTTGATCGGCATCAGCGCGCCCGCCCGTAGGCGTCCTCGTTCGGCCAGTAGCCCTTGGCCGCGTGCCAGTCCTCGTAGGCCTGGAGCACGTCCGCGCCGCTGCCCTTGGCTTTCACGAAGTCCAGGGCATGTTCCATGGAATCCTTTCCGCTGGTGTTACGGCTGCGCTCGCCCGCGAACATCTGGAACGGCGGCAGGCTCGCCACGGCCTTCCAGTCGATGGCGGATGCCGGGATCTCGTTCATCGTCACCGGCGCCGGTGCGATGCCCGTGACCCCGGCCACCTGGGTGGGGGGCTTGGTGGTCATCGGCGGGGTCAGACCTTGAAGATTTTGTTCGTGCCGTTGTCCCAGGTGACGATGATGTCGCCGCCGTTCGGGGTGATGGGCAGGCCGGTGGCCGTGTCGATGTACGCGATGAGCGGGCTGGTGGCTTCGGTGCCGGTGTCCACGTAGATGACGATGGCCTCGATGGAAGGGCCCGAGACGCTGGTGAAGGTCACGTCCGCCCCGTCGGCCGCGCCGCCGGCCGTGCTCTTGGCCGTGAGCGTCACGGGCCCGGCCACGCGCGAGGAAACCGGGATGTCGGCCAGGTACTGGTGGACGGCGGTTTGCGGCGTGTAGGCGCCCGTGTCGACCAGCAGCACCTTCACGGTGTCGGTCATCCAGTTGATCTGGGCCTCGAGGAAGCGCTGGCGCGCGAAGTCATAGAGGGTGTTTGCCATGGGTGTGCTCCTTGCCCGCAATGGGCGAAGAAGCGCACTCCTGCGCGCTGGGTTGTTGGTTGGGGCGGATGACGGGCGTGCTGCGCGGGGCCGTCACCGTGAGGCGCGCGCGCTGTCCGTCCTTCTTGGCCAGCGTGATGACCGAATCACCGACACGCAGGGAATCGCCCACACGCAGGTCGATGTGCATGGTTCCGGTATCGGTCACGGCAGCACCCCGCGGTTGAAGTGCTGCACGTCGGCGCGCGTGTCGCGTCGGAGGTCCGCATCCGGCATCGGGCCGAAGTAGGCCGTGAATGCGCGTTCGGCCAGCACGGCACGGTCGGGGTCGAAGCTCTCGGTGTCAGGCACGCTGAACGCCCGGTGAAGGGCCCACTGGATCAGGTGCTCGTGGTGCGCCTCGTGGATCTCGGGCTTGGCGGTGTCGTTGCCCACGTCGAAGGGCTTCAGCGGAAGGCGGTAGCACTCCAGCTCCAGCACCTCGCCGTTCTCCACGCGGCCCACCACGCGCAACGTGGTGTCGTCTTGGATGACCCAATCGCTGGGGTAGTCGCGGTCGCGCCAGCCCGGCACCTCGGCTTCCAGCCATTCCCGCGTCACGATGGTCATGGGCCGCGGCTGGCTGTCACTCGCGCGCCGGGCCTGCAGATGGATGATCTCGAAGACGGACGCATGCAGGGGGTACGTGTGCTTCCCCGCGGCCAGCTCAATGCGGCACACGGCGGGCAGCGCGTCCTCCCGGATGAGCCGACGACGAATGCAGGCCTGGGCCTGCGCATCGTTGAGCCAGTCGACCACGTCCTCGTTCTCGAACAGGTAGGGTTCCACCTTGTCCTTGGCGAGGGTGCGGAAGCGGCGAATCAGGTCTTCCAGCTTCATGGCATCCCGTACTGGTCCACGAAGCCCTTCACCATGTCGCGCAGCTTGGTCTCGCCGGTGTTGGGGTGCAGCTTCTGGCCGAACTTGTCGGCCGCGAACACGAGGAGCGCCTGCTTGTCCATGGATTCGAGGGAGTCCAGCAGTGCGAAGCGGGCATCATCCCGCTCGCGTTGCAGGTCTTCCCGCTTCTTGCCATCGTCCAACTGCTGCTGGGTGTCGTCGGCCTGCTTGGCGGCGTCGCCTTTCTGGGCGGCCTCCTCGGCGGCCACTGCATCCGCCCCCTTGAACACGTCGGTGTGCTGAAGGAAGCGCGCCGCCAGCGTTTCGGGCACCAAGCGCGTCTGGCCGCGCGCGAACGTGAGGCCGGAACGGTAGAGGCGGTCTTTGAATGGGTCGTCGTTGCCGATGTAGGTCACGGCAACGTCCTGGGTCTGGCTCATGTCAGGCTCCTGGGGGTATGGGGAAAAGCCGGGGCGCGTGGCCCCGGCCTTCGGTCTGCGTGGGTCGATTACTTCGGCCCGATGCGCTCGCCGGTCACGATGAAATCGGCGCGGCCGACTTCCGCCACGGCGGCGCCCGTGATCGTGAGCACCAGGTAGGCTTCCTTGGCGAGCTTCACCGGAGCCTTGGAGCTGGAGGTGCGCAGGCGGGCTGCTGCGCTGAGCACCAGCCCGGCGCCGAAGTAGGCCGCGTCCTGGGGGGCCGTGGCGTCGTCCACACCGTCGATGTAGAGGAAGCCGACGGAGCCGGTCACGCCCGCGCCGAAGTGGTCGGAGATGATGATCTGCAGGTCATGCAGATCGAAGCCCTGGGGCAGGGTCTGCAGCACCACGACATCGTTCACGGCCAGGGGCGCGGTGGAGTTGGCGTTGAGCACGGAGCCGTTCGCGAGGGTCTGCAGCGTGGCGCGCAGCACCGTGACGTTGCCGTAGGGGGTGAAGCCACCGAACTGGTGATCGCCGATGAATTTCTTGAGGATGGTTGCCATCTTGGCCTCCAAGGTGATGGGGATGGGGCCAGGGCCGGGCACCTCGCGGCGCCGGCCCCGCGGGTCATCAGAAGCGCGGCTTCATGATCTTCACGGCGGTGTCGAGGACGGTCACGCCGTGGTCGGTGTATTCCTTGTGGTCGCCGTGATCCACCGCGAAGCGGATCTTGGACATCCCCAGGATGGCGCCGATCAGGATTTCCATCTTGTCGCCGTGATCGCCCTTCTCCTCGCTCCAGAAGAACGGGATGCCCGAGTGCTCCGAAGCACCGAAGGCCTGGGCCAACGCCTGACCGCCCAGCAGCAGCGCACGCTCCACGGCGAAGCCGGTGCCGAACGAGGCAGGCACCACGCACGACGATTCCTGTTCGCTCGCGTAGTCGGCGCAGTACTTGACCGTGTCGCCCGCGTAGAAGCGGATCGGCTTCGGGTTCTTCAGGACCAGGATGCCGTTCCACAGCCCGGCATCGCCGAGGAACAGCGGGTGGTCCTTGGCGAGACGGGCACGTGCGTGGGCGTTGGCCTGGAACGCGCGGAACGCGGGGTCCGTGGCGAACTGGCTGAACTGGCCCGGGCCGGCCAGCAGCACGCGGATGGGACTGTCCGTCGCGGCTTGGTCGTTGTCGAACTCCACCGGGGGCGGCGGCAGCGCGATGGAGTCACCCCACTGCCGCAGGGAGTCCACCACGTCCATGGAGAGGCCGTCCGTCGTGGCGATCACCATCTCGCCAGAATTCGCCCGCAGCTCGCCCACCGAACCGCTCCCCGCCACCAGGTGGCGGTTGCGCGTGGGAGCCTTCACCCGGTTCACCATGATGTCGGCGAACTTCGGGTGCGTGTCCACGGGCACGGTCCATTCGATCTTGTGATCGTGGTAGCCCCGGGCGCCGGCCAGGTGCACCAGAATCGACTGGTCGATGTAGGCGTCCATCAGGCGCTGAGCTTTCGGGCGGCCGAAGCGACGCATGTCGAACGGGCTGCGGATCTGCGTCATGGTGTTGCCCATGTCGATCGGGAACCGCGCCTGGTTCACCCGCAGCTTGTCCTCGGAATAGGACATGCCGGTGCCGCGGCCCTCGGCATGCTCGCTGCCCATGATCGGGTACGCGCCGATGGGGTTGTCCAGGTGGAAAGTCACCTCCTCGCCCTTGTTTTTCGTGAGGTTTTCCGCACGAACGATGGGCATGGTGGTCTTCGACTGGTTGCCCTTGGTCGCCGCGATGGCCGCGTCGATCTTGGGCATCGAACCCGTCAGGTGGCGCATTTGGGTGTTGCGCTGGCTGCAGGTGTGGAATACGCCCACGGCCTGCTGGATCATGGCGCCCTGCGCGCCGGAAGGCACATTGGTCTTGGTGGTGCTCACGGCAACCTCCTTAAATCTGCTTGTTCAGCCAGGCCTCGATCTGCGCCGGCGTCATGTTCGCGGTCGCCTGCAGCATCTCGAGGCCGCTCATGTCCGCCGTGGCGTCCAAGGCCGACGCTCCCGCCGCGTGCCCGCCAGGGATGCTGGAGAGACTGGAGGGGGGATCAGCCTTGGCTTTTGCCAGGGCGGCTTGCGCTGCGGCCTTGGGGTCGGCTGCAGCTGGTTGAGACGAAGGCTTCGTGGTCGCCGCCTTGTATGCGTCGAACACCTCGACAATCTCGGCGGCGGTGCCACCGGTCTTGCCGTCGAACAGGCCCCAATAGGCGTTGCGGACCACGCTGGGCTGCGAGTCCACCCACGCCTTGAACTCCGCGCTCTGGGCGATGGAGTCGGCATTGGGGTGCGCCTTGTAGATGGCGTCGTAGTGGGCGCTGGCCGCGTCCTGCTGGTGCTTGGCCTGCAGGGGCTCCACGGCCTTGGCCACGTGGGCCTGGACCTGGGTCGCCACCTGCTGGGCCACCAGCTTCTCGATGCCAGCCTTCAGCGCGGCCTCGGAGAAGTCTCCGAACAGGTCCGCGTCCGCGCCCGCCTCGATGGCCGCCGCTGCAGTGGCGGCCATGTTGTCGGTCTTGGTCGGGGCCTGGCCGGCGTCTGCCCGGGCCTGCGCCTGCGCCTGCAGCTCGGCCAGCTGTTGCTGGGCGGTTTCTGCGGCGGCCTTCCACTGCTGCTCGCCCTTGCGGGCCTCCTCCAGCTTCGCGTAGGGGATGGTGTGTTTGCCATCCTTCGCCAGCACCACGGCCTTGGACGGGTCGATCTGCGACTCGTCCACTTCCGTTGCGCTGACATCCACGGTCTTGCCGTCGTCAGCCTTACCCTGGGCGGGCTGCTTCTGTTCGTTGTCGGTGCCGGCTCCGGCCTCGCCTTTTTCTTCCGTCGCAGTGGTGGTCGTGGGCGCGCCACCTGCATCCGGCACCGTTGCGGTGCTGGTATCGCCCGTGCCCTCCAAGGCCAATGCCTGGAGGGCCTGCTCCGGCGTCAGTGCGCCGTCGATGCCGTCGTAGAAACTCTCGTGTGATGTCGTCATGCCTGTCCCGCCACATGTCGCCGTGGCCGCAAGGGGCCAGCAATCCGGAGCGGCCGAGGCCGCGCCATCTGCTCATGGATCCGGTGCGCATGCACGCTCCGGGCATCGCGTCCCGCTCGCGCGTTCTGCTTGGGTATCAGTGTCGGAAGAGGCGGTGTTTTCGCTATGCCCTATACCGGGCACCCATGAAAAAGCCCGCGCGCGGCGGGCCTGTCAGCAGCATGCGCGGTCATGCCGCGCGCCGGCTCAGGTGGACGGCACCATGCGCCATCGTGGGCTGACCGTGGGGCGCATCGTCGGGATGTCATTCAGGTCGCGGCGCTCGCGCGCGGTGAGCCCCTGTCGTGCGGGCGGCATCGCCTGCACCTGGAGCTTCGGGTCGGCGAACAGGCGCAGACAGCCCAGCACGTCGGCGGCGGTGGCCAGGGCAAAAGCGCGCACGGCGCCTGCGGCACCGCGGGCCGCCACGGTGGCCGAGCTGAATGCGGAAGCGGCGGCCACGCAGGCCGAAGCTGCGAGGACGAACAGAAGCGAGCGACGAGTGGAATGCATCGAAGGTCTCCAGGACGGTGCGGTGGCTGGCCGCGAGCCCCTTGCCATGACGGGGAGCCACCATTGCGCCGGCAGGCGGCGCAATGGCGAACTCCTATGCCGGTCAGGCCGGCAGGTTGTCGGCGGGGGATGGCGTCTCGATGCCGCGCTCCCCTCTGCTTGCCTGCTGCGGTACCGGTGGGAAAGCCGGGCTCGTGTTCTCCCGCACGTCTGCAGCACCTGCCACCGCCTCCGGGCCCTGGCCCTGGATGTACGGGCTCTTGATGTTCATCGCCGCGGTCTGCGCGGGCACGGGGAAATTCGGGTCGTCCCCGCCCGGGCTCGGGGCCTGGTAGCCTGCGCCCTGCATGATCTTGTCCGCGATCGGCGCGATCATGGGCATCTGCGCGACCTGCGCCCCGCCCTGCATCGCGCTGAAGGCGGCCTGCACGCCGATCTGCACCGCCTGCGCCATGGCCTGCTTCACCTGGGCCTCGATCAGCGGCGCCTTCATGTCCAGCTCGCGCGCCTTGAGCTCGTGGCCGGCCTCCTTGAGCGCGCGCTGCACCTCCTGCTTGATGCGCTGCTCCACCTGCTCGGGCGTCTCCTGGGAGCTGGCCGCGCGCAGCGCTTCCACCAGCTCGCGCTTGAACGGCACGTCCATGAGCGAAGCCATGAACGGCATGGCAGCGGCCTGGTACTGCGCCGGCAGCGACTTGACCGTCTCGGACATGGCCTGCAGCTGCTGGCCCCGGAAGCTGGTCGTGCTCGGGACATCCTCCAGCGACACCTTCAGGCGGGTGCGCTGCAGGTCGTTGGACAGGTAGGGGTAGCCGGCCGCGTCCGTCTCGGGCTTGTTGATCGTGACCACGCGGTCCTCGCGCACCGCGTCGCCCTCGATCACGATGGTCTGCTCCTCGGTGCCCATCTCCTGCACCAGCATGGACAGCAGCAGCTCGCCCACCTGGGTGCGCCCGCGCTTGAAGTTGCCCATCATGTGTGCCAGAGACTGGTTGGCCTGCTCCACCTGGGTGGTTTCCTGCACGCCGCTGGTGGCCGTCCCGCGCCGGCCCGAGAATGCACCTGCGGCCGCGGGGTTCACCCGCTCGATGGCCTGCCGCGCGTTGTTCAGCATGTCCAGCTGCTGGGCATTCATCTGGTAGTCGCGTTCGACCTCGAACATCGCGCCCGGCTGCGCCATGGCAGCGGGGTCCAGCACCACGTCGGCGTCGAGGCGGCCGATGGTTCGCCGGAACTGGTCATCCGTCATCGCCACCGCGCCCTTGGTGCGCACGGTGCGGAAAGCAGACATGCCCCAGCGAAGCCGCGAGTTGCCCGAATTCAGCGTGTCCTGCTGGTAGAGCATGTTTCGGATGTAGCCGAAGGGCACGTTCGTCTGGTCTTCCCGGAAGCCCCAGAAGGGGACGTAGGGGAAGAAGCGGTGTGCATACGGCGTGGGGCCATCGAACAGGACGTGCGGCCCGAGCCAGTAGGAGCGGCGCACCTTGGCCACGGTCGCGCGGCGGAACTGCACCAGATTGTTCGCGATGGCGTGCACGTGCGCGGGGTTGGCGCGATCGAACTCCACCACTCGTCCGTCCGGGCTCTTGAGGACGATCACGTCGGACCAGCGCCGGTACCACAGCTCCGATGCGCAGATCTCCTTGTTGAAGGGGTTGTACCAGCGGTCCTCTGCGATCGTCCATTCGCGCGCCACGTCGGCCGCGCGGCTCAGGCCCGTGCTCTGCCCGCCCTCGTCGTACCCGTCGTATTCGTTCCACCACGCCGTGCCCGACTTGCCGAACCGGCGGATCAGCTCCTTGTGATCGGGGAACACCCGCACCAGCCGCGACGGGTGCATCCAACGTTGCCGGCGGAGCCAGCGCGTGCGCAGCAGCTGGTCGTCGCTCGGGTCGCTCATGTCCCAGTGGATCTCATTGCGGTTGATCGGCAGGCACTGGAAGGGGTAGCCGAACGGGTCGTCCGATTTGCTCACCTCCACCCACCCCACCCCCACGCCGATCTGGGGGTAGAACGCCCGCGAGCACGCATCGTCGGCCCGCGCGTTTCTCTCCGCTTCGTTCAGCTTGAAGTTGATCGCGTCCGCCACGTCCTGGCCGCCGGGCTGGCCGTTGGGCGTCACGCGCCAGTCGGTGCGCGTGGCCTCCTCGTAGCCCCGGATGCCCTCGAGCGCGGCGCCGATCAGGTTCTCCATGGATGGCGGAATGCCCAGGGCCTGCTGGGCCTGCAGCAGCTCGGTCTTCAGCTGGTTGCCGTCCGCGTAGTCCATCTCCTTGTCGGCCTGCCGACGCCAGGCCTTGGGCTGGCTGTCGATCTCCTCCAGGATCTGCGTGTACTCCCCCAGCGATAGGGGCACATCGCCATCGGGCGTGTCCACGGGGTCGATTGCGTCGGTCTTGGTGGTCATGGTGTCGTGCTCAGTAATAGGATGGGACCGGTGCCTCGACGTAGCCGCCCTGGTCGCTCATGAGTTCGAGCAGGCCCAGTTCCTTGGCCTGTGCCCACTGGCGAAAGGCGTCTGCGCCTTCGCTGCACCCGTTGCTCTTGTCGGGCGTGTTGTCCAGGTATCGAGCGTCGGCCTGGCTCCACTTTTTTTTGTAGTGGGCCAACCGTTCGACTCCGTGCTTCGTGCCCTCGAGGTCGAACCACGCCGACTTGAAGTGCTTGCGCGTGGTCAAGATGCCGGTCATCAGCTCGGTGACGCGCGGGACGATGAAGAACTTGTGGCCGGGCAGCAGCCCCTGCAGCTGCTCCTTCACCGACTTGTTGTAGTCGCCGAGGCGCTTGTGATCCGCGTCGTGAGGTAGGAAGTGCCCGCCGTAGACGAAGCCGCGGCGCTGCAGCTCAGTGGCGTAGTGGCGCAGGTCCTCGTCGTGCTCCTCGTAGTACCCGATGAAGCGGTCCTGCATCCGCGAGAACTGCATGAACCAGATCGCGGTCCCATCGCTGCTGCCGATGTCCCAGAACGTGAACACCGGCAGGTCGAGCAGCGGCACGGTGGTGATGCCGCCGCGCTTGCGCACCAGCATCAGCTCCTTGGCGTAGTAGTTGCCCTTCGTGGATTGCTGGAAGGCCTCCTGCGGGGTGGACGGATACTCCCGCCACATCTGGTCCTCGGCGCCCGCGAAGTCGTTGTTCAGCTTCTCGACGTACCAGGCTCGCTGCCCGGTGTCGATCGTGCAGCCCACGAGGCTTTCGATCTCGTCGAAGTAGTCCTGCAGCTCCTGGCTGACCACCACGCCCGCCGGGTCCATGCGGTAGGCGGGATCCTGCCACCATGCATAGAAGTGGAAGCGGTACTGCGAGGCCGTCAGCCTGCCCGCGCCCGTGACCAGCGCCATGGCGCGCTGGCACATCCGGTAGAACTCGCCGTCCTGCCCTTCCGCGGTGCTCTCCACCACGATGATCCCGGACAGCGGCACGGCTTGGAAGGAACCCGTGACCACCTCGACCGCCTTGTGCGGGAACTTGGCGCAGATCTTCCCGAACTCGCTGACGTGCAGGCGGTGGATGGTGCCGCCGCGCACGGAGGTGGCCACGCGCAGGCTGGAGTTGTTGTGGGCGAACAGCAGCTCCTTGGTGCTCGCGCGCGCGAGGGGGAAGCGCTGGCGGATCTCCTCCGGCAGGTGGTCGTACGCGAACACCACCTTGTCGCGGAAGATCGCTTCAGCCGTCTCGCGGTCCTGCGCGATCATCCCGCACCGCTGGTTGCCATTGAAAAGGGCGTGGTCCAGCCACATCAGCGCGACCAGCGTGGTGAACCCGAGCTGCCGCGCCTTGAGGATGAGGTTGCGGTTCCAGAGCCGCATGATGAACCGCCTCTGGGCGCGGTTCGGCTTGAACGGCATCACGAACGAGTCGTCGTCGTCGCTCTCGCCCTTGACGATGATCTGGTACAGGCAGCCGGAGAACAGGCGCCATTCCGGATCCATGAGGCACTGGGCCAGCTCGGCCTCGTCGGTGGGGATCATGGTGGGGTGGGCCGCGATGTGCGGGCCGCGCTTGGGCCGCCGCCGGTTGTCCCAGCGATGGCCCACCTGCGCGTCTACCTCCCGCCCGGGCTTGATCGCCAGGGCGTCGTCGTCCTCGTCCAGCGTGCCGGGCTCGGCCGGCGCCGCGGCGCGCTTAGACCGGGGCGCCGCCATCGTCGGCCTCTCCGTCCTCGCGCGGCTGGAACCCGTTCGTGGCTGATGGCGGCGGCGCCTCGGGATCGTCCGCCACGGGCTTGAACCCGTTGCTGTTGCCGTTCGCGATCCGAGCCAGCAGCGCGGCCAGGGGGTCGGCCTTCTGCTGGTTGTCCTTCTCGTAGACGCCCAGGTGCCGCGCCAGCTTCTCGATGGCGTCCATCTTGGAGTGCATCTTGATCTCGATTCCCTCCTTGGTCTGCTTCGCACCGGCGTAAAGGGCCGCAGCTGCGCCGCTGATCTTGCGGGTGTCCTTCAGCACCACGCGCGGGGCACCATCGCCGCCGCAGTGCGGGCACTCGGGGTTGGGCTGCAGCAGGGGGTTGAAGCCGATGCCGCCCGCTTCATCGAACTCGGCGGGGTTCTTGCCTTTCTCCACCCAGTCCTCGCGGTCGCGGTTCATTTCGCCGACGGTCCGCTGGTACTTGTGGCCTTCGCCGTGGCAGCAGCGGCAGCAGCCGGTTCGCACCTCCACCAGCTCGCGCGCATCCGCCAGCGCCACGCTGACGATCTCCTGCAGAACACGGTCCGCGGTGATCTCGGTGCGCGCCTGCTGGCGCTTCCTGGCTTCGGACACCGCCAGTTGGATGTCCGGTTTTGACAGGTTCTCCGCGCCCATCTGGCGGGCCGTGCCGGGGCTGTAGCCGGCCCGGATGGCGGCCTGGGTCGCGTTCAGGTCCACCAGGTACTCGTCCACGAATTTTTCCTGCTTGGCCGTGAGCCCGAGCTGGGCGCGCTCCGCATGCGGCGAAGCGGCTTTCTTCGGAGGCTGGGCAGCCTTGCGTGCCTGCTTCTTGGCCGGTGGCTTCGCCGACCGCGTCGTGGTTGCCTTCTTCGCGGCGGGCTTGGCCGATGCCGGCGCTGCAGGCGCGGCTTTGCCCGCGGCCCGTTTGGGGGCTGCAGGCTTGGGGGCTACGGTCTTGCGGGGTGCAGGCTTCTTCCCTGCCGGTTCTTTGGCCATGGTCGGGAAGTGTCCCGGGCCATGGCGGGGGCGTCGAACCCTATGCCGGGTCAGATCGGCAACAGGTGCTGCTGCAGTTCCGGCTTGCTCGCGCGGGCAGCCTTCAGAGCCCGCTCCAGCTTCTCCACGCGTGCGGCCAGTTCGGTGGCCAAGAACAGGTGCTGGCGACTGGATTCGATCACAGCCCCCTGCGTGGCAGAGCCCACCTGCAGAAGGGCCAGATCGCGGTCCTCGCTGGGTGAGAGGGTCAGCAACTGGTCGCCGATCTCGATCTTCACGTAGCCGTTCGGCATCAACGTCTTGCTGATGAGGCGCTTCGGCGGAAACACCTCGACCAGCTCATAAACACCGCGCAGCAGGCGCTTGAGCTTCCCGTCGTCCACGAGAGTGCGCAGACGGTCGTCTACGATGGACAGCTTGAGTTCGGTCAGCTCCGCCACGGTTTCCCGGGTGGCTATCTGGTCCTGCCCCCGAAGATCCCGCACGGCGTCGAACACCCGTTGGGTGCTGGTCAGGGGCTTGGCCTGGGCTGCTTCGGTCTTAGGCTTTTCCATTTCCATCCTGGTCCCCCTTCCACGGTTTCAGCTTGACGGGCCACAGGCCCGCGTGTTCGATCTCTCGGCGCGTCTCTGCGGCCCACCGCTCGCCCAGCAGCCGATGCGCGTTCCTGCCACCCTCCACCAGCTGGTACTGGTCGAACAGCTCGTGGCAGCCCACGCGGCCGGGAACCACCGTGCACAGCGGGAAGCCCCGGCGGTCGTCCACCTTGAGACCCATTCCCTTCCCCTGGTTCTCGTGGGCATGCTGGCTGTGGCCGTGGCGGCCACAGGCCTTGCAGGGCATGGCGGCGACGATGCGGCGGTAGGCCTTGCTGCGGAGCAATTCCTCCTTGGGAATGGTGGTGGGCACCGCGTGCGGGTCCACAGGCGCATGGGCCACAGTCCGCGCGAGCGCGGGCCGGCGCGCCTGGAGCGCCTTCAGTTGGAGCGTGAACACTGCGGACTCCATCACCGCACGTGCGCGCGCTGACAGGCGCTCCGCACGATCTGGCTTCGCCGCGGGCAGCCCCCGGGCGGCCGAGGCGAGCCGCGAGCGCTTGAGCCCCACGGTGCCGCGGCTCATGGGCTTGGTGCGGGTCAGCATGCCGGTGCCTCCTCGCGCGGGGCGAACTCGATGCGCGCGCGCCAGCAGTCGGCCGGGCGCGCCCGTTTCAGCTTCACAATCCGGTAGCGGGTGGTGGCGCGCGGACCGTTCGCCAGGATCAGGTAGTCGCCCACCTTGACGCCCTGGCCGTGGCCCACCACGGATGCCGTCTTGCCGTCCTCGCTCACCATGGTGAACGTGATGTTGTGGCCCCAGCGGGGGCTGGTGTAGTCGTGCGTGCTGCTCATGCCGCCCTCGCCTTCTTCTCGGGTGCAGCCTGACGGAACGTCCATCCGACCATGGCGGCGTCGCGCTCGTGCTGGTTGCAGCGGCCCTGCCAGCCGGTGTATGCCTTGAAGTTCTCGGCGGCGCGCTTGGGGCCCTTCGCCGCCGGGCTGATGCCTCGTGCGGGGATGCCCAGCTCCGCGCAGATGGCGTCGATCAAGCGGCACCAGGCATCCACGGTGCCCAGGTCACGCGCCGTGGCAAGCGCCGCGCCCTTCGCGGCCTTGCTGTGCGCGTTCCAGGCGCGGCTCTGCAGGCGCGAGTCCTCGTAGATCACCCAGTCCGGCCGGGCCGCGCGGATGGTGCGCTCCAGCTCGAGCGGCGTGATGGTGTCTAGCGCCACCAGTTTGCCGGCCTCGAAGGTGGCGAGGCCGGTGTCCATGCCCGGGTCGATGCCCAAAATCTTGCTCATGCCGTCCTCCGGGCGATCAGCGCGGTGAACATGCCGCCTTCCTCGCGCCATGACCGGTGCTTGCGCACGTCGGCGATCGTCGGCTTTGCCACGCCATACTCCCGGGCCAGTTCCCCGTCTGTGGCGCCAGCATCGAGGCGGGCGCGAATGGCACGGACCTTCTCCCAGTCCAGCTTTCCGGTGCATTGCTTCGCCCGGGCGATCCGCGCCCGCTGCAGCTGGGTAATGGATTTCCCGATGGCCTTGTCCTCACGCCGGCCAAGGACCATGTGCTGGTACTCAACGCATCGATCGTTCTCGCAGTCCACGCGCACCGTCTGCTGGTAGCCCAGCGGGCCCCGCTTGATTTGCCAGATGGTCCGCCGCACCGACGTGGGCACACCATCCTTCCCGATACATGCCATTGGGCCGCGCCTGGGGTCCAGATACCCCGGCCACTCCAGGCAACCATCGAGCATCCGGCGGCTGCGGTTAGTGAGGATCTGCAGCTTCAGTGCATCGGTGAAGTCCCAATCCTTGAGCACCCAGTGCGGAATGCCTTCGATGTAGACGCTACGGATCAGACCGTCAGCACCCAGCTCCTCAAGCACGGCACGCAGGCGCTGGCGCACCTCGTGGTTGCGGGAGCCGGCTAGGTCGAGCGTGCGCACCGGCCCATCGGTGATCCGGGCGAGCACGTCATCGCGTGTGAATTCCATCTTCATCATGGCCTAGCCCCCCTGGAATGCGTCCACGCGCTGCTGCGCGGCGGCCTTGAGCGAACGGGTGCGCCGGCGGTCCTGCCACGCTCGCACCTTGAGGAGGCGCTGGGCCCGGGGCATGCCGCGGGTCAGCAGCGCGCGCAGCGTCTGCAACCTCTCCAGCGCCTGCGCCTTGGCCGGGCTGTCGGCGTGCACCTCGGGGGCTGGGAGTGCGAGCGCGGCGCGCGGCGCGGGCAGGGCCAGCTGCTCGCGCACGTCGTCGGGCAGCGTCTCCAGCCCACCAGGGAGGCGGCCGGCGGCGATGGCTTCCTGCACGGCCCGGGTTCGACCCTCGGCGTCGTAGCCCAGGCTCACCTGCAGCTGCGGCCGCTTCCGCATGGCTCGGGCCTCACCGGTGATGCGTGCGTACGCCTCCATGAAGGCCTGCCGCGCACCGAACTTGTCGCCGACGGCGAGCAGCGGCGCTGCCAGCCCCCAGGCCTCCGCGATCTCGTTGTTCCAGACCACGGTGCAGCGCTCGTCCTGGCCGGACATGGCCAGGGCGTAGGCCTCGGCGGGCAGCAGGCGGCCCAGGGCGTGGTCCGCGTACTGCAGCACCGTGCCGGTGAGGATCAGGCCCCTGTGCTCGGCCCGGATGCGCGCCAGGGCCATCTGCAGCACCGGTTTGGGCAGGTGCGCCAGATCGTCCATCAGCAGGCTCAGCGCGGCGGGACGGATCTGCTGGCCGGCCAGCTCCATCGTGGCGCCCAGCTCCTCCGCGAGCCAGTCGCGTGCGTCTTCGTCAATCATTGCCGCCCTCCCCGTTCTGCTTGGCACGACGCGCTGCACGCTCCCGCGAAAGGCGCTTCGCCTCCTCGATGGCGTCCGCGTTGGCGCTGGTCTTGTCGGTGGCCTGCGCCGCCGTGCCCGTCACCGCCTGGCCGCGGGCCCACTGGGTGCGGTAGCCCTCGGCGCTCGCCACCAGCACGCCCACGCCGTGGGAGTTCTTCACCACGAACGCCTCGTTCACGTGCACCACGTACCACGCGGCCACCAGCGGCGCCTCCTCGTAGCCCAGCCGCTTCACCAGCGACTTCACGTTGGCGTTCACCGGCGCGTTCCGCACGGGCAGCACGCCGTAGCGGGCCAGGAATGCCGTGCAGTAGGCGGTCCAGGTCGCCCGGCATGCGTTCTGCAGCGCCGTCTCCGGATCGTCGCCCTCACCCTGCGGGGCCGGCGGCGCAGCCGGCGGGAATGGTTCCTTGGCGGTTCTCTGTTGGTTCCTTTTACGGTTCAATGATGATTTGGGTGCGCCTGGCGCACCGGTGGGGTGCGCCTCCTGCGGGGGTTGAGGTGCGCCATCTGCACCCCCTGGTGCGCCATCTGCGGGAGGGGGTGCGCCATCTGCACCGGGTGCGCCTGCTGCGGGGGGTGCGCTATTTGCACCCGGTGCGCCATCTGCACCCGAGCGTTTGCGCTTCGCAGGCGCTGCCCCCGGCTTGTAGCTCGCAGGCGTCACCGTGTAGCTGGTGCTGGAGTTCACACGGTACTCACGGAACACCGCGCCCACGGCCTGCAGCCAGGAAATCGCCTCCTGCACCGATCGCTCGGACAGGCACGTGCGCTTGGCGATCGTCGCCACGGACGGCCAGCACACCCCATCGTCGTTGGCTTGGTCGGCCAGCGAGATCAGCACCGACTTCTGGGCAGCGGACATGCCCTGGAGCGGCCAGCAGGCCGCCATCACGATCGTGCTCATTGGGATGCTGCCCCCTGCGCCTTCCGCGCCTGATGCCTGCCCCAAAGCCCCGCGACCCACTCCACCCCCTTCGGGGTGAACTTCGTGACGTTGAAGGCGTGCTCGGTGGCCGTGGCCACGCCCGACCGCACCACGAAGCGGCCCGCGTCAATGTGGCTCTGGTAGGCGGTCCACTCCCCGCCCAGGCGGTACATGACCTTCTCCTCTTGCAGGAACGCCCGGAACTCGTGTTCGTTGGCCCGCAGGAGCTTGGCGACCTGCCGGAAACCCTTGGCGCCGTTGGCGGCCACGTACCGGTCGACGTACTCGACCTTCGGCGCGGCTTCGGCGAGTTGCGCCCGCTGCAGTTCGAGCTGATCCGCCTGGTCGGCGGCTAGGCGCAGGGCCTGAGCCATCGTGCGCGGAATCGCGGGGGCGGCCTGGGCCTCCAGCTCCTGCCAGCGCGCGACCACGCGGCGGCGCAGCGGCAGGCTGTAGCCGGCGAGGAGCGTGTAGGTCAGCTCCTGCCCGAGGTGGAACGCCGTGGTGTAGCCCCGGGCGTCCTTGTCTTCCCGGACATGATCCAGTTCCGGATCATCCCGCAGGGCGTCCAGCATCGTGCGGATGTCGCGGTTCACGTGCGACAGGTCTTTTCCCGTCAGCTCGGCAATCTCGCGGCTACTCATGGTCAGGGGCAAAGCCCCCGTGGTGGCGAGGATCGCGCTCATTGCCCGGCGCCCTCCGATTCGGGGGCCCCGAACGGCCCTATGAGCTTCGCGAGCGCGTCGATACGCTTCGAGTCATGGCTGATCTTGTCCACCACCATTTGTCGGTACGTCTTGCCGTGCACCAGCGCGTAGATGCAGTCGCGCAGCACCCCGGCGGTGTCCAGCCCGCGCGAAGCACAGTGCTGCAGCCACAGCTCGTGGGTCACTTCATCGATCTTGGTCTTGGCGTCGCAGGTAAGCTTGCCGAGCGGGCCGGCAATGCCTCGGGCGAACATCGGGTCGTCGTGGTCTTCTGGGGTCGTGCTCATGCGTCCGCCGGTGTGGTTCGTAGGGATGAGCTCTGGGAAGGGGTGCCCTCCCCGGCCGCTCCGGAGTTCGGAAGATCAGCAACCTGGGGTTCCCAGGAGCGGCAGTGCTCAACCAGGGTCGCCAGGTGATGGCGCTCAGCGTTCAGGTCGGGGGATTCATCCAGCGTGCGCGCCACCGAGGCGAGCATCTGAAAAACACGTTCTTTTGGAGAGAGGTCATTCATGTCAGTACGTCCCGAAATCAAGCCCGGGGACCGGATCGTTGTTGAGCACTGGAGCTGCGTGGTGTGCAACGTCTATGCGCAGGGAAATGCGATGGGTGATGCCGAGGTGGTCTGCAGGCCCGAGAAGCCTGCGAACTTCGCGGTCCGATGGACCGGAGATGCTTGGGTGAGGCTCTACCCCGATGACCTGGGTGGATACGCAGAGAGGTACGAGCGCCTGCGTCCGTTCGTGGCTCAACTGAAGGCCGGGCGGTCAGGTGCCTAGCCATCGCTCACCTCCCCTACTCTCGCGCGACCGGCCTTGTTGGGACCTCGTCGGCGGGGTCTCAAAACCGTCGAGAGCTTCTCGAGCGTCGCGTAGCCCGGGTTCGGGATCCGGCCGTTCACGAATTTGGAGATCCAAGAATGGCTGACGCCGGACTGCTCTGCGATCTCCGCCCAGTCGCCCCGGCGCTGTGTGAGTCGGTCTCGGATTGCGTTGTCAAATCTTGCGGACATGACTCGATCCTAGCAATTCATTGCTACTCAAGCAAGCAACACTTTGCTAGCAATACTGAGCAGACTTCGTCCATGCAAGTCAGCGCGCTAAACAAGGCTCTCGCGGAGAACCTTGAACACCACATGGTCCGCAAGGGACTAACGCAGATGGGTCTGGCGAAAAAGTGTGGTGTTGGCCAAACGACGATCAGCCTCTACCTGCATCCTGAGCGCCGCAAGCAAGGCAAGGACGGGAAGCCCGGGTCGGCAAAGTTGACCGAAGTGGAAATGCTCGCCTCTGCGCTTGAGGTCGAGTCGTGGGAATTGCTGCGGCCGCTCGATGGCGTGCAGCGGGATGTCTATGAACGCATTGAGGCCGCGTACAAGGTGCTCACCAAAGACGACGCGCCGGCCGGGGTAGACCCCCGCACCTCAAGGCAGGCGGCCAAAAGCAAGAAGGCCACCGAAAGCGCGTAGCCCCGCCCCGGATGTGGCGTTCTATGCGCCCTTGCCGCTGGCATTTCGGGCCAGCCAGTCTTCCACGTTGGTTGCACTGAGCACCGGTACCAGCACAGTGGACCGGCGGTGCACCACTACCCCCAATTCAATCATCTGATCCAGCTCTTCAGGTGACAGCTTAGGTGCAATTGCCGCCAGGCGAGCAGCGTAGAGTGACGTGACGCACCGTACATGCGGTGCTTTCGCCTCATCGTTGTCCATCTGGTCATACAGGGTCTTCGCATCCATCGATTTCTCCTCAAGGTGAAGGCAGAGGCGACAGGCCCTGCCCGATCATGGCCGCCAAACAGATGGCCTTGAATGGCTCTCCGAACAACAGTGTGTGAGCGCACTTGCAATAGAGCCCCGACAGCTCTCCAAGCTGGGTGGCGGACGGGCTACTCGCGCCCGTCTCCCAGGCAGACACGCACTGCCGCGTGATGCCTAACGTATCCGCAACATGTCCTTGCGACAACCGCGCCTCTCGTCGCGCCTGCTTCAGACGCCAACCCAACAATTTTTTGCGACCTTCACCCACGTCGTTCTCCTAACTGTATTTTTATACAGTATTCCACAGACTTCGCACGAAGCCAACAGCAAACGCCGATGGCATCGCAAGCCATGGTTGCGTTTCCTCAATTTTGATAGCGCCCTTTCCAGAGAATGCGCCATCGCGCTTCCGCCGTAGCAATATTTTGCTTGTGTCACTAGCAAACTATTGCTAGAGTACGCCCATCGCAGTGCTTGCCGCCAGGTTTTTGCCCGCGACGGGGCCCATCGATCGAGAGCAGCCCGCCAAGTTCTTGCAGCAGGCACGGCTGGGTAAACACAGGGCCGCCGCGGGCGGTAGCGGGATAGAAAAGATCGCCGTGCAAAGGCTAGTAGCGCTCTGCCCCCGGACGGGACAGGCATCGCGAACGAGATATAGGTGGGCAAAGGAAGGAAACGACCGGAAGACCCCTGCATTGCGAAATCCATCCGCTGGGATCAGTACGGCGGTGCGGCATCACGGGAGGCCAAGAGCAACAACGACCGGCGCGCGAGCGCTGACCACCTCGGGAAAGAAGCGAGGATATGATTTCACCGTGCAGCGCCTGCCCACAGCGGTCGCTGCCCAGTGCGATCCACCGCACCCAGTTTTCGCCGCGCGCCCCGTTCTCCTCCCTCCCTCTTCTTTGGGGCGCACCACGCGGCTCTTTCTTTCGGCGTCCTGCTCAGGGCGGCCCTCCACCGCGCCCGGGGGGTCTCCACTCCTCCCTCTCTTTCTTCCCTCGGCACGCCCCGATGGGGCAGCGGTCTTTCTACAACCCGGCCCCGCCCGGGGCCACAGCCCCACGGAGCCCCGCATGCCTGACGATTTCGTGCCGCCCTTCCACGTCCCCGACGGGAAGAACTTCGTCCTCATCGGGCCCAGCTGCTTCGGCCCCATGCCCACCTTCCTCCGCGCCCTGTCGGAATTGGTGCGGACGCTGGAGCAGTACCGGGTCGACCAGTGCGATGCCGGTGTCGCCGCCTGGTATCGCCGGACGCCCACGGAGCCGTGGCAGCTCATGTCCGCCGCACCCTGACGCCGCACACCACTTCCCAGCCGGGCCGGGGGCTCTCCTCCCTCCCTCTCTCTTCCCCCTGCAGCCCTTCGATGGGCAACCGGCTTTTTCTCTACCGCGCCCGCCACGCGGGCTACCACACGGAGCCCCGATGGACTACCGAATCGACCTGGGCGACTGCCGGGACAGCCTGCGCGCCATGGCCGCGCGCGGCGAATGCGTGCAGATGTGCGTGACCAGTCCGCCCTACTTCGGCCTGCGCAGCTACCTTCCGGACGGACACCCGGACAAGGCCCGCGAGATCGGGCTGGAGCAGACGCCCGAGCAATACATCGCGGGGCTTGTCCGGGTATTCCGGTGCGTTCGCGACGTGCTGGCCGACGACGGCACGCTCTGGATCAACATCGGCGACAGCTACGCGGGCGGCGGCGGAGGGAACTACACAAAAGGCTCCCGAAACACTGCCGGCGGTCAGAACGTCACCAATGTCCGCAACCGGCCTGATTGGCTGGACGCAGCTGGCGTCAAGGCCAAGGATCTGATCGGCATCCCCTGGATGCTTGCCTTCGCGCTCCGGGCCGATGGCTGGCACCTCCGCCAGGACATCATCTGGCACAAGCCCAACCCCATGCCCGAGTCCATCACGGACCGGTGCACGAAGGCTCACGAATACCTTTTCCTGCTTTCGAAGAAGCCGCATTACTACTACGACCACGAGGCGGTGAAGGAGCCAGCAGCGGGCAAGGCGCCCGGCAACGTGCGCCCGTTGAAAGGCCTGACGGACGGCAGCAAGGACGACATGCACCGCACACGCGGCGGGCTGCTGGCGTATGCCGAGCGCATGCGCAGCCGCCGCTACAGCTTCGCTCGCACCACGAAGGACAGCGCAGGAGAGCACGGTCAGAAGCCGCAGTTCAGGGCAGACCGCGCCGATGTGGACTACGACGGAGATCTGCGCAACCGGCGAAGCGTCTGGAGCGTCGCAACGCGCCCATATCGCGGTGCGCACTTCGCAACTTTCCCTCCCGGGCTGATTGCCCCTTGCATCCTGGCCGGCAGCAGGCCGGGCGACGTGGTGCTGGACCCTTTCGGTGGCAGCGGCACCACGGCCGGCGTGGCGATCGCGCACGGCCGCCGTGCGGTGCTGTGCGAACTCAACCCCGAATACGCCGAGCTGGTGCCCGGCCGGGTGAAGACGGTCCTGCAGCTGCTTGCCAGGCAGGCCAAGCCACCGCGCAGGCCCCCTCGGCAGCCCCCGCCCGCCCAGATGGACCTCCTGCACTCGAGCCCCTGACCACCACCACCGGCCCGCCTCGCGCGGGCCTTCCTTTTTCCCCACCGGAGACACCCATGGACGTTCATCACCCCGCGATGCGCGACACCGCGCAAGCCCCAGCCCCAGCCCCTGCCACCCCGACCACTTCGATCGGCACGGCCTTCCTGGCCCTTGTTGCCGCCGGGCTGGTGGTCTGGGCCCAGCACGACGACAGCCAAGCAGACACGCGCCACCGCGCGGCGGCCGAACAGGCGCACGTCGAAGCCGCAGAGGAGCGCCGCGCCGCCGCAGCGGCCCGCGCGTGCGAGCCCGGCACCACGCCCGCGTGGATCGACAGCACCACGGTGCAGTGCTTGCGCGCCCGCTGATCGCCCCCTTCCCTCAACCGGCCCGCCGCGCGGGCCATCACATGGAGAGCACCGTGCCCAAGCTCATCAACCCCACCCTGCAGGCCAAGCGCCAGTCGGTGGTCGACTTCCTCAAGAACGCCGTGCCGAGCGTGGCCGAGGAAGCGACCGACGCCCTCAACGACCTGGTGCACGCCACCACCGAAACCGGCAAGGCCGGCGAGCTGGTCATCAAGATCAAGATGCGCCCGATCGGCGGGAAGGCAGGCCAGATGGAACTCGAAGCCGACGTGAAGACGAAGCTGCCGCAGCCCACGCGCGGCAAGACCATCCTCTTCGCCACCCCCGACAACAACCTGCAGCGCACCGACCCGCGCCAGCAGACCCTGGAGGGCGTCCGCGACGTGTCCCAGGAATCGATCGCCCAGCAGCAGGGCGAGGTGCGCACCGTCGCGCCCGAGCCGAAACAGTCCCTGCGCGCCGTCACCCACTGATCCCCCCTCCTCAACCTGTCCACCTCAAGGAATGTCCATGGACCTGAACGAAACCAAGACCGAAACCGCGGCGCAGGAAATCATCGCCGCGACCCACCAGCCCGTGCGGGTGGTGAACGGCATGCCGATGGTGATCCTGCCCGAAGGCTTCGAGGCGAAGACACTGCCGGAAACGCTGCCGGTGCCGGTGCGCAAGAAGGGCACCACCGTGCTCAACGATGCCGAGTCCTTCGTGACCGTCGTGAACGACCAGAAGGGCTCGGGCACCCGCCTGTTCAGCACCATCGCACCGCCGACCTTCACGGCGGTTTTCAACCACCACGCAGACGGGCCCGGGTGGGGTGACCACCGCGCGCGGTACAACGCGCCGCTGGCCCCCGAGTGGACGGCCTGGACCGGCATGGACGGCAAGAAGCAGAACCAGGTGGACCTCGCGCAGTTCATCGAAAACAACCTGATGGACGTGGCGTTCCTGGAGCCGTTCAACGGCCACCCGGGCAGCCCGGACGGCTCCACGCTGCTGGAGGTGTGCCGCACGCTCGAGGCGAAAAAGAAGGTGGATTTCAAGTCCGCCATCCGCTTGGCCGACGGTTCCACGCAGTTCACGTACAACGAGGACGTGCAGGGCAGCGCGCGCCAGGGCCTGCTGCAGGTGCCCGAGCAGTTCACCCTCGCCATCCCCGTGTTCGAGAACGGGGCGAAGTGGCGCGTGGACGTGCGGCTGCGCTACCGCATCCAGGATGGCGGCGCGCTGGTGATGTGGCTGGAACTGATCCGCCCCCACAAGGTGATCGAGGGCGCGGTGCAGGAGCTGCGCGAGCAGATCGCCAAGGACACCGGCCTGCAGATTCTGAACGGGACGCCGAACACCTGAGAGAGCGGCCCCTGCCTCGCTATGAAAGAGCTCGATGGAGGCCACCCCGTTGGGTGGCTTTCATCGTCTATGGCGAAGAAGTTGGCGGCTGATATGTTGACTGAGAACGGAAAACCCTGACTCGCTTTGGCGACTGCGGTAGCTGGGAAATTCTATTTTCGGCTTCTAATAAAGCATTAACCAAATCGACAGCGTGAAAGAGAAAATTGCCCGATGCTGCTGTGCTTATATTCGCGGCATCGAAATAAAGCTCGGCATGCCGACTAATGGCTGCGCTTATCGCTTCCGATTCGTGCACCGGCGCGACTTGCTCATGCGAACCCAGAGTCGTGAGGTCGATTACCCGCAGAGCTCTTAGCGCAGCAGCCAGCTTCTCTGATGGCTCAATTATTTCCGCTCGCCCTCCTTGATTGCGAGCAACCTCCAATAGCTGACGAGCAGCCATGCTGGCACTCTCAATTAGCAGGGTGGAGGTGCGAATTGCTTCTTCCTCACGAGCATGCCGACTGCGCTCTTGATCAGCCTCGATGTCACGACGTTGCTTCAAGGCGAAATATGCCGAGAAGCCGATCGCAACCACAGAAAAGAACGCCTGCATCCATCCCGACCACTCAGCCTTGGTCATACAGACAGTCCACCATTGATCAGTGGTGGCTGCAATGCAGTATTCCTGCGCAGGCTTCGCCATCTCCACCGCCCGCGCCAGAGATTCCGTAAGCTGATTTGCATTCATGGTTCGCCCTCTCTCTTGTAAAGCGCGATGTTACTTCCTCAGCCCAGGCCCGCCGCTTCCTAGCCGCGGGCCTTTTTCGTTTCTGGAGCCCGCATGGACCTGAAAGATGTCGAGTTCGGCAGCGTCTGCAGCGGCATTGAAGCCGCTTCTGTCGCTTGGCACCCAATCGGATGGCGCGCCGCCTGGCTGGCCGAGATCGACAAGTTCGCGAGCGCGGTGCTCGCGCACCACCACCCCAATGTGCCCAATCTGGGCGACATGACCCAGATCGCGCGCGCCATCCTCACCGGCGAGGTCAAGGCGCCCGAGGTGTTCTGCGGCGGCACGCCTTGCCAGGCCTTCAGCGTGGCCGGCCTGCGCGCCTCTCTGAACGACGCCCGCGGGAACCTCACCCTGAAATTCGTGGAGATAGCCAATGCAATTGACCATGTTCGAACTGGACGCGGTGAAGACGAGTGCGTCATCGTCTGGGAGAACGTCCCCGGCGTGCTCTCGACCAAAGACAACGCCTTCGGGTGCTTTCTGGGAGGCCTTGCCGGCGAAGATGGCCCGCTGGAACCGCCAGGGGGCAAATGGGCGAACGCTGGTGCTGTGTATGGACCCCGGCGCGCAGTCGCCTGGCGGACCCTGGACGCCCAATACTTCGGAGTGGCCCAACGACGCCGCCGTGTGCTCGTTGTCGCAAGTGCTCGAGAAGGGTTCGATCCCGCCACGGTTCTTTTTGAGTGGGACGGCATGCGCCGGGATACTGCGCCGAGCCGACAAGCGGGGCAAGCAGCTTCCCGCAGCCTTACAGCAAGCGCTGGCCGCCGTGGCGGGGTCAGCGACCCCGACCGTGGCCAGTTGATCGAAGCGTTCGGTGGTGGCCAGAACTGCCAACGCACCGACGTGTCCACCGCACTGAGCGCACACCCTGGCGGATCGCGGCTCGACTTTCAGACCGAAACATTCTTGGTTCAACCTGCGCACACTCTGCGCGGCGAGGGCTTCGACGCCAGCGAGGACGGCACGGGGCGCGGCACACCGCTGGTGCCGGTGGCCTATGCCCCGGACGTAGCCGGCACGCTGGTCGCCCGATCGAGCCGCGGTTGCGGGCAGACCAACAGCCCGGGGCATCAAGCCGACCAGCAGTTGGTCGCCTTTGACACCACGCAGATCACCAGCGCGACCAACCGCAGCAACCCGCGAGCAGGCGACCCCTGTCACCCGCTGGCGGCCGGCGCACACCCGCCTGCCATCGCCTTCGACTGCAAGGCATCGGGACAGGCCGGTTTCGGCGTCGGAGAGATCGCGTCGACCATGCGCGCCATGGGGCATGCGGGAAGCCATCAAAACGGCGGCGGGCACCAGGCCGTGGCCACAGGCATGCAGGTGCGCCGGCTCACCCCCGAGGAATGCGAGGCGCTGCAAGGTTTCCCGCGCGGCTACACCGCCATCCCATGGCGCACCTACCAGGAGGCCGGCCGCAAGGGCATCAGCTACGAAACCCTGCTTGCACAACGCGGCATGACGTTGCGCGGCCCCAGCGTGGAGGAATGCCCGGACGGCCCCCGCTACAAGGCCCTCGGCAACAGCTGGGCCGTCCCGAAGTTCGCATGGCTGGGCCGTCGCATTGATCGCGCGCTGCGCCCCACCTCCTAAACCCACCCGCCCGCACAAGCGGGCATTTTTTTGGAAGCCCCATGTCCCAAGCCCCCAACGATCAGACCTACACGCCGCCGGACGGCGACTACCAAGGCACCGAGCTGCGGCGCTCCCCCGGCCTCCCCGCCGGCCGCTACCGCGCCCTCGACCTCCCGAGCCGCATGGGCGACCGCCTCCACTACCCGGACGGCCGGGTGGAGCTCTTCCCGGAGCCCCAGGCATGAGCACGCCGGCCCACTACCTGAGCGAGAGCCGCGCACGGGCTTCTCTGCCCGACGCGCAGCGCGCCGCCGCCCGCGCGCGGGATCTTTGGTGGCAGCAGCGCCAGACCCACCTGCGCTGCGCCAGCTGCGGCGCCCCTATCACCCACCGGCCCGCCGAGGGCCAAGGCCTGCCCTGCGGGCACTGAAGGATTTTTCATGGCGATGCACATCTACAAAGGCACCCCGCTGGACCTGGGCCACGAGATTTTCGGCAACCACTGCCTGCCGGTGATCGAGGCTGCATCGAAGCAGCCGGGGGTCGACGCCACTGCCATGGCGCACCTGTACGCCGGCTTCCTGCAATCCTGCATGGGATCGCTGGCCGCCGACTTCGGCCACCAACAAGCCATCCAACTGGTGGAAATGATGGTGGAGGAATTCAAGCGCGCGAGGCTGGATGCCTCGTCAGAAGCCCCAGCCCCGACCACCCATTGACCATGGGCTACGAGAACCCCCTGCTCCGCCTCCCGGCGGGCCGCGCGCTGCTGAACTTGCCCGCGGACATGCGCGCTCCGCTGGAGGCCGTGCTGCGCGAACTGCGGGCCCAGGCCGACGTGGAAGCCGAGAACGCATGGCGCCGCCGCAAGGGCCCCATGGCGGCCTATTGGCGCGCCGTCGCCACCTACTCGCGCCACACGGCGCACGCACTTTCGAAAGGGACCAGACCATGACCGAGAACACCACCACCCCCGACCACACTGCCGCCCGCGCCACCTGGGTGCAGCAATGCGCGGAACGATTCGTGACGCGCGCCGGACTCAACCCCGAAACGGAAGCGGGATTCGCCCAGGCTAGCGCCGAGGCCTGCGCCGAGCAGCAGGCAGAAGAGCACGGGCCGGCCCCGTCCGAGTGGGAGTCGCCCGCCTACGCCGCGGATGAAGAAATGAGCTGCTGGGGAGACTGAGCATGGACACGAACACCACCACGGCCGCCATCGGGGCGGCATCCCAGCCCAACCTGCAGACGGTCGTGAACTTCCTGTGCGGGAACGGCATGCTCCTCGGCCGCTGGTTTTTCGACGGCCCGCCGGCTGGGGAGAGGGACAGGTTCTGGTGGCGGAAGTACCTCCGGGCCTCGTTCGCGGCCTCGACCGTCACCGCCTCCGCCGAAGCGCTCGAGGCTCTGAAGGGCCGGATCAGCCGCATCGGCCTCGACATCGACCGAGCGCTGGCCGGCGAGGTCGTGGAGCAATCCCCCGTCTCAGGCCGGCTCAAGCAGATCGCCGTGCTCGCACGCGCCGCAGCCCCGGCCGCCCAGGAGGCCGAGCCCGCCCCAATGCCCGGCATCAAGGCCGTGCGCGAAGCACTGGAGCGTGCCACCACCGCTCTTAAGGAAGAAGACTGTGTGGCCGCGTCGCTGGCGCTGACGGACGTGGAGCGCTGGTGCGATTGCGCTGCAGCTCCGCGCCCCCAGGCGGATGCGGGAGCAGCTTTCGGGCGGCTCCCCGCTGACGTTACGCCTGCAGATGCAGTCCGGCACGCCAAGAGGTTCGGCGCGCGCGAAGTGCCTGCATACGGCAACAAGGACAACCCACTGTTGCTCTACCCCGCCGATCTTGCGCGGATGCTCGCCGCAGCGTCCCAGGCGCCCGCCGCAGGGGCAGCGCCGAGCCTGGACGATCTCACGGAGCTGGTGCGCTCCCTCGGGCACAGCACTCGGCGCCAGAGCGTGGAGATTGCATCGGCCGTGCTGGCCCGCTGGGGTGCCGCTGCCCCCGCTCCGGACGCGCCCCGCCTGATCGGCGTGGACATGGCGGCCGGGCCCGACGCTACCGCCTACTGGACCGCGGAGCCTGCGCCCTTCCAGCAGCGCGTGCAGCCCTGGCTCATGGAGTGCTTCGGCTCCACGATCGCGGGCGATCGCGAGGAGCGGAACCACCGATTCCTCGAGGAAACGCTGGAGCTGGTCCAGGCCTGCGGCTGCAGTGCCAGCGAAGCGCACCAGCTGGTGAACTATGTGTTCGGCCGCCCGGTCGGCGAGCCGGCGCAGGAAGTCGGCGGCGTGATGGTCACGCTCGCGGCCCTGTGCCTGGCCAACGGGCTGGACATGCACGCGGCCGGCGAAACGGAGCTGGCGCGCATCTGGACGAAGGTGGAGGCCATTCGCGCCAAGCAGGCCGCCAAGCCTAAGCACTCCCCGCTGCCGGAGCACACGCCCACCCGCGCCGCCGACTCCCCGCAGGGCGCGCCGATCGTTTGGCCGAAGGCGCGGGACGTGGGCCGCATCGGGGACATGAGCCCCAGCGACTCCCTCCGCGTAGGCTTGGACGGCGACAACGATGTGTACGTGAGCGTGTGCGGCGGGGGCGGAGTCGGCTCTGTGGAGTTCTGCACCCCGGGTCCCGGTGGCGGTAAGTCGAGGCGCACGCGGGTGGCGCTGCTGGCGCTGATGGTCGCGATGGAGGCAGACAACGCGGACGACTCGGGCCGGGATTGGTGGGCCCGGCGCATGGGCGGCGTGACGCAGGAAGGCGGATCGTGAAGAGCCCCACCAAGGGCCGCCCTCGCCTGTCCAACGCGCAGCGCAATCTGCTGCACGCCCGGCTGCAGGGCCGCATGCCCGCCCACCGCCCCGAGACGATGCAGGCGCTCCACCGGCGCTGCCTCGTCTCGGGCATAGACCACCAACCAACCCCGGCCGGGGCGGCGATCTTCGCGGCGCCCGCGCCGACGGCATAGCTCCGCCACACCCGCACCACAGCCCGCCTTCCCGGCGGGTTTCCTTTTTTCTGGAGCCCACATGTCAGCGACCGACTGGGAAGCGGCCGACAAGGCCTACCTGCTCCACCACGCCGGCTGCGGCACCTGCATCGGCGCAGGTGCGAGCCCCAAGACCCAGACCCGTTGCCCGGAAGGGCAGGCGCTCTGGGACGCCTACAACGCCGCCGAGCTGCCCGCGTACTTCTCGCGGCCCCGCACGCTCGGCATCAAGCCCTCGCCCCAAGGAAACACACCATGATCGAAACCACCGCCCAACTCGAAGCCCGGGATCAGGCGATCGGGCCCACCATCCTCCTGGCCTCGGGCCGGTACTTCAGCTTCGCCGAACCCGAGAGCACGCCCGTCAGCGTGGAGGACATCGCGCACGCGCTGTCCCACCTCTGCCGCTTCACCGGGCACTGCCGCGGCTTCTACAGCGTGGCGCAGCATGCCGTGCTGGTGTCGCACCTCGTGTCGCCGGAGCATGCCTACCACGCGCTGCACCACGACGACGTGGAGGCCGTGATGGGCGACATGTCGAGCCCGCTGAAGCGCCTCATGCCCCAGTACAAGGCGCTGGAGCATCGCGTGGAGGCGGCCATCCTGGCGCAGTTCGGGCTGCCTGCGGCCACGCCCGCTGAGGTCAAGCACGCGGACCTCGTGGCGCTGCGCACGGAGCAGCGTGACCTGATGCACATCGATGGCGGCCGGTGGCCCTCGCTCGACGGGATCGCGCCCAGCGCCAAGCACAAGCTGGAGCCGATGCCGCCCGAGGAGGCGCGGCGCGCGTACCTGGAGCGGCACTTCCAGCTGCTGCTGGCCACGCAGCGCGCGCCAGCGCCGTCCACCGAAGCGCCAGCCATGGACGCCACGCACTGGATCCCCGCCCCTGGCGAGCATGGCTGGGTGGCGGAGCGGGCGTGGACCGGCTCCCCCTACGACTTCATGCGCCTGCGCCGCGGGCTGGTGTACCTGGTCAAGGGCGAAGCCGCGGTGCGCGGGCGGTTCATGGCCGCGGCGCACGGTGGGGCGGCGGAGGCCGGCCCGGAACCCGGCCAGTGCACCTGCCCGTCCGGCGACGGGTCGCTGCGGTGGCCCTGCCCTTCTCACCTCCTCATTCAATGCAATCCGGCACACGCATGACGACGACCGAAACCCAAATTACCCTCGAGAACGCCCCGATCGGCACGAAAGCCCCTTCCGCCGGCGGCGGCGCATGGTGCAAGACGGCCAAGGGCTGGAAGTGGAACGGCCCCGGTGGCCACGGCAGCACGTTCCCGCGCCCCGGAGCCGAGTGGGACGGCCGCCTGCTGCCGCCATCGGGCACCCTCTCCCGCGCGCCAGCGCTCCCGGCCGCGGCCGATCCCCAGGCCAACGCGAAAGCGCTGGCTGCGGGCCTGCAGATGCCCACGGCGACGGCGATGGCCCTCATCACGGCCGCTTCCTGGGAACGTTCGTACAGCGTGTCCAACCTGGATGCGCTGGAGCTGGTCCGAGCGGTCGAGCGCTACTACGGACGAACGGAAAGCGCCCCGGCCTGAAGCCCCCCGCTCACTGCCCCGCCGCCGCGCGGGGCTTTTCTTTTCTGGAGCCCCAATGTCCCAAGCAACAACCATCGCGACCCACTCCCACCTGTACCGCGAAGCGGTGCCCGCAATCACCGTCGAACAGCTCGCGCTGGCCCTCATGGAAGAAAACCTGGACTGGGTCAAGGTGGCCGCCCGGGTGGCCGCCAGCGAAAACACCACCGAGGTGATCAAGGCCTACATCACGCGAGACGTGCTCATCGACGCAGCGGACTTGTTGGCGGTGGCACGAAAGCACGGAATGCTGCCGCCCGCGCTCGACAAGCAACCGCCGCCGCCCACGCAGAAGCCCCACGATGACGCCCGGTGGCAATGCCTGGTCTGCGCCAGTAACCGCCCGGGGCACCACGGAGCCATGGAAGACGGCACGCCCTGCACCAATGGGAAAGCGGGTGCAGCATGAAGATGGCCCGCCCTTCTGCACGCGACATCGATGCGGCTGACGAACTTCACTGGGTGCTCTCCGCGATCGACTCACGATGGGGTGGCCCGTGGGCGACGGATGGCCCTGACGATCTTCGCGCTGCACTCGCCGCTGACGAAGAGTTCGACTGTGACAGCCGCGAGCACCTGCAGGCGCTGTACAACCACCTGGCCAAGCTGCTGCGGCGGACGCCGAATTTCTACGGACGGGTGATCAACGGCATGTGCCACGTCATCTGCTGGGACCGCAATGCGATCCTGGACCCGGCCGACGACTGCCTCTCGCTCCATCCCGACCTGCTTGCGGCCCGGGAGCTGCTGAACAAGCACCGGGCGGACTTCCTCCCGCGGCTGGAGCGCGAGGCGCGCGCCGCCTTCGCAGCCCAGGTCGAACACTCGGCCGCCACCCACCTGACTGCAATGCGCGCCGGCTGGGCGCAGAAAGCGAGCCCCACATGATCAAGCCCACCGAGCCCATCACGATTCTCCGCACCGAGGCGGTGGTGAAGCGCGTGTCATATACCGCCCGGCACCTGCTCAACCTCGAGAAGAAGGGCCAGTTCCCGAAGCGGCGCCAGCTCGGCCCCCGGCGCGTCGGCTGGGTAGAAGCGGAGATTGACGCGTGGTTGGCCTCGCGGGAAGTTGGGCCTGCAGAGCCCCCTTTCCCGGTGGCCGGCACTTAGTCCTCGGCCGCGACCCAGCGGTCGATCATGTCGGCCCAGTCCTGAAGCATGGCGGTCCGTTGCTCGCGGTATTCCGCCTTGTTGTAGACCGCGCGCACACCCTTCTGTTCGTGGGCCAGGCACTTCTCGATCCAATCCGAGTTGTAGCCGGCCTCGTGCAGGAGGGTGCTGGCCGTGCGGCGTAGGTCATGGGGGCCGAACTTGCCCAGTTTCTGCCCTTCCTTCTGCGCCAGCCTGTAGGTCAGCGTCAGCACCTGGTTGAGCGTGGCCGCGCTCATGTGGCTGTCGATGTCGTAGCGCGACGGCAGGATGAAGCGGGAGCCTCCGGCCATGGTTTTGAGCGCCACCAGGATCTCGAGCGCCTGGTCCGACAGGAACACCAGGTGCGGCTTCTTCCCCTTCATGCGCTCCGGAGGGATGGTCCATATCCGGTTGGTGAAGCTCACTTCGGACCATTCCCCCTTCGTCATTTCTCCCTTGCGCAGCATGGTCAGCAGCAGCAGCCTCACCGCCGCTCGAATGCTGGGCGTGGTGCCGATGCGCTCCAGATACCTGTAGGCCAAGCGGATCTCGGCAGGCTCGAGCGCGCGATCCTTCGGCGTGAACCGCGCGATGCTGGTGGGGGCCACCAGATCCGCTGGGTTCGGTACCTGCTGGCCCTTGAGGATGGCGAACCGGTACACCAGCATCACGATCTCGCGGGCATGCACTGCGGTTGCGGGTGCCCCCCGCCCGACTATGGCGTCGGCCATCATCCGCACGTCCTCGTGCGACACCTCGGCCAATTTGGCCTTCTCGAATCTCGGCTTCACGTCTCGCTCATAGACGGAACGCCGCATGTCCCTGGTGCTGTCGGCCATCTGATGGTCCTTCAGCCACCGCTCGGCCCACGCACCGAATGTCTCTCCGGCGTTGACTCGGGCCTTCTCCCTCGCCTTTTCCTTGGCCGGCGACTTGCCGGCAGCGATCAGCTTCTTGGCATCGTTGAGCTTCTCGCGTGCCTCGCCCAACGTGATACCAGCTGGGCCATAGGTGCCCAACGTGAGCGTTTCCTGTCGGCCGTTGATGCGGTAATTGAACCGGAAAGACACGCCCCCCGCAGGGGTGACGGCCACGTAGAGCCCGTCCCGGTCGGGAACCTTGTAGAGCTTGCCCGTGGGCTTGAGAGCCCGCAGCTTGGTATCGGTGAGCACTGGATCCCTCCTGAGATCGCCTGCCATACCAGCATCTGCCTCTTCCCCCGTGAGGCGGTGGTATCGCGTTATAAATCAAGGACTTATAAAAAATCGATACCATCACCACAGGTATCCCCGGGTGATGGTATCGACCACTCCCCGATGGTATCCGATCCTGCCATCCCAGCAAATATGCCCTCCGAAATGGAGTTCTTTGTAGTTCTCGTCGGTTCTTGCTATTTCCTATGCCGCAAAGAAAAAAGCCCGCAGTGACGCGGGCTTAGGCGATTATCGATTCGTGATATTTCCGGAAATTTCCGTTTCCGGGATCATTCCCACTCAATCGTCGCCGGCGGCTTGCTCGACACGTCGTACGTCACCCGGTTGATCCCGCGCACTTCGTTGATGATCCGCCCCGACACCTTCTTGAGCAGCGCGTACGGCAGTTCGGCCCAGTCGGCGGTCATGAAGTCGCTGGTCTGCACGGCGCGCAGGGCGACGACGTAGTCGTAGGTGCGGCCGTCGCCCATCACGCCGACGCTCTTCACGGGCAGGAAGACGGTGAAGGCCTGGCTGGTGAGGTCGTACCAGGTCTTGCCGGTTTCGGGGTCCACGTGGTTGCGCAGTTCCTCGATGAAGATCGCGTCGGCGCGGCGCAGCAGGTCGGCGTATTCCTTCTTCACCTCGCCCAGGATGCGCACGCCCAGGCCGGGGCCGGGGAAGGGGTGGCGATACACCATCTCGTGCGGCAGGCCGAGGGCCACGCCGAGTTCGCGCACTTCGTCCTTGAACAGGTCGCGCAGCGGCTCCAGCAGCTTGAGGCCGAGCTGTTCCGGCAGGCCGCCCACGTTGTGGTGGCTCTTGATGGTGACGGCCTTCTTGCTCTTGGCGCCGCCGGATTCGATCACGTCCGGGTAGATGGTGCCCTGGGCCAGGAAGGTGGCGCCCTTTTCCTTCTTCGACGCGCCCGAGGCGGTGAGCTTGGCGGCTTCGGCCTTGAAGACGTCCACGAACAGGCGGCCGATGATCTTGCGCTTCTGCTCGGGGTCGCTCACGCCGGCCAGTTCGCGCAGGAAGAGTTCGCTCGCATCCACGCGCACGACCTTGGCGTGCAGCTTGCCCACGAACATGTCCATGACCATGTCGCCTTCGTTCAGGCGCAGCAGGCCGTGGTCGACGAACACGCAGGTGAGCTGGTCGCCGATGGCGCGGTGGATGAGCGCGGCGGCCACGCTGGAATCCACGCCACCGGACAGGCCGAGGATGACTTCCTCGTCGCCCACCTGGGCGCGGATGGATTCGACGGCTTCGGCGATGTGGTCCTTCATGACCCAGTCCGGCTGCACGCCGCAGATGCCGAGCACGAAGCGGTCGAGCAACGCGCGGCCCTGCACGGTGTGCGTCACCTCGGGGTGGAACTGCACGGCGTAGAAGCGGCGCGCCTCGTCTGCCATGCCGGCGATCGGGCAGCTCGGGGTGGAGGCCATGAGCTTGAAGCCGGGCGGCATCTCGGCGACCTTGTCGCCATGGCTCATCCAGACCTTGAGCATGCCGTGGCCTTCGGCGGTGGTGAAGTCGGCAATGTCCTTCAGCAGCGCGGTGTGGCCGTGGGCGCGCACTTCCGCATAGCCGAATTCGCGCTTGTGGCCGCCCTCGACCTTGCCGCCGAGCTGCTGCGCCATGGTCTGCATGCCGTAGCAGATGCCCAGCACCGGCACGCCGAGTTCGAACACGGCCTGCGGCGCGCGGTCGGTGGTCTCTTCGTACACGCTGGCGTGGCTGCCCGACAGGATCACGCCCTTGAGCGAACCGTCGGCGGCGTATTCGCGCACCCAGGCGTCGGTCACGTCGCAGGGATGCACTTCGCAGTACACGTGGGCCTCGCGCACGCGGCGCGCGATGAGCTGGGTGACCTGGGAGCCGAAGTCGAGGATGAGGATCTTCTGGTGTTGCATGGTGGTCGGGGTCGATAAGAGCGGTGGAATCGGAGGAATCAGAACGTGGACAGATCGAGCAGCGCCACGCCGGTGCGCGTGGCGGCCTCGGCCTGTGCGGTATCGAAGGTGGCGAGGGGCAGGCGCAGCGAGCGTGCGAGCCAGAGGTAGGCGGCGTCGTAGACCGGCAGACCGGTGTCCAGCGCGACATCGAGCACGGCCTTGTGCTGCGCGGGCGCCAGCTCGTGCAGTTCCACGCGGTGGCGGATGGCTTCGAGCACGGCCCAGAGCCCTTCGACGGAGCCCGCGGGAATGCGGCCGGCATGCACGCCGCTCGCGATCAGGTTGCCGCACTCCCACTGCCAGAGGTTCGGGGCCTGCGGCTCGACCTCGTCGCGGCGGATGCGGGCATAGAGGCGCCGCGTGTGCTCGCTGGCCGCATCGGGCAGCAGCCAGGCGGCGGTCACGGAGGCATCGAGCACGAAGGCGCTGCTGGACGTGGTCATGCGGCAGTGCTCCGCCCGCTGCGGCGCAGGGCCGGCGCCGCCGTTTGCGGGTTAGCGGCGCGGATGCTGGCATGCAGCGCATCGATCTGCCCCAGCTCGCGCGCGATCTGCTCGTCGGTGATCACCGGCCGGCGCCGCACCGGCAGCATGCGCACCACCTCTTTCCCGTGCCGGGTGATGCGCACCTCCTCGCCCTGCTCCACCGCCTCGATGAGCGCGGAAAAACGGGTCTTGGCTTCGTAGATGCCGACGGTCTGCATGCGCAAAGGGTTCCGGAAAAAGAAAAGTCTGGCCTGAACAAGAATTCAGACCAGACTTTACCAAAACCGACCAGACCCTGGCAATCAGACCAGAATAGCCACGAACGCAGAATTCGCCATGGCGCTCAAAGCCCCCGCGGCCAGAAGCCAGAGCAGCCGTGCAAGGGCCGCCCCGCCGCACCGGCTGCGTCCCCCTTCCCGAATGGCGCAGTCGTTCGAGAGAAGGGGGAAGGCGCGAAGCGCCTCAGGGGGTTGTAGGCCGTCAATCAGCCCTGTAGTTGGGCGCTTCCTTCGTGATCTGCACGTCGTGCACGTGGCTCTCGCGGATGCCGGCCGTGGTGATCTCGACGAACTCCGCCTTGTTGTTCATCTCTTCGATGGTGGCGCAGCCGCAGTAGCCCATGGAGGCGCGCACGCCGCCGGCCATCTGGAACACGATCGAGACCATGGAGCCCTTGTAGGGCACGCGGCCTTCGATGCCTTCGGGCACCAGCTTGTCGGCGTTCGGATTGCCGGTGCTGGATTCCTGGAAGTAGCGGTCGGCCGAGCCCTGCTGCATGGCGCCGATGGAGCCCATGCCGCGGTAGCTCTTGTAGCTGCGGCCCTGGAACAGGATGACCTCGCCGGGCGCCTCTTCGGTGCCGGCGAACATGCCGCCCATCATCACGGTGCTCGCGCCCGCGGCCAGTGCCTTGGCGATGTCGCCCGAGTAGCGGATGCCGCCGTCGGCGATCAGCGGCACGCCCGTGCCGCGCAGGGCGGTGGCCACGCTGTCGATGGCCATGATCTGCGGCACGCCCACGCCCGCGACGATGCGGGTGGTGCAGATGGAGCCGGGGCCGATGCCGACCTTGACGCCGTCCGCGCCGGCCTCGACCAGCGCGAGCGCCGCCGCGCCGGTGGCGATGTTGCCGCCGATCACGTCCACCTGCGGGTAGTTCTGCTTGACCCAGCGCACGCGGTCGATCACGCCCTTGCTGTGGCCGTGGGCCGTGTCCACCACGATCGCATCGACGCCGGCCTTGACCAGTGCCTCGACGCGCTCCTCGGTGCCCTCGCCCACGCCGACGGCCGCGCCCACGCGCAGGCGGCCGTTGCTGTCGCGCGCCGCATTGGGGAAGCTGGTCTGCTTGGTGATGTCCTTGACGGTGATGAGGCCCTTGAGCTCGAACGCGTCGTTGATGACGAGCAGGCGCTCGAGCTTGTGCTTGTTGAGCAGCGCCTTGGCCTCGGAGGCGGTCGCGCCCTCCTTCACCGTGATGAGCTTCTCGCGCGGCGTCATGATGTCGCGCACCTTGACGTCGTAGCGGGTCTCGAAGCGCAGGTCGCGCCCCGTGACGATGCCGATCACCTTGCCCGCGTCGCAGACGGGGAAGCCCGAGATGCCGAGCTGCTCGGACATCTGCAGCACCTGCAGGACCGTGTGGTCGGGGGTGATCACGACCGGGTCGCGCACCACGCCGGATTCATAGCGCTTGACCTTGGCGACGTGGGCCGCCTGCTCCTGCGCCGTGAGGTTCTTGTGCACGATGCCGATGCCGCCCTCCTGCGCGATGGCGATGGCCAGGCGCGCTTCGGTCACGGTGTCCATGGCGGCGGACACGAGCGGGAGGTTCAGGGAGATATTGCGGGAGAGTCGCGTCGCGAGGGACGTGTCCTTGGGGAGGACCTGGGAGTACGCCGGCACCAGCAACACATCGTCGAAGGTGAGCGCTTTTCCTAGAAGGCGCATGAGATTCGCTCCAAAAAAACGATTGTACCCGCCGGGCCGCACCCTCCGCTCCGGCCGGGTTCGCCAGGGCCGGCACCCAATGGCGCGCCCGGGGGGCCGAAGCTACACTTCCCGCATGACACTCCACCGACTTCTCGTGCTCGTCTGTGCAGCCTCCTGGGCGCTGGCGGCTTCGGCGCAATGGCAGTGGGTCGACAAGGACGGGCGCAAGGTGTTCAGCGACCGCCCGCCGCCGACCGACGTGCCCGCGAAGAACATCCTGAAGCAGCCCGGCGGCAGCCTGCCGCCCGCGCCGCGCCCGCAGGCCGCGCCGGCCGATGCGGCGGCCGGCATGCAGCCTGGCGCCGCGGTGGCGGCCCGGCCCGGGGCGCCCGCTTCCGCCGCGAGTGCGCCGCAACTGTCCGGCACCGACAAGGAGTTGCAGGAGCGCAAGGCCCAGGCCGAGGCCGCCGAGGCAGCGCGCAAGAAGGCGGAAGAAGACCGCATCGCCAAGGCCCGCACCGAGAACTGCCAGCGTGCGCGGCAGCAGCAGGCCACGATGACCTCGGGCCAGCTCTTGAGCCAGGTGAATGCCCAGGGCGAGCGCGTGTTCGTGGACGACGCGACCCGCGCCGCCGAGCTGCGCCGGGCGGAAGCAGTGATCGCCTCCGACTGCGCGCGCTGAACGCTGGCCGCCGCCCTGCCCGCTGCTCCGGAGTAGCTCGCAGGCTCGGCAGGCCCCGTGGCCCGGCGTGCTCAGTACCCGGCCTTGGCGCCGGGCCGGCGCGCTGCGAACAGCCCCGTCGCACGCGCGCCCTGCCGTGCGAAGCGCTCGCGCCGCGCCTTCTTGGGATCGACCCGCAGCGGCCGGTACCACTCGACCCGGTCGCCCGCCTGCAGGACGCGGCCAGGCTCCACGGGCTTTCCCCAGATGCCGCAGGGCGCTTCACCATCCTCCGCCGGCCCGCCGCAGGCCTGCAGCGCATCGCGCACCGTGGCGCCCGCGGGCAGTTCCAGGGCGACCTCGCGCACGTCGCGCGGCCCCGGCGACCAGGCGACGGTCACCGCGACGCGGCCGGCGCCATCACTCCCCATACACCTGCTCCGCCCGCTGGATGAACGCATCCACCATGCTGCCGGCGATGCGGTCGAACACCGGCCCCACCACGGCGGCCAGCGCGATGTTGTCGAAACCGTAGTTGAGCTGCAGCTCCACCTTGCAGGCGCGCTGGCTGCCGTCGCCCACGGGATGGAAGCGCCAGTCGCCATCGAGCTGCGAGAACGGGCCCTTCACGAGCCGCATCTGCACGCGCCGGCCCGGCTCGTGCTGGTTGCGCGTGACGAAGGATTTGCGCAGGCCACTGAAGGCGATGCCCACCTCGGCGGTCATGCCGTGCTCGTCCTGCTCCAGCACCCGCGCACTGTCGCACCAGGGCAGGAATTCCGGGTATTTCGCCACGTCGGTGACGAGGGCGAACATCTCTTCGGGGCTGTACCAGATCAGAACGGACTTGTTGACGTTTTTCATGAATGGACGGGGATGGCGGGCCGCGGCGGGGCGGCGCACTAGAATCCCCCGAAAGCGCACGGACGATCGTTCGATTGTAGGGAGGGCTTTCAAACCCCTCCATGTGCCGCATCTGATTCCCCATGGCCAAGAAACCCGAGACCCAGTCACGCATCGCCGACAACAAGAAGGCGGCCTTCAATTACTTCTTCGAGGAACGCCACGAGGCGGGCATGGTGCTGCACGGCTGGGAGGTGAAGGCGCTGCGCGAGGGCAAGGTGCAGCTCACCGACGGCTACGTGGTGATCCGCGAGGGCGAGCTCTACCTGATCGGCTGCCAGATCAACGCGCTCAAGACGGCCTCCACCCACGTGAGCCCGGACGCGGCCCGCACCAAGAAGCTGCTGCTGCACAAGGACGAGATCCTGCGCCTCATCGGCAAGGTGGAACAGAAGGGCTACACGCTGGTGCCGCTCAACCTGCACTGGACGAACGGCCGCGCCAAGTGCGAGATCGCGCTCGCCAAGGGCAAGGCCGAGCACGACAAGCGCGACACGATCAAGGAGCGCGAAGGCAAGCGCGAGGTCGAGCGCGCGATGAAGAGCCGCCACCGCTGAGCGGCTGCGAAAAAATTTTCGGGCGGTGCGGAATAAACGGGCCGCGCCCGGTGTTCTATCCTGCGTGGGGCCGGCATGTCGCCGCCACCCGCGCCTACAGGAGCACACACCGATGACCCGACTCTCCACCCTCTTCGCGGCCTCCGCCCTGGCACTGGCACTCGCCGGTTGCGCCTCCATGTCGTCGTCCCGCATGCCCGGCGGCGTCGCCGAGAAGAACGGCGCCCTCGTGGGCCCGAACGGCATGACCCTCTACACCTTCGACCGGGATCCGGCGGGCGGCGGCAAGTCGGTCTGCAACGGCCCCTGCGCGAAGAACTGGCCGCCCCTGCTGGCCGGCAGCGATACGCCCACGGGTGACTTCACCGTGGTCGAGCGCGACGACGGCGCCCGCCAGCTCGCCTACAAGGGCAAGCCGCTCTACTACTGGGTGAAGGACACGCAGCCGGGCGAGCGCACCGGCGACGGCGTGAACCAGGTCTGGCGCACCGCCAAGCCCTGATACGGGGTCCGCCATCCCAGCGAGCACCGCGTTGCTTCGCCTTGCCGTGCCACGGCACTGTCTGCGGCTGTGCGCCTCGTTCTCGCCGGGACGGCGAACCCGTACACGACGGCATGAACGTAGTCGACGTGCCCTCTCCATGGTGACTTCCGCGAGGTAACCGCCGCATGGACGACATCACGCCGCACCTGCCGGGCCTGCGCCGCTACGCACGGGCGCTGACGGGCAACGCCTGGGCGGCGGACGACCTGGTACAGGACACGCTGGAGCGCGCCTGCCGCAAATGGCTGCTGTGGCGCCCGGGCACCCACCTGCGCGCCTGGCTGTTCACGCTGATGCACCGCGTGTACCTGAACCAGCTGCGCGCGGTGCCGGCGCAGCCGCCGATCGACCTGGAGACGGTGCAGGACCATCTGCAGGCGCCGCCCGCGCGCACCGACGACGCGCTGGACCTGGACCGCTGCCTGCAGCGCCTGCCCGCCGACCAGCGCGCGGTGCTGCTGCTGGTGACGCTCGAAGACATGGATTACGCCGCCGCCGCCAAGGTGCTGGGCGTGCCGGTGGGCACGGTGATGTCGCGCCTGTCGCGGGCCCGGCAGCGGCTGCGCGAACTGATGGAGCCGCAGGTGCGTACGCCCGGCGCGGTGCCGGAGGCGGCAGCGCCACGGCCGCCCTCGCCGCCCGCGGTGCCGCGACTGCGGCGCCTGAAATGATGCTGGATTGCAGGCCATGACCACCCCGCGCAACCCCACCACCGACGGCATCCCGCATGGCGTGCCGCCCGGCACCCCGGACACCGGGCTGGACGACGACCGCCTGCACGCACTGGTCGACGGCCGGCTGCCCGACGAAGAAGCGCAGGCGCTGCGCCAGCGGCTGGCGGACGATACCGCCGCACAGGAGCGCGTGCACGCCTGGCAGGCCCAGCGCGAACGGCTGCGTGGGCTGCATGCGGGTTGGGAAGAGGCACCAGTGCCGCCGCCGCTCACGCAGGCGGCACGCGGCCTCCAGGACCGCCGCATGCGTTCGGCCCAGGCCTGGCGCATGGCCGGCCTCGCCGCCTCGCTCGCGCTCGCCTTCGGGCTCGGATGGACATTGCACGGCACGGTCCGCACCGCCGATCCGGCCGCTGCCACGCTGGCGCGCTCCGCGCTACCGCCCCTCGCACCGCCCCAGCGTTTCGCACTGCAGGCCGCCGCCGCGCATGCGGTCTACCAGCCCGAGCAGCGCCATCCGGTGGAAGTGGGCGCGGCCCAGCAGGAACACCTCGTGCAGTGGCTCTCCAAGCGCCTGGGCCGGCCGCTGCACATTCCGGATCTGCAACCCCAGGGCTTCGAGCTCGTGGGTGGGCGCCTGCTGCCGGGCGATGCGGGGCCGGGCGCGGGCGGCGCCAGCGGCGCGCGCGCGCAGTTCATGTACCAGAACGCCGCGGGGCAGCGCGTGACGCTGTACCTGGGCGCCCTGCCGGCGGCGCCCTCCCCAAAAAACGAAGCGGGCCGCACGCCCGCGGCGGAAACCGCGTTCCGCTACGAAGGCGACGGGCCCGTGCCCAGCTTCTATTGGGTGGAGGACGGTTTCGGCTACGCGCTCAGCGGCCCCCTGCCCCGCGAGGCGCTGCTCGCGATCGCCACGGCCATACATCCGCAACTGTGAGACCCGGCCGCGCCACGAGGCACGGCGCTGCCGGAGCCTCGCGCTTCAGTCCACGCCATGTCAGCGCAGCCCGGCGAGCGGATGCGCGTGCGCGGGCCAGGGGCTGTCGAAGAACGGCTGCCACATCGCGGGCGTGACGTCCTCGATGCGGGCGGGGTTCCAGCGCGGGGCGTGGTCCTTGTCCACGGCCAGGGCGCGGATGCCCTCCACCGTTTCGCTCTGGCCGGGCCGCAGGTAGAAGCAGTGCCGCACCATGTCGCGCTCCATGCGCAGGTCGGCGGCCAGGTCCATGTTCCGCGCGCGGCGGATCTGCTCCAGCACCACGTGCAGCATCAGCGGTGAGCGCTTGCGCAGCGTGGCCGCCGTGGCGCGCGCCCAGTCGCTGCCGTCGGCTTCCAGCGCCGCGAGGATGGCCGGCACGTTGGCTTCGCCGAAGGCGGCGTCGATGCGCGCGCGGTCGGCCGTGGCGGCGGGCTGCGGTTCGGTGCAATGCGTGGCGACCCAGCGTTCGATGGCGGCGCCGTCCTCGAAGGTGCGCGTGCCGAGGCCGTCCCAGAGGTCTCCCTGCGCCTCGGCCGGCACGCACCCGTCCGCCAGGCCCAGGGCCACGGCGTCACCCGCGCCGATCGTGTCGCCGGTGAGCGCCAGCCATTCGCCGGTGCGGCCGGGGCAGCGCGAGAGGAAGTAGCCGCCGCCCACGTCCGGGAACAGGCCGATCGCGGTCTCGGGCATGGCCATCTTGGTGCGCGGGGTGACGAGGCGCAGCGTGCCGCCCTGGCTGATGCCCATGCCCCCGCCCATGACGATGCCGTCCATGAAGGCGATGTACGGCTTGCCGAAGGCGTGGATCAGGTGGTTGAGCGCGTACTCCTCGGTGAAGAAGTCCTCCAGCTGCGGATGGCCCGTGCTGCCGGCCTGGTGCAGGAAGCGGATGTCGCCGCCCGCGCAGAAGGCGCCGAACGCACCCTCCTTGTTCGTGCCACGGATCGCCACCGCCAGCACGGCCGGATCGGCCTGCCAGCGCAGCAGCGCCTCCATGAGGTCGCGCACCATGCCCAGCGACAGCGCGTTCAGCGCGCGGGGGCGGTTCAGCGTGATGAAGCCCACCTGCCCGCGCACCTCGGCCAGCACGTCGCGTTGCGTTGCATCCATTCGAGTCTCCTTCGTCATCCTGTAGTTCGTGAAAGCGGTGCCCGAAATTGTGCCGCACGCCGCGCGGTGTGCCCGGTCTCCTACAGGACCTGCGCAGGCCGCTGCCTACAATGCCCCGGCATGCCCCTCGACGCCGTGGCAACGCAGCATTGCCCGATCCTTCCCGCCGCTGCCCTGCCCGCTGAGGACGGACGCGGCACGGCCCGCGCCCGCGTTCCAGACGCCGCCGCCCACCTGCCCGGGAGTACGCCATGGAATGGCTGAGCGACCCGTCGGCCTGGGCGGGTCTGCTCACCCTGGTGGTGCTCGAGATCGTTCTCGGCATCGACAACCTCGTCTTCATCGCGATCCTCGCGGACAAGCTGCCCCCCGACCAGCGGGACCGCGCGCGGCTGATCGGCCTGTCGCTCGCGCTGGTGCTGCGGCTGTGCCTGCTGGCCGCGATGGCGCACCTGATCCGTCTCACCGCGCCCATCGTCGAATGGGGCTGGCTGTCGCTGTCGTGGCGGGACATGATCCTGCTGGGCGGCGGCGTGTTCCTGCTGTGGAAGGCCACCACCGAGCTGCACGAACGGCTGGAGGGCGTGGACACGGCCGGGCCGAAGCAGCGCGAGCATGCGGCCTTCGGCGTGGTGCTGGTGCAGATCGTGGCGCTCGACGCGGTGTTCTCGCTCGATTCGATCATCACCGCCGTGGGCATGGTGCAGCACCTGCCGGTGATGATGGCGGCGGTGGTGATCGCCATGGGTTTCATGATGCTGGCGTCGCGCGCGCTCACCGCCTTCGTCAACCGGCATCCCACGGTGGTGGTGCTGTGCCTGAGCTTCCTGCTGATGATCGGCTTCAGCCTCGTGGCCGAGGGCATGGGCTTCCATCTGCCCAAGGGCTATCTGTACGCCGCGATCGGCTTCTCGATCCTCATCGAGTTCTTCAACCAATGGCGGCTGCGCAACATCGCACGCCATGCCGCCCGCCTGCCGATGCGCGAGCGCACGGCGCGCGCGGTGCTGCGGCTGCTCGGCGGGCAGGAGGCCGGCGGCGCGGGCGCCTCCGGAGGCACGCCCTCATCCTCCGGTGGAGAGGCTGCGCTGCAGGCCTTCCGGCAGGAGGAGCGCAGCATGGTCCGGGGCGTGCTGTCGCTCGCCGACCGCTCCGTGCTCTCGATCATGACGCCGCGCGCCGACGTCGACTGGATCGACATCAGCCAGGACAAGTCCGCGCTCTACCGCCAATTGCAGGCGCAGCCGCACGGCCTGTTCCCGGTGTGCGACCGCGGCGGGCTGGACGCGGTGATCGGCGTGGGCCGCGCCAAGGACCTGATGGCCGACCTGATCGCGCACGGCACCATCGACCGCCGCAAGAGCCTGCAGGCACCGCTCGTCGTTCCCGAGACGGTGAGTATCCTGCGGCTGATGGAGAACCTGCGCCGCTCGCGCAACCACCTCGCGCTGGTGAGCGACGAGTACGGCACGATCCTGGGCCTCGTCACGCCGATGGACGTGCTGGAGGCGATCGCGGGCGAGTTTCCCGATGCGGGCGAAGACCTGCTGCTGCAGCCGGTGGGACCGGACCACTGGCTGGCGGACGGGCTGGTGGACCTGCACACGCTCGCGCGGGCCGTACGCGTGGAGCGGCTGGCCCACAGCGCGCACGATGCGAGCACGCTGGCCGGGCTGCTGCTGGAGACCTTCGGCGAACTGCCCACGCCCGGGCGCACCGCCGTGCTGCACGGCCTGCGCTTCGAGGTGGTGGCCGTGCAGGGGCGCCGCATCGCGCGCGTGGACGTGCGGCGCGACGACGGCTCCGATCCCGCCGTTGCCGGCACCGCACCGCCGTCGCCACCCCCATCGCCATCCCGGAAATGAAAAACGCGCCCCGTGGGGCGCGTTTTTTAAAGGGTGAGCAAAGCCCCTGCCGGGGCCCCGATCACATGCCGCGGCTGGCGCGCTTGCGCTCGTTTTCCGTGAGATGGCGCTTGCGCAGGCGCACGCTCTTGGGCGTGATTTCGACCAGCTCGTCGTCCTCGATGAACTCCACGCCGTATTCCAGCGTGAGGTCGATCGGGGGCGTGATCTTGATCGCGTCTTCCTTGCCGGACACGCGGAAGTTGGTCAGCTGCTTGGTGCGCGTGGCGTTCACGACGAGGTCGTTGTCGCGGCTGTGGATGCCGACGATCATGCCTTCGTACACCGGGTCGTTCGCCTTCACGAACATGCGGCCGCGGTCGTCCAGCTTGCCCAGGGCGTAGGTGAAGATTTCACCGTCGTCCATGGAGATCAGCACGCCGTTCTTGCGGCCGCCGATGTCGCCCTTGTGCGGCTCGTAGCTGTCGAAGATGTTGGAGATCAGGCCCGAGCCGCGCGTCAGGTTCAGGAATTCGTTGGTGAAGCCGATCAGGCCCCGTGCCGGGATGCGGTATTCCAGGCGCACGCGGCCGCGTCCGTCGGATTCCATGTTGACCAGTTCGCCCTTGCGCTCGCCGAGGGCCTGCATCACGCCGCCCTGGTGGCCTTCCTCGATGTCGGCCGTCACCAGCTCGATCGGCTCGTGGCGCACGCCGTCGATGTCCTTGAACACCACGCGCGGCTTGGAGACGGCCAGCTCGTAGCCTTCGCGGCGCATGTTCTCCAGCAGGATGGTCAGGTGCAGTTCGCCCCGGCCCATCACTTCGAAGATGCCTTCCTCGTCGGTTTCCTTCACGCGCAGGGCCACGTTGTGCTGCAGTTCCTTCTGCAGGCGGTCCCACAGCTGGCGGCTGGTCACGAACTTGCCTTCACGGCCCGCCAGCGGCGATGTGTTCACGCAGAAGTTCATGGTCAGCGTGGGCTCGTCCACCTTCAGCATCGGCAGCGGCGCGGGGTTGGCCGGGTCGGTCACGGTCACGCCGATGCCGATGTCCTCGATGCCGTTGATCAGCACGATGTCGCCGGGGCCGGCCAGCGGGGTCTGCATGCGGTCCAGGCCCTGGAAGGTCAGCACCTGGTTCACGCGGCCCTTGACGCTCTTGCCGTCCGGACCTTCCATGACCAGCACGTCCTGGCCGGGCTTGAGCGTGCCCTGGCTGATGCGGCCCACGCCGATGCGGCCCACGAAGGTGGAGAAGTCCAGTGCCGAGATCTGCAGCTGCAGCGGCGCTTCCGGGTCGCCCGAGTTCGGCGGCACGTGCTTCAGGATGGTGTTGAACAGGGCCGACATGTCGGGGCCCCACTGCTCGCCCGGCGCGCCTTCTTCGAGCGACGACCAGCCGTTGATGCCCGAGGCGTACACCACGGGGAAGTCGAGCTGCTCGTCGGTCGCGCCCAGCTTGTCGAACAGGTCGAACGCGGCGTTCACGACCTTGTCGGGGTTGGCGCCCGGCTTGTCGACCTTGTTCACCACCAGGATCGGACGCAGGCCGAGGGCCAGGGCCTTCTTGGTCACGAAGCGCGTCTGGGGCATGGGGCCTTCCTGCGCGTCGATCAGCAGCACCACGCTGTCCACCATCGACAGGGCGCGTTCCACTTCGCCGCCGAAGTCCGCGTGGCCCGGGGTGTCGACGATGTTGATGTGCGTGCCTTCCCAGCTCACGGCGCAGTTCTTGGCCAGGATGGTGATGCCGCGTTCCTTTTCGATCGCGTTGTTGTCCATGACGGTGTCGACGACCTTTTCGTGGTCGGCGAAGGTACCGGACTGGCGCAGCAGCTGGTCCACCATGGTGGTCTTGCCATGGTCGACGTGCGCGATGATGGCGATGTTGCGGATTTGTTTGCTCATAGAGTGGGTTCCAATGTGCCGCGCTCTGCCCGCGGCGTGCTTTCCAGAATCTGTGCGATCTCCTGGGGGCTCAGGAGGCGCTCGGGGATGAGTTCGCCAGCCGCCACGCGGCCGACGCCCAGCAGGGCGCGGGGTTCGTCGCCGAACACCGCCACGGCGGGCGCATCGGGCCAGGGCCCGCGGCGGCGCACGCCGGAGAGGAAACGCGCCGTATTGTCGTGGTCCAGCGTGACAGCCGCATGCCCTGCGAGCAGCGTCTCCACCGGCTGGACGCAGGCCATGCGCGCGGCCTCGTCCATCGCTTCGAGCGCGGCGAGCGTGACGCAGCGCTCCACGCCCAGCCCGCCCGTGTCGATGCGCCGCAGGAAGGTGAGGTGCGCGCCGCAGCCGAGCGCGGCGCCCACGTCCTCGCCCAGCGTGCGGATATAGGTGCCCTTGCTGCAGGTCACGCGCAGGCGCACGGCGGGCTGGCCCGCGGCATCTTCGGCGAGCGACAGCTCCAGCGCATGGATCACCACGTCGCGCGCCTCGCGCTCCACGGCGATGCCCGCGCGGGCGTATTCGTAGAGCGCCTTGCCGTCCTTCTTGAGGGCGCTGTGCATCGGCGGCACCTGCCGGATCGGGCCGGTGAACTGCCGCTGCACGGCCGCCAGCCGCTCGGGCGCGAGCTGGGCCGGGTCCACGTCGCGGCGTTCCACCACGTCCCCTTCGGCATCGCCGGTGGTGGTGGTCACGCCGAGCCGCGCCACGGCCTCATAGGTCTTGGGCGCGTCGAGCTGCAGCTGGCTGAATTTGGTGGCCGCGCCGAAGCACAGCGGCAGCACGCCGGAGGCCAGCGGATCGAGCGTGCCGGTGTGGCCGGCCTTTTCGGCGCGCAGCAGCCACTTGGCCTTCTGCAACGCGTCGTTGCTGGAAAGGCCCAGGGGTTTGTCGAGCAGCAGCACTCCGTGCACCGGGCGCCGCTGCACCCGGATGCGGGGAGCGCGTGCGGTCATGCTTCGTCGTCGTCTTTGGAACGGGAAGCCACGGCACGCGCGATCAGCGCGTTCATGTCCGACGCGCGCTCGGTCGTGCGGTCGAACATGAAGTGCAGCGTCGGCACGGTGTGGATGTGCAGGCGCTTGAAGAGGCCGTTGCGGAGGAACCCCGCGGCCTGGTTCAGCGCTTCCTGCGTCGCGTCGGCGTCGCCCACCAGCACGCTGAAGAACACCTTCGCGTGCGCGTAGTCGGGCGTCACTTCCACGGCCTGCAGCGTGACCATGCCGATGCGCGGGTCCTTCAACTCGCGGATCAGCTCGGTCAGATCGCGCTGGATCTGGTCCGCGACCTTGAAGCCGCGGTTGGGCGTGGAGGATTTCTTGGCTGCCATAGGTTCTCAGAACTCCGCAGAATCATCGCACCCCGCCGACACCCCGCCCCCAACCCTCGAGGGGCCGCGGAGCAGGCCATGCCAGCGGACGCCGTGGAACTGGCTTTGCCAGGCCACCGGCGTCGTCCCCCTGGAGGGGGAAGGCGCGAAGCGACTCAGGGGGTGCATCACAAGGTTCTTGCAATTTCCTTGATCTCGAAGAACTCGAGCTGATCACCTTCCTTGATGTCGCTGTAGTTCTTGAGCTTGATACCGCACTCGAAGCCTTCCTTGACTTCCTTGACGTCGTCCTTGAGGCGGCGCACCGACTCGACTTCGCCCGTGTAGATGACCACGTTGTCGCGCAGCAGGCGGAAGCGGCAGTTGCGCGTGACCTGGCCCGACGTGACGTAGGAACCTGCCACCGTGCCGATCTTGGAGGCCACGAACACGGTGCGGATCTCGGCGGTGCCGATCTCTTCCTCGCGCTGCTCGGGAGCCAGCATGCCGGACATGGCGGCCTTCAACTCGTCCACGGCGTCGTAGATGATGTTGTAGTAGTGCAGGTCGACGTCGTTGGCCTCGGCCGTCTTGCGCGCGCCGGCGTCGGCTCGCACGTTGAAGCCGATCACGATCGCCTTGGAGGCGATGGCCAGGTTCACGTCGGACTCGCTGATGCCGCCCACGCCCGCATACACGAGCTGGACCTTGATCTCGTCGGTCGAGAGCTTGAGCAGCGAGGCGGCGAGCGCTTCCTGCGAGCCCTGCACGTCGGCCTTGATGATGATGGGCAGGTTCTTCACCTCGCCCGCCGTCATGTCGGCGAACACGTTCTCGAGCTTCGCGGCCTGCTGGCGTGCCAGCTTGGTGTTGCGGAACTTGCCGGCACGGTAGGTCGCGATTTCGCGGGCACGGCGCTCGTCGGAGAGCACCATGAACTCGTCGCCGGCCTGGGGCACGTCGGACAGGCCCTGGATCTCCACCGGAATGGAGGGACCGGCGGACTTGGTCGCCTTGCCGTTCTCGTCCAGCATGGCGCGCACGCGGCCGGAGGTCTGGCCCGCGAGCACCACGTCGCCCACCTTGAGCGTGCCGGACTGCACCAGCACCGTCGCCACGGGGCCGCGGCCCTTGTCGAGCTGCGCTTCGATGACGAGGCCCTTGGCCATCGCCTCGACGGGCGCCTTCAGTTCCAGCACTTCGGCCTGCAGCAGCACCTGCTCGAGCAGCTCGTCGATGCCCATGCCGGTCTTGGACGACACGGGCACGAAGGGCGATTCGCCGCCGTACTCTTCGGGCACGACTTCCTGGGCCACCAGTTCCTGCTTCACGCGGTCCGGGTTGGCATCGGGCTTGTCGGCCTTGGTGATCGCCACGACGATCGGCACCTTGGCGGCCTTCGCGTGCTTGATGGCTTCCTTCGTCTGCGGCATGACGCCGTCGTCGGCGGCCACCACCAGGATGACGATGTCGGTCGCCTGCGCACCGCGGGCCCGCATGGCCGTGAAGGCCTCGTGGCCGGGGGTGTCGAGGAACGACACCATGCCGCGCGGGGTTTCGACGTGGTAGGCGCCGATGTGCTGCGTGATGCCGCCGGCTTCGCCCGCCGCCACCTTGGCGCGGCGGATGTAGTCCAGCAGCGAGGTCTTGCCGTGGTCGACGTGGCCCATGACGGTGACCACGGGAGCGCGCGGCAGCGCCTCGGCCTGCTGGCCGGACACGTCCTCGTCGGTGAACGCTTCTGGATCGTCCAGCGCGGCCACGACGGCCTTGTGGCCCATTTCCTCGACCACGATCATGGCCGTGTCCTGGTCCAGCGGCTGGTTGATGGTGACCATCTGGCCCATCTTCATCAGCGCCTTGATGACTTCGGACGCCTTGATCGACATCTTGTGCGCCAGATCGGCCACCGTGATGGTCTCGGGCACGTGCACTTCGATGACGCGCGCCTCGACCGGTGCCGACTGCTGGTGCGAATGGTCGTCGCGGTCGTTGCGGCGGCCGCGCGGGCCTCCGCGCCAGTTGTTGCGGCCCACGCCGCCGCTGGCGTCGCCGCGGGTCTTGATTTCCTTCTTCTTGGCAGGATCGCCGGCCCAGCTCGAGGAGAGCTTGGCGGACTTCACTTCCTTGCCGCCGCCGGCCGGCGCACCGGCCGCCGGACGCGCGCCCGGCGTGGCCGCCGGCTTGTGCAGCGTGCCCTTCTTGGCGTCGGCCGTGGTCGCGGGCTTCGGAGCCGGCTTCGGCTCTTCGGGTTTCTTGGCGACCAGCACCTTCTTGGGCGCGGCCATCATGGCGCGGATCGCCTCGGCTTCGGCCAGGGCCTTGCGGCGGCGCTCGTCCAGATCGGCGGCGCGCGCGGTTTCCTCGGCCGCACGGGCCTTGGATTCGGCCTCGGCCTTGGCGCGTGCCTCGGCCTGCGCGGCATTGCGCGCAGCGGCTTCGGCGGCGGCCTCGCGGGAGGCTTCCTCGCGCACGGCGGATTCCTGGGCCTTGCGCTCGGCCTGCTGGGCCGCATAGGCGGCGGCACGCTCCTCGGCCTCGCGCTCGCGGCGTTCGCGGTCTTCGCGTTCACGGCGCGCGGTGCTCAGCTCCTGCTCCTGCTGGCTGATCAGCTCGGCCTGGCGGCGGGCCTCTTCCTCGCGGCGTGCGAGTTCCTGGTCCTCGGCGGACGGCGCGGCGGTGTCTTCCGACACGGAGCCCTGGTCGTCGGCAGCGCCTTCGGCCACGTCGTCACGCTTGATGAAGGTGCGCTTCTTGCGCACTTCCACCTGGATCGTGCGCGCCTTGCCGGTGGCGTCGGCCTGCTTGATCTCGCTGGTGGACTTCTTGGTGAGCGTGATCTTGCGGCGGTCGCCCGTGGCGGTGCCATGGCTGGCCTGCAGGAAGGCGAGCAGCTTCTGCTTGTCGGACTCGGTCAGCGCATCGGACGGCGCGGCCTTGGCCACGCCAGCGGACTTGAGCTGGTCGAGCAGGGTTTCCGGCGATTTCTTGAGTTCGCTGGCGAACTCGGCAACGGTGTTACTGGACATATTCGGTTCGTACCTCCCCTGACCCTTACTCTTGCCCCGCGAACCAGTGTTCGCGCGCCTTCATGATCAAGGCTTTGGCCTCTTCCTCAGACTGGCCGGTCAGGGCGGTCAGTTCATCGATGGCCAGGTCGGCCAGATCATCGCGTGTGTGGACGCCGCCTTCGGACAGCTTGCCGATCAGCTCGGGCGTCAGGCCCTCGAGATCGCGCAGGTTCTGCGAAACGCCTTCCACGCTTTCCTCGCGGGCGATTTCCATCGTGAGCAGCGCGTCCTTGGCGCGGGCGCGCAGCTCGTTGACGGTGTCCTCGTCGAAGCTCTCGATCTCCAGCATTTCCTGCAGCGGCACGTAGGCCACTTCCTCGAGGCTGGCGAAACCCTCCTCGATGAGGATGTTGGCGATTTCCTCGTCCACGTCGAGCTTTTCCATGAACAGGCGGCGGGACGCATCGGTCTCGTTGGCCTGCTTCTGGGCGGACTCGGCCGCGTCCATGATGTTGATCTTCCAGCCCGTCAGGTCGGACGCGAGGCGCACGTTCTGGCCGCCGCGGCCGATGGCGATCGCGAGGTTCTCCTCGTCGACCACCACGTCCATCGCGTGCTTCTCTTCATCGACGACGATGGAGGACACGTTGGCGGGCGCCAGGGCGCCGATCACGAACTGCGCCGGATCTTCGGACCAGAGCACGATGTCGACGCGCTCGCCGGCCAGCTCGTTGGTGACGGCGTTCACGCGGGTGCCGCGCACGCCGACGCAGGTGCCGATCGGATCGACGCGCTTGTCGTGCGACAGCACGGCGATCTTGGCGCGGCTGCCGGGGTCGCGGGCGCAGCTCTTGATCTCCAGCAGGCCCTGCTCGATCTCGGGCACTTCGTTGCGGAAGAGCTCGATCATGAACTCGGGCGCGGAGCGCGAGAGGATGATGGGCGCGCCGCGCAGCGTCAGGTCCACTTCCATGATCATCGCCCGCACGCGGTCGCCGTTGCGCAGGTTTTCCTTGGGGATCATCTCGCTGCGGCGCAGGCGGCCTTCCACGCGGCCGGACTCGACGATGATGTCGCCCTTGTCCATGCGCTTCACGGTGCCGGTGAAGATCTTCTCGCCGCGCGACATGAAGTCGTTCAGCAGCATCTCGCGCTCGGCGTCGCGGATCTTCTGCAGGATGACCTGCTTGGCGGCCATGGCGCCGATGCGGCCGATCGGCACCGACTCGATGCCTTCCTCGATGTACTCGCCCACCTCGATGTCGGCGATGCGCTCCTGGGCGTCCATGAGCAGCTCTTCGGCATCGGGGTTCTGCAGGCCGGCGTCATCGGGCACGACGAGCCAGCGGCGGAAAGTCTCGTAGTTGCCGCTGTCGCGGTCGATCGCCACGCGGATGTCCACTTCGCCGGGATAGAGTTTTTTCGTGGCCTGGGCCAATGCCAGTTCCACGGCGCCGAACACCACGTCGCGCTCCACGTTCTTTTCGCGCGAAATGGCTTCAACCAACATCAACAGTTCGCGATTCATCGACGACTCTCCTATCTTTCAATCCCTTGAAGGCCCGCGCCCCGCGTCGGCCCTTGATTCGAATTCGCTGCGGCAGGGCTTCAGCCCTCGGCCGCGCCGCCCTTCGGGCCGCGCCCCTTGAAATCCACGATCGGTGCCAGGCGCGCATCGCGCAGCTCGTCGAGCGTGAAGCCCAGCGCCTGCAGCGGAGCGGGCACGCGCTTCTTGCTGACCTTCTGGCCAGGCTTCGGAGGGGGCTCGTCGCTCCAGACGATCTGCCAGCCTCCGGCATCGGTGCGTTCGAGCGTGCCGCGGAATTTCTTGCGGTTGGCGCTCACCTGGCCGGCGGCCGCCTCGCCGATGGGCGCCTTGAGCGTGATGTCGATCACCTCACCGGCGAAACGCTGGAAATCCTGTTCGTGGCGCAGCGGGCGATCGATGCCGGGCGAGGAGACTTCGAGGCGTTTGTACTCGACGCCATCGACCTCCAGCGCGAACTGCAGCTGCCGCGTGACCTTCTCGCAATCTTCCACGGTGACGAACTGCTCGGGGACTGCCGGCACGGGGGCAGCGGCGGCATCGGCTGCGGCCTCGGGCGCAGCGGCCTCGGCGGGCGGCTGCCAGGGCAGATCGATGGTGATGCGCAGCAGCCCGCCGGCGGAGCGTTCGATCTCCACCAGGTCGTAACCAAGGCCCGCGACGGTTTGTTCGACGATCTGCTGCAATGCCACGTGTCGTTCAGTTCTGTTCCAGAAGTGCAAAAAACCCGATAACCGCCGAGGAGTCTCCCCCGACAGCTTCGAGCTCGAAGAAAATCGAACGGCCAAAAAAAACGGGCGGTGGGGACCCGCCCGTTTGGCCGTGAAGCTCCTATTGTAGCCTGTAGCGCCGTGCTTTGCCAAGCTGGCGGCATGCAATTTGCATTGCATCCGCGCCACACATCGGGGCCGATCCGAGGGGATGCGCGTCAGTTTCCGCCCACGCCGCGCGCATACCGGATGCGCTCGAACACGGCCTGGGCCTCGGCACCCACCGGCGCCGCCGCCCCCTGCTCCCGCAGCGCGGCGAGCATGCGGGTGAGCACGCCCGCCTGGGGCAGCACGGGGCCGAGAAAACGCGCATGGGTGCCGTCGGCGACGAGCACGGTGGGGAAGGTTTCCACGTCGAGATCGCCGGCGAGGTCTTCCTCGTCCTCCACGTCCACCCACTCGAAGCGCACGTCGGGGTGTGCGGCCCGCAGGGCCTCGAACACGGCACCGTACTCGCGGCAGACGCCGCACCAGGCGGCGCACAGGCACACCACCCACCAGCCCGGGGCCGCGGGGGGGCCACCGGCGGAAGGCGGTGCTGCGGGAGAGATGGTGTCCTGCATGGTTTTTTCAACGACCTCGGGAAAACGGAGAAATTCGGGAAAACGGGGCAATGGCAGCGGATTCACCGGCCGCGGCGCTCGCGGGCCCGGTAGACGTCCATGGTAGCGACCCCGGGCGCCCGGTTGCCCCAGGCATTGCGCACGTAGGTGGCCACGGCCGCCACTTCGTCGTCGCCGATCGCCTGGGTGAAGGGCGGCATGCCGTGGGGACGCGGATGGCCGGCGGTGACCGGAGGATAGCCGCCCTGCAGGATCGTGCGCACCACGTTGACCGGCGTGTCGAGCAGCACCGCCCGGTTGCCGGCGAGCGGCGGGAAGGCCCCGGGGCGCCCCCGGCCATCATCGCCGTGGCATTGGGCGCAGTGCCGGGCATAGATGGCCGCGCCCTGCTCCATCGCGGCCTTGGGAGGCTCCGGCGGCAGCGGGCGGCTGCCCTGGGGCTCGCCGCCGGGCAGTGCGCGCAGGTAGGCGGCGATGGCGCGCAGATCGGCATCGTCCAGGTACTGGGTGCTGCGGAAGACCACCTCGGCCATCGGCCCGGTGACGGTGCCGCGCGGCGCGACGCCATCGCGCAGCAGCGCCACCACCTCCTCCACCGGCCAATCGGCGACGCCGGCCTCGTGCACCGTGTCCAGCGCGGGCGCATACCAGTTCTGCACCGGGATGAGCCCGCCGCGCAGGCCGGCGGCGTCCCGCGTGGCGCCGAGCGCATTTCGCGGCGCGTGGCAGGCCGCGCAGTGCCCCAGGCCCTGCACCAGGTAGCGCCCGCGGTTCCACTGAGCCGGGCGGTCGGGCTCGGGCGCCAGGCCGCCCGGCCGGAAGAACATCGCCCGCCACACGCCGAGCGCCGCCTGCGTGCCGTACGGAAACTCCAGCGCATGGGGCCGCATGGGCTGGCGCACCGGCGGCAGGCTGCGCAGGTAGTCGTAGATCGCATCCGCATCCTCGCGCGTGACGTGCGTGTAGCTCGGGTACGGGAACGCGGGATAGAGCAGCCGGCCGTCGCGCGAGCGGCCATGGTGCAGAGCGCGCCAGAAGGCCGCGGCGGACCAGCGGCCCAGGCCCGTCTCCGGGTCGGGCGTGAGGTTGGTGCTGTAGACGGTGCCGAACGGCGTCTCGATGCCGCGGCCGCCCGCGAACGGCGCTCCGCCGGCCTCGGTATGGCAGGCCATGCAGTTGCCGGCGCGCGCCAGGTATTCGCCGCGCGCCACGGACTGCGCCGTGGGAGGCGCCGATGGCGGCCCGTCGCCGTCGGGCAGCGGTGCCTCGCCCCGGCGGTTGAGCCAGGCCACGGCCGCCGCGCAGGCCACCAGCAGCACGGCGATGGCGAGCACGGCCACGGCCCAGCGCCCGGGCCGGCGGGAGCGATTTCCCAATGGTTTGGGTGCGGGCGTCGCGTTCATGGCGCATCTCCGCGGGCCGAGGCCTCCACGCCGCCGCACGGCATCGGCAGCGGCCCGGGCGCCTGCACGGCCGGCTTGCCGGTGCCGGGCACGGGCTGCGCGGCCAGCCAGGCCGAGACCGCGCTGACGTCCTCGGCCGTGAGCTGCCGCGCCACGCGCGCCATGCAGTCGGGCGCATGCGAGCGGCGCTGGCCCGTCTGCCAGGCGCCGATCTGGCTGTTGAGATAGTCGCGCGGCAGGCCGACGAGCGCCGGGATGGCGGGCTGCACGCCGGTCATCGCCGCGCCATGGCACTGCACGCAGGCGGGGATGCCGCGGGCCGCATCGCCGTCATGCACGAGCCGCCGGCCGCGCTCCACCGCCGCGGGCGCGGCCTGTGGCGGCGGGGGCGGTGCGTAGGGCAGCTCCAGCGCGGCGAAGTAGCCGGCGATCTCCCGCAGGTAGCCGTCCGTCATGTGCTCCAGCAGGTACGACATCTGCGGATAGCTGCGGCGGCCGTCGCGGAAATGCAGGAGCTGGTGGTAGAGGTAGCCGGCCGGCTTGCCGGCGATGCGCGGGAAATAGCCCTGCTGCGTGGCCCGGCCTTCGCGGCCATGGCAGGCGGTGCAGGCGATCACGCGGTCGGCCATGCCAGGGTCCACCGCCGGGCCGGACGGGGCTGGGCCGGCCGGAGCCGCTGCGGCACCCGGCCCCCCCTGCGCCGTGCCCTGCCCTTGTGCCATGGCAATGCCCACGCACCCGGCAGCCGTGGCGACCGCCAGCAGCCGCCCGGCGATCCAGTGGCGCAGGCACAGGCGCGGTGCCGTGGCGCACGGCTGGAGACGGCGGGCAGAAGACGGGCGCGGCGCGACCGCGGCAGCGGGCCCGGGGGCGGAATCCATCGGCGGGGGCATGGGGGATGTCTCGTCGTTATGGGGAAGGCGGGTGCCTGGCACCCTTTCCCCCACTCTACGCACCCCCGGCCGGTACGTACAGCCCGCTGGCGTCACCATCGGGCCGTTCGCCCCCGTGCCGGATCAGGGCAGGATGTTCGCGGCGCGGGCTTTCGCGACGATCGCGTCCGCATCGCGCCGCAGCAGCAGCCGCTGCGCCACCAGGTCGTCCGCGGCGCGCGACACGGCGGCCACGTAGCCGGCCTGGGAACCGTAGCGCTCCTCCAGCGAGGGCCGCCCGTCCCCTGCCGCGATGCGGGCGGCGCGCGTCGTGTGGAACGGGATGTAGCTGCCCGTGAGGTTCACCAGATCGACGATGCCGGGCGTCGCGACGTCGTTGAACTCGATGCTGGTGCCCAGCGGCACGCGCGCCTCCACGCTCTGGATGCCGGCCTTCGCCAGCCCCGTCGCTGCGTCCACCTGCGGCACCAGGATCGCGTAGTCGCGTCCCACCACCCGCGGGGGCTGCACGGTGGCGATGCCCGATTCGTCCTGCGGCCGGTACTGCGGGCCGAAATCCAGCAGCGTGAAATCGTTGTAGCGGCCGAGGTAGCGGAATTCCGGGATCTGCGCCGGCACGCCGCCCGCATTCCAGGACAGTCCACGCATGGCCGGAAACGCCACCTGCGCGGGGCGCACGAGCGTGCCGTCCGCGATGCGCGGCACCTGGCTCGGCGGCGGTTCGGTGCCGCGCACCACCCAGTCCTCCAGCGCGAGGAAGAGCGCGCGGAAGGTGTCGTTGAAGTGCACCACGGTGCCGGCGGGATAGACGGTGCGCGAGGGCGCATAGCTGATGCTCTCCACGCCGCCCGCGCCGCCGTGCTGCGTGCTGGCGTAGTAGTAGATGCGCGCGTTGGCGGGTTGGGCGATGTCGCGCCGGCCCTCCGCGTCGGTCAGCACGGGCGAGCCCTGCAATTGCCAGAACTCCGTGCCCGACAGCCCCAGGAAGAAGCGCGGGCAGGTGCGGGTCGCGCTGCAGCGCCGCATCACGCCGCCCTCGCGGCCGCTCACCGAGTCCACGTAGTCGGCCGCGAGGCCGCGCGGTGCCGTCTGCCCAAAGGCCGTGTGGTCGGTGCGCAGCCCGCCACCGCCGCCGGGCACGGCGAAGCGGGTGTTGACGTTCGTCTGCCGCGCCGCCACGTGGGCATAGAGGCCGTCGAACACCATGCCGCCGTCCAGCCGCTGGTTGAAGCCCAGGTGCAGGAAGGTCTTCATCGCGTTGCCGGACTGCGAGGTGCCCTGCCCGATCACGTGCGCGATGCGGCCCGCCAGCGGGTTGGCGCGGCCATCGGCATCGGCGGCCCGGCCGCGGAAGAAGCCCACCGTGTCGCGCAGCGCCGCGAGGCCCACGCCCATGACCTTCGGGTCCTTGGCGACGTAGACGAGTTCGTAGAGGTACTGCGGATCGAAGCCGCCGCGCAGGCACACGCTGGCGGGGTTGGGCGTGCCCGGGAAGGGATTGGCGGCCGTGTCGCAGGCGGCGAACTTCCAGTCGGCGGCCGGCACGGGCTCGCGCGGGTCGGTCTCGTTGCGGCGGCGCGTGAGCGAATAGCCGGGCTGCGTGTTGTCGAGACTCGCCGGCGCGTAGGGAATCATCGTGCCGTTGAACACGCCGCCGGGCAGTGCCATGGCCGGCACGGCGGCCGTGGGCACGAGTTCGGTGCGGTACGGGCCCGTGATGCTGCTGCCGTCGGGATTGCGCGCCACCGGCACGGTGGCCGTGAGGCGCGCGGGCGAGCTCTTGGGCACGTCGCCCTGCCACGCCGAATAGAGGAAGGTGTAGCCGCGCTCGAAGTACACCGCATCGCCCGGCACGGCGGACGGGTTGGGCAGCGTGAGGATGTTGCCGCGGTTGGGCGCGTCGTAGCGCAGCACGCCGCCCGCCTTCGACATGTCCTTCGGCTTGAGCAGCACGAAGTCGGCGCTCCACTCCACCATGCCGCGCGCGTTGCGCGGCGCGAGTTCCAGATCCTGGATGACGGCGTTGCGCGGGTCTTTCGGGTCCAGCTCGCCCTGCAGGGTGCCCGAGACCTTTTCGTAGGCGCCGACGCTGCCGAAGCTGCCGGGGAAATCCTCGGCGGTGCCGAGCGTCAGGCGCAACTGGGGCGTGCCGTCGGCCAGCGATGAGGAACCACCGCCGCCGCAGGCGGACAACAGCGCGGCAGATACCAGTGCCGCAGCCGCGGCGGTGGTCCTGGCCAGAGCGCGGCGCGCAGGAATGCGCCGGTAAAGCGTGGGTACGGAATGCATGGCGATGTCTCCGAGGGGGGCGGGCCGCGCGGGTGCTTATTCCGGTTCGATGCCGGCGGCCTTGATGACCTTGCCCCACTTCTGCGTTTCGCCGGCCTGGAAGCGGGCCAGTTCATCGGAGGTGGTGGTCCAGGGCTCGGAGCCCGCGGTCTCGTAGAACGACTTCGCCGCGGCGCTGCGCGTGGCGGCCGTGAGCAATTCGTTCAGGCGCGCCACCACCGGCGCGGGCGTGCCGGCGGGCACGTAGGCCGCGAACCAGTAGCCCATGTCGTAGCCCTTGACGCCCGCCTCCTCCAGCGTGGGCACGTCGGGCAGCTGCGCGCTGCGCTTCTGCGTCGAGTAGCCCAGGGCGCGCAGCTTGCCGGCCTTCACCTGCGGCACCCCGGTGGAGGTGTCGGTGATCATCATGTCGATCTGGCCGCCGAGCAGGTCGGTGATGGCCAGGGGGTTGCTCTTGTACGGCACGTGCAGGATGTCCACGCCCGCGAGCTGCTTGAGCATTTCGCCCGCCATGCGGCTCGACGAGCTGCCGCTGCCGAAGCTCAGCTTGCCCGGCGCCTTCTTCGCGGCGGCCAGCAGCTCGCCCACGCTCTTGTAGGGTGCGGTGGCGCTCACGACCAGCACCTGCCCGCCCTTGCCCAGGCCCGTGACCGGCACGAAATCCTTCACCGGGTCGTACGGCAGCTTCTTGTAGAGGTGCTCGTTGGCCGCGTGCGTGGTGTTGGTGGTGATCAGCACCGTGTACCCGTCGGCCGGCGCCTTGGCGACGAACTGCGCCGCGATCATGCCGCTCGCCCCGCCCTTGTTGTCCACCACCACGGGCTGCTTCGTGTCCGTGGTGAGCGACTGGCCCAGTGCGCGGGCGAGCTGGTCGGTGGCGCTGCCGGCCGCGAACGGCACCACGAAGGTGACAGGCTTGGACGGATAGGCAGCGGGCTGCGCGAACGCGGCGGTGCCGCCGAACAGCGCGGCGCAGGCAGCGGCGGCGGAGGCAGCCACGAAGCGGCGGCGCAGCGGGCGGAGGGAAGAATGGGTCATGGTGCGTTGTCTCCTGTCGGTTTGTGTAGGGAATCTTCGTGTGTCGGAACGGCGGGCCGGCAGCGGGCTTTCAGGGCGGCCCGGCCAGGTGCTGCGCGAGCGCGGCGGGCACCCGCACGGGCAGGTCCAGCAGCAGGTACGACAGCGCCTTGCCGTGGCTGTCGAGGTTGAGCGAATCGTTCACGCCGCCGTCGAGCACGTCGTCGATCACGAAGTTCATCGCATGCAGTTGCGGCAGCAGATAGCGCCGCACGCCGCTCGGGCGGCGCGGCGCGAAGCGGCGCGCGACGGCGTCCTCCGTCACCTGCTCCACGAGCACGTCCCAGAGCGCCGGGTGCCATGCGATCACGCTGATGTTCGAGCGGTTGCCCTTGTCGCCGGTGCGGCCGTGCGCGAGCCGGTAGAGCGGCACCGTGAGGGCCCCGTCGGCGGCCGATTGCGGGAATTCCATCGCCGCTCCTTTCAATCCAGAAACCGGTAGCCGGTGGGCACGGCTTCGCGCGGCACCAGGCACGACAGCATGCCCAGGCGCGGCCGCATGGCCGTGCGCACGCCGCCGCCGCCCGCGGGGCCGCAGCAGTAGAGCGCGGTCACCTCGCGCACCAGGCGCTGCGCGCTGGCATGGTCGCGGTGCTGCAGCGCGGCCCGCAGCCGGACGTCGCGCGCATCGCCCGCGGCGGAGGCCTCCATCCAGCGGCTCGCGTCGTCGCCGAACACGCTGGTCACGCCGATCAGGTCCAGCCGCAGCGGCGCCACGCCCGCGAGGCGCTCGCGCAATGTCTCGCCGGCCAGCCGGGCCCGGGCTTCGGCCCGCGGCCCCGCGTACGAGATCTCGCCTTCGGCGAACCAGCCCGTCTCGAAGCAGGCGTTCACCTTGAACGACGGCGGCCGCGCATGGCCGCGCACGCCCTCCAGCCGCACGCGGCCGGGCGCGACCTCGCGCACCGTGGCCGCAGTGATGTCGGCCACCACGTCGGGCGTGAGGTAGGCCGCCGGGTCGTGCAGTTCGTACAGCAGCTGTTCCTTGACCGTGCGCTCGTCGATCCGCCCGCCCGTGCCGTCGGGCTTGGACAGCGTGCAGTGCCCGTCGGCATCGATCTCCGCGATGGGATAGCCGAGCCGCGCCATGCCCGGCACGTCCTTGTAGCCCGGATCGGCGAAGTAGCCGCCCGTGACCTGCGCACCGCACTCCAGCAGGTGGCCGGCCATGGTGGCGCGGGCCAGCCGGTCCCAATCGTCCAGCGCCCAGCCGAAGTGCGCGAGCGCGGGGCCGAGCACCAGGGAGGGGTCCGCCACGCGGCCGCAGACCACGATCTCCGCCCCCGCGCGCAGGGCCTCGGCGATCGGCTCCGCACCGATGTAGGCATTGGCGCTCACCATCGGTTCACCCGGCAGCGCGGTACCCAGCGCATGGGCCAGCAGTTCCCGGTGCATCGGGCCGCTCAGGTCGTCGCCGTGCACCACGGCCACGCGGGGGCGCCGGATGCCCAGTTCATCGGCCAGCCGCTGGATGCGCCGCGCGGCACCTTCCGGATGGGCCGCGCCGAAATTGCTCACGATGCGCACGCCGTGTTCCAGGCACTGCGCCAGCACCGGGCGCAGCAGCTCGTCCAGCAGCGGTTCGTATCCGGCCTGGGGATCGGCCCGGCGGGCGAGCTGCGCGAGCGCGAGCGTGCGCTCGGCCAGCGTCTCGAAGATGAGCACGGCAGGGCCGCCGCTGTCGATCAGCGACCGCACCACCGGCAAAGCGGCATCGGTGCGGTCGCCCGAGAAACCGGCCGCGCACCCGATCCGCAATATGTCTCCGTTCTTCATCGTCGTGGGATCTCCTGGGGGCGAATGTAGGCGTGCGGGGTTGTCTCGTGAAATAGATTGTTAAGATGGATTGATCCGCTTTTCAGATCAATTGGCCCGACTGCCGCGTCGGTTTGCTGAGACGGTTCCACTGCCCATGCATCTCTCCAGCCGCCACATCGACGCCTTCCTGGCCCTGGCGCAGCAGCGCAGCTTCACGCGCGCCGCAGCCGCATGCCACCTCTCTCAGCCGGCGTTCAGCGCGTTGGTGCGATCGCTCGAGGAGGGTCTGGGACTGCGCCTCTTCGACCGCACCACGCGCCACGTGGACCTCACACCCGAAGGCGAGCACTTCCTCGAATCCGCCCTGCGCCTGCGCGCGGAGATCGACAGCGCGCTCGGCGCCGTGCGCGATGCCGCCGAGCTGCGGCGAGGCCGGGTGGCGATCGCCCTGCTGCCCTCGCTGGCCGCGGGCTGGCTGCCGGGCCTGCTCGCGGATTTCCGCGCCGACCATCCGCAGATCGAGCTCGACATTGCCGACGTGCTGTCCGAGCCCTGCATCGAGCGCGTGGCCTCGGGCCGCGCGGATTTCGCCCTCGCCGCGATCCGTGCCGACACGCCCTCGCTGCAGGCCGAGCCCTTCTGCAGCGATGGCTTCCACCTCGTCTGCCGCGCCGACCATCCGCTCGCACGGCGTCGCCCCCGCGGCGGCCTGCAGGTGCAGGATCTGGCACCGTGGCCGTTCGTGCACCTCGCACGGACGAGCAGCGTGCGCCAGTACCTCGAAGCCGCGCTGCATCCGCATGCGCTGAACACGCTGATGGAAGTGGAGCAGCTCGCCACCGTCATGGGCATGGTGCGCGCCGGGCTCGGCATCAGCGTGGTGCCCACGCTCACGCTGTTCCATTTCGCCCATCCGGACCTCGTGACGCGTCCGCTGCCGCTGCCGGCGCTCACCCGCCAGATCTTCCTCGTGCGCCGACGCGACCGCAGCCTCTCGGTGGCCGCGAGCGAGCTCTACCGGCGGGTGATGGAAAACCGGCCACGGGTATGAAAAAATCGGTGGCTTGGCGTCAGAATAGGCACGGATGCCCGCCATCCCCACGCCACCGCCAGCCGCTCCGTCCATGCCCTCCGAGCCCCCGGGCACGCCCCCCTCTCCCCTTCCCCTGCAGTCCCTGGCGAAGGACCGTTCCCTGCCCGTCACCATCGGCTTCGTGGTGCTGGTGACCCTGCTGCTCATCGGTTCGAACGGCTGGCTCGCGTGGCGCGCGCACGCAGCGGAATGGGACAAGGCCCGCGTTTCTGCGAAGAATCTCTCGCGCGCCGTCGCGCAGCAGCTCGACAGCGTCGTGTCCGAAGTGGGCCGTGCGTTGGTGGTCATCCAGTATGAGCTCGAGCGCGGCGACATGTCGCCCGGCACGCTGGAGGCGCTGCAGCCCGTGCTGGTCAACCAGGTCGCACAGGCCGATCACCTGCACGGGCTGTTCGTGTACGGACGCGACGGCAGCTGGCTCGTCCACAGCCAGCCTCTGCAGCCGCCCGGCGCCAACAATGCCGACCGCGACTACTTCGCCCACCACCGCGACAACCCGAGCGCCCGCACCTACATCGGCACGCCCATCCGCAGCCGCTCGACCGGCGACTGGATCATTCCCGTGTCGCGGCGCATCAACGATCCGGAGGGCCGCTTCGCTGGCGTGGTGCTCGCCAGCCTGCACGTACGCTACGTGCTGCAGGTGCTGCAGGGTTTCGACGTCGGCCACAAGGGCGCCATCGCGCTGCTGCGCACGGACGGCCGCATCCTCACGCGCCGGCCCTACAGCGAGGACACCCTCGGGCGCGCGATTGCCGATCCGCAACTGCAGGCGCAGTTCCTGCAGCGGCGCTCCGGCATCGTCGTCATGCCGTCGCCGATCGACGGCGTGGAGCGGCTCATCAGTTTCGAATACGCGCCCAACACCCCGCTGGCGGCCACCGTGGCCCTGTCGGAAGACGAAATCTTCGCGCAGTGGCGCCAGGCCACGTGGGTGCAGGCCGTCGGCATCCTGCTGCTGCTGAGCGTGGTGGGCGCCGCGGGCGGCTACGTGATCCGCACGGTGAAGCAGCGCAGCGATGCCGATCTGCGCCTGCGCTCCATCCACGGTGCGCTGGTGGAGGCGCACGCACGGATGGAGCACATGGCCGAGCACGACGGCCTCACCGGCATGCACAACCGGCGGGCCTACGACCGCCGCATCCGCGAAGTCATGGCCCAGTGCCGGCGCTATGGACGACCGGTGTCGGTGGCGATGTTCGATGTCGATTTCTTCAAACGCTACAACGACGAGCTCGGCCACCTGGAGGGCGACGAGTGCCTGCGCAGGGTGGCGGCGGCCCTGGCCGGCGCGATCCGGCGCCCCGGCGATTTCATCGCACGCTATGGGGGCGAAGAGTTCGCGATCGTGTTGCCGGAAACCGATGCCGCGGGCGCCTACCTGGTGGCATCGGCGGCGCGGGCCGCCGTGGTGGCGCTGCAGTTGCCGCACGCGGGCAGCCCCTTCGGCCACGTCACCGTGAGCGGCGGACTGGCCTGCTGCACCTGGGAGGCAGCGGGTTCCGCAGGGGAGACACCGGAAGAACTGATGGGCCGTGCCGACGCGGCGCTCTACGGGGCCAAGCAGCAGGGGCGCAACCGCATCGTGACGGCACCTTCCCCTAACTGAACTCAGCGCGACGCGCCAGCGCCGGCTTGCTCAGCCTGCGGGGCCGCACCCGCGGGCGCGCCCATGCCTTCCCGCCCAGCGGGCGTCGGCGTATCGGAGCGCTGCGGAGCGGCCGCATCCACGGAGCCATCGGACGCGGGCCCGCCGGTCTGGTTCGCCCCCTGCGATGCCGGAGCGGTCCGACCCTGGTCAGGCGGTGTGGTGGCCCGCCGCGGGCCCAGGATGTTGAACGCGATCACCGCCGCCAGCACGATGGCGGCGGTCGCGACCGCCATCCACCACGCGCGGCGGCCGTCGCGGTTGGCAGGCGATGCGGCAGGCATCGGGGCGCTCGCCGGTTGCGCGCCCGGTGCGGATGGCGTGGGATGTGCCATGGGGTCTCCTTCGCTCACCACGGAATCATGAAGACGAACAGGATGACCGCCAGGGCGATGCCGGCGACCCAGAACGTGCGGGCGCTGGCAAAGCGGTTGCGGCTCGAAGAGGTGGGGACGGCGCCCGGGGTGTTGCGCGGTGCGTTCATGGGGATGTCTCCATCGGTGGGTTGAAACACCGAAGGTATTCCTCCCTGCCCGCACGCCGCGTCGGACAACGCCAGGGAACCGGGTGGCGCAATGCGCCGCGCCGGAGGCACCGACGATCCCGGCCAGCCCCGCGCGGGCCGGGCCGGACCGTCACACCCAGACGTCGTGCGCCGGCGCGTCCGCGGGAAAGTAGTTCAGGTATTGCACCAGCCGGGGCCGGTCGGTCGTGTTGGGCCGGCTGCCGTGCGGCAGCGCGTGGTGCCAGATGACGAGATCGCCCGCGCGGCCGGCGATCGGCTGCGGGCCCAGCCGAGACAGGTCCTGCTGCCGCGCGGAGGCCGGGCCGTCCGGCAAACCGTCCAGCCATTCGCCGAGCCGGCGATGGAAGCCCGGCACGAGCGTGAAGGCGCCCTGCTCCGCGCGCGTGTCGGTGAGGTAGAGGATGCCCTGCGTGCCCATCGGCACGGGCATGTGCAGGCTCACGTCCCAGTGCAGATGCGGCCCGCGGAAGCGGTGTGCCGGCGTCTCGGGCGCATTGAACCCGACCCGGTCCGTGGTGCACCACAGGTCGGCCGTGCCCCACAGCTGCGCGAACGCCTTGTGGATGCGCGGGTGGCGCCGGTTGCGCTCCAGTGCGGCATGGTGGAAGAGCTGCACCATGATGCCGTGGTCGTTGGGCGGATACCACGTGGACGGATCGTCCGGGCGGGCGCCGATGAAGTTCCAGAGGGCCTGCGCCACCGCATCGGCATCCGCGGGCGGCACGGCATCGTGCACCACCACAAAGCCGTGCTCGTCCCAGAACGCCAGATCGTCCGCCGACAGCACGGGTTCCATGCGGTCGATGGCCTCGATCGCTCCAGCGGCCGAGGCGGGGGGCGGCAACCCCTGCAATGCGGCTTCCAGCCGCTCCAGGCGCTCTGCCGGGAGCGGCCCGACGATGCCTCCGACCCAGCCTTCGAATGCGTCGAACCCCGCGCCCGCGTTCTGCCCGAACCAGCTGTAGAACGGCTCCAGGCCGATGCCCAGGGCATGCAGCACCCACTGGTCCTGCCGCCATTGGCGCATCGGGACGTGCCCCGCCCGGCCCTGCCGCGCCAGTGCCATGCGCGACCATACGGCCTCCAGTGCCGGGATGTGCTGCGTCGCTCCCGTGCCAGGATGCGTATCGGTACCGGCCGCCGTCCCTCCGACCGCCCGTCGTGCGCCGCCCGTTGCCACGTCTCCCATTGTCTCGCCCTCACGTCATGCCTTGTGCAGGATTGCCCGCGCATTGTGACGGCACGACCGGCGTGCGGCGAGACCCACCATGCAAGGCATGCACGACGCGGCACGGCCCGGCGCTGCAGTGCAGACGCCGGGCCGTGCAAAAAATGCCGGGAATGCTCAGCGCGCGCTGATGGTGGACGGATCGGTCTCCGTGCCCGCGGCAGCCTCGGCCTCCGCACGCTGCTCGACGGCATCGGCATGCAGTGCTTCGTTGAGTTGGTCCACCACCAGGGCCCAGTGCGCGTCCGCCTTCAACTGGTCGGCCAGGAACTGGCGCTGGGCATCGCTCCAGAAAGGCGCATCGGCCACGCGCACGCCGGCCGGCAGCTGGTGGGTGCGCAGGAACCGGGTGATCGCGTCTTCGTTCTCGTCCAGGCCCAGTTGCAGGAACAGGTTGGTCATCGTCGGCTCAGCAGTGATCATGGTGCGGTCCTGTCGGTAGTTCTTGGATGCCTCGACGGTAGTGCGCGCGGCGGCGCGGGCGCGTCGGACAATGCAGCGTCGGCGAGTCAGGCCGGCGAGCGCATGCCCCGCTCCGGAGTGCCCGGCCTCGCCGAGGCAGTCCCGGCGGCGGGTTCTAATCGGTGCATGGCCACACAGAAGCGCAAGCGCACGAAGAAGTCTTCCTCCCGCACCCCGTCCATCGCCCTCCTCCACCGTTCCGCCGGCCGCCTGCGCCGGCTGCTGGTCGCCTTCGCCGCATCGGCCGTGATCGGCGTGCAGGTCACGAGCTGCGGCATCCCGTCCGCACCGGGCCCCTGGTCCGGCGGTGCGCACCCTGCTCCCACGCGTGCCGGCGTATTCTCCGCCTGCCGGCAGCATTTCGCGGGCGGCACGCCCCCGCTCACGCCCGAAGCGCCCCGGCTGCGTGAGCTGTGCTTCGACGCCTTCGCGGTGCTCCACAGCGGCAACACGCGCACCCCCGTGTACGTGGCCGAGCGGCTGAACCGGCAGATCCTCCAGCAGGCCCGCCAGCAGCACCGCACCGACCGCTTCTTTGCCGACGCCCGGCTGCCCCGCGGCGAACGCGCGGAACTGGAGGACTACCGCGGCTCCGGGTACGCGCGCGGGCACATGGCCCCCGCGGCGGACATGGGCACGCCCGAGGCCATGGCGCAGTCCTTCAGCCTCGCGAACATGGTGCCGCAGGACCAGAGACAGAACAGCGGCCCGTGGGCGAAGATCGAAGAGGACACGCGGCGCTACGTCCTGCGCGCCCGGGGCGACGTGTACGTCATCACCGGCCCGGTGTTCGAGCCCGGCGCGAAGACGATCGGGGGCAACCACGTGGCCGTGCCCTCGCACGTCTTCAAGCTCGTCTACGACGCGGACACGGGCAAGTCCTGGGCGCACTGGCAGCAGAACGCGGCGAACGCGACCATCGGCACGCCGATCACGCTGGAAGAACTGGAGCGGCGCACCGGCATGCGGCTGCTGCCGCAGACGCACTGACGGCCGGCCGGCTTCCATCGGGCAGGACCATGCGGTCGATCAGGTGAAAACACTGCTTCAACAACTCCCGAGTTCACTGTATATTCATACAGCCAAACCACCACCAGGAGCCCGCCATGTCCGACCTCGCTACCGACACCGCCGTTGCCGCCTACACCGTCGCCCTGTGCGATTTCCCCGAGTTGCCGTCCCGCGAGCGCACCGCGGCAGAGGGCCGCTACGCCCGGGTGCTCGAACGCCAGCTCGGCGGTCCGGGAGGCGTGGCCGAAACGCTTGCCGCGGTGCAGCGGCTGCAGGATGGTGATGAAGTGCCCGAAGGCACCGACGCCATGGCCACCGTCAACCGCTGGGCCCGCGCCGCCGTCGCCGCACGCACGGCCGGCATGCAGGGTCTGGGCGAATCCGAGGGCGCCTATTTCGACGTGCGGATTGGATGACGACTGCGCTGCCTCCATGGGCGCGCTTGCCGTCCATGGATGGGTGGTGGCGCCATTCGGTTTTGGCAGCCCGGGCACCGTCGCCCAGAGCCGCGAGGTCCACCTTTAGAATTGTGTCTTTTTGTTTTTTGATATGCGACACATTCTTGCGGCAACGACGATATTGCTGGCGATGCCGGCGGTGAGCGCCACCACCTATACGTTCACGGGCCCCAACTACACCTCCACGGCGGACTGCACCACAGCCAATTGCCCCAAATTCACGACGGCCATGTCCGTCAGCGGATCGATCTCGTTCAGCGCCCCGCTCGCGCCCAATCTGTCCAATCAGGCGGTAACGGACACGCTGACCGGTTTCACGATCAACAACGGTGTGACCGCGTTCGCGTCCGGCGATCCCGCTGTTCGCTTGAGTTCCACGGGCATCCGCGTGACGACGGACGGCGCAGGCAACATCCAGAGCGCGAATTTCACCGTCAGCCGCTGGGGTGACGGCGCAGCGGGGCCTCATAACGCGGGAGATCCGATCGATTGGGCGTTCGTCACGCCCACGATCACGAGGGGATGGAGCCGCTACACCTGCGTGGGCATTTCGGCAGGGGACCGCTGCAATTCCAATATTGCCGATGCCGGCTCCAGCAGCGCCAACGGCAACAGCGCGGCGTTCACGCCGTCCGCACCTACCGCGGCATCCGGTGCCGTTCCCGTGCCCTCTCTCTCGGATGGGGCGCTCATCCTGATGGTCGCGTTGCTCGCCGCGATGGGCTGTACGCGCTTTCGCCGTCGCTGAGTCGGCCCTCGCATCCTTGCGCACAATCACGGGTTCCCGGTCCGCCCGGCCACGAGCCGGGTGGGCTGTCCCACGCCCGCCGGGGCACCGGGCGCCACCGATCGGCGTGCCCCATCCTTCATCACCAGGAAGATTGCAATGAACAGAACGAGAACGATATCCCGCCTGACCGCCGTGGCCCTGGGCCTGGCGGCACTGACCGTGCAGGCGCAGGACCGCATCCGCATCGGCTTCATGAGCCCCGTCACGGGCCCGCAGGCCGCCAACGGAGGGGACAACCGCGACGGCGCGCTGCTCGCCATCAAGGAGCTGAACGCCAAGGGCGTGAAGATCGCCGGCAAGCCGGTGGTGTTCGAACTGGACATCAACGACGACGTGGCCGATCCCAAGCAGGGCGTGCAGATCGCGCAGACACTCGCGGACAAGAAGATCCGCTTCGTGCTCGGCCCGTACAACTCGGGCGTCACGGTGCCGGCCGCGCGCGTGCTGAACGATGCCGACATCCTCGCGCTCACCGTCGCCTCCAATCCCAAGGTCACCGAACTCGGCTACCGCACGCTGTTCCGCATCGGCGCGAGCGACAACCAGCTCGGCACCAAGATGGCCACCTACGCCGCGCAGGACCTGAAGCTCAAGACGGTGGCCGTGATCGACGACCGCACCGCCTACGGCCAGGGCGTGGCGCGGGAATTCACCGCGCAGGCCAAGCGCCTCGGCATGCAGGTGGTGGCCACCGAATTCACCACCGACAAGGCCACGGATTTCAGCGCGATCCTCACCAACATCCGCGGCGCCAAGGCCGACGCCGTGTTCTACGGCGGCTATTCGCCCCAGGGCGGCCCGCTGCTCAAGCAGATGCGCGGCCTCGGCATCACCGGCCCGCTGCTCGGCGGCGACGGCATATGCTCCTCCGAGACGGCCAACCTCGCGCAGCTCACGGGCGACCTGAACGTCTTCTGCACCCAGGGCGGCTCCATGCTGGACAAGAGCGACAAGGGCCAGAAGTTCGCCGAGCGCTACCGCGCCGAGTACAAGCGCGACCCGCTGACCTACGCCGCCGCCTTCTACGACGGCATGCACCTGCTGGCCAACGCGATGGAATCCGCGCAATCGACCACCGACACGAAGAAGATCGCCCAGGCGATCGAGCGCGGCAAGTATGCGGGCGTGACGGGCGAATTCGCCTACGACGACAAGCACGACCTCAAGTCGTCGGCCGTGACGGTGTACACCTTCAAGGGCCGGGACGTGGTGCCGCTGAAGAGCCTGTAAGCAGGATGCGCCCCAGGGCGGCCTGGGGCCATTCAGGGCCGGGACGGCATGATCAGGCGCCCCGGTCCAGCAGCTCCAGCGTGCGCGCATCCTCCGCACCCTCGAAGTACTGCTGCAACACCGCGTCGAAACAGCTGCCCGACTCTGCCACTTCCGCGAACAGCGTCATGCTGGAACGCAGCTTGAGATCGTCGGGAGAGCCGAAGATAGTGTGGGCCGAGGGCCCTTCGACCCCCAGATCGATCAGTACTTGGCAGGCTTCGCGAAGGCGCGCTCCCAGCACGGGATGCGCAAGATAGGCCTCGGCCTCCGCCCGGGACGAGATGGCGTAGTGGCGCGCCATGTCGCTGTGCCCCAGGCCCTGGATCTGGGGAAAGATGAACCACATCCAGTGCGAGCGCTTGCGTCCGGCTTTCAGTTCGTTCAGGACCTGGTCCCAAACGGGTTGCTGTGCGGAGAGAAAGCGGTCGAGGGCCGAGGATGGGGGCATGCGCGCATTCTAGGATGGCGCGCAGAAACAGGCCCTGAAAGCAGACAAGCCGCTACAACCTGGAGGCTGTAGCGGCTCGGAATGGCTGGTAGGACGTACTGGGGTCGAACCAGTGACAAACGGATTAAAAGTGCGGCCTCCAAACAAGTGTTGGCGCGGGCTGACGAGCAATACACGGGAATAAAACGCCAGTTTTCGCCATGATTTCACGCGGCCTCCAGGCGGCTTCTTCCCATGGTTTCCGCCTGTCTGACAAGATTCCCCCTAAACCTCCAGCGTCTTTTCGGCCGGCGAAATAGTGGCCATATACGGCGCCGTTACTGTCTTGGGGAGCTGCACCCGAGCTTGAGACGCGGGCAGCGCGGGCCACCCCTACAATCTACGCCGGACGGGTCGCGGCGCGCAACATCTGCTGGCCATGACTGCCTTCAGACCTCTGGCTCTCGCGCCTCGTCCCTCGTCACCGCGATATCGTCGAGGGCGCCCGCTCCCCCAGCCCTGCGGCCATGGCCGCGCACGCGAGTCCCACGCCCCGGCTTGGACGACCTTCTGCTTATCGCCCCAAGCGCGGACTTCCTCGCGCGACTCGGAATTGCCGAGGGCGATGCCGTCGCAGTCTTGGCCGTGGGCAACAGCAGTGAGGGATTGTGGCCATCGCAGAAAACCCGCTCTTCAAGCCATGCATCAAGGTGTACTCCAGCCCAGAGGGCATTGAAATCATCGGACGAGCGGTGTGGACCGGATCGATGCTGAAAGTTGAGGCCCGACCCCGGAAGCCAAGTCAGATCCTTACGCCGGACAGGCAAAAAAGCGAGCGCCGCAAGGTTCCAGCAAGAAGATTGCATTAACATCCAGAAACACACTACTGGAGTATTTATGCGTCTTGCCCGAATCCTTGTTGCCTCCGCCTTGGCTCTGCTTGCTGCGGGGTGCGCCACCCCGCCCCCACCGCTTAATTTCTCTGTCCCGGACGTGGGCGTTTCGAGCAAAAAAATTGATGCGGAAGTCAAGGGGATCACTGTTACTCTTGCTCGCCCTGAAGAAAAGAAGGGCGACCTTCCTATGGGGGTGGAAGGCATCACCAACTTCTGGAAGGAAGCTCTGCAGGAGTCTCTAGATCGGATGGCCGTGTTCAAGGATGACTCCAAAAACAAGGTGAGCATCCAAGTAAAGATTTTGGCGTTCAATATTCCCGCCTTCGGCCTGGAGATGACTTCTACTTCGATCGCTCGGTACGAAATCATTGACCGCGCTACGGGCGGAATCATCTACACCCAGGAGATCTCATCTTCTGGCGTGGTGCCCGTCAGCCACGCGTTCGTCGGGATGGTAAGAGCCCGCGAGTCGATCAATCGCGCTGCGCAAAACAACATCAAGCAGTTCCTTCAAGCAGTTGAAACTGTTGACGTGACAAAACCGATGTTCCCCAACGAGAAGAAGTAAATCATGCGCGCAGCAATTCTCATCCTGTCTTTGGCGGTTGTAGGCTGCGCCAGCACTACCGACCCTAGCACTTACTCTGTAGGATCGGTAGGGCAAGTCAACCGCAGCGTACCAGGCACGATCGTGAGCGCCAGAGCAGTCACGATCAATACCAATACGGGTACCGGTGCGGGCGTCGGGGGCGTAGCTGGTGCAATAGCTGGCTCAAGCATTGGCGGCGGTGCCCGCGCCAATGCACTCGGAGCAATTGGCGGCGCAGTAGCTGGTGCTCTTGTAGGGTCAGCGATCGAACAGAGCGGCGCAAACAAGCCCGGGATTGAGTATGTCGTCTCAACCGCTAACGGCAATCTCCTGACAGTGACTCAAGGGCCCGAGCCGCGGTTTGAGGAAAACGAGAAGGTCATCATCCTGTATGGCAGCCCTGCGCGGATCATCCGAGACCCACGTCCTTAAGACCCTTCCCCCGCGCCCCGAGCGCTCCAGAGCACGATGCCCCCCCGAGCCGGTCGATCCGCGCAAGTTCCTGGACGGGCTCGGCCAACAGACCCCGCGGCGGCAGGTCATAGCCTTGATGGCCGAATTTGCGCACTCGCCGGTTCACGGCGCATCGAGTACATCCACGTCACCCTGCCTCAGATTGACGACGATGGCGAGGTCATCCGCCTGATGCGCGCCAAGCAGCATGACGGCGGGCAGCGCGCGGAGAACGTCGTCATCTCCAAGAGCATGGAAGATCTCGTGCGGAGGCTGCGCGCCCTGCCCAGGCCCGAAGGCTGCTTCCATGTGCTCGTCACTCGCGACGGCAACCCGTACACGGACAGCGGGTTCAATTCCACCTGGCAGCGCGCTCTTGTCCAAGCGCTGGCGGACAAGGTGATCCCCCGCCGGCTCACCTTCCATGACCTTCGCGCCTACTACACGATACAGCACAAGTCACAGTACGGCAGCCTGCCGGAGCTGCACGCCGATGCGAAAACCACGGCGAAAGTCTACGACCGCTCGCGGGTGTCCGTCCGGCAAGGTCTGAAATGAGTGTTAGTACTCCAGCCGAAATCGGCCTCGCCCCATACAAAAATGAAGCGGGTCCAAGATGTCCCTGCCGATCAGGCCGGCGATCGACACGTTGAAAAAAGGACGAGCTAACACCTCGATGGCAGGAATCACTAGCGGGGCCTCGCCCGACGTCCTAAATTCAATCTGTACATCGTAGGAGTGACAGGTGGTCGGATCAATGTGCGTGGTCGCCCCAACGATGTCCCGAGCTCCACGCTGGGGTATGGCGAGGCTGCGCATCGTATCTTCGTTCACCATAGTCGTGTCGGCACCAGTGTCGACAAGGAAAGGCAACCGGATGGCACTAGGGATACCCAGCCCGTGCCGCTTCATCGCAGTTGCTCTCGGACCACTTACACCGATGTAAACATCGAGGATCACGCCGCTGGAGCCGTAAGAGCCGGTTATGAGCGGCACGGGCCTAGGTCACGGGCAAAGTGCGCAACATCCTGATCGTGCGCCACCTTCTTGACAAAAAAATCATCTAAGCCGAACTCTTGGTAACCCCACTGAAGCGCGGCTTCATACGAGGGCGAGAAATGTACTGGCTCTGCTGCTTTGATCACTACGTAGTCACCGTCGTGGGAACGCAGCATGGCGGGAAGACTTTCCCGGTAAGCAGTGAGATCGAGTTGAGCGTCAACCATGATCCCACCCGACAAAAAAGTTATTCACCATATATCCACAACCTCCACTCCTGATATCAACAATGTTATCAACAGGCAGAGGAGTTAGCGTAAACAAAGCCTGATGGAATTGCAATCAGAAAGAAGCTATCGAAATGCAGAACAACGTATTCCCACGGTGGGAATAAAAAGCAAAAGGCGCTACAACTTTGATAGCTGCAGCGCCTTGCGAATACTGGTAGGACGTACTGGGGTCGAACCAGTGACAAACGGATTAAAAGTCCGCTGCTCTACCAACTGAGCTAACGTCCCAACATTGCTGTCCACCGCCCTGAGGCTGCAAGCAGCAAAGACTCAAATTATAGCGCCACTTTGGGCACCGGACCAGCTTCGGCGAGCCGATCGAGCACCCAGCCCGCCGCGCACTGGCCGAAGGTGGCCGTGACCGACACCACCGAGCCGTAGCCGTGGCAGTTCAGCGTGCCGTCCGCGCCGGCATCCACCGCGCACGAGGCATGCGGCGGGGCCACGGCTTCGCGGCTGAAGACGCAATGGATGCCGATGCGGCAGCCCTCGCGCGGCGCGCCGTGCTGCTTGCGCAGGCGGTAGCGCAGTTGCGCGAGCAGCGGGTCGTGCGTGGTCTGGGAGAGGTCGTCGATGTCCACCTTGTGCGCCAGGCGCTTGCCGCCGGCCGCACCCACGCTGATGAAGCGCTGGTGGCCGCGGCGCAATCTCAGTGCCCAGGCCGCCATGGCGGTCTTGGCATGCACTTGGTCGCAGGCGTCGATCACCGCATCCACACCCTCCGGCAGGATCGCGGGCCAGTTGCCAGGCTCCACGAACTCCTCGATGCAGTGGACCCGGCATCCTGGGTTGATCAGCGCGATGCGGTCGCGCATGGCATCCACCTTGGCCTGCCCCACGGTGGTGGAGAGCGCATGGATCTGGCGGTTCACGTTCGATTCGGCCACGTTGTCGAGGTCGATGAGCGTGAGCGTTCCAACGCCGCTGCGGGCCAAAGCCTCCACGGCCCAGGATCCGACACCCCCCACGCCGACGACGGCCACGTGGGCCGCGCGGATGCGCGCGGCGCCCTCCACGCCGTACAGGCGCTCCAGGCCGCCGAAGCGGCGCCGGAGGTCGGCGTCGAGGGAAAAATCTTGCGCCCCCGGGCCGGGGCCCGAGGGAACAGGTGCGGCGGAGGGATGCCCCGTCTCCGGCGCGTCCCCCTGCGCATGCTGCTGCACAGGCGTGCTCACTTGAGCCGCGCGAGGCGTTCCTTGGCCGCGGCGGCGGCTTCGGATTGCGGGTACGCCCGCAGCAGGTCTTCCAGGGTCTTGCGGGCGGCGCGCGTGTCCTTCAGCTCGATCTGGCAGTTGGCGATGGAGAGCGCAGCTTCCGGTGCCCGCGCATGGTCGGGTGCCGCGGCCAGCAGGGCCTTGAAGTTGTTGATCGCTTCCTTGTAGTCCCGCGTCGCGTACTGGGCGTTGCCCAGCCAGAACCGGGCCGAGGGCACGTAGCCGCTGCGGGGATACTGGCGCACGAAGTTGCCGAAGGCGGACACGGCTTCCGGGAACTTGCCGGACCGGAACACGGCGAGCGCGGCATCGAAGTCGCGCTTTTCCGCAGGGTCCGCCTGGAATTCCTGGCCGTCCACGGCCACCTTCGCCGGCTCGAACTGCTTAAGGCGCTCGTCGACGCCCTGGGCGATGTCCTTCTGCCGGCGCTGCAGCTCCGCCACGTCGCGCTGCAGTTGCTCGTTCTGCCCGCGCAGGCTGGCCTGCTCGGAACGCAGCGTCTCGATCTGCGATTGCAGGTCGATCAGGCTGCGGCGCATCTGCGAGGTTTCGTCCGTGGTGCGGCGCTGGTCGCCGCCCAGCTGCTGCTGGAGCGCATCGACGCGCTGGCGCATCTCGATGATGGCGCGGCGTGCCTCGTCATCCTCGAAGAGCGCGGCATGGCTGGCCGTGGCACCGAAGCCCGCGGCCAGCGACAGCGCGGTGAGCGCCGCCGCCTTGCGGACGCGCTCACGCGCCCGCTGCTGCACGAAAGCCATTGCCATCAACGGTAGGACAGCTCAACGCGGCGGTTCTGCGAGAAGGCGTCTTCCGAATTGCCTTGCACCGCAGGCTTTTCCTTGCCGAAGCTCACGGCTTCCATCTGGTTGTCCGGCACGCCCAGCAGGCCCAGCGCGCGGCGCACGGCCTCGGCACGCTTCTGGCCCAGCGCCAGGTTGTACTCGCGGCCGCCACGGTCGTCGGTGTGGCCTTCGATGTTGACCTTGCGGCCGGGGTTCTGCTTGATGAAGCGGGCGTGCTGTTCGATCAGCGACTGGTACTCGGGCTTTACGACGTAGCTGTCGAAATCGAAGTACACGATGCGGGCCACGCCGACCGGGCCGGCTGCGTCGCGCGCGGACTGGTTCAGGTCCACGGGAGCGACGCCGCTCTGGGAACTGCCGCTGGTATTGGCGCCGCCATTGGGTGCCGTGGAGGTGGCGCCCTTGTTTTCGACGGGCACGTCTTCCAGCTTGACGCCGGAGCTGCAGCCGGCCATGACGGCGGCCACGGTGAGCGCCAGGGTGATGCGTTTGAAGGGCAGTTGGATCATTGCGATGGTTCTCCTAGTCCAGATAAGCGGTACGGTCGAGTCTGAAAATTGAAAAAGATTCCAATTACTGTTTCTGGAACGGTCCCCAGTCCGGTTCGCGGATGTCGCCGCTCTGGCCTGCGAGGCGTGCCTTGATCTTGCCGTCCAGCGTGGTGGTCATCAGCGCCTCGCGGCCGCCCTGCTGGGTCGCGTACACGATGAGCTTGCCGTTGGGCGCGAAGCTGGGACTCTCGTCGGCCGTCGTGTCGGTGATGGCGGTCGTCGTGCCGGAACCCATGTCCATGACGTGGAGTTTGAAAGCCCCACCCACCCGGGAGATGTAGGCCAAGAACTTGCCATCGGGGCTGATGGCCGGAGAAATGTTGTAGGTGCCCGTGAACGTGACGCGCTCCGCCCCGCCGCCGCCGGCCGGCACGCGGTAGATCTGCGGCGCGCCGCCGCGGTCGCTCACGAAGTAGATGCTGCGGCCGTCGCTGGAGTACGTGGGCTCGGTGTCGATGCCCGCGCTCTGCATGAGCCGGCGCGGTTCGCCACCGTTGGCGTCGATGGTGTAGAGCTGCGAGCCGCCGTCGCGGCTCAGCGTCACGGCGAGCGAACGGCCGTCCGGCGCCCAGGCCGGAGCGCTGTTGGAGCCGCGGAAATTGGCGATCAGCCGGCGCCGTCCGGTCGACACGTCGTGCACGTAGACGACGGGCTTGCGCGATTCGAACGACACGTAGGCCAACTGCGTGCCCGAAGGCGACCAGGCCGGGGAGATGATCGGCTCGGGGCTGGACAGGGCGGACTGGGCGTTCTCGCCGTCGGCGTCCGCCACCCACAGGCTGTAGCGGCTGCCGGCCTTGGTGACGTAGGCGATGCGCGTCGAGAAAATGCCGCGCTGACCGGTGAGCTTTTCGTAGACATAGTCGGCGATGCGGTGGGAGACGAGGCGCAGGTCGCCCTGCGTGACCACGAAGCTCTGGCCGCCCAGATCCGGTTCCTTGCGTACCGTGTCCCAGAGCCGGAAGCGCACATCGTAGCGGCCGTCGGGCAGGCGGGTGACGCTGCCCGTGGTGAGCGAGTCGGCGCCCTTCTGCTTCCAGACGTCGACGTCGGGGCGGGAGTTCTCGTCCAGTTGCGGGCCGGACCCGTCCACGACGCGGAACTGGCCGCTGCGCTCCAGGTCGGCCTGGATGATGCCGGAAATCTTCTGGGGGGCGCCGGCCTCGCCGCGGAACGGCGCGATGGCGGTGGGCAACTGCGTCATGCCCACGCCCACGATATCGACGCGGAACTGCGCCAGGGCGGGAAGCGACGTGGTGGCGGCGATCGCCATGATGGCGCGGCGGCGCGTGGAGGACGGCAGGGCCGTGGGGAAGGAGTGGGATGGACGGTCTGAAGTCATTGACAGCGTTGGGATACCGGGCCATTCGCCGGGATGAAACCGGAAGGTCAGGGGCCGAATGTTACACACAGGCCGGACACCCCCGTGACAAACTGTGCAATTGCCGGCGCGGTCCTACGTAGAATCCGCCCCACATGCAAGCCTCCTCCCCCCAGGGAGCCGCCGCCGACGGCCCCGCATCCTCCCCTCCGCCCCTTTTTGCCCGCCTGAAGCGGATGTCGTCGTTCTTCGGCCGCCAGCGGCTCGCATGGTCGCTCGCCGTGCTGGCGACCGTGGTGGCCGCGGTGACGGAGCCGCTGATCCCCGCGCTGCTCAAGCCGCTGCTGGACCAGGGCTTCACCGAAGGTTCGCTCGAGCTCTGGCTGGTGCCCGTCGCGGTGATGGGGGTGTTCTTCGTGCGCGGGCTGGCGCAGTTCGGCGGGCAGTACGCGCTCGCCCGCATCGCCAACGAGGGCATGCTGAAACTGCGCGAGACGCTGTTCCAGCGGCTGCTGTCGGCGGACATGGCGCTGTTTTCGCGGCAATCGGCGAGCACGTTGTCGAACACCGTGGTGTACGAGGTGCAGAACGGCGCCACGCAGTTGGTGCAGGCGCTGCTGGGCATCTCGCGCGACGGCTTCACGCTGGTGGCGCTGCTGGCCTACCTGCTCTACCTGAACTGGCAATTGACGCTGATCGTCGCCTTCCTGGTGCCGGGCGTGGCGTGGATCATGAAGACGCTGTCGCGGCGCCTCTACCGCATCACCAAGAGCAGCCAGGAGGCCACCGACCAGCTCGCCTACGTGGTGGAAGAGAACGTGCTCGCCCACCGCATGGTGCGCCTGCACGGCGCCGAGGAAGGCCAGGCGGGCCGCTTCGCGGCGCTGAGCCAGAGCCTGCGGCGCCTGGCGATCAAGGCGACGATCGCGTCCGCCGCGATGACGCCGCTCACGCAACTGCTCGCCGCCGCGGCACTGTCGGCGGTGATCTGCGTGGCGCTGTGGCAGAGCCACATCGGCCAGACGAAGGAGGTCACCGTGGGCGGTTTCGCGGCCTTCATGGCGGCGATGCTGATGCTGATCGCGCCGATCCGCCGGCTGGCCGACGTGGCCAACCCGCTCACGCGCGGCGTGGCGGCGCTGGAGCGCGGGCTGATGCTGCTGGAAAGCTCTCCGGCCGAGACCGGCGGCGGCCATGCGCCCGCCGGGCGCGCGCAGGGCGCGCTGGTGCTGGAAGGCGTGACGGTGGCCTTCGGCTCGGAACTGGCCCCGGCGCTGGACCGCGTGCACCTGTCGGTGCGGCCCGGCGAGGTGGTCGCGCTGGTGGGTCCGTCAGGGGCCGGCAAGACCACGCTCGTGAACCTGCTGCCGCGCTTCCTGCAGCCCACCGAGGGCCGCATCCTGCTCGACGGACAGGCACTGGAGGACTGGAACCTGCCGGCGCTGCGTTCGCAGTTCGCGATGGTGAGCCAGGACGTGGTGATGTTCAACGACACCGTGGCGGCCAACGTGGCCCTGGGCGCCGCCGTGGACGAGGCGCGCGTGCAGTCCTGCCTGGAGGCCGCGAACCTCGCGGCGCACGTGGCGGCGATGCCGCAGGGCATGCACACGCTGGTGGGCCACAACGCGGCGCAGCTCTCCGGCGGGCAGCGCCAGCGCCTGGCGATCGCCCGCGCGCTCTACAAGGATGCGCCGATCCTGATCCTGGACGAGGCCACGTCGGCGCTCGACACCGAATCGGAGCGGCTGGTGCAGGACGCGCTGCAGCGCCTCATGCGCGGGCGCACCACGCTGGTGATCGCGCACCGGCTCTCCACCATCGAGCACGCCGACCGCGTAGTGGTGATGGAGCGCGGACGCATCGTGGAACAGGGAACGGACGCCCAACTGGTCGCGCAGGGCGGACTCTACGCGCGCCTCAAGGGCGCGGTGCTGGCGGGCTGAGGGCGCGCGGGCCCGACCGGTGCGCTGCCGGCATCACCAGGTGCCGCGGTTCGGCTGCTTGCGGCGCATCGCCTCCGCGACGAGGTCCGCCATGTCCTGGCGCGACGCGCGGCGCGCGAAGTCGGCCGCGGTGAGGCCGAGCTGGTTCTTGATCGTCGGGTCGGCGCCCTGCTCCACCAGGAAGCGCGCCACGTCGGCGCGGCCATAGCTCACGGCCATCATGAGCGGCGTCGTGCCGTTGGGGGATTCGGCGTCGATGTAGGCGCTCTGGTCGATCAGGATCTGGGCGATCTCCAGCTGCTGGTCGGTGGTGCCGGAGGCCGCATAGTGCAGCGGCGTCCAGCCCGTCTTGTTCACGTCGGCGTCCTTGGCGATGAGCGCGCGCACGGCCGCGACCTGCCCGCGCAGCGCGGCGATCATGAGCGGGCTCTCGTCCTTCGCATTGCGCGTCTCGACCTTGATGCCGGGCGCCGCCATGAGTGCATCGAACGCCTTCATCGAGCCCTGCTGCAGCGCCAGCGTGAGGCCGACGTCGCCTTTCGGATTGCGCGTGTTCGGGTCGAAGCCGCGGCGCACCAGGGCCGTGATGGTGCTGCCCTGGTCGCGCACGATGGCCGTGAAGAAGTCGTCGTAGGCCCCGGCGTGCGCGCAGGCGCTGCACAGTGCCGCGCCCGCGAGGGCGGCGGCGGAAACGAACATGCGCCGCGACAGGCGGGAGGGTTGCGTCATGGAGCGTCCTTTCGGAAGAAGAGCGTGTCGAAATTGCGGCTCGTGGCTTCGCCCACGGCCTCGGCCTCCATTCCCTTGAGCGCCGCGATCTGCTGCGCCACGAAAGGCACGTAGGAGGGGTTGTTGGTCTTGCCGCGATAGGGCACGGGCGCGAGGTAGGGGCTGTCGGTCTCGATCAGCATGCGGTCCATCGGCACGAAGGCGGCCACGTCGCGCAGCGCCTGGGCATTCTTGAAGGTGAGGATGCCGGAGAACGAGATGTAGTAGCCCCGGTCGAGCGCGGCGCGCGCCACTTCGGCGGTTTCGGTGAAGCAGTGGAACACGCCGCCCGCGCGGTTGCCGGCGCCGTCCTCGCCCTCTTCCCGCAGGATGGCGAGCGTGTCGTCCGACGCGCTGCGGGTGTGGATGACCAGCGGCTTGCCGCAGGCGCGCGCGGCGCGGATATGGGTGCGGAAGCGCTCGCGCTGCCACTCCAGATCGGCCACGCTGCGGCCTCCCTTGCGGTCTTCCATGCCGTAGTAGTCGAGCCCGGTCTCGCCGATGGCGATCACGCGCGGCAGCGCGGCGCGGTCGAGCAGGTCCTGCACGGACGGCTCGGTCACGCCTTCGTTGTCGGGGTGCACGCCCACGGTGCTCCAGAAGTTGTCGTGCGCCACGGCGAGCGCATGTACGTCGCCGAACTCCTCCATCGTGGTGCAGATGCAGAGCGCGCGGGTGACGCGCGCCGCCTCCATGGCCTCGCGGATGGCGGGCAGTTGGGCGGACAGTTCGGGAAAACTCAGGTGGCAGTGCGAATCGGTGAACATGGCGGAGAGGATGTTAGGCGGCCCGGAGCGCCGCGCCCGTAGGAGAAGCGCTGCGGAAGAGCCCGGGCACCGCGGAGGGAAAGAGAGGGGCGTGCGGTGTTGCTGCCCTGCGCGCGGAAGGCCGGTCCGGCGCGAAACGGCAGGGCGGAAAGACCGAACGGGCCAGCAGCCGTCATTGCCATTGCGAAGGCCGGGCGCCGTGCGGCGTTGCAGTGCGGCGGCCGTGCGGGCAGGCGGGAATCAGATGGTCTGCGTCGGCCGGTCCGAGGCCAGGGCGGAGCCCAGGATCTCCTCGATGCGCGCCTTGAGCACGCGGGACTTGTCGTCCTTCGGGAACTGGATGCCGATGCCCTGCGTGCGGTTGCCCGCCGCCCGGGCGGGGGTGACCCAGGCCACGCGGCCGGCAACGGGGTAGCGCTGGGTGTCTTCCGGCAGCGTGAGCAGCACGTACACGTCGTCGCCCAGGCGGTATTCGCGCTGGGTCGGCACGAAGATGCCGCCTTCGGCGAAGAACGGGATGTACGCCGCGTACAGGGCCGCCTTCTCCTTGATGGCCAGCTGCATGACGCTGGGGCGGGGGGCGCTGGGAGGGGTGCTCATGTCGGGGCGGGCCGGTCGTTCAATGGCGGGAGTTTAGGGCGATTCGCGCCTGGGCCACAAGCGACTCGAGCATGAGGCCGGAGTTGAAGGGATGGTCGGCCGTCCGCGCCTCCTTGGCGAGGGCGCGGGCCCAGCGGGTCAGCGGCCCGACGCCGGGCGGCGGCGGCAGGTCGGCCTCGGCGAAGTAGCGCGGCGCGGCGCCCACGCGCCGGGCGAGCTGGTCGTGGCAGAGCTTCTGCAGCGCGTCCACCGCCTCGGCGGGCGAGAAATCCGACAGCGCGGTGGCATCGCCCCGCGCGACGGCCCGCGGCAGCAGGGCCCAGGCCTGCGGGCTGCGGCCGCCCTGGGCGAGCGCCCGGGCATCCTCGGGCCGCCCGCCGGCGGCGCGCAGCAGCGGGCCCGCGACGTCGGGCGCGATGCCCTGCTGCGCGAGCCAGGCCAGCGATTCGGCCTCGTCCGGCCACTGCAGCGCATGCCCCAGGCAGCGGCTGCGGATGGTGGGCAGCAGTTGGTGCGCGGCCTCGCTCGCGAGCACGAAGCGCACGTCGCCGGCGGGCTCCTCCAACGTCTTGAGCAGCGCATTGGCGGTGACGTTGTTCATGCGCTCGGCCGGGTAGACCAGCACCGCCTTGCCGCGTCCGCGCGCGGACGTGCGCTGCGCGAACTGCACGGCGTCGCGCATCGCTTCCACGCGGATCTCGCGGCTGGGCTTGCGCTTCTTGTCGTCGATCTCGGCCTGCGCCTTCTCGGGCAGGGGCCAGCCGCGCTCGACCATGTCGGTCTCCGGCATGAGCACGCACAGGTCGGCATGGGTGCGCACCTCGATGGCGTGGCAGCTGCCGCAATGGCCGCAGGCGCCGTCCTCCGACGGGTTCTCGCAGAGCCATGCGCGCACCAGTTCCAGCGCGAGCGTGTACTGGCCCAGGCCGGACGGCCCGCTGAGCAGCCAGGCGTGGCCGCGTTGCGCCAGCAGCTGCCGGCGCTGGGCGGCGATCCACGGGGGGATGGAGTCCTCGGTGCTCATGCGCCCTCCCCCGCTGCGCTGGTCACGCCCCGCTGCTGCAGGATCTCCATGAGCCGGGCGCGCACGGCCTCGCGCGGCAGGGCCGCATCGAGCCGCGCGAAGCGGCCCGGGTCGGCGGATTCGCGGTCGGCATAGCCCTGGGCCACGCGCCGGAAGAATTCGGCCGGCTGGGCCTCGAAACGGTCGGGAGCGCGCGCGCCTTCCAAACGCTGAGCGGCCACTTCGGCCGGCAGGTCGAACCAGAGCGTCAGGTCGGGCTGCAGCACCGTGTCCACGCCTTCCTGCAACCCCGACTGGGTGGTGCGCTCCAGTTGCGAGAGCACCGCCCGGTCGAAGCCGCGGCCGGCGCCCTGGTAGGCGAACGTGGCATCGGTGAATCGGTCGCACAGCACGACCTCGCCGCGCGCGAGCGCCGGGACGATCACGGTGCGCAGATGGTCGCGGCGGCCCGCGAAGACGACCAGCGACTCGGTGAGCGCATCCATGGCCTCGTGCAGCAGCAGCGCGCGCAGCGCTTCGGCCAGCTTCGTGCCGCCGGGCTCGCGCGTCACCGTGACCGTGCGGCCCTCGCTCCGCAGCACCTCGGCCACGGCCTCGATGTGCGAGGACTTGCCGGCACCGTCGATGCCTTCGAATGTGATGAACCAACCCCGTCGCTGCATTGGAGAAAGACCTTTGTGGTGCGTGCGCTGCCGGCGCGGGCTCACTGCCCCTGCGGCGCCGTCTGCCCGCGCTGGTAGCGGTTCACCGCGCGGTTGTGCTCGTCGAGCGTGGGGCTGAAATGGCTGGTGCCGTCGCCCCGCGCCACGAAATAGAGGGCCTGCGTGCGTTCGGGCTGCACGGCGGCGATGAGCGAGGCCTTGCCCGGCATCGCGATCGGCGTGGGCGGCAGGCCCGCGCGGGTGTACGTGTTCCAGGGCGTGTCGGTCTGCAGGTCGCGGCGGCGCAGGTTGCCGTCGAACTTCTCGCCCATGCCGTAGATCACGGTGGGGTCGGTCTGCAGCAGCATGCCGGTGCGCAGGCGGTTGCTGAACACGCCCGCGATCTGGCCGCGGTCGGAGGCCCGGCCGGTTTCCTTCTCGACGATGCTCGCGAGGATCAGCGCCTCGTCCGCGCTCTTGAGCGGCGTGTCGGCCGAGCGCTGCGCCCAGGCGGCCTCCAGCCGGCGGTCCATGGCGTGCAGCGCCCGGCGCAGGACGGCGAGGTCGCTCGTGCCCTTGGCGAAGGTGTAGGTGTCGGGGAAGAAGCGCCCCTCGGCCGCCACGCCCGGCCGGCCCAGCCGCTCCATGACGGCGGCGTCGGCCAGGCCCTGGGTGTCGTGGCGCAGGGCCTCGTCGCGGTCGAGCGCGGCGCGGAACTGGCGGAAGGTCCAGCCCTCCACGAGGGTGACGGCGCGCAGCGCCTCTTCGCCGCGCACGAGCTTCTGCAGCAGGCCGAAGGGCGTGGTGCCGGCGGGGATTTCGTAGTTGCCGGCCTTGATCAGCCGGTCCTTGCCCGACAGGCGGAACCAGGCGTAGAGCAGGCGCGGGTCGGTCTCGACGCCCGCGGCGACGGCGGCCGCGGCGACGCCGCGCGGGGTGGTGCCGGGCTCGATTTCGAGCTCCAGCACGCCCGGGGTGGCGCCTGCCGCGGCGGGGCCCGCAGCGGCGCGCTGCGGCAGCGGGTGGTGGAGCCACCAGAAGCCGGCGCCGGCCGCCGCGAAGGCCACCAGCAGGAGGAAGAGGAAGAGACGGCGCACGAACCGGAATGGAGAGAGGGGAAAGAGCCGGGCATGATAATTCACGCATGACGTCTCCCCTGAATGGCCTGGCCCCCCTCAACGGGCTCGGCGTGATCCGCGTGCAAGGCGAAGATGCCGCGAAGTTCCTCCACGGCCAGCTCACGCAGGACTTCCTGCTGCTGCCGCCGGGCCAGGCCCGGCTGGCGGCGTTCCTCTCGGCCAAGGGCCGCATGCAGGCCAGCTTCATCGGCTGGCGGCAGGGCGATGCCGAGGTGCTGCTCGTCTGCAGCCAGGACGTTCTGGCCGCGGCGCTCAAGCGCCTGTCGATGTTCGTGCTGCGCGCCAAGGCGCGGCTCACCGATGCCACGGCCGACTTCGCGCGGTGGGGCCTGGCGGGCGATTCCGTGGCCGCGGTGGCGGGCGAGGCCTTGCCGCCCTGGAGCCGGACGGAGACGCCGCAGGGCACCGTCGTGCACCTCTACCCTGCCGCGGGACAGCCGCGCGCCCTGCTGGTGCAGTCTGCGGGCCAGCCGGCCCCGTCCGGCACCGAGCTGGCACCCGGTCTCTGGGCCTGGAGCGAGGTGCAGAGCGGCGTGGCCACGCTCACGGCCCCGCTGGCCGACCTGTTCGTGCCGCAGATGGTCAACTACGAGTCCGTGGGCGGCGTGAATTTCAAGAAGGGCTGCTACCCCGGCCAGGAGGTGGTGGCGCGCAGCCAGTTCCGCGGCACGCTCAAGCGCCGCACCTATATCGCCCATGCGCCCGAGGCGATCGCCGTGGGCGCCGAGGTGTTCGCCGCGAGCGATGCCGAGCAGCCCTGCGGCACCGTCGTGCAGGCCGCCGCGGCCCCGGGCGGCGGTTTCGACGCGCTGGTGGCGCTGCAGGTGGCCTCCACCGGCGAGGCGCTGCGCGTCGGCGGCCCGGAAGGCGTGCCGCTCGCGCTGGGCGATCTGCCTTACGCGCTGCTCGAAGACATTTGACGCTGCGCTGATCTCCCGGCGGCCTGAGCGGGCGCCTTGCGAAAGATGCCTGGAACTGCAACGGCCTTTCCGGTCAGAGGGCCGCGGAGCAGGCCAGGCCAGCAGACGCCGTGGAACGGGCTCCGCCCGGCCACCGGCGTCGTCCCCCTTCCCGCGCGCCAGCGCGAGAGAAGGGGGAAGCGGCGTCAGCCGCTCAGGGGGATGCGCATACTCACATGCGGCAACCCCGCCTCTTCATAGCGCTCGCCCTCCACCTCGAAACCCGCGCGCCGATAAAAGTTCTCGGCCGTGCACTGCGCATGCAGCGTCACGAGGCGGTCACCCCGCGCCCGCGCGGCCTCGACCAGCGCGTCCAGCACCGCCCTGCCCCAGCGCTGGCCGCGCACCGCGCGGTCCACCGCCATGCGGCCGATGCGGGCTTCGCCCGGGGCGGGCTGCAGCAGCCGGCCGGTGGCGACGGGCAGGCCGATGCGGTTGTAGGCCACCACGTGCACCGCACCCGCGTCCAGCGCATCGGCCTCCAGCGCCGGATCGATGCCCTGTTCTTCCACGAACACGGCCATGCGCAGGCGCATGGCGTCCGCGCCCAGCGTGGCCCAGTCGCCCGTGCGCAGCTCGACGACGTCGTGGCCGGCCTCGTGGGCCTCGATGAGCGCGCGCAGCGCGGCGGGCACGGGCCGGGACGTCTGCGTGGCCGGATCGGCGAACACGTAGACCAGCTCGCCCGACACCAGCAGCCGGTCGCCCGCGAAGATGCCGGCCTGGAACTGCAGCGAGCTGTTGCCGATGCGCGCGCAGCGCAGACCCACGTCGAGCATGTCGTCCAGCCGCGCGGAGCCGTGGTATTCCAGCGTGGCCTTCTTCACGTACAGCTCGCCGCCGAGCGCGCGCATGCCCGCCTCGTAGGGCATGGCCAGGGCGCGCCAATACGCGGACATCGCCGTGTCCACGTACATCAGGTAGTGGCCGTTGAAGACGATCTTCTGCATGTCCACCTCGGCCCAGCGCACGCGCAGGCGTTCGGTGCAGCGGAAATCAGCGCGTCGCATCTTGGGTCTCCTCGTTCAGGGGTTCGCTCAGGGGATCCGGCAGGCCGAAGGCCGTGCGCAGCGCGGCAGCGGCATGGGCATGCGCGGTGCGCGCCTCGGGAATGGCACGGCCCATCTTGATGAATTCGTGGGTCACGCCGCGGTAGATCTCCAGGTCCACCGCCACGCCCGCGGCACGCAGCCGGTCGGCATAGGCGATGCCTTCGTCCACCAGCGGATCGCACTCGGCCAGGCCGATCCATGCGGGCGCCACGCCGTCCACGTCCGGTGCCAGCAGCGGTGCGAAGCGCCAGTCGCTGCGCTCGGCGTGGGTCAGATAGTGGCTGAAGAACCAGGTGATGGCGGGCTCTTCCAGCACGAAGCCGTGCGCGTAGAGCGCATGCGAGGGCGTGTCCTGGTGCGCCGTGCAGCCCGGATAGATCAGCAGTTGCAGCGCGAGCGGCAGGCCGGCATCGCGCGCCTGCAGGGCCGCCACCGCGGCCAGCGTGCCACCGGCACTGTCGCCGCCCACCGCCAGCCGCGCGGGGTCGGCACCGAGGCCGCGGCCCTCGGCGACCAGCCACGACAGCGCATCCCAGGTGTCTTCCACCGCCGTCGGAAAGCGGTGCTCGGGCGCGAGCCGGTAGCCCAGCGACACGACCATGCAGCCGGCGCGGCGGGCCAGTTCGCGGCAGAGCGTGTCGTGCGTATCGACGCTGCCCACCGTGAAACCGCCGCCGTGCAGGTACAGCAGCATCGGAAAGGCCTCGTCCGGGGTGCCCGGCACATAGAGGCGCGCGGGCAGCATGTGCCCATCGCGCGCCGGAATCCGCAGATCCTCCACGCGCGGCAGTACCGGCTTCGGGATTTCGAGCACGCCCGCGCCGAGTTCGTAGGCGGCGCGCGCCTGCGCCACGGGCAGCGTTTCCATCGGGGGCCGGCGGGCCCGGTGCATGCGGTCGATCACGCTGCGCATCTGGGGCGTGAGGCGGTGCTGCGGGGCACCGGGGGCGAGGGAGGAACGGGTCGAGAGGACGGTCACTTCAATCAGGGGGGCAGGAGCGCACGGTGGCGGCAACGGGAATCTTCGAACAGCACGCGCCGAGGGCCGGGCATGCGCGGCGCGCCTCGGCGCAGCCGCCGATCATCCCCCAAACGGACGACGGGTGCAGCGCCGCCCGGGACTTGCCCCACCGGCGCACCGCAGCGCTAGCGGAACCGCACCTCCACCGGCGCAGCCCCGGGAAGCCCATCGAACGTGGCTTTCACCGCGAGCCCCGGCCGCGGCGGCAGCAGCGCGGAGAACGATCCGAGGCTGACGAGGTCGCCCGGCTGCAGCGTGATGCCCTCTTTCTGCAGCGCGCCGGCCAGCCACACCACGGCCTGCAGCGGATGGCCGAGGATGTCTTTGCCCTGTCCTCCGCCGAGCTTGCCGCCAGCGGCATCGGTCAGCGTCACCGTCATGGCAGCCAGCGCATCGAGCAGTGCATAGCGTTCCCCCCGCCATGCCGGCACCGCGATGGGCGCGCCGGCCACGCCCAGGCGCGCGCCCACGTTGATCGCCGCGACACCCGCGCCGTCGAGCTGCGGCGGGGCCTGCACCAGCAGATCCGGCAGCTCGATGAAGGGAATCACCTGGTCGATCGCATCCAGCACCTCCAGCGGCGTGCGCGCATGGTGGATGGCGGCGCTCTTCACGCGCACGAGCATGTCGGCCTCGTAGAGCGGGCGGGCGCCGAACGCCGCGTCCACCTCGCTGCCGGTCGGCAGGATCATGCCGGGATAGAGGCGGCCCCAGACCGGCTGGTCCGTGCGGAAGCGCTGCTGCACCGCGGGATTGGTGAGCCCCGCCTTGTAGCCGATGGGCTTGCCGAGCCGCTGCGTAAGCAACGCGTCGAACTTCGCGCGCGTGCAGGCCGCATCGGCCGCATCCATCGGCGGCAGGTTGGCGGCCGGCGTGCGCGCGAAGTAGTGCGCCGCCATGTCGGCCACGCGTGCGTCGTCGAGGCAGGCGGCCTGCGCGCCTGTCACGCACGCGACGGCCACCACGAGGGCGGTGAGGGTTTGCTGCAGCACCATGGAAAGCTCCGGGGTTGTAGATTGCCGCCATCACACCACCAACGCGCCCGGCACGCATCCTGGCAACTCCCATCACCACCATGGCCCTCATCCACTACATCACCCAGATCCAGATCGACTACGGCGCAGTGCAGTTGCTGGCGCAGGAATGCGCGCGCGCCGGCATCACGCGCCCGCTGGTCGTCACGGACCCCGGCGTCAAGGCGGCCGGCGTGCTGCAGCCCGCGCTGGACGCCCTGGCGGGCCTGCCCGTGGCCGTGTTCGACCAGACGCCCGCGAATCCGACAGAGGCCGCCGTGCGCGCGGCCGTGGAGATCTACCGGGCCCATGACTGCGACGGCCTGGTGGCGGTGGGCGGTGGCTCGGCCATCGACTGCGCCAAGGGCATCGCCATCGCGGCCACGCACGACGGTCCGCTCACCCACTACGCGACCATCGAGGGCGGCTCGCCGCGCATCACCGAACGCACCGCGCCGCTCATCGCCGTGCCCACCACCGCCGGCACCGGCAGCGAAGTGGCCCGCGGCGCGATCATCATCGTGGACGACCACCGCAAACTGGGCTTCCACTCCTGGCACCTCGTGCCCAAGGCCGCCATCTGCGATCCGGCCCTGACGCTGGGCCTGCCGCCCCACCTGACCGCCGCCACCGGCATGGACGCGATCGCGCACTGCATGGAAACCTTCATGTCGTCCGCGTTCAACCCGCCGGCCGACGGCATCGCGCTGGACGGACTCACCCGCGGCTGGGCCCACATCGAGCGCGCCACGCGCGACGGCCAGGACCGCGAGGCGCGGCTGCACATGATGAGCGCCAGCATGCAGGGCGCCATGGCCTTCCAGAAGGGGCTGGGTTGTGTGCATTCGCTGAGCCACAGCCTGGGCGGCATCAATCCGCGCCTGCACCACGGCACGCTGAACGCCGTGTTCCTGCCGGCCGTCGTGCGCTTCAACGCCCAGGACGAGGCCGTGCGCCGCGACCGCCGCCTCGAGCGCATGGCCCAGGCCATGGGCCTGTCCTCCGCCGGCGACATCCCCGATGCGATCCGCGACATGAGCGCGCGCCTGGGCCTGCCCACGGGCCTGGCGGCCATGGGGGTGGGCGAAGAGGTGTGGGACGGCGTGATCCGCGGTGCCATGGCCGACCACTGCCACAAGACCAATCCGCGCGAGGCCACCGCGGAGGACTACCGCGCGATGCTGGCGGAATCGACCTGACCGCCCACCGCGGCCGGTACGGGAGACTGGGCGGGCAGGCTTACAGCGGCTCGACCCGGTCCAAAGGACAGCCGCCGTCGAGCCACGCCGTGAACTCGTCCGCCAACTGCCGGCTGGCCGCCACGGCCGCGCCCCAGGCCTTCGCACGGGCCGCCGTGTCGAGCCCGTAACGCATGAAGTCCTGCCGGTCGGGCAGCTTGCCGTCGGGCAAGGCATCGCGCACCCAGGCCGGGTCGGGCGACAGCAGCACCATGGCGTCCAGTGCCGGCGTGGCCCGGTGGCGCCAGCGCAGGCCCTTGTCCAGCCAGCCGGGCACCACGTGGCGCTGGAAATGCGGATACAGCACGAGGGGCCCGGACTGCGCCGGCCCATAGGCGAGGTGCAGGTGGTAATCGGTGATGCCGCCATCCCAGTACGCACCGCGCGGCGCGCCCGGAATGTCGTGCACGGCCTGCAGCACGAAGGGAATGGAACAACTCGCCTGCAGCGCGGGCAGGAAATTGTCCGCACGCAGGGGCACCTGCCGCGTGGGATAGTCGCGCACGCCGAACGGCAGCGCGGCCGGCCCGCCCTGCGGCCCGGGTGACGAGAACACGACACGCTCCAGCCACCACCCCAGCGCCCGCCGGTGCACCGCATTCGCCGCGAACGCGCCCAGGTAGCCCAGCGGCGTGGCCACGCGGTGTTCGCGCGCGAGCAGTTGGCGCCCGCGCGAGGTGACGACGTGCAGCCGGTAGCGCGGATGCGCCAGCACCTCGTCCACGTGGCCGGCATAGAACGCCTGCAGGTTCTGTCCGAACCGCTCGCTCACGTGCGACGGCGGCGGCCGCCGCTTACCGGGCGGCACGTCGTAGGCCTGGTGGATGTAGGCCTGTTCCAGCCGCTCGAAGGCTTCCACCGGCCGCTCCATGCAGGCGGTGGCCATGCGCCACGCGCCGATCGAGGCGCCGACGAGGTGCACGGGCGCGGACGCGCCGTCCAGCCAGCCGCCGAACAGGAACCGGTCCAGCGGGCCCAGCACCAGCCCCTTGGGCCCGCCCGCGGCGGCCGGCACCACGCCCACGTCGGCGGGCACGAGGCCCTGCCGCGCGATGTGCCGCAGCGCCGCGGGGCCCGCATGGATGCGCAGTGCCCGCTGGAGCCTTGGCGGCGTCATGCTGCGCGCCTCCCGGGCACCGTCACACCACGTAGGCGCCCGCATCCGCGGGTGCCGTCCAGTCGATCGGGTCCTGCTGCAGCACCATGTCGATGTCCAGGCCCAGGGGCAGGCCCACCTCGGCCGGGAACGACACGGCGAGCGCCTTCTCGCTCCATCCCGCCTCGCGCGCCCAGGCGCGCCACGCGGCCAGATGCAGGACCGCGGCGAGCGGCTCGTAGACGTTGTTGTCGAAGGGCGCGTGCTGGTACTGCAGCGCATCCACCACCGCCTGCGGCAGATGCCAACGGCGCGCCATGGCCGCGCTCACGCTGCCGAAACCGTAGCCGAACAGGCGCTGCTCCAGGCCGGCGCGGCGCGGATCGAAGCTGCCGACCACCGCGTCGATGGACGACAGTTGCTCCGCGTGCCCCAGGCGGATGCGCAGCTCGCCCAGGCCGTGCAGCAGGCCCGCCGTGTAAGCCGCGAGCGGGTTGTGCCGCACCAGTCCCGCGAGCGAGCGCGCCATCTTCGCGGTGTGCAGGCTGTAGCGCCAGAACTGCTGCAGATTGATGCCCGGCACGGAGCGGGACGTGGTACCCAGCGGCGCCGAGCCGACCAGCGCGCGCAGTTGCTCCGTACCCACCAGGGCCAGCGCCTCGGGCACGCCGCTGACGGCGCACGGCATGCCGAACCCGGGCCCGTTGGCGAGTTCCAGCAGGCGCGCGGCGAGCGCGGGATCGGTGCCGAAGATCTGGGTCAGCCGGCGCAGGCTCGGCTCGGGATGCGAGAGCTCGGCCATCAGCAGCGCGACCGCGCGCGGATGGCTCGGCAGCGCCACGGGAATGTCCAGCAGGCCGTTGATGTCCATGGCGTGGGGCGCGGGAAAAAGTGCGCCCCATTATCCACGGCTGCAACGCCTCTTACCGTTTGTGACCTTGCAGTTTGGCGAACGCCGACGCCATGGCGGAGGGCGCCGCGGGCTCCGGCGCCCGGCGGGCGGGCTGGGCATAGCCGCGCCCCGCGCCTTCGAAACGGTTCTCGCGCGGGCCGCGGCCGTCCTGGTCGCGCCGCGCGGGCGCGGCATCGAGCTTCATCGTGAGGCTGATGCGCTTGCGCGGCGCATCGACTTCCAGCACCTTCACCTTCACGATGTCGCCGGTTTTCACGATCTCGCGCGCGTCCTGCACGAACTTGTGGCTGAGCTGGCTCACGTGCACGAGCCCGTCCTGGTGCACGCCCAGGTCCACGAAGGCGCCGAACTGCGCGACGTTGCTCACCGTGCCCTCGAGCACCATGCCTTCCCTCAGGTCCGCGATGTCCTCCACGCCGTCGTTGAAGCGCGCCACCTTGAAGTCCGGGCGCGGATCGCGGCCCGGCTTCTCCAGCTCGGCCAGGATGTCCCTCACCGTGATGGCGCCGAACTTCTCGTTGGCGAACAGTTCGGGCTTGAGCTGCTTGAGCATGTCGGCCCGGCCCATCACCTCGTTCACGGGCTTGGCCGTGTGCGCGAGGATGCGCTCCACCACCGGATAGGTTTCCGGGTGCACGCCCGTCATGTCCAGCGGATTCTCGCCACCGCGGATGCGCAGGAAGCCGGCCGACTGCTCGAAGGTCTTCGCGCCCAGGCCCGCCACTTCCATCAGCTGGCGGCGGTTGCGGAAGGCGCCATGCGCCTCGCGCCAGCGCACCACGGATTTGGCCACGGTGCCCGACAACCCCGACACGCGCGAGAGCAGCGGCGCGCTCGCGGTGTTCAGGTCCACGCCCACCGAGTTCACGCAATCCTCGACCACCGCGTCCAGTGTGCGGGCGAGTTCGCTCTGGTTCACGTCGTGCTGGTACTGGCCCACGCCGATGCTCTTCGGGTCGATCTTCACGAGTTCGGCCAGCGGATCCTGCAGCCGCCGCGCGATGCTCGCCGCGCCGCGCAGGCTCACGTCCACATCCGGCATCTCCTGGCTCGCGTATTCGCTGGCGGAATAGACGGACGCACCCGCCTCGCTCACCACCACCTTCTCGAACGACAGATCGGCCTTGGCCACCAGCTTGAGCAGGTCCGCCGCCAGCTTGTCGGTCTCGCGGCTCGCGGTGCCGTTGCCGATCGCCACCAATTGCACGCCGTGCTTCTGCACCAGGCGCGCCAGCGTGTGCAGCGAGCCGTCCCAGTCACGGCGCGGCTCGTGCGGATACACCGTGGCGGTCTCCACCAGTTTGCCGGTGGCATCCACCACCGCCACCTTCACGCCGGTGCGGATGCCCGGGTCCAGCCCCATCACCGCGCGCGGGCCGGCGGGCGCGGCCAGCAGCAGATCGCGCAGGTTGTCCGCGAACACCTTGATCGCCACCTTCTCGGCCTCCTCGCGCAGGCGCGAGAACAGGTCGCGCTCGGTCGAGAGGCTGAGCTTCACGCGCCAGGTCCACGCCACGCACTTGCGGATCAGGTCGTCGGCCGGCCGGCCCGCATGGCTCCAGCCCAGGTGCAGCGCGATGCGGCCCTCGGCGATGCTGGGCTTGCCGGGTTCGGGCTCCACGGGCAGCACCAGCTTGGCTTCCAGGATCTCCAGCGCCCGGCCGCGGAACACCGCCAGCGCGCGGTGCGACGGCACGCGGCCGATCGGCTCGTCGTAATCGAAATAGTCGCGGAACTTTGCCACCTCGGGATCGGCCTCGTTCTTGGCTTCCACCTTCTTGCTGCGCAGCAGGCCCTCGGTCCAGAGCCACTCGCGCATCGACTGCACCAGCGCGGCGTCTTCCGCCCAGCGCTCGGAGAGGATGTCGCGCACGCCGTCCAGCACCGCGCCCACGGTGGAGAAATCAGCGCCCGGCTTGCCGTCGTCCAGCACCTCGGGCGGGCGCAGGAAGGCCTGCGCCTCCACGGCCGGATCGAGCGTCGGGTCTTCGAACAGGCGATCGGCCAGCGGCTCGATGCCGAACTCGCGCGCGATCTGGCCCTTGGTGCGGCGCTTCTGTTTGAAGGGCAGGTAGAGGTCTTCCAGTTCCTGCTTGGTGGGCGCGGCGGCGATCGCGGCGCGCAGCGCATCGGTCAATTTGCCCTGCTCGTCGATGGCCTTGAGCACAGCCGCGCGGCGGTCCTCCAGCTCGCGCAGGTAGGCGAGCCGCGCATCCAGCTCGCGCAGCTGCACGTCGTCCAGACCACCCGTGGCTTCCTTGCGGTACCGCGCGATGAAGGGCACCGTCGCCCCGCCGTCGAGCAGTTCCACGGCCGCACGGACCTGCTGCTCCCCCACCCTGATTTCCGCGGCCAGTTGCCGGATGATCTGCTGCATAACCCTTGCCAACGAACGATGAAAACTCGAAGCGGGCGAGTGTGCCATAGCGGGGGCGGATGCCCGCCACCCACGCCTCGGGGCCATGGGAGCTTCCACACTTCGTGACAATTGCGGCAACGCTGCCGGCGGGCGCGCCCGGAAAATCCAAGCATCGCCATAGCACCCGTCTGCATGCTCTTACAGATTCTGCCGCTCCGCAAACCCCGTACCGCACTGCCCGTGCGCCTGCCCTCGCGGCCGTTCGCAGCCACGGCGGCCCTGTTCTGTGCCACCACCATGGCATGTGCGCACCCTCCGCCGTCCGCACAGCCCCATGGAAGATCCCTCAGGCATCCGGATGCGGCGGACGACATACGCAAGGTGAACTTCCGCAGCTATCTGCTCGCCCGCGACGGGCTCCGGGCCCGGCTCGCCGAGGAGTTCTGTGAAAGAGACCCGATCCGCCACATCACAGTGCACTACGCGGACCTGATCGGGCAACGCGACGAGCAGGCCGTCGTGGAAGCCACCACCTGTGCCATGGGCAACGGCGGCGCCGACATCACCGAGGTGTTCCGCAGGCTGCCCGACGGCGCGCTGGTTTCGTTGCCGCTCGACGACGCGGGATACCGGGGCGGCGACCTCTACGCCGGCCAGCGCCGCACTCCACGCCTCGAAGTGCAGCGCGGACGCCTCACCCGTTGGTTCGTGCGATACGGTGACTCGGAAGGCGAACTGCCGCAGATCCGCCGAACCATTACTTATCGCTGGTCGAACGACCGCTTCGTCATCGACTCCGTGAAGGACGACGCCATCGGCGCAGGCGGGGCTGCCATTGCAACCCGCCGCGTTGCCGTGCCGCCCAGATAGCCACCGCTCCGTTTAGAAGCACACCGGTGTTTCCGGCAGACTCCAAACCCATGCAAGACTCCCTCTTCGGCGACGACGACCTTCCGCCCCCGCCATCACCACCCGCGCCGGCAGCAGGCCGGTCACCGGCCGCCGAAGAGCAGGCCCCCGCCAAGCCCCGCCGCCCGGCCCGCTCCGGCGGTGGCGTCCATCCCATCGAGCCCGATGCCGGCCTGCTGGCCCTGGCCGCCGCCCTGCCCCCGCAGTTGCGGCTCGGCGGCTCGTCCTGGAGCTACCCTGGCTGGAAGGGCCTGGTCTGGGAGGGCGAGCATTCCGAATCCACGCTGGCCCGCCAGGGCCTGGCCGCCTATGCGCGGCATCCGCTGATGCGCACCGTGAGCATCGACCGGGGTTTCTACAAGCCGCTCACCGTGAGCCAATACGCGGACTACGCCTCGCAGGTGCCCGACGATTTCCGCTTCATCGTGAAGGCGCCGAGCCTGGTGACCGATGCGCTGGTGCGCGCCGAGGACGGCCGGGGGCGCGCGCCGAACCCGGCCTTTCTCGATCCCGCGCTGGCGCTGCAGGAATTCGTGGCGCCCGCGCTGGAAGGCCTGGGTTCCAAGATCGGGGCGCTGGTGTTCCAGCTGAGCCCCCTGCCGCTGCCGCAACTGCACCGCCTCGAAGGCACCATCGACCGCCTGGGCGCCCTGCTGCGCGCCATGCCGCCGCTCGCGCCCACCGCGCCGGACGGCGTGCTGGCCGTGGAGGTGCGCGATCCCGAGTGGCTGTCGCCGGAATACGAGCCGCTGTTCGCCGAAGCACTGCTCTCGGCCCGCGCCACCTACTGCCTGGGGCTGCACGCCAAGATGCCGCCGCTCGAAGAGCAATTGCGGCTGCTGCGCCGGCTCTGGCCGGGCCCGCTCGTGTGCCGCTGGAACCTCAACCCCGTGCACGGCGCCTACGGCTACGAAGAGGCCGAGGCGCTCTACAGCCCGTTCGACCGCATCGTCCATCCCGCGCCCGAGGTGCATGCGCTGCTGGCTTCCACGCTGGCAGGCATCACTGGCAGAGGCCAGAACGCGTTCGTCGCGATCAGCAACCATGCGGAGGGCTGCGCGCCGATCACCATCCGCACCCTGGCGGGCGAGGTGGCGGCACTGCAGGGCTACCGTCCGCCGGCCGACGTCGATGTGGACAGCGGCGCGGACCGGAACGCAGAAGCAGGTGCAGAACCTGATCGGGCGACAGCTCCAGCAACGAATCCGGCAACGATTCCACGATCTGACGACGCGCGGTAAAGCGGCGGCCCCCACTCCCACGCGCCACGCGGACGCGCCCCATCAGTGGCCTGCGCCTCGGCCTCCGGCGGCTTTCGCCGGCCCCAGGCGCAGCACACTGCACACGCCCGCCACCACCGCAGCGCCCGCGGCGAGCCAGAACGCCACCGTCTCCGCATGGCCCCCATGCGTGCCCTGGATCGCGAAGATCACCGCGAGCAGCACGGCGCCCAGCGTCTGGCCCGTGAGCCGCGCCGTGCTCAGCATGCCGCCCGCGGCGCCCGAACGCTGCAGCGGCGCGGACGTGACGATGGTGTGGTTGTTGGGCGACTGGAACAGCGCGAAGCCCACGCCACACAGCGCCATGCGCCACACCACGCCGAAGGCGCCCGCATCCTGCGGCATGCCGGCCAGCGCCGCCAGCCCCAATGCCAGCACGGCCATGCCGATGCCGCCCAGCAGGCCATCCGGCACACGCCCGATCAGGCGCCCCGCCAACGGCGCGACCGCCACGATGGCCAGCGGCCAGGGCGTGATCAGCAGACCGGCCTCCGCATGCGAGCGGCCGTGCGCCTCCAGCAGCAGGAACGGCAGCGCCAGGAAGGCGAGCATCTGCGCGCAGAAGGCCGCGATCGATGCCCCCATCGACAGCGAGAACACCGGAATGCGCAGCAGATCCACCGGGAAGAGCGGCGTCTCGCCACGGCGGTCGGCGCGCACCTGCCGGCGCACGAACACCACCCCCACCGCCAGGCCCGCCAGCAGCGTCAGCGCGGGGCCGAGCGGCAGCCCGCCCGCTCCGCCGTGCACACCCAGCTGGTCCCCGCCGATGAACACCAGCGCGAACATCAGCACATTGAGCGCCACGTCGATCACCGAGAACCGCGCGCCCGCCTTCGCTCCGTGCGCGGGCGGTGCGGGATTGAACGGCAGCGCGCGCCGGCCGAGCCAGAGCGTCGCCAGCCCGAGCGGCAGGTTGATCGCGAACAGCATCGGCCAGGACGACACCGAGAGGATGGCGGCCGCCACCGAAGGCCCCGCCACCGACGAGGCCGCGACGACCAGCGAATTCAGCGCCAGCCCCTGCCCCAGCCGCGCGCGCGGATAGATCATGCGCACCAGCGCCGCGTTCACGCTCATGATGCCCGCCGCGCCCAGGCCCTGCACGGCCCGCGCCGCGATCAGCATCTCCAGCGACGACGCCAGCATCGCGCCGAGCGACGACACGGCGAACAGGGACATGCCCAGCAGGTACACGCGCCGGTAGCCGATGCGCTCCCCGAGCGCGGCGAGCGGCAGCAGCATGCCGAGCGTGGCGATCTGGTAGGCGTTCACCACCCAGATGGCCTGCGGCGCACTGGCCTGCAGATCGCGCGCGATGGTGGGCAACGCGAGGTTCATGATGCTGCCGTCCAGCACCGCGACGGCGATGCCGAGGATGATCACCAGCATCGCGCGACCGCGCTCGGGCGGCTCCAGGCCGTCCCGCGGTGCAGCGGCTGGCCCGGCGGCGTCCGCCGCCGCGGCAGCAGTCTCGCCGGAATCCGCATCCGGCGCCGTACCGCTCATGCCCGGGCTCCCCGGCGGCCCCGGCCGGGCGCCGCGCGGGCGCGTCCCAGCGTGGTCCAGCACAGCGCCGTGCCGAGGAACGCCCCCGTCGCCATGCCCGCCACCATCGGCAGCGGCCGGCCGTCTGCGAACAGCCCCACCAGCGCCATCGCCACGGCGCCCGTGAGCATCTGCAGCGTGCCCATCAGCGCGGACGCCGTGCCCGCGATCTCGCCGTGATCCTCCAGCGCCAGCACCGAGGTGGTCGGAATCACCAGGCCCATGAGCGCACTCGCGATGAAGTACAGGCCGATCAGCACCGCGAGCCGGTCACCGCCCAGCAGGTAGTAGCCGAGCATGGCGGCCATCACCGCCGACGATGCCGTGGCCGCCACCTTCACGATCGGCTCCAGCCCGAAGCGGGCCGCCAGCATGCCGTTGAACTGCGCCATCGCGAAGAACGCCGCGGCGTTGAAGGAGAACGCCAGGCTGTACTGCGTGGGCGTGAGCCCGTAGTGGTTGATGAGCACGAACGGCGAGCCCGCCAGGTACACGAAGAACCCCGCCATCGCGCAGCCGCCGATGAACACCAGGCCCAGGTAGTGGGAATCGCGCAGCAGCAGGCCGTAGCCACGCAGCGCGCTGCCGAGGTTGCTGTGGGTTCTGTCCGTGGCGGGCCGGGTTTCGGCGAGTGCGAAGCGCACCAGCAGCAGCCCGGCCAGCGCGGCGATCGCCACCGCCCAGAACACGCCGCGCCATCCCGCGAGGGCGATCACGCCGCTGCCCGCGAGCGGCGCCAGCAGCGGCGACACGCTGAACACCAGCATCAGCAGCGACATGAGCCGCGCGGCCTCATGCCCCGTGTGCAGATCGCGCACCACGGCACGCGGCACCACCATGCCCGCGGCCGCGCCCAGCCCCTGCAGAAAGCGCAGCACGAGCAGGGCTTCGATACTGGTCGCCAGCGCGCAGCCGATGCTCGCCACCGTGAACAGCACCAGTCCAAAATACAGGGGCGGCTTGCGCCCCGCCATGTCCGAGAGCGGGCCGTAGAGCAGTTGCCCCACGCCGAGCGAGAGGAAGAAGGCCGTCAGACTCCACTGCACCGCGCCCACCGGCGCGCCCAGCCCGTGCCCGATCTCGGGCAGCGCAGGCAGGTACATGTCGATCGCGAAAGGGCCGATGGCGGAAAGCAGGCCCAGGACCAGGGCCATGCGCAGGAAAGGCGAAGAAGGCATCCCGGCATTGTCGCCAGGAGCAAAGCCCCGTGCAGGCCCTCGCCGATGCGCGGGGCCGGATGCTCTACAGGAACCGCAACCAGGCCAGGTCTTTTCGCCGCGCCTTGAACGCCCCGAACGCGCGCACCGGCACGTAGAGCAGCGCGGCCAGCACGATGGTGCCGAGCCAGACCTGCCACATCGCGTCGAATCCGAAGTAGCGTCCCTGGTTGGGCCCCCACAGCTCCAGCGCGCCGGTGTAGAGCACCCGCAGCACGTACAGGTGCAGCACGTAGAAGAACATGGGCGCGGCACCGAAGGCCACCAGCACCCGCAGCCAGCCCGCCCGCGCCGGCACGCGCTCGAAGGCCGCGAGCAGCGCGAGGCCGATGCCCAGCGTCAGCGCCACGAAGAGCAGCGAAGGCGGGTACTTCGTCACGTTCAGGATGCCCATCACGGTTTCCAGCGGCGTGGAACCCGGGGTCCAGGGCCGATCGCCATACACGTTCAGCCAGCGCAGCAGCACGAACAACAGCAGCGCTCCCACCGACCAGGTCAGCAGCCGGCGCCGCCGCTGGCCCGCGTCCGCTCCGGCCGCGAACCAGGGGCCGGCGGCATACCCCAGCGCGATCACGCCGATCCACGGCAGCAGCGGATAGGACGTGCGCATCCGCAGGCCCTCGCCCACGGCGAGCCATCCCCGGTCATGCAGGACGGCCCACGGCACGTGCAGCACGTGCCCCGCGGGAAAATGCACGCCGTCGAGCAGGTTGTGGCCCGCCACCAGCAGCAGGCCCAGCACCACGAGCACGCCGCGCGGCAGCCACAGCAGCAGGGCCAGCGCCAGCATGCTGAGGCCGATCACCCAGATCACCTGCAGGTAGACGACCTGGGGCGGCCACTGGAAGGTCCATGCGAAATTCACCACCGTGAGTTCCAGCACCACCAGGAAGATCCCGCGCTGCACGAGGAACACGGTGGCGGCCCGGCGCCCGTCCGGCTGGCGATGGCCGTAGAGGAAGGCGGACAGTCCCGCGAGAAAGATGAAGACCGGCGCGCACAGGTGCGCCAGCGCGCGGCTGAAGAACAGGGCCGGCGACGTGTCGGCCACCACCATCGGATCCGTGACCTGGTGGTGCATGAAGAACGTCTCGCGCACGTGGTCGAGCAGCATGAACACGATCACCAGGCCGCGCAATGCATCGATGGACACCAGCCGGGACGTGGCCGATGCGGCGGAGGCCAGGCGCGCGTCGGATGGCGCGGAGGACAGCGGAGGAGCGGACGTGAGCGGCACTGGGCAGGACGGGTCAGGAACAAGAAAAAAGCCGCAACGATGGCTCGCTGCGGCTTCTATTCATTCAGGCGCGGCACAGGCCGACCCGGTTGACTGGCGGAGTGGACGGGACTC
>DHAE01000026.1:256388-256731 GCA_002397315.1 Comamonadaceae bacterium UBA4962
CTGAACTACCACTCCTGGCAGACAGCGTTTTGCCCGCAGTTGCATGCGGGCCAAGTGCCGTGAACTTGGCGACCCTACGGGGATTCGAACCCCGGTACTCACCGTGAAAGGGTGATGTCCTAGGCCTCTAGACGATAGGGTCAAAACCTGGGAACTTCCGTTCTCAAAAAGGGTTTGGTGGAGGTAAACGGGATCGAACCGATGACCTCTTGCATGCCATGCAAGCGCTCTCCCAGCTGAGCTATACCCCCGAATCCTGATAACGCCTTGCGGCATCATCAAAATATCGGCCTTTGCGCGAACCACCTGCAAAGGCATGAATCTGGCGGAGTGGACGGGACTC
>DHAE01000026.1:256805-343036 GCA_002397315.1 Comamonadaceae bacterium UBA4962
CTGAACTACCACTCCTGGCAGGCGGCTGTTGTGCTTGCACATCCATGCAAGCCAAGTGCCACGAACTTGGCGACCCTACGGGGATTCGAACCCCGGTACTCACCGTGAAAGGGTGATGTCCTAGGCCTCTAGACGATAGGGTCAAAACCTGGGAACTTCCGTTCTCTGACTTCTGTGGTGGAGGTAAACGGGATCGAACCGATGACCTCTTGCATGCCATGCAAGCGCTCTCCCAGCTGAGCTATACCCCCACTTTCGATGCCGCCGATAATTACTTATCGTTGTCATCATCAGAGCCTCGAATTATAGACAGGTTTTCAGGCCTCTCGCAATCTCGCTGCAATTTTTTCGCGTCCGAGCAATTCGAGCACCGCATCGACTGAGGGCGTGTGCGCCGTGCCCACCGTAAGCACGCGCACCGGCATGGCCAGTTGCGGCATCTTCAGGCCGTGGGCCGCGAGCACTTCCTTGAAGGCGGCGGCGATGCTGGCCTTGTCCCAGGCGCACTGCGCGAGCGCATCCGAGAGCGCGGCGATCGCGGGCTTCACCGCATCGACCACGTGCTTGGCGCGCTCTTCTTCATTGGGCGTCACGTCGCCGTAGAACACCTGGGCCCAGTCGGCCAGCGCCACCAGCGTGTCGCAGCGGTCCTTGAAGAGCGCGCAGATGCGCGGCAGACGGCCATCCTCGAGATCCGCCTGCGCGATGCCGCGCGCAGCGAGGCGCGGCGCCACCAGTTCGGCGAGGCGCTCGTCGGGCATGGCCTTCAGGTGCTGGGCATTCACCCAGCGCAGCTTGGCCTCGTCGAACTGCGCCGCGCTGCGGCCCAGGTGGTCGAGGTTGAACCACTCCAGGAACTGCTCGCGCGAGAAGATCTCGTCGTCGCCGTGGCTCCAGCCCAGGCGTGCGAGGTAGTTCACCATCGCTTCGGGCAGGTAGCCTTCGTCGCGGTACTGCGTGACGGGCTTGGCGCCGTTGCGCTTGCTCATCTTCTCGCCCTGCTCGTTCAGCACCGTGGGCAGGTGGGCGTACACGGGCGGCTCCTTGCCGAGCGCGCGGAAGATGTTGATCTGGCGCGGCGTGTTGTTCACGTGGTCGTCGCCGCGGATCACGTGGGTGATGGCCATGTCGATGTCGTCCACCACCACGCAGAAGTTGTACGTGGGCGTGCCGTCCGGGCGCGCGATGACGAGGTCGTCCAGCTCGTCGTTCTGGATCTCGATGCGGCCCTTGACCTTGTCGTCCCACGCCACCGCGCCGCCCACCGGGTTGCGGAAGCGCAGCACCGGCTGCACACCCTCGGGCACCGGCGGCAGCGTCTTGCCTTCTTCGGGTCTCCACGTGCCGTCGTAGCGCGGCTTCTCCTTGGCCTGCATCTGGCGCTCGCGCAGCGCGTCGAGTTCCGCCACGCTCATGTAGCACGGGTAGACCAGGCCCTGCGCCTGCATCTGCGCCAGCACTTCCTTGTAGCGGTCCATGCGCTGCATCTGGTAGAACGGGCCCTCGTCCGGGTCCATGCCCAGCCACTGCATGCCTTCCAGGATGACGTCGACGGCGGCCTGGCTCGAACGCTCGAGGTCGGTGTCCTCGATGCGCAGGATGAAGTCGCCGCCCGTGGCGCGCGCGAACGCCCACGGATAGAGCGCCGAGCGGATGTTGCCCAGGTGGATGAAGCCCGTGGGCGACGGCGCGAAACGGGTGCGCACGCGCTGCTGCGCGCCGCCCGAAGAAGAGGAAGAAGAAGCTGGGGAAAGGCTTTGGCTCATTGCAGGGTGTCCAGGCCGCGCGCGAGGTCGGCCTTCAGGTCGTCGATGTGTTCCAGTCCCACGGCCACGCGGATCAGCCCCTGGCCGATGCCGGCGGCCTGGCGCTGCGCCTCGGTGAGGCGCCCGTGCGAGGTGCTCGCGGGATGGGTGATGGTGGTCTTCACGTCGCCCAGGTTGGCGGTGATGCTGCACACGCGCGTACTGTCGATCACGTGGAAGGCGGCGCGGCGCGCGGCTTCGGCACCCTCCTGCGACTTCACGTCGAACGACAGTACCGCGCCGCCCAGGCCCGATTGCTGGCGCATCGCCAGCGCATGCTGCGGGTGCGAGGCGAGGCCGGGGTAGTAAACGCGCGCCACGCCCGGATGCGCCTGGAGCCACGTGGCCAGGCGCATTGCGTTCTCGGCCTGCGCACGCACGCGCAGCGACAGCGTCTCCAGGCCCTTGAGCACCACCCAGGCATTGAACGGCGAGAGGTTCATGCCGGCGCTGCGGATCATCGGGCCCAGCTTGTCGTCGATGAGCGAGCGCGGGCCGCACACGGCGCCCGCCATGACGCGGCCCTGGCCGTCGAGGAACTTGGTGCCGGAATGGATGACGAGGTCGGCGCCCCACTTCGCGGGCTGCTGCAGCGCGGGCGATGCGAAGCAGTTGTCCACGGCCAGCAGCACGCCGGCCTCGCGCGCGATCGCCGACAGCGCGGCGATGTCGCACAGGTCGGTGAGCGGATTGGTGGGCGTCTCGGCGAACATCAACCGGGTCGACGGACGCAGGGCCGCCTTCCAGGCAGCGGCATCCGTCTGCGGCACGAAGGTGGTCTCGACACCGAAGCGCGAGAGTTCGCCGCCAATCAGCTTGATGGTGGAGCCGAACATCGACTGCGAGCACACCACGTGGTCGCCGGACTTCAGCAGCGCGAGGCACATCAGCAGGATCGCGGACATGCCGGTCGCCGTGCCGATCGCCGTCTCGGTGCCTTCCATGGCGGCCAGCCGCCGTTCGAAGGCCGTCACCGTGGGATTGCCGGTGCGGGTGTAGGTGTAGCCGTCCTCCTCGCCCGCGAAGCGCCGCGCGGCGGTGTCCGCGTCCGGCTGCACGAAGCTGCTGCTCAGGTAGAGCGCCTCGGAGTGCTCGCCGTACTGGCTGCGGGGGATGGACTCCCGCACGGCCAGCGTGTCGGGATGCAGGCCGTCGGGGAGCCCCCCGGCGCCGTTCGATCGGTCTTGGGCCATGGCGTCGCGTCTCCCTCAGGCGTCCTGGGCGTTCGGCAGGGCCAGGCGGGAGGTGTCCTCTTCCTGCTCCTCCTTGCCGACACGGCCTTCGTTCAGGCGGGCGATGTCCTGGGCGGTGATGTCGCCCGTCACGTACACGCCGTCGAAGCACGACGCATCGAAGCCTTCGATGCTGCCATTGAGCGAGCCCACGGCTTTCTTCATGGCGTTCACGTCCTGGTAGATCAGCGCGTCGCAGCCGATCGCCTGGCGGATCTCCTCCACCGTGCGGCCATGGGCCACCAGTTCGTTGCTGGTGGGCATGTCGATGCCGTACACGTTGGGGTAGCGCACCGGCGGCGCGGCGCTGGCGAGGTACACCTTGCGCGCGCCCGCGTCGCGGGCCATCTGCACGATCTCGCGCGAGGTCGTGCCGCGCACGATGGAGTCGTCCACCAGCAGCACGTTGCGGCCCTTGAATTCGCTGGCGATCACGTTGAGCTTCTGGCGCACCGACTTCTTGCGCACGCCCTGCCCCGGCATGATGAAGGTGCGGCCCACGTAGCGGTTCTTGACGAAGCCTTCGCGGTACGGGATGCCGAGCAGGTGCGCGAGCTGCGTGGCGCTCGGGCGGCTGGACTCGGGGATCGGGATGATCACGTCGATCTCGTTGGGCGGCACGGTGGACACCACGCGCTTGGCCAGGGCCTCGCCCAGGTTCAGGCGCGCCTGGTAGACGGAGATGCCGTCCAGCACGGAGTCGGGCCGCGCGAGATAGACGAATTCGAAGATGCACGGGTTGAGCTGCGGCGCCTGCGCGCACTGGCGGGCATGCACCGTGCCGTCGGGCGTGATGAACACGGCCTCGCCGGGCTGCACGTCGCGCTCGAACACATGGTTGGTGCCTTCCAGCGCCACGGATTCGCTGCCCACCATCACGGTGCCGTCGGCGCCGCGGCCGAGGCACAGCGGGCGGATGCCGTGCGGATCGCGGAACGCCAGCAGGCCGTGGCCCGCGATCAGCGCGATGACGGCGTAAGAGCCCTTCACGCGCCGGTGCACCGCGGCCACCGCGTTGAACACGTCCTCGACCTGCAGCGGCACGCCGCGCGTGGCGCGCTCGAGCTCGTGCGCGAACACGTTCAGCAGCACCTCGGAGTCGCTCTCGGTGTTGGTGTGGCGGTGGTCGGTGGAGAACAGCTCGGCCCGCAGCGACTGCGCATTGGTGAGGTTGCCGTTGTGCACCAGCACGATGCCGAACGGCGCGTTCACGTAGAAGGGCTGCGCCTCTTCCTCGCTGTAGGCGTTGCCGGCCGTGGGGTAGCGCACCTGGCCCAGGCCCACCGTGCCGGGCAGCGCCCGCATGTTGCGGGTGCGGAAGACGTCGCGCACCATGCCCTTGGCCTTGTGCATGAAGAACTTGCGCTCCTGCTGCGTGACGATGCCCGCGGCGTCCTGCCCCCGGTGCTGCAGCAGCAGCAAGGCGTCATAGATCAGCTGGTTGACGGGAGCCGTGCTGACCACACCGACGATTCCACACATAGTTAACGTTCCATCCAGATGCGGGCCCCGCCCGCGCTACCACACACACCCGCCGCGGCGCCCTTCCCGGGACGGCCGCCGCGCACGACAACGAAATCCTTCACCCGGGCAGGTGCCGCCCGAGCGCTTCCGGCAGTGCCGGCTTGAGTACCGCCAGCATCTCGGTCCATATGGGGACCGTGGCCGACTCTTTCCACCATGCGGCCTCGTGCACCGGCGTCCACAGGGCCACGAGCGTCGCCGCCAGCAGCAGCACCAGCCCGCGCAGCAGGCCGAACGCGGCCCCCAGGGTCCGGTCCGCCGGCCGCAGGCCCACCGCCTCGATCAGCTTCTTGGCCAGCCACGCGATGAACCCGCAGGCGAATACCGTGGCGATGAAGACGAGCAGGAAACCCGCCGCATGCCGGATCGAGCCGGCGGACTCGGACAGGGGCAGCAGCGCCGCCGCGTCCGCCGCCCACCACTGGGCGACGAAGAACGCGGCCACCCAGCCGGCGAGCGACAGCACCTCGTAGACCAGGCCGCGCCAGGCGCCCAGCAGCAGCGACGCCAGCAGCGCCGCCACGAAGATCCAGTCCAGTGCCGACATGCTGCCTACTGCCGTCGCCGCCGGGCTACAGCGGGATCACCGAGGCCGACAGCCCCAGGCCCTTGACGCGCGCGGCCGCCTTGTCGGCCTCGGCCCGGCTGGCGAACGGCCCGACGCGGACCCGGGTGCGCTTGCCGTCCTTGGTGTCCACCACCTGGGTATAGGTCTTGAGCCCCGCCCGCTCGAGCGACTGGCGCACCTCGCTCGCCTTGGCGGCATCGGCGAACGCGCCCACCTGCACGATGACGCGGGCACTGCCCTCGTCCGCCTTCGGCGCGGCGGCAGGGGCCGCTGCGGCGGACGTGTCGCGCCCTTCGAGCAGCGCACGAGCGCGGGCCGCGTCGTCGCGGGATGGCGCGATCGGCGCAGGGGCCGGGGTGGCGGCACGCGTTTCGGCAGCGGGCTTGGGCTCGGGCTTGGCCTCATGCACGGGCTTGGCCGGCTTTGCCTCCGGCTTGGAAGCCGCGGCGTGGGTCTCGGCATGGCGGGCTTCCTGCCGGGGCGCCGGGGCCGCGGGAGCGGCGGAACTGCGCGATGGCTGGATGACCTCTTCGCCGTCGGACAGGCCCGCGGTGGCCGAAGGGGCCGCGGGCGCCGCCGCCGGCTTGGAAGCAGGAACCGGAGCCGGCACAGCCGGGGCGGAGGCCTGTGCGGCCGGCGCCTGGCTCGCCGGGCCCGCATCGGGCACGACCAGCGGCGCGACCTTGTTGCGGTCGGGAATGTCGATGGGAATGTCGACCGGAACGGGCCGCGGCTGGGTGTCGAACAACATCGGGAAGCCCACGATGCCGGCCAGCACGAGCACGGTGGCGCCGATCAGGCGATGGCGGGCGCGCCGTCGCATCGCCTCGACGCTTTCGGCCTGGGCCCCGGCGCCGCCGCGCGAACGCCTGGCGGGCTTTTCGGGCTGCTCCTTGCTGCCGGGCCAACGAAACTTGAAAAATGCCATGGATGCAGTGCGGGGACGTGCGCTGTGGAATGCTCAAGCGCCCAGGTGCTTGGCCTGCAGGCGGGGCGTTCCGTGGTGCAGCACACCGCCTACCGTGTAGAAGGAGCCAAAGACCACGATTCTATCAGTCGGCTCCGCCGCGGCGACGGCCGCCTCGAGCGCCTGCCACGGGTTCTCGTGCAGGCTGGTGCGCACCTCGCGCCGGCCGCCGGCCACGATCTGCAGCGCATTCCACTTCTGCTGGAGCGCGGCGGCCGTCTCGGCCCGGGGGGTGGGCAGGTCGGTGAAATACCAGCGGTCCACCAGCGGGCCGATGCGCGCGAGCATGGGGGCGAGGTCCTTGTCGGCCATGGCCCCGAACACCGCGTGGGTCGTCGGGAAGAAGCCCATGGCATCGAGGTTGGCGGTGAGCGCCGCCACCGAATGCGGGTTGTGCGCCACGTCCAGCACCAGCGTGGGCTGGCCGGGCACGATCTGGAACCGCCCCGGCAGCTCGACCATGGCCAGGCCCGTGCGCACGGCCTGCGCGGTGATCGGCAGGCGGTCGCGCAGCGCTTCGAGCGCGGCCAGCGCACCGGACGCATTCACCAGCTGGTTGGCGCCGCGCAGCGCCGGATACGCCAGGCCCGCGTAGCGCCGGCCGCGGCCCGCCCAGCCCCACTGCTGCTTGTCGCCCGAGAAGTTGAAATCCTCGCCGAAGCGCCACAGGTCGGCGCCGATCGCCCGCGCATGGTCCAGCACGCTCTGGGGGGCGGCGGGGTCGCTCACCACGGCCGGCCGGCCGGGCCGCATGATGCCGGCCTTCTCGCGGCCGATGGTTTCGCGGTCGGGGCCCAGGAATTCCGTGTGGTCGATGTCGATGCTGGTGATCACCGCGCAGTCGGTATCGACGACGTTGGTGGCGTCGAGCCGCCCGCCCAGGCCGACTTCCAGGATCGCGACATCCAGGCCGGCCCGGCTCATGAGCCGCAGGATGGCCAGGGTGGTGAACTCGAAGTACGAGAGCGACACCTCCTGCCCGTCCTGCGTCCGCGCGGCCTCGACCGCGGCGAAGTGCGGGACCAGATCGGCCCCCTCGACGCTCTCGCCGCGCACGCGGCAGCGCTCTTCGAAGCGCACGAGGTGCGGCGAGGTGTAGACCCCGGTCCGGTAGCCCGACTGCAGGGCCACGGCCTCCAGCATGGCGCAGGTCGAGCCCTTGCCGTTCGTCCCGGCCACCGTGATCACGGGACAGTCGAAGCGCAGTCCGAGGCGGCGCGCCACCTCGCCGACACGCTCCAGCCCCATGTCGATGGTCTTGGGGTGGATGCGTTCGCAATGGGCCAGCCAGCCGTCCAGGGTGTCGAAAGTGGTGTGCATAGAACGTCCGATTGTCGCCGAGGCGGGCATGCCGCATCATCGCGCGCATGAGTACCCCCACCCCCATCGTCTACGGCATTCCGAACTGCGACACGGTCAAGAAGGCGCGCGCATGGCTCGCGGCGCACGGCATCGACTACCGCTTCCACGATTTCAAGAAACAGGGCGTTCCGGCCGAACGGCTGGCGGCCTGGATGGCGTCGCTGGGCTGGGAGCCGCTGGTCAACCGCCAGGGCACCACGTGGCGCAAGCTCGACCCGGCCGCCCAGGCCGGCGTGCACGACGCGGCCACCGCGGCCGCGCTGCTGCAGGAGCACCCGAGCGCCATCAAGCGGCCGGTGGTCGAGTGGGCGGGCGATGCATCCACCGAGGTGACCGTGGGCTTCCAGGAAGCGCGATGGAACGAACGCGGAGCGGGCGGCTCCAAGGAGTGACAGGCCGGCGGCCCGGGCCGGAGGGGGGGCGAACTTTACGGAGTTTTACGCGGCCGCCCCACCCGATTCACGGCCCGGCCATAAACTTTTTTGCAGGCCGACGCGTTGTATGCCGACCGAAAGGAGCTTCTCCATGAAAAAGACCATCGTCTGGACCGCCCTCGCCGCCCTGGCGGCCACTGCGGCGACGGGCGCCAGCGCCCAGGAACAGGGCCGCGTGCTCTCCGCCACGCCGGTCACCCAGCAGGTCGCGATCCCGCAGCAGGTGTGCGGCAACGAAACCATCTATTCCGAATCCCGCCCCACGGGCGCCGGCGCCGTGCTGGGCGCGGTGGCCGGCGGTGCCGCCGGCAATGCGATCGGCCACGGCGGCGGCCGGGTGGCGGCCACGGCGATCGGCCTGATCGGCGGCGCGCTGCTGGGCAACAACATCGAGGGCACCCGTCCCCAATACCAGAACGTCACCCGCTGCAGCAACCAGACGCACTACGAGAACCGCGTCGTGGGCTACGACGTGCTGTACGAATACGCAGGCCGCCAGTACACCACCCGCACCCAGAACGACCCGGGCGCCTGGATCCCGCTGAGCGTGCAGCCGCTGGCGAGCGCGCCGCAGCGTGCGCCGGTCTACGGCAGCACGACGACCTACGTGCAGCCCGGCGTGGTCGTCTCGACGCAGCCCGGCCCGCCCGCCTATTTTTCGCCGCCTGCCGCCACGGTGATCGAGTACCGCGATGCCTATGGCCGCCCGTACGGTCCACCGCCCGATCCGTACTGGCGCTGAGCCGGATTGCCGGGCACGCCATGCCGCGCGCACACCGCCACGAGGAGCCTCCAGGCTCCTTTTTCATGCCCGGACGGCATGCAAACACCCCGGCGCGCCGCACGCCGTGTAGGACGCGGCCGGGCACGCTCTAGAATCTTCGGCTTCCGCCCTCTTCCTTTCCCCTTCTTTCCTTTCAGAAAACAGCGCATCCATGACGACCGAAAAGATCGACGGCGTGTCCGTCACCACCCGAGCCAACGTGTACTTCGACGGCAAGTGCGTGAGCCACGGCATCACCTTCCCCGACGGCACGAAGAAATCGGTCGGCGTGATCCTGCCCGCCACCCTCACCTTCAACACGGGCGCGCCGGAGATCATGGAATGCGTGGGCGGTGCCTGCGAATACAAGCTGGACGGCACCGACGCGTGGGTGACGTCCGGCGAGGGCGAAAAGTTCAGCGTGCCCGGCAACTCGAAGTTCGAGATCCGCGTGACCGAGGCCTACCACTACATCTGCCACTTCGGCTGAGCCGCGGGCGAGACCGCTCCACTGCCGCACCGACGCACCCGACACGACCCGAGATTTCCATGGCGACCATCCTCCAGAACCTCCCCGCCGGCCAGAAGGTCGGCATCGCCTTCTCCGGCGGCCTCGACACCAGCGCGGCCCTGCGCTGGATGAAGAACAAGGGCGCCCTGCCCTACGCCTACACCGCCAACCTGGGCCAGCCCGACGAGCCCGACTACGACGCCATCCCGCGCAAGGCGATGGAATACGGCGCCGAGAAGGCCCGCCTGATCGATTGCCGCACGCAACTGGCCCACGAAGGCATCGCGGCCCTGCAGGCCGGTGCCTTCCACGTGCGCACCGCCGGCGCCACCTACTTCAACACCACGCCGCTGGGCCGCGCCGTCACCGGCACGATGCTGGTGGCCGCCATGAAGGAAGACGACGTCCACATCTGGGGCGACGGCTCGACCTTCAAGGGCAACGACATCGAGCGCTTCTACCGCTACGGCCTGCTCACCAACCCGTCGCTCAAGATCTACAAGCCCTGGCTCGACCAGCTGTTCATCGACGAGCTGGGCGGCCGCGCCGAGATGTCGGCCTTCATGACGAAGGAAGGCTTCGGCTACAAGATGAGCGCCGAGAAGGCCTACTCCACCGACAGCAACATGCTGGGCGCCACGCACGAGGCCAAGGACCTGGAGTTCCTGAACAGCGGCATGCGCATCGTGAACCCCATCATGGGCGTGGCCTTCTGGAAGGACGACGTGGTCGTCCGGGCCGAGGAAGTCTCCGTGCGGTTCGAGGAGGGCCAGCCCGTGGCCCTGAACGGCATCGAGTTCAACGACCCGGTGGAGCTGTTCCTGGAAGCCAACCGCATCGGCGGCCGCCACGGCCTGGGCATGTGCGACCAGATCGAGAACCGCATCATCGAGGCCAAGAGCCGCGGCATCTACGAAGCCCCGGGCCTGGCGCTGCTGCACATCGCCTACGAGCGCCTGGTGAGCGGCATCCACAACGAGGACACGATCGAGCAGTACCGCGTGAACGGCCTGAAGCTCGGCCGCCTGCTCTACCAGGGCCGCTGGTTCGACCCGCAGGCCATCATGCTGCGCGAAACCGCCCAGCGCTGGGTGGCCCGCGCCGTCACCGGCACGGTGACGCTGGAACTGCGCCGCGGCAACGATTACTCCATCCTCAACACCGAATCGCCCAACCTGACGTATGCGCCCGAGCGCCTCTCGATGGAGAAGGTGGAAGACGCGCCGTTCAGCCCCGCCGACCGCATCGGCCAGCTGACCATGCGCAACCTGGACATCGTGGACACGCGCGCCAAGCTCGGCGTCTACGCGCAGGCCGGCCTGCTGTCGCTGGGTGGCAATGCCGCGCTGGCGCAGCTGGGCGACGACAGCGAGCGGAAATAAGCGACGAAGGCCGCGCCGTGCCATCCCTGCGGTGGTGCATGCCCGCCCGCGCGAAGCCGCCCCGCCGACAGGCCGGGCAGCTTTTTTTCGCCTGCGCGCACGGCCCGGCACGGCCGGCTGTCACAAACCGGGCCCGCCATCCGTCTTGAGGGTATGGATACCGACTTCTCCCCCTTCCCGCCCACGCCCATGCCCGGCCCGGCCCAGGACGGCCATGCCGCCGTGTTCCAGCGCCACCGTGCGCGGCTGGGTGCGATCGCCTACCGGATGCTGGGCTCGCGCGCCGACGCCGAGGACGCCGTGCAGGACGTCTGGCTGCGCTGGCAGGCCACGCCCGCAGACCGCATCCAGACGGCGGAGGCCTGGCTCGTCGCCACCACCACGCGCCTGTGCGTGGACCGGCTGCGTTCGGCGCGCGCCGAACGCGAGGCCTACCGCGGGCCCTGGCTGCCGGAGCCCTGGCTGGGCGCGGAGGCCGCGCCGCCCGCCGACGCGCGCGCGGAACTGGCGGGCGACCTGTCCATCGCCCTGCTCGTGGTGCTGGAGCAGCTGACGCCCGACGAACGCGCCGCCTTCCTGCTGCACGACGTGTTCGACAGCGACTACGGCGAGGTGGCGCACGTGCTCGGCCGCAGCGAGGCCGCCTGCCGGCAACTGGTGCACCGTGCCCGCGCGCAGGTGCGGGCCCGCAGAACCCGCTTTTCCGCCACCCCCGAAGCGGCTCGGGCCCTGGTGGCGCGCTTTCTGGAAGGCATGCGCACGCAGAGCCATGCCGAGCTGCTCGCGCTGTTTTCCGAGCAGGCGCAGTGGACCTCGGACGGTGGCGGCCGTGTGCGCGCGGCCAGCAAAGTGCTGCACGGCCCGCGCGCGCTCGCGCGGCTGGCCACCGGCATCTGGCGCCGTTACCTCGCGGGGCAGCCCATCGAAGCGGCCGAGGTCAACGGCGCACCCGGCCTGATCGTGCGCGATGCGGAGAGCGGCGCCGTGCGATCGGTCATGGCCTTCGAGACCGACGGCGCCCGCATCCTCGCGATCTATTCGGTCCTCAATCCGGACAAGCTGCGCGGCCTCTGACCACGCCACGGCCGCGGACCGGGCGCCTCATCGGGCGCGCGCGCTTCTGTCCTGTTTCCGATCCATTTCCCTCCACCTCGTCTTCATCACGAAAGGCCACCATGAATGCAACCCCCTCCCACGCCCCGCGCATCGACCTGCCGCGCCAGCATCCCGCCAGCTACCAGGCGATGTTCGCGCTGCAGAAGCACGTGAATGCCGGCACGCTGTCCGTGCAGCTGCACGAATTGGTCAAGATGCGCGCCTCGCAGATCAACGGCTGCGCCTTCTGCATCGACATGCACGCCCGCGTGGCGCGCGAGCATGGCGAGAGCGACCGCCGGCTGCACCTGCTGGCGGCCTGGCGGGAGTCCGGCGCGTTCGATGCCCGCGAGTGCGCCGCGCTCGCATGGACGGAGGCGCTCACGCTGGTGGCGTCTTCGCAGGTGCCCGACAGCGTCTACCACGAAGTGCGAGCCCGGTTCACCGAGGCGGAAATCGTGGAGCTGTCGATGGCCATCGTCGCCATCAACGGCTGGAACCGCCTCATGGTCGCGTTCCGCGCACCGCCCGCAGGGCATGCGGTGCCCTGACGCCCGATACCGGAGCGCCGCCCCGCCGCGCGCTCAGACCACCACCGGCTCGGGTTCGAGCCGGATGCCGAAGCGCTCGTAGACGCTCGTCTGGATCGCCTTGGCGAGCGTCATCACCTCGCCGCCCGTGACGCTGTCGCCGCCCTGGCCGCGGTTCACCAGCACCAGGGCCTGCTTCTCGTACACGCCGGCCTTGCCGACGGTCTTGCCCTTCCAGCCGCAGGCATCGATGAGCCAGCCGGCGGCGAGCTTGATGGTGCCGTCGGGCATCGGGTAGTGCACGATCTTCGGATCGCGCGCGATGATGTCCGAGCACTGCTCGGGCGTCACCGTGGGGTTCTTGAAGAAGCTGCCCGCATTGCCGAGCACGGCGGGATCGGGCAGCTTGGCGCGGCGCACTTCGCACACCCAGTCGAAGATCTGCCGCGCGGTGGGATGCGCCACGCCCGCCTCCTGGCGCTTGCGCTCCAGGTCGAGGTAGCCGAGTTCGGGCACCCAGGGCTTGGGCAGGCGGAAGCGCACGTGGGTGATGGCGGCGCGCCCCGCCAGGCCCATGCCGCGCGGCAGCCCGGCGGCATCATCGGGGCCCGCGCCGGCCGGCGCATGCTTGAACACCGAGTCGCGGTAGCCGAACGCGCACTGCGACGCATCGAGCGTGAAGGATCGCCCCGTGGCAAGGTCGATCGCGTCCAGCGAATCGAAGCGGTCCTGCAGTTCCACGCCATAGGCGCCGATGTTCTGCACGGGCGCGGCGCCCACGGTGCCGGGAATGAGCGCCAGGTTCTCCAGGCCCGGGAAGCCGTGCTCGACCGTCCAGGCGACGGCATCGTGCCAGCGCTCGCCGGCACCGGCTTCCACGATCCAGGCGCGCGGGGTCTCCTCCACGAGGCGGATGCCGGGAATCTCCATCTTGAGCACGGTGGGCTTCACGTCGCCCGTGAGCACCACGTTGCTGCCGCCGCCCAGCACGAACACCGGGCTGCGGCCGAGCTGCGGATCGGCCACCAGAGCGCGCACGTCGTCGCCCGAGCGCGCCCGCACGAGCGTGTGCGCCCGGGCGACGATACCGAAGGTGTTGCAGGCCTGCAGGGGGACGTTTTTCTCGACTAACATCCACCGGATTGTCGCATCCGGGCTTCCGGAGCGCTGCCCCCAACCGAGATACCGAGAGCGAAGCCATGCCTTCTTTTGATACCGTCTGTGAAGCCAATCTTGTGGAAGTGAAGAACGCCGTGGAGAACACGGCCAAGGAAATCGGCACCCGCTTCGATTTCAAGGGCACCTCCGCCGCCATCGAGATCAAGGACAAGGAAATCACGATGTTCGGCGACGCCGAATTCCAGCTCCAGCAGGTCGAGGACATCCTGCGCAACAAGCTCACCAAGCGCAATGTGGACGTGCGCTTCCTCGACAAGGGCGACGTGCAGAAGATCGGCGGCGACAAGGTCAAGCAGGTCATCAAGGTGCGCAACGGCATCGAGAGCGAGCTGGCCAAGAAGATCCAGAAGCTGATCAAGGAGAGCAAGATGAAGGTGCAGGCCGCGATCCAGGAAGAAAAGGTGCGCGTGACCGGCGCCAAGCGCGACGACCTGCAGGCCGCGATGGCGCTGATCCGCAAGGACATCACCGACGTGCCGCTGTCGTTCGACAACTTCCGCGACTGACCGGCCCCTCCATTGCCCATGCCAATGCGCATGCCCGTGCAGCCCCCGAACCCTCCCCTCTGGCGGCGCGCGGCACGCCGCTGCGGGCTGGCGGTCGCGCTGGCCATCGCTCCGGCCATGGCGGGCGCGCAGGCGGTGGCGGTCACGGGCATCCTGGGCACGAAGGCGCTGCTGGTGATCGACGGCGGCGCACCGCGCGCTTTGAGCGCCGGCGAGTCGCATGCCGGCGTGAAGGTGGTGTCCGTGGGCCGCGACGACGCGGTGGTGGAAACTTCCGCCGGCCGCCGCACGGTCGCGCTGGGCGAAGCCCCGGTGAGCGTGGGCGGGCGCGGTGCGGGCACCGGCCGGCGCGTCGAACTCATTGCCGACGGGCATGGGCACTTCGTGAACTCCGGCACCATCAACGGCCGCACCATGCAGTACCTGGTGGATACCGGCGCGAGCGTGGTCGCCATCGGCCAGCCCGATGCCGACCGCATGGGCCTGGACTACCGCGGCGGCCAGCCCGTGATGCTCGGCACCGCCAACGGCACGGCCCGCGGGTGGCGCATCCGCCTCGATTCCGTCCGCCTGGGCGACGTCGAAGTGTTCGGCGTGGATGCGGTCGTCACGCCGCAGGCCATGCCCCATGTGCTGCTGGGCAACAGCGTGCTGAACGAATTCCAGATGACGCGCACGGGCGACCGGCTGGTGCTGGAAAAGCGGCGCTGACCCCATGGCTCCGACCGGCCCGGCCACGCGCGCCTCCGCACTCTCCGCGGATTCGCCCGACAGCGAATACGAAGACCTGCTCGGCCTCTGGTCCGACCTGGAATCCGCGTTGTCGGTGCTGCTGGCACGGCCTGGCAGCGCCCTCGATTTCGCCGCCAAGATGCGGCAATGCGACGCCTGGCTGCAGGAGCTGGTCGCGCACGACACGGATGCGGCGCTCTACCTGATGTTCCAGCTCGCGGCGACGTCCAGCGCGGGTTACAGCGCATCGCACGCCCTGGTCTGCGGCACGCTCTGCCACATCCTCGCGCACGATCTGGAGTTGCCCGCGGCCGAGCGCGACAGCCTGGTGCGCGCGGCGATGACGATGAACATCGGCATGACGGCCCTGCAGGACGAGCTGGCCAACCAGCGCGGCCGGCCCACGGCCGCGCAGCAGAAATCGATCGACGAGCATCCGCGCCGCAGCCGCGCCCTGCTGGAGCAGCAGGGCATCCGCGACCCGCTGTGGCTCGACGTGGTGGGCCACCACCACGCCCCGCCCCCGGAAGGCGACACGCGCCCCCTCGCGACGCTGCCGGCCGCGCGGCGGCTCACGCGCATCCTCGGCACCATCGACCGCTACGCCGCCATGATCAGTCCCCGCCAGTCGCGCGCGGGCCGCAGCGCCACCGATTCGGTGCGCGCCATCGTGGGCCACGAGGACGAACGCCGCGACGAGGTGACCTATGCGCTCGTGCGCTCGGTGGGCCTGTGCCCGCCCGGCACTTTCGTGCGACTCGACAACGGCGAGACCGCGCTGGTGCTGCGCCGCAGCGAGAAGATCAATTCGCCCCTGGTGGCCAGCGTGCTCGACCGCAACGGCGGGCACCGCCGCCAGCCGGCCCTGCACCAGACGGCCACCGGGAAGCCGCGCATCCAGTCGGCGCTGGCGCGCTCTGCGGTGCAGGTGGAGCTGGACCACCGCATGCTGGTGCGGCTCGGGCTCTATGCCGCCCGGCAGTACCGCGGCATGACGGGACTGGCGGGCACGTCCGGCGCCCCGCGCTGATCACGGATTCTTTTTCTTGCTGCCCAGGCGCGATTCGGTCCCTTTGATCAGCCGGCGGATGTTCTCGCGGTGCCGCCAGACCAGCAGCGCCGACATCGCCGTGATCGCCAGGCCCACGGACGCCTCGGCATACCAGGCCACGCCGCCGCCCAGCACGTAGTAGAGCGGCGCGAACACGGCGGCCACGAGCGATGCCAGCGACGAATAGCGGAAGAAGAACGCGATGAGGATCCAGGTGAGCAGCGTGGCCAGCCCCAGCCAGCCGCTCACGCCCAGCAGCACGCCCAGGGCCGTGGCCACGCCCTTGCCGCCCTCGAAGCGGAAGAACACGGGCCAGAGATGGCCCAGGAAGGCCGCGAGGCCGACCAGCGCCACCGTGCCTTCGCCGAGCCCGTAGGGCGCACCGAAGGCCCGCACCAGCACCACCGGCAGCCAGCCCTTGAGCGCATCGAACAGCAGCGTGACCACGGCCGCGGCCTTGCTGCCGGAGCGCAGCACGTTCGTGGCGCCGGGGTTCTTGCTGCCGTAGGTGCGCGGATCGTTCAGGCCCATGGCGCGGCTCACGATCACGGCGAAGGACAGCGAACCCAGCAGGTAGGCGGCCACGGTGGCCAGGAGGGAGTACACGGTGCTCAAGATCTTCGGTCCTTGTGGTCAAACGGCGGAGTGCGGCGCGGCCGAGGTGCAGGCAGTCCTGCGGCGGCCGCGCGCGGGCCGGCTATTCTGCCAGCGCGCACTGCACCGGCTTCGCGCCGAGCCACTGCACGCAGGCCTGCGGGTCGAGCTGCACCAGGAAGCCGCGGCGCCCGCCGTTGATCGCGATGCGCGGCAACGCGAGGATGCTCTCCTCGATGTACACCGGCATCTCGCGCCGCGTGCCGAAGGGCGAGGTGCCGCCCACGAGGTAGCCGCTGTGGCGGTTCGCCACCTCGGGCTTGCAGGGCTCCACCGACTTGGCGCCGATCTGGCGCGCCAGGTTCTTGGTGGACACCTTGCAGTCGCCGTGCATGAGCACGATCAGCGGCCGGGCGTCCTGGTCCTGCATCACCAGCGTCTTGACCACGGTGTGCTCGTCCATCCCGAGCTGGCGCGCCGACTCGGCCGTGCCGCCGTGCTCCACGTACTCGTACGGGTGCTCGGTGAACGCCACGCCGTGGCGCCGCAGGAACTGCGTGGCCGGCGTCTCGCTGACGTGGGCGGCGGCGCGGTCCCTGCGGCTCACAGCGCCGGATCCCGGATGTCCCAGCGGATCGCGTCGATGGCCGCCAGCAGTTCGGGCGAAAGCGTGGTGTTCCACGCGGCGATGTCCTCCTCCAGCTGCGCCAGCGAGGTCACGCCGATGATCGTGCTGGCCACGCGCCAGTTGCGGTAGCAGAAGGCCAGCGCCATCTGCGTGGGCGTGAGGCCGTGGTCGCGGGCGAGCTGGTTGTAGCGGCGCGACGCCTCCAGCGCGTCGGGCCGGCCCCAGCGCTGCTTGCGCACCGACTCGTAGCGGGCGATGCGGGCACCCTGCGGCGCGCCGGGGTCGGTGGGCGCATGCTGGTCGTACTTGCCGGTCAGCAGGCCGAAGGCCAGCGGCGAATAGGCCAGCAGCGACACGCCCAGGCGGTGGCAGCTCTCGTCCATCGCGTTCTCCCAGGTGCGGTTCACCAGGCAGTACGGGTTCTGCACCGTGGCCACGCGCGGCAGGCCGTGCGCTTCGGCGAGCCGCACGAATTCGTGCACGCCGTACGGCGTTTCGTTGGACAGGCCCACATAGCGCACCTTGCCGGCCTGCACGAGCTTCGCGAGCGCTTCGAGCTGCTCGCGGATCGGCGTCGCGGAAGTTTCCTTGGCCGGGTCGTAGGTCATGTTGCCGAAGGCCGGCACGTGCCGCTCGGGCCAGTGGATCTGGTAGAGATCGATCACGTCGGTCTGCAGGCGCCGCAGGCTGCCTTCGCAGGAGGCCTGGATGTCGGCCGCCGTCATCCCCTTGCCTTCGCGCACCCAGGGCATGCCGCGCGAGGGGCCCGCCACCTTCGTCGCGAGCACGACCCTGCCGCGGGCGCCCGGGTTCTTCGCGAACCAGCGGCCGATGATGGTTTCGGTGGCGCCATAGGTTTCGGCGCGCGCCGGCACGGCGTACATCTCGGCCGTGTCGATGAAGTCGATGCCGGCATCCAGCGAGCGGTCGAGGATGGCGTGGGCATCGTCTTCGCCCACCTGCTCGCCGAACGTCATCGTGCCGAGGCAGATGGGCGAGACCTGGAGCGCGCTCGCGCCCAACGTGACTTTGTGCATGGATGGCAACCTGGGGAACGGAAAAATGAGGCTGACGAGAATAAGGGATTTCCGCGCCCGGTGCAGGCCGCCCCACTCCCCCGAGCCCCCCGGCCGCGCGCTTGTCCCACCCTTGACTGCTGCCGCGGCACGCGCTGGAAAATAATCTCCGGATGTACCAGCCCCTCCGAGCCTCGCGCAGCGAACGCCTGCCCATCCGCACCCTCGACTACCACGTCCGCCTCTGGGAGCCCGCCGGCGGCGGTACGGCCGAGGCCCCTCCCCTCGTGATGGTGCACGGCTGGATGGACGTCGGTGCCTCCTACCAGTTCGTGGTGGACGCCTTCGGCGAGGACTTCGCGCGGGCCCGGCGCATCATCGCGCCCGACTGGCGGGGCTTCGGCCACAGCATGCCGCCCTCGCGCTGCGACCACTACGCCTTCGCCGATTACCTCGCCGACCTCGACCGGCTGCTGGACCACTACGCGCCCGGTGGCCCGGTCGACCTCGTCGGCCACAGCATGGGCGGCAACATCGCGATGTCGTACGCGGGCGTGCGGCCCGCCCGCATCCGCCGGCTGGTCAACCTCGAAGGCTTCGGCCTGCCGGCGACCGAGCCCGCCCAGGCGCCCGCGCGCTATGCCCAGTGGCTGGACGAGCTGCGCACGCTCGATGCCGGCGGCATGGACCTGAAGGCCTACGAGAACGCGGAAGCCGTCGCAGGCCGGCTCATGAAGACCAACCCGCGCCTGGGCCGCGACCAGGCCGAATGGCTGGCCCGCGAGTGGGCGCAGCCGGATGCCCAGGGCCGCTGGCGCATCCTGGGCGATGCGGCGCACAAGGTAGTCAATCCGCAGCTCTACCGCGTCGAGGAAGCGCTGGCGCTCTATGCGGGCATCACCGCCCCGGTGCTGGCGGTGGAGGCGAGCGACGACAGCATGGGCCAGTGGTGGAAGGGCCGCTATTCGCTGGATGAATACCACCAGCGGCTGCAGCGCGTGCCCGACTGCCGCATCGGACGGGTGCAGGATGCGGGCCACATGCTGCACCACGACCAGCCGCAGGCGGTGGCGCGGCTCATCGAAGACTTCCTGCAGGGGTGAGGCGAGTCGACAAGCCGCCTCCACCGCCGCCTTCCGGTGCCCGGTTCCGCCGTTCGGAGGGGGCATTGCGGAGGCCACCGTGCGCCCATGACAAAATCGCCGGTTACTTCATACGAACCGCACACAGGACGCACCATGGACGCAGAACGCATCAACCTCATCGGCACCACCCTCGAAGACCTCTCGCAGCGCACGCAAGAGCTACGGAGGTATCTTTGACTTCGATGCCAAATTCGAACGCCTGCGCACGGTAAACGCCTCCCTGGAAGACCCGTCCGTCTGGAACGATCCCAAGAAGGCCCAGGAACTCGGCAAGGAGCAGAAGTCGCTCTCCGCGGTGGTCGTCACGCTCGACAAGCTCACGCGCGAGCTGGCGGACAACACCGAGCTCTATGAGATGAGCAAGGAAGAAGGCGACGAGCCCGGCCTGCTGACCATCGAGGCCGAAACGGCCAAGCTGCGCCCGCTCATCGAGGAGCTGGAGTTCCGCCGCATGTTCAGCAACGAGGCCGATCCGCTGAACTGCTTCGTCGACATCCAGGCCGGCGCCGGCGGCACCGAGGCCTGCGACTGGGCCGGCATGCTGCTGCGCCAGTACCTCAAGTACGCCGAGCGCAAGGGCTTCAAGGCCAGCGTCGAAGAAGAGACCCCGGGCGACGTGGCGGGCATCAAGAGCGCCACGATCAAGATCGAGGGCGAGTATGCCTACGGCCTGCTGCGCACCGAGACCGGCGTGCACCGCCTGGTGCGCAAGAGCCCGTTCGACTCCTCCGGAGGCCGCCACACGAGCTTCGCATCGCTCTTCGTCTACCCGGAGATCGACGACTCGATCGAGATCAACATCAACCCGGCCGACGTGCGCACCGACACCTACCGCGCATCGGGCGCGGGCGGCCAGCACATCAACAAGACCGACTCGGCCGTGCGCCTCACGCACATTCCGACCGGCATCGTCGTGCAGTGCCAGGACGGCCGCAGCCAGCACAGCAACCGCGACGTCGCCTGGCAGCGCCTGCGCTCGCGCCTCTACGACTTCGAAATGCGCAAGCGCATGGAGGAGCAGCAGAAGCTGGAAGACACGAAGACCGACGTGGGCTGGGGCCACCAGATCCGCAGCTACGTGCTCGACAACAGCCGCATCAAGGACCTGCGCACCAACGTCGAAGTCTCCGCCACCCAGAAGGTGCTGGACGGCGACCTCGACGTGTTCATCGAAGCCTCCCTCAAGCAGGGCGTCTGACCACGCCCGGAAAGCAGCCAAGCCATGATGAGAGAAGGACAGGCCGCCACGGCCATCCACCGTGCCGACTACACCGCCCCCGCGTTCTGGATCGACAGCGTGGACCTCACGTTCGATCTGGATCCCGCCAAGACCCGCGTGCTCAGCCGCCTGCGCGTGCGCCGCAACGGCGACGTGCCGCCGGCGCCCCTGCGCCTGGACGGCGAGGAGCTGAACCTCGCGCGGGTGCTGGTCAACGGGGCGGGCACGTCCTTCAAGCTCGAAGGCAGCCAGCTCGTGCTGGAGAACCTGCCCGAAGGCCTCGAGCCCTTCGATCTGGAGATCTTCACCACCTGCTGCCCCGCCAAGAACACCCAGCTCTCGGGCCTCTACGTGAGCCAGGGCACGTTCTTCACGCAGTGCGAGGCCGAGGGTTTCCGCCGCATCACCTACTTCCTCGACCGCCCGGACGTGATGGCGAGCTACACCGTCACGCTGCGCGCCGACAAGGCCGAGTACCCGGTGCTGCTCTCCAACGGCAACCTGGTGGACCAGGGGACGCTCGACGACGGCCGGCACTTCGCCAAGTGGGTCGATCCGCACAAGAAGCCCTGCTACCTGTTCGCGCTGGTGGCCGGCAAGCTGGTGGCGCGCGAGCAGCGCATCCGCGCCCGATCGGGCAACGACCACCTGCTGCAGATCTTCGTGCGCCCGGGCGATCTGGAGAAGACCGAGCACGCGATGAACTCGCTCATGGCCAGCATCGCCTGGGACGAGGCGCGCTTCGGTCTGCCGCTCGATCTGGAGCGCTTCATGATCGTCGCCACCAGCGACTTCAACATGGGCGCGATGGAGAACAAGGGCCTGAACGTCTTCAACACGAAGTACGTGCTGGCGAGCCAGTCCACGGCCACGGACGCCGATTTCGGGAACATCGAATCGGTGGTCGGCCATGAATACTTCCACAACTGGACCGGCAACCGCGTGACCTGCCGCGACTGGTTCCAGCTCTCGCTCAAGGAAGGCCTCACCGTCTTCCGCGACCAGGAATTCAGCCAGGATCTCTCGGGCAGCCCGTCGGCCCGCGCCGTGAAGCGCATCGAGGACGTGCGCGTGCTGCGCACCGTGCAGTTCCCCGAGGACGCCGGCCCGATGGCGCACCCGGTGCGCCCCGACAGCTACGTCGAGATCAACAACTTCTACACCGTCACCATCTACGAGAAGGGTGCCGAGGTCGTGCGCATGATGCACACGCTCGTCGGCCGCGACGGTTTCGCCGCGGGCATGAAGCTCTACTTCGAGCGCCACGACGGCCAGGCCGTGACCTGCGACGATTTCGCGCAGGCGATCGCCGACGCCAACCCGGGCAGCGAACTCGCGCGCCTGCTGCCGCAGTTCAAGCGCTGGTACGCCCAGGCCGGCACGCCGCGCGTGCGCGCCTCCGGCAGCTACGACGCGGCGGCCCGCACCTACACGCTCACGCTGGCGCAGAGCATCGCCCCGACGCCCGGCCAGACGGTGAAGGAGCCGATGGTGATTCCCGTGGCGCTGGGCCTGCTCGGCGCGGACGGCCGTCCCCTGCCCCTGCAGCTCGAAGGCGAGGCCGATGCCGGCGCGCCGGACCGCACCGTCGTGCTGACCGAGCCGAGCCACAGCTACACCTTCGTGAACGTGGATGCGGAACCCGTGCCCTCGCTGCTGCGCGGCTTCAGCGCGCCCGTGCTGCTGGACATCGACGCCACCGACGCGCAACTGCTCACGCTGCTCGCGCACGACACCGACCCGTTCAACCGCTGGGAAGCCGGCCAGCGCCTCGCGCTGCGCATCGCGATCCAGGCCGTGGGCGACGCCTCACTGGCCGCGCCCGGCGGCGGTACGCCGGACCGCGAGCTGCTGCCCGCGAGCTTCGTCGCCGCCATGCGCGACGTGCTGCGCCACCCGACGCTGGACGCCGCCTTCAAGGAACTGGTGCTTTCCCTGCCCTCCGAGGGCTACATCGCCGAGCAGCTCGACGTGGTCGATCCGCAGCGCGTGCATGCGGTGCGCGAGGCCATGCGCCTGCAGCTCGCCGTGGCCCTGCAGGCGGACTGGGAGTGGATCTGGGAACAGCACCACGACACCGGCGCCTACCGGCCCGATGCGGTCTCCTCCGGCCGCCGCGCGCTGGCGGGCATGGCGCTGTCGATGCTGTGCCTGGCCGCGCGCCGCACGGGCGACACCGTGTGGCCCGGCAAGGCCTACCAGCGCTTCAAGGACGCCGGCAACATGACAGACCGCTTCAACGCGCTCGGCGCGCTGGTGGCGAGCGGCCAGCCCCTGGCGGCCCAGGCCCTGGCGCGGTTCCATGCGATGTTCAAGGACGAGGCCCTGGTGCTGGACAAGTGGTTCGCGCTGCAGGCCGGCACGCCCGACCGCGGCGGCGACGTGCTGCCCGCGGTGAAGCAGCTCATGAAGCACCCGGACTTCAGCCTCAAGAACCCGAACCGCGCGCGCAGCCTGATCTTCAGCTACTGCAGCGCCAACCCCGGCGCGTTCCACCGGCCCGATGCCGCGGGCTACGTGTTCTGGGCGGACCGGGTGCTCGAACTCGACGCGTTGAACCCGCAGGTGGCGGCCCGCCTCGCGCGCGCCCTCGACCGCTGGAGCAAGCTCGCGGAGCCCTACCGCACCGCTGCCCGCGAGGCGATCGCCCGCGTGGCCGCCAAGCCCGACCTGTCCAACGACGTGCGCGAGGTGGTGAGCCGCGCGCTCGCCGGCTGACGCGCGCTACCCGCAGCCCTTCTTCCAGCATCGCATCGAAAGAAAGACCGAGAGACCCCACCCATGGCACAACGCATCAGCCTGACCCGCTACCTCGTCGAGCAGCAACGCGTCGACGGACTCATCCCCTCGCAGCTCCGGCTGCTGCTCGAAATCGTCGCGCGCGCCTGCAAGGGCATCAGCCAGGCCGTGAACAAGGGTGCGCTCGGCGGCGTGCTCGGTTCGGCCGACAGCGAGAACGTGCAGGGCGAGGTGCAGAAGAAGCTCGACATCATCGCCAACGAAGTGCTGATCGAGGCGAACGAATGGGGCGGCCACCTCGCGGCGATGGCGTCCGAGGAGATGGACAGCATCTACGTGGTGCCCAACCGCTACCCGCAGGGCGAATACCTGCTGCTGTTCGATCCCCTGGACGGCTCGTCCAACATCGACGTGAACGTGAGCATCGGCACCATCTTCAGCGTGCTGAAGAAGCCCGAGGGCCATCCGGGCGTGACCACCGAGGACTTCCTGCAGGCCGGCAGCAAGCAGGTCGCCGCGGGCTACTGCATCTACGGCCCGCAGACCACCCTGGTGCTCACCGTGGGCGACGGCGTGGCGATGTTCACGCTCGACCGCGAACAGGGCTCCTTCGTGCTGGTGCAGGAGAACGTGCGCATTCCCGCCGACACCAAGGAATTCGCGATCAACATGAGCAACATGCGCCACTGGGACGCCCCGGTGAAGCGCTACATCGACGAGTGCCTGGCCGGTGTCGAAGGCCCGCGCGAGAAGGACTTCAACATGCGCTGGATCGCCAGCATGGTGGCGGACGTGCACCGGATCCTCACGCGCGGCGGCATCTTCCTCTACCCCTGGGACAAGCGCGAGCCGAACAAGCCCGGCAAGCTGCGCCTGATGTACGAGGCCAACCCCATGGCCTGGCTGGTCGAACAGGCCGGCGGCGCCGCGACCAACGGCCGGGAGCGCATCCTCGACATCCCGCCGAAACAGTTGCACGAACGCGTCAGCGTGATCCTCGGATCAAAAAATGAAGTGGAACGCGTGACGCGCTACCATTCCGGTATATAATTCAATTCTTCGCCGGTGTAGCTCAGTCGGTAGAGCAGCTCATTCGTAATGAGAAGGTCGGGTGTTCGATTCATCTCTCCGGCACCAAACAGAAAAGCCCCTGATTCGCAAGAGTCAGGGGCTTTTTTCATGGGGCGCCCGCCGCCGCGCTAACGGCGTCCGCCGAGGCGTGAAACGCCTGCGGGCACACCCTCCAGGAGGATCGCCATCAGATCGCCCACCAGCGGATTCTCCGGCGCCGCCGGCCACACGGCATAGGCCTCGGACTGCGCCACGGCGTCGCCCACCGGCCGGAACACCGCGCCCGGCAGGCGCGAGCGTTCCATGGCCTGCGGCACCAGGGCCACACCCAGGCCCTGCGAGACCAGGGAGACCACCGCGAGCCAGTGCCGCACCTCGTGCCCGATTTCCGGCTGGAAGCCCGCGCTCGCGCAGATCGACAGGATGCGCGCGTGGTAGTCGGGCGAGACGGCGCGCGCGAACAGCACGAAGGGTTCGCCCGCGAGATCGCGCAGATCGACGGCCTTCCTGCGCGCCAGGCGATGCCCCGCGGGCAGGCAGCAAAGAAAGGGCTCCGCCACCAGCAGGCGCTGCCGCAGCGTCGCCGGCAGGCGGCTGGTATGGACGAAGCCCAGGTCCAGCCGGTCGTGCAGCAGCTCGCCGATCTGCTCGCCGGAGTTCAGCTCCTGCAGCGAGACGCGCACTCCGGGATGGCGCTGCTGGAATGTGCCCAGCGCCTGCGGCAGTCCGCGGTACAGCATGGCGCCCACGAAGCCGATGCGCAGCCGCCCCGCGAGCCCCGCCGCCACGTCGCGCGCTTCCGATACCGCCTCCTCCGCCTGCGCCAGCACCCGCCGCGCGGATTCCTTGAGGGCCAGGCCGGCGGGGGTGAGGCGCACGTCCTTGGGGGTCCGCTCGAAGAGCTGCGCCCCGACGCGCTCCTCCAACTGCCGGATGGCCACCGAGAGCGGAGGCTGGGACATGTTCAACCGGGCCGCGGCGCGCCCGAAATGCAGTTCGTCCGCGAGTACCGCGAAGTAGCGCAGGTGCCTCAGTTCCATGGCGGGATGTCGATAGGTGATTCGAATGGCACAAGACCGATTCGATATTAGACACGAATGGCCACGCGCCGAAGAATGGAGTTCATACAAGGAGACACCATGACGACCCCGCCCTCGCATGCGCCCGGGAACCATCCGGTTCCGGATGGCCACGGCCGCAATCTGTTCGACACCGATACCGAACTGCAGTCCCTGCTGGCGCTCTATCTGCCGGAGGACCTGTACGCGCACATGCGCCCGCACTTCGTGCGCCTCGGCGGCCTGGCAGGCGGCCTGCTGGACGACCTGGCCGGCACCGCCGACCGCAATCCCCCGGTGCTCGAACACCGCACGCGCACCGGCCTCGACGTGCAGCGCATCGTCAAGCACCCGGCCTATGTCGAGATGGAGCGGCTGGCGCTCAGCGAATTCGGCCTGGGGGCCATGTCCCATCGCGAGGAAACCTTGGGCTGGCGGGGCCCCATGCCGGCGCTCGTCAAGTACGCGCTGACCTATCTCTTCGTGCAGGCCGAGTTCGGCCTGTGCTGCCCGGTCTCCATGACCGATTCGCTGACGCGCACGCTGCGCAAGTTCGGCAGCCCGGAACTGCTGGCGCGCTACCTGCCGGCCCTCACCTCGCTCGATGTCGACGAGCTGGCGCAGGGCGCGATGTTCATGACCGAACAGGGCGCCGGCTCCGACATCGCCGCCACCGCCACGCGGGCCCTGCCTGCCGGCGACGGCAGTTGGCGTCTGAGCGGCGACAAGTGGTTCTGCTCGAATCCCGACGCGGGGTTCGCGATGGTGCTGGCCCGCATCGACGGGGCGCCCGAGGGCCTCAAGGGGGTCTCGCTCTTCCTGCTGCCGCGGCGGCTGGAGGACGGCAGCCTCAACCACTACCGCATCGTCCGCCTGAAGGACAAGCTGGGCACGCGCTCCATGGCCAGCGGCGAGATCCAGCTCACGGGCGCGGTGGCCTATCTGGTGGGCGAGGAAGGCCGCGGCTTCGTGCAGATGGCCGACATGGTGAACAACTCGCGGCTGTCCAACGGCGTGCGCGCCGCGGGGCTGATGCGGCGGGCGGTGTCCGAGGCCGAATTCGTCGCCGCCGAGCGCCGGGCCTTCGGCCGCGCACTGCAGGACATGCCGCTCATGCGCCGCCAGCTCGACAAGCTGCGCGTGCCCGCCGAGCAGGCCCGGACCATGGTGTTCCAGACCGCCCGCGCGCTCGCGCGCTCGGACGCCGGCGAGAAGGATGCCTATGCCCTGCTGCGCATCCTCACGCCGCTCATCAAGTTCCGCGCCTGCCGCGACGCGCGCAAGGTGACCGGCGATGCGATGGAGGTGCGCGGCGGCTGCGGCTACATCGAGGAATTCAGCGACGCGCGCCTCGTGCGCGATGCGCACCTGGGCTCGATCTGGGAAGGCACCAGCAACATCGTCGCGCTGGACGTGCTGCGCGCGATCCGCCGCGAAGGCTCGCTGCCGGTGCTGGCCGCCCACAACACCGCGCTGCTCGAAGACGCGGCCCTGCCCCCGGCCTTCGCCGCCGCCCTCGCGCACAGCTTCGGGCGCGCCTGCGCGCTGGCCGAAACCGCGCTGCAGGAGGACGGCGGCGAGGTGCTGGCCCGCCAGGCCGCGTCCGCCCTCTACCACTGCACCAGCGCCATCGCCATGGCCTGGGAGGCGGGCAAAACCGGCTCCGCCGCGCGCATGCACTGGGCCCGCATGGTGCTGTGGCACCGCGTGCTGCCGCGCGATCCGCTGCGACCCGACGTACCGCCCGCCGAATGGCAGGACCGCCTGGGTACGCCTTCGACGGCCGCTGCCACGGCCTGATCCATTCGCCACCACAACTACAACGGAGACAAAGCACGATGAAGAAACGCACCCTGATGTCCGCCGCCTGCGTCCTGCTGGCGGCCCCCTTCCTGGCGCCTGCGGGCGCCGCGGACGCCTTCCCGGCCAAGCCGATCACCCTGGTGATCCCCTACCCGCCCGGCGGGCCGACCGATGCCATGGCGCGCACCCTCGCCGCCGAGATCAAGGACCGGATCGGCCAGCCGATGATCGTGGAGAACCGCGCGGGGGCCAACGGCAACATCGGCGCCGAATACGTGGCCCGCGCGGAGCCCGACGGCTACACGCTCATGTTCGGCACTTCGGGGCCCCTCGCCATCAACGCGAGCCTCTACGCCAAGATCGGCTACGACCCGGTCAAGAGCTATGCACCGGTGATCCGCGTGGGCTATCTGCCCAACATCCTGGTGGTGCACCCCAGCGTGCCGGCGCAGAGCGTGAAGGAGCTCGTCGCCTACGGCCGGGCGCATCCGGGCAAGCTGGCCTACGCCTCCTCGGGCAGCGGCGCATCCTCGCACCTCGCGGGCGTGCTGTTCAACTCCGTGGCGGGAACCGACTTCCTGCATATCCCCTACAAGGGCACGGGCCCCGCGCTCAATGACCTGCTGGGAGGCCAGGTCGCCATGAGCTTCACCGACGTGCTGACCGCCCAGCCCTACGTCAAGGCGGGCAGGTTGCGCGCGCTGGGGGTGACGACCGCGAAGCGCTCGCAGGCCCTGCCGGACGTGCCCACGGTGGCCGAACAGGGATACCCGGGCTACGACGTCAGCGTGTTCTTCGGCGTCGTGGCGCCCGCGGGCACGCCGGCCGACCGCATCGCCCTCCTCAACAAGGCATTCGCCGGAGCGCTCTCCAGCCCCAAGGTCAAGGCGCTGTTCGCCTCGCAGGGGCTGGAGGCCGCCACGGATACCCGCCCGCAGGCGCTGGGACGCTTCATCGCCGACGAGACGGCCAAGTGGGGGCAGGTCGTGCAGCAGTCGGGGGTCCGCCTTGACTGAGCGGGCCGCCACCGGCGCACTGGCCGGCATCCGCGTGCTCGATCTCTCGCGCATCCTCGGCGGGCCGTACTGCGGCCAGATCCTGGGCGACCATGGCGCCGACGTGCTCAAGGTGGAGCCGCCCGAGGGCGACGACACCCGTACCTGGGGCCCGCCGTTTCGCGATGGCGTCGCGTCGTACTACATGGGACTGAACCGCAACAAGCGGGTGCAGCACCTCGACCTCTCCAGCGAGGAGGGCCGGGCCCGCCTGCTGGAGCTGGTGGCCCAGGCCGACGTGCTCGTGGAGAACTTCAAATCCGGCACCATGGAGCGCTGGGGCATCGGCTACGAAGCGCTCTCGCAGCGCTTTCCGCGGCTGGTCTGGTGCCGCGTGAGCGGCTTCGGCAGCGACGGCCCGCTGGGCGGCCTGCCCGGCTACGATGCGGCGGTGCAGGCGATGGCCGGCATCATGAGCGTCAATGGCGAGTCGGGCGGCGACGCCCTGCGCGTCGGCCTGCCGGTGGTGGACATGGTCACGGGGCTGCATGCCGTCATCGGCGTGCTGCTCGCGCTGCAGGAGCGCCAGCGCAGCGGCCGCGGCCAGTTCGTGGAGGCGGCACTCTACGACAGCGGCCTCTCGCTGCTGCATCCGCATGCGGCGAACTGGTTCATGGACGGACGCGTACCGGGCCGCACCGGCAACGCCCATCCCAACATCTACCCGTACGACACGCTGCGCACCGCCAGCGAGCCTGTCTTCGTCACGGTGGGCAACGACCGGCAGTTCGCGGCCTTCTGCCGCTGCATCGGCCTTCCGGATCTGGCGGACGATCCGCGCTTCGCGCGGGCGGGCGACCGGTCGCGGCACCGCTCGGAGCTGAAACCGCTGCTGGAGGAGGCGACGCAGGCGCTGCAGGCCGCCACGCTGGTCGAACGGCTGATGGCTGCCGGCGTACCGGCGGCGCCCGTGCTGGATGTGGACGCGGCGCTGGAGCATCCGCACACCGTGCACCGGAAGATGGTGGTGGCGATGGAGTCCGGTTACCGCGGCCTGGGTAGCCCGGTGGCGCTGAGCCGTACGCCGGCCACGTACCGCCATGCGCCGCTCACCCCGGGCGATGCGTTCCTGCCCCGGGATGCCTGGAGCGGCTGACGCGCCCCTTCTGGCGTCGTTGCCGCACCTTGTCGTGCTGCTCGTACTGTCTGCGATGCAGCGCCTCGCCAGAGCCGCTTCGCCGACTCGTGTCAGCCGCTCTTGGCGGGGCGGCCCCAGCCGCCAGCGGGATCGCCGGCCTTACGCCGACGCATCCGCGTGCGCCGCGCTCGCGTGCAGGCAGATGGCCGCCGCCGCGCCCACGTTGAGCGACTCCTCGCCGCCCGGCTGCGCGATGCGGATCAGGTGCGTGGCGCGCTGCTGCAGCGCGTCGGACACGCCCTGCCCTTCATGGCCCAGGATCCAGCCGCAGGGCCAGGGCAGCTGCGCGCGGTGCAGCAGGTCGCCGCCGTGCGAACTGGTGGCCAAGAGCGGCACCGCGAGCGTGTCGATGTCCTCGGCGGCCAGGCCTTCGGCGAGGTGCAGCGCGAAATGCGCGCCCATGCCGGCCCGCAGCACCTTGGGGCTCCAGAGGCCCGCCGTACCCTTCAGCGCGGCGATCTGGCGGAACCCGAAGGCCGAGGCGCTGCGCAGGATCGAGCCGACGTTGCCGGCGTCCTGCAGCCGGTCCAGCACCACCGTGGGCAGGCCGGGCTGCAGCGCGGGCGCCTCGGGGGCCGCCACCACGAAGCCCATGCGCGCCGGCGATTCGAGGCCGCTCACGTCGGCCCAGAGCGCGTCGGCGAGCACCACGTTGCGCGTGGCATGGCCGCCCCAGGCGTGTTCCCACGCGGGCCAGGCGGATTCGGCGTACACCCCGATGGCCGGGCGCACGCCGCGTTCCAGCGCGGCGCGGCACAGGTGGTCGCCTTCGAGCCAGACGCGGCCCTGGCGCCGGTAGGCCCCGCTGTCCTGTGCAAGACGGCGCAGGTCCTTCACGAACGCGTTGTCGCGCGACTGGATGAACGTCGCCGCGGCAGCCGGCGAGCCGCCGGCACCGGCGGGATGGCGGGTGCCGGTCATGCGCGCATGCCCTGGAACGCCGCGGAGCCCGCGAGGACGGCGGGGCCTACGGTCACGGTCACGGTCGTGGTGGTGATCGTAGCGATGGACGGAGCCGGCCCGCCGCCCGGCATCACCGCGCGCTGCACCGCGGCCGCCACGGGCGCGAAGGAGCGGCGGTGCTCGGGGCAGGCGCCGTGGGCCTGCAGCGCGGCCATGTGCTCCGCCGTGCCGTAGCCCTTGTGGCCGGCGAAACCGTAATGCGGATAGGCCTCGTGCAGGCGCGCGCACCATCGGTCGCGCGTTACCTTCGCGAGGATGGAGGCCGCGGAGATCGACTGCACCAGCGCGTCGCCCTTCACGATCGCCTCGGCCGGCACGTCGAGCGGCGGCAGGCGGTTGCCGTCCACCAGCACGCGCACGGGCTTGAGCCGCAGGCCGGCCACGGCGCGGCGCATCGCCAGCATCGTGGCCTGCAGGATGTTGAGCGTGTCGATCTCTTCCACCGAGGCCTCGGCCACGCTGCAGCACAGGGCCTTGGCGCGGATCTCGTCGAACAGCGCTTCGCGCCGCGCGGCCGTCAGCACCTTGGAATCGGCCAGGCCGGCGATCGGCTGCAGGTCGTCGAGGATCACGGCAGCGGCCACCACGGGCCCGGCCAGCGGCCCGCGGCCGGCCTCGTCCACGCCCGCCACGAGTCCGGGCGGGTGCCATGGCAGTTGGGCCTGGTCAGCCCGCGGCAAGGATTTTCTGGATCGCATCGGCGGCCAATCGCGGAGTGTCGCGGCGCAGTTCTTCGTGGAGCGCGGTGAAGCGCCGCTCCAGCGCCTCCCGCTCGGCGGCCGGCGCCTCCAGCCACTGCAGCACGGCGGCGGCCAGGGCCTCGGGCGTGGCGGCGTCCTGGAGCAGCTCGGGCACGACGAATTCGCCGCTGAGGATGTTCGGCAGCCCCACCCAGGGCTGCAGTTGCTTGCGGCGCATGAGCCGCCAGCTGATCGGATGCATATGGTAGGCGATCACCATCGGCCGCTTGAAGAGCGCGGCTTCCAGCGTCGCCGTGCCGCTCGCGATGAGCGTGCAGTCGCAGGCCGCCAGCACCGCGTGCGACTGCCCCGCCACCACCGTCACGGCGTCCTGCAGGCCGGCCTCGCGCACCGCCGCTTCGATGCGTGCGTGCAGCGCGGGCACGGCCGGCACGACCATGCGGATGCGGGGATGCGCCTTGCGGATCAGCGCGGCGGCCTGGAAGAACGGCCGGGCGATGTAGGCGACCTCGGCCGAGCGGCTGCCCGGCAGAATGGCCAGCACCTCGTCATCCGCCCCCAGGCCCAGTTGCGCGCGCGCGGCCTGCCGGTCGGGCACCAGCGGGATCACGTTGGCGAGCGGATGGCCGACGTAGGTGGCGGCTATGCCGTGCTCGGCCAGCAGCGCCGGCTCGAACGGGAAGATGCACAGCACGTGGCCGGCACTGCGGCGGATCTTCTCGACACGGTCGGCGCGCCAGGCCCAGATCGACGGGCACACGAAATGCACCGTGGGGATGCCCGCGGCACGCAGGTCGGCCTCCAGGCCGAGGTTGAAGTCGGGGGCGTCCACGCCGACGAAGACGTCGGGACGGTCCTGCTGCAGCAGGCGCTCGCGCAGTTGCCGGCGGATGCGCACGATGCCCAGCAGTTTCCGCACCAGCTCCAGGCTGTAGCCGTGCACGGCCAGCCGCTCGCTGGGCCACCAGGCATCGAAGCCGCGGCGCTGCATCTGCGCGCCGCCGATGCCCAGGCTCCGCACGCCCGGCCAGCGCTCCTGCAGCCCGTCCAGCAGCAGGCCCGCCAGCAGATCGCCGGAGGTCTCGCCGGCCACCATGGCGATGCGGGGCGCCTGCGCCGGCTTCGGCACAGGTTGCGGCGAAAGCGGCTGCGGCATGCCGGGCATGCCGGCTGCGCTGCCGGATTCCAGGGATCGCACCATCGCGGGATCAGCGGGCCAGCCCGCGCGTGGACGAGGCGATGAAGCCGAGCAGCAGCGCGATGTCGTCCGCCGCTTCCGGGTGCGCGGCGGGCAGCTCGGCGATCGCGGCGCGCGCGGCATCGAGCGTGAGGCCCTGCCGGTACAGCAGGCGGTGCGCCTGCTTCAGGGCAGCCAGCCGGTCGGCGGAGAAACCGCGGCGGCGCAGGCCTTCGAGGTTGAGCCCGCGCACGGCCAGCGGGTTGCCGTCCACCATCATGAAGGGCGGCACGTCCTGCGAGATGTGGCTCGCGAAGCCCGCCATCGCGTGGGCGCCGACCTGGGTGAACTGGTGGATGCCCGTGAGGCCGCCGATGATCGCCTGGTCGCCCACGCGCACGTGGCCGGCCAGCGTGGCGTTGTTGGCGAGGATCGTCTGGTTTCCCACCACGCAGTCGTGCGCGATGTGCACGTAGGCCATGATCCAGTTGTCGTCGCCGATCGTGGTCACGCCGCGGTCCTGCACCGTGCCCGTGTTGAACGTGCAGAACTCGCGGATGGTGTTGCGGTCGCCGATCTCCAGCCGGGTCGGCTCGCCCGCGTACTTCTTGTCCTGCGGGGCGGCGCCCAGCGAGGCGAACTGGAAGATGCGGTTGTCGCGGCCGATGGTGGTGAGGCCCTCGATCACGCAGTGCGCGCCCACGGTGGTGCCCGCGCCGATGCGCACGCCCGGCCCGATGACCGCGTACGGGCCGACCGACACCGATGCGTCGATCTGCGCCCCGGGTGACACGATGGCCGTGGGATGGATGCCCACCGGTCCCGCGTCCTGCCGCGCGCCCTGCTCCGCCGTCTGGATGCTCGCCGTCATCGCCTGCCGTCCCGCCTGGTTGGGTTCTGCCGTTGCACGCCGCGCGGCCCTCAGGCCACCGTGCGCATGGTGCACATGATCTCGGCCTCGCAGGCGGTGCTGTCGCCCACGCGGGCCACGCCGCCGAACTTGTAGATGCCGCCCTTGATGCGGTCGAGCTTCACGTCGAGGATCAGCTGGTCGCCCGGCTCCACGGGGCGCTTGAAGCGCGCGCCGTCGATGCCGACGAAATAGAACACCTTGTCGTCGCCGGGCGCCTCGCCCATCATGTCGAAGGACAGCAGGCCGGCAGCCTGGGCCAGTGCTTCGAGGATCAGCACGCCGGGCATCACCGGGCGGCTCGGGAAGTGGCCCGTGAAGAACGGCTCGTTGATCGTGACGTTCTTGATCGCCCGGATGCGCTGCCCCCGTTCGAGTTCGACGACGCGGTCCACCAGCAGGAAGGGATAGCGGTGCGGCAGAAGCTTGAGGATTTGGTGGATGTCCATCATTGGAAGTGAGCGGTCGGACCGTTTTTTCGTATCTGTTCTTCGAGGGCCATGATGCGCGTTCGCAGTGCATGGAGCTGCCGGAGCGTGGCCGCGTTCTTTTCCCACTTCGCATTCTCGTCGAAGGGGAACATGCCGGAGTAGAGGCCGGGCCGCAGGACCGAGCGCGTGATGGCCGTGCCGGGCGACACCTGCACGCCGTCGGCGATCTCCAGGTGCCCCAGGATCATCGCCGCGCCGCCGATCATGCAGTGCGCGCCGATCCGCGTGCTGCCGGACACGCCCGTGCAGCCGGCCACCGCCGTGTGCCGGCCGATGCGGACGTTGTGGCCGATCTGCACGAGGTTGTCGAGCTTCACGCCGTCCTCGATGACCGTGTCGTCGAGCGCGCCGCGGTCGATGCAGGTGTTGGCACCGATCTCCACGTCGTCGCCGATGCGCACCGCGCCGAGCTGTTCGATCTTGGTCCAGGCGCCGCCGTCGGGCGCGAAGCCGAAGCCGTCCGCGCCGATCACCACGCCGGGGTGCAGCAGGCAGCGCTCGCCGATGCGGCAGTCCTCGCCCACCGTGATGCGCGAGGTCAGCACCGTGCCGGCGCCGATGTGCGCGCCGCGCTCGACCACGCAGAGCGGGCCGATGCGCGCCGAGGGATCGACGAAGGCCTCTGGATCGACCACCGCGGACGGGTGGATGCCTGCCGCCGGCGTGCGGCCGTGCAGGCGCTTCCAGAGCTGCGTCGCGCGCGCGAAATAGGCGTAGGGATCGTCCGCCACGATGCACGCACCGCGCGCCAGCGCTTCCTCGCGCATGGCGGGCGCCACAATGACACAGGCCGCCCGGGAGGCGGCCAGTTGTTGGCGGTAGCGCGGATTGCTCAGGAAAGCCAGGTCGCCCGGTTCCGCTGAGTCGAGCGGTGCGATGCGAAGGATCTCGACGTCGCCGTCACCTCCTTCGATCGTTCCGCCCAGCGCCTCAACAATCTGCCTGAGTCGCACGCTCACGCGGGATGCCCCGCACGTGCCGTCCGGCAGCCGGTGCGATCACTTCGCACTGCCGCCCGCGCCCGCATTCAGCGCCTTGATCACCTTGTCGGTGATGTCGTGCTTCGGGTTGATGTAGACGGCTTCCTGGAGGACGACGTCGTACTTCTCGGCCTCGGCCACCTGCTTGACGGCCTTGTTGGCACGCTCGAGCACCTGGCCCAGTTCCTCGTTCTTGCGCGCGGCCAGGTCGTCCTGGAATTCGCGGCGCTTGCGCTGGAAGTCGCGGTCCTGGTCCGCCAGCTGGCGCTGGCGGGCGGTACGCTGGCTTTCAGCCATGGTGGGAGCCTCGCGCTCGAACTTGTCGCTGGCAGCCTTCAGTGCGTTGCCCTGGTCGACAAGGTCCTTCTCGCGCTTGGAGAACTCCTGCTCCAGCTTGGCCTGCGCGGCCTTGGCCGTGCTGGCTTCGCGGAAGATGCGGTCGGTGTTGACGAAGCCGGCCTTGAACTCCTGTGCCTGCGCAGGCACGGCGGCGCCGAGCGTGCCGAGCAGAAGGACCAGGGGAATATGGCGGGAAAGGGATTTCATTAGAAGGACGTTCCGATCTGGAATTGCAGTTTCTGGATTCTATCGCCGGCGAACTTGCGCACCGGTTGCGCGAAAGCGAGGCGAAGCGGACCGAGCGGGGAGATCCAGCTCAGGCCCAGGCCCGCAGAGACACGCATGTCGCTGAAGGACACCTTCTCGTCTTCGCCGAACACGTTGCCGGCATCCACGAACGTGAATATCCGCAGCGTGCGGTCGTTGCCCGCGCCCGGGAACGGCGCGATCAGCTCCGCGTTGAGCGTGACCTTCTTCGGGCCGCCCAGCGATGCGCCCGTGACGTCGCGCGGGCCCAGGGTACCCTGGTCGAAGCCGCGCACCGAACCCAGGCCGCCGGAGTAGAAATTCTTGAACACCGGGAACGGACGGCCGTTCAGGCCCTTGCCCCAGCCGAGTTCCGAGTTGAAGGCCACGGTGAACTTCTTGTTCAGCGGCACGTACTGCTGGAACTGGTAGTTGGCGCGCACGTAGCGCGCATCGCCGGCCACCGACCAGTCGGAATTCAGGCGCTGGTAGCGGCCCGAGTTCGGCGCCAGGGCGCTGTCGCGGTCGTCGCGCGACCAGCCCAGCGTGAGCGGGATCGCCATGCTGCTGCTGCCGTAGGTGTTGGCGTACGCCAGGTAGGCCGCGGGGATGTTCGTGCCCAGCTTGATGCGGGTGTTCTCGACGCCGCCGCCGAAGAACACGGTGTCGGTTTCGCTGAACGGGACGCCGAAGCGCACGCTCGTGCCCGCCGTGATCAGCTGGTAGTTGCCGCCCTGCTCTTCGTAGGGCTTGTCGGTGCGGTAGTAGAAGTCCAGCGTGCGGGAGATGCCGTCCTGCGTGAAGTACGGGTCCGTGGTGCTCACCACCAGGGTGCGGCGGTACTTGCTGGTGTTCACGTCCACGCCCAGGTAGTTGCCCGAGCCGAAGACGTTTTCCTGCTTGATGCTGAACGACAGCGAGACCTTCTCGGCGCTGGAGAAGCCCGCGCCCAACTGCAGCGAGCCGGTGGGCTTCTCGGCCACGTTCACGACGAGGTCGACCTGGTCGGGCGAGCCCGGCACCTCCTGGGTCTCGACGTTCACTTCGGTGAAGTAGCCCAGGCGGTCCACGCGGTCGCGCGACAGCTTGATCTTGTCGCCGTCGTACCAGGAGGCCTCGTACTGGCGGAATTCGCGGCGGACCACCTCGTCGCGCGTGCGGTTGTTGCCGCTCACGGCGATGCGGCGCACGTAGGCACGGCGCGAGGGCTCGGCGCGCAGCACGATCGCCACGCGGTTGTTCTCGCGGTCGATCTCGGGCACGGCCTCGACGCGGGCGAACGCATAGCCGAAGTTGCCGAAGTGGTCGGTGAAGGCCTTCGTCGTCTCCGTGACCTTGTCGGCGTTGTAGGGCTCGCCGGGCTGGATCGTGATGAGCGACTTGAACTCGTTGTCGCGCTCCAGGTAGTTGCCCTCCAGCTTCACGCCGGAGACCACGTAGCGCTGGCCTTCCGTGATGTTCACGGTGATGGTGATGTCCTGCTTGTCCGGCGAGATCGCCACCTGCGTGGAGTCGATGCGGAACTCGAGGTAGCCGCGCGCGAGGTAGTAGGAGCGCAGCGTCTCCAAGTCGGCGTTGAGCTTGGTGCGCGAGTAGCGGTCGGACTTGGTGTACCAGCTGAGCCAGCCGCCGGTGTCCTGGTCGAACAGGCCCTTGAGCGTGGATTCGCTGAAGGCCTGCGCGCCGTTGATGTGGATTTCCTTGATCTTGGCGGGCTCGCCCTCGGTCACCGTGAAGGTCAGGTTGACGCGGTTGCGCTCGATCGGCGTCACCGTGGTCACGACCTCGGCGCCGTACAGGCTCTTGTTGATGTACTGGCGCTTGAGCTCCTGCTCGGCGCGGTCCGTCAGGGCCTTGTCGTAGGGGCGGCCTTCGGTGAGGCCCACGTCCCGCATGGCCTTCTTGAGGGCGTCCTTGTCGAACTCCTTGGCGCCGGCGAAATCGACGTCGGCGATCGTGGGGCGCTCCTCGACCACCACCACGAGCACGTTGCCGCTGGCTTCGAGGCGCACGTCCTTGAACAGGCCCAGCGCGAACAGCGAGCGGATGGCGGCCGCGCCCTTTTCGTCGTTGTATTCGTCGCCCACGCGCAGCGGCATCGATGCGAAGATCGTGCCCGGCTCCACGCGCTGCAGGCCTTCCACCCGGATGTCCTGGACCCTGAAGGGTTCGAGCGCCCATGCCGCCTGCGCGACGAAGACCATGGAGGCAACGGCGCATGCCGTGCGCACGCCCAGGCGTTTGATGTGTTTTTTCATGAGTGAACTGGTGCCGCCATGGCGGGATTCATGCGGCGAAAGGTTTAGCCAAAGAGCCGGGTGACGTCGTTGAAGAGGGCGATGGACATCATCACGAGGAGCAGTGCCACGCCGCCCCGCTGCAAACGCTCCATCCAGGCGTCGGACACGCCCCTGCCGGTCACGCCTTCCCAAAGATAATACATCAGGTGCCCTCCATCGAGGACCGGCAAAGGCAGCAGATTCAGCACCCCCAGGCTCACGCTGATGAGGGCCAGGAACACGAGGTACTGGGTGAATCCGAGGCTCGCCGAGCGGCCGGCGTAGTCCGCGATGGTGAGGGGGCCGCTCAGGTTCTTGAGCGAGGCCTCGCCCACCACCATGCGGCCCATCATGCGCAGCGTGAGCGCCGAGACCTCCAAGGTGCGGGTCACGCCGTTCCAGAGGCCTTCCAGCGGGCCGTGGCGCACGGTGACCATCTCCGGCTGCGCGCCCACGTAGGCGCCGATGCGGCCCGCGGGCGCGGCGCCGTCCTGGCGCACCACCTCGGGCGTCACCGGCAGGTCGACCATGCGCCCTGCCCGGTCGATGCGCCAGGTCTGCGTGGCGGCCTTGCCGTCGCGCACCGAGCCGCGGATCAGTTCGCGCAGTTGCTGGCCGTCCACCACGGGCGTCGCGCCCACCTGCAGCACCCGGTCGCCTTCGCGCAGGCCGGCGCGCTGCGCGGCGCCGCCGGCAACGACCTCGCCGATCACCGGGCGGGTCCAGGGGCCCAGCACGCCGATCTTGCGGAACATCTGCGCATCGGCTTCGCGCGCGTCGAAGTCGTGCAGCTCCAGCACCAGTTCGCGGCGCGGCGCGCCCGGATCGGCTTCGACCTGCAGGCGCACGTCCTGGCCGTCGAGGGCGCCGCGCGTGAGCGCCCAGCGCAGGTCCTCGAAGGAACGCACCGGCTCGGATTCCTCGGCACCGATGGCGGCACCCACCACGAGTTCCCCGCCGCGCAGGCCGGCTTCATAGGCCACGGAGCCGGCGGCGGGGCTGGCGAGGATCGCGCGCGGCTCCTGCACGCCGATCCAGTTCACGGCCGCATAGAGCACCACGGCCAGCAGCAGATTGGCGATCGGACCGGCGGCGACGATGGCCGCACGCGCGCGCAGGGGTTTGTTGTTGAAGGCGAGATGGCGTTCCGCCGGGTCCACCGGCGCCTCGCGCTCGTCGAGCATGCGCACGTAGCCCCCGAGCGGGAAGGCGCCGATCACGAATTCGGTGGACGAGCCGCGCGGCTGCCAGCGCAGCAGCGGTTTGCCGAAGCCCACGGAAAAGCGCAGGACCTTGACGCCGCACGCCACGGCGACGCGGTAGTGCCCGTACTCATGGACCGCGATGAGCAGGCCCAGGGCGACGACGAAAGCGGCGAGTGTGAGAAGCATGGTGCACTCCCGTGCGGTGAAGGAGGGGCGCGGCGATCAGGCTGCGAGCCGCCCGGCCCCGTGCAGCGCGGCCGAGCGCGCGCGGGCGTCCAGATCCAGCAGGTCGCCCAGCGAATCCGGGTTGGAGGGCGATACCGCCTCCAGAGTTTCAAGATTCAAACGATGAATCTGATCGAACCGGATGCGGCGCTCCAGGAACGAGGCCACGGCGACCTCGTTGGCGGCGTTCAGCACAGCCGTGGTGCCCGGCGCGGCACGCAGCGCGTGCCACGACAGGTGCAGGCCCGGAAAGCGCACGGCGTCGGCCTCTTCGAAGGTGAGCGCGGTCAGGCGGCTGAAATCGAGCGCGGGCGTGCCGCTCTCGATGCGCTCGGGCCATGCCAGGCCGCAGGCGATCGGCACGCGCATGTCGGGCGTGCCCAGTTGCGCGAGCACCGACGCATCCTTGAACTGCACCATCGAGTGGATGATCTGCTGCGGATGGATCACGACGCGGATCTGGTCGGGCGACAGGTTGAACAGCCACCGGGCCTCGATGACCTCCAGCGCCTTGTTCATCATGGTCGCGGAATCGACCGAGATCTTGCGGCCCATCGAGAAGTTGGGATGGGCGCAGGCCTGCTCGGGCGTGACGTCGCGCAGCGAAGCCGGCTCGCGCGTGCGGAAGGGGCCGCCCGAGGCGGTGAGCAGGATGTGGTCCACGCGCCGCGGCCAGGAGGCGGCGTCTTCCGGCAGGCACTGGAAGATGGCCGAATGCTCGCTGTCGATCGGCAGCAGCGTGGCACCGCCCTCGCGCACCGCGGACATGAACACCTCGCCGCCCACGACGAGCGCCTCCTTGTTGGCCAGCAGCAGGCGCTTGCCCGACCGCGCGGCCGCCAGGCACGGCGCGAGGCCCGCGGCGCCGACGATGGCGGCCATCACGGCGTCCACGTCGGGGTGCGAGGCGATCGCCTCCAGCGCGTCCGGCGTGTCCAGCACTTCGGTGGCCGAGCCCTGCGCGGCCAGCGCATCGCGCAGCGCGCGCGCATGCGCGGGGCTGGCCATGGCGGCGAACCGGGGACGGAAGCGTGCGCACTGCGCCGCGATCGCATCCACCTGCGTGGCGGCGCTCAGGGCGAAGATCTCGTAGCGGTCCGGATGCCGGGCGACCACGTCCAGGGTGCTGGTTCCGATGGAGCCGGTGGAACCCAGGACGGTCAGGCGTTGTTTCATGGGGGATGCGGTCACGGGGCAGCGTGCGAGCAGATGGCCGCGTTCAGGGCGCGGCGAAATGGGTGAGCATCATGGCCAGCGGCAGCGTGGGCAGCAGCGCATCGACGCGGTCGAGCACGCCGCCGTGGCCGGGCAGCAGCCGGCTGCTGTCCTTGGCGCCGGCACTGCGCTTGACGAGGGATTCGGCGAGGTCGCCGACGACGCTCATGGCCGCCATGAACACCGCGCCGATGGCCAGCAGCCACCAGCCCTGGACGGCCAGACGGGTGTAGAAACTGGGCACCGCCGCCTGCGTGGCGGCGTCCGCCATCGTCCAGGCGATGGCCAGCACGACGACGCCGGCCATGCCGCCCCACACGCCTTCCCAGCTCTTGCCGGGGCTGATGGAGGGCGCGAGCTTGGAGCGCGTGAAGCGCAGGCCGAAGGCGCGGCCGGCGAAATAGGCGAAGACGTCCGCGACCCAGACCAGGACGAGGACGGAGAGCAGGAAGTTGATGCCGATGGTGCGCGCCTGCACGGCGGCGAGCCAGGCCAGCCACAGCGCCAGCACGCCGCCCACGAGGCGCACCGCCCGCGGAATGCGCGGCCAGCCCTGCACGCCCTGGCGCAGCAGCCCGGCGCCGCAGAGCACCCAGGCGGCACCGGCGACGGCCCAGAGCCATGGCAGCGGGCGCTGCATCCAGCCGCCGGCCCAACTCGCGGCGCAGAGCGCCACGCAGGCCGCGCCCACGCCCACGGAGGCCGCCTGGCCGTAGCCCTGCAGGCGGCCCCACTCCCAGCCGGCCGCCGCCATCAGCACCAGCACGACGGCGGCGAAGGGCACGACCGAGGGGGCGAAGAGCGCCGGCAGCAGGATGGCCAGCAGCACGATGGCCGTGAGGATGCGCGTCACCAGCATGGGAAATCCTTCAGGCGCACGCCGACGTGGTCGGGGCGGCCAGCAACTGTTCGGAGGTCTTGCCGAAGCGGCGCTCGCGCGCCCCGTAGGCGGCGATGGCCTGGTCCAGCGCGCCGCCGTCGAAATCGGGCCAGAGGCGGTCGCTGAAGTACAGCTCGGAATACGCGCACTGCCACAGCAGGAAGTTGCTGATGCGCATCTCTCCGCCGGTGCGGATCACGAGGTCCGGGTCGGGCACGTGGGCCAGGCCCATGGCGGTGTGCAGGCTGGCCTCGGTGATGGGCTCGCCGCGCGCGGCGAGCGCGGAGGCCGCCTGCGCGATGTCCCAGCGGCCGCCGTAGTTGAAGCAGACGTTGAGCACCAGCCGCGTGTTGTGCGCGGTGACGGCTTCGGCCTGCGCGAGGCCCGCGCGCACCTTCTCCGAGAGCGAAGCTTTCTCGCCCACGAAGTGCAGGCGCACACCGTCCTTCTGCAGCTGCGGCACCTCGCGCGAGAGCGCACGGGCCAGCAGGTCCATCAGGCCGGAGACCTCCTCGGCCGGTCGGTTCCAGTTCTCGGAGGAGAAGGCGAACACCGTCAGCACGGAGACGCCGCGCTGCACGCAGTCGCGGGCGCAGCGCTTGAGCGCTTCCACGCCCTGCTTGTGCCCGGCCAGCCGCGGCAGGAAGCGGCGCGTGGCCCACCGGCCATTGCCATCCATGACGATGGCGATGTGGTGGGGAATGGAAGATGAACCGGAAGACATGGAAGGGATCGATCGGGACCCGTGCGCGACGGGGCGCGATCAGACCGCCATGATCTCCTGTTCCTTGGCGGCCACGAGCGCATCGACTTCGGCGATGTGCTTGTCGGTCACCTTCTGGATGTCGGCCTCGGCGCGCTTCTGGTCGTCCTCGGAGGCGGCCTTGTCCTTCACGAGCTTCTTGACCGATTCGTTGGCGTCGCGGCGCAGGTTGCGCACGGCCACCTTCGCGCTCTCGCCTTCGTTGCGCGCGAGCTTGGTCATTTCCTTGCGGCGCTCTTCGCTCATCGGCGGCATCGGCACGCGGATGAGGTCGCCCATGGAGGCGGGGTTCAGGCCCAGGTCGCTCTCGCGGATGGCCTTCTCGATCTTGGCGCCCATGCCCTTTTCCCAGGGCTGGACGCTGATCGTGCGCGCGTCGATCAGCGATACGTTCGCGACCTGCGAGAGCGGCACCATCGAGCCGTAGTACTCGACCTGCACGGAATCGAGCAGCGCGGGGTTGGCGCGGCCGGTGCGGATCTTGGCGAGGTTGTTCTTGAACGCCACGATGGACTGGTCCATCTTGGATTCGGCGTTTTTCTTGATGTCGGCAATCGTCATGTGTTCTCCTGTGCCATCGGGCGTCAAGCGTACACCAGGGTACCTTCGTCCTCGCCCATGACCACGCGCTTGAGGGCGCCGTGCTTCACGATCGAGAAGACGCGGATGGGCAGCTTCTGGTCGCGGCAGAGCGCGAATGCCGTGGCATCCAGGATGCCCAGGTTGCGGGACATGGCTTCGTCGAAGGTGAGCTGCGTGTAGCGCGTCGCCGTCGGGTCCTTCTTGGGATCGGCGGTGTACACGCCGTCCACCTTGGTCGCCTTGAGCACCACCTCGGCGCCGATCTCGGCGCCGCGCAGTGCCGCGGCGGTATCCGTCGTGAAGAAGGGGTTGCCGGTGCCGGCGGCGAACACCACCACCTTGCCCTCCTCCAGGTACTGCAGCGCCTTGGGCCGCACGTACGGCTCCACCACCTGCTCGATGCCGATGGCGGACATGACGCGGGCGATGAGGCCCTGCTTGTCCATGGCGTCGGCCAGGGCCAGCGCGTTCATCACGGTGGCCAGCATGCCCATGTAGTCGGCCGTGGCGCGGTCCATGCCGACGGAGCCGCCGGCCACGCCGCGGAAGATGTTGCCGCCCCCGATCACCACCGCCACCTGCACGCCCATGCGCGTGACCTCGGCGATCTCTTCCACCATGCGCACGATGGTCGCGCGGTTGATGCCGAACGCGTCGTCACCCATGAGGGCCTCTCCAGACAACTTGAGCAGAATGCGCTTGTGGGCTGGAGCGGCGAGGGTCATGGGCGTTCTCTTCGGGTGATGGATCGGGGAATGTGCGGGACAAGGGATCAGGCAGCGGCCTTGGCGGCGGCCACTTGAGCGGCCACTTCCGCAGCGAAGTCGTCCACCTTCTTCTCGATGCCTTCGCCGACCACGTACAGGGTGAAGCCCTTGATCGTCGTGTTGGCGGCCTTGAGCATCTGGCCCACGGTCTGCTTGCCGTCGGCGGCCTTCACGAAGACCTGGTCGAACAGCGAGACTTCCTTGAGGTACTTCTGCACGGAGCCTTCCACCATCTTGGCGGCGATGTCGGCGGGCTTGCCGGACTCGGCGGCCTTGGCGGCGGCGACGGTGCGCTCCTTCTCGATCAGCTCGGCGGGCACGTCGGCGCTGGTCAGGGCCACGGGCTTCATGGCGGCGATGTGCATGGCCACGTCCTTGGCGGCGACTTCGTCACCCTCGAACTCGACCACCACGCCGATGCGCGTGCCGTGCAGGTAGGAAGCCAGCTTGGAGCCGGTGAAGCGCTTGAAGCGGCGGAACGACATGTTCTCGCCGATCTTGCCGATCAGGCCCTTGCGCACTTCTTCCAGCGTGGGGCCGAAGCTTTCCTGGCTGTAGGGCAGCGCGCCCAGGGCTTCGACGTCGGCGGGGTTGTGCTTGGCGACCAGCTCGGCCGCGGCCTTGGCCAGTGCGATGAAGCTGTCGTTCTTGCTCACGAAGTCGGTTTCGCTGTTCACTTCGATCAGCGCGCCGTCGGTGCCTTCGATGAAGCTGGCGACCACGCCTTCGGCCGTGATGCGGGCGGCGGCCTTGCCGGCCTTGGTGCCCAGCTTGACGCGCAGCAGCTCTTCGGCCTTGGCCAGATCGCCGTCGGCTTCCGTCAGGGCCTTCTTGCATTCCATCATGGGGGCGTCGGTCTTGGCGCGCAGTTCGGCAACCATGCTAGCGGTAATAGCAGCCATCGTCATTCTCCAGTGTCAGTTCAGTTCGTTACAGGATTCAAGGCTAAAAAAAAGGGGGCTAACAGGAGCCCCTCTTTCATTCGCGACAAGTCGCGCGGCCGGGCCTTCAGGCAGCGGATTCTTCCACTTCCACGAATTCGTCCGAGCCTTCGGGCGCGGCGGCCTTGACCACGTCGTTCACGGCGTCGGCACGGCCGGCGATGATGGCGTCGGCGATACCGCGGGCATACAGCGCCACGGCCTTGGCCGAGTCGTCGTTGCCGGGGATCACGTAGTCGATGCCTTCAGGCGAGTGGTTGGAATCGACCACGCCGATCAGCGGGATGCCCAGCTTCTTGGCTTCGGCGACGGCGATCTTGTGGAAGCCGACGTCGATGATGAAGATGGCGTCCGGCAGGGCGTTCATGTCCTGGATGCCGCCGATGTCCTTCTCGAGCTTCTCGATCTCGCGGGTGAACGTCAGCTGTTCCTTCTTGCTCATGGACTCGAGGCCGGCTTCCTGCTGGGCCTTCATGTCCTTCAGGCGCTTGATGGAGGTCTTGACGGTCTTGAAGTTGGTGAGCATGCCGCCCAGCCAGCGCTGGTCGACGTAGGGCACGCCGGCGCGCTGCGCTTCGGCGGACAGCAGTTCGCGGGCCTGGCGCTTCGTGCCGACCATCAGGATCGTGCCGCGGTTGGCCGTGAGCTGCTTGGCGAACTTCTGCGCCTCCTGGAACATCGGCAGCGACTTTTCCAGGTTGATGATGTGGATCTTGTTGCGATGGCCGAAGATGAACGGGGCCATCTTGGGGTTCCAGAAGCGGGTTTGGTGGCCGAAGTGGACACCGGCTTCCAGCATTTCGCGCATGGTGACGGACATGTGAATACTCCAAAGGTTGGGTCTAAAATCCGGCCCGCCAACCGCCCGGCAGAGCTGGGCGGCACCTTGAAAAGGCCGGTTCGCGTTTCATTGCGGTGGCAAAGGTGGATTCCTTCGCTGCATACCGCCGCTGCTTCGCAGACAATGGCGTTCGGGTGAACCGAAAGCGCCCTCTCAGCAAAACCCCGAGATTCTAGCATACCGGTCCACGGCCCCTCCCCTCGCGCGGCCCGTCCGCGCCCCCGGGAGGCGCCTGCGGCTGCCGGCAGAACACACCAACACCCTAGCGGGGCCGCCCCGGCCGAACGGCGGCGTCCTTCCACCATGCACATCGCCATCGTCGGCGCCGGAATCGCCGGCACCGCCACCGCTTATGAACTCGCCTGCGACGGGCATGCCGTCACCGTCTTCGAGCAGCGCGCCGCCGCGGCCGAAGAGGCGAGCTTCGCCAACGCCGGGCTGCTCGCGCCGGCCCCGATGATCCCCTGGGCGGCGCCCGGCATCGGCGGCCCCGCGGGCCAGCGGCTCTTCGGCCGGCGGGCCGCGGTGCGGCTCGCGTCCGGAGCCGGCCTGTCCGACCTGCGGTGGCTCTGGCAGCGCCGGCGCGCGGCGCGCACGGCGGGAGACGCCGCGGTCACGGCCCTCGCGCGGTTCGGAAGCTACAGCCAGGCCCGGATGCACCAGGTGGCCGAGGCGCTGCAGCTCGACCCCGAGAGCAGCCGCGGCGTGCTGGTGCTGCTGCGCTCGCCGTCCGACCTGGAGCGGATCGAGCCGGCCGTGCGCATCCTGCGCGAGACGGGAGCGGATCTGCGCGACGTGGACGCGGACACCGCCCGCCTGATCGAGCCCGGACTCGCCTCGGACAACGAACTGGCCGGCGCCATCCACGTGCCGGACGGCGAATCCGGCAACTGCCGGCTGTTCGCGCAGATGCTGCGCTATGCCGCGCAGGAGCGCGGCGCGCAGTTCATCTTCAACGCCCAGGTGACATCGCTGCGCGGCGGCCCGGCGGCCGTGCTGCTGGCCGGGGAGCGCGAGCCCCGGCGCTTCGACGCCGTGGTGGTGTGCTCCGGGCTCGCGGCGGCCGGCCTGCTGCGCCCGGCCGGCACGCCCCTGCCGCTGGCCGGGGTGCACGGCTACACGATCAGCGCACCGCTGCGGGAAGACACCCATGCCCCCCAGGGCACGGTGATCGATCCCGTGCACCGGATCACCCTCACGCGCCAGGGGCAGCGGGTGCGCGTGGCGGGCGGCGCCGAGCTGGGCGCGGCGGACGGCGCACTGCATGCGCCGACGCTGCAGGTGCTCTACAACGCGGCCTCGGGCTGGTTTCCGGGCGGGGTCCAGTGGTCGTCGCCCCAGGTGCAGACCTGGCGCGGCGCGCGGCCGATGCTGCCGGACGGCCTGCCGGCGATCGGCGCCGCGGGAGCTGCCGGCGTGTGGGTGAACGCGGGCCACGGCGCCTGCGGCTGGGCGCTCGCCTGCGGCAGCGCGCGGGCGATGGCCGACCTGATCGCGCAGAGGATTCCGGAGGCCGACCTGCAACCGTTCGCACCCCGGCGGTTCTGAGCGGGGCTGGAACGACCGGAGCAGCGTCGGGCCAGGGGCGCAGGTGGTTCCCACGGAGGGCGCGCGCCGGTGTGCCGGCGGTGGGGCGGGCCACAATGGGCACCTCCCTCCCCGCCCACGGCACCGCCTGCCACCCACCGCCCATGCACCGCATCGATCCCGACCGCTCCCATCCCCTGTTCGACACCGCCGCGACGCGCCGCATCGAGCGCGCGGCCCTGGAGGCCTGCCCGCCCGGCACGCTCATGGAACGCGCGGGCCTGGCGGTGGCGCGCCTGGCGCTGGCCGTTGCACCGCATGCGCGGCGTGTCTGGGTGGCCTGCGGGCCGGGCAACAACGGCGGCGACGGCCTGGAGGCCGCGCTGCAACTGCACCGCCGCGGCGTGGCCGTGCAGGCGACGTGGCTGGGCCGGCCGGAAGCCGCACCGGCCGATGCGCGGCAGGCGTGGGAGCGGGCCCGGGCGGCCGGCGTACCGTTCGCGCCCGGAGCGCCTCAGGATCTCGGGCCCGAGGACCTCTGCATCGACGCCCTGCTGGGCATCGGCACGGCCCCGCGCTCCGGCGGGCATGCACCGGCGCCGGCCCTGCAGGCCTTGCTGCAGGCGCTGCAAACCACCCGTGCGCCCGTGCTGTGCGTGGACGGCCCCTCGGGGTTGCTGGCGGATACCGGCACCTACCTGCCCGGGCTGGCCCCGGACCATCCGCCGGCCTCCGCGCGCCACACGCTCGGGCTGCTGACGCTCAAGCCCGGCTGGTTCACCGGCCAGGGGCGGGACGCGGCAGGCACCGTCTGGCTGGACGGTCTGGGCGTGGATACGGCGGCCGAGACACCCTCGCTCTTGCTCTCAGGCCCGGGACGATCGAAGCAGCGGCCCCACGCCTCCCACAAGGGCAGCTTCGGCGACGTGGCGGTGGTGGGCGGCGAAGGCATCGGGGTCCGTGGGATGGGCATGACGGGCGCGGCGCTGCTCGCGGCCTCCGCGGCGCTGCACGGCGGTGCCGGGCGGGTCGTGGTGGCGCTGCTGGACGGCGGCACGGATGCGCTGACCGCCGATCTCCAGCAGCCGGAATGCATGCTGCGCCGTTTCGATGTGCTGGCGCTGGAGCACGCCACGGTGGTGTGCGGATGCGGCGGCGGCGAGGCCGTGCGGGCCGTGCTGCCGCGCGTGCTCGCCGAGGCGCCGCGGTTGGTGCTGGACGCGGACGGCCTCAATGCGGTGGCGGGCGACGAAGCGCTGTCCGCGCAACTGCGCGACCGCGAACGCCGCCACGGCGCTTTGCCCACGGTGATCACGCCGCATCCGCTGGAAGCCGCGCGGTTGCTGGGCACCGACACAGCCACCGTCCAGTCGGACCGTGCCGGCGCGGCCCGCTCGCTGGCGGAGCGCTACCGCTGCGCCGTGGTGCTGAAGGGCTCAGGCAGCGTGATCGCCGCGCCGGACCGTACGGCACGCATCAATCCGACGGGTAACGGGCGCCTCGCCACGGGCGGCACGGGGGACGTGCTGGCAGGCTTCCTGGGCGCTGTCTGGGCAGCGCGGCCGGAAGGCGACGGCGCGGCCTTCGAGGCGGCGAGCGCGGCCTGCCATGCGCACGGGCAGGCCGCGGACCGCTGGCAACCCGGCGCCGCACTGACGGCTTCTGAACTGGCACGGCGGCTGGTGCCTCTCCACGGTTGAGTCCGGTGTCCTACACAACCCCTTCACGACGAAACCAGGGGTAACTCCCGTTGCAGCACACGTCGGTAGGCGCGCGTCCGACATACGGGGATCGGCAGGAGGCATGTAATAGCGACAACACCACGCGATTGCGTGCCCATCCACCCGAACCACAGTCCCCAAGGAGTCCGCCATGCAACGCAACCGTTATACCGGAGCCCGCGCGTTCATCGCTTTCACCGCCACGGTACTGCTCGCGGTGGGCGCCACGGCGATGAACCTCGTTCCCGACGAAGCCGTGCAGGCCGCCGATTCGCTGGTCCGCATTCCGCAGAATCTCGACCAGATCCTGCCGGTCGAGGCGCTGTCGGTGCCTTGAGCGCTGAGGCACCTGCTTATTCCCTACCGCCCTGCAGCACCCGCAGGCGCTGCCGCAAACCTTCCACGTGCGCCGTATCGCCGCGTTGCTCTGCCTGCCTGATGGCCAGAAGCAGCCACGCCATGAGCGGGCGTCGCCAGCCGCGGCCTGACGCCGCATCGATGGCGAGGCGTGCCACCTCTGGCGGGGCCTCTCCCCGCGCGTGCAGCACGGCGGCCGCGACGAGGCGCGCGAGCGGGTCCTCCACGCCAGCCAACGCGGCGGTGCCGCCAGCCTGCACGGCACGCTGCGCGGGGGGCAACAGGGCCGCACCTGCGCCGGCACCCACGGCGCGGCCTTCCAGATACACCGCATAGGCCTGCTCTGCCGGATCGGCGCCGCGGCGCAGCGGTTCGAAGTCCGGGCATCCCACCTGCGCCAGGCTGGCGACGCGCACGGCGCATTCCAGCAGCACCACGCGCGCCAGCAGGTCGGGGCGTGCGGTGCGGGCCACCTCGTCGCGCGCGCGCCGCCATTCCTGGGCCGCGACGCGGTCCTCGCCGGACAGGTAGGCCTCGGAGGCCCGGGTGGCGGCGCCGTGGGCGTTCTGCTCCCATTCCGGTGGCGGAGCGTGCCGGGCACAGCCGGCCACGAGCCCGGCGGCGATCGCCACGGCCAGGGTGACGGCGACGGAGCGGCCATGCCAGGGCGTCCGGGCAGGGTTCGCGGCGGCAGCGGGAGAAAACATCGGCATCGTCATGGCAACTGGATCCGGGTGTCGCGCGCGAACGGCCACTTGCGCTGGATCTCGTTGACCAGGCTCTCGACCTTGCGCAGGTTGCTTTCCACGTCGGCGCGCAGCGCGCCGAGGTCGGTGGTGGCCTCGCGGGCATTGGCGCCGATGGCCTGGGCCTCGGCCAGCACCGCATCGACCTTGGCAAGGCTCTGCCGCGTGTCCGCCAGCAGTCCGTTGAGCTGCACCACGGTGGCGCGCACGTCGGTGACGAGGCCCGCCTCCCCGGCCGCGCCGAACACCTGCCGGTCCGCCTTGGCGGCCATGCCGTCGATGCGTGCGAGCAACTGGTTGGTGCGGTCCAGCGTGGTGGCGAGCTTGCGGGCCTCCGCCTCGCTGCCGAGCAGCACGCCCAATGCGCCGCCCGGCGCATTGAGCCGCCCGGTGAGCGTGCGCACATTGTCCAGCGTGCCGCCGAGCGCGGCGTCCTGCGCGGTGAGGGCCTGCAGGTTCGACAGCAGCTCGCGCGCGGCCGACATCAATTGGGGGATCTCGGCCGTGGCGTCGCCGCGCAGCACGGGCCGCACGGCGCCGTCGGGCAGCGGCGGGTCGGTGAGGATGCCGCTGTAGGCCTTGATGGTGGTGCCGCCGACGATGCCGCGCACGAGGGTGAACACGCTGGATTCGCGCAGCCAGTGCGCATCCTTGCGCGGCACGTCGATCAGGATGCGCACGTCGCCGCCCTCGGCCAGTTCGGTGCGGCGCACCCGGCGGATGGGAAAGCCGGAGAACGTCATGTCCATGCCCGCCACCACGCCTTCGGAATCGTCGGCGGTCAGCACCAGTTGCTGTGTCGGCTCGAACACGCCCCGCGCGTAAAGCAGATACAGCCCGGAGCCGACGATCAGCACCAGCGTGAACAGCAGCAGCGCCGCGGCCTTGCGCTCCAGGTGCGCCACGGGCCGCAGCAGCGCCTCGGCCGGATCGGCTGCGGGTGGCGCGGACGGGGGTGGCGGTGGAGGCGAGGGCCGGGGTGCGGGAGAGGTGTCGTTCATCGCAGGCGTTTCAGAAAATCGGTGTCAGTAGTAGTTGCCCATGAGCGAGGCGACCTCGATCAGCAGCAGCACGGCGAACATGCGCGCGAAGCCGCCGAGCTCGGAGCGGGCGCGCGGATCGCCCGTGGCATGCAGGCCGGCGGCCATGGGAATGAGCGCCACGGCCAGGCTGAACAGCAGTGTCTTGAGCGCGAACAGCAGCGTGACGGACGGCGTGAACACCTGGCCGAACATGCGCGTATAGCCGGGCAGCCCGGCCGTGTTCGCGCCGTAGACGCCCAGGTACGCCATGGCGAGGGCCACCACGCACGAAAGCGCCGCGAGAGTGATGCTGGCGTAGACGCCCGCGACCACGCGCGGCAGCAGCTCCACGCGCACCGGGTCGGCACCGCGCGCGCGCAGTGCTTCCCAGTGGCCCGACTGGCGCATCAGCGCGAGTTGGGTGCCGCCCGGAATGGTCGCCCGCAGCGCGACGAACAGTGCGGCCGTGAGCGGTATCAGCTCGAGCACCAGCACGCGCACCACCATCTGCAGCGCGTAGTGCGACAGCCCGTAGCTGCGCGCCGTGACCACGACGATGTGCGTGACCACCAGGCAGACCAGCGCCACCAGCGCGGTGAACCCGAGCAGCAGCGGGGCCGTGTCCAGGTACAGGTGACGGGCCAGCCGCACGCGCGTGGAGCGGCCGTAGCTGGACGGCGACAGCATGAGCACCGCCACCACGGCCCCCAGGTGGACGATGCGCCACCACGCCAACGCCCAGCCGCGCGCCGCGCGCCAGAGCCGCGTGGGCAGGCCCGGCAGCGGCGCCGTGCGTGCGTTCAGGGTCGGGCCTCCGGAGGTCATACGTGCCGCCGCGCGGGCGGATCGGGCAGCGGCAGCGGGTCGGCGTCCGCCCGGTCGTGCAGCGCCTCGATCACGTGGCAGCGGTTGCCGTCGGTTCCGTCGCAGCGGCCGCGCAGCGACAGCAGTTGCGATTCCAGCGCCTGCAGCTCGTGCAGGCGCGTGCGCACGTGCGAGAGGTGCTCGTCCACCGTGGCGCAGGCGGCATGGTCGGTGGCCGTATCCGGGCCGCGGCCCAGCGATAGCAGCGTGCGCACTTCGTCCAGCGACATGTCCATGGCGCGGCACAGCCGGATGAACCGCAGGCGGTGGATCTCGTCGTCGCTGTAGAGGCGGTAGCGGTTGTCGGCGCGCGCCTGCACGGGCAGCAGGCCCTCCTTCTCGTAATAGCGGATGGTGGCGGCGGGCACGCCCGAGAGGCGGGCGGCATCGCCTATACGGTGGTAGGGACTTGCGGCAGACACGGCTTGACCTTGAAGCGGCTTGAAGGTTTCCAATGATGGCACGGTCCGGTTGCGGACCCCTGTCGGAATTCTCCCCAACGCAAGGACACAGCACATGGCAAGCACGGCATCCACCGGCCGATCCCCGGCAGCATCTTCCGCAGGAGCGAAGCCGCGCATCGACATCTCCTGTGGATGCAGCAGCGGGTGCGGGTCCGCCCCGCGGGCGGCGTCGCCCGCAGCGGCGCGCACGGCATCGCCCGCCGGGGCAGCGGCCCACGTTGGCGGCTCCGCGCACGGCAGCCGGGGCGACCACGCCGGCCACGGCCATGCGGACGGGCCGAAGGGCCAGGCCGGCGGCACGCACGACCACGACCATGAACATGGCGATGGCCACGACCACGGCCACGATCACGATCACGGCATGCTGCCCGGCTGGGGCCGGCTCGGGGCGTCGCTCGTGGCCGCCACCGCCGCAGAACTGCTGCACCTGCTCGCGCCGGACACCCTGCCCTGGCGGGCCACGGGCATGGCCGTGGCCGCCGCCGCGATCCTGCTGGCCGGGTTGGGCGTGTACCGCGCCGGCCTCGGTGCGCTGGCGCGCGGCCGGCTGGACATTTCCGCGCTCATGGCCGTGGCCGTGACGGGCGCGTTCCTCATCGGGCAGTGGCCCGAGGCCGCCATGGTGATGGCGCTCTACGCCCTGGCCGAGCGCATCGAGGAGCGGGCCGTGGGCCGCGCGCGCGACTCCATCGGCGCCCTGCTGGCGCTCAGCCCCGAGCAGGCCGAGCTGCGCGGCGAGGACGGCCGGTGGCGCACGGTGCCCGCGGCCGAGGTGCCGCTGGGCGCCGTGCTGCGGCTGCGCCCCGGCGCGCGCGTGCCGCTGGACGGCCTGGTGCTGGAAGGCCGCGGCGCGGTGGACGAATCCAGCGTGACGGGCGAGAGCCTGGCGGTGGACAAGGCACCCGGCGACGCGCTCTATGCCGGCACGCTCAACGCACAGGCCGAACTGCAGTTCCGCGTGACCGCCGCCGCCGGCAACACCACGCTGGACCGCATCATCCACGCGGTGGAAGAAGCTCAAGGGTCGCGCGCGCCCATGCAGCGCTTCGTCGACCGGTTCGCCGCCGTCTACACGCCCGCCGTCTTCGCGCTCGCGGCCCTCGTGGCCGTGGGCGCGCCGCTGGCGCTGGGCTGGGCCTGGCTGGACGCCCTCTACCGCGCCCTGGTGCTGCTGGTGATCGCCTGCCCGTGCGCGCTGGTGATCGCCACGCCGGTGACGGTGGTGAGCGGGCTGGCCGCGGGCGCGCGCCGCGGCATCCTGATCAAGGGCGGCCAGTGGCTGGAGCGGGCCCGCGGCGTGCGCGCCGTGGCCTTCGACAAGACGGGCACGGTGACGGCCGGCCGGCCGGTGCTGGTGGGCAGCGAGCGCTTCGGCGATGACGGCGCGGCCGACGTGGCCGCAGCCCTCGCGGGGCGCTCGGACCATCCGGTGTCCAAGGCCATCGCGGCCGGGATCGCCCCCACGGAAACGACAGGAAATGCCGACGGCACGGCCAGCACCATGCCCCCACCGGCGGACCTCCCGGACGTACAGGACTTCACCGCCCTGCCCGGCCGCGGCGTGGAAGGCCGCATCCACGGCGCGACCTGGTTCCTCGGCAACCGGCGCCTGGCGCAGGAGCGCGGCCTGTGGACGGAGGCGGTGGAGGCCGCCGCCGCGGCGCACGAATCGCAGGGCCGCAGCGTGACGCTGCTGGGCAATGCCCACGGCGTGCGCGCGCTGTTCGTGGTGGCCGACACGCTGCGGCCCCAGGCCGCCGAGGCCGTGGCCGAGCTGCGCGCCCTGGGCATCGTGCCGGTGATGCTGACGGGCGACCACGCGGCCGCGGCCCGGGCCGCCGCGCAGCAGGCCGGCATTGCGGAGGTGCAGGCGGGTCTGCTGCCCGAACAGAAGCTCTCGGCCATCGCCGCCCTGCAGCGGCAGCATGGCATGACCGCGATGGCGGGCGACGGCATCAACGATGCGCCTGCCCTCGCCCGCGCCGACATCGGCTTCGCCATGGGCGCGGCCGGCACCGACGTGGCCATGGAGACCGCGGACGTGGTCATCATGAACGATGATCTGCGTCGCGTGGCCGAAACCGTGCGCCTCTCGCGCCGCACGCATGCGGTGCTGTGGCAGAACATCGCGCTGGCGCTGGGCATCAAGGCGGTGTTCTTCGGCTTGGCCCTCGCAGGGCAGGCCACGATGTGGATGGCCGTGTTCGCGGACATGGGAGCGAGCCTGCTGGTGGTGGCGAACGGGTTGCGCATGCTGCGCGGGGTGGGCCGCTCTGAATAGGACAAGATGGAACTGAGACAACTCCGCACGTTCGTGCGCATCGTCGAACTGGGCTCGATGAGCCGCGCCGCGCTGGACCTGGACATGGTGCAGTCCGCGCTGAGCCAGCAGATCGGCCGCCTGGAATCCGAACTCTCGACGCGGCTGCTGCAGCGCACGCCGCGCGGCGTCGTCCCCACGGAGGCCGGCCAGGCCTTCTTCCACGAGGCCCAGCTCACGCTGCGCCATGCCGAGCAGGCCGTGCTCGCGGCGCAGCAGGCGCGCCTGTCGGGGGCGGTGAGCATGGGCCTGCCGCCCTCCATCGCCTCGGTGCTCGGCCTGCCCCTGATGCGTGCCATGCAGGAGCGCTATCCCGACGTACGGATGCACATCGTCTCGGCGCTGTCCGGGCACCTGACGGGCCTGCTCAACGCACGGCAGCTCGACCTGGCCATCCTGTTCGACACGCACAGCGCCCGGCGCTGGAGCATCACGCCGCTGCTGGAAGAGCGCCTCTTCCTGATCCAGTCGCGCACCCGGCCCGTGGCGCCCGGCATCGTCCACGCCGCGCCGGTGCGGCTGGCCCAGCTGGGCGACGTGCCGCTGATCCTGCCCTCGGGCAGCCATGGCCTGCGCAGCACGGTGACGGCGGCGTTCGCGACGGCCAGCGTCCAGCCGCGCATGGCGATGGAGATCGATTCGCTGCCGCTGCTGATGGAGGCCGTGGACGCGGGTTTCGGGGCCACGGTGCAGCCCTGGTCGGCCGTGGCGCTCTACAAGGAGGATGCGGCGGAACGGTTCCAGTGGTCGGAAATCGCCGACGAGAAGGTCCGGCGCGATGCGGCCCTCTGCAGCCTCTCCGACGACGAACTCTCGCCCGCAGGCCTCGCCGCGCGCGTGGCGCTGCTCGACTGCGCCCGGCGGCTGGTACGGTCGGGCCAGTGGATCGGCGCCACGCTCACGGACCGGCCGACCCATCACGGATCGTGATACCCCCATAACGAAAGGCCCCTGCACGGGGGCGGCAGCGATTCCTATAGTCCGGCGCAACGACACAAAGCGCTGAACCGCGGTGGGCCTCGCCCGTCGCTGCCCATGATGAAACGAGACAACTTCGACACCGATGTGCTGGTGATCGGTGGCGGCAATGCAGCCCTCTGCGCCGCGCTGATGGCGCGCGAAGCCGGCGCCCGCGTGCTGCTGCTGGAATCCGCGCCGCGTGACTGGCGGGGCGGCAACTCCGCCCACACCCGCAACCTGCGCTGCATGCACGATGCGCCGCAGGACGTGCTGGTCGAGGCCTATCCCGAAGAGGAGTTCTGGCAGGACCTGCTGAAGGTGACGGGCGGCCTCACCGACGAACACCTGGCCCGCATGGTGATCCGCGCCTCGTCCACCTGCCGCGGCTGGATGCGCCGGCACGGCGTGCACTTCCAGCCGCCGCTCTCGGGCGCGCTGCACGTGGCGCGCACCAATGCCTTCTTCATGGGCGGCGGCAAGGCGCTGGTGAATGCGTACTTCCGCAGCGCCGAAGCCCTGGGCGTGCAGGTGCGCTACGAAGCGCCCGTGGACCGCCTGGAGATCGAGAACGGCGCCTTCCAGGCGGCCTGGGTGGGCGGGCAGCGCATCACGGCGCGCAGTTGCGTGCTGGCCGCAGGGGGCTTCGAATCCAACCGCGAGTGGCTGCGCGAGGCCTGGGGCCGGAACGAGCGCGGCGAATGGCCCGCGGACAACTTCCTGATCCGCGGCACGGCCTTCAACCAGGGCGTGCTGCTGCGGCACCTGCTGGAGGCGCAGCAGGCCGACGGCATCGGCGACCCGACGCAGGCGCACATGGTGGCGATCGACGCGCGCGCGCCGCTCTACGACGGCGGGATCTGCACGCGCATCGACTGCGTGTCGCTCGGCGTGGTGGTGAACCGCGAGGCCCGGCGCTTCTACGACGAGGGCGAGGATTTCTGGCCCAAGCGCTATGCCATCTGGGGGCGCCTCGTGGCCCAGCAGCCGGGCCAGATCGCGTACTCGGTCATCGACGCCAAGGCGATCGGCCGCTTCATGCCGCCGGTGTTTCCGGGCGAGCAGGCCGGCTCGCTGCCGGAGCTCGCGGAGAAGCTCGGGCTGGACGTCGGGCAGTTCATGCAGACGCTGGACGCCTACAACGCCGCCTGCCGGCCGGGCCGCTTCGACCACACGGCGCTGGACGACTGCCGCACCGACGGCATCGCGCCCGCCAAGACGCACTGGGCCCGCCCGATCGACACGCCGCCGTTCTACGGCTATGCGCTGCGGCCCGGCGTGACCTTCACCTACCTGGGCCTGAAGACCGACGACACCGCCGCCGTGCGCTTCGGCGGCAAGCCCAGCGCCAACCTGTTCGTGGCCGGCGAAATGATGGCCGGCAACGTGCTGGGCAAGGGCTATACGGCCGGCGTGGGCATGTCCATCGGCACGGCGTTCGGCCGCATCGCGGGACGCAATGCCGCGCTCGCCGCGGCCGGAAAGCCTGCCCAGCGCGGCGCAGTGAACGACGAAGAGACCTGAGATGCAGAACCCCCACCCCATGGCCGACGAGGCCCAGGACCGCATGCCCGCCGCGCGCCGGGTGATCCCGATCCGCCCCGCGCCGACCGAGACCGCCTCCGAGGCCGAGGTGGCGCGCGCGCTGCAGATCTGCAATGCCTGCCGCTACTGCGAGGGTTTTTGCGCGGTGTTCCCCGCGATGACGCGGCGGCTGGAGTTCGGCAAGGCCGACGTGCACTATCTGGCCAACCTGTGCCACAACTGCGGGGCCTGCCTGCACGCCTGCCAGTACGCGCCGCCGCACGAATTCGGCGTGAACATCCCGAAGGCCATGGCCGAGGTGCGCGGCCAGACCTACGTGGACTACGCCTGGCCGCCCGCCCTGGGCCGGCTCTACCAGCGCAACGGCCTCACGCTGTCGCTGGCGCTGGCGGCGGGCCTGTTCCTCTTCCTCGCGCTGGCCGTGGCGCTGCAGGGCGGCGTGGCGCGGCTCTGGGGCGGCGGGCTGGGCAACAACTTCTACCACCTGTTCCCGCACAACCTGCTGGTGGGCATTTTCGCGCCGGTGTTCCTGTTCGCGGTGTTCGCGCTGGGGATGGGCGTGCGCCGCTTCTGGAAGGACGTGAAGCCCGCCACCAGCGGCGTGGACGTGGGCGCGCCCGCCGCCGCCGAGGCCGCCTCCGACGTGCTGCGCCTCAAGTACCTGGGCGGCGGCCACGGCGAAGGCTGCCACGAGGAGGACGACGCCTATACCCTGAAGCGCCGGCGCTTCCACCACCTCACCTTCTACGGCTTTTTGCTGTGCTTCGCCGCCACGTCGCTCGGCACCGTCTACCACTACGCCTTCGGCTGGGTGGCGCCCTACGAGCTGCCCAGCCTGCCCAAGCTGCTGGGCGCGCTGGGCGGGGTGGGCCTGATGGTCGGCACGGCGGGCCTCTGGACGCTGCGCCGCGCCCGGCACCCGCAGCACGCCGACGCCCGGCAGCAGCCCATGGACCTGGGCTTCATCGCCCTGCTGTTCTTGGTGGCCGCGAGCGGCATGGCGCTCTGGCTCGGCCGCGCCACCCCGGCGCTCGCCCTGCTGCTGTGCCTGCACCTGGGCGCGGTGATCGCGCTGTTCGCCACCCTGCCCTACGGCAAGTTCGCGCACGGCATCTTCCGCACCGCCGCGCTGCTGCGCCACAACGCCGAGAAGCGCCTGCCCAGCCCCATCGGCGTGGGCGCGGACTGACGACGACACGAAAGGACCGCGCCATGGCCGAATCCCTGCAGCAGCGCTTCGAATCCATCGCACGGCACGTGAACGCCGATTCCCGGCTGGTGCACCGCGGCCGCTACCTCACGGCCGACCTGAAGGTGGTGGTGGACGACGTGCCCTACCTGCTGCGCATCCGCGGCGGCAGGATCGAAAGCCTCGCAACGCAGATGCCCCTGTTCGCTCCGGCCGACCTGGTCATCCGCGGCACCGCGGAGGCCTGGGCGGCCTTCTGGGAGCCCATGCCCCGGCCCGGCTGGCACGACCTTTTCGCGCTGACCAAGCGCGGTGCCATGGCGATCGAAGGCGACTCGCACATGCTGTTCGCCCACCTGCAGTACCTGAAGGACGTCCTGGCCCTGCCCCGCCGGGCGCCGTCCCATTGAACCCGACGAGAGGAAAAGCGATGAAAGCCACCCTGGAACCCATCGTCGGCCGGTACGTGCATTTCGACATCCTGGGCGAACCCTGCCGCGTGTACTTCGAGGAATGCGGCCAGGGCATTCCCCTGCTCTGCCTGCACACCGCCGGATCGGACGGCCGCCAGTTCCGCCACCTGCTGTGCGACGAGGACGTCACTTCTCGCTTCCGCATGATCGCCTTCGACATGCCGTGGCACGGCAAGTCCTATCCGCCCGTCGGCTTCCAGGACCGCGACTACGAGCTGACCACCGAGCGGTACGTCGCCACCATCCGCGCCTTCATCGCGGCGCTGGAATTGGACCGGCCCGTGGTCATGGGCTGCTCGATCGGCGGGCGCATCGTGCTGCAGTTGGCGCACGCCCACGGCGAGGAGTTCCGCGCGCTCATCGGCCTCGAGGGCGCCGACCACCAGCAGCCCTGGTACGACACCAGTTGGCTGAACCGCCCCGACGTGCACGGCGGCGAGGTCTGCGCGGCACTGGTCTCCGGCCTGATCGCACCGCAGAGCCCCGCGCAGTACCGCCACGAGACGCTGTGGCAATACCAGCAGAGCGGCCCGGGCATCTTCCGCGGCGATCTGTACTTCTACCGCGTCGATTCGGACCTGCGCGGCAAGCTGGGCGGCATCGACACGGACGCCACCCCGCTCTACCTGCTCACCGGGGAGTACGACTTCTCGTGCAGCCCGGAAGACACGCTGCGCACCGCGCAGGGCATTCCCGGAGCGCAGGCCGTGGTGATGGAGCAACTGGGGCACTTCCCGATGAGCGAGAACCCCGTGCAGTTCAAGAAATACATCGCCCCGGTGCTGGAGGCCATCGCGCAGCGCCAGCACGCCGCCGCGCCCTCCGGTTCCTGATTTCGCTTTTTTCCCGTCGGTCACACAACACACATTCCAGGAGACAACCATGCAGAAGACCTTCGCCACCGCCGCCCTCGCCACCCTGTGCCTCGCCGGCCCCGCCTCGGCCCAGGAAGAGATCAAGATCGGCGCCATCGTCACGCTGTCGGGCGCGGGTGCGGCCTGGGGGCAGGCGATGCTCTACGCGGCCGAACTCGCGGCCGACGACGTGAACGCCAAGGGCGGCCTGGAGGTCGGCGGCAAGAAGCACCCGGTGAAAGTGGTGGCCTACGACGACAAGTACCAGGCGGGCGAGGCGGTGACGGCGGCCAACCGCCTGATCTTCGAGGACAAGGTGCAGTACATCATCGGCCCGGTCGGCTCCGCCGCCGCGCTGGCGGTGTCGCCCATCGTGAACAAGAACAAGGTGGTGATGCTCACGCTCGGCTTCACCGACAAGGCGCTCGCCAAGGACAAGCCCTTCAACTTCCGCCCGAACCTGACCACGATGGAAACGTCCCAGCCCCAGATCGACTGGATCGTGAAGGCCAAGGGCGTGAAGAAGGTGGGCGGCCTGTTCCCGAACGACGAGACCGGCCAGCAGATCGCGCAGGATCTGGAAAAGGCCTACGCCAAGGCCGGCGCCCAACTGAACGCCAAGGAATTCTTCGAGCGCGAGCGCGTGGACATGATGCCGCTGCTCACCCGCCTGATGGCCAGGGGCGTCGATGCCATCGAGCTGGACGGCAACGCGCCGGGCACTGCCGGCCTGATAGTCAAGCAGGCGCGCGAGCTCGGCTTCAAGGGCGCGATCATCCGCAGCGGCGGCCCAGCGACGCCCGAGATCGTGAACGTGGCGGGCGCCGGCGCGACCAACGGCATGCTGGTGAACACGCCCGTCAACCCGGCCAATGCCGACGTCAAGGCGTACTCCGAGCGCTACTTCGCCAAGTACAAGAAGCGCATGAACGGCTTCAGCCCCGCGTTCTACGACGGCACGCGCATGCTCTTCCAGGCCATGGCATCGGCCGGCACCGCGGCAGACACCGACAAGGTGCGCACCGCGCTCGAAAACATCAAGGACTACAAAGGCATCCTGGGCACGCTGAACTGGACGGGCGCGGGCGTGTACGGCGTGGCCCACCAGATCGACGCGCCCTTCTACATCGCCCGCGTGCAGGACGGCCAGGAAGTGGTCGAGGCGACCTGCTCGCTCACCGCGTGCAAGTGACCGGCGGCCACTCTCCGGGAACACCGCCGTGGATTTCACTTTCCTGCTCGGCCAGGCGCTGACCAACGGCCTCATCATCGGGTTGCTCTACCTGCTGATGGCCATCGGCTTCACGCTGGTCTTCGGCGTCATGCGCGTGGTGAACTTCGCGCATGGCGAGTTCTACATGCTGGGCGCCTTCGTGGCCTACGTTTGCGTCACCAGGCTGCAGTTGCCCTTCCTGGCGGCCGTGCTCGCCACCTTCGCGGTCACGCTGGTGGCCGGCTGGCTGATCGAAGTGGTGGTGATGAAGGGCTTCCGGGGCGACGAGCTCAACGGGATGATCGCCACCATCGGGCTGGCGATGATCCTGCAGAACGGCGCGCTCATGGTCTTCGGGCCCGATCCGCAGTCGATGCCCGCCGTGGCCGAAGGCGTGGTCGCGCTCGGACCGGTGGTGCTGCCGATGTCGCGGCTCTACGTGGTGGTGTTCTCGCTGGCGGTGCTGGTGGCGCTCTACGGCTTTCTCATGCACAGCCGCGGCGGCCGCGCGCTGCGCGCCGTGGTGCAGGACATCGAGATCGCGAACGCCCAGGGCATCCGCTCGCAGTTCATGTACCCGCTGGGCTTCGGCATCGGCGTGGGGCTGGCGGCGGTGGCCGGCGCGCTGATGGCGCCCGTCTTCTCGGTGTCGCCCGGCATCGGCTCCACGCCGCTGCTCAAGGCGTTCATCGTGGTGATCCTGGGCGGGCTGGGCAGCATCCCGGGCGCGGCGCTCGCGGCGCTGCTGCTGGGCGTGTTCGAGAGCGTGGCCAACACCTTCATGTCCAGCAGCGTCTCCGACATGCTGCTCTTCGGCTTCGTGATCCTGATGTTGATCTTCCGCCCCTCGGGCCTGCTCGGAAAGGCAGGTCGCTGAACCATGCACGACGCTCCCACCATGCATCCCACCCCTGCCCCGCGCCCGGCGGCCCAGGCCACCCCGGCTGCGCCGGGAGGCGCCTGGAAGGCCTGGATTCCCGCGCTGCTGGCGCTCTTCGCGGTGCCCCTGCTGCTGGCCGGCAATCCGTTCTACGTGCACCTCGCGGTGCTCATCTGCATCAACATCGTCTTCGTGAACGGCCTGTCGGTCATCAGCCGCACGGGGCAGCTCTCGTTCTGCCATGCCGCGTTCATGGGCATGGGCGCCTTCACGGCGGTGATCTGCACCACGCGCCTGCACACCCCGTTCCCCGTTTCCGTGCTGGCGGGCGTGGGCGTCTCGGTGCTGGTGGCCTGGCTGCTGGGCGCGGTGATCCTGCGCCTGCAGGGCGTGTACTTCGTGCTCGTCACCTTCTGCTTCGGCGAGCTGTTCCGGCTGGTGCTGCTGGAGGGCGGCAGCCTCACCGGCGGCGCCAACGGCATCGCCAACATCCCGCCGGCCAGCATCTTCGGCATCGCGCTGGACAGCAAGCTGTCGTTCTACGGCCTCGCGGCGGCCAGCGCGTTCGCGTCGATCGTGCTGCTGATCGCGCTCTTCAAGACGCCGCGCGGGCACGAACTCGACGCGGTGGGCGACAACCCCGACCTGGCCGAAGCCAGCGGCATCGGCATCCAGGGCACGCAGATGTTCGCCTTCCTGCTGGGCAGCGGGCTCGCGGGCTTCGCGGGGGCTCTGCTCGCGCACTACCTGGGTTTCGTGTCGCCCGAATCGTTCAGCCAGCACGTGTCCGTGGCGGCCATCATCATGCTGGTGATCGGCGGACGCGGTTCGGTGGTCGGCCCGATCCTCGGCGCGCTCATCATGACGCCGCTGCCGGAGCTGTTCCGCAGCGCGATCGAGACGCAGAACATCCTCTACGGGATCACGCTGATCCTGGTGCTCAAGTTCCTGCCGATGGGTCTGGTCGGCATCGGCGCCCGCCTGCGGCGCCAGAAAGGCGCGCGATGACCGCATTGCTCACCATCGAGGGCCTGGGCAAGAACTTCGGCGGCCTGGCCGCCGTGCGCGACCTGAGCTTCACGCTGAATGAAGGCGAGATCGTCGGGCTGATCGGCCCGAACGGCGCCGGCAAGAGCACGGCGTTCAACATGATCAGCGGCGCGCTGCCGCCCTCCGCCGGCCGCATCGTCTTCGCGGGCGAGGACATCACCGGCCGCAAGCCGAGCCAGGTGGTGCGCCACGGCCTGGCGCGCACCTTCCAGTCGGCCACGGTCTACCCGAAATCGACGGTGCAGGAGAACGTCTACCGCGGCGCGCTCTGCCATTTCGGGGTGCCCGTCTGGGCGCAGATCGCGCGGACCGCGGCCTACCGGGACGCATGCCGCCGGGTGCGCGAGCAGGTGGACCAGGTGCTGGAGACCACCGGGCTCGCGCCCCTACGGCACGAGATCGCGGGCGAGCTGGCCTACGGCCACCAGAAGCGCATCGGCGTGGCCGTGGGCCTGGCCACCCGGCCGCGCCTGCTGCTGCTCGACGAGCCCGCCGCCGGCCTCAACCCCGAGGAATGCGCCGAGTTCGGGCGGCTGCTCAAGACGCTGCGCGACGCGCACGGCATTTCGCTGCTGTTCGTCGAGCACCACATGGCGCTGGTGATGGGCACCTGCGAAAAGATCATCGTCCTCGTGCAGGGACAGAAGATCGCGCAGGGCACGGCGGAAGAAATCCGCAACAGCCCCGCGGTGATCGAAGCCTATCTGGGAGTGGATGAAGATGCGCACGCTTGAAGTGAAGGACATCGTCGTCCACTACGGCCTCGTGCAGGCCCTGCACGGCGTGGGCTTCCGCATCGAGGCCGGGAAGATCGTGGCGCTGATCGGCTCCAACGGGGCCGGCAAGAGCACCACGCTCAAGGCGCTGATGGGCCTGAAGCGCCTGACCTCCGGCTCGCTGCTGCTGGACGGCCGGCCGATCGAAGGCACGCATGCGGCGCAGCGCGTCGGGCTGGGGCTGGCGCTGTCGCCCGAAGGCCGCCGGCTGTTTCCGCGCATGTCCGTCTGGGAGAACCTGATGGTGGGCGCACACACGGTGCGCTCGTCCGCGCAGCGCGGGAAGTCGCTGGACCTGGTCTATGAGCTCTTCCCGCGCGTGAAGGAGCGGCGCGAGCAGATGGCCGGGTCGCTCTCGGGCGGCGAGCAGCAGATGGTGGCCATCGGCCGGGCGCTGATGTCGCACCCGCGCATCCTGATGCTCGACGAGCCTTCGCTCGGCATCGCGCCCAAGATCGTCTCGGAGATCGCGCAGGCGATCCGGCGGCTGAATGCGGAGACCGGCATCTCCGTCGTCCTGGTCGAACAGAACGCGCGGCTCGCGCTGAAGATGGCGCACGACGCCTACGTGTTCGAGCAGGGGAGCGTGATCCGTTCGGGATCGGGGCAGGAGCTGCTGAACGACGCCTTCGTGCAGAAGGCCTTCCTCGGCATCTGAAGCCCGCACACGGAAAGGAACCCACCCCATGAATCCGCAGACCTCCCCCTCCGCCCTGCCGGTCATCCCGCGCGCGGAAGTGCGGCCCGCCTGGCTCGCGCAGCACACCGAGGCGGCGCTGGAGCCCGATCTCGCGATCATCGATCCGCACCACCACCTGTCCGACCACGGCTGGGGCGGCTACCTCGCGGACGACCTGCTGGCCGACCTGGGCTCGGGCCACCGCATCGAATCGACCGTCTTCATCCAGGTGGGCTTCGCGTACCGGGACAGTGGCCCGGAACACCTCAAGCCCGTGGGCGAGACCGAGCGCGTGGTCCGCATCGCGAGAGAAGCCGCCCAGGCAGGACATGCCACGCGGCTTTGCGCCGGCATCGTCGGCTTCGCCGATCTCTCGCTGGGCGCGGCCGTGGAAGAAGTGCTCGCCGCACAGATCGAGGCCGGTGCCGGGCGCTTCCGCGGCATCCGCTGCCATGCCGCGGCGCATGCCGAATTCCAGTACGGCGTCATGCAGGCGCCGCCGCTGCACCTCTATATGGCACCGGCGTTCCGCGACGGCTTCGCCCGCCTGGCGCAGTTCGGGCTCAGTTTCGACTCCTGGGCCTACCACACCCAGCTGCAAGAACTCGCCGACCTCGCCCGCGCCTTCCCGCAGACGCCCGTGGCGATCGACCACGTGGGCGCGCCGGTCGGCGTCGGGCCCTATGCGGGCCGGCGCGATGCGGTGTTCGCGGAGTGGAGGGCCGACATGCGCCGCATCGCCGAATTGCCCAACGTCTGCGTCAAGCTGGGCGGGCTGGGCATGAGCGTGCTCGGTTTCCCGTTCCACCTGCGGGACGCACCGCCCACCTCCTCCGAACTGGCCCAGGCCTGGGGCCCCTACCTCCGCGAATGCATCGAGATCTTCGGGCCGCGGCGGTGCATGTTCGAGAGCAACTTCCCCGTCGACAAGGGCACGTGCAGCTACGCCGTGCTCTGGAACACATTCAAGCGCATCACGGCGGACCTGTCCGAGGACGACAAGCGCTGGCTGTACCACGACACCGCCGCGCAGTTCTACCGACTGTGATTGGCCGCCATTCCTTCAGCAACGATGAACAACCAGGAGACACATCCATGACCACCGACTCCCTCACCCGACGGCACGCCCTGGGCGGCCTGCTGCTGGCCTCGCTCGCCCCCGGCCTGTCCTTCGCGCAGGCGCCGAAATACCCCACGGACACGGTGCGCATGATCGTGCCGTACGCCGCGGGCGGCGCCACGGACATCGTGGCCCGCGCGGTGGTGGACCGGCTCGGCGCGCGCTGGGGACAGGCCGTGGTGGTCGAGAACAAGCCCGGTGCGGGCACCACGCTCGCCGCCGCGCAGATGGCGCGCGCGCCCGGCGACGGCTACCAGCTCTACATGACCACGTCGGCGCACACCATCAGCGGCCTGGTCTACCCCAAGCTCAACTACGACCCGGTGAAGGACTTCGCCCCGCTCAGCCTGATCGCGAAGGTGCCGCTGGTGCTCGTGGTGCGGCCCACGCTCGACGCGAAGACGGTGGACGAATTCACGCGCTACGTGCGCGCCAACCCCGACAAGGCCACGTTCGCCTCGCCGGGCAACGGCACCGCCCAGCACCTGGCCGGCGAGATGTTCAATGCCGCGATGAAGACGCGCATGCTGCACGTGCCCTACAAGGGCGACGCGCCGGCCATCACCGACCTGCTGGGCGGCTCGGTGGACGCCATGTTCGCCACGCTCACCGTGGTGCTGCCGCACATCGCCTCGGGCAAACTGCGCGCGATCGCGCTCGCCAACGGCCAGCGCGTCGAGAAAGTGCCCGACATCCCCACCTTCGCCGAGCAGGGCCTGCGCAACTTCGAGGCCGCGACGTGGTTCGGCGTGCTCGCGCCCGCATCGATGCCGGCCGCGCTGCAGAACCGCATCGCCACCGACATCCGCGCGGTGGTGGACCAGCCGGAGCTGCGCGCCAAACTCATCGACCTCGGCGGCGAGGTGGTCTCGAGCGATCCGGCCGCTTTCAGCACCTTCATGCAGGCGGAATACCGCAAGTGGCAGGAGATCGTGAAGCAATCGGGCGCGACCATCAGCTGAGCGCCCGGGCCTGCCGCCATCTCCCGTTTTTTTTACCCTTCAGCGCGACAGAGAAGACCACCACCATGTCCATGGACACCACGACGAATGCAACCCAGCCGATGCTCATCGGCGGCGAATGGATCACCAGCGAGGACGGCGCCATCGACTCCGTCAACCCGGCCACCGGCCGCATCAACCGCCGCGTCACCGCGGCCAGCGCCGCGCAGGTGGACGCGGCCGTGGCCGCCGCGCGCGACGCGGCCTCGGCCAAGGGCTGGCGCGACATGCTGCCCCACGTGCGTGCGCAGATCCTCGGGCGCATCTCCGACGGCATCCGCGCGCATGCGGACGAGCTCGCGCACCTGCAGATGATCGAGAACGGCAAGGTGCTGAGCGAATGCAAGACGCAGGTCGCCGGCGCCGCGGCCACCTACCGCTACTACGCCGCCGTGTGCGAGACGCTGGGTGCCGAGGTGCCGCCCGCGCGCGGCGACTACCTCTCGATGACGGCCTACGAGCCCTACGGCGTGGTGGCGGCCATCACCCCGTGGAACTCGCCCATGACGATGGAGGCGCAGAAGATCGCTCCCGCGCTCGCGGCCGGCAACGCGGTGCTGCTCAAGCCCTCCGAGGTCACGCCCAGCGTCGGCCTGGCGGTGGCGCGCATCGCCCAGGAAGCCGGCCTGCCGCCCGGCATCCTCAACGTGCTGCCAGGCACCGGCGCGGTCACGGGCCACGCGATCATCCACCACCCCGGCGTGCGCATGGTGTCGTTCACGGGCGGCACGCAGACCGGCCGCAACATCGCCGCCGTGGCCGCGCAGCGCCTGATCCCGGTCGCGCTGGAGCTGGGCGGCAAGTCCCCGCACATCATCTTCGACGACGCACAGCTGGACGCCGCCATCGACGGCGTGGTGGACGGCATCTTCGAAGGCAGCGGCCAGTCGTGCGTGGCGGGCTCGCGCCTCTTCGTGCACCGCAAGGTGCTGGACCAGGTGCTGGCGATGCTGGTGGAACGCGCCAACGGGCTGCGCGTCGATCTGCCCGATGCGCCCGGCGCGCAGATGGGTCCCGTGTCCGGCTTCCGGCACCGCGAGCGCATCGAGGCCATGGTGCAGAGCGCACGCGACGAAGGCGGCGAGATCCTGGCCGGCGGCTGCCGCCCCGAGGGCGATCACCTCGGCGCGGGCGCCTTCTACCGGCCCACGGTGATCGCAGGGCTCGGCAACCACGCCACGGCCGTGCGCGAGGAAATCTTCGGCCCCGTGCTGTGCGTGCTGCCGTTCGACGACGAGGACGACCTCGTCGCCCAGGCCAACGACACCGCCTTCGGCCTCGCCTCGGGCATCTGGACGGCCAACTACCAGCGCGCCTGGCGCGTGGCCCGCGCGCTGGAGGCCGGCCTCGTCTGGATCAACACCTACAAGCAGCTGTCGATCGCCACGCCGTTCGGCGGCTTCAAGGAAAGCGGCATCGGCCGCGAGAAGGGCGTGACCGGCGTGCGCCTCTACCAGCAGAGCAAGGGCATCTACTGGAGCATGAACCCCGCCAACGTCCGGGCCTGAGCCGGCCCCGCCGCGCTCCCCCACAACATCCCAGGAGAAAAAAACATGCAACAACCCACCGTGGGTTTCATCGGCGTCGGCGTCATGGGCGAGCCCATCTGCCGGCACATCGCAACGAAGGGCGGCGCGCCCGTGATCGCGTCCGACCTGAATGCGGAGCCGCTCGCGCGGCTCGCGGAACACGGCGTGCGCACCGTCACCCTGCAGGAGCTGACCGCGCAGGCCGGCATCGTGTTCATGTCGCTGCCCTCGGGCGAGGTCATGAAGCAGGTCGTGGCCGCGCCCGGCGGGCTGGCCGAGCGCCTGCGCCCCGGCACCACCCTGGTGGACCTGAGCACCTCGTCGGTGGACGTCACGCTGGAGGTGGCCCGGCTGCTGCAGGACAAGGGCATCGCCTTCGCCGATGCGCCCGTCATGCGCACGCGCGCCGCCGCCGAGGCCGGCACCCTGGCCGTGCCGGTCGGCGCCAGCCCCGAGGTGTTCGAGCGCATCGCGCCCTTCATCCGCACCTTCGCGTCGGACGTCACGCATGCCGGCGGCGTCAGCGCCGGCCAGGTGGTGAAGATCCTCAACAACATGGTGCTCTACGAAACCGTGCTCGCGCTGTCCGAGGCCGCCGCCATCGGCCGGCGCGCGGGCGTGCAGCCGGACGTGCTGTTCCAGGCCTTCTCCACCGGCTCGGCCGACAGCTTCGCCCTGCGCAACCACGGCATGAAGGCGATCGCGCCCGGCCAGTTCCCCGAGAAGGCCTTCCCCGTCAGCTACGCCAAGAAGGACATCTCGTACGCCGTCGCCCTCGGCGAGCAGGTAGGCGTCGATCCCACCGGCGCGCGCAACCTGCTGGACACGCTGCAGAAGGCGATCGACGCCGGCCACGGCGACAAGTACGCGCCGGCGATCAGCCTGGTGTTCGAGAACGGGCCAGCAGCGGGGTAAGGCCACGGCGGCGCTCCGGCGGGGGGCAGGGGCCGCGCCGCCAGATCAGGGTTTACCCTAGAATCCTGCATCTTCCCACGCGCGCGCCGCGGGAGGGGCCGCCGCTTGACGCACCGCAAACCGCCGCTCCAGGCGCCGTGCTGCAATCGCGGGCCCCTCGGCCGCCGCGTGCCGCCGCACCCCCTCGCCCCTCGCCATCCATGAGCCAGACCCTCGCCCCGTCCCCTGCCGCACCTGCGCCCGCCGCCGCGCCTGCCATGGTCCCGCACACCACCACCGAAGACACGCTGGCCGTGTTCACCGGCGTGCTGCTGATCTCGGTCGGGGTGGCGTTCTTCACGAGCGCAGGCCTGCTCACGGGCGGCACGGCGGGCATCGCGTTCCTGCTGCACTACGCCACGGGCATCGGCTTCGGCAAATGGTTCTTCCTGCTGAACCTGCCTTTCTACTGGCTCGCGTGGCGCAAGATGGGGCGCGCTTTCACCCTGAAGACCTTCGTCGCGGTGCTGCTGCTCTCCCTGATGACCGAGGCGCAGTCGCGCTTCCTGGAGCTCTCTGCGTTGCAGCCGCTCTACGCGGCCGTGGCGGGCGGGCTCATCGTGGGCACGGGCTTCCTGGTACTGTTCCGCCACCGCTGCAGCCTGGGCGGCGTCGGCATCCTCGCGCTCTACCTGCAGGACCGGCACGGCTGGCGCGCCGGCAAGGTGCAGATGGGCGTGGACTGCGCGATCGTGCTGCTGGCGCTCTTCACCGTCGAGCCGGGCCGGGTGCTCTGGTCCATCGTGGGCGCCGTCGCGCTGAACCTGGTGCTGGCCATGAACCATCGCCCCGGCCGCTACATGGCCGTGTGACCGGGCCCCCGGGCACGCCGTATCATCGGGCCCATGCGCCGCCACCTCGTCTTCTTCGCGCTGATCGTGCTCATGGCCCTGCGCGGGCTCGTGGGCCCGGCCATGGCCGCGCAGATGGCGGGGGTGCCGCATGGGGGCAGTGCGCCGTCGGTGCAGACTGAACACGCCGACCATGCGGCTCACGCCCAGCACCCCACGGCCCACGCTGGGCACGCCCCCTCTCCAGACCCCATCGCCACCACTGCGAACTGTCATGGCGAGTCTGCAGGGACTGCCTCGCCTCTCCCGGCCTGCGGCGCCGCAGGCGGCACCCACGCCGCGCATGCCGCCTGCGCCGATTGCGAGATCTGCCATACCGTGGTGATGGCCCCTCCCGCACCCGCGCTGGGCGCGGCATCCCACGGTGCCGGCCCGCGCGTGCCCGCCGCCGTCCGCTTCGCGAGCGCCCTGCCCGCGCAGGCCACCAAGCCACCCATTTCCTGAGCCTCGACGCCCGAAGTGCGTCTGCCGCAGCCGTGCCGTCCGGAAAGAACCGGCGCACGGCGGCGCGGCCGCGTTCCGCTTTCGCTTCCGAGTCCAAGAGAGGCTTTCCATGCACACCCCCGGGCCCCGTGCCCAGTCCCATTCCCATTCCCGTTTCCGACGTGTCCGGTCGGCCCTGCCCGCCGCCACCGCCGCGCTCCTGCTCGCAGGCTGCGCCAGCGTCTCGCCCGACGGCCTGCGCGGCGACGTGCAGGCCACCCTGCAGGGCCGCACGGCCGGCGTCGACGGCGCCACCCTGCCCTCCACCCACCCTGCCGCGCAGCGCGCCGCCGACGATGCCGTCGCCCATTGGCTGGCCGCGCCGCTCACGCAGGAGGCCGCCGTGCGCATCGCGCTGCTGCGCCACCCCGGCCTGCAGGCCCGCCTCGCCCGCCTCGGCGTGCAGGACGCCGAGCGCGTGCAGGCGCTCACGCCGCCCAACCCGGTACTCGGCCTGGGGCGGCTCACCACCGCGCACGAGCGCGAGATCGAGCGCTCCATCACCTTCAGCCTGATGGAACTGATCACGCTGCCCTGGCGCGGCCGCTGGGCCGGCAGCCTGCGCGAGCAGGACACGCTCGCCGCCGCGGCCGATGCCGCGCGCGTCGCCAGCGATGCCCGCCGCGCCTGGCTGCGCGCCGTCGCCGCGCAGGAAACCCTCGTCGCGCACGAACGCATGCACGATGCCGCCGAGGCGGGTGCCGAACTGGCGCGCCGCATGGCCAGCGCCGGCAACTGGAGCCGTCTGCAGGCCGCGCGCGAGCAGGCCGTGTTGGCCGATGCGCGCGCCCGGCTGGCACGGGCACGCCTCGCGGCCGGCACGGAGCGCGAAGCCCTGGCGCTCGCGCTCGGCCTCGGGGGTACCTCCGCCGAGGCGATCACGCTGCCCCGGCAACTGCCCGACCTGCCCGCCGAACCGATGGACTCCGCCACCCTGGAGCAACGCGCCCTGCGCGAGCGCCTCGACGTGCGCGCGGCCCGCCTCGGCCTCGATCGCGTTGCAGACCAGCAGGGCGTCGCCCGCGCCGGCCAGCTCTTCGGCGACGTCGGCCTGGGCTACCGGCGCGACACCACCACCGAACGCGGTGCGGGTGGCCATTCCGAAACCAAGCGCGGCTGGGAGCTGGAACTGCCGCTGCCGCTGTTCGACTGGGGCGGCGCGGCGAACGCCCGCGCCCAAGGGCTCGTGAACGAGAGCGCCGCCACGCTGCAACAGACGGCCCTGCGCGCCCGCTTCGAAGTGCGCATGCACTGGCGCGGCTACCGCACCGCCTGGGAGCTGGCGCAGGAGCAGGAAAAGCGCGTCGTCCCCCTGCAGCAGCAGATCCAGGACGAAACCCTTCTGCGCTACAACGGCATGCTCGCAAGCGTCTGGGAACTGCTCGCCCAGGCCCGGCAGACCACGCAGGCCGTGGCCGACGCCGTTGCCGCCCGGCGCGACTTCTGGCTCGCCGATACCGACCTGCAGTTCGCGCTCGCGGTCGCCTCGCCCGGCGCGCAGCCCTCCGCCTCCGCAGCGGCCACCTCCTCCGCCCTGTCCTCCCCCACTTCGTCCAGCGCGGCCCCCGCCGGCGCGGGCCACTGATCCACCATGCAACGCAGACACTTCTTCGGCGGCGCCGCCACGGCCGTGGCCGCCCTCTCCGCCGCCTCGGTGGGCCGCGCGGCCCTCGCCGCCCTGCCCGAGGCCGCCGCGCCCGCGGGCGCGGGCACCCAGGTGCCCCCGCTCCCGCCCACGGGCCTGCCCTTCCACCCGGTCGTCACCCTCAACGGCTGGAGCCTGCCCTGGCGCATGAACGCCGGCGTCAAGGAATTCCACCTCGTCGCAGAACCCGTGGTGCGGGAGTTCGCGCCCGGCTTCCACGTCAACCTCTGGGGCTACAACGGCCAGAGCCCCGGCCCCACCATCGAGGTCGTCGAAGGCGACCGCGTGCGCATCTTCGTCACCAACCGCCTGCCCGAGCACACCAGCGTGCACTGGCACGGCCAGCGCCTGCCCAACGGCATGGACGGCGTCTCCGGCCTCAACCAGCCGGCGATCCCCGCGGGCAAGACCTTCGTGTACGAGTTCACCGCGCGCCGCCCCGGCACCTTCATGTACCACCCGCATGCCGACGAGATGGTGCAGATGGCCATGGGCCTCATGGGCCTGTGGATCACGCACCCGCGCCTGGACGCGCGCGGCCGTCACCCGCGCATCGCCACCGCCGACCGCGACTACGCCTTCCTGCTCGGCGCCTTCGCGGTGGAGCCGGGCAGCCGCACGCCGCGCATCAACGAAATGACGGACTTCAACATCTGGTCGTGGAACAGCCGCGTGTTCCCGGGCATCGACCCTTTCGTCGCGCGCCGCGGCGACCGCGTGCGCCTGCGCATCGGCAACCTCACCATGACCAACCACCCCATCCACGTGCACGGCCACGAATTCGAGGTGACGGGCACCGACGGCGGCATCGTGCCCCCTTCCGCCCGCTGGCCCGAGGTGACCACCGACGTCGCTGTGGGGCAGATGCGGCAGATCGAGTTCATCGCCGACGAACCCGGCGACTGGGCCGTGCACTGCCACAAGAGCCACCACACCATGGGCGCCATGGGCCACGACGTGCCCACCATGATCGGCGTGGACCACAGCGGCCTTGCGGCCAAGATCCAGAAGATCGTGCCCGACTACATGGTGATGGGCGATCGCGGCATGGCCGACATGGGCGCCATGGAGATGCCCCTGCCCGACAACACCCTGCCCATGATGACCGGCACCGGCCCCTTCGGTTCGCTGGAGATGGGCGGCATGTTCAGCGTGCTCAAGGTGCGCGAGGGCCTCGCGGCGAGGGACTTCCGCGACCCGGGCGACTACGTGCAGCCGCCCGGCACGCGCGCGCACGAGTGGACGGGCGACGCCGACGCGCTGCCGCCCGCGCCGCGTGCGGCGAATGCGCCGCCTGCGGGGGCGGCTGCCGACGATGGCGCGGCGCGGGTGCGCAAGCCGGGCAGTGGGCACTCAGGCCACCAGGGCCATCATGGCCACACGGGCCATGGACACGACCACTGACCGCGCTGCCTCCCTCCCTCCCTCCCGCCGCGCCAGCGCTTCACACCTTCATCGTCATCACCATCACACACATGCTTCGCACGGAAAGGAAACCCGCCATGAACGAAAACCGCATCGCCACCCGCTTCACCCGCACTACCCCGGGCACTGACACCGCCGCCTCGGCGCTCGCATTCGCACCAGCGCCAGCGTCCTCCGCGCCCGGCACCACCCGCCGCGCCTGGCTGGGCACCGCGCTCTGCGCCACGGCCGCCGCAGCCGTCGCCGCCACCCTGCCCTCGCGCGCCCGCGCCGCGAGCCCCGCGCCCGCCGCCACCGCCACCGCCATCGAAGTCTGGAAAGACCCGAACTGCGGCTGCTGCAAGGACTGGGTGGACCACATGCAGGCCAACGGCTTCCAGGCCACCGTGCACGACACCGGCAACACGGCAGTGCGCGAAAAACTCGGCCTGACCCAGAAACTCGGCTCCTGCCACACCGCCCTCGTCGGCGGCTACCTGATCGAAGGCCACGTGCCCGCCGCCGACGTGCAGCGCCTGCTGCGCGAGAAGCCGCGTGCGCTGGGCTTGGCCGTACCCGGCATGCCTGTGGGATCGCCCGGCATGGACGGTGCCTTCTACGGAGGCCGGCGCGACGCGTACGACGTGCTGCTCGTGGCGCGCGATGGCAGCACGCGCGTGTTCGCGAGCTATGCGGCGCGGGCGGGCAAGGCGCCGGCATGAGGGAAGGAACGGCAATGACGACGAAGCTGAGAGCGGCGACGTCGCCGGATGCGTCCACGCGCCACGTGCAGAGACCGCACGTACCGCAGCCTCGACGGCCACGGAACGGGTTCATCTCGAACGCACGGTGGTGGCCGAAGGCGACCGGAGCGCTTGCAGCCTGGATCGCGGTGGCTGGCTTGATGGCAGGCTCCGGCCCGCTGCATGCGCAAACACCGGAAGCGGCAGAGCACGCTGGTCATGCACACCATGCGGACCACGGCGCTTCCGCAGATGCACCGGCAACTGCTTCACTCACATCCCCATCTGCTTCTGCACCTGCTTCGCCCAGCACCGCGCTGAGCGAGGGCGAGGTCGTGCGCTGGAACGCCGCCACCCTCCGCATCACATTGCGGCACGGCGAACTGCGCAACCTGGGCATGCCGCCCATGACGATGGTGTTCCGGGTGCGGGAGACGCCTGCGGATGCGGTGTTGGTGCCGGGTGCGCGGGTGCGGTTTCTGGCGGAGCGTGATGTGGGCGGGTTTGTCGTGAGCCGCATTGAGCCTGTGGAGCGCTGAGAGAATCTGGGACTTGGCCGATCCGCCAATCGGCCGGCTGATTTCTCGCATTGGCGCAATAGCCGTCGGAGAGCACAATCAATCGGCCGTGCCAAGGCCGCGCATGGAAGCGGTCTTTTCCGGATGCGGGCAAAGACCAGATCCGCAGCTTCCTGGGCGTGTTCGCGACCAGCTTTGATCTGCACCCCAGCCAGCGACTGAACTTTGCTCCAGATGACAGGATCATGGATGTGTACACGGCACGCTACCTGCACAGGAGTGGCGTGGACGCGATGGAACTGGAAATTCTTGCCCGCGAGGTCCAGCGGCGTTACGGGGTCAATATTTCAGCTTTTTGGTCCGATCGCCTGACGTTGGGAGAACTGTTCTTGGAATGCAACCCAGCACGAGGGTGAAGCCAGTTCACGAATTAGTCGGGCATAGATTTCATGATGGGACGATACCGGACAAGCGATTGTGCTTTTTGTGTATTCACCAGTCTCTTTGTGCGGCTAGTCTAGGCTGGCTTCTGACATTCAGCGAATCCATTCAGAAGGCGACCATGCGCCCGAAGCAGCCTGCTACCTCAATGACTTGACTGCCGCAATCCGGTCGCCTGGCCTCGCCAATTCACTCGTGGAAGACTTGGCCGCTGGCAGCACCAGCGGTGCCTCGATGAGACGACACATGCTGCCATGACTCTCCTGCGCCTCGGCGCTGCGCCGCTTGCTCAAGCGGCTCTTGCGGCATGGACCTTGGGTTGGCTGGCATGCTCGCATTCAGACAAGACGATGTCTTCCGACACGTCGATTACCACGCCCAGGGCCAGCAGGTCGCTTGCCGTGAGGCCGAACATGCGCCTGAACGTACTGCTGAGATGCGCTGAACTCGCAAACCCGGCGGCGTGGGCGGCTTCGGTCAAGCTGCCGCCGTCGGCGATGGTGCGCATCACGGTGGCCATGCGTCGCCACAGACGATAGCGGCGAAACGGCAGGCCAAGCTCCGCATCGAAGCGCGCCCGGAAGCGCGATGGTGACAGGCAAGCCAGCGCGGCAGCGTCCTGCAAACGGCCGAAGGCGTTCGGCCTGCGTTCGATCTCGCGTACAACCCGGGCGATGCGCACATCCCGCGGGCCATGAGGCATCAGCCCGAAGGCGGCGAAGGCTTCGTCGAGTCCGATCTGCGGCGCAGCCAGCTTCAGCCGCTCGCGGCCGCGCACCAGCACGGCGTTGGAAAGCGGGTTCCGACTGTCGGTGAGCGGATCCAGGTAAAGGAAGGCCATCGGCCCGAAGCATTTCAGGTGATGCAGCGTCTCCGAGGGGATGACGCTGATGACTTCCGGGCGCCACGGCGACCAAGCCGCTGACTTCGCCCAGGTCCGCAACTCGAAGGGCTGCCGCAGAGACACCGCGATCGTGGTCGCCACGTTCATGTGCGGAGACAGGTCAAGCCCCGGGCCAACGTACAGCGCACGCGCTGGACCCGCCCAGATGCGCGGCAAGACAGGCGAATCTTGAAAGCCCGAAGCGACCTGCTCCGACACGATGCCGACATCGATTTCACCGTGGCCACTCTCCATGCAAGACCTTCCAAATCTTCATCGCAATCGCCGGCTTCACCGTCATGGGCGTCGGCGCGATCGCCAAGCCCGCCTTCGTGACGACCCAGTTTGGAATTCTAGAACTCACGCCAGCGGGCTGCAGCGACGGCATCCTCTTCACCGTGGCCGCGGCACTCGTTGGCATGGCCGCCGGTCGCCTGATATCGGCTGCGGTCGATCGCAGCATCGATCGGGCCCCGTTGGGCTACTTTGTTCTGGAGGTCGTCGTTGCGGTGATGCTGTTGGCGGTCGCATGCTGCCGAGAATCCGAGGCGGCAGGGACATGAGTCCGTGATGCATCCCGTCGGATCGGCGGTCAGCGTCGAAACCCAAAGGAAACCCATGAAATACGTCTCTATCGTCGCTCTGCTCATCGCAGGCATCATTCACGTGCTGCCCGTCCCCGCAGTGATGGGGGTGAGCACGCTGACACGGCTCTACGGCATCGAGGTGAACAATCCGAACACGGCCATCCTGCTGCAGCACCGGGCCCTGCTGTTCGGCGTGCTGGGTGCGCTGATGCTCTGTGCAATCGCGCTGCCTTGGCTACGCGTCACGGCACTGACAGTTGGGCTCTTCAGTGCAGCCAGCTTCATCGTGGTTGCGATGGCGGTCGGCGGGTACAACCCGGCCATCGGAAGGGTACTGGTTGCCGACGTCGTGGCTTCAGTGCTGCTGGCGGCCGGTCTCGTGGCAGAGCTGTGGCTGATCGGCAGGAAAGTGGCGTAGGTTGCTGACACAACCGCTTCGGCTGCAAGACAAGGTCGAGTTCGAGTGGAATCCTCAGCCGACTTCCGCGCATCGACCTGGTGATGAAGACAAGCTGCCGAGTTGTGCCGGATAGCAGTCATCGGTCACAGTCCGCTCCTGGCCGACCTCCGGCTCTCGCAGTGGACATGCCGAGCGGCTGCAACCGCTGCAAAGCAGCCATCCAACAATTTCTCGGCATCGCCTGCATGCCCCACAAACCAATGGGTTGCGCTCCCCTCAGACACCTCGAGCTTACGCTATGGTTTCGACCTTACCGCTTCACCGCACCGCCATAGCGCTACACATGCCGCCCCTTCCCGCACATGACCACCCCACTTCCCCCGGCTCCATCACCCAGGTAGCAGGCATCGAAGTCGGCCACTTCACCTCCCCCCTCCGCCCCACCGGCTGCACCGTCGTCATCGCCCGCGAAGGCGCCGTCGCGGGCGTGGACGTGCGCGGCGCGGCCCCCGGCACGCGCGAGACCGATCTGCTGGAGCCCACGCACCTGGTCGACCGCATCCATGCCGTGATGCTGGCCGGCGGCAGCGCGTTCGGGCTGGATGCGGCGGCGGGGGCGGTGCGGTGGCTGGAGGAGCGCGGCATCGGCTTCGACGTGGGGGTGGCGCGGGTGCCGCTGGTGCCCGCGGCGGTGCTGTTCGATCTGCACGTGGGCGATGCACGCACCCGGCCCGATGCGGCGGCGGGGTATGCGGCGTGCGAGGCGGCTGCAGCAGCGTCGTCTTCGGGTGCGGCGGCCATGCCGCTGGCCGAGGGCAGCGTGGGCGCGGGCGCCGGGGCCGCGGTGGGCAAGCTGTTCGGCATGGCGCATGCGATGAAGGGCGGCATCGGCAGCGCGTCGGTCACCGTGGATGGCGTGACGGTGGGCGCCCTGGTGGCCTGCAATGCGGTGGGCGACGTGGTGGACCCGGAGACGGGCCGCCCGGTGGCGGGCGCGCGCACGGCCGATGGGTTGCGGCTGCGCGATACGCGCCGCGCGCTGCTGGCGGGCGATGCGCCGCGCACGCTGCTCGCGGGCACGAACACCACGATCGGCGTGGTGGCGACCGATGCGGAGATCACCAAGGCGCAGGCGCGCCGGCTGGCGGTGTGCGCGCACGACGGGCTGGCGCGGGCGATCAATCCGGTGCACACGCTGTCGGACGGCGACACGCTGTTCGCGCTGGGCACGGGGCGCGCGGGCAAGCCGCTCGGGATGATGGTGCTCTCCACCATGGCGGCCGAGGCCACGGCGCGCGCCACGCTGCGCGCGGTGCTGGCGGCGCGCTCGCTGACCACGGCCGAGGGGCTGCACCTGCCCTGCGCGGCCGACATCGCCGGCACGGCTCCCTGGGGAGCGGGCTGGCCATGAACGTCATGCTTGCCGCGCGGTCGCGCACTGCGGCCCGGCGCGTGCGCACGGCGCTGCTGAACGTGCGCGATCTGCTGCTGTCGGCCGGGCCGCTGGCCTTCGTGGCCGTGGGGCTGGTGGTGCTCGCCTACTGGTGGTTGCAGCCCAACCCGCCGCGCCGCGTGGTGCTGGCCACGGGGCCGGCGCAGAGCGCGTATGCGGAGTTCGGCCAGCGCTACCGGCAGGCGCTGGCGGCCGAGGGCATCGAGGTGGTGCTGAAGGAAAGCGAAGGCTCGTCGGCCAACCTGCAGTTGCTGCGCGAGGGCGCGGCGGACCTGGCCTTCGTGCAGGGCGGCACGGGTGAGCTGCGGCCGGAGGATGCCGACACGCTCGAATCGCTGGGCAGCCTGTTCGTGGAGCCGGTCTGGATCTTCTACCGCGAAGACGCGGCGCGGCGCGTGGTGCCCGGCGGGCGGCTCACGCGCCTCGCGCAACTGCACGGCCTGCGCGTGAACGTGGGCACGCCGGGCAGCGGCCTGCCGACGCTGGTGGACAGGCTGCTGGAGGCCAACCACGTGGACCCGGCCCGGGTGTGGCGCACGCAGCTCGGGCAGACGCCCGCGACGGTGGACTTCCTCGCGGGCCGGCTGGATGCGCTGGTGTTCGCCTCGGCGCCCGAATCGCTGATGGTGCAGATGCTGCTGCAGACGCCCGGCGTGCGGCTGATGGACTTCCCGCAGAACGAAGCCTATTCCCGGCGCTTTCCGTTCCTCACGCCGGTCACGCTGCCGCGCGGCGTGGCGGGCCTGGCGGGCGACGTGCCGCCGTCGGATGTGCGGCTGGTGGCCTCGACCACCTCGCTGATGGCGCAGGGCGGCACGCACCCGGCGCTGCTGCAGCTCTTTGCGCAGAGCGCGCAGACGCTGCACGGCGGCGCGGGCTGGTTCAACCGCGCGCGGGATTTTCCGAACACGCGGCACAGCGAGCTGCCGATCGCGGCCGAGGGCGAGCGCGCCATCAACGGCTCGCCGCCGCTGCTGCAGCGCTACCTGCCGTTCTGGATCGCCAACCTGGTGGAGCGCATGTGGCTGGTGCTGGGCGTGTTGCTGGCCGCGATGCTGCCGCTGTCGCGCGTGGTGCCGCCGCTCTACCAGTTCCGCGTGCGCTCGCGCGTGTTCCGCTGGTACGGCCGCCTGCGCGAGATCGAGGACCAGTTCGAGGTCGGCGGCCTGCCGCCACAGGAACTGCTCGCGCAACTGGGCAGGCTGGAGGCGCAAGTGGAGAAAGTGAGCGTGCCGCTGTCGTACGCGGACGAGCTGTATGCGCTGCGGCACCACATCCAGATCGTGCGGCAGAAGGTGGCGGCACCGGCGGCGGGAGGGCCGGGCGCCAGCGTGTGAAGCACATCCGAGGCGCGGCGTTTCAATACCCATCCGTTTATGCAAACCACAACGGACCGTTGGGTACATGGTCGCACCAACCCGGCCGTGGAGGGGCGTTTGCGTCTAACCTGACGGTGGCGGCGTACCAAGCGTCGTCACGCTTACACCCCAACCACTCCATGAAAGGACTTTCATCATGAAGACCGTGTACCACGCCCTGGCAAAGCTCGCCCACGCCCTGCGCGGCCACCGCATCGGCCACCGCTACATCTACTGATCGCAGGCGGCACCGGGCCGGGATGGCGCACTGCCGCCCCGGCCCGTTCCTTCATGGACGGCAGGCCCCTGCCCCCCGGTCCCGCGGGCTCGCCGATCACCGGCAACCTCGCGGCGTACACGGAAGATCCCCTCGGTTTCCTGCTGCGCTGCGCGCTGGAGCACGGCGACGTGGTGCGGCTGTCGCGGGGCTCGTTCCTCGTGAGCCACCCGGAACTCGCTCGGCGGGTGCTGCACGACAAGGAAGGCACCTTCGAGAAAAAGGACCCGGTCCGGCACAGGAACCACTCCGCGTTCCCGGCCTCGGTCATGAACAGTGCCGGCCAGGACTGGCAGGACAAGAAACACAGCCTGCAGCCCGCCTTGCAGCCGGCGATGCTGCATGCGGCACTGGAGCGCTCTGCGTCCGCACTGGATGCCTTCGTCGAGGCCTGGCGACACCCACCGCCCGACATCGACGTGCGGCAGGCCATGCAGCGCCTCTGCATGGACATGGGCTCCGCCGCCCTGCTGGGCATGCCGCTGCAGGATGCCGAAGCCGCCCGCATCCTGCAGACGATCGAGGCGATCATGGTGCTGACGCGCAGCCCAGTGCGCTTTCCGGCGTTCGTGCCCACGCCGGCCAACCTTCGCCTGCGACGCGCCCGCGCCGGCCTCGACGCGGATCTCGAGCGGATCATCGCGCGGTACCGCGACGCGTCGCCCCGCCCGCGCTGCCTGCTGGGTACGCTGCTGGAGCACGATCCGGGCCCCGGCGCATCGGCCTGGCTGCGCGATGAACTCGCCACCATGGTGATGTCCGGACTGGAGCCGATGGCCGATGCGCTGACCTGGACGTTCCATCTGCTGTCGCTGCATGGCGACGTACAGCAGCGGCTGGCCGACGAAGCGCAGGAGAAGGCTGCGGCTGGCACCGGCCATGGCGTCGTCACGGGCGCCGTGCCCGGCTTCGCCAGCGCGGTGGTGCAGGAATCGTTGCGGCTCTATCCGCCGGCCTGGATGACGGCGCGCATCGCCGTGCGCGACACCACGCTCGGCGGCTTCCGCGTTCCCGCAGGCACGCAACTGAACGTCAGCCCCTGGGTCATCCACCGCGATCCGCGCTTCTTCGAGCGGCCGAACGCCTTCCTGCCGCAGCGCTGGATGGACGCCGCATGCGACGCCGCGGTGCGGCAGGCCTATATGCCGTTCGGCAGCGGTCCGAGGAAGTGCATCGGCGACCAGCTCGCGCTGCGCCAGATCACCGACGCGGTCGTGGCCGTCGTGCGCGCGTTCCGTCTGTCACCCCGGCCGGGCGCGGAGGTGCGGCCCTATCCCGCACTGGTGCTGCGCCCGCTCGGCGTGCAGTTGCGTGTCGAGCCCCGGGCATGAATGCGACTTCGCAAGCCGTACCCGCAGCCTGCGCACGGCAATGACGCCGTCCCGATGCCGAGGGCCAAGGCCGGGCCGCGCGGGCGGCGGCACCGGCGGGGGCATGCATGTGTCAGCCGCGCGTCCTGCCCGGTTTGCCGCCCGCGCCTTTCGTCCTGCCCGCAGGCGGGCCGGGCAGCACCGTGAGCGCCCCGTCGGCCATGAGCTTGTCGCGCACGCGGCGCGTCATCGACTGGGTGCTGCCGTCCGGCGCGGTGAAGAGGAAGAGCGTGTGGTGCGGGCTCGCCCAGGTGAGCTGAGTGTGCACGGCCCGGTGGTTGGAGATCAGTTGCACCCAGGTGCCGATCGCGAATTCGGCGCCTGCGTCCGGCGCCACGGAGGTTGACGCACCGGAATCGGTCCCCACCGTGTCCCATGCTCCGTCGCCCTCGGCGCGCAGGACGGCCGCGCGCTCGGCGGCAGCCAGATGGAGCGCCGACACGCGCTCCAGCACCGCGGCGGTCATGTGCGGGTCGTGGCCGATGCGCTCCAGGCCCGCGCGCAGCGTGCCGAGGACGCGCGTGGCCGTCGGCGCGAGGCGTTCGGGCGATCGCGCCGCCACCTCCGGCCGCGCCAGCCAGAACAGTTCGGTGACGGCGGCAAGACATCCGTCCGGATCGTCCTCGCCGGGCCGGTCCCCCTGGACACAGGCCACGACGTCGGACCAGGGGCCGGCGGCGAATTCCACGATGTCGGTGGGCAGGTCGTCTTCCGTCCGGGCCAGCGCACGGATGTCGGCGGACACGCGCCGCGACAGCGCCTCGCGGCGCGCCAGCTCCAGGGTCACGGCGCTCGCAGCCTCTTCGCGCTCGCGGCGGTGGCGCTCCTGCCCGGACCATGCGGACTCCAGTTCCGACAGGGCCGTGGCGAAGGTGTCGGCCGAACGCGTGTTGCCGGCGTTCACGCGGACCACGGCCCGGTCCATGAGCCGCGCGAATTCCGCGAAATCGTCGGCGTCTTCCGAATCGAACGACAGCGCCCGCTGCGTGAGCGCATCCAGCAGCCGGCGCGCGGGATGCTGGTCGTCGGTGAAAAAGCGCGGGTCGTGCCGCACCAGCCGCTGCAGCGCGGGCCGCAGCTCCTGCAGCGAGCGCTGCACCGGGGGCAGCAGCCGGTCGTCCTGCGCGATGTTGTCCATCATGCGGCTGACCACCTCGCTCGCGGTGCGCGAGCGCGCCCGGGCCGCCGCGGGTGCGGCGCCCGTCGGCGGGGCGACGGAAGCCGTGCTCCCCGGGGCGACGAGCGGCGCGGGCAGGCTGCCCGAGAGGCGCCCCACGATGCGTTCGAGTTCGGCGATGTCCTCCATGGCTTCGGCTGCGGCCGCGGCCAGGGCCCCGCTCTGCGGCACCGCCATGAGGGGAATGCCGCCTGGAGGCAGCCCGGCCAGCGCGCTCAGCGTACCCGGATGCGGCGCCAGCGCGGCGGGTACGGATACGCCGGTGGCCATGGGTGCCGCTGCCAGGGCCGCGATGGGCTGGGTGAGCATCTGCCGCAGCATGGCGACGGTGAGCAGGGCTTCTTCCGCCTCGGGCCCCAGCGGCGCCTGCGATGCCGCAGGCAGCGGCCACGCAGGCGCAGCGCCGTCCCATCCCGTGGTGGCGTACGTGGACGGCACCACGCCGCCGTGTCCCTGCAGAAACCCCTGCGCAGGCCCCTGCCCCTGCGGAGCCGGCATGCCGTAACCCGGCGGGCGCTCCCGGATGCGGTCCCGCCCCCCCGGGCTGGCGGCGACGGCATAACCCACGGGCTCCACGCCGTCCGCGCGCAGGTGGGCGGCGGCATCGCGGTAGGCGGCCTTGAGCTGGGTGGCGAGCGCGTCGCGCAGCGGCGCCATCCAGAGCGCGCGCACGTCGGGCGCCACGCCCGTCGCGCCCACCACCTGCTGCAGCGCGCGGATGTAGTTCTCGGGCCGCAGCGGGTTGCGGTCGGGCCGCACGCGGGGCAGGCCCTGCGCCGCGCTGACAAGGGCGTCCAGTTCGGCCAGTACGGCCTCGGTGGCGTGCAGCGCCGTCTGCTGCGCGCGCGACAGCTCCACCTGCGCGATCACCTCGGCCTCGTCCATGAGCGAGAGTTCGCCGAAATCCAGGCCTGCTGGTTCCGAGGGCTTCGCGCGTGCGTCCGGGCCGGCCCCGGCGAAGATTTCGAGCAGCGCCATCGGGTAGCCGCGCACCAGTGCCGGTGCATGCTGCGCGAGCAGATGGCGCGCGCCTTCCAGCGCATCGCGGCGCCGCGGCTCGCGCGCGAGCGGCGCCTGGGCTTCCAGCACGCCGCCCGCCTCGGCCGCCAGCGCGGCCATCATCGCTTCGCCGTCGCGGATGGCCGCCACCACGCAGGCGCGGAACGCCGCCCGCGCATCGGGCCGGGGAGTGGCGCTGGTGCCGGACATGGGGCGCTCGGCTCGCGGAAAGTGGGCGGGCTGCCGGGGCAGTGGGGGTCGGAAGTCGCTGCCGCCGCGGGCCCTTACTTCAGGGCCTTGTAGCGCATGCGCTTGGGCTTGGCGCCCTCTTCGCCCAGGCGCTTCTTCTTGTCGGCCTCGTACTCCTGGTAGTTGCCGTCGAAGAACACCCACTGGCTGTCGCCTTCGGCGGCCAGGATGTGCGTCGCGATGCGGTCGAGGAACCAGCGGTCGTGGCTGATGACCAGCACGGTGCCCGCGTACTCCAGCAGCGCGTCTTCCAGAGCGCGCAGGGTTTCCACGTCCAGGTCGTTCGAGGGTTCGTCGAGCAGCAGCACGTTGCCGCCCGCGATCAGCGTCTTGGCCAGGTGCAGCCGGCCGCGTTCGCCGCCCGACAGGCTGCCGACCTTCTTCTGCTGGTCGCCGCCGTTGAAGTTGAAGCGGCCCGCGTAGGCGCGGCTGGCCATCTGGAACTTGCCGATGTTGATGATGTCCAGGCCGCCGGAAATATCTTCCCAGACGGTCTTCTCGTCGGAGAGCGCGTCGCGGTTCTGGTCCACGTAGGCCATCTTCACGGTGGAGCCGATCACCACTTCGCCGCTGTCGGGCTGCTCGCGGCCGGCGATCAGCTTGAACAGGGTCGATTTACCGGCGCCGTTCGGGCCGATGATGCCGACGATGGCCCCGGCGGGGATGTTCATCGACAGGTTGTCGATCAGCACGCGGTCGCCGAAGGACTTGGTGACGTTCTTGAACTCGATCACCTGGGTGCCCAGGCGGTCGGCCACGGGAATGAAGATTTCCTGCGTTTCGTTGCGCTTCTGGTATTCGAAATCGCTCAGTTCCTCGAAGCGGGCGATACGCGCCTTCGACTTGGCCTGGCGGCCCTTGGCGTTCTGGCGCACCCACTCCAGTTCCTTCTTCAGGGCCTTGGCGCGGGCTTCCTCGCCCTTCTGCTCGGATTCGAGGCGGGCCTGCTTCTGGTCCAGCCAGGTGCTGTAGTTGCCCTTGTAGGGAATGCCGTGGCCGCGGTCGAGTTCGAGAATCCACTCGGCCGCGTTGTCGAGGAAGTAGCGATCGTGGGTGATGGCCACCACGGTGCCGGGGAAGCGGTGCAGGAACTGCTCCAGCCAGTCGACGGATTCGGCGTCCAGGTGGTTGGTGGGTTCGTCGAGCAGCAGCATGTCGGGCTTGGACAGCAGCAGGCGGCACAGCGCGATGCGGCGCTTCTCGCCGCCGGACAGCACGCCCACGTTGGCTTCCCAGGGCGGCAGGCGCAGCGCGTCGGCGGCGATCTCCAACTGGTGCTCGGAGTCGGTGCCGGCCGTGGCGATGATGGCTTCCAGGCGCGCCTGCTCGGCGGCCAGCGCGTCGAAGTCGGCGTCGGGCTCGGCATAGGCGGCGTACACCTCTTCGAGCTTGGCCTTGGCGGCGAAGACTTCGCCCATGGCCTCTTCCACGCTCTCGCGCACCGTGTGCTCGGCGTTGAGCTGCGGTTCCTGCGGCAGATATCCGATCTTCAGGCCCGGCATGGGGATGGCTTCGCCCTCGATCTCCTTGTCGACGCCGGCCATGATCTTCAGCAGCGTGGACTTGCCCGAGCCGTTCAGGCCCAGCACGCCGATCTTGGCGCCGGGGAAGAACGAGAGGGAGATGTCCTTCAAGATCTGCCGCTTCGGGGGCACGGTCTTGCTGACGCGGTTCATCGAATAAACGTACTGGGCCATTGGCTTTCTTTCCTAGGGATGGGGTGGCGCCCGCCGCCGGGGCGGGCAGCGCCCGGCGGGCCCGGTGCAAAGGGCCGCTCGGCAGGCGCGTGTGACGTCGATTATCGGATGCTTTGCGCCGGAAGGCCGCAACGCCCCTGCGGGCGGCCCGCTAGCGGCCGGAAAGCTTGCGCGCCTCGTGCGTCCATTGCGCTGCCGCGCGCGCCAGTTCGGCGTGCAGCAGCGCATGGTCGATGTGGGCGAGTTCGCTGCCCAGCAGGCTCGCGGCGGCCTGCCGCGCAGCCTCGGCGCGGGCCGCGTCCAGGTCGGCGTCGCGCACCGCGGTGTCCGCGAGCACCGTCACGCGCCCTGGCTGGATCTCGACGTAGCCGCCGGACACATACACCTCGATGCGCTCGCCGGCCGCCGTCTCGATGTGCACGAAGCCCGCGCGCAGCCGCGTGAGCAGCGGCGTGTGGCCATGCAGCACGCCGAAGGCGCCCTCCGCGCCCGGCAGGTCCACCACGCGCACGGCGCCGGACCACACCTGGCCCTCCATATGGGCGATTTCCAGTTGCAGCGTGCCCTGGGAGGCGTCGGCGGGCGAAGGCGATGGCGTCGAAGGCATGGGGTGCGGGGCCGCCGGGGCGCCGAGGCGCTCCAGGCAGGCAAAGCGCCAGTCTACGCCGGGGGCGGCGGACCGGCGCCTGCGCCCGCGCGCCGGATGCGGTCTGGCGCACGCTGCGGTGCATCTCATGCCACAATAGCGCCTCAGCCGCCGGCTCCAGTGACCGGCGGCCTCAGCAACCTGCTGGGGACGAGGAAGCCGCCGCGCGGTGTTCCGGCTCCCATTCGTGAATCCCATCTGCCTTTGACTGGACGCAGCCCTTCCCCCGGGCCCTGCGACAGGCCGATGCCTCCCGCGCCCGGAGAGGGCGCTTCCTTCAATGACTTTTGACGAACTGAACCTGGCCCCGGCCATTCTGAAAGCCGTGCACGAGCAGGGCTACGAAACCCCGACTCCCATCCAGGCCCAGGCCATTCCCGCCGTCCTCGCGGGCCACGACCTCCTCGCCGGCGCCCAGACCGGCACCGGCAAGACGGCGGCCTTCACGCTGCCCATGCTGCACCGCCTCTCGCAAGGCACGGCCCCCAAGAGCAAGTTCGGCGGCAAGGGCGTGCGCGCGCTGGTGCTGACCCCCACGCGCGAACTCGCCGCCCAGGTCGAGGAATCCGTCCGCCAGTACGGCAAGTACCTCGACATCCACTCCACCGTCGTCTTCGGCGGCGTGGGCATGAACCCGCAGATCGACCGCATCAAGCGCGGCGTCGACGTGCTGGTGGCCACCCCCGGCCGCCTGCTGGACCTGCAGCAGCAGGGTTTCCTCGATCTGTCCACCGTCGAGATCCTGGTGCTGGACGAAGCCGACCGCATGCTCGACATGGGCTTCATCCACGACGTGAAGAAGATCCTCGCGCTGATGTCGCGCGACAAGCAGAGCCTGCTGTTCTCCGCCACCTTCAGCGACGAGATCCGCGAACTGGCCGGCACGCTGCTCAAGAACCCGCAGAGCATCCAGGTCACGCCGCGCAACACCACGGTGCAGCGCATCACGCAGGTGATCCACCCCGTGGGCCGCGGCAAGAAGAAGCAGGTGCTGCTGCACATCATCCAGGAACACAACTGGAGCCAGGTGCTGGTGTTCACGCGCACCAAGTTCGGCGCCAACAACGTGGCCGAATTCCTCACGAAGAACGGCGTCAACGCGATGGCGCTGCACGGCAACAAGAGCCAGAGCGCCCGCACGCAGGCCCTGGCCGGCTTCAAGAGCGGCGACATCCGCGCCCTGGTGGCCACCGACAT
>DHAE01000027.1 GCA_002397315.1 Comamonadaceae bacterium UBA4962
CGACGTGCACGTGCTGGTGGCAGGCCAGGGCGCGGATGCCGCCGCCCAGGCGGCCGCGCAGATCGCGGGCGTCTCCAAGGTCATCCTGGCCGAGGGCGAGAGCCTGAAGGACGGCCTGGCCGAGAACGTCGCTGCCCAGGTGCTGGCACTCCAGGGCAATGGGGCCGGCCACTACAGCCACATCCTGTTCCCGGCCACGGCCGGCGGCAAGAACGTGGCCCCGCGCGTGGCCGCCAAGCTGGATGTCGCGCAGATCAGCGACATCACCAAGGTCGACGGCCCGGACACCTTCGAGCGCCCGATCTACGCGGGCAACGCGATCGCCACGGTGCAGAGCAGCGACGGCGTGAAGGTGATCACCGTGCGCACCACCGGCTTCGACGCTGCGGCGGCGACCGGCGGCTCGGCCGCGGTGGAGAAGGCCGATGCGGCCGCGGACTCGGGCAAGAGCCGGTTCGTGGGCCGCGAGGTGACCAAGAGCGACCGGCCCGAGCTCACGGCGGCCAAGATCATCGTCTCGGGCGGCCGGGCGCTGGGCAGCGCGGAGAAGTTCAACGAAGTGATGACGCCGCTGGCCGACAAGCTGGGCGCGGCCATTGGCGCGAGCCGCGCGGCGGTGGATGCGGGCTACGCCCCGAACGACCTGCAGGTGGGTCAGACGGGCAAGATCGTGGCGCCGCAGCTCTACATCGCGGCGGGGATCTCGGGCGCGATCCAGCATTTGGCCGGCATGAAGGATTCGAAGGTGATCGTGGCGATCAACAAGGATGCCGAGGCGCCGATCTTCAGCGTGGCCGACTACGGGCTGGAGGCGGACCTGTTCACCGCCGTGCCGGAACTGGTCAAGGCCCTCTGACCCCGGCGGCCCTGCTGGCACCTGCGGTGCCGCTGGGGCCTGCAGGAGGGCATCGCGTGCGGTGCCCTTTTTTTTGCCCGGATCCTGCGATCCGAGGCCGTTTTCATCGATTCCGGAGACATTCCCATGAGCTACACCGCCCCCGTCAAGGACATGCTGTTCGCCATCGAGCACCTCGCAGGCATCGCGCAGGTCGCCGCGCTGCCGGGCTTCGAGGAAGCCGGCCTGGACACGGCGCAGGCGGTGCTGGAGGAATGCGCGCGCTTCAACGAAGGCGTGGTGGCTCCGCTCAACGTGGCGGGCGACCGCAACCCCTCGTCGTGGAAAGATGGCCGCGTCACCACGACGCCGGGTTTCAAGGAAGCGTTCCGCCAGTTCGCCGAGGGCGGCTGGCAGGGCCTGCAGCATCCCGTGGAGAGCGGCGGCCAGGGTCTTCCCAAGACCATCGGCGCGGCCTGCGCGGAAATGCTCAACAGCGCCAACATGAGCTTCGCGCTGTGCCCGCTGCTCACCGACGGCGCGATCGAGGCACTGCTCACCGCCGGCAGCGACGAACTCAAGGCCACCTACCTCGAAAAGCTCGTGTCCGGCCAGTGGACCGGCACGATGAACCTCACCGAGCCGCAGGCCGGATCGGACCTGGCCCTGGTGCGCACGCGCGCCGAGCCGCAGGGCGATGGCACCTACAAGGTCTCCGGCACGAAGATCTACATCACCTACGGTGAGCACGACATGGCGGAGAACATCGTGCACCTGGTGCTGGCCCGCGTGGCCGGCGCGCCCGAGGGCGTGAAGGGCATCAGCCTGTTCGTGGTGCCGAAGTTCCTGGTGAATGCCGATGGTTCCCTGGGCGCGCGCAACGACGTGCACTGCGTCTCGATCGAGCACAAGCTCGGCATCAAGGCCTCGCCCACGGCGGTGCTGCAGTTCGGCGACGCGGGCGGCGCGGTGGGCTACCTGGTCGGCGAGGAGAACCGCGGCCTGGAGTACATGTTCATCATGATGAACGCGGCCCGCTACGCCGTCGGCTTGCAGGGCATCGCGGTGGCCGAGCGCGCCTACCAGCAGGCCGTGCAGTACGCGCGCGACCGCGTGCAGAGCCGCCCGGTGGACGGCAGCCTGCCCGGCAGCGCGCCCATCATCCACCACCCCGACGTGCGCCGCATGCTCATGACCATGCGCGCGCTCACCGAAGGCTGCCGCGCCATGGCCAGCGTGGCCGCCGCGGCCTACGACGCCGCGCACCACCATACCGACGCGGACGTGCGCCGGCAGAACCAGGCGTTCTACGAATTCATGGTGCCGCTCGTGAAGGGCTACAGCACCGAGATGAGCCTGGAAGTGACCAGCCTCGGCGTGCAGGTGCACGGCGGCATGGGCTTCATCGAAGAGACGGGCGCCGCGCAGCATTACCGCGACGCGCGCATCCTGCCGATCTACGAGGGCACCACGGCGATCCAGGCCAACGATCTGGTGGGCCGCAAGACGGCGCGCGACGGTGCGGCGACGGCGCTCGGCATCGCGGCGCAGGCGCGTGCAAAGGCCGACGAACTGCGCGCTGCCGGCACGCCGGAAGCCGAGGCCGTGGCGAAGCGCCTCGCCGAGGCCTGCGATGCCTTCGAGGAAGTGGCGCGCTTCATCGCGTCGAACACCAAGGCCGACCCCAACGCCGCCTTCGCGGGCAGCGTGCCCTACCTGATGCTGGCCGGCAATCTGGTCGCGGGATGGCAGATGGGCCGTGCGCTGCTCAAGGCGCAGGCGCTGCTCGCGGACGGGCAGGGCGATGCCGACTTCCTGCGGGCCAAGGTGGCCACGGCGCGCTTCTATGCCGAACACATCCTGGTGCGCACGAAGGCGCAGCGGGACGCCGTGGTCGAAGGCGCTTCCAGCGTGACGGCGCTCGCGCTGGATGCCTTCTGAGCGGCCCCGCTTCCAGCGCACCTGCTGCCATCCACCGAATCCCAGAACGACCACCCGGAGACCTTTCCCATGCGCACCCTGCCGCCCGTGTTCCAGAAACTCTCGCTGCCCGTCATCGGCTCGCCGCTCTTCATCATCAGCAATCCGAAGCTGGTGATCGCGCAGTGCCAGGCCGGCATCGTCGGCTCCATGCCGGCGCTCAACGCCCGGCCCGCCGAACTGCTGGACGAATGGCTGGCCGAGATCACCGAGACGCTCGCGGCGTGGGACCGCGCACACCCCGAGTCGCCCGCCGCGCCGTTCGCCATCAACCAGATCGTGCACAAGAGCAACGACCGGCTGGAGCACGACATGGAGGTCTGCGCCAAGTACAAGGTGCCGATCGTCATCACCAGCCTGGGCGCGCGCGAGGACGTGAACCAGGCCGTGCATGCCTGGGGCGGCGTGGTGATGCACGACATCATCAACAACAAGTTCGCCCACAAGGCCATCGAAAAAGGCGCCGACGGCCTGATCGCCGTGGCGGCGGGCGCCGGTGGCCATGCGGGCATCAAGAGCCCGTTCGCGCTCATCCAGGAAATCCGCCAGTGGTTCGACGGCCCGCTGGCGCTCTCGGGCTCGATCGCCTCGGGCGGCGCCATCCTGGCCGCGCAGGCGATGGGCGCCGATTTCGCGTACATCGGCTCGGCCTTCATCGCCACGCACGAGGCGCGCGCGCAGGAGGCCTACAAGCAGGCGATCGTCGACGGCAATTCCGACGACATCGTCTACAGCAACCTCTTCACGGGCGTGCACGGCAACTACCTCGCGCCCTCGATCCGCGCCGCCGGGCTGGACCCGGACCACCTGCCCGAGTCGGACCCCAGCAAGATGAACTTCGGCGGCGATGCGAAGAAGGCCTGGAAGGACATCTGGGGTTGCGGCCAGGGCATCGGCGCGATCTCCGAGGTGACGGGCGCGGCCGAGCTGGTCGGGCGCCTGCGCAGCGAGTACGCGGCGGCCCGCGCACGCCTCGCGCTGTGACGGCCTGAGCGCATTCCGCAGGCGGGCCCCCGGTGGTGGCACCTGCGCAGGCACTTCCTGGGGCACAATTCCCGCCCCCCACGGGTAAAACAACACCAAGAACCGCACGCCGCGCCGGTCTGCCCGGACGCGCGGCCTGCGCGCGCCTTTCCGCATGCCTTCCTCGCCGTCCCGCAGCACCTTGATCGATTCGGTCAAGGGCATCGCCTGTGCCACCATCGTGGCGCACCATCTGGCGTTCTACGGACCGATGTCCGACGTCGCGCAACCGCTCATGCCGGGCCTCATCGCCTGGCTGTACGAGTACGGGCGCATGGCGGTGCAGGTCTTTCTGGTGCTCGGGGGCTACCTTGCAGCCGGGCGGTTCTTCGTGGCCGACGGTGCGCCCCGCCGCGCCACGGCGCCGGAGATCGGCCGCCGCTTCGTGCGGCTGGCGGTGCCGTACGCCGTGGCCCTCGTGGTGGCCGTGCTGGCGGCCGCGGCCGTGCGGCCCTGGCTGGACCATCCCTCGGTGCCCGGCGACCCCAGCCTGCCGCAGCTGCTGGCCAATGCGCTGATGCTCCAGGACATCGTGGGCGAGGAGGCGCTGTCGGCCGGCGTCTGGTACGTGGCCATCGATTTCCAGCTGTTCGCGCTGTCGGCGTTGCTGCTGGCCGCCGCCCGGCGCGGCGCACGCGCGCGGTTCCTCCCGGCGTGGGCGGGGGAGCAGGCGCTTGCCCGCGCGGCGGTGGCGACCGCGACCGCGCTGTCGCTCTGGGTCTTCAACCGCCAGTCCGGGCTGGATGCCTGGGCGGTGTATTTCTTCGGCGCCTACGGCCTGGGCATGATGGCCCGCTGGGCCGTCGCAGCCCCGCGCGGCACGGCCGGTGCGGCGGCATGGACGCTGCTCATCGGCCTGTGGGGTGCCGTGGCGCTGGCGCTGGAGTTCCGCACGCGGATCGCCGTGGCCTGGGGCACGGCGCTGTGGCTCGTGGCGGCGCTGGCCTGGCAGGCGCGCCGCGCCGGCGCGGTCACGGGCCACGGCAACGCTGGTGGCGGCGGAGCTTCGGCGCCGCGGCCGGCGTCCCGCTGGATGGCCTGGCGCGGCTGGCCGGCAGGGCTCGGGCGCATGTCGTACTCGGTGTTCCTCGTGCATTTCCCCGTCTGCCTGCTGGTGAATGCCGCCGTCGCCGGCCTCTGGCCCGCTTCGCCCGCCATGAGTGCGCTGGGCATGGCCGCGGCCATGGCGCTGTCGATCGCGGCCGGCAGGCTGCTCCACGAACGGGTCGAGCGCCGCGTGCCGTCCTGGGCGCTTGCGCTGCGCTGGCAGGCTGGCGTGGTGGGCACGGGCATGGTGGTGGCGTTCGCGGCCAGTCGCCTGGGGTAGGGCTTCGCTTGCCCGGTGGCCGCCGGCCACCGGCCCACGGCCGTCAGGTGCCTCCGTCGGTGAACAGCCCGGGGTTCAGGGAGTCGATGCCGGCCTCGTACGGGGCCGCGTCGCCGCCGAGGCTGCGGGTGGCGTCGCCCGCGGCCTTGAGCACGCTGCGACAGGCCGCCAGCATGGCGTCGGGCGGCGACAGCCGCTGCCGCGGGCCCGACAGGGCGATCGCGCCCTGCAGTTCCCCGGTGACGGAGAACACCGGGGCCGCCACCGAGGCCGTGTCCGGATCCCGCTCGCCATAGGACACCGCCCAGAGCCGGCCGCCGGCAGGCGTACGCCCTCCGGACGCGTGGCCGAACGTCTGCAGCACCTTGCCGGACGCCCCCTGGGCGATGGGGTACTCCTGGCCGACCGCCACGGAAGCGCGCACGGAGCGGGCGGGTTCGGTGCGGAACACCGCGATGCGCGCCTGCCCATGTCGGACGTAGAACGACGCCGTCTCCCCCGTGGCCTGGCTCAGCCCCTTCAGCAGCGGTTCGACCACATGGCCCACGTGGAACGAGCGCTGGTAGATCGCCGCGAGCCGCAGCGGCTGCGGCCCGACGGCGTACTGGCCGTTCGCGAGCCGCCGGATGAAGCCGCCGTGTTCCAGCGCCCCCAGAAGCCGCAGCACCGTGCTTTTGTACAGCCCGGTGCGGCGCGACAGCTCGGTGAGCGTCAGGCGGTCATCGCCCGGCCCGAACGCGGCAAGCAACGCGAAAGCGCGGTCGAGAACCGCGACGCCGCTGGAATCCGGCGCGGCCGGGGAAGAAGGGTCAACCGGATCAGTCATGCGTTCCAGGAATCGGCGCGAAGGAGGGTCTCATGACTGCAGAGTGTGGCACGCCGCCGCACCCTCCATTGGCGAGACCAGGCCGCCGCGTGCGGGAAAACCCTCTTCAGAACACGTGGGAGGAACGAATAAAGTTCTATCAGGCGAATGTATGTTCTATCCAATAGAACTTTGCGAAGAAGGCTCATTCGGCTTTTTCGATATCGAACCAGGAGACAAAGACATGCTGACGATTCGCAAGGCACGGGCGCGTGGCGCTCTCGTGCTCGCAGGCCTGTGCATCGCGGGCAGTGCGCTGGCCCAGGCCGCCTATCCCGACCAACCCGTCAAACTCGTCGTGCCGTTCCCGCCGGCCGGCGGCACGGATGTGCTCTCGCGCCTCATCGCCAACGAAGTCGCGGCGAAGGAGAAGATCACCTTCGTCGTCGAGAACAAGCCGGGGGCCGGCGGCAACATCGGCCTGGACGCGGTGGCGAAGGCGCGCAAGGACGGCTACACGCTCGGCACCGGGCAGACGGCGAACCTGGCCATCAACCCGACGCTCTACACGAAGATGCCGTTCGACGCGGCCCGCGATTTCGCGCCGGTCGTCCTGCTGGCCTCGCAGCCCGTGCTGCTGGTGGTGCGCGCCGAATCGCCGTTCAAGACCCTCGCCGATCTCGCCGCCCAGTCGAAGGAGCGGCAACTGACGATGGCCTCCGCCGGTACGGGCACAGTCGGCCACATCAGCGGAGAAATGTTCGCCAAACGCGCGGGCGTGCGGATGATGCATGTGCCCTACAAGGGAGCCGGCCCGGCGACCACCGACCTGCTCGGCGGCGTGACCGATTTCTACTTCGCCACCCCGCCCACCGTGCTGTCGCTCGTGAAGGCCGGCAAGCTGCGGGCCCTGGCCGTCACGTCGACGAAGCGCCTCGACCTGCTGCCCGACGTGCCCACGGTGGCGGAGTCCGGCTACCCGGGCTTCGTCGCCGAAGACTGGAAGGCCGTCGTGGCGCCCGCCGGCACGCCACCCGCGGCGATCGCCCGCATCAACCAGCTCATGAACGCCGCGCTGATGCGCCCCGAGGTGATCGGCCGGCTCCATGACGAAGGCAGCGTGCCCCGCGGCGGCACGCCCGACGAATTGGGCCGCTTCATGAAGAGCGAGCAGGAGCGCTGGGGCGTCGCGGTGCGCGAATCCGGCGCGACGCTGGACTGACACACGGCGACGAACGGAAACACAGGCATGGCCATCCAACCGCTGAAAGGCATACGCGTCCTCGACCTCACCAACGTGCTCGCTGGTCCCTTCTGCTGCCACCAGCTGGCGCACATGGGCGCGGACGTGATCAAGGTCGAGGCGCGGCTCACCGGCGACCTCGCGCGGCAACTCGGCGCCGACGTGGAACTGAACCGGCGCAACATGGGCGTGTCGTTCCTGGCGCAGAACCCCGGCAAGCGCTCCCTGACGCTGAACCTCAAGAACGCGCGGGCGAAGGAGGTCTTCCGCCGGCTGGTGCGGACCGCCGACGTGCTGGTCGAGAACTTCCGGCCCGGCGTCATGGACCGCCTCGGGCTCGGCTACGAAGCCTTGCTGGCGGACAACCCGCGCCTCGTCTACTGCGCGATCTCGGGGTTCGGCCAGACCGGGCCGCTGCGGGATCTGCCCGCCTACGACCAGATCATCCAGGGCATGTCCGGCGTGATGAGCGTCACCGGCGACGCGGGCTCCGCACCCCTGCGGGTGGGATACCCCATCGCGGACACCGTGGGCGGCATGACGGCCGCGTTCGCGGTGGCCGCCGCCCTGGCCGACACGCGCCGCACCGAAGGCGTCTTCATCGACGTGTCGATGCTCGAGGCCACGATGGCCACCATGGGCTGGGCCGTGTCGAACTACCTGGTCGCCGGGCGCGAGCCGGCGGCAATGGGCAACGACAACGTCACCGCCAGTCCGTCGGGCACGTTCCGCACGGGCGACGGCCTGATCAATATCGCGGCGAACAAGCAGGAGCAGTTCGAGGCGGTCTGCCACGTGGCGGGCCACCCGGAATGGATCGCGGACCCGCGCTTCGCCGACCGCTTCGCGCGCCTGGCCCACCGCGCCGAACTCACGGCGCTGCTGGAGGCGGCGCTGCAGGAGCGCGGCACGGACGAGTGGTGGCAGGCATTGAACGCGGCGGGCGTGCCGTCGGGCCCCGTCTACACGGTGCCCCAGGTGCTGGACATTCCGCAGATCGCGGAGCGCGGCATGGTGGCCACCTATCCGCAGGTGCCCGGCGTGGACCGCGACGTGCGGCTCGTGCGTACCGGCTTCAAGCTCAACGGCGAGGCGCCCTCGGTGGCGTCGCCCCCGCCCGAACTCGGGCAGCACACCACGGCGATCCTCGCCGAACTGGGCTTCAGCACCCAGGACATCGAATCCCTCCAACAGGAGCAGGGCGTATGACGACGAAGACCGCAGAAGAAGTCCGGGAGGGCGTGCGCGACTGGTGGCGCACGTCCATCATCGACATGGCGCCCGGCGAGATCCGCTACCACGGCTACCCCATCGAGCAGTTGATCGGGCGCGTGGGGTTCGCCCAGATGGCGTGGCTCATGACGCGCGGCGAGCTGCCGGGCGAGGGCCAGGCGCGGCTGCTGGAGGCGGCGCTCGTTTCCGCGGTGGACCACGGCCCGCAGGCGCCGAGCATCGGCATCGCCCGCATGGCCGCCACCTGCGGCGTGGGGCTCAACAACGCCATGGCCTCGGCGCTGAACGTGCTCGGCGACGTGCACGGCGGGGCGGGTGAACAGGCCGTGGAGATGTACCTGGACATCGCGGCCCGCGAGGACGCCGGAGCCGACGCAATCGCCGCGGTGCGCGCCGGTCTCGACGCGGCCATCGAACGCCACGGCAAATTCGTCTCGGGTTTCGGGCACCGTTTCCATCCCGTCGACCCCAGGGCTCCGCGCCTGCTGGCGCTGGTCGACGAGGCCGCGGCGCAGGGCCACGTGGGCGGCCGCTTCGCACGCATCGCGCGGGCCGTGGAAAGCGAACTGGCCGAACGCAAGGGCGGGCGGCGCATTCCGATGAACATCGACGGGGCGACCGCCGTCATCTATGCCGAACTGGGATTCCCGCCGCCGCTGGCGCGCGGGCTGTTCTGCCTGTCGCGCTCGGTCGGCATCCTGGCCCATGCCTGGGAACAGATGCGGCAGGGCGGGCGCAACAAGGGGCCGATCCCGCGCGAATACATCTGGCGCTACGACGGGCCGCCGCAGCGCGAGGTGCCGGGCGACATCCCCGGGCCCTGACGCGCCGCAGCGTGCTGTCAGGACACTGCCCTGTGCAAGCACAGGCGCGTGGTGGCCCGGCGTGCGTCGGACGTCAGCGCAGCGGAGAATCCAGGGACCGTTCGGCGGGCTCTGCGAGAGGTGCTGCGGAGTCCGCGGCCAGCGCGGCGCCGACGCCTTCCGCCGGCCGCACCACCGCTGCCGCCGCCAGGGACGCGCGCTCGCGCGCCGTGCGCCGCCGATCGATGAACCAGGCCATGAACGGCAGCAACAGCAGCGACCCCGGCACCGCCCAGATCAGGAGGTAGGGACTCACCGAAGACGCCGAGCGCATCACGCCGCGCAGGCGCTCGCGCTCCTCGGCGCTCCAGCGGCCCTGGCGGCGCTGGCGCAGCAGCCACATGACGGAGCCGCGCATGGTGGCGAGCTCCTTGCGGAAACGGCTCTGCTCGCGCTGGTTGCCTGCGAGAAAGGCGCAGAACCACTCGGGTGTCCAGTCGCCCCGGCCCCATCGGCGCGTGGCGGCGCACCAACCCGTGGCAGCGACCGCGGCCGCACCCGCCGATGCCGCAGCGGCGGCGGCACCGGATTCGCCGGACGCGGCACCACCCGGCATCACGACCACCACCGCCGCGGCCTGCGGCGGGAGCGCGGGCGGCAGCGTTTCTGCAGCGGTGACGGAAGAGGGCGGAGGCATGGTCGGTTCTCTGAAAAGGGGTGGACAGGGCAGGCGACACGGGAGCAGCTCACGACCCTGCGCCATGCGGCGCGGGCCATTACCACACTGTGCCACGGAGCGAAATCTCCTGTTGCACGCAGTGTATCCGATGGCTGTATATTCATACAGTCACAAAGCGACGGAGTTGACCGGTGAGCGAAGAAGTCCATGTCCCGCTGCAGGCCATCAAGGGCCGCGGCACGGCGGCGCGCACGCCGCACCGGTTCATGCGCGACGTGCGCGGCGCCTTCGACGACGGCTGGGGCGGCCCGTCGGCCCAGGGAGGCGATGGCGGCGATGCGGACGTGCCTGCGCCGCCTTCCACCCAGGTCATCCTGGAAACCGCACGCAGTGCGATCTGCGCCAACGATTCGCCCGACATCTTCTTCGACCATTCCGTCAATCCCTACCGGGGTTGCGAGCACGGCTGCGTCTACTGCTACGCACGGCCCACGCACAGCTACCTCAACCTGTCGCCAGGGCTGGACTTCGAGACGCGCATCATCGCCAAGCACAACATCGCCAGCGTGCTGCGCGACGAGCTGGCGCGCCCCGGCCACGTGCCGCACCTGCTCAACGTCGGCTCGGCCACCGACTGCTACCAGCCCGTCGAGCGCGAACTCGGCCTGACGCGCGCGGTGATCGAAGTGCTGCGCGACGTACGTCACCCGCTCTCGCTCATCACCAAATCGAGCGGCGTGGAGCGCGACATCGACCTGCTCGCCCCGCTCGCGCGGGACCGGCTGGCCGCCGTCTACGTCACCATCACCACGCTCGATCCGGCGCTGGCGCGCCGGCTCGAGCCGCGCGCCGCCGCCCCGCACCGCCGCCTGCGCACCATCCGCACGCTGGTGGAGGCAGGCATTCCGGTGGGCGTGAGCGTGGCGCCGCAGATCCCGTTCATCACCGAAGACATGGAGCAGGTGCTGGAGGCCGCGCGCGATGCCGGTGCCACCTCGGCCTTCTACACCGCCATCCGCCTGCCGTGGGAGCTGGACGGCCTGATGCGCGAGTGGCTCGGCCTGCACTACCCGCAGCGCGCCGAACGCGTCATGGCGCGCATCCAGGACCTGCACGGCCTGGATGCGGAAGCCCGTGCCGCCGGCCGCAGCTACGACAGCCGCTTCGGCTCGCGTATGAAGGGATCGGGCCTCTGGGCCGACTTGCTGCGCCAGCGGTTCAGGGCGGCGTGCCGGCGCCTGGGGCTGAACCGCGAGCGCATCGAGCTGGACATGTCGCAGTACCGGCCGGGGCTGGCGCGGGGGCAGGGGAGCCTGTTCTGACCGGGGCCTTCACGCGTCCTGCCTGCGCAGGGCTTTCGCCGACGTCTTGCCGATGCGTGGCTGTGGCGTGGGGCGGGGTTGCGGGGCATGCGCAGAGGCTTCCATGGGCGGGCATGGTGCTTTGCCCGCCCGCAGGAAAGACAGCAGACCCGCGGCGCGTGCGCGGCCGCCCGGTGGCCTGCGTGGAGCGGACGAAGCCGGTCCCGGCTGGACGTGGTCCGGTGTGGTGGGATGGGAGATGAGGCAACCGAAAAGGGATGGCATGGGAGGCGATGGAGGAAGGTCACGCTCGCCGGAATGGCGGGTGGCTTGCATGTTGCGGGCGCGCCGCCCCGGGCGGACCGGGCCCTGCGAAGCGATGCGCCTCCCGGTGAAGCGGCTTGCAGGGCCGGCCAGGATCCGTCAGCGCTGCGTCGCCACCCGCCGCACCGCCTCGCTCACCGCCTCCAGATCCACCGGCTTCACGAAATACCCGCAGAAGCCCGCCTCGCGGCCGTGGGCGATGTCGTCCGGCTGGCCCCACCCCGTGAGGGCGATGAGCTTGACGGCAGGGCGGGCGCGGGCCATGTGCCGCGCGAGCGCATAGCCGTCCATGCCGGGCATGCCCAGGCCCTGGCCGCGCCCCGGGCTGCGCGCCTCGACATCGCCGCCGTGCAGCCGCGCCAGCAGCGGACCTCGGCCGCGAGCGCCGGGCGGATGGGGTGCGGCAACTCCCGCCCTCGCGTCAGGCCGTGAGGCGCCGCAGGCCGCCCGGCAGCGGTGGGGTCGGTGCTCCCATGGGTTGTTCGTCCTGCAGCTGGAACACGGCCAGCGCCTCGCGCAGCACCGACACCTGCGATGCCATGGCGGAGGTCGCCGCGCTGGCTTCTTCCACCATGGCGGCGTTCTGCTGGGTCATCTCGTCCATCTGCGTCACGGCGCGGTTCACCTCTTCGATGCCCGCGGTCTGCTGGGCGTTGGCGGCAGCGATGCCTTCCATGAGGCCGGAGATGCGGTGCACCGATTCCACCACCTCGCCCATGGTGCGGCCGGCCTGCTCGACGAGCTGCGATCCGCTCTGCACCTTGTTGACCGATTCGCTGATGAGGGTCTTGATCTCCTTGGCGGCTTCGGCGCTGCGCTGCGCCAGGCTGCGCACCTCGCCGGCCACGACCGCGAAGCCGCGGCCCTGTTCGCCGGCCCGGGCGGCTTCCACCGCCGCATTCAGCGCCAGGATGTTGGTCTGGAAGGCGATGCCGTCGATCACGCCGATGATGTCGCCGATCTTGCGCGAGCTGGCGTTGATGGCGCGCATGCTCTCCACCACCTGCTGCACCGCTTCCCCGCCCTGGGCCGCCGTCTGCGCCGTGGCGGACACGTACTGGGCCGCCTGGCGGGCATTGTCGGCGTTCTGGCGCACCGTGGCCGTGAGTTCCTCCATGCTGGAGGCGGTCTGCTGCAGCGACGATGCCTGCTGCTCCGTGCGGCGCGACAGATCGGCGTTGCCCTGGGAGATTTCGGCGGCCGCATGGTCGATGGTGCCCGTGGCCTGCTGGATGCGCTGCAGGATGGCGCCCAGCCGGTCGCGCATGAAGCCGATCGCGTGCATCAGGCTGCGGTCGTCGCCGGGGCGCAGCGCGATGCGCGCCTGCAGGTCGCCTTCGGCCATGCGCAGTGCGGCCTGCGCGGCGGCGCCGGGCTCGCCGCCCACCGAGCGCTCGATGTCGCGCACCACGAAGCCCGCGAACACCGACAGCGCCAGGCCCAGCAGCGCGAGCAGGCCGATGGCGCGGTAGAGCGTGTTGCGGAAGGTCTGCTCGATGTCGTCGACGTAGTCGCCGGCCACCAGGTCCCAGTTCCAGGGCTTGAAGCGCACGGCATAGCCCAGCTTGGGGCTGGGTGCGTCGCTGCCCGGACGCGGCCACCAGTATTCGAGGAAGCCGCGTCCCTGCGCGGAGCTGCCGGTGGCCGCGATGTTCACGTAGAGCGGCGTGCCCTTGGCGTCCTTGAACGACAACATGTTCTTGCCGTTGAGTTCCGGCTTGATCGGGTGCATGACGAGCACCGAATCGGCGCCGATGATCGTGACGTAGCCGTCCTTGCCGTAGCGCTGGGCCGCCACGCGCTCCATCGCGCTGCGGCGCGCCTCCTCCTGGGTGATCTTGCCGGCCTGGGCCTGCTTCTCGTAGTCGCCGAGCACCGACAGCGCCATGTCGGTGATATCGGCCAGCGCCGTCTGGCGTGCCTCGTACTGCAGCGTGCGTGCCTGCCATGCGTTCGCGACGGTGAGGACGAGCAGGCCCAGCAATGCCAGGACCAGGGGCAGCCAGAGCTTCTGACGAAGGGTGAGTTTTTTCATGGAGATTGCGTAGAACGACACCGGGGACCGCGGCGGCGCCGTCCAGGCACCGCGAGGAACCGCCATGGTGGCGCGCCGGCACCTCGCCGTGTGACGTAACAAGGTGTTTTCCGCAGCGAGAAACTCGGCAGGACGCGATCGGCTTGGCCGCGAACCGATTCCGACGGTTTCCTGCAACACTTCGCCGCCATCGGAGCGCTGCAGCGCTCCTCGGCAGAACCCGCCCCGGCCCGCGATACGGCCCCGACCCGGACGGGCCGCCGCCGTGGCAGGGGGCAGGTCGGCCTCAGCCCTGCGCGGTCTGCCGGCAGGCCGCGTACATGTCCTGCGCGGCTTCGTACACGCCCGTGCGCACGTCCATCAGGCCGAGCACCGAATGGAAGTAGTTGTCGTGCGTGAGGTGCCGGCTGCGCAGGTCCTTCTGCAGGCAGGCGGTGGCGATGCCGGTGCGCTGCTGCATCGCCGGAGACAGCCAGGTGATCCAGGGCACGTGCTTCTGCACGTCGGGCGCGATCGCATAGGGCATGCCGTGCAGGTAGATGCCGCCCTCGCCCAGCGATTCGCCGTGGTCCGCCAGATAGACCATCGCGGTCTGGGCGCTGCCGGCGCGGGCCTCCAGCCAGCGGATGGTGCTGTTCAGGAAGTGGTCGGTGGAGACGATGCTGTTGTCGTAGGCGTTCACCACCTGCTCGCGCGTGCACTCCTGCAGGGCGGAGGTCAGGCACTCGGGCTGGAACTTCTTCTGCGAAGGCAGGGAGCGCCTGGTATAGGCCGGGCCGTGGCTGCCCATCTGGTGCAGCACCACCACCACGCCGCGCGCGCGCTGGTCTGCGGGCAGGGCGGCGATGCGCTCGTCCAGGCCCTGCAGCATCACGTCGTCCAGGCATTCCTTGCCGTCGGCGCACCATTGCTGATCGGTCGGGTGGGCCGACGTGCTCACCGTGGGAACGCGGTCGCACACGCCCTTGCAGCCGGACTGGTTGTCCACCCAGAGCACGGCGAGGCCCGCGTGCTGCAGCACGTCCATCAGGCTTTCATAGTCCGCCGGCCGCTTCTCGTAGGCCTGCCGCCCCAGATGCGAATACATGCACGGCACCGAGGCGGCGGTGCTGGTGCCGCAGGACCAGGCATCGGTGGCGCTGGCGATGTCCTGGCGCGCCGACAGCTCCGGCGTGGTGTCGCGCGCATAGCCGTTCAGCCCGAAATTGCCGCTGCGGCCGGTCTCTCCCAGCACCAGCACCAGCAGCGGCGGTTTCGCCTGGCCCTGGTAGCTGGCGCCCAGGTGGGCGTCGCGCCCCAGCGGCTGCAGCGGGCCGCGGTCGTGCCGCAGCGGTTTGGCTGCGAGGCTGCCGACGGCGTAGATGCTGTTGAGCGGGTTGATCAGGTAGCGCATGCGCGTGTGGTTGCGCATCGTGGACGAGAAATCCTGGAACACGGCCAGGATGCACACCGCCGCCACGGCGAACGCACCCAGCGCGAAGGCGCCCTGGTGGACCGCGCGACGGCGCCAGCCCAGGGGCCGTACGCGGGCGCGTGCCAGCCAGACGAGCGGCGGGCCGGCCATGGCGAGCAGCGCCAGCGGCATCTTCCAGGTGAACAGGTCGGCGGCCTCGCGCGCGTCGGTCTGGACGACGTTGGTGAGCATGCCCGGATCGATCGCGATGCCATAGGTGCCGATGAAGTAGGCCCCTGCCGCCGCCGCGAGGATCGCGACCGAGATCACGGGCTTGAGCGCATGCCCCCAGGCGAGGAGCGCCAGCACGCCGGCCGTGGCGAACGACACCGCGGACAGGAAGGCCAGCAGGAAGACTCCGCCCCGCAGCGTGTAGGCGCCGGAGAGCTGCAGCACCGCGTGCCAGAGCGGGAGGTTGCACACCGTGCCCATCCACAGGCAGGCGAGCACCAGCACGGTCATCGGGTGCAGGCCTGTGGCGGGGGACGAAGGCCGCGCGGCGATGGCGGTGCGCGGCGGGAAGATGCGGGACGGGAACGCGGAAGACAGGAGCATGGCCGGCAGTGTGGAAAAACCGGCTTAAGGCAGCATTAACGGGGGCGGTCCCCGGGGGGCGCCCGCCGTCGGTCGGCTCGACCATATCCGTTCTCCCGCGGCCGAGCCAGGGGAGATGTCCTTACTGTCGCGTTGCAGCGACGCCCGCGCGTCCGGCGTCGGGCGCGAGGCCGCGTGCCGGGCGCGGGGCCGCCTGCCGGGCGCGGCCCTCCGCTCAGCGCAGGCGCCGCGCGTGGTGGGCGATGTGGTCGCCGATCACCGTCTGGATGAAGTAGTAGCCGTGGTCGTAGTTGGCATGCCGGCGCAGCGTGAGCGGTTGCCGCACGAGCCCGCAGGCGGCCTCGAACACGTGCGGATGCAGTTGCTCCGCGAGGAAGTTGTCCGCCGTCCCCTGGTCCACCAGAATGCCCTCCGGGTAGGGAATGCGTTCCTGGCGCTGCATCAGCACGGTGGCGTCGTGCGACTGCCAGGACTTGCGGTCTTCGCCCAGATAGTGGCGGAATGCCTTGTCGCCCCAGGCGCATTGCGATGCCGCGCAGATCGGCGCGATGGCCGAAAGCGAGCGGAACAGGCGCGGGTGGCGCAGCGCCAGCGTGAGCGCGCCGTGGCCGCCCATGGAATGGCCCATGATGCCGAGCCGGGCGGTGTCCACCGGCAGGGCCCGGCCCAGCAGCGGCACCAGTTCGCGCACCAGGTAGCTCTCCATGCGCCAGTGGCGGCTCCAGGGTTCCTGGGTGGCGTCGAGGTAGAAGCCCGCGCCGATCCCGAAGTCCCAGTGGTCCTTGGCACCCTCGATCGATTCCACCGCCGGACCGCGCGGACTGGTGTCGGGCGAGACGAGCGCGATGCCGTGCTCCGCCGCGAAGCGCTGGGCGCCCGCCTTGATCGGGAAGGTTTCCTCGTTGCAGGTGAGGCCCGCGAGGTAGAGCAGCGTGGGCACCGGGCGCTCCGGCTCGGCCACGGCCGCGGGCGGCAGGTAGACCCCGAACTTCATCGGCAGGCCGATCTCGGTCGAGGCATGGCGGTAGAAGCGCTGCGAGCCGCCGAAGCAGGCGTGCTCGCCGAGCAGCTCCAGGCCGGGCGCATCGGCGCCGTGGTGGGGAATCGGGGATGAGGTCATGGGACGTGAATCGTGCCGCGCGCGGGGAGTCGTGCTCCGCACGCGCGAAGGGGGAGATCAGTAAACGACGACGCCGCGGATCGACTCGCCGCGCTTCATGAGGTCGAAGCCCTTGTTGATGTCCGCGAGCGGCATCGTGTGGGTGATGAGGCTGTCGATGTCGATCTTGCCTTCCATGTACCAGTCCACGATCTTCGGCACGTCGGTGCGGCCGCGCGCGCCGCCGAAGGCCGAACCTTTCCACTGCCGTCCCGTGACGAGCTGGAAGGGGCGGGTGCTGATCTCGGCGCCGGCCTCGGCCACGCCGATGATGATGCTCTGGCCCCAGCCCTTGTGCGTGCATTCCAGCGCCTGGCGCATCACCTTGGTGTTGCCGATGCACTCGAAGGAGTAGTCGGCGCCGCCGTCGGTCAATTGCACGATGGCGTCCACCACGTTCTCCACCTCGTTCGGGTTGATGAAGTGCGTCATGCCGAACTGGCGCGCCATTTCCTGGCGGGCCGGGTTGATGTCCACGCCGATGATCTTGTCGGCGCCCACCATCTTCGCGCCCTGGATCACGTTCAGGCCGATGCCGCCCAGGCCGAACACCACCACGTTCGCGCCGGCCTCCACCTTGGCCGTGAACAGCACCGCGCCGATGCCGGTGGTCACGCCGCAGCCGATGTAGCAGACCTTGTCGAAGGGGGCGTCTTCACGGATCTTGGCCAGAGAGATCTCCGGCGCCACCGTGTAGTTGCTGAAGGTGCTGGTGCCCATGTAGTGGAAGATCGGCTGGCCGTCGATGCTGAAGCGGCTGGTGGCGTCGGGCATCAGGCCCTTGCCCTGCGTGCCGCGGATCAGCTGGCAGAGGTTCGTCTTGCGCGAGAGGCAGAACTTGCACTGGCGGCACTCTGGCGTGTAGAGCGGGATCACGTGGTCGCCCTTCTTGAGCGAGGTGACGCCCGGGCCCACGTCCACCACCACGCCCGCGCCCTCGTGGCCCAGGATGGCGGGGAAGATGCCTTCCGGGTCGGCGCCCGAGAGGGTGTAGTAATCGGTGTGGCAGATGCCCGTGGCCTTGATCTCCACCAGCACTTCGCCGAACTTCGGGCCTTCGAGGTCGACGGTTTCGATGGTCAGGGGCTGGCCGGATTGCCAGGCGACGGCGGCTTGGGTCTTCATGGTGCGTGTTTCTCTGTGAAAGGGTGGGGCGGCCGGTTCGGTGGCGGCGCGGCGATGGGGGACAATGCCCGCCACCGCCGCGCAGCCCTGCCGCCAGGGCGGTCCGGACGGCAACGGAAGATCGATCCCCGCTTTATAGAGCAATGCCGGCCCCCGCGGCCATTCCGGCCGCCCACATGGCCGGCCGCCGGCCCGGTTTGTCCGATTCCCGCGCACCGTTTTTCCCCTGCATGCACCCTGCACAGCCTCTGTCCATCCACATCGTCGTCTACCCCGGCTTCAAGGCCCTGGAAGCCGTGGGCCCGCTCTCGGTCTTCCACTACGCGAACGTGCACCTCGTGCGCCGCGGCCGGCCGGAGGGCTATGCCGTGGCAGTGGCGGCGCAGGCGCGCGGCATGGTGCGCTCGGACACGCTGATGGCGCTGGAGGCCACCGAAGCGCTCGGCGACGGGCTGGCCGGGCAGGGCGGGGCGCTGCCCGACACGGCACTGCTTGTAGGCGCGCGCGACATCGAGGGCGCGCTGGCCGCCTCGCCCGCCATCGTGGACTGGGCGCGCGCCGCCGGCCCGCGCGTGCGGCGCATGGTGGCGCTCTGTTCCGGCAGCTTCTTCCTGGCCGCCGCGGGCCTGCTCGACGGCCGCCGCGCCGCCACCCACTGGGGCGTCGCGGCGCGCCTGCAGGCCCTGCACCCGGCCGTGGCGGTGGACCCGGACGCGATCTACGTGCGCGACGGCCACCTGTGGACCTCCGCGGGCGTCACCGCGGGCATCGACCTCGCCCTGGCGCTGGTGGAGGAAGACCACGGCCACGCGCTCGCGCTGGAAGTGGCGCGCGACATGGTCATGTACCTCAAGCGGCCGGGCGGGCAGTCGCAGTTCAGCGTACAGCTCGCCAGCCAGGCCACCGCCCACCGCGGCATGCAGGACGTGCAGGCCTGGGCGCTGGAGCATTTGTCCGAGCCGCTCACGCTGCAGGTGCTGGCCGACCGCGCCGCCATGAGCGAGCGCCATTTCCGCCGCGTGTTCGTGCAGGAGACCGGCCGCACGCCCTCCGCCTTCATCGAATCCGCCCGGCTGGAAGCCGCGCGCCGGCTGCTCGAATCCGAGGCCGCGCTGCCGCTCAAGACCGTGGCCGCGCGGGTGGGCCTGGGCTCGGAGCAGGCGCTGCGGCATCTGTTCCTGCGGCACCTGGGCATTCCGCCGCAGGCGTACCGCGAGCGCTTCGGCGACTGAGCGACCCCCATGCCATCCATCGCATTCCCAGATACCGAACTCCGCACGCCCCGCTGCATCCTGCGCCCGTTCCGGCCGGCCGACCTGGCCGGTGTCTTCGAAGGCTTGGGCGACCCCCGCGTCGTCGAGCACTACGGCGTGCGCTACGACACGCTGGAAGGCACCACCGAGCAATTGGATTGGTATGCCCGCATCCAGCGGGAAGGCACGGGCCAGTGGTGGTGCATCTGCCTGGCCGAGGCCCCGGAGCGCTTGATCGGCGCCTGCGGCTTCAACGACATCGACCGCGAGCACCGCCGGGCCGAGATCGGCTACTGGCTGCTGCCGGATTACTGGGGCCAGGGCCTGGCCCGCGAGGCCGTGGCGGTGGCCATCCGCCATGCCTTCGCGCACCTTTGCATCCACCGCATCGGTGCCGACGTCGACATGGGAAACCACGCCAGCGCGGCGCTGCTGGCGGCGATTGGGTTCACGCGCGAGGGCGTGCGGCGTGGCTACGAGATGAAGGATGGGCAGCCGATCGACCTGCAGCTGTTCTCGCTGCTGGCGACCGACGGGGCGGCCCGTCAGACGGCGTAGCCGGAGAGAGTCACCGGGCGGAGGATGTGGTTCCGGCGGCATGGATCGCCTGCACAGGGCATGGCAGGCGGGAGGCCATGCACCGGGTCGGTCCCAGCGGTCGCCTCGCGCCGTTCAAGCTTCCTGCAGGCAGGCTTCGATGGCGCGGGCCACCTGGAAGATGCGCGCGTCGGTGCCGTGCAGGCCACCCACCGACAGGCCGACCGGCAGCTCGCCGGGCCCCTGGCACGGGATGGACAGCGCACAGCCGTCCAGGAAGTTGAGCACCGTGGTGTTGCGCAGCACGAGGCCGTTGGTGGCGAAGAAGCGGGCCGTGTCGTCCTGCACGTCGGCCCGCAGGGGCGCGCGCACCGCCACCGTCGGCATCAGCCACGCGTCGAGGTCGCGCAGCCGCTCATGCGCGCATGCCTGCAGCCGTTCGCGGGCGTCCAGCAGATCGATGTAGTCGGCCGCCGAAATCTGCGCGCCCCGGCGGATGCGCTGGGCCACGCGATGGTCGTATTGCGCCTCCAGCGCCGGGTCGGCGAGGCGTGCGCGGTGCAGCTGCCAGGCCTCCGCCGCGACGAGGCCGCCGGCGGCGTTGATCTGCGGCAGTTGATGCAGCTCCGCGAAGCCGAAGCGCACGATGCGGGCGCCCGCGGCCGAAAGGCGGTCCAGCGCGCGCTCGAAGGCCTCGGCCACCGCGGGTTCCACGTCGTCCATCACATAGTCATCGGTCACGCCGAGCCGCAGGCCCGCGAGCGGTGCGGCCCGCGTGTCGAGTGTTTCGCCGCTCAGGATCGCGTCGAGGATCGCGCAGCAATCGACGCTGCGCGCGATCGGCCCGGCCGAATCGAGGCTGCGCGAGAGGGGATAGGCACCCGCCAGCGGCACCCGGCGCGCGGTGGGTTTGAAGCCGGTCAGGCCGCAGAAAGCCGCGGGAATGCGGATCGAGCCGCCCGTGTCGGTGCCCAGCGTCGCGGCGGCCAGGCCCAGCGCCACCGTGGCGGCACCGCCCGAGGTGGACCCTCCGGTGATCCGCGCGGGGTCGGCGGGATGCGCGGGCGTGCCATGGTGCGGATTGAGGCCGAGGCCGGAAAACGCGAACTCGCTCATGTTCGTGCGCCCCAGCAGCACCGCGCCGGCTGCGCGCAACCGGGCGACCGCTGGCGCATCCGCCGCGGCGGCGGGTTGACCAGCCATGACGCGGGCACCCGCCTGTGTGACGTGGCCCCGTACGTCGAACAGATCCTTGACCGATACCGGCAGGCCGGCAAGCCGGGACGGCACATGGCCCGACGCCCGGAGCGCGTCGCTGGCGGCGGCCGCCTGCAGCGCGCTGGCGGCATCGACCTCGCCCACGTAGGCGCTGCCGCCAGCGGCCCGGTAGGCGGCGATGCGCGCCAGCGCGTCCTCCACCAGCGAGACGCTGGTGGCCGCGCCGGAAGCGAGCGCGGCGGCGCATTCGCGCACCGTGGGGGATGCAGCGCAGGCGAAGGGGACGGCAGCCGGGGCGTGGGCAGGAGAAGGGGCTGGGGCGGTAGCGTTCATGGGGCGAGTTCCAGGATCTCGGATCGTTCATAGCGTAGCGCCGATCCGTCCAAGAAAAAACCGCCGCGGAGGTGGCCCTCCGGCGGCGGTTTCGTTCGGCAGGCCAACGGCACAGCCCGGAGGCCGCGCCGTTACCGCATCAGCGCTGGGCGATGGGCTTGACCGTGCGGGCTTCTGCGCCCACGAACAGCTGGCGGGGACGGCCGATCTTGTACTCGGGGTCGCCGATCATTTCGTTGAGCTGGGCGATCCAGCCGACGGTGCGGGCCAGGGCGAAGATGCCGGTGAACAGGTTCACGGGGATGCCGATGGCGCGCTGCACGATGCCGGAGTAGAAGTCGACGTTCGGGTAGAGCTTGCGCTGCACGAAGTAGTCGTCTTCCAGGGCGATCTTCTCGAGCTGCTTGGCCAGCGCGAACAGCGGGTCCTTCTCGAGGCCCAGCTCGGCCAGCACTTCATTGCAGGTTTCCTGCATGAGCTTGGCGCGCGGGTCGTAGTTCTTGTACACGCGGTGGCCGAAGCCCATCAGCTTGACGCCGGAGTTCTTGTCCTTCACCTGTTTGATGAACTCGCCGATCTTCTCCACGCCGCCCTGGGCCTGGATGTCGTGCAGCATGTTCAGGGCCGCTTCGTTGGCGCCGCCGTGGGCGGGGCCCCAGAGGCAGGCCACGCCGGCCGCGATGGCGGCGAACGGGTTCGTGCCGGACGAACCGCACAGGCGCACCGTGGAGGTGGAGGCGTTCTGCTCGTGGTCGGCGTGCAGGATGAAGATGCGGTCGAGCGCGCGCTCGAGCACCGGGTTGACCTTGTACTCTTCGCAGGGCGTGCCGAACATCATGCGCAGGAAGTTGCCGGCATAGCTCAGGTCGTTCTGCGGGTACATGTACGGCTGGCCCACGCCGTACTTGTAGGCCATGGCGACCAGCGTCGGCATCTTGGCGATCAGGCGGATGGCCGAGATCTCGCGGTGCTGCGGATTGTTGATGTCGGTGCTGTCGTGGTAGAAGGCCGACAGGGCGCCCACCAGGCCGGTCAGCACGGCCATCGGGTGCGCGTCACGGCGGAAGCCGCGCAGGAAGAACTGCATCTGCTCGTTGACCATCGTGTGCTTGGTCACGCTGTCGCTGAACTCCTGCTTCTGCGTGGCGTTGGGCAGTTCGCCCTTGAGCAGCAGGTAGCAGGTTTCGAGGTAATCGCAGTTCGTGGCGAGCTGCTCGATCGGGTAGCCGCGGTACAGCAGTTCGCCCTTGTCGCCGTCGATGTAGGTGATCGACGACTGGCAGGCGGCCGTGGACAGGAAGCCCGGGTCGTACGTGAACATGCCCGTCTGGGCGTAGAGCTTGCGGATGTCCACCACGTCCGGACCCACGCTGCCGTGGTACACGGGCAATTCGACGCTCGGGCTGCCATTGCTGAACGAGAGCGTTGCTTTGTTGTCTGCCAGTTTCATTCTGAGTTTCCTTGGGTGGTAGTAGTTAGCCCGCAAGCGGAGGGGTTGCCGGCGCGCGGTGGCGCAGCAGTTCGAGCACGTCCCTGACCTCGGGGGTGTCGACCTCGCCCGCTGGTTCCTTGCGCCGCAGCAGCAGGTCCAGCAGGTCGTTGTCGGCGAGGTCCATCAGGGTGGTGATGCCCTGTGCCTGGCGATGCGTCAGGCGGGAGCCATGGTTGGCGAAGAACTGCTCGATGAAGAGGTCGTTCTCCACCAGGCCCCGGCGGCAGCGCCACCGGAGCTTGGCGACTTCACGGTCGTCGAGCAGGTCTTCGGCCATGTGCAAAGTCAGACGGCGCGGCGCACCATCAGTTCCTTGATCTTACCGATGGCCTTCGTGGGATTGAGTCCCTTCGGGCACACGTCCACGCAGTTCATGATGGTGTGGCAGCGGAAGAGGCGGTAGGGGTCTTCCAGGTTGTCCAGGCGCGCGCCCGTGGCCTCGTCGCGGCTGTCGGCGATGAAGCGGTAGGCCTGCAGCAGGCCGGCGGGGCCCACGAACTTGTCGGGGTTCCACCAGAAGCTGGGGCAGCTGGTCGAGCAGCTCGCGCACAGGATGCACTCGTACAGGCCGTTCAGCTCGTCGCGTTCCTCGGGGGACTGCAGGCGCTCGCGCTCGGGCGCGATGCCTTCGGTGATGAGGTAGGGCTTGATCGAGTGGTACTGCTTGAAGAACTGCGTCATGTCCACGATCAGGTCGCGGATCACCGGCAGGCCCGGCAGCGGCTTGAGCACGATCGTGCCCTTGAGCGTGTTCATGTTCGTGAGGCACGCCAGGCCGTTCTTGCCGTTGATGTTCATCGCGTCGGAGCCGCAGACGCCTTCGCGGCAGGAGCGGCGGAACGAGATGGACGGGTCCTGCGCCTTCAGCTTGATGAGCGCGTCGAGCAGCATGCGCTCATGGCCGTCGAGTTCGATCTCGACGGTCTGCATGTAGGGCTTGGCGTCCTTGTCCGGATCGTAGCGGTAGATTTGAAAGGTGCGCTTCATGGTGGTGTCTCGTGGGTTCTCGTGGGCGTGTCAGAACGTGCGGACCTTGGGCGGCACGCTGTCCACGGTCAGGGGCTGGAGGTTCACGGGCTTGTAGGTGAGGCTGTTGCTCTCGCTGTGCCACAGCGTGTGCTTCATCCATTCCTTGTCGTTGCGGCCCAGCGGGAAGTCGGGGTGGTCGGCAGGGTGCTCGTAGTCGTACACCGTGTGCGCGCCGCGGCATTCCTTGCGGGCTGCGGCCGAGACCATCGTCGCCTGGGCGACCTCGATCAGGTTGTCCACTTCCAGCGCTTCCATGCGCGCCGTGTTCCACACCTTGGACTTGTCCTTCAGCGTGATCGCGCCCACGCGCTCGCGGATCGCATTGATCTTCACGACGCCTTCGTCCATGCCTTCCTGCGTGCGGAACACGCCGGCGTGTTGCTGCATCGAAGCGCGGATGTCGTTGGCGATGTCCTGGGCGTAGATGCCCTGGTTGGAGTCCTGCAGCTGGTTGAGGCGCGCCAGGGTGCGGTCGGCGCCGTCGGCCGGCAGCGGCTTGTGCTCGCCGCTGTTCTTGACCAGATCGACGATGTGGCGGCCGGCGGACTTGCCGAACACCAGCAGGTCGAGCAGCGAGTTCGTGCCCAGGCGGTTCGCGCCGTGCACCGACACGCAGGAGCATTCGCCCACGGCGTAGAGGCCGTTCACGACCTGGTTGTGCACGCCGCCGTTCTGGATCACGACCTGGCCGTTGATGTTCGTCGGGATGCCGCCCATCTGGTAGTGGATGGTGGGCACGACGGGGATCGGCTCCTTCGTGATGTCCACGTTGGCGAAGTTGACGCCGATCTCGTACACCGAGGGCAGGCGCTTGTGGATCGTGTCCGCGCCCAGGTGGTCGAGCTTGAGCAGCACGTAGTCCTTGTTGGGACCGCAGCCGCGGCCTTCCTTGATCTCCTGGTCCATCGAGCGCGAGACGAAGTCGCGCGGTGCCAGGTCCTTCAGGGTGGGCGCGTAGCGCTCCATGAAGCGCTCGCCGTTGCTGTTGAGCAGGATGGCGCCTTCGCCGCGGCAGCCTTCGGTCAGCAGCACGCCCGCGCCGGCCACGCCGGTGGGATGGAACTGCCAGAATTCCATGTCCTGCAGCGGGATGCCGGCCCGTGCCGCCATGCCCAGGCCGTCGCCGGTGTTGATGAAGGCGTTGGTGGAGGCCGCGAAGATGCGGCCCGCGCCGCCGGTGGCCAGCAGCACGGCCTTGGCCTGCAGGGCGTACAGCTCGCCGGTCTCCAGTTCGAGGGCCATCACGCCGACCACGTCGCCGGAGGCGTCGCGGATCAGGTCGAGCGCCATCCATTCGACGAAGAAGTTCGTCTTGGCCTTCACGTTCTGCTGGTAGAGCGTGTGCAGCATCGCGTGGCCGGTACGGTCGGCCGCGGCGCAGGCGCGCTGCACGGGCTTCTCGCCGTAGTTGGCGGTGTGGCCGCCGAAGGGGCGCTGGTAGATGGTGCCGTCCGGGTTGCGGTCGAACGGCATGCCGAAGTGCTCCAGCTCATACACCACCTTGGGTGCCTCGCGGCACATGAACTCGATGGCGTCCTGGTCGCCCAGCCAGTCGGAGCCCTTGATGGTGTCGTAGAAGTGGTAGTGCCAGTTGTCCTCGCTCATGTTGCCGAGGGAGGCCGACACGCCGCCCTGCGCCGCCACGGTGTGCGAGCGGGTCGGGAAGACCTTCGACAGCGAGGCCACGTTCAGGCCCGCGCGGGAGAGTTCCAGTGCGGCACGCATGCCGGAGCCGCCGGCGCCGACGATGACGACGTCGAACTTGCGCGTGGTGATGTTCGCTTTGGTGTAGCTCATTGTTGTGTGCTTTCAGTCGCGGGGTGATCGGATCAGAGGCGCCAGAGGATCTGGATGCCCCAGCCGGCGCAGCCGACGAGCCAGAAGATCGTGAGCGCCTGCAGCGCCAGGCGCAGGCCGACGGGCTTGACGTAGTCCATCCACACGTCGCGCATGCCGACCCAGGCGTGCCAGGCGAGGCCGACGATGACGGAGAACGTGAGCACCTTCATCCACTGCGCGGCGAAGATGCCGGCCCAGCGGTCGTAGCCGATGGGACCCTTGGTGAGCACCAGCTGCGCCAGCACGACGAGGGTGAAGACGGCCATCAGGGCCGCGGTGACGCGCTGGCTGAGCCAGTCGCGCGTGCCGTAGTGGGCACCGACGACGGTGCGCTTGGAGCCGTAGTTCACGGACATGGGGTGATCCTTGGAAATCGTTGGAATGGAAGAGGGCGGGGCGCCGGCCGGCGTTTTCTCAGTACAGGCCGAAGAGCTTGGCGCCGAGGACCACGGTGAGGCCCAGGCTGATCACCAGCGTGGCCTTGGCCGACTTGGATCCGAAGTCCTTGTTCACGGCGTCGTGGCTCACGTCCATCCAGAGGTGGCGCAGGCCCGCGGTGAAGTGGTGCAGGTAGGCCCAGATCAGGGCCAGCACCACGAGCTTGATGAACCAGCCGGGGACGAAGGCCAGGCCCGCGCTGAAGGCCGAGGTGAATTTGCCGAACGAGATCTCCGAAGACACCGAGGTGTCGAACATCCACAGCACGAAGGGCAGCAGCAGCAGCATGATCACGCCGCTGATCCGGTGCAGGATCGACACCCATCCCGCGGCCGGCAGGCGGTAGGTGGGCAGGTCCGTGAGGGCGTTGATGTTGCGGAATTCAGGCCGCTTTTTGGCAATCTCGGTCATGGCGGTGGCTTTCGTGGATGTAACTGCTTTGTAATTTCGCGCGGGCGAAACAGCCCAAAATTCTATTGCAATGCAACAACGTAGAGCTTGTGGACACTACGATTTCCTCTTTGCGGTATCCGGAACGCCCGTGCCGGGGTGTGCGTGCCGGCTCACTGCAGGGCATTGTGGTAATGGTGTGTGTCCGTACGGTAGAGCCCGCGGCGTAACTCCATCGGAACATCGTTGTAGGTGTAGGCGATGCGCTCCACGCTCAGCAGCGGGGTGCCGGTCGTGACGCCCAGCAGCGCGGCCTGCGCGGCGTCGGGCAGCACGGCCCGGATCTTCTCGTCCGCGCGCACCATGCGCACGCCGAAGTCGAGTTCGAACATCGCGTAGGTGGGGCCGGGGTAGTCCGCCAGCCGCTCGGCCGTGAGGCCCTTGAAGGTCTGGCCCGGCAGCCAGATGTCCTCCAGGATGGTCGGCACCTCGGAGAACGCGAGGATGCGCCGCGCCATCACCACCGCGTCGCCGCTGCGCAGCGCGAGCGCGCGGGCCACGTCGGCGCTCGCGCGGGTGCGGCGGCAGTCGATGATGCGGCGCTGGGCCGGGCCTTCGTCGTCCGCGTCGCCCTCGTCGGGCTGCAATTTCAGGAAGCGGTACTGCACGTGGCGCTCGGCATGCGTGGCCACGAAGGTGCCCTTGCCCTGGCGGCGCATCACGAGGTTTTCCGCGGCCAGTTCGTCGATCGCCTTGCGCACCGTGCCCTGGCTCACGCGGAAGCGGGCGGCGAGGTCCATCTCGCTGGGGATCGCCTCGCCGGGCTTCCATTCGCCCTGCTGCAGGCTCTGCAGGATGAGGCCCTTGATCTGCTGGTAGAGCGGGCTGAACGCCGGCGTCGGCGCACCCGCGCCGCCGGCCGTCGGAGCGGGGCTGTCGGAGGTGGCTGCCGGTGGGGTGGACATGCGGATGGTGGAGTGCTCGGGGCGCCGTTCGCGCCGGTCCGCATCATATCTTATATAAGACATAAGACAAATTGACCCTCTCCGGATTTCGGCGGTAAACTCGCGAGCTGTTCTGCAGGAGCCAGGCAGGTTGGATCGACTGGCGCTGGTGCCTCCTGCACCGACACCCGTCCCATCCCATCTTCTGGAGTTTTCCCCATGAGCAAGAAGCCCGTCCGCGTCGCCGTCACCGGTGCAGCCGGTCAAATTGGTTACGCACTGCTGTTCCGCATCGCCTCCGGCGAAATGCTCGGCAAGGACCAGCCCGTCATCCTGCAACTGCTGGAGATCCCCGACGAGAAGGCCCAGAAGGCGCTCAAGGGCGTGATGATGGAACTCGAGGACTGCGCATTCCCGCTGCTGGCCGGCATGGAAGCCCACAGCGACCCGATGACCGCCTTCAAGGACACCGACTACGCCCTGCTGGTGGGTGCCCGTCCCCGCGGCCCCGGCATGGAGCGCGCCGACCTGCTGGCCGCCAACGCCCAGATCTTCACGGCCCAGGGCAAGGCCCTGAACGCCGTCGCCTCGCGCAACGTGAAGGTGCTCGTGGTGGGCAACCCCGCCAACACCAATGCCTACATCGCGATGAAGTCCGCGCCCGACCTGCCGGCCAAGAACTTCACCGCCATGCTGCGCCTGGACCACAACCGCGCCGCCAGCCAGATCGCCGCCAAGACCGGCAAGGCCGTGGGCAGCATCGAGAAGCTCACCGTGTGGGGCAACCATTCGCCCACGATGTACGCCGACTACCGCTTCGCCACCATCGGCGGCGAAAGCGTCAAGGACCTGATCAACGACCAGGTCTGGAACGCCGACACCTTCCTGCCCACCGTGGGCAAGCGCGGCGCCGCCATCATCGAGGCACGCGGTTCCTCCTCCGCCGCCTCGGCCGCCAACGCCGCCATCGACCACATGCGCGACTGGGCCCTGGGCTCCAACGGGAAGTGGGTCACCATGGGCGTTCCGTCCAAGGGCGAGTACGGCATTCCCGAAGGCATCGTGTTCGGCTACCCCGTCACCACGGAAAACGGCGAATACAAGATCGTCGAAGGCCTGGAGATCGACGCGTTCAGCCAGGAGCGCATCAACAAGACGCTGGCCGAGCTGCAGGGCGAACAGGACGGCGTGAAGCACCTGCTGTAAGGCAGGCCCGACCGACGGCTGCATCCCACGCGACGCCATGCACGACTGGAATCCTGCGCTCTACCGACGCTTCGAGGACGAGCGCACCCGTCCGGCCCGTGAACTGCTCGCGCGGGTGCCGCTGGCCGGCGCCTCCCGCGTGGTGGACCTGGGCTGCGGCCCGGGCAACTCCACGGAACTGCTGGTGGAGCGCTTCCCCGAGGCGCGCACCACCGGCGTCGACACCTCCGCCGCCATGCTGCAGAGCGCCCGCGAGCGCCTGCCCGCGGCGGAATTCGTCCAGGCCGACATCGCCGCCTGGGCGCCGCAGGAGGGCGAAGCGCCCGACCTGCTCTATGCCAACGCCTCCCTGCAATGGGTGGGCGGGCACGACACCCTGATTCCCCGGCTGTTCGCGTCGCTCGCCCCGGGCGGCGTGCTCGCCATCCAGATGCCCGACAACCGCGAGGAGCCGTCGCACCGCACCATGCGCGCGGTGGCGGCGCAGGCGCCCTGGCGCGACGCCATCGGCGACGCGGCCGCGGTGCGCACGCGCATCCTGGGCATTGCCGACTACTACGATCTGCTCGCGCCCGCCGCGCAGAGCGTGGACGTGTGGCACACCGTCTACCAGCACCCCATGGCCTCGGCCGCCGCCATCGTCGAATGGGTGAGCGGCACCGGCCTCAAGCCGTTCGTCGATCCGCTGCCCGAAGCGCAGCGGGCCGGTTTCCTGGCCGAGTACGAGCGCGGCATCGATGCCGCCTATCCCGTGCGGGCCGACGGGCAGCGCCTGCTCGCCTTCCCGCGCATGTTCATCGTCGCGCGGCGCGCCGCATGACCTCCGCCATGGCTGCTGCCGTCCCCTCCGCCCTCCATCCCGCCGCGGTGCTGCTGGGCGCCCAGGCCGCGGCCGCGCGGCTGCCGGTCTGCGACCACTACAGCGGCGTCGAGGTGCGCATGCGCAAGAGCCTGCAGCTGCAGGCGGAGATGGCGGCCGAGTTCGGCCGCTGCGTGTTCGACGTGACGCTCGACTGCGAGGACGGCGCCCCCGCCGGCCAGGAGCGCGCCCATGCCGAGCTGGTCGCCGCGCTCGCCCGCGACGCGCAGCCCGGGGCCCGCGTGGCGGCCCGGGTGCACACCGTCGATCACCCCGCCTTCGCGCACGACGTCGCCACCATCGCGGGCGAGGCCGGGCACCAACTCGCCCACCTCATGGTCCCGAAGGTCGAATCCGTGGACGACGTGCTGCGCGCCGAGCGGGCCGTGAACGCCGCGGGCGCCACCGCGCTGCCGCTGCACGTGCTCATCGAGTCTCCGGCCGCCGTGCACCGGGCCTTCGAGATCGCGGCCCATCCGCGCGTGGAGTCGATCAGCTTCGGCCTCATGGATTTCGTCTCCGCCCACGGCGGAGCGATCCCGGCAAGCGCCATGGGCGTGCAGGGCCAGTTCGAGCATCCGCTCGTGGTGCGCGCCAAGCTCGAGATCGCGGCCGCCTGCCATGCCCATGGCAAGGTGCCCTCGCACTGCGTGGTGACCGAATTCAGCGATGCCGCCGCACTGCGCGCCGCGGCCGGCCGCGCCGCGCGCGAGTTCGGCTACACGCGCATGTGGAGCATCCATCCGGCCCAGATCCGTCCGATCCTGGAGGCCTTCGCGCCCGCGCAGGACGAGATCGCACAGGCCGCCACCATCCTTTCCGCCGCCGAGCACGCCGCATGGGCCCCCATCAGCGTGGACGGCGTTCTGCACGACCGGGCCAGCTACCGCTATTTCTGGCAGGTGCTGGAACGTGCGCACCAGACCGGCCGCGCGCTGCCTACCGCAGCACGGGCCTGGTTCGAATCCGCCGGAGCAGGTGCTGCCTGACGACCGCACTCCGCCCGCTGCCTTTTTTCCACGTTCCCCACGACCCTCCCTTGCTGGAGCCCCCATGAAACAACTCATCGCTTCCGCCCTCATGGTGCTGACCCCCGCGCTGGTGATGGCGCAGGACGCGGCCCCGGCCAAGCCAGCCGCCAAGGCCGCCGCGAAGTCCGAACCGGCCAAGAAGTCCGAAGCCGCCCGCAAGCCGGCCGCCAAGAGCGCGCAGGCCTCCAAGTCTTCTTCCAAGGAAGCCAAGAAGGCCGCGCCCACGCAGGTCGCCAAGGCCCGTCCGCAAAGCAGCCGCGCGCAGCTCAAGAGCGCCACCAACCAGGTGGCCTCCGGCCTGATCGCCGCCGAAGCCGCGCTCAGCCCCGCCGAGCTGGACATCGCCCAGCGCGTGCACACCGGCCACATCCCCTGCGAACTGGGCGCCTCGGTCGACATCGCCGCCGATCCCAAGTCGCCCGGCTACTTCCAGGTGGCCGGCAAGGGCTTCCACTACCGCATGACGCCCGTGGCCACCAGCACGGGCGCGGTGCGCCTGGAGGACCAGAAGGAAGGTGCCGTCTGGATCCAGATCGCCAACAAGTCCATGCTGATGAACCAGAAGCTGGGCCAGCGCCTGGCCGACGAATGCATGAGCCCCCAGCAGGTCGCCGTCACCGAATCCATCCGCAAGAATCCGCAGCCCGGCCTGCTGGACGCGCCGGCACCGGCCGCGGCAGCCGCCCCGGCGGGCGCTGCGCCGGCGGGCGCTGCGCCGGCGGGCGCTGCGCCGGCCGCCGAGGCACCCGCCAAGTAAGCGCCAAGGGCACGCCGCGCGGCGTACGGAGCGACGGAGCGAGCGCCTAGAGGGCGCCCGCCGGACGGAGCATTGCCCCAAGAAATCCAAGATTGAACCCACCGGAGAACATGATGTTGAAAGCCTACCGTGACCACGTGGCCGAGCGCGCCGCCCTGGGCATCCCGCCGCTGCCGCTCGATGCCAAACAGGTCGCCGACCTGATCGAGCTGATCAAGAACCCGCCCGCCGGCGAAGACGCCTTCCTGCTGGACCTGCTCACGCACCGCGTGCCTCCCGGCGTGGACGACGCCGCCAAGGTCAAGGCCAGCTTCCTGGCCGCCGTGGCGCACGGCGACGTGAAGGTCGGCCTGATCTCCAAGGCCAAGGCCACCGAGCTGCTGGGCACCATGGTGGGCGGCTACAACGTGCACCCGCTGATCGAACTGCTGGACGACGCCGAAGTGGCGGGCGTGGCCGCCGAAGCGCTGAAGAAGACGCTGCTGATGTTCGACTTCTTCAACGACGTGGCCGAGAAGGCCAAGGCCGGCAACGCCAAGGCCAAGGAAGTGATGCAGTCGTGGGCCGATGCCGAGTGGTTCACGAGCCGCCCGGAAGTCGAGAAGAAGATCACCGTCACCGTCTTCAAGGTGCCCGGCGAGACCAACACCGACGACCTGTCGCCCGCGCCCGACGCCTGGAGCCGCCCGGACATCCCGCTGCACTACCTCGCCATGCTGAAGAACACGCGCCCCGACGCGGCCTTCAAGCCCGAGGAAGACGGCAAGCGCGGCCCGATGCAGTTCATCGAGGACCTGAAGAAAAAGGGCCACATCGTGGCCTACGTGGGCGACGTGGTGGGCACGGGCTCGTCGCGCAAGTCGGCCACCAACAGCGTGATCTGGGCCACGGGCGCCGACATCCCGTTCGTTCCGAACAAGCGCTTCGGCGGCGTCACGCTGGGCGGCAAGATCGCTCCCATCTTCTTCAACACGCAGGAAGATTCGGGCTCGCTGCCGATCGAAGTTGATGTCTCCAGGCTGGAGATGGGCGACGTGATCGACGTGCTGCCCTATGAAGGCAAGCTGGTGCGCAACGGCGAGACCGTGGCCGAGTTCCAGCTCAAGAGCGACGTGCTGCTCGACGAAGTGCGCGCCGGCGGCCGCATCAACCTGATCATCGGCCGCTCGCTGACCACCAAGGCCCGCGAATTCCTGGGCCTGCCCGCGTCCACCGCGTTCCGCCTGCCGCAGGCGCCCGCCGAATCCAAGGCCGGCTTCACGCTGGCGCAGAAGATGGTCGGCCGCGCCGTCGGCCTGCCGGAAGGCCAGGGCGTGCGCCCGGGCACGTACTGCGAGCCGAAGATGACCACCGTGGGCAGCCAGGACACCACCGGCCCCATGACGCGCGACGAGCTGAAGGACCTGGCCTGCCTGGGCTTCTCGGCCGACATGGTGATGCAGTCGTTCTGCCACACCGCCGCCTACCCGAAGCCCGTGGACGTGAAGACGCACCGCGAACTGCCCGCCTTCATCAGCAACCGC